>DASTLB010000069.1:0-67374 GCA_035715365.1 Kofleriaceae bacterium | reverse complement strand
CGCTCCGCTCGCCACGGACGAAAGGCGCCGCGGCCCTCGGCGGGCGGGGAGCTTCAGGTCGTCGCGCGGGCGGTCGGGAGAGCGCTCGCGTAGGGGGTGTCGCGCAGCTCCGCGTTAGCGCCTCGTCGTCCGGCGACCTCGAGCGAGGCAAGGTCGGGGTTAACGTTCCCATCGACGATAGCGGCAGGTGAGTCAGAGCTGCCCTCGGTCCGCGGCGCCTCGTCCTCGCTCGCTCTCGCGCGACCCGCGTGCCGAGCGCCGATCGCGCCGGCGTAGAGCGGCGCGCCGCCGCACAGTTCGAGGTCGGCGAGAGCACGCGCGCCGTGCCCGCGCTCGTCACGCGGCTCGCGCTCCGCTCGCCACGGACGAAAGGCGCCGCGGCCCTCGGCGGGCCAGGGAGCTTTAGGTTTCGCGCGGGCCGTCGGGAGAGCGCTCGCGTAGGGTGCAGGTCGTGCAGCTCGTCGTGCGCCTGGTCGAGCGACACGCACTCGAACGCCGATCTCAAGGATGCGCGTGGAAGTACCCGGCGTGTAGCTCGCAAAAAAAGTGATTCGTGATGACGTTTTTGATTGACAGTATTTTGCGAGCGAAACATGGAGTGCTCGAGAAGTGAGTGATTTCGTCCAACGAGAGCGCATTGGAGTGCGTGCGGTAACGTTTGTTGTTGTCGACGAGGAATTTGCGGAAACGCCGATTATCCGGCGTCAGAGAGCACGTCAATGCGTCGCGAGAGTGCGTGTTACGACAATCGCATGCACACGGACGTGAAGAGTGGGATCGACTGGCAAGACGTGCATCGCGGACTGCAGGGCATCGCTCGCCAGCGCGCGAAGCTGAAGGCGCGCGAGATCGTGCTGCTCCGGCAGGCGCACGAGGCACGGATCTGGACGCACTTCGGGCATGGATCGCTCGTGCAGTACATGGAGCGCGAGCTCGGCTATCGCACGCACACCGCACTCGAGCTCGTGCGCACCGCCCTCAAGCTCGAGCAGCTGCCGCAGGTGAGCGCAGCGCTCGAAGCGGGTGAGCTGTTTCCGTCGGCGGCGCGCGAGCTGTCGCGCATCGCGACCGGCGAGACCGAGGCGGCATGGCTGGCCGCGACCGAAGGCAAGACCGTGCACGAGATCCAGGACATGGTGTCGGGCCTCGAGCCCGGCGATCTGCCTGACGCGCCCAAGAAGCCCCAGCTCGTGAAGAAGCTGCTGAGCTTCTTCGTCGGTCCCGAGACGCACGCGCTGATGCGGCACGCGCGCGAGCAGCTCGAGCGCGAATACAGCGGGGATCGTCGGATGGACGACGACGAGCTATTGCAGATGATCCTGCGGCGCGCGCTCGAGACGGTGCCGCCGCACGAGGGCAGGCCGGCCTACCAGGTGTCGGTCACGACGTGCAAGGACTGCAAGCGCGGCTGGCAGCACGGCGCGGGTCGCGCGTTCGACCTCGATCCGGCGAGCGTCGAGCGCGCGTGTTGCGACGCCGAGTACCTCGGCGATCTCGAGGCGGAGCACCCCGAGCGCGTGACCGCGAGCGTGACACCGCGCAAGCGTCGGCAGGTGCACGCGCGCGACGAGCATCGGTGCGTGGTGCCCGGCTGCCGGTTCACTCGACATCTGCAGATCCATCACATCGAGTTCCAGAGTTTCGGCGGCAGTCATGCGATGTCGAACATCGTGTTGCTGTGCGACGCGCATCATGCAGCGGTGCACAAGGGCCACCTCGTCATCGCGGGCGAGGCGCCGGATGCGGTGACGTTCGACTGGATCCACCCGTTCGACCGTGGGGTCCCGCGTGGGACCGAGGGTGGTTCGGTCCCGTGTGGGACGGCGGGCTAGTGGCGCCGGCGGCGCATCACGAAGCCGAGGACGGCGGCGGAGAGGCCGAACAGCGGCCACGGCGTGCCACTCGTGCTGGTGCTGCAGCAGCCGCCACCGGTGTCGATCGGGGCGCAGACGCCGACACCCGCGGAGGTCGTCTCGCGACACTCGAAGTTGTCGGGGCAGGAGGTGGTCGTCGTCGGGTTGCAGGTGGTCGTGCAGATCTCCGAGCCGTCGACGTTCTGACACAGGCCGCTGACGCAGAACTGCGGATAGCTGCAGGCGTCGCCGGTCTCTCCGGTCGGCGTCTCCCAGTAGCACTTGCCGGCGTCGCACAGCTGGCCTTCGAGGCACGAGTCGGCGGACGTACAGGGCGCGCCCTTCGTGACGGTGACGACCGCGGACTTCGTGGCGATGCCGAGATCGTCGGTCGCGACGACCTCGATGTCGATCACGCCGTCGGGGACGTTGTCCGGCAGCTTGAGCGCGTAGTCCGAGGCGGGCTGGCCGTTGAGACCGAACGCGACGCCGGGGAGCTCGACCCACGGGTAGCCGTTCAGGAGGAGCTGGACGGTGACGACGCCGCGCTGGGCGCTCGCGAGCGCGTGCACGGTCTCGCCGTTGCTGATCGTCGTGGCGGTCGGGGACGTGATCGAGACGGTCGGGGCGGTGATCGGCGTGCCGACGCCGAGCACGGTCTGCATCCACTTGTGCGAGGTCTGGAGGTGGCTGCAGGCGCACTCGCGCGCGTTGAACTCGCCGCACTTCGCCGCGAGGTCGCGGAAGAACTTCTGGCCGCCGCAGTCGTCGCGGTAGGTCATCGGATCGTTGCAGGCCGAACGGCCGTCGAAGAACTCGTACTCGTGATCGAGGCCGTAGGTGTGGCCGACCTCCTGCGCCGCGGTCCAGCAGATCTGGTTCACGCGATCGGTCGGGCCGTAGATGTTCGCGAACGAGAACGAGATGGCGTGGTCGACGGGGTTGCAGTTGCCCATGACCGGCGCGATGCCGCCGATGCCGTCGGAGAGGCCGATGTCCTGCGGCACGCCGGCGACGATCGCCTCGTTGTAGTGGACGTCGGGCGAGGGCTGGACGTCGGTGATCGTCACCGCGTACGGCGAGTAGACCTCCTTGAAGCACTGAACGAGCGCGTTCCACTCGGCGTCGCCCCAGGCGAACTCGGCGACGGTGAACATCGAGCCGCCCTGCGGGATCGTCGACGTGTGCGTACGGGCGTCGTCGGTCGTGCCGAACTTGACGGTGCAGCCGCCGGCGCAGCGGTTGAGATAGATCGTATTCGGGATCACGTCGACCGGGCGCGCGGGGATCACGACCTTCTCGAAGCGCAGCGGACGGTTCGGCCGGTCGTCCGCGCGCGCGGACAGCGGGGCGAGCAGCACGACGGCAGCGACGACAGCACGAGGCAGCAGCATGGGACCTCCGATTGTCTCGACCGGGACAGGGCGGTCAAGCCGATGTTGCTGACCGTGGCCTATTCCGGGCTGGCCGGTGGAGGCGTGAACAACTCGATCTGGTCGTTCGCGGGGGTGCCGCCGACGACGAGGATCTGCCGGTTTGGCAGCACGAACGCCGCGGCGCGCGACCGCGGGACGCAGGGGACCGTCGCGATCCGTGCGAGATCGGTCACGGCGAGAATGTCAGCAGACGGGAGGGAAGCTCCAGCGGCGTCGGTGCCGCCGGCGACCACGAGGTACTCGGACGTGGCGGCGACCGCGGCGCGCAGGCGCGGCGTGGACAGTGCGCCGGTGACGCGGCTCGCGCTGCCGGTCGCGGCATCGATCACGAGCACGTCGGCGGCGCCACCGACGCCGGCGAACACGATCCGGCCGTCGGGCAGGCCAGCGGCGGTCGCGGTGTCCTCGGCGCTCGCGGGGATCGTGTCGAACGAATCGCCGCGCAGCCGCACGATGGGATCGCCAGCGAACATCGCGATCGCCTGACCGTTGTCGCCGATCACCGAGGCGCCGTTCGGCGACAGCGACGCGAGATCGGTGCGCGCGGCGATCGCGTTGAACGTGAGGTCGAGCGGCGGCGCGCCGGTGATGACGAAGCGATCGACGCCGAGCTGGATCGCCGACGTCGAGGCGCGCGCGAGGCCGGCGTCGTCGCCGAAATCGGTGTACGCGCCCATCGGCGCGACCGTGGTGTCGAATCGCCAGAACGTGCCGGTCGGCGTGCCGGCCTCGTCGATCCCACCGAACATGTACACCGCATCGTTCGAGCCGACCGCGAGCGTCTGCGCGGCGCGCTTGGCCGGCATCGCCAGGCCGGCGGTCAGCCCGTGGTCGTATGCGTTGTAGACGAAGATCGAGTCGGTCTTCGCGCCGGCCTCGTCCTCGCCGCCCGCGATCACGACGCCGTAGGCGAGCGCAGCGGCCGCGACGTTCGTGCGCGGCGCGGGCAGCGTCGAGATCGACGGTCCGATCGAGAGCGGCGCGGCGACGTAGACGACGATCCGTGCGTTGATCGCGGCGACCGGAAAGATCGGCGATTCGCCGCCGGCGATCAGCGCACCGCTGCCGTCGAAGCCCTCGACGATCAGCGCGCCGGCGCCGCCGGTCGCCTCGACGTCGAGCGCGAGGTTGAGGCCGTTCTCGTCGCGGTCGGTCTCGATCACGGTCTTCGGATCCGTGATCGTGACGCGCAGGTGCTGGATGTTCGCGATCAGCGACGAGCCCGGCGCGGCCGCGAGCTCGAGCTGGATCGTCCCGGTCTCGCCGTTACACGCCGCGAGCCCGACGAGCGCGAGCGCCGCACGCCTCACGCGATCAGCTCCTCGAGCTGCTCCGGTGTCACGCCAGCGACGCGCAGCGTCTTGCGGCGCGAGCTCTGACCGGCGACCACCTGGACCGCGCTCTTCGCGACGCCGAGCGCATCCGCGACGAGCTCGATCACCGCCGCGTTCGCCTCGCCGTCGACCGGTGGCGAGGTGACGGCGATCTTGAGCCGGCCGTCGTGCATCGGCCCGATCTTCGCGCGCGATGCTCGCGGCTGGACGAGCACGTCGAACGTGACCGCGCCGTCGCCGCCGCGCTTGAAACACGTGCGCCCGGACTGCGTCACTTGCCTCCGCGCCCGAGCTCGCGGGCACGCTTCGTCGCGGTCTCGACCGCGTTGATCAGCGTGGTCCGCAGCCCGCCTTCCTCGAGCGTGTGCAGGCCGGCGATCGCGGTGCCACCGGGCGACGTGACCATGTCCTTCAGCTTGCCGGGATGCTCGTCGGTGTCCAGCAGGAGCTTTGCGGAGCCCATCACGGTCTGCGCGGCGAGCCGCTGGGCGTTGCGCCGCGACAGCCCGACCTTGACGCCGGCATCGGCGAGCGCCTCCAGGATCAGAAAGATGTACGCCGGCCCCGAGCCCGACAGCCCGGTGACCGCGTCGAGGTGGATCTCGTCGAGCACGACCGCGATGCCGACTGCCTCGAAGATCGCCTTCGCGGCGGCGAGGTCGGCCTCGGTCGAGTGGCGGCCCGCGGCGATCGCGGTCGCCCCCGCGCCGACGAGCGCCGGGGTGTTCGGCATCGCGCGGACGACGCGCACGCCATCGGGCACCGCGGCCTCGATCGTCTCGGTGTCGACGCCGGCGGCGATCGAGAGCAGCAGCGTGTTCGGCTTCAGCACGTCGGCGATCTCGCGCAGCACCTTGTCGAGGATCTGCGGCTTCGTCGACAACAAACAAAGATCCGCGATCTGTGCGACCGCGCGGTTGTCCTGCGTGACGTGGATGCCGTACGTCGCGCGCAGCTCCTCGAGCCGCTCCTTGCGCGGGGCCGAGGCGGTGATGCGATCCGCCGACACGTGGCCGCCGCGCACGAGGCCGCGGATCAGCGCCTCGGCCATGTTGCCGGCGCCGATCACGCCGACGTTGCGCAGGTTCTCGAACACCGAAATCGTCACCGGCGCAGCCTACCCCGAGAGATCGCTCAGGCGTATCGCAACCAGGCCGCGATGTCGGCCAGCGCCGCGACCTCGTCGATCGCGCCGGCGTCGATCGCCGCCTTCGGCATGCCGTAGATCACCGAGGTCTCGGCGTCCTGCGCGAGCGTCTTGCCCTGCGCGCGCTTGATCGCGAGCGCGCCGGCCGCGCCGTCCTTGCCCATCCCGGTCATCACGACCGCGAGCGTGCGCCGGCCGTACACGCGGACCGCGGACTGCATCGTGACGTCGGCGGCCGGCCGGCAGCCGTTGACGAGTGGCCCATCGGACAGCGCGACCATGCCGCGGTCGTCGAACTCGAGGTGGCGATCGCCGGGCGCGATCAGCACGCCGCCGGGCAGCGGGCGATCGCCGTGCTGCGCCTCGCGGACGCTGACCCGGCTCGCGGCATCGAGCCGCTCCGCGAGCGCGGTCGTGAACCCCGCGGGCATGTGCTGGACGACGACGATCGCGAGCTTCAAGTTGTCGGGCAGGGCGGGGATGACCTCGGACAGTGCCGCGGGGCCGCCGGTCGAGATCGCGATGATGCACAGCCGCGGCAGCCCGCCGGACAGCGTCGTGCCGAGGCCGCCGGTCGTCGTGATCGAGATCGGGCCCGACGCGCGCATCGGCGCGGGATTCGCGGCGCGCGGACGCGCCGAGGCGGCGGCGAGCAGCTTGCGCGTCAGCTCGTCGGCGATCTTCGACAGATCGACCGAGACCTCGCCGGCGGGCTTCGTCACGAAGTCGACCGCGCCGGCGGCGAGCGCGTCGAACGTCTCCTTTGCGCCTTGCTTCGTGTGCGCCGAGAACATCACGACCGGCGTCGGGCGCTGGTGCATCAGCGCGCGCACGGTGTCGGCGCCGTTCATGCCCGGCATGTTGAAGTCCATCGTGATCACGTCGGGCGCGAGCCTGCCGACCTGCGCGAGCGCGTCGTGGCCGTCCTTCGCCTGGCCGACGATCTCGAACGGCCCGCTCGCGAGCGTCTTCGCGATCGCCGCTCGCATGAACAGCGAATCGTCTACGATCAGCACGCGGATCTTGCGACTCACGACAGCGCCTCCGCTTCCGTGATCGCCTCGACGACGTACGCGGTGACCGGCGCGGCGACGCCCTTGAGCTGCAGCCCGGTGATCTCGCGAACCCGCGCGCGATCGCCGAGCACGTCGCGCGTCGTGCCGCTGACGAGCACCTCGCCGGGCGGGCACCGGCTCTCGTAGCGGTTCGCCTGGTTCACGGTGTCGCCGATCACCGTGTAGTCGCGGCGCACGACGCGCGAGCCGAGATCGCCGCGGATCACCGGGCCGGTGTTGATGCCGATGCGCATCGCGAGCTGGATCGGCCTGCCTTCGTTGAAGCTCGCCATCGCTGCCTGCATCGCGAGGCCGGCCCGCGTCGCGCGGATCGGGGCCGGCTCGTGGCCGCGCTGCTCCTCGAAGATCGCCATGATCGCATCGCCGATGAACTTGTCGATGTCACCACCGTGCTGCTTCACGATCGGACACATGACGTCGAAGTAGTCGTTGAGCAGCGCGATCAGCTCGCTCGGTGTCAGCGACGCGGACATCGGCGTGAACCCGACGAGGTCGGAGAACATCACGGCGACGACGCGCTCGTCGGCACGGAACGCGAGCAGCGTGCCCGACGACGCTCGCTCCTCGGCGGCCTGCCGCGCGCCCTCGGAGATGAACAGCGCGGACGCTTCCTTGTACGCGATCAGCCGGCGCTCCGCGAGCGTGCGCTCGACGAGCGCGATGCACTTGTCCTGCGAGAATGGCTTCACGAGGTACGCCGAGGCGCCGGCCGCGCGCATCTGCGCCATGTCGCGCTTGGAGTCGCGCGCGGTCAGCATGATCACCGGAATCTGGCGCAGCTCGGGATCGCGGCGGAGCGCGTGCACGAGCTCGAAGCCGGTCATGTTCGGCATCTCGTAGTCGCTGACGATCAGCGCCGGCTTCACCGCCTGGGCCTTCGCGAGCGCGACCTTGCCGTCTTCCGCGGTCGCGACCTCGAAGCCCTGGCGCGCGAGACAGTCCGCGACGTAGTGGCGCTGCGCCGGCGAATCGTCGACGACGAGCACGCGCTCGCGCGCACCGGGCAGCGTGCCCTGGACGAGCGCGCGCACCCGGGTCGACAGCTCCTCGGGCAGCACCGGCTTGACGAGGTAGTCGTCGGCGCCGGCATCGAAGCCGCGCTCGAGGTCGGTCGCCTCGCCGAGCGAGCTGCAGATCAGCACGGGCAGGTGCGCGGTCGCCGGATCCGACTTCAGCGCCTTGCACACGCCGTAGCCATCGAGCTTCGGCATCTCGACGTCGGTGATCACGAGATCGGGCTGGTGCGCGCGCGCGAGCACGAGCGCCTCTACGCCGTCGTACGCGGACCGCACCTCGTAGCCGTCGTCCTCGAGGATCGGCACGGTGTGGCGGTGGATCATCGGCGAGTCGTCGGCGAGCAGGATCAGCCGCTTCGCGCGCGTGGTCGCGCCGAGCACGTCGAGCACCTGCGCGTCGGAGAACGGCACCTGGAGATAACCGTCGGCCTCGACGTCGCGCGCGAGCCCGCGATCGGCGGTCGTGACGCCGACGACGACGATCGCGATCGGCTCGCTGCGGCCGCGCAGCAGCTCGACGGTCTCGGACAGCGTGCGATCCGGAAGCCGGCGCGGCAGGATCGCGGCGCGCGGCGCGAGCTCGTCGAGTCGATCGTGGAGCTCCTCGATCGATCCGACGGTCGTCACCGTGTGGCCGAGCGGGTCGAGCGGCCGGCGCGCGAGCGCGGGCAGCACGGGCTCGTCGGAGACGATCACGATGTTCATGCGCCGTCTCCGTCGCCGCGCGCGTCATCGCTGCCGCCGCCGCCGCCACCGCCGAGCAGCTTGCGCACCACGCGGACGAGCTGCGCGCGATCGTGCGGCTTCGTGATGTACTCGTCGACGCCGGCATCGAAGCCGCGCACGCGATCGATGCGCTCGCCCATCGACGTCACCATCACGATCGGCGTGTTCGCGTACTCGGGCATCGCGCGCAGCGTGCGCGTCAGCTCGTAGCCGTCCATCCGCGGCATCACGACGTCGGTCGAGATCAGATCGAAGCGCCGCGACCGCGCGAGCTCGAGCCCGTGCTGGCCGTCGATCGCGACGGTGACGATGTAGCCGGCATCGACGAGGATCCGGCGCAGCGACTCGCGCACGATGTCCGAGTCCTCGACGAGCAGGACGTGCGCGGACGACGCGGTCGCGGTGCGCACGGTCGCGCGGCGCGGGCCCGCCGGCTGCTCGAGCGCGCGGCGGATGATCGCGGGCACGTCGAGGATCAGCGCGACCCGCTCGCCGAGCAGCGTCGCGCCCGCCACGCACGGCACGTTCGCGAGCAGCTTGCCGAGCGACTTGATCACGATCTCGCGCTTGCCGAGCAGGTGCTCGCAGACGAGCGCGTACGACTGGCCGCCCTGTTCGACGAGCACGAGCTGGAGGTCGCCGTCGGTGCCGGCATCGAGCTCGAGCACGGCGTCGAGCCGGATCAGCGGCACGTGCTTGCCGCGCACGACGACGACCTCGCGATCGCCGACGAGCTCGATCTCCGCCGGCTTGACCGACAGCACGCGCTGGACGACGTCGAGCGGGATCGCGAACGTCTCGCCACCGGCGCGAGCGACCACGACCTGGATGATCGCGAGCGTGAGCGGAAGCTTGAGCACGAACGCACTCCCTTGGCCTGGGGTTGATTCGACGTCGATCGTGCCCTTGAGCCGGCTCACGATCGCCTGCCGCACGATGTCCATGCCGACGCCGCGCCCGGAGACCTCGCTCACGGTCGCAGCGGTCGAGAACCCGGGGCGAAAGATCAGCTCGCGCGCGGCGCGATCGTCCATCGCCTCGGCTTCGTCGTCGGTGATCAGGCCGCGCTCGATCGCGCGCGCCTTGAGCTTGCCCGGATCGAGGCCGCGGCCGTCGTCGGTGACGCGGATCTCGACCTGGTTGCCGCGGTGCGCGGCGGACAGCTTGATCACGCCCTCGGCGGGCTTGCCGGCGGCGGCGCGCGCGTCCGCCGGCTCGAGGCCATGATCGACCGCGTTGCGCACGAGGTGCATCAGCGGCTCGTCGAGCGCCTCGACCAGCAGCTTGTCGAGCTCGGTCTCGTCGCCGACGAGCTCGAGCCGCGCGCGCTTGCCGAGGTTGCCCGCGAGATCGCGCACGGTGCGCACGTGCTTGCGGAACACGCCGGCGACCGGGACCATGCGCAGCCGCATCACCTGCTCGCGCAGCTCGCCCGAGATCGCGTCGAGTCGATCGGTGCCGCGGTCGAGATCGCCCGTGACCTCGCCGAGCACGCGCTCGACCCGCGACAGCTCCTCGCCAAGCGCGTCGATCGCACCGTTGCCTGCGTTCGCACCATGCGACGCGCCGTTGCCGTCGCGCACGATCGCGACCCGGCGTGCGACGCCGCGATCGGTCGCGAGCTCGGCGGTGACCGACGACAGCGAAGCGACCGCACCGCGCAGCTCGTCGCGGCCGAGCACGAGCTCGCCGACGAGGTTCAGCAGCCGATCGAGCTTCTCGAAGTCGACGCGGATCGTCGGCCGCGCCCGCTCGGCGTGATCGGCGGCGACGGGCACGGACGCCGCCGCGGGGGCCGCGCGCTGGACGACCGCGACCGCCGCGTTCGGGTTGCGCAGCCGCGCGATCACCGGCGCCGGGTCGTACGTGATCGGCGTGCGCTGCCGCGCGCGGTCGAGCATCTCGCGCAGGCCGTCGAGCGCGGCGAGCAGCGCGTCGATCACCGCGCCGTCGACCGCACGCCCGGCGTCGCGGATCTGGCCGACGAGATCCTCGGCCGCGTGCGCGAGATCGTTGACCGGCTTCAGGCCGACCATCGCCGAGCTGCCCTTCACCGTGTGGAGGTCGCGGAACACGTCGCGCAGCAGCTCGCCGTCGTCGGGGCGGCGCTCGATCTCGACGAGCTTGCCGGCGAGCGCCTCGATCCGCTCGGTCGCCTCGTCGAAGAACAGCTCGACCATGTCGTCCTCGACGTTCGGCGTCCACACGAAGCCGGTCGGCGCCGCGACCGGGCCAGAGCCGACCGCGGGCACCGGCTGGACCGGCGGGATGAACCGCGTCGGTGCGGCGGGCGCGGTCTTGAGCGGCACCGCGGCGTCGAGGGCGGTCGTGCGCTCGGCGAGCGGCAGGTCCTCGACGCGCGCGCCGGACTTGTCGGGGTTCGCGAGCTGGACGAATGCGGCGTGCAGCGTCGCGACCGCCTCGTCGAGCGCCTTGCGCGCGCTTGGGTCGAGCGCCTTGACGCGGTCGAACGCGCGCTCGATCGCGAGTGCGAGCTTGCCGATCGGCTCGGCGCCGATGCCGAGGCACGACAGCCCGATCCGGAACGCGACGTGCGCGAGCCCGCCGAGCTCCGCTGGATCGGTGGTCGCGTGCAGCGCGCTCGCGATCAGCGCGGCATCGCGGCCGCTGCCGGCGACGAACTCGTCCCACAGGGTCGCAGTCATGGCCCGCCCTCGTCGAGATCGTGGCGCGACAGCCAGCGCCGCGCGCCGGTCCGGGTCGCGCGCACCTCGAGCGCGACGCCGGCGGCCATCGCGGCGGCGCGCGCACGCCGCAGCACCGGCGCGAGCTCGTCGCCGATCAGGTCGGCGCCGTCGAGATCGATCACGAGCCGGCGCAGCCCGTGCGTGCCGAGCGTCGACGTCAACAGCTGCGTCACCGAGCGCGCGCTCGGGTGACCGGTGAGCGCGACCACGTGCTCGGGCTGCTCGTGCGGCGTCGGCATCGGTGGCGGCAGCGTCGGCGGCGGAGCAGGGCGCGCTGCGATCGGACCGGTCGGCTCGCTCGCACGCGGCGCGACGAACGCGGGCACCGGGGTCGGGCGCAACGGCACCGTCGGGTGCTCGCCGGTGTCGGCCGCGCGCTTGCAGTAGTAGACCGCGTCGCCGCCGGCGCTCGACGCGCGCATCGGCTCGAGCTCGGCGATGTCGCGCAGCGACTCGCTGTAGCCGACGAACAGAAACCCGCCGGGCCGCAGCGCGCCGACGAGCCGATCGACGACGCGCTTGCGCGCCGCCGGCGTGAAGTAGATCAGCACGTTGCGACACCACACGAGCTCGCAGCCGCGCGGCGTCGAGCCGCCGAGCGCATCGGCGAGGTTCGCGCGCTCGAACCGCACGATGCTCGCGATCTCCGGACGCACGCGCACCGCCGTGCCGTCGAACGTGAACGAATCGCGCCAGTCCTCGGGGATGTCCTGCCACGCGGACGCCGGATACGTCGCGCGTTGCGCGAGCTCGAGCGCGTCGGCGGAGACGTCGGTCGCGACGATCGTGAGCGCGACGTCGGGCAGCGCGGCCGCGAGCACCGCGGCGAGCGTGTACGGCTCCTCGCCGGCGGCGCAGCCCGCGCTCCACACGCGGATCGCCTTGCGGTTCTTCGCGCGCAGCACCGGCACGACCGCATCGACGAGCGCGGCGATCTGCGAGCGATGCCGGAACAGCCGGCTCTCGCCGACGCGCACCGCCTCGATCAGCTCGTCGAGCTCGGCCGCGCCACGCACCGAGCCGATCAGCTCGAGGTACTGCTGCGGCGCGATCCCGAGCGCACCGATCCGCGATGCGGCACGCGCCTCGACGACCCACGTCGGGAGCTCGAGCCCTGCATGCTCGGCGAGCCGGCGCGCGACGCCGGCGACGATGTCAGGCGCGATCGGCACGGCTCAGATCAGTCGTTCTCGACGCTCGTGTTCGCGGGTGGCTTTGCGGCGCGCTTCGGACCCGCGGGCAGCGCGCGCGACGGATCGCCGTTCGTCTTCTCGCGCAACGCCGGCTTCGCGAGCCGCGGCGGTGGCGCGGCGGCGACAGCACCGATCTTCGTGCCGTCGAGGTTGAAGCCGGAGATCGACTCCTCGAGCTGGTACGCGAGCTCGTGCAGTCGCTCGGACTGGACGACCGACTCCTCGGAGCCGTGAAGTGCCTCGGTCGCGAGGTTGCGCACGGCGTCCATGTTGCGCGCGATCTCGTCGGACACGACCGCTTGCTCGTGCACCGCGGTCGCGGTGTCCTTGACGACCGTGATCAGCTGGCCGAGGCCGGTCAGCGTCGACGTCACGAGCTCGGAACCGCCGACGACCTCGCGCGTGCCGACCTCCATCGACGCGATCGCGGCGCGCGTCTGTTCCTTGACGGTCTGGATCAGCGCCTCGATGTCCTTCGCGGACTGGCCGACGCGCCGCGCGAGCGAGCTGACCTCGTCGGCGACGACCGCGAACCCGCGGCCCTGCTCGCCGGCGTGCGCGGCCTCGATCGACGCGTTGAGCGCGAGCATCGACGTCTGCTCGCTGATCTGCCGGATCACCTCGACGATGTTGCCGATCCGCTTGCTGCTCTCGCCGAGCTCCTTCATCTTCTCGGCCGCGTCGTCGACCGCGCTGCGGATCTGATCCATGCGCTTGACCGCCGAGTTGACCGCGGTGCTCGACTTCTCGGCGACGTCGGTCGCCTCCGCCGCGTTGACCGCGACCTGCTGGATCGACGCCGAGAGCTCGGTGACCGCGGTCGTCGAGCTCTCGACCTTCAGCGTCTGATCCTTCAGGCCCGACAGCATCTGCCGCGACGCCGCGCTGATCTCGGCGCTCGATGCACCGACCTGGAACGCCGCGCTCTGGACGCCGGTCGCGAGCTCGTGGACGCGCGCGAACACCTGGTTGATGTTCTCGGCGAGATCCGCCGTCTCGTCGCGCGAGCTGACGACGATCCGCTGGGTCAGATCGGTCTCGCCCGCGAGCAGCTCGCGTGATTGCTTCACCATCTGGTTGATCGGGCGCGTGACCCAGAACCCCATGAGGAACGCGATCAGCAGCGACGCGCCAACCGCGACCGCGAGCTCGCCCCACGGCATCGACTGCGCCGGATCGATGATGTTCGCGCGGTTGCGGATCAAGAACTGCTTGCCGAGCCGGCCGGGATTGCCGCCCTTGTAGCCCTCGAGGTCCTCGCCCCAGAAGTCGAAGTCACCGTCGGAGTAGCGGATGATGTCGCGCTCGTCGTCGCCGACCTTGACGTGGATCCACTTGTCCGGCTGCAGCGCGCGCGCGACCTCGCTGCGCTTGTCGGCGGGCAGCGCTGCCGCGAGCACCGTCGAGCCCTCGACGAGCAGCGGCCGCGTGCGGAATACGGGATCCTCGTCGGTCTGCTCGGCCCACTCGTTGTAGTAGCGCTCGAGCTTGACGCCGATCATCAGCGCACCGACGATCTCGTCGCCGGCGACCGCGCGGATCGGCACCGCCGAGATCTGGTACGGCACGCCGGCGAACAGCTGGTTTGCGTGCGCGAACGTGCTGCCGCTGCGCGCCTTCTCGGCGGCCGCGAGCTCGGGCAGATCGGCCTCGGTGACCGGGCTGTTCGGCGAGCTCCACAGCATGCGGTTCTGCGGCGTGAAGATCGCGAACACGTCGGGCTGCAGCCCGTTCTTCGTCATCAGCTGGTCGTACATGCGCTTGCCGATCGGGCCGGCCTCGCCGGTGGTCTTGATCGCGAGCCGCAGCTCGGTGTCGCTCGCGAGCATCTCGGCCTGGCCGGTCATGCCGCGCCCGACGCGTTCGGTGTAGCCGGCGAGCCGGCGGCCGAACTTCGCGAGGTAGTTGCCGCGATTGCGGAACCGGACCTCGCTCTTGACGACGTACGTGCTGCCGATGATCAGGAACGCGGCGAGCGACAGGCATCCGATCAGGAACTTCACGAACATCGGGATGCGAAACCGTCGAGACCTCTTGCCGCCCGGGCGCTTCGTCGTGCTCATTTACGGTTCTCCTCGACCTTCGACATCGGTTCGCGCCAGGGCGCGCAGGGGCTCGGCGGTGACGATCGCGTCGGCGTCGAGCACGCGGACGCTGCCGGTGTTCGTCGCGGCGATGCCTCGCAGCAGCTGCGCGACCTGCGGCGGCAAGCTCGCGGGAGGTGGCTCCAGCGTGTCCTCGAGCGTGCGCAGGTCGCGCAGCCGATCGACGACGATGCCCGCCGTGCCGGTCGCGTGCTCGATCACGACGATGCGGCTGTCGTCGCCGACCTCGGTGCGCGACAGCCCGAGCAGCACACCGAGATCGATCGCGGGCACGATGTCGCCGCGCAGGCTGAACACACCCGCGAGACAGGACGGCGTCAGCACGACGCGCGTGATCGGCTGGATCGGCAGCGTCTCGCGGACGTCGTCGATCGGCAGCGCGAGCTCCTGACCCCGCAGCTCGAAGCAGACGAGTCGCAATGGCCCCGACCGGGCTGCATCCACCATCGGTTCGAGATTAACCGATGTTGAAGTCTTCTTTGGGGAACGCGTCCGCGCTGCCGTCGGTGAACCGGGCGAGGGTGTAGCGCGAGAAGATCTCGTGCGGCTTGCCGCCGGTCAGCCACTCCGCGTAGAGCTTGCCGACGATCGGGGCCATCATGAAGCCGTGGCCGACGAAGCCACAGGCCAGGAAAAACTCGGGGTGGCCGGGCGCGGCGCCGAGCACCGGGTTGCCGTCGGGGGACTGGTCGTACGGCCCCGCCCACTGGCGCAGGATCTTGATCTCGCCCAGGATCGGCATGAGCCGCACGAGCCGGCGCGCGTAGGTCGCGAGGAACTCGAGCGTCGAGCCCATCGCGTACGTCGAGCCGTGACCGGGCAGCGACACGCCGCCGACGATCTCGCCGCGCATCGACTGGCTGCAGTACAGGCCGCTCGACAGCTCGCTCACCATCGGGCGCAGGAATGGCTTGAGCGGCTCCGACGAGCAGATCTCGTGACGGATCGGGAACGTCGGGACCTGGACGCCGATCAGCTCGGCGAGCTTCGGCGACCACGCGCCGGTCGCGTTGATCAGCCGGCGCGCGCGCAGCGATCCGCGCGGCGTGTGGACGACGTAGCCGCCGCCGGCATTCGGCTCGAGCCCGGTCACCGGCGTCTGCGTGAAGATCCGGACGCCCATCGACGCCGCCTGCCGCGCGTAGCCCCACAGAAACGGCCATGGAAACAGGATGCCGTCGGTCGGGTTGTACGCCGCGCCGACGATGCCGGCGAGCTGGAGCTCCGGCACGATCTCCTGCGCCTCGCGTGGCTCGAGCATCCGCGTCGCGACGCCGCACCGGTTCTGGATCGCGATGTTCTTCTCGAGCCGCGCGACCTCCTTCGCGTTGCGCGCGAGGAACAGATAGCCGCCCTGACGGAACCAGACGTTGACGCCGAGATCGACCGCGAACCGCCGGCACAGCTCGACCGACTCCTGCATCAGCCGGATGTTGATCTCGGTCGACCACTGCTGGCGGACGCCGCCGCCGTTGCGCCCGGACGCACCCTCGGCGAGGTAGCCGCGCTCGATCACGACGACGTCGTGCAGCCCGCGCCGCGCGAGGTGGTACGCGATCGACAGCCCCATCACGCCGCCGCCGACGATCGCGATCTCGGCCTTCTCGGGAAGCGGCCCGGTGCCCTCGAGCGTCGCGGGCAGCCGGATCTCGCCGGAGACGTCGGCGCGGCTCTCGTCTTCCGGCTCGTCGTCGATGCCACCCTGCATCAGGGTTCCTCGTCGTCGGAAAACCGGTGCGCGGCCGGATCGCGCGCGAGCAGCCGCAGCGGCGTCGGCGACAGCGGCGGCCGCGACGTGAACGGCGGGATCTCCGACGGCGCCTGGCCGGTCAGCTTCGCGAGCTCGGTCGCGACGACGGCGAGGCACTCCTTGCCCTGGCACGGGCCGGTGCCAAAGCCGGTGTAGCGCTTGACCTCCTCGATGTCGCGATAGCCGCGCGAGACGCTGTGCGCGAGATCGGCGAGCGTCATGTCCTCGCAGCGGCACAAGACGATCTTTCCCGCCACGTGATGACCTTACTACGTCGCTGCCGCGACGTTCGCGCCGACGCGGGCACCATCGGCGGCGGCCCCGACCGGGCCCCGATAGCCCGTGACATCGCCGCACGCCCACACTCCCGGCGTCGACGTGCGCCCGTGCTCGTCGACGACGATCTTGAAGCCTCCCGCGCCCGGATCGAGCATGACGCGGCACCCCTGCTGGCGCGCGCCCTCGGACGCCGGCGCCGGAAGCGCGGCGACCGCGACGACATCGCAGTCGACCTTGCCGCGCGCGGTGTCGACCGCCTGCGTCCAGCCGCGGCCGCGCGTGCCGGTCACCTGATCGAGCGGCACGCGCGTGACCTCGGCGCCCGCCTCGACGAGCGCGCTCGCGAGCGTCGCTGCGTCGTCGGCGAGCGCCGGCACCTCGACGATGCAGATCCGATCACCGGCGACGATGCCGTGATCGACGAGCAGCCGGCCGACCGCGCGCGCCGCGATCACGCCGGGGCGATCGTTGTCGGAGAACGGCAGGTTCACGGCGTAGCCGCCGGTCGCCCAGATCCACGCGCGCGCGTAGACGCGATACAGCCGATCCGGGGCCGCGACCGCGAGCACGCCGCCGTCGTCCTCGGGATAGAACCCGATCGCCGTCGAGCGCGCGAGCACCGCGACGCCGGACTCGACGCAGTTGCGCCACGCCTGCTCGGCGACCGCGCGCCCGGTCCGCGGATCCGCGCGCAGGCTGCCGCCGGGCCGCATCTGATCGTCGACGAGCACGCAGCGCTTGCCCGCGCGCGCGACCGCGGTCGCCGCCTCGAGCCCCGCCGGTCCGCCGCCGATCACGCAGACGTCGACGTCGTAGCGCTGGACCTCGGGAACGTCGCCGCTCGGGTGATCCGGCAGCTTGCCGAGCCCGGACAGCTGGCGCACGACCTTGTTCGCGAGCCGGTTCAGCACCGACGAGCCGGTCATCAGCGTGTGGTGATCGAGCCCGCGCGAGAACAGAAAATCCACGGCGCCGAGCAGGTCGACCTCGGCCGAAGGAAATGCGTTCTGGCCCTCGACCTCGGCACCGTGCACGCAAGGCGCCTGGCACGCGCGCAGGTTCGGCACGCCGGACAGCCGCACGAGACAGCCACTGCAGTGGCCTTCGAGACAGAAGAACGTGCGCGGCCGGTGATACTTCAGCGAGCGCGACAGCACGCGCGTGCCACTCGCGAGCGCCGCCGCTGCGATGCTCTCGTCGGCAAATGCACGTACGGTCGTGTCGGCGATCCGTACTTCGACGGCCTGGCCTCGCACGCCATCGTGTCCGGCTAGCCGCCGCGCCACGCTCGAGATGTACCACGCCCAAATCGACGCCACTTCGTTGCGGCGCGTGTATCGCTACGATACCGTTCGCTCTGTAAAAGAAGAGGGGATTCCCGAATGGCGACTCCAACAAGGCCGTGCCCGTACTGTGGCGCGGCGGTGCTGATGAACGCACCGGCCTGCGGCACGTGCGGACGGCCGATGCCTCCGATGCAGCCGGGCGCGCCCGCAGCACAGCCGGCGAAGACCATGTTCGGTCACGCCGCGCCGGTGATCCAACGTCCGCCGAATGCGCCCGGCGGGTTCGCGCCTCCTCAGCAGCAAGGCTTCGCTCCTCCGCAACCCGGTCAGCCCGCGCGTCCCGCGCCGCAACCGGGTGGCTTTCCACCGCCGCAGCAGCCGGGCGGGTTTCCGCCGCCGCAGCAGCCGGGTGGGTTCCCACCGCCGCAGCAGCCCGGTGGCTTCGGTCAGCCGCCGCAGTACGGTCAGCCGCCGCAGCCGCCCGGTGGCTTCGGTCAACCGCCGCAGCCGCAAGGGTTTCCGCCGCCGCAGCCGTCGGGCTTTCCGCCGCCGCAGCAAGGCTACGGTCAGCCGCCACAGCCGCAAGGCTTCCCGCCGCCCGGCGGTGGCTATCCGCCGCAAGGTCCGGGTGGGTTTCCGCCGCCCGGTCCGCCGCAAGCCGGTGGGTTTCCGCCGCCGCAGCAGCCGGGCGGTTTCGGTCAGCCGCAGCCCGGTGGCTTCGGTGCGCCGCCGCCGCAACAGCCCGGTGGCTTCGGTCAGCCGCCGCCGCAGTATCCGCAAGCGCAGCCGTCGTACCCGCAAGCGGGCGGGTTTGGCGTCGCGCCGCAGCAGGATCTGCCCGGTCCGCTCGACGACATGGCGCGCCGGATCCCGACGTCGGCGCCCGGCACGATCTTCGGCATCCCGGTCGCGCGCCTGCGCGATGCGAACCTCCAGAAGAAGGTGCTGTTCATCGCCGGCGCGGCGCTCGTCGCGTCGATCGTGATCCCGGTCGCGACGAGCCCGAAGCTCACGTTCCCGTTCCAGATGCCGCTCTGGTACTGGGTGATCTGGCCGATCATCGCCGGTGCGCTGTACCTGCTCGTCGCGGCCGCGCCGCCGAACATTCGCCAGCAGGTGCCGCCCGTGGTCCTGCAATGGATCCCGTTCGCGGTGTCGTTCGCCGGCATCTCGATGGCAGTGCCAGGCGCTTCGCTCTACATGCTCGCGTATGCCGTGCTCGTCTTCGGCTTGCTCGCGCGCATCGCACAACCGACCGATCAGATCGCGCGCATCATCATCGCGGTCGGCGCATTGATGCTGTTGCCGCACTGGATCGATCTGTTCAGCATCACGTTCCACTTCAGCGGTGGCTTCCTGAACATCATCCTGCACCTGCTCGACTTCCTCGTGACGATGCTCGGGGTGCTGTGCGCGATCTTCGTCGTGCCGCCGCAGAAGCTGCCACCGGCTCTCCAGGCGGTCGATGCGTTCGGGCCGCTCGTCGCGGCGGTCTTGATCCTGTGGCTGCCGCTCGCGATCGTGCTCGCGTCGCTCGCCGACCTGGTTCACCACAGCGGCGGCATCGGCGCGATCCTGATGATGCTGCACTTCCTCGTGCGACTCGTCGCGTTCTTCGGCGTGCTGATGATGTTCGCGCCTGCCGCGTACGAGGAAGCGAAGGCGCTGTTCGCGGGACAGCGTTCGGGTGGTGGTGGTGGTGGCGGTTATCCGCCGCCAGGGGGTGGCTATCCGCCGCCGGGTGGAGGCTATCCGCCGCCGGGCGGAGGTTATCCGCCGCCGGGTGGAGGCTACCCGCCGCCCGCAGGTGGTGGAGGCTATCCACCGCCGGGTGGTGGCTACCCGCCGCCCGCCTGATCGCAAAACGTTGCAGCTCCAACGGCTCGGAACCTCCGGGCCGTTTGTTGTTTTCGGGCGCGATGATCGGAGTACGATCGGCCGATGCGATGGCTCATGCTTCTGATGCTGTGCGGCTGTACGAGCACGAGCGTCAAACAGAGCGGCGAGGAGTGCGCGGCGTCCTCGGAGTGCGATCGCGGCCTGCTCTGTGACTTCAATGTCACGCCGCACGTCTGCGCCGGGATGAGCTCGCCGCCGCAGCCGGACGCTCCGCCACCGCCACCCGTCGACGGCGACGTCGATGCGGGGGTCGATGCGCCGCCCGACGCGCCGGTCGACGCGCCTCCCGACGCGATGTAATGCAGGCTTCTCGTCGGTGTTGGGCTACGATCACGCGCGATGCGTGAACGCGGCCTGGAATTCAAGGTCGGGCTTCTGATCCTGATCTCGAGCGCGATCCTGCTCGGCTTCATCTTCGTGCTCGGCAACTTCTCGTTGCGGTCGGGCTTCACGATCAAGGTCGACTTCGACTACGTCGGCTCGCTGCAGGCCGGTGCGCCGATCAAGGTCTCGGGCATCAAGGTCGGCAAGGTCCAGGACGTCGAGTTCTGGGGCGGCAAGCCCGACGACAAGCTCGGCGGCAAGCGCGTGCAGGTGCGCGTCACCGCGTGGATCGAGGATCGCGTGCGCGACAGCATCCGCTCCGATGCCGAGTTCTTCATCAACACCGCGGGCGTGCTCGGCGAGCAGTACCTCGAGATCGTGCCGGGCAAGGACTGGGAGCACCCGCCGATCACCGCGGACGCGATCGTCCACGATCCGCACTTCGTCCACGATCCACCGCGCACCGATCTCGTGGTCGCGCGGCTGTACGAGGTGCTCGAGGGCGTGTCGTCGGTGCTGCGCGACGATCGCGACGCGATCAAGCACCTGCTTTCGAACGGCGCGAGCGCGGTCGCCGAGGTCAACAAGCTACTGGTCGACAACCGCAAGCAGCTCGCGGATCTGATCGGCAACGGTGCCGAGCTCGCGCGCGAGGCGAAGACGACGCTCGCGAAGGTCAACAGCGGGCTCGGTGATGGCAAGCCGATCGCGAGCCTCGTCGCGAACGCCGACCGGACGCTCGTGACCGCGCAGCAGACGATGACCGAGCTGACGCCGAAGGCGTCGAGCCTGATGACCGACGCGACGCGCGTCACCGGCATCATCACCGAGCAGCGGATCGATCGCGCGATCAACGCCGCGGACAAGGCAGCGGCCGCCGCGGGTCAGGCGGGTGGCCTGATCGACAACGTCAACGGCCTCGTCACCGACCTGCGCGCGGGCAAGGGCACCGCGGGCGCGCTGCTGTCGCGCGACGAGCTGTACAGCGATCTGCGCGAGCTGATCCGCGACCTCAAGCGCAATCCGTGGAAGTTCTTCTGGAAGGAGTAGCGGCCGGCGCATGAGCTTGCTCGCGCAAGACGAACGGCTGACCCGGCGCGTCGGCGGCATCGTGCTGCTGCTGCTCGCGATCGCGATCCTGTTCTTCGTGTTCATCGTCGACAAGATCGAGTGGGGGCGTCACATCCGCGTCGCGGTGTACTTCCGCGGCACCGGCGGGCTGCGCGAAGGCGCGTCGCTCGTCGTCGCCGGGCAGCCGGTCGGTCGCATCGAATCGATCGCGCTGTCGCCGCGCGGTGCGCCCGGGCCGCTCGACGGTGAGGAGGGCGTCGTCGCGACGGTCGCGATCGAGCGTGACGTCGCGCGCCACATCCATCGCGGCGGTGACATCTTCGTCGCGTCGCGCGGGCCGTTCTCGGAGCGCTACCTCGAGATCGCGCCGGCGCCGGATCCGGACGCGCCGGTGCTCGCGCAGGGCGATCGCCTGCGCGGCATCGATCCGCCGACACTCGATCGCGTGCTGCAGCGAACGTTCGACAACGTCGGCGTCGCGATGCAGTTCGCGGACGCGGTCGGCCCCGAGCTCGACCGGCTGCGCGGCGAGCTCCGCCAGCTGGCGACGACGATGGACGAGCTGCAGCCGAACATCGCCGGCGTGGCCTCGCTCGGCGTCGAGGTCGAGGGCCTGCTCGCCGAGACCGACCGGCTGCGCGACGTCACGCTCGGCGGCGAGGCTGGCCTCGATCGACTCGCGCGCGTCGTCGATCAGGCGCGGCTGACGATCGCGAAGGCGCGGACGATGCTCGACACGCTCGGTCAGCGCGCGCGCGTCCTGACCGCGAGCGTCGACCGGCTACGCGACCGGATCGGCGAGCGCGGGCCGGCCGCGATCCACGCGGTCGAGGTCGCGATCGATCGCGTGCGCGCCGCGATCGACAAGATCGATCCACTGCTCGCGAAGGTGCAGGAGCTGACCGATCGGATCGCGCGCGGCGAGGGCACGATCGGCCGGCTCGCACAGGATCCCGAGTTCCCCGAGGATGCGAAGGAGCTCGGCAAGATCTTGAAGCGCCAGCCGTGGAAGGTGATCGCGCGCCCGCAGAACTAGGAGCCTGTAGGCCATAGCCCTTCGGCCTATGGCTGCAGTCTCCTTCAAGATCGGCTCGCGCGGCGCTCGCCTATACGGATCGGCCTCGCAAGCTGCGGCCTAGAGCATCAGCACGAGCATCACGGCCTGCAGGGCGAGCACCAGCGTGCCGACGATGCCGCAGATCATGCCGGCGTTCGCGAGCCCGCGACCTTGCGGCGACGCTTCACCCGCCATGATCCGGTTCAGCTCGCCGCGGCCCATCGCCCACGCGATCGGACCGAAGATGCCGCAGATCGTCAGCGACAGGATGCCGAGCACGAGCACCGCGGTGCCACGCGACGGCCGGAGATCCGGTGGCGGCGCCGCGTACGCGAGCGAGAGCGGGGAGGCGCAGTGCGCGCAGAAGGTGGATCCGACGACGTTGCTGCCGTGGCAGCGAGGACAGGTGGTGTTCAATGCGGCCCAACGTAACGACGGCCGGCGCGCGCGCAAGCCGTGTGATTACAGCAGGAAGCGCAAGATCCAGATCGCAATGATCGACCCGAGCAAGACGTACGGTCGCTTGCCCTGCAGCAGCGCATCCGCGCGTCCCGCGACCACCACGCCGACGAGGAACAGGTTGCCGAACAGCACGAGCGGCGCGAGCGGATGGAAGTGCAACGCGCCGCCGAAGTCACCGCTCGCCATCGCCATCGTCGCGCGCGTCATCCCGCAGAACGGACACGGCAGGCCGGTCGCGCGCAGGAACGGACAGCCCGGACCGTCGTGCGCGATCGAGTCACGCCACGACGCCGGACCGACCGCGCCGATCACGATGCCCGCGACGATCATCGCGCCCCACAGGGCAGCGGCGAGCCGCGCCGCCGTGAACCTCGAGCGTGGCGCGGTCGCGGACGCGGTCATCAGTAGCGGTGCGAGTGGCCCGCGGCCATCGCGAACACGTACACGACGAACAGCAGGCTGACGCCCATCAGCACGGTCGCGACGATGCCGCACACGCGACCGGCGACGACCGTCCCGCGCTGCGTCGGATCGGTCAGGCCTTCGTCGATCCGGCGCAGCTCTTCGCTGCCCATCGCCCACGCGATCGGCCCCATGATGCCGCACACGACGAGCGCCAGGATGCCGAGCGTGAGGATCGTCGACGACCGCGACGGCAGCGAGTAGCCGCCCGGCGCGTACAGGTTGCCCGGATACGGGTTGCCGGCGTACGGCGAGGGCGGCGGCGCGTGCGCGTACGGGTTGTACTTCACGCCCGTGCCCTGACCGGTGATGTTCGTCGCGCATTGCGAGCAGAACACCGCGCTGTCGAGGTTGTCAGTACCGCAGGTTGGACACTTGATCATCAGTGCACCGTCGCGAGAGCGAGGAGGAAGATGAAGGCGCTGAACATGAGCAGCACCGACGAGATGATGCCGCACACGCGGCCGGCGACGACGCTACCGCGCCCGTCCGGCGAGGTCTGGCCGCTCTCGATCCGGCGCAGCTCCTCGTTGCCCATCGCCCACGCGATCGGGCCCATCACCGAGCACACGACGAGCGACAGGATGCCGAGCGTCAGCACGGTCCCGCCACGCGACGGAAAGATGTAGCTCGCCCCGTACGGCTGATAGTGCTGGAGCGCGCCGCCGAGCCGCTGCAGCGCCGCCTGGGTGGCGGCGAGCTGCGCGGTGAGCGCCGCGATCCGCTGCTGATCCTGGACCGTCTGCGACGATGCGGCGGACAGCTCGCGCTGGAGCTGCTCGACGCGGGCGTGCGTCGCGGCAAGATCGTCGCGGTACATGGCTAGAAGTGGCTCCGGCTCATCGACGACCAGTAGACGATGCTGAGCAGGAAGCCGAGGATCGAGATGATGATGCCCGCGATCGCGAGGCCTTCACCGGTGACCGTGCCGCCCGACTTCTTGACCTCGGACAGACCGATGCACGAGAAGATCAGTCCGAGCAGCGCGCAGAAGAACGACAGCACGAAGCCCGCGATCGCCATGCCGGACGTGCGCGTCATCATCGGCGGCGCGTAGTACGGGTCCTGGCCATACGCCATGTTCTGCATCGGCGGCGGCGGGGGAGCTCCCATCCCCGGCGGAACGAGCAAGTTGGTCGCGCACTGCGAGCAGAACGCTGCACCAGGCTGATTCACCGCACCACAAGTCGGACAATTCATCGATTCACCCCTTGAGAGGGCCAGATATTGAAACCTCGGTCCCTCAAAATCAACCACTTCCACAAAACCGCGCCGTCGACGTAAGAGCCATGGTTTACTGGAGTCCGGCCTACGTTTGTTTCAGGCCTGCGCGATGAGGACACCACTACTTACGGCGTGGCTCGCGTTCGGTTTCGGCGCCTGCACGTTTAGTCCGAACAATCAGCCGATCGATGGCGGGTCGAGCTCGGACGGTTCCGGATCGGGATCGGATGCGATGCCGCCCGATGGACCGCCCGATGGCGCACCGGACGCGCCGCCGCTGATCGATGGCTGTCCACCTGGCTACAACATCGATCTCACCGGGATGGGGTTCTCGAAGTACAAGGTGCTGAGCGCGATGCTGACGTGGCGCCTCGGGGAAGAGGCGTGCGAGGCCGACGGGGTCGGCTACACGGGCAAGACGCACCTCGCGACGTTCGGCGACGATGCCGAGCGTGTCGCGATCGACGGCGAGTCGGTGCCGAACAACGCGTGGATCGGGCTGACCGATCTGCTGAACGAGGGCACGTTCATCTGGGTCAACAACGAGCCGAATCCCGCGCAGAGCGGCAACCCGTGGGCCGGCTCGAATCCCGATGGCGGCGAGACCGCGGACTGCGTGCGGCTCGGCTCGTCGTCGACGTACGACGATCGCGATTGCACGGCGGTGCAGGCGTCGCTGTGCGAGTGCGACAACAAGGCCGCGATGGGCAACCGGTTTCCTTAGAAACCCGGCGTCTCCATCGGTCCCGACGACTGGCCACGGATGAACTGCTGCACGATCGGATCGGTCGAGGCCTGCAGCTCGGCCGGCGTCGCGACGACGTGGACGATGCCCTGGTAGAGGAACGCGACGCGATCCGCGATCCCGAAGATCGACGGCGGATCGTGCGACACGACGATCGCGGTGACGCCGAGGTTGTCCGCGAGCTCGCGGATCAGCCGATCGACGCGGCGTGCGCTCACCGGATCGAGCCCGGTCGTCGGCTCGTCGAACAGCACGACGTCCGGAGCCAGCGCAAGCGTGCGCGCGATCGCGGCCCGCTTGCGCATGCCGTCGGATAGCTCCGCCGGATAGCGATCGGCGTACTCCGCCATGTAGACCTGCGCGAGGCGCTTGCGCGCATCCTCGAGCCGGGCGCTCGCGCGCATCCGCGCGTGCTTGCGCAGCGGCAGCTCGACGTTCTCGGCGAGCGTCATCGAATCGAACAGTGTCGAGCTCTGGAACACCATCCCGATGCGCTTGCGGATCGGCATCAGCTCGCGCTCGGTCAGGCCATCGATCCGCTGACCGTCGAACCAGATCTCGCCGGCGTCGATGCGCAGCAGGCCGATCAGGTGCTTGATCGTGACCGACTTGCCGACGCCCGACGTGCCGATGATGAACATCACCTCGCCCTTCTGCACCGCGAGGCTCATGCCCTTCAGCACCGGCTTGCCGCCGAACGCCTTCTTGACGTCCTTGAACTCGATGTACCCGCTCACAGATCACCGCCTGTGAGAAACAGCGCGGCCGCCGAGATGATGAAGTCGAGGACGATCACGGCGAACGAGCTGCCGATCACGGCCGCGGTCGTCGCCCAGCCCACACCCTCGGAGCTGCCGCGCGCGCGCAGCCCGCAGAACCCGGCGACGACCGGGATCGCCGCGCCGTACGCACCGGCCTTGACGATGAACAGCACGAGGTGGCGCGGCCGCACGAACGACAGATCGTAGAACGTGTTCGGGTTGACGCCGAACGACGACTGCGCGGTCAGCCCGCCGGCCGCGTACATGATGCCGCTGCCGACGACGGTCAGCATCAGCGTCATCACGATGCTCGCGAGGAACCGCGGCACGATCAGGTAATCGATCGGCAGCACGCCGCTCATCCGCAGCGCGTCGATCTGCTCGGTGACCTTCATCGATCCGATCTCGGCCGCGATGCCGGCGCCGACGCGCGTCGCGAGCATCAGGCCGGTCAGCGTCGGTCCGAAGTCGGAGACGATCAGGCGCAGGAACTGACTGCCGACCTGCGAGTAGTCGCCGGTGACGCGGCCGAGCTGCAGGCACGCCTGGTACGTCATCACCATGCCGATGAAGCCGAGCGTCACCGCGACGAACACGAGCGAGCGATTGCCGATCGCGTAGAGCTGGCGCACGAGCTCGCCCTTGGGGCGGCCGCGACCGCCGTGGCGACGCGACAGTCCGCGCAGGATCCCGGCGATCGTGCCGACGTAGACAAGCCACAGCTCGATCGCAGCGCGCGCTGCATCGATCGCGATCTCGCCGAGGCGTTCGATCCGTGCGCGCATCACCGTCATCCGGTCAGGTAGGTGAGGAAGAAGTCGAGCAGCATGATCGAAACCGCCGCCGCGACGACCGCCGCGTTGACCGCGCGCCCGACGCCGACCGCGCCACCGCGCACGGTGACGCCGAAGTAGCAGGACGACACGGCGATCGCGATCCCGAACGCGATCGACTTGTAGATGCCGTGCAGGAAGTCGTACGGCTTCAGGTTGTCGGCGAACGAGTGGTACATCGTCGACCAGTCGATATCGAGCATCAGCTTGCCGACGATCGAGGCGCCGAGCAGCGCGACGAGATCGCCGATCACTGTCAGCGCGAGCAGCATCACCATCATCGCGACCACGCGCGGCACGACGAGAAACCGGATCGGATCGATCGCGAGCGCGCGCAGGCCATCGAGCTGCTCGGTGACGGTCATCGTCGCGAGCTCGGCGGTGTTGTTCGCGCCGACGCGCCCCGAGAACATCAGCGCGATCAAGATCGGCCCGATCTCGCGCAGCACCGCGTAGCCCGCGCCCCAGCCGGCGAGCGCGGTCGCGCCGAACTTCTTCACGAACGGGCCCGACTGCAGCATCATCAGCGCGCCGGCGAAGAACGCCGTGAGCGCGACGATCGGCACCGAGCGGTTGCCCATCTTGTAGAGCGCCTTGAACAGCTCCAGGCGATCGATCCACGGGCCGCGCAGGTTGCGCGGTGGGATCAGCGCGCGCAGCACCTGGCCGGTCAGGACGACGATGCCGCCGACCTCCTGCGCGACGCGGATCGCGCCGGCGCCGAGGCTCGTGATCACGCGTCCTCCTGCTGCGCGGTGTCCGACAGCGGCCCTTCGAGCTCGCCGCGCACGAACTGGCGGACGAGCGGATCGGGCGCGTCGGCGATCGTCGCCGCGGCGCCGCGATACACGAGCTTGCCGCGGTACAGGAACACGATCTCGTCGACGAAGCGGGCGAGCGCCACGACGTCCGAAGATACCGCGAGCACGGTCGCCTTCGTGCGCTGCTGGTCGGCGGCGAGCAGGTCGTAGATCTTCTGCGTCGTCACCGGATCGAGGCCGGCGGTCGGCTCGTCGTAGATCACGAGCTCGGCGTCGGCGACGGTCGCGCGCGCGATGCCGACGCGCTTCTTCATGCCGCCGGACAGCTCGCCGGTGAGCTTGTGCTCGCTGCCGGCGAGCCCGACCGCACGGATGCGCTCGGCGACGCGGGTCGCGATCTCGTCGGCGGTCATCCCGCCGCGCTGCTCGAGCGGGAACGCGACGTTGCGCTCGACGGTCAAGAAGTCGAACAGCGCGTAGTTCTGGAACAGAAACCCGATCCGCTTGCGCAGATCGCCGAGGCTGACCTCGCGGCGTGCCGGCTTGCCATGCTCGTGGATGTGCTCGCCGAGCACCTCGATCGATCCGTGATCGGGCGTCTCGAGCCCGCACGCGAGCTTGCAGATCACGCTCTTGCCCGACGCCGCCGGGCCGATCAGGCCGATCCGCGCGCCCGGCCGGATCTCGAGCTCGATCCCGTCGAGCACGCGGCGATGGCCGTAGCGCTTGTGGACGTCGGCGAACCGGATCGCCGGCCGCGCGGACTCGGTCACCGCGGACATAGCTCCCGGCCACGCGCGACGTACTTCGAGTCGGGCGATTGCTTCGCGAGCTGCGCGAGCGTCGTGCACGCACCCGCGTGATCGCCGGCGCGCTCGAGCGTGACCGCGAGCTCGTACAGCGCGTCATCTTTCAGGATCGACGCGGGATAGTCCTTCGGCAGCTTGCGGAACGCGGCGGCCGCGCCGGGGAGGTCCTTGAGATCGTCGCGCAGCACGCGGCCGAGCTCGAGCTGCGCGTCGTCGAGCCAGATCGAGAAGTACGAGCCGGCGCCGAACGCGACCTCGCGCGTCGCGAGCAGCGCGCGCAGGCGCTCGACACAGCCCTTCGGATCACCGAGCGCGCGCGACAGCCGTGCCGCGTGCCAGCGCGCGTCGTCGCGCAGCCCGCTGTCCGCGTGATCAATCGGGATCCGATCGTAGAGCGCGCGCGCCGCGGCGGGATTCTCGAGCTCGTGCTCCTGCAGATCCGCGAGCGACCAGATCAGGTTGTCGGCGACCGCGGTCTCCGCAAGCGGCGTCAGCAGCTTCGCGAGCTGATCGGCGAGCGCGCGTGGATCGCGGCGCCGGCCATCGGTCAGCAGCGCGCGCACCGCATCGGCGGCGGGCGCCTCGTCGGGCCACTCGGTGACGACGCGCCACAGCGCGGTCCACGCGTCGGTGTCCTTGTGTGCGCGCAGCAGCAGCTCGCCGGCGCGATACACCGCGACCGCGGCGGTCGCCGGATCGTCGGTCGCCTTCGTGGGGATCGCGAGGTACGCGGCGATCGCGGCGTCGGTGCGCTGCGCGTGCTCGAGCGTCTCGGCCTCGCCGAGCAGCGCCTCGGCGCACGCCGCCTTCGCACGCCGCGCGGGCTTGAGCGCACGACACGTCGCTTGCGCCTCGCGATACGACGCGACCGCGCCGTCGGTGTCGCCGGCATCGGCGCGGCGCTCCGCGGTCGACAGCTCGGACAGCGTTGCCGGAGCGGAGCAGGCGGCCAGCAGGCCGGCGAGCGCGAGCGACCTCACAGTGCCGCGGCGATCTCCCGGATCGTCTTGGCCGCGCGCAGCACCGCCATGCGATCGACGTCGAGGTGCGTGACCGCGCGGATCCGCGTGTGACCGGCGGCGCCGAGCAGCACGCCGTCCTCGCGCGCGACCGCGATCACCGCCTCGGCGTTGCCCTTCGTCAGATCGATCATCACGATGTTCGTCTGGATGCGGTCGACGTCGACGCTGACGTTCGGCGCGTCGGCGAGCGCCTCGGCGAGCGCGCGCGCATTCGCGTGATCGTCGGCGACGCGCTCGCGATGATGCTCGAGCGCGTACAGCCCGGCCGCCGCGAGGATGCCGGCCTGCCGCATGCCGCCGCCGTACATCTTGCGATAGCGATGGCAGCGCCGGATGAAGTCGCGCGTGCCGGCGACGAGCGAGCCGACCGGTGCGCCGAGCCCCTTCGACAGGCACACGCTGATCGAATCGAAGCCGGCGGCGAGCTCGCGCTCGGACACCCCGCTCGCGACCGCAGCGTTCCAGATCCGTGCGCCGTCGAGGTGCGTCGTCATCCCGAGCGCGTGCGCGGTCGACGTCACCTCGGCGAGCGCGGCGACCGGCCACACGATGCCACCGCCCATGTTGTGCGTGTTCTCGACCGCGACGACGCGCGTCGGCGACACGTACGGCTCGTCGGGCTTGAACACCGCGCGGACCTCGGCGCCGGTGAACGTGTAGTCCGGCAGCATGTTCGTCTGCACGCCGGCGAGCGCGGCGAGCGCGCCCGACTCGTGGCGCCAGCAATGCGCCTCGCGGCTGATGATGATCTCGTCGCCGGGCCGCGTGTGCGCGCGCAGCGCGATCTGGTTCGCCTGCGTGCCGCTCGGCGTGAACAGCGCCGCTTCGGTGCCGAGCAACTCGGCGACGCGCGCCTCGAGCCGGCGCACCGTCGGATCCTCGCCGTAGACGTCGTCGCCGACCTCCGCCTCGGCCATCGCCTTGCGCATGCCCGGCGTCGGGCGGGTCACGGTGTCACTTCGCAGATCCACGGGCATCGAGCTCGACATAGCGGCGCGAGCCTACCTCGCTCAGAGCGGACGGGAAATCGCAGGCGGGTCGCCCGGCTTGTCGGGCTTCTTGTCGCCGTCGGGCTTGTCGGAATCTTTCGGTTTGTCGTTTGGCTTGTCGTCGCGCGGCTTGCTCGGCGCGGGATTGGGCGAGCCGAGGTCGGCGCGCAGCTTCTGCTCGAGTCGCGTCAGCATCGCGACCTCCATCCAGCTCGGCCGGTCGACGAGCGTGACGACGAGCTTGACGTTCGGCTGGCCGTTCACCGTGACGGTCACCAGCTCGAGCGAGCCGCGATACAGCTTGCCCTGATCCTTGATCTCGAACAGCACGTAGCCCGCGTCGCCGTCCTTCTCGAGGATCTTCGCCGACTCGTCGACCGCGACGAACCGCACGGCGGTCGGCCACGCGTGGTCGCGCGCGTACGCGAGCGTCTTCTCCGAGCGTGCAGCGGCGGAGCTCGCCGTCGCCGATGCGAGCGCGATCGCCAGCAGCAGTCGTCGCATGGCGCGATCTTCGACGCGGTGATCGCGGCGCGCCAGTTTCTGGCGGCGTCCGTCCGCCGTCCGTCGGTCGTCAGTCGGGCAGCTCGCCGGCCAGGATCGCGCGCGGGTTCGTGTCGAACAGCCGTGTAACAGCTGCGACGCCGAGCTTCTTGTCGATCCAGTTCAGGCCGGCCGCGGCCTGCTGGATGTCGCCGACCTGGTGCGCGTCGGTCGCGACCGCGGCGGCGAGCCCTTGCTCGAGCAGCTGGCGCGCCGCCTTGCTCTCGCGCCGGCCGTGAAACCCGGCGAGCGCCGGCAGGTCGACGACGAACGCGCAGATCCGCGACAGCGTCCGCGCGAGCTCGAGGTCGTCCCACAGCGCGTGGTAGCGCTCGGGATGCGCGAGCACCGGCAGCTTGCCTTCGCGCAGGAACTTGAACAGCCGGTCGCCCATGTTCGGCGGCATCAGCGGCGGCGGGATCTCGACCAGGAACGCGGTTGTCCCGCGATAACCCGGGATCGTGTCGTCGGCAGCTCGGCGATAGAACACATCATCCCACATGTTCTCGGCGGCGAGCCGCAGCGTCGGATGATGTGGCTTGCGCAGCGTCTCGAGCTCCGCGTAGGTGCTCTCCACCTGCTCCCACGCGGGCAAAAATTGCGAAGCCTTCTGGTGAGGCGTCGCGCATTGCTCGCTGACACCCAGTGATGCGAGCCCATCGAGCATCGCGATCGCGGTGGCACGATCCGGAGCACCATCGTCGAGCCCGAACAGAATGTGGCTGTGCAGATCGACGAAGCCCATGGACGATGTGGGTATCGTAGCCGACCCAACATCGCGTTGCTGCGCGGGATCCAGCATGATATGGATCGTTGGGTCCCGCGGCGTTTGCTGCGGTTGAGGGACGTTCCATGGCTCAGCCCGAGAAGCGTGAAAATTCGGTGTTGTTCTCCCTGCGAGAGCTCCGCCAGATCGAAGAGAACCGCGTCCAGGAAGAGGAGCACGCGCGCATGACCGCCGAGCAGGCGCGTCGCGCCGCGGCGGAAGAAGCGGAGCGTCAGCGCCGCGAGGCCGAGGAGGCCAAGGTTCGCGCCGAGCGCGAAGCGCAGCTGCAGATCGAGCAGGCGCGCGAGAACGCCGAGCGCGAGGCGCGCATGCGCGTCGAGGCGGCCGAGGCTGCCGAGCGTCAGCGCCAGCAGGCGTTGCTGGAGCAGCAGCGCCTACAGCAAGAGATGGAGCTGCGGCGTGCCGAGGTCGCGAAGAAGCGTCCGACGTGGATGCTCGCGGTCACCGGCATCGCGACGGTCGGCGTGATCATCGCGATCGTGCTGGTCGTCAAGTACAGCGGCCAGTCCGACGAGGACCAGGAGAAGGCGCGCCAGGCCGAGATCGCGAAGAAGAAGGCCGAGGAAGCCGCCGATCAGGCGGTCGCGCTCGTCGACAAGCTGCAGCGCGATCTGCAGGACATGGACAAGAAGGTCTCCCAGGCGGTCGACAGCGTCGTCGCCGCGCAGACCGACGCCGATCGCAAGGCGGCGAACGACAAGCTCAAGGCGCTCCAGAAGGAGAAGTGGGAGATGGAGCAGCGCATCGCTGCTGCCAAGGAAGCTGCCGCCAAGGCCAAGCGCAAGCAGGGCTTCACGGTCAGCAAGGAGTGCCAGGAGAACCCGCTCGCGAAGGGCTGCTCGTAAGCCGAGCCCGAGCCAGATCGTTTGTACGTGGGGCGCTTCGGCGCCCTTCGTCTTTTCGGGCGCGCCGAAACCCTCCCGATCTCGACCGAACGCACTGCTGGACGCGACGTTCATCCCAGCTTTGTTCGCGATCAAGACAAGACACGCCGTGTGGAGGTCGATTGCAGGTGGATGAGAGCGACGGTCCAAAACTGCCGTGCGCGGTGTACGTGTTCTCGTCGGGTCTCGTGAAGGGCAGGGCGGTCGCCTCGATGATCCTTTGCGGGCTTTGCGGCTTTGCCTCTTTGCGATAGTCCGGGCTCGGCGGCTTTGCGTTCCGTTTCGGGCGGCTCTCCGACGAGGCGCCGATCGCTTGGCGTTCCCCGAGACGGACCCCAGCGTTCCCGCCTGCAATCGCCGCGAGCCGCGCGTGTCCTGGCGATCATGCAATCCGTTCGGATCGAAGGTTCGCTCCTCGCATCGCTGTCCGAGCTCAAGGCGATCGAGGAGCAACGGTTGGCAGAGGAGCGCGCGGCGGTGATCCGCGCCGAGGAGCTGCGGCAGGCGGAGCTCGCGCGTGCCGAGGCCGAGCGCCAGGCGGCCGAGGAGGCGAGGGCGCGCGCCGAGCACGAGGCGAAGCTCGCGATCGAGCGAACGAAGCTCGAAGCCGAGCGCGAGGTCCGGCTGCGCGTCGAGGCGCTCGAGGCAGCGGAGCGCGCGCGTCAGCAGGTGGAGCTCGAGCGGATGCGCACGCAGCAGGAGCTCGAGCTGCGCCGGGCCGAGGTCGCGAAGCAGCGGCCGACCTGGATGGTCGCGGTGACCGCGCTCGCGCTCGTCGGCGTGGCGGTCGCGATCGTGCTGATGGTACGTGCGATGTCGACGAGCGACGAGGCGACGCAGAAGCGCGATGCCGCGATCGCGGCGGCGAAGCAGGCCGAGCAAGAAGCGGCGCAGGCCAAGGCCGAGCTCGAGCGCATCGATCGCGAGGTCCAGGAGCTCGACGGCAAGGTCGCCGACGCGGTCGAGCGCGTGCGGATCGCGACGACGAAGGCCGAGCGCGAGGCGGCGGCCGCGAACCTGCGCAAGATCGAGGAGCAGAAGGCGGCGGCGAAGCGGCACGCCGAGGAGATCCGGCTCAAGGAGTGGAAGAAGAAGCGCAGCGAGACCGTCAAGGTGACCGAGGACTGCGCGAACCAGGCGGTGTGCAAGCAGATGCGCCCGTAGCGCACCGCGTGCTCGGGTCTGGCGTCCTCAGTGAGGACTGCCAGGTGGCGACGAGCGTCCCGTTTCGCGGCGTGATCGCGCGCTGTAGAGTGCGGTCACAAACCCATGATCACGTCGCGCGCGTTCGCGGTCGTTCTGGTCCTTGGCTCCGCGCTCGTTCCCAGCTGCGACTGCGGTAGCGAGAACGGCAACAACTCCGACGGCGGCTCGGTGTGCGTGCCCGCGTGCACCGACGATCTCGTGTGTCGCTACGAGACCTGCGTGCCGCCGCCGACGCCGTGCTCGTCGAACCTCGACTGCCCCGGCGACCAGTACTGCGACGTCCCGAACATGGAGTGTCTGCCGTGGGGCGTCGGCCCCGGCGGCGCGAACGATCCCGCGTGCACGCGCGAGCCGGTGCCCGGCGTGTTCTTTCCGAACGCGCAGTGCGAGTGGCTCGGGCCGCCGGTCGGCGATCCGTTCCCGGCGCACGTCAACGTGCTCGCGACGCCGATGGTCGCGTCGTTCTACACCGGCGGCGGCGAGTTCGCGTCGCCGTCGATCGTCTTCACGTCGTACAACTTCACCGACGGTGGCGCGCAGTCGTGCGCCGGCACGGATCCCGCGTTCTTCGGCGTGATCCGCATCATCGACGGCCGCAGCTGCGAGCAGCAGGCGACGATCGCAGCACCGTCGGTGATCGCGTCGGCGTCGGTCGCGATCGCCGATCTCGCCGGCGATCCGACGCCGGAGATCGTCGCGGCCCGGACCGACGGCGGGCTCGTCGCGTTCACGCTGCGGCCGACCGGCGCGTGGGAGCCGCTGTGGCAGACGACGTCGACGTTCGCGAACGATCTGTGCGACTGGGCGGGCCCGTCGATTCACGATCTCGACGACGACGGCAAGCCCGAGGTCCTGTTCTACGGCGCGGTCTACGACGGCGCGACCGGCGCGACGATCGACGAATCGATCGCGGGCGCGGTCGACTCGATCGGCACCGGCTACGTGCCGATCGTCGCCGATGTCGACGGCGATGGCGCGCCCGACCTCGTGACCGGCACCGAGCTGTACACCTGGGACAAGGCGGCACGGCGGTGGGTCGGCAAGCAGGCGCTGCCGTTCGCGAACGGCCACACCGCGATCGCGGACTTCGGGACGTTCCCGGCGGGCGGCGCCGATGATCGCGGCACGCTCGACGGCATCGCGGAGATCGCGGTCGTCAGCGCGGGCGTCGCGAAGGTGTTCACGAAGGACGGCCGCGAGATCTTCAGCGCGAACCTGCAGTCGCTCGGCGCCGGCCCGATCGGCAAGGGCGGGCCGCCGACGATCGCCGACTTCGATGGCGACGGCCGTGTCGAGTTCGCGTCCGCGGGCGCGAGCGCGTATCACGTGTTCGATCTCGACTGCCGCGGCACGCCGGATCCGGCGACGTGTCCGTCGCAGCGCACCGACGGCATCGCGTGGGTCCAGCAGTCGCAGGACTTCTCGTCGAACACGACCGGCTCGAGCGTGTTCGACTTCGATGGCGACAGCCGCGCCGAGGTCGTCTACGGCGACGAGTGCTTCACGCGCGTCTACGACGGCATCACCGGCAAGGTCGTGTACTCGCGGTTCCGGACGTCGTGCACGTGGTACGAGAACCCGCTCGTCGTCGATACCGACGCGGACTTCAACGCCGAGATCGTCTCGACGTCGAACCAGAACTGCAACGTCACGTGCCCCGCGGTCGATCCGATCTTCGACGGCGTGCAGTGCCTCGACGACTCCGACTGTCCGTCGACGACGTCGTGCGGCCGCGACCAGCCGGGCGATGCGCTCGGCCGCTGCCGCTGCACGACCGATCCCGACTGCGGCGGCGATGGCTTCGTGTGCCTCGATCCGATCGCCGGTCCGTCCGCCGCCGGCAAGGTGTGTCGCGCGGCGCATCCGGCCGATGCGAAGGCGACCGGCGTCCGCGTGCTCGCGGACAGCGTCGATCGCTGGGTGTCGACGCGCACGATCTGGAACCAGCACGCGTACAGCGTCACGAACATCGACGGCTCGGCGAAGGTGCCGCGCACGAGCCAGTGGCTGCAGAACTGGAAGCAGGCCGGGCTCAACAACTTCCGGCAGAACGCGCCGGGCGAGGGCATCGTGCCGGGCGCGATCCCGGATCTCACCGTGCGCCGCGCGAAGGTGACCTGCGAGGCCGGCGGCCCGACGATCACCGCCGAGGTCTGTAACCGCGGCACCGAGCCGGTCGCGGCCGGCCAGCCGGTCGCGGTCTACGCCGCCGGACCGCCGCAGGAGCTGCGCTGCACGGCGATGACGACCGAGCGCATGTTCCCCGGCATCTGCACGACCGCGAGCTGCACGTGGGCCGGGCCGCCGGGCGATGGCATCGTTGCCGTCGACGATCGCGGGAACGGCAGCGGGCTCAACCTCGAGTGCCGCGAGGACAACAACCAGCTCGCGATCGCGGTCACTTGTCCGTAGCGCCTACTGGTTCCTGAAACGGAAGTTCCACTCGGCGAGCGCTTCCTTGCAGCGCTTCGCGCGCACCGTGCCGATCGTCGCCGAGCCGTAGAACGCGAGCAGCGTCACGACGCCGACGACGATCGTCGCGCCACCGAGCGTCCCGTGATCGTCGATCAGCTGCAGCCCGCCGACGATGCCGGCGAGCCCGGCAGCGGTCCCGACGCCGGCATCGATGTACGCCGGGCCGAGCTCCTTCGTGCAGTCCGGCCGCTGGGGCCCGAGCTCGCCCGGGCCCCGGATCGTGAAGTAGGCGCAGCCGCCGGCCGGCATCGACAGCATGGACAGCGCGACGGTGAGCGCGAGCATCCGCTGCATCGCGCGCATCCTATGCGAGGTGCTCAGGGCGTTGCGAGCCCGGCGCGCTGCGCTTGTTGCAGTGCCGTGAGCGGGGTTCCATCCGCGTTCTTGCCGATCACGACCTGCTGCGTCCACTGCGCGATGTGGTTCGCGCTCGTCAGCAGCTGGAACGGCATCCGGAACGCCGGGCCCGACGGGTCGATGCCCTGCGCCGCGCGGTCGGGGAAGAACGGCGTCATCCAGATCTGCGTGCCGCCGGTCGGGCGGACGCCGAATGGCCGCGTCGTCGAGAACGTCAGGTAGAACACCGGCTCGTTGTTCGCGCCGACGCTCTGCGCGAACGGCGCCCAGCGTGGCCACGAGTTCGTCAGCCCCGAGCCGATGTTCGCGGCGGCGAGCATGATCGGCGGCTGCGAGCCGTCGGAGCGCACGACCCACGCCTCCGCGGTCGCGTCGTTGTACGAGTTGCCGGCGGTGCGCGTGAACGCGATCCACTGACCATCGGGCGACCACGACGGGTAGTAGTTCGAGGCGCCGGGCGCGTTCGGCACGAGCATCTGGATCGGGCCAAACGTGTTCGTGCTCGCATCGAACGTGCGCGTCACGATCGAGCCGTTCGAGACCTGGAAGTCGTAGATGTGCTGCGTCGTCTCGACGTTCGCGAGTCGCGAGCCATCGGGCGACAGCTCGGGGTGCGTCGCGGTCGTGCCCGGCGAATTCGGGATGCTCGCGAGGATCGCGCCGTTGTTGCCGTCACGCAGCGACAGCTGGCCGTGATAGACGGTGACGAGCTTCGTCGCGTCGGGGTTGAACGTCGCGAAGTTCCAGTACTGCGCGTTCGTGTTGAACGGCACGAGCACCGAGCGATCGGCGACGTTGAGGATCGTGCCGCGGCCGTCACCTGAATCGATCGTGAGCGCCATCTTCGTGCCGTCCTTCGACAGGCCATGGCAGCCGAGGCACGGCGTCGGCTCGGTGCCCGGCGGGAAGAACGACGACGGCGGCGTGGTCGGCAGCCCCATGTCGTAGCGGTACACGCCCTGCGTCGGCTGCGTCGTCCAGTAGTAGACGCCGCCCTGGACCTGCGCGTTCGTCACGCCGACGGTCTGCGGCACGGTCGTGCCCTTCTGCGCCGGCGAGCCGGTCGCCAGCCCCGCGACCGTCAGCTGCAGCGGCTCGCGCGACGCCGCGATCGAGTACCACTCCGACGGCGAGTAGATCGTGAACTGCGAGCCGCCGCCGGCCTTGTAGATCTTGAGGTCGACGTACTGATTGTGCAGCGAGACCTCGAACAGGTCGTTGCCGACGTTGTCGGTCCAGTGGACATCGAACTCGCCGAGGTTCGGCGGCACGAGGATGTTGTCCGCCGGATACGCGATCGCCGGCGCGCGGCCCGCGGTCTCGGTCGCGGTGCCGAACAGATCGGGCGCGTTCGGCGGCACGTTGCCGTCGAACCGGTGTCCCTTCACGTAGACCGTCAGCCCGGTGTCGCCCATCGCCTCGGTCGTCGTCGCGATCACGCGCGTCGGACCCGCGGCGCCGCCGGTGACGGTCAGCGACGGTCCGGCCCAGCTGCCGAATGCGCCGTCCTGCACCGTGAACACCGCGCGATTCGTGACGTCACTCTTCGAGCCATCGGGCATGACGAGCGTCGCCGTGTAGTCCTGGACGACCGCGACGCCGTCGACGATCTCGACGCTGACGTCCGCTGGTTCGATCCGGATCGTCGGCGTCGTCGGATGATCGTCCCGCGAGTCCGGTCCGCATCCGATGGTGAAAATCAGTGCGCACGAAAGGCAAGCCAGTGCCAGCGTCCTCATCATGGGCGGGACGCTAACGCAGACGCTGGCCCGAGTGGATCGAGAAAATCGCGGGGCGGTCGGTTGGCGGGAAAGCGGATCGGCTGGCGCGTTACCAACCGCAGGCCGCGGCGGCCGTGGTGCGCAGGCTATCCGCGGCGGCCTTGCACGCCGGCGCGACGCTCGCCCGGCTGTCCGGCGGCAGCGCGGCCCACGCCTTCCATGACTCGTCGAAGTTTGCCTTCAGCGTGTCGCGCTGCGCGCCCAGCTTCTCGCAGGTCGCGAGCTTGTCGACGAGCTCCTTGTACTGGTTGCACTCGGCGGGCAGCCCGCCGATCGTCGCGCCGGAGCCCGCGGGCGCGCTCCCGGTCGGAGATGGGGCCGGCTGCTGCGGTGGCGGCGTCGCGGTCTTGTCAGGCGTTGTCGCCTCGGTCGTCGGCTTCGTCGCCTCGTCTCGCTTCGGTTCGTCCTGCTTCTTCGGGCACGCGGCGAGCCCGAACGCGAGGGCGATCGTGGTGGCGGCGAGGCAGCGCTTCGTCATGCCTGCACCCTAACTCAGGGCGGCGCGATCGGCATCGCATACGGGCCCGGTGTCGACGCGGTGCCGACGAACGCGCCCCACCGCGCGGGATCGGCGTCGAGATACGACGACGCGAACACGACCGTGCCCTGCGCGCCGGCGACCCGCGAGCGCGCGATGCGCGCCGCGATCTTGTCGAACGCGAACGCGCCGTCGTCGAGCGCGTGCATGCCGGCCCAGATCTGGCCGCCGCTGCGCCGCGCGAGGAAGCCGTCGAGGAGCGTGCTCCAGTCGGTACACGCGCCGGGCTCGATCGGCCAGTACATCATCGGCGCGAGCGCGTCGATCGAGCCGGCGGCGAGCCAGCCGAGCGAGTCCTGATAGTAGTTGCCGTAGCCCTGGCTCGTCGTGCAGCCGGGCAGGGGCTGGTAGATGCCCCACACCGCGGCGGACAGCCGGATCCCGGGCCGGGTCTCGGCGATCGCGGCGTGGAGCTCGGCGACCATCGCCGAGACCTGCGAGCGCATGAAGTCGGCGAACGTCAGCGCGGGATTGCCGGCGCGCGCGGCGTCGAACGCGGCGAGCGTCGCGGGATCGCGCGAGTAGTCCGGGCCCGGCGTCCGGATCCGATCGAGGTGCAGCCCATCGACCGCGTACCTCGTCAGCAGATCCTTGGCGACCGCGACGACATGGGCGCGTAGCGCGGCATTGCCCGGCGCGAACCACCGGTACTCCGAATCGCGACTCGTGCCGCTCGAGTCGACGGCGAGCCACTCGGGATGGACCGCGAGCGGATGCTGCACCGCCCCCTCGGCGACCGGGATCGGCTGGTTTGCCGGCCACGCCGAGAACACGTTGAAGTACGCGTGCACCTGCATGCCGCGGGCGTGCGCGCGATCGATCGCGACCTGCAGCGGATCCCACCCGGGATCGCGGCCGAGCACGCCGGTCAGTCGCTTCGCCCACGGCTCGAGCGATGACCGGTAGTAGGCGTCGCCCTCGCCGCGGATCTGGAGGAACACCGCGTTGAAGTTCGCGGCGGCCGCGTGATCGATGATCGCCTCGAGCTGCGGCTGCGTCGTGTACGCGAACCGCGTGATCCAGACGCCGCGCAGCTCGTGCGGTGTCGCGTCGGCATCGGCTTGCGAACCGGCGTCGACGGCGGGCGGCGCGTCCGGACCCGATGGATTGGCGTGGAAACCACAGGCGGCGACGAGCGCCACGACGAGAGCTGCCCTCACGCCGATCGCGCGTGCAGGTTTGTTGCCGCTCGCCGCGCTCGATCGCGCCGCGGGTTTGCGACGGGTTGCGCGCGCGCCCGGCTGCGATCGCTCGCGCCAGGTTGCAGTCGCGCGCCCCGATCGCGGACACCCGTTTGGTGCGCGTTGTCCCACAGCCTGCGCCATCGCGACGCCGTGGGTAACGCAGGTCGGGCGCGATCGCTACAGCTGGCAGGTGCCTTCGATGCACGGCGTCGCGCAGCACGCGGCGCCCGGTCCGCAGGTATCGCCGAGCGGCCCGCACTGCTCGATCGGCGGCGCGCAGAACCCGTCGTTGCAGTCGCCGTTGTCGCAGCAGTCCGCGCTCGTCGAGCACGCGCCGCCCTGCGGGACGCAGGTGTCGGCGCAGCGGAACACGTTGTTCGCGTCCTGGACGCAGACGTGCGAGCAGCACTGGTCGCACGCGCCGCACAGCGCGCCGGCCGGCTTGCACGCCGCGGTGCCGACACAGCGCTGGACGCCGGCGATCGTGTTGCGGCAGCCGGCCTTGCCGCCGGAGCAGCAGTTCTGCGACGCGCCGCTGCCGCCGCACACCTCGCCGTCCTCGAGGCACGGCGTGTCCTTCTGGCAGCGCGGCACGCCGCTCGAGTCGGGCAGACACGCGCCCGAGCAGCAGTCGCCGTTGTTGTCGCAGACCTCGTTGAGCGGGCGGCAGCCGCACAGGAACTCGCAGCTACCGACGCCGAGCCCGGTGTCGACGCATGCGTTCGAGCAGCACGAGCCGAAGCCGCTGCACGGGTTGCCGACGGTGAGGCACGCACCGAGGATCGTGCAGCGCCCGCCGACGCACGAGTCGTTGCAGCAGTCCGCGTTCGAGTTGCACAGATCGCCGTCGGCGCGGCACGCGTTGAGGAACGAGCACCGGCCGTTCGCGCACACGCCCGAGCAGCAGCCGCCCGAGGACGAGCACACCTCGCCGAGCGTCGAGCACGCCGAGCCGGCGGTCTGGCACTTGCCACCCGTGCAGATGTCGCTGCAGCAGTCGAGGTTCGACGCGCAGCTCTGGCCGATCGGCTTGCACGTGCCGCCGGTCGAGCACTGCCGCGTCAGCGGATCGCAGAACAGCGAGCAGCAGTCGGTCGCCTCGTCGCATGCCGCGCCCGCGCCCGCGCAGGTCTCGCCGTCGACGCAGATCTTCGCGCCGTTGATCTGCGCCTCGCAGCGGCCAGTGCAGCACTCCGCCGGCGCCGCGCATGCCGAGTTGACACCGAGACAGAGGTCGCCGCCGCCGAACGCGCAGCGGTTGTTCGTGCACGTGCCCGAGCAGCACTCGCCGTTCGTCGTGCACGGATCGTTGAAGTGCTTGAAGCCCTCGTCGACCTTCGTGTCGCAATCGTTGTCGGCGTTGTCGCAGGCCTCGGATGCGCCGGGGTGGATCGCGGCGTTGAAGTCGTTGCAGTCGGTACCGCCGCACGAGATCGGCGGGAAGCTGTCGGCATCGGCGTCGACGGTCGGGAACGAGCACGTGCCGGTCAGCGGGTTGCAGACGTTCGCGGTGCAGGAGTTGTTGTCCTCGCACGTGATCGGCGTGCCGGACTGGCAGACGCCGCTCGCACTGCACGTCTCGAAGCCGTTGCACGCGTTGCCGTCGCTGCACGACGCGCCGGTCGCGGGCGTGAACTGGCAGCCACCCGCGGCGGAGCACGTGTCGGTCGTGCACGGGTTGCCGTCGTCGCACACGAGCGGCGTGCCCGCGGCGCACGTGCCGGCCGCGGTGCAGACCTCGTCGCCGTTGCACTGGTTGCCGTCGCTGCACGACCGGCCCTCGACCGCGACGCTCGTGCACCGCGCCTGGCAGGTGCCGGCCGAGATCACCGTATCGTCGGTGCACGCGTTGCCGTCGTTGCACGTCGTCGGACACGCGCCGGGCTGGCCGGCCGCGATCGCGATGTCACACGTCTCGCCCGCCGCGGCCTCGACGACGCCGTTGCCGCACGACGCCGAACAGTCATTATCGACGAGGCTGTTCGCGCCCGCCGGGCAGCAGCCGTCGTTGTCGAGTGCCTGCGTGATCTGCGCGTGCGTGCAGCCGGTCGCGCCGCAGCTGTCGATCGTGCACGCGAGGCCATCGTCGCAGTTCGGCGGCGTGCCCGCGACGCACGCGCCGGCGGCGCTGCAGGTCTCGAAGCCGTTGCACGCGTTGCCGTCGGAGCACGGCGCGCCGGGCGTCGCCGCGTGGGCACAGCCCGCCGCCGGATCGCAGCTGTCGTTCGTGCACTCGTTCTGATCGTCGCAGTCGAGCGCGGTGCCCGGCTGACACGTGCCGGTCGCATCGCAGACCTCGCCGCCATTGCAGACATCACCGTCGCTGCACGATGCGCCGGGCGTCGGCGTGTTGAGGCAGCCGGACGCCGGATCACAGGTGTCGGCGGTGCAGTCGTTCGTGTCGTCGCAGTTCGGCGGGCTGCTTCCGACGCAGTTGCCGAGCGGATCGCAGAACTCGCCGCCGTTGCACGCATCGCCGTCGGAGCACGACGCGCCGACCGCGGCGACGAACTCGCAGCCGGTGTTCGCGTTGCAGCTATCGGTCGTGCACGCGTTGCCGTCGTCGCACGTGACCGGCGCCGCCTGACAGCCGACGTTCGGCGCGCACGTGTCGGTCGTGCACGCGTCGCCGTCGTCGCAGACCAGCGGCACGCCCGCGACGCACGAGGTGCCGTTGCACGTCTCGCTGCCGTTGCACGGATCGCCGTCGTCGCACTGCGCGTTCGTCGTGCACGCGGGCGGCGGTCCGTCCGGCGGCGCGTCGATCGCAGCGTCGACCGGCCGCGCGTCGGCGCCGGCGTCGCTGCCTGGCGGGCTCGCGTCGTCGGAGCCACCACCGCCCCCGGAGCCGCCGCACGCCACGACGAACATGCAGACGATCAGCGACGACACGGCACGCTGGCTCATTCGTTCCCCCGGAAGGCGACTCGGCACTGATCGCCCACTGTAACGAAGCCGGCGCCAGAACGCGCCCGCCGAACGCGCGCGCTACCCGAGTCGAACCCGAGCACCGAACGCCGTCGCGTATCCCGCCGGTTTCGACTTCCCACCCGGGCCGCGCCGTACTCTAATGATCGAGGCACCCAAGGGGGGTGGGGATGGGCCGACGCGACAGGTCCGACGACGACGATGACGATCCGACCGTGCTCGGGCGGCCGAGCGCGCTCGACGACCCACGTGCGTCGACCGATCCATTCGCGTCGACGCACCACGATCCGGGCGTGATCCCGACGATTCCACCGGAGTCCAATCCGTTCGCCGCCCCTCCACCGGATGCACCGCTGCGGCCGGCGGGCTCGAAGATCGGCCACTACGTGATCGAGAGCGTGGTCGGTGCAGGTGGGATGGGCGTCGTCTACGCCGCGCGCGACCGCAAGCTCGGACGCAAGGTGGCGATCAAGGTCCTGCGCAGCACGCAGGCGGACGACCGGCTCGGGGCTCGCCTGCTGCGCGAGGCGCAGGCGATGGCGAAGCTGTCGCACCCGAACGTCATCACCGTCTACGAGGCGGGCAAGGTCCGCGACGAGATCTACATCGCGATGGAGTACGTGCCGGGCGAGACGCTGTCGAGCTGGCTGCGCACGCCGCGGAGCTGGCGCGACGTCCTGCAGACGTTCCTCGGCGCGGGCCGTGGGCTCGAGGCCGCGCACGCGGTCGGCCTCGTCCACCGCGACTTCAAGCCGGACAATGTCCTGATCGACAGCAAGGGGCGCGCCCGCGTCACCGACTTCGGGATCGCACGCCAGCACGGCGATCCGGACTGGCTCGAGCGCACCGTGACCGGGTTCATGGACGCGAAGCAGCTCAAGAGCATGAGCCTGACGACCACCGGCGAGCTGATCGGCACGCCGCTGTACATGTCGCCGGAGCAGTGCCAGAGCGATTCGGTCGGACCGCAGTCGGATCAGTTCAGCTTCTGCCTCGCGCTCTACGAGGCGCTGTACGGTCACCACCCGTTCGCGTCGGCATCGGTCACCGATCTGATGGCGAAGCTGTCGGTCGGCGAGCGTGATGCGCCGCCGAAGCGCGTCGCGCTGCCGCGCTGGCTGCGCCAGGCGATCGATCGCGGGCTGTCGGTCAAGCCCGAGGACCGGTTCCCGTCGATGACCGCGCTGCTCGACGAGCTCGAGCATCAAGCGAAGCAGCGCCGCGACTGGCGGCCGTACGTGGCTGCGAGCGCGGCGGCGGTGATCGCGGCCGGCGTGGTCGCGTGGCGGATCGGCGCGAGCCCGAGCAAGCTCGCGGCCGCCGACGATGGCTGCGGCGCGGCCGGCGGCGAGCTCGCCCAGGTGTGGAGCCCGACCCGGCGGACCGAGATCGAGCGCGCATTCCGGGCGACGAAGGTCGGGTTCGCGGACCAGGCGTGGAAGACCGTGTCGCGCCAGCTCGACGAGCACGTCGCCCAGCTCGCGAGCTTCGAGCAGCAAGCGTGCCGCGCGCGCGATCCGCTGCGCGACGAGCGCATGCTGTGCATCGCCGAGCATCGCCGCAAGCTCGGTGCGCTCGTCGAGCTGTTCGCGCACGCGGATCCGGTCGTCGTCGAGCACGCGGTCGACGCCGCGCAGGCGCTCGATCTGCGCGAGTGCACCGATCACCGTGCACTGGCGCCGGCGTCGCCGCTGCCCGACGAGCCGGCGGCGAAGGCGCGCGTCGATCAGGCGCGCGCGCTGACCGCGAACGCCGAGCTCGATCTCGCGTCCGGCAAGTTCGCGCAGGGCCTCGGCCGTGCCGAGCAGGCGATCGAGGCCGCGCGTGCTGCGGGCTATCACCCGGTGCTCGCCGCGAGTCTCGTCGTCGGCGGTCGCCTGCAATGGTCACTCGGCCACATGGACCAGGCGCGCGCGCTGTTCCGCGAGGCGACGACCGCGAGCGAGCTCGGCCGCGACGACCGCGCGAAGGCGCTCGCACTGACCTGGCTCGTCCAGGTCGTCGGCACCGAGCTCGCCGACTACAACACCGGCGCCGAGCTCGGCGAGATGGCGCGCGCCGCGATCACACGCGCCGGCGGTGACGCGAGCCTCGACGCGCTGCTCGAGTTTCACCTCGGGATGATGGCGCTCAAGCGCGGCGATGCGCAGGTCGCGCTCGCGCACCAGCAGAAGGCGCTGCAGCAGCGCCAGGTCACGCTCGGCCGCGACCACGGCGACGTCGGCGCGACGCGGATCCAGGTCGGCAGCTGCCTGACGACGCTCGGCCGGTTCGACGAGGCGCTCGAGCAGGAGCAGCTCGCGCTTGACATCATCACGAAGCGCTACGGCGCCGGGCATCCGCTCGCGGCGACCGCGCTGACCGCGATCGGCAACGTCTACGTCGCGAAGGGCGACGTCGAGCACGCGTCGGCGTCGTATCGCGATGCGATCCAGCGCCTCGAGGCCTCGGTCGGCCACATGCACCCCGACGTCGCGCTCGCGCTCGCGAACCTCGGCGCGGCGCTGCTCGCCGACGAGCACGCGACATCGAAGACGACCGCCGAGGCGATCGCGCACCTCGAGGACGCGCTCGCGATCGAGAAGCAGGTGTTCGACGCCGGCCACAAGGAGGTCGCCGAGACGCTGCGCAACCTCGGCCGCGCGCAGCTGCAGGTACCCGACGGCGCGGCCGCGGTCAGCTCGCTCGAGGCCGCGCTGAAGATCTTCCTCCGCCATGCCGAGCTCGAGGACGAGGTCGCCGAGCTGCGGTTCGATCTCGCGAAGGCGTACAAGCTCGCCGGCCGGCGCGAGGACGCGAAGGCTGCGGCGCGCGCCGCTGCCGAGGCATACGAGGTCGCCGGCAAGCTGGCCGAGGCGCGCGAGGTCCGCGCGTGGCTGCACTGACCGCTACGCGGCCGTGATCTTCGCGAGCTCGAGCCGGGTCTTGCCGATGCGGATCACGTGGCCGACCCGCAGCGCGCACTTCGCCTGACGCTGGTCGTTGACGTACGTGCCGTTGTCACTGCCGAGGTCGATGATCCACAGCCCGCGATCAGTCACCTCGATCACGGCGTGCATCCGGGATGCCGTCGGATCGACGAGCCGGATGTGGCAGCTCGCGATCGTGCCGATCTTGATGACCGGCGTGCGCGTGACGACGCTCGACAGCACACCGTCGTGCGTCGTGATCACGAACTCGAGCTGCGGGCGCGGCGGCAGCGTCGGCGGTAGCTCGCGGAACGGCGGCGGGTTCGCGGGATCCGCCGTGCGGTAGAGCGCGACGCGCAGCTCGTGCGGATCGAACCACACGCCGTGCTTCGGGCAGCGATCGATGTCGATCTGATGCAGCGTGCAGGGCTGCATCGGCTCGGTACACGCCGGGCACGCGAGCAGATCCGCGCGGGTCGCCGGCTCGAGGTGGAGCGGCGCGCGGCTCGCGTGGCCGTGCGGCAGCATCCCGCGCAGCATCTCGGCGAGCACGCCTTCCTCGACGAAGATGCCGCCGCAGTTACGACAGCCTCGCGCCGAGCTCGCGTCCTCGAGCGAGCCGTGACAGCGCGGGCAGCGATCGAACGAGTCGCGGAACGCCACGCATCATCTTCTGCTCGCGATCGGACGGAGCGCAACCCCGAACGGTCACGTGAAGATGATCTGCGCGCCGTCGGCCAGATCGTAGAAGTCACCGGCCGTGATCACGTCCTTGACCTCGGGCACGAGGTCCTCCTGCGTGCGCTTGAACATCTTCATCGCGAGCTCGCAGCCGTACAGCTCGGCGCCGGAGTCGACGAGGATCTTCAGCATCTCGCGCACGCTCGGCAGCTCGAGCTCGGCCATCTGCTTCTTCATCTGGTGCGCGGCGAACGCCTCCATGCCGGGCAGGCCGCCGAGCATCGTCGGCATGCCGCTCGCGGCGTTTCCGGCGAGGTTGACATGGAGGTGATCGACCCGGCGCTCGGTCACGGCATCGAGTCCCCAGAACGTGAAGAAGATGAACGCGTCGATGCCTGACTGGCGCGCGGCGTTCGCGAGGATGAGCGCGGGATAGACCTCGTCGAGCCCGCCCTTGGAGCAGATGATCGCGACCTTGCGTGGTGATTCGGTGTCCGTGGTTTCCATGGTGTCCTCCCCGGCTACAGGCAGCCGGCGGGCTTGGGGAGTCCGGCGAGCTTCGCGATGGTTCGCGCGGGCGCCTTCGGGAACAGCCGGTACAGATCCTTCGTGGAGATGCCGGCGACCTGCGTCAGGCGCTGGATGTTCGGCGCTGCCTTCGTGACAACGAAGTCGGTGCGCGCGGCGTCGAGGATCGCCCAGCGCTCGGCATCGAGCACGATGTGCTGCTCGGCGGCGAGCTGCTCGGCGACCGCGGGTGACCACGCAGAAACGTCGACGTCGGACGGCCTCGGGGTCGCGCACCGCGGCGTGCCCGCGGCGACCGGCGGTGGCGCCGGCAACAGCTTGCGCTCGCGTGCGGGCAGCTTGCGTGTGCGGCGGGGACCGAGCAGCTCGGCGAGCTTCGACTTGCGATCGTGGTGCTCGGCGTTCGCCGCATTCATGCCGTGGCCGATGCTGCGCAGGATCGAGATGAACAGCCCGAGGCCCTTCTGGACGTCGTCGTTGCGGGTCGCGCGGATCGCGCCGAACGCACCGAGCGGCTTCGCGTCCGCACCGGCCTGGAGCGCTGCGGCCGCATCACTCGCGATCTGCATCACCTCGGGACGGGTCAGCGCGCGGACGGCGTCGAGGATCGTGACGATCGCGTCGCCGAGCTGGCGGACGTCGTCGGGCGTGAAGTTGTCGAGCACGCGCTTGCCGACGCGCCCGGCCTCGGCCGCGAACGCGAACACGCCTGCCTTGTCGAGCGCATCGAGGCGCTCGATCGCCTGGCCGAGCGCCTCGCGCGCGATCGGAGTCATCTCCTCGACGAGCTCCTCGCGCGCGCGCTGACGCTCTGCGAGCTGCGCGACCTGATCGGAGAGCGAGTCGAGACGCTGGAGGATGAGGTCGTTCGTCAACATGGGTGTCCTATGCGGCCTGCTTGCCGGCCATCAGCATGTGGTGATCGAGAGGGAGCTCCTTGCCGGCGACGATCACGTTCCAGTACATCCACTTGAACGCGAGCTTGCCCCAGTGATTGATCGCGCTCTCGCCGAGGAGCGTGAACGGTCCGAGGCCGGGCAGCGGGAACTTTCCCGGTAGCGGCTCGGTCGTGTAGTTGAAGTCGATCAGCATCGCCTTGCCGAACCCGGTCTCGATGAAGCAGTTCGCGTGACCATCGAACCGGGCGGGCAGCGGACGGCCCTCGATCGCCGCGACCAGGTTCTCGGTCAGCACGTCGCCCTGGAAGTGCGCGACCGCGCCTGCCTTCGAGCTCGGCAGATCGGTCGCGTCGCCGAGCGCGAACGTGTTCGGGGCGCCGGCGACCGCGAGCGTCTCGCGATCGGTCGGGATCCAGCCGTTCGCATCGCCGAGGCCGGACCGCAGCATCAGCTCCGAGCCGCCGTGGCTCGGGATGCTGACGAGCAGCTCGTAGTCGAGCTCGCGCCCGTCGTACGAGACGAGGCGCTTGCGCGTGCCATGGACCTCGGACACCGCGAAGTCGGGGACGACGTCGATCTTGCGCTTCGCGAGCATGTCGCCGAGCAGGCGCGACGCGACCGGCTTCGTGAACGCGCCCTCCATCGGCGTCGCGAGCACGAGCTCGACCGCATCTCGGATCCCGCGCCGCGTGAAGTAGGCGTCGGCGAGGAACAGGAACTCGAGCGGTGCGACCGGGCACTTGATCGGCAGCTCCGCGATGTTGACGACGAGCCGGCCGCCGCGAAACCCGTCGAGGGCACCGCGCAGCGCCCGCGCGCCGTCGAGCGTGTAGAAGTCGAACGCGGTCTCGCGCCACCCCGCGCCGGCGAGGCCAGGCGTCGCATCCGGCCGGATCTGGCTGCCGGTCGCGAGCACGAGGTAGTCGTACGCGATCGATTCGTCGTCGACGAGCACGCGCCGCTCGTCCGGCAGGATGCGCTCGATCTCGCCGAGCCGGAACGTCACGCGCCGGTCGACGAGCTGCGTGCGTGGCCGCACGAGCTCGGACTCGCGATACGAGCCGAACGGAAGAAACAGCAGTCCGGGCTGATAGACATGGCTGTCGTCGCGATCGAGCAAGACGATCTGCCAGCTCTCCGGCAACACGCGTGCGAGCCGGTTGGCCATCATCGTGCCGGCCGTTCCGGCGCCGACAATCACGATGCGTTTCATGCCGGCTGTACAGTTCACAGCCCGGGCCAACGTCGCGCGGCCGCGGACGCGGATCGGCGCGCATGGCTTGCGGGGACGCGCGCGGCACCGGCACCGGTTGCGTCGGCCGCCCTGGCGGCTGCATCGCTGAGCCGCCGTCGATAGACTGCATGGATGTCCCTCGGCCAGCTGCCGTGGCTCGTCGACGAGCACGAGGACTTTCCGTCGGCCGCCGAGCTGCTCGCGCGCGTCGCTCATCCGGTGCGCCTCGATCCGGGCATCACCGCCACGTGGCCGCACGTCGACGGACCCGCGGTCGGCTACGGCACGATGCGCACGATGTCGCGACTCGCGCGCGATCGCGCGCTCGGCCACGCCGTGTTCGACGACTACGCGCGGCTGCGCTGCTCGGCGTACTACCCCGTGGCATGGCGTTACCTCGGCCGCACCGCGGTGCTCGTGCCGTTCGGTGCGCTCGCCGAGCTCCCGGTGTCGCGCATGTTCGGCGATCGCGTGTTCGTTCGATCCGACACGAACCTCAAGGTGTTCGCCGCCGAGGTCGTCGCGGCGAGCGAGCTGCCGGCGTTCGTCGCGCGGCATCCGCATCAGCACGACCAGCTCGCGGTCGCGAGCGAGGTGATCGCGATCGACCGCGAGTACCGGTGCTTCTGCCGCGGTGGTGGCTTCGCGTGCGGCAGCTCGTATCCATTGCCGCCATTCGCCGCGGTGCCCGATGACGTGCGCGCGTTTGCCGAGCAGGTCGCGGCGAGCGTCGCCACGATCGGGCTCGATCCGGTCTCGGTCGACGTCGCGGTGACTCCGGACGGGCTGCGACTCGTCGAGGTCGGCGGGGTCAACAGCTGGGGGCTCTACGGCGCGGACCCGGCGGCGTTCGTCGCGATGATGGAGGCCGAGGCGCTCGCGCGCTGGGACGCCGTCGCGCCGCTCGCGGATCCTTGATCAGGCCGTTGCCGGCTTTTCAGCTATTCAAAGCCGTCCGGACGCTGTGTAATGGGCGTGCGGGGGAGGGCTGGGATGGCCGGAACGACGGGATCAGGGGGAGACGGGCGGGACACGTTCGATGATCCGACGGCGCTCGAGCGACCCGGCGGAGCCAGTGATCAGGCCGCGCTGATCACGAATGCGTCGACGGTCACTGCGCCGGGACGCGCCGCGGACGAGCCCGCCGGCGTGCCGCGCGGCACCGGCGAACCGCCCGATGGACCCGATGGACCCGACGGACCCGATGGACCGAGGCCGTCCAGCATCGCGCACTACGCGATCTCCGACGAGCTCGGGCGCGGTGCGATGGGCATCGTCTACAAGGCGCGCGATCGCAAGCTCGGTCGCAAGGTGGCGATCAAGGTGCTGCGCGATCGCGGCGCGAAGCTCGACGACGTCCTCGGCGCACGCCTGCTGCGCGAGGCGCAGGCGATGGCGAAGCTCGAGCACCCGAACGTCGTCACCGTGTACGAGGTCGGCAAGCTCGTCGACGAGATCTACATCGCGATGCAGTACGTCAACGGGCCGTCGCTGCGCCGCTGGCTGCGCGAGCGGCCGCGCGGCTGGCGCGAGATCGTCGAGACGTTCATCGGCGCAGGCCGCGGGCTCGAGGCGGCGCACGCCGTGCGGCTCGTGCACCGCGACTTCAAGCCGGAGAACGTGCTGATCGATGCGACCGGACGCGCCCGCGTGACCGACTTCGGCATCGCGCGCCAGCACGACGACGTCGACGGTGATCGCAGCCTGTCGACGATCCGGCACCTCGTCGATCTCGAGCTCACGAACACCGGCGAGGCGGCCGGAACGCCGCCGTACATGTCGCCCGAGCAGTGGTACGGCGAGGAGGTCGGGCCGGCCTCGGACCAGTTCAACTTCTGCGTCGCGCTGTACGAGGCGATCTACGGCCAGTACCCGTACTACGCGAGCGACGGGCTGTCCGCGTTGCTCGAACGGTTGCGGACCGGCGAGCGCGTCCGGCTCGCGAAGGAGGTCCGGGTGCCGCGCTGGCTGCACGCGATCCTCGATCGCGGGCTGCGCGTCGATCCAGCGCAGCGGTTTCCGTCGATGACCGAGCTGCTCGGCGAGCTCGAGCGCCAGCTCCGGCTCGAGGACCAGCGGCGACGCTGGCGGAGGTGGCGCCCGTTCGTCGCGGCCGGGCTCGCGCTCGTGATCGCGGGCGGCGTGCTCGGCTGGTGGCTCGTCGCCAGGCGAACTGCCGACGACGAGTGCGCGATCGCGGGCGAGCGCTCGCTCGGGCTCTGGGATCTGCAGCGCAAGCTCGCCATCCAGCGCGCGTTCCAGACCACGAAGCTCGGGTTCGCCGATCGCGCGTGGCAGACGGTGTTCGCGCACCTCGACGATCAGGTCTTGCAGCTGCACGAGCTCGAGCGCTCGACGTGCCGCCTGGGCGTCGCCGACTCTCGCCGCACGAGCTGTCTCGCCGAGCAGCAGGCCGAGCTCGTGCTCCTGCTCGACGTGTTCACGCACGCGAACCGCGAGGTCGTCGAGCGTGCCGTCGCGGCGGCGCAGACGGTCGATGTTCGCGAGTGCATCGAGCCGATCGCCACGCTGCCACCGTTGCCGGCGGAGCCGGCGCGCCGGCAGCAGATCACGCTCGCGCGCGAGCGAACCGCGCAGGCCGAGCTGCAGATGCTCGCGGGCCAGCTCGACGACGCGCAGCGGCTCGTGACCGAGGCGATCGCGGCGGCCGACGCGAGCGACTACGCGCCCGTGCGCGCGGCGAGCCTGCTGACGCGGGGTCGGCTCGAGTCGCTGCGCGGCGATGCGATGGCCGCGCGCGCGACGCTCGGCGACGCACTGGGGTATTGCGAGGGCGCGAGCGATCCACGGGTGCGCGCGCAGGTCCTGACCTGGCTCGTGCAGGTCGTCGGTACCGACCTCGCGGAGTACGCGGTCGCGGACGCGTACGCGACGATGGCAGAGCACACGATCCACACGCTGAACGACGACCCGGTGCTGCTCGGTACCCTCGAGCTCGTGCGCGGCACGATGGCGCTCAAGCGCGGCGATGGCGCGGAGACGGTCAAGCACGAGCGGCGCGCGCTCGCACTGCGCGAGCAGGCGCTCGGCGCCTCGCACGGCGACGTCGGCTACACGCACATCCTGCTCGGCAGCGGCCTCCACCTGGAAGGCAAGTACGACGAGGCGCTCGCGGAAGAGCAGAAGGGCATGGCGATCCTCGAGCAGCGCTACGGCCACGATCATCCACTCGCCGCGACGGCGCTCAACGAGATCGGCAACGCCCTCGTCGCGCGCGGCGAGACCACGCGCGCGATCGCGATGTACCAGGACGCGATCGCGCGGCTCGAGGCATCGGTCGGACCGCGCCACCCCGACATCGCGATCTCGCTGTCGAACCTCGGCGCGGCGCTGATGGCCGCGGACAACGTGCCGCCGGCCCAGGTGCAGCAGGCGGTCCGCTACTTCGAGCGCGCGCTCGAGATCGAGCGTGCGACGTACCGCGGCGATCACCGCGAGGTCGCGCAGACCTTGCTGAACCTCGGGCGCGCGCAGCGCAGGTCGGATCGCGCGGCAGCGGCGCAGCATCTCGAGGAGGCCCTCGAGATGGACACGCGGCTCGGGCTCACCGGCGCGGCGCTCGAGGCGCGGCGCGCCGAGCTCGCCGACGTCAAGCGCGCGGTTCGTTAACGGCTCGCGACGTTCGCGACGCGGATCCGGTGGTTGAACGAGTCGGCGATGTACAGCAGGTCGCCGACGAGCTCGATGCCCATCGGCCGGTCGAGCGTCGCGCGCGTCGGCGAGGCGCCATCGCCCGAGAACCCGCGCTCGCCGCAGATCCCGACCGCGGTCGAGATGATGCCGGCCGGATCGATCTTGCGAATGCAGCTGTTGTCGACGTCGGTGAGGTACAGCGTGCCGTCCTCGGCGATCGCGACGTCGCGCGGATGGTTCAGCTGCGCGAGCGTCGCCAGGCCGCCGTCACCGGCATAGCCACCACGCCCGGCCGCGTCGATGCTGCCGATGCCCGCGATCGTCGACACGACGCCGGCAGGATCGACCTCGCGCACGCGGTGGTTGTTCGTGTCGACGAACAGCAGGCTGCCGTCGCGCGTGAACGCGATGTGACCGCCCGGCATCGCGACCGCGCCGAACGGCTGCGCCATCCGCACGTCGAGCGCGGTCGCGCCATCCCCGGCATACCCCGGACCGCATGGATACAAGCAGGCGTCCGGGTCGCTGCTGCAGACGAGCTTGCTCGACCCGGGACACGCCACGAGCGTCGCGTCCGGCGCGCAGGCGGCGAGCGTATCGGCGACGCAGCGGCCGACGATCGTGCGGATCACGTTGCTGCCGTCGATCGCGCGGATCACCTGGTTACCCTGATCCATGACGACGATCGCGCCGTCCGGGCGGACCGCGAGCGCGGCGGGCAGATCGAGCGCGGCGTCGAGCGCCGGGCCACCATCGCCGTCGTACTGCTCGCGGACGCCGCGACCCGCGAAGTTGTGGACCGTCATGTCCGACAGCTCGACGCGCTTGACGCGGCTGTTGTGCCAGGCCGCGATGTAGAGCGAGCCGTCGTGGAACACGAGGTCCGCCGAGTGGTTGAATTCGGCGTCGAGCGCCGGCGTGCCCTCGGGACAGTCGCCGAGGTTGCCGTTGCCGACGACGGTGCGCATCACGCCGGCGTCGTCGATCTGACGCAGGACGTAGTTGTTGAAGTCGATCACCCAGACGGTGCCGTCAGGTGCGAGCGTCACGTCGGTCGGGATGTAGAGCGGCGCCTCGGTTGCGGGGACCGGCGCGAAGACGGGCGCGCCTGGTTCGCCGGTGCCGGCGATCGTGCAGATCGTGTCCGGGCGCGTCGGATCGCACACGTCGCCGCGATCCGCGCAGGCGAACACCAGCGTCGCGAGCGCGCAGCACGCATGGCCGAGCGTCCTCATCGCGGCATCGCGAACGTGAAGCAGACCGCGTCACCCTCGAGGACGACGACGCCGTCCTGCCGCGTGACCTTCGTCTTCAGCTTCGTGATCGGCTTGTCCGCGCGCACGTCGGTGACCTCGACCTCGCCGGTGATCGTATCGCCCGGGCGGGCAGGCGCCTTGAACGACCAGTTGACCTGCAGGAACACAGTGCCCGGACCCGGCAGATCCTCGGCGACGACCGCGTTCAGGATCGCGCTCGTGACGCCGCCCTGCACGACGATCTCGCCGAACTTCGTCGCCTTCACGGCCTCGACGTCGTAGTGCAGCGGATTGCGATCACCGCTGATCTCGGTGAACAGCTCGATGTCCTTCGGGCCGATCGTGCGGGAGCGCCGTGCGGTGTCTCCGACTTTCGGCATGCCATGCGGCCACGCTTCGCTCATCGCGAGCGAACGTATCATCATCGACGATCAGCGCGGAAGCGTCGCGGGCTCGGCAGCGTCGAGATACGCGGCGAGGTGCGCGGCGAGGTCGCGCGCATCGTCGCCGGCGCCGTGGATGAACGACGACTTGCGGCGGCGCAGGAAGGTCTCGCCCAGCAGGTACATGCCCGGCGAATCGACGACGCCACCGACGTGCTTGATCTTGCCCTTGTAGTCGAGCACCGGCACGTCGAGCCACGAGTAGTCCGGACGGTAGCCGGTCGCCCACAGCACGCTGCGGATCTCGCCGCTCGCGAGATCGATCTCGGTCGGCGGCGACGCGGCGACGAGCGTCGGCTCGAACCGTTCGACCGGCCCGACATCGCCGGCCATGCCGGCGGTGCTCGCCCAGTCATCGAGCGTGCCGAGCAGCCGGTTCATCTTGAGATCCGCGAGCGAGCAGACGTTGCGCAGCGAGCCCGAGAACAGCGCCTTGGTGCCGCGGACGTCGACGAGCCGGCCGATCAGCGAGATGCCGATCGCGGACAGCGCGTTGAGATCGAGCGTCTGCCGATCCGGCGTACCGACGAGCTGCGGCGATGGCACGTGGCGCGCGCGCACGAGATCGTCGACCTGATCGTAGCGAACGTCGAGCAGCCCCGCGGCGTGCATCCACCACTGGATGTCGCGACCGCGGTACGTGCGCGGCATCCGCACGTGCTCGCCGACCGCGAGCGTGACCGGCCGGCCCGAGCGATGGATCTCGAGCGCGAGCTGGACGCCGGTCGCCGAGGCGCCGACGACGAGCACGCCGCCTTCGGGCAGGTCCGCGGGCCGGCGGTACGTCATCGGCGTCACCGAGTGGATGCTCGACGGCAGCGCCGCGGCGACCTTCGGCACCGCCGCGACGTTGCAGGCACCGGTCGCGATCACGACCGCGCGGCAGTGCCACGTGCCGTCGTTCGTCGCGACCGTGTAGCCATCGTCGCTGCGCTTGACCGACGTCACCGTGGTCTCGGTGCGCACCGGCGCCTCGATCGCGCGCGCGTAGCTCTCGATGAACTCGATCACCTCCGGCATCGTCATGTAGCCGTCCGGAGACGCGCCGCGATAGCCGAACCCCGGCAGCTGGCTCTGCCAGTTCGGGGTCAGCAGGCGGAGCGAGTCCCAGCGCTCGTGCCGCCACGAGCTCGCTACCTGACGGCGCTCGAGCACGACGTGATCGATCGAGCGCTCGCTCAGGCAGCGGCTCATGGCGAGGCCGGAGTGGCCTGCGCCGAGAATGACAACGGTAGAGCGCACTACAACACGCTCGCTCGCACGCTCAGACCTTGTTGACCGCGACCGTGACGTTCGTCGGGTTCGTGATGATGTCGAACACCGCCGAGCGCTTCTGCGACTGCGCCACCAGCGCCTCGATGTCTTCCTTCGAGGCGTCGGCGTCGATGTTGTACGTCACCTTGATCCCGTCGAAGCCGTTGCGGACGTCGGGGTCGCCGCCGAGGATGCCGAGGATGTTCATGCCGCCCTCGAGCGTCGCGCTCACCGAGCGCAGCTGGATCTTGCGGTTCTGCGCGACCGCGGCGATGCCGGCGGTGAGGCAGCTGCCGAGACCCGAGAGCACGAGCTCGACCGGCGTCGCGCCGTTGTCCTCCGACGCGAACACCTCGGGGTGATCGGCCTCGAAGCTGAACTCGGTCTTGTGCTTCTGCTCGCCGCCGAGGCCGTAGAAGCCATTCACCGTCGAGCGGCTGTGCGTGCCCTTCACCCACTTCGTGGTCGCGCGCCACTTGAACTGCGCACCTGCCGGCTGCTGCGAGAGTGCCTCGCGCGCTCCGAGCAGTGCCTGGACATTGACTCCGTTGTCGACGTTCGTGTTCGCCATGATGGTTCCCTCGTGTAGTGGTGGATTGGTACCACCGATTCCCCAGGCGGAAGAGTGTAGGCGAAAGCTCGCGCAACAGTGTGTCGTCGGCGCGCGAAATACGTGCGCTTGCGTCCGACGGGCTCGCGAGTACGATGGGGCCTATCGATCCTCGATTGAACAATAGGTACGATGTTGTCGTCGTCGGTGCTCGGGTCGCAGGGGCAGCGACGGCGATGCTGATCGCGCGGGCCGGGCTCTCCGTGCTCGTGCTCGATCGTGGTCGTGAAGGCACCGACACGCTGTCCACCCATGCCCTGATGCGGGCCGGCGTCCTGCAGCTCCACCACTGGGGCATCCTCGAGCCGGTCCGTCGCAAGGGGACGCCGCTCGTCACCTCGACGTCGTTCCACTACGGCGACGAGGAGATTCGCGTCCAGCTGAAGCCGCGCGACGGGATCGACGGGCTGTACGCGCCCCGGCGCACGGTGATCGACCAGCTGCTGGTCGAGGGCGCGCGCGCGGCGGGCGCGGTCTTCGTGTACGGGGTCTCGGTGACCCAGGTCTTGCGCGACGACCGTGGCCGCGTGTGCGGCGTCGCGGTCAAGGACGTCGCCGATCATGCGACCGCCGAGGTTCACGCGAACCTCGTGATCGGGGCCGATGGCGTGCGCTCGACGATCGCGAACCTCGTCGGTGCGACGCCGACGCGGACCGCACGGACGACGACCGCGGTCGTGTTCAGCTACTTCTCGAACCTGCCGATCGAGGGCTACCACTGGTACTACCGGCCGAAGGTCAGCGCCGGCGCAATCCCGACGAACGACGGCGTCTGCGTGTTCGCCGCGATGCCGCCGCAGCGGTTCGAGGAGCAGGTCGCGTCGAACATCGCGGCCGGTCACGAGCAGGTACTGCGGGAGTGCGATGCGAGCCTCGCCGATGCAGTCTCGCGCGCCACGCGCACCGATCCGTATCGCGGGTTTCCCGGCACGCTCGGATATTTTCGCAAGTCGTCCGGACCGGGGTGGGCGCTCGTCGGCGACGCCGGCTACTTCAAGGATCCGCTGACCGCGCACGGCATGACCGACGCGTTCGTCGATGCCGAGCACCTCGCCCGCGCGGTGATCGCGGGCACCGACGACGCGGTCGCGGACTACGAGCGCGCGCGCGACGAACGCTCGGCCGAGTTCTTCGAGCTGACCGATCAGATCGCGTCGTTCGAGTGGGACCTGCCGACAATCCAGGGGCTGCATCGCCGCCTGAGCGACGAGATGAAGCAGGAAGCGGCGATCGTGCTCGCGATGCACGGCGCGCGCTGAGCGTCAGCGGGCGGGCAGGGCAGCGAGCCCGGCATCGGTCGGCGTGCCGCGCGTCGGCCGTGGCCTCGGCTCGCCTTCGAGCGCGGCGGGCTCGAGCGCGCTGCGGCGGCGATGCTCGCGGCGGACGAGCAGCACGAACGCGAGCCACGCGACCACGAGCCCGACGTTGATCATCGCGAACGTCGACGTCGACCAGCCGAGGCGCGTGCCGATGAACACCATGATCGTCGACATGATCGCACCGCTGCGCACGCCGACCGTGTCGACCGCCGTCTTGCCGACGAACTTCTCGACCCGCGACGTGACGAGGTAGAGCGCGTTGCGCGTCGTGTCCTGCAGCGAGTACTGCAGCGAGTTCTCGCCGATCTTGACGAGCCGCATGACCGCGATCACCGGCAGTGCGACCGCGCCCGCGTATGCGATCAGCGCGAACACCGGCATCACGAACAGCGCGCCGCGAACACCGACGAGCTTGAACACGCGCGACACCACGAACAGCTGGAGCGCGACGCCGATCGAGTTGTACCAGAAGTAGTAATCCGCCTTGAACGTGCCGATGTACGTCTGCGCGTTGCCGCCCTGACTCGCGACGTCGTGCGCGGTCGCGACGAGGATCCGGTCGAGCAGGTACTCGCCCGAGCTGTTGACCCAGTTGAGGAACACGACGAGGCCCGCGATCACGAGCAGGTAGCGATCGCGCGCGAGCAGGTGCCACGCGCTCTCGTTCGACAGTGGTTCGTCCGGGTGCTTGTCCGCTTGCGGGCGCGCGGCGACGCGTGCGGAGCGCCGCTCGATCACGACGATCGCGCCGACGCAGGCGAGCAGGATCACGACCGCGGTCCCCATGAGGACCTGCGGCCCGAACGGGACGAGTGACTTCGCGAACAGCCCACCGACGACCGCGCCGATCGAGCTACCGGCGCCGATGATCGGGAACAGTCGCTTGCCCTGCTCCTCGCTGTAGATGTCGGCGGCGAGCGCCCAGAACTGCGCGACGACGGTGTAGCTGAACACGCCGACCCACAGAAAGAACGGCAGGCCGATCGACAGCGACGTGCCCGCGAGCACCGCGAACACGGCGAGGTTCGAGATGAAGAACAGGAACACGATGCCGAGCAGCTTGATCCGTCCGACCCGGCGTGCGAGCTGGCCGTAGAGGTGGACGACGCCGATCATCAGCAGGATCTGACCGGCGCGCGCATAGAGCTTCACCTCCGGACCGCCCTGCAACAGGATCAGCGGCTCGCGCACGGTCTTCAGCAGGTAGTAGGCCGTGAGCAGTGCAAACGCGCACGCGGTCATCAGGACGACCGTCGCGGCCTCCTCGGGGTGCACCTTCGTGAACGGGCGGAGGAGGCGCGCGGTCAACGTCTTCACGCGCGACTCGGTTCGAAGCATGCCCTCCGGTACAGCAAGCGCCGTGCACGGAGAACGCGCACGGTTCCGCGCAGCGCATGCGCGCAGCAGATCGCCGACGAAGAACCTGCGCGGCTACCGGCTGCCGTGCAGCCGCACGGGCTGCGCCGCGTGCTCGGCCTCGACGATCGTCAGCGTGGTCTTCGGGACCGCGTCGGGGTTCAGCGAGATGCTGTCGATGCCGAGCTCGACGAGGAACCGCGCGAAGTCCGGATAGTCACTCGGTGCCTGGCCGCAGATGCCGATCTTGCGGCCGCAGCGCTGCGCCGTCGCGATCACGCTCGCGATCATCTGCTTCACGGCCGGGTTTCGCTCGTCGAACACGTGCGCGACGATCTCGGAGTCGCGATCGACGCCGAGCACGAGCTGCGTCAGATCGTTCGAGCCGATCGAGAACCCATCGAACACGCGCGCGAACTGCTCTGCGAGGATCACGTTGCTCGGGATCTCGCACATCACGTAGACCTCGAGGCCGTGCTCGCCGCGGACGAGGCCGTGCTTGCCGAGCTCCGCGAGCACCTGCTCGGCCTCGGTGACGGTCCGGCAGAACGGGATCATCAGCTTGACGTTGACGAGGCCCATCTCGTCGCGCACGCGCTTCATCGCCCGGCACTCGAGCGCGAAGCCATCGCGGTAGCGCGGGTCGTAGTAGCGAGACGCGCCGCGGAACCCGAGCATCGGGTTCTCCTCCTTCGGCTCGTACGCGGCGCCGCCGACGAGGTTCGCGTACTCGTTCGTCTTGAAGTCCGAGAGCCGGACGATCACGTCCTTGGGATAGAACGCCGCGGCGATCATCGCGACGCCCTGCGCGAGCCGCTCGACGAAGAACGCCGGCTTGTCGGCGTAGCCGATCGTGCGGCGATCGATCTCCGCCTTGATCGCACCGCCGAGCTTGTCGTACTCGACGAGCGCCATCGGGTGAATGCCGATGAAGTTATTGATGATCAGCTCCTCGCGCGCGAGCCCGACGCCATCGTTCGGGATCGCCGAGAGCGCGAGGACCTCGTCGGGGTTCGCGACGTTCATCATCACCTTCGTGTGCGGCCGGCCGGTGATCGCGAGATCGAGCTCCTCGGTCTCGAACCGCAGCTGCCCGGCGTAGACGAAGCCGACCTCGCCCTCGGCGCAGCTGACCGTGATCGCGTCGCCGGTCTTGAGCGCCTCGGTCGCGGTCATCGTGCCGACGACGGCGGGGATCCCGAGCTCGCGGCTGACGATCGCGGCGTGGGCGGTGCGGCCGCCGCGATTCGTCACGATCGCCGCGGCGTGCTTCATCGCCGGCTCCCAGTCGGGATCCGTCTTGTCCGTGACGAGGATCTCGCCGTGCCGGAGCTGGCCGAGGTCGTGCGCGTCCTTGATCACGCGCGCGAGGCCACTCGCGATCTTGTCGCCGACGCTGTGGCCGCGCACGAGCTCGCGCCCGCGCTCGGCGAGATGATAGACGCGCAGGCGGTCCGGCGATTGCCGCGCGCGCTGCGATTGCACGGTCTCCGGCCGCGCCTGGACGATGAACAGCTCGCCGGTGCGGCCATCCTTGGCCCACTCCATGTCCATCGGGGTCAGCCGGCCGAGCTTCGCGCTGTAGTGGCCTTCGATCGCGCACGCCCACCGCGCGAGCGTCAGGATGTCGGCGTCCGTCAGCGCGAAGCGCACGCGATCGTCGGGCGGCACCGGCACGTTCTTCACCATCCGGCTGCCGCCGACGTCGTAGACGAGCTTCAGCTCCTTGTTGCCGACCGTCTTCTGGATGATCGGCCGGAAACCGGCGAGCAGCGTCGGCTTGAACACCATGTACTCGTCGGGATTCACCGAGCCCTGGACGACGTTCTCGCCCAGGCCGTAGGCGGCGTTGATCAGCACGACGTCGCGAAAGCCGGTCTCGGTATCGAGCGAGAACATGACGCCGGAGGTCGCGAGATCCGAGCGCACCATCTGCTGGACGCCGATCGAGAGCGCGATCTTGAAGTGGTCGAACCCCTTGTCCTGGCGATACGAGATCGCGCGATCGGTGAACAGCGACGCGAAGCAGCGCTTGCACGCGTCGAGCAGCTGGCGCTCGCCCTGGACGTTCAAGTACGTCTCTTGCTGACCGGCAAAGCTCGCATCCGGCAGATCCTCGGCGGTCGCGCTGCTGCGCACGGCCACGTCGACCACGCCGCCGCGGTCCCGGCCGAGCGCGCGATACGCGTCGACGATCGGCTCGCGCAGATCCTGCGGCAGCTCGGCGTCGAGGAACAGCTGGCGCACGCGACGGCCGCGCGCACGCAGGTTCTCGACGTCGCGCGTGTCGAGATCGGCGAGCGCGCTGCGGATCTGTGCGTCGAGCTGATTCGCCTCGACGAACCGGCGATAGCCAGCGGCGGTCACCGCGAACCCATTCGGGACGCGCACGCCGACCGGCATCAGCTCGCGCACCATCTCGCCCAGCGATGCGTTCTTGCCGCCGACGCTCGCTACATCGCCAATCCCGATCTCGTCGAACCACCGAATGAAGCTGTTGCTGTCGCTCGTCATGCGGCGTGCGCTTGCGTGATCCGTGCCCGCGGATCGCGCAGCAACGGTGGTCGAACCGATGCGTGCGCATCTCGCCGCGCGCCGACGCGAGATCTGTTCGCATGAATCGGTGAATCCTGCGTGCGTGCGGCGCCCCGACGCATGCAGTGCGCGTGCGCCGACGAGTCATCGAGCGATTGCACGGGTGCTGTCTTTGCAAAGACACGCGCGCGGAGGTCCATCCATGTCGCTCTCGAGATCGATCGCGTTCGTGATGCTCGCGGCGGGTTTCTTGGCTTGCAAAGGCGACACGGGTGACAAGGGTGACAAGGGCGACCCCGGCGATCCGGGTGGACCGGTGATCACGACGGGCACGCTGACTGGCACCGTGAGCGACGGCGTCAAGGGCGATCCACTCGCCGGCGTCGTCGTCACCGCGCAGGACGCGGGCGGCGGCAGCCTCGGCAGCGTGACCACCGGCGCCGACGGCACGTTCAGCCTCGTCGTCGCGGCGGGCCCGGTCGATCTCGTGTTCGACAAGGAGCTGTACACGTCTCCCGGCGTGCTGCACGCGGGCGTCAACATCGGCCAGACCGTGAGCTTCGCGGTGACGATGAACGAGTCCGCGAGCGGCAAGCCGAGCGTCTCGCTCGCCGCCGGTGGCGATGACTTCGGCTACGGCGTCAGCGTGCCGCTGACCGCGAGCGCGGCGGATCCGAACGGCGATCCGCTGACGTTCACGTGGGTGAACGCGACGTGGCCGGTGCTCGGCGCGGTGACCGGCGATTCGACCTCGGGCACGGCGACGATGCCGACGCTCGCCGAGGCGTTCGCGTATCGCGCGGACTCGAAGAACCCCGGCCAGTTCATCTCGGGCTACGTGCTGCCGGATCGCTTCGGCATCGTGCCGATCACGACCGACACGCGCGGCCAGATGACCGCGAGCCTGATCGTCGCGGACGGCCGCGGACAATCGACGACCGCGTCGATCACCCTCAACGCGGCGAGCGTGTCGGCCGGCATGCGCAACGTCGTTCGCGGCCAGCGCATCTACCTCAACAGCGGCCACGACGGCGACAACGCGTGGACGCTCGGCGTGCCCGAGGGCTCGACCGCCGTGCTCGACGACGCGACGCTGCGCACGCCGTCGTTCGTCGCCGACGTCGATGGCGTCTACACCGTGAGCGAGGGCGCGAGCTCGACCGAGATCACCGCCGGCATGTGGCGCGGCATCATCGCGGGTGGCGAGCCGGGCGCGTACGAGCTCGATCTCGAGTGCGTGACCTGCCACCAGAACCCGCGCATCCCGGCGCCCGACATGTTCACGCCGTGGCAGCAGACCGGCCACGCGACGATGTTCGCGGCCGGCCTCAACGGCGACCTCAGCGATCACTACAGCGGCGCGTGCGTCGGCTGTCACACGGTCGGCTTCGATCCGGGCGTCGCCGGCACCGGCTTCGACGACGCTGCGCGGGCCGAGGGCTGGTCGTTCCCGGGGACGTTCGACGCGGCGAACTGGACGAACCTCGTCCAGAACGCGCCTGCGGTCGCGCGGCTCGCGAACATCCAGTGCGAGAGCTGCCACGGTCCGCAGCTGTCCAAGGCGCACATCACGGTCAACGACGCGTGGGAACCACAGCCGTTCCTGTCACCGCGCATCTCGTACTCGTCCGAGGCGTGCGCGACCTGCCACGGCGCCGGCGCGCACCACATCTACTCCGAGTGGGCGACGCCGGCCGCGCCGAACGCCGCGGGTGTCGCGATGGGGCACTCGAATCGCGATGGCGCGAAGCTCGGCGCCGGCGCGACCGGCCTCAACTCGCACTGCGGCCGCTGTCACAGCGCGCAGGGCTACACGCTCTACGCGGACATCCTGAAGCTCGGCAAGGTGACGCTGAGCTCGGTGCCTACCGGCAAGCTCGCGCAGGTCACGTCGGCGACCGTCGAGGCGGTGACGTGCGTCGCGTGCCACGATCCGCACGACGCGACGAACCCGAACCAGCTGCGGTTCTTCGGCGACACGCCGAACCTGCCGGCGGGCTTCGCGGGCCACGGCATGGGCAAGGGCGCGCTGTGCCTGACCTGCCACAACAGCCGCAACGGCGCGCAGACCGGCAGCGACACGCTGACCTACCTGCACGAGGACGGCGAGCCGTACAACGAGGGTAACCCGACCGGCTTCAGCGCACCGCACCAGGCCGCGCAGGGCGACGTGTTCGCCGGCCACAACGCGTACTTCATGGGCAGCAACATGCCGATGACGTCGCGGCACGCGGCGATCGAGGACACCTGCGTCGGCTGCCACATGACGCTGCAGCCGAAGGGCTACATCTCGCATGGCGCGCCGGCGCGGAGCGGCCACCTGTTCCGCATCGAGTCCGGCGACAAGGCGAAGCTGTGCGCGAACTGCCACGGCGGGACCGTCGACGGCGAGGGCATCCAGGCGCAGGTCGAGGCGCAGCTCGAGCGGCTCGACGTCAAGATGAGCGACGCGTTCAAGGCGAAGATGAACGGGTTCGGCGTGTTCCGCGTCCGCGCGTGGGACGAGGCGACCGACTACTACTCGTCGACCTCGACGTCGAACGTCGTCATCAACCCGGCGGTGAACCCGATCGTGTCGGTCAAGCTCGAGGAGATCCACGGTCAGGTCGGCCTGCTGATCACGCTGCGCGACGCGATCGAGATCCCGTTCGTCACCGGCGCCGGTGCTCCGGCTCCGTCGAAGACGACCGCGACGTTCGGCGTCCAGCTCGGCGCGGTCAAGGACAACGCCGCGACGCCGGTCGCCGTCTACAGCCTGACGGGCAACTTCGTCCGTGCCGGCTGGAACTACTTCCTGATCGAAGGCGATCAGAGCAAGGGCCTCCACAACCCGAGCTTCGTGACCGCGGTGCTGAACAACACGCTCGCGAAGAACCTGTCGTACTGAGCTACAGCAGATAGCCGACCGTCAGCAGCCCACCGAGCACGGTGGTGTCTGCCGTTTCGGTGTCGCCCGGCATCGCATCGAGCGGCACGATCTTGCCCTGCGACCGCATGACGAGCGCACCGAGCCCGGTGCGGGTCCGGCCGCTCGTCCACGTGATCCCGGCGGCGCCGCCGTAGTAGTCCTCGGCGGCATCACCGGGCTCCTCGAGCCGTCCCGATGCCGAGCCGTTGTAGAGCACGCCGGCGTGCAGCGTCAGCTTCGTGGCGAGCTGGAGATCGAACCCGACGCTCGCGCGCGGTGCGGCATCGAGCTCGACCACCGTCGGCGGTCCGAGGTCGGGGTCGTCGATCGTCGTGTACGTCGAGCCGAGCTGGAGCGCGACGTCGGCATAGAGCGTCAACGCATCGGTCGCCCGGATCGCGACGCCGAGCCCGAAGTCCGCGGGCACCGGCTGGTGGACGTCGACGTCGTCCTGATCGATCTCGGTCAGGGTCGTCATCATGCCGTCCGACGCGAGCTGGGAGCGATACACGCTGGCGCCGCCGGTGAGCTGGAGAAACGGCGGCTCGACGCGGACCCCGACGGTCACTGCCGGCGCGACCTCGATCGAGACGCCGAGGATCGCCTGCACGCCGATCACGTCGACGGTCTCGCTCGCGGTCACCTGGCTCAGCGTCCCCGGCTGGGCCGGCACGGTCACCTGGAAGAACGTGTTCGAGATCGACGACCGCCGCACGCCGAACACGCTGAGCCCGACCGCGACCCGATCCCCGAGCCGGCGCGCGAGCGCACCGCCGAGCCACAGGTCCTGTCGCCGCACGCTCTGCAGCAGGTTGAGGCTCGCCATCGGCGTGGTCTGCCGGATCCGGTTGTCGAGCGTCAGCAGATCCGGGACGAGGATCGCGGTCGCCGCGCTGAAGCTGCCGAGCTTGTAGGTCGACACGAGGCTCGCCGGGATCGGCGCGAACCCGGAGGCCTGGTACGGGATAGGCTCGTCGAGCTCGAGCAGCCGGTCGGTCGACGACCGGAAGTACATCAGCGTCGTGCCGCTTACCGAGATCTGCGGGTGGTCGAGCGCCGCGAGCCCGGCCGGGTTGTGAAACACCGAACCCGGGCTACTCGCGGCGATGCCCGCGTTCGCGCGCAGCGACTCGTGCTCGCCGATCGGCAGCAGGTTGCGGTTCGTCGCGTCCGCACGCGCCGTTTGCGCCCCCGCGCAACTCAGCAAGATCACCAACCGGCCCCACGGACTCGTCTGCGCTCGTACGATCATCGCGCGCGAGCATGCCCGAAGTCCGAGCGGGCTGCGTCACGCCGAGTGTGCGCGCGGGGGATCCTTGGCCTCGCCGTCCTTGCGCATGCCCATCGTCATCGCGGTCAGCCCGGCGAGCCCGCCGAGCTGCATCGACTCGAGCGCGGTGCTCGGCACGAGGACGATCGTCGAGTTTTCCTTGAGGCCCTCGTACAGCATGTTCATCGCGCGCAGGTGGAGCGCGGTCGGATCGCCCGCGTACGTGCGCGCCGCCTCGCCGAACTTCTCGGCGATCTGGCGCTCGGAGTCACCGAGGATGACGCGCGCCTGGCGTTCGCGCTCGGCCTGCGCCTGCATCGACATCGCGTCCTGCAGCCCGGTCGGGATCAGCACGTCCCTGACCTCGACGGAGATCACGTGGACGCCCCACGGCTCGGTGCGTGTATCGATGATCTGCTGCAGCTCGGTCGAGATCTTGTGGCGGCCTTCGAGCATGTCGGCGAGCAGCGTCTTGCCGATCACATCGCGCAGCGCGGTCTGCGCCGCCCACGCGATCGCGCTCGCGTAGTCGGCGACCTCGAGCGCGGCCTTCTTCGGATCGACGACCTTCCAGAACAGCACGGCGTCGACATCGACCGGCACGGTGTCCTTCGTCAGCGTCTTCTCGGCCTTGAACGCGGTCGTGATGACGCGCGTGTCGATCCAGTACGGGATGGCGTCGACGATCGGGATCATCCCGAACAGCCCGGGGCCGCGCAGCGCGCGGTACTCGCCGAGCCGCAGCACGACCGCGCGCTCCCACGGGCGAGCGATCCGGATCGCCGCGGCGACGAACCACCCGACGAGGACCGAGAGCGTCACGACCGCCGCACTGCCCGGTGTGAACGCGCCGAACAACGCGTACGCCAGCGTCCAGCCGAGCAGGACGACGGCGACGAACAACAACCCAGACAGCGAGCTCATCTTGTTCATGGCATCACCTCGCCCGGGGCTCCTGCATCGGGCGTGCGCGATGCCCGCCTCGCCCCGTCAGGCCCCCTTGCAGACGCGGCGGCGCGTTGGTACACAAGAACCCCTCGGTGCCATAGCCAAGTGGTAAGGCAGTGGTCTGCAAAACCACCATTCCCCAGTTCAAATCTGGGTGGCACCTCCAACGAAAGCCTCGCAGTCGCGGGGCTTTTCGTTTGTGGGCTACAGGTTCGGACCGCGCGACTTCAGCAGGTCGCGGATCTCGGTCAGCAGCTGGACCTCGGCACTGACCGGCGCCGCCGCCTCCGCGGGAGGTGGTTTGCGCTCGAGTGCCTTGATCACCTTCGAGACGATCAAGAACAGCACGAACGCGACGATCAAGAAGTTCAGGAGCGCGGCGAGCACGGCACCGATCTGGATCTTCCAGACCGTCCACGTCTGCCAGTCACCGCTCGGCAACAGCGCGCCGACGATCGGCATCAGCACGCCGGTCACCAGCGCGTTGACCACCGCGGTGAACGCAGCGCCGAGCACCACCGCGACGGCGAGGTCGATGACGTTGCCCTTGAACGCGAAT
>DASTLB010000068.1:0-121591 GCA_035715365.1 Kofleriaceae bacterium | reverse complement strand
TCAACTTCCTCGCCGAGGACGCCACCAAGACCCACCAGGCGCTTGCTCGCGAGCGCGTCCTGCTCGCCGCGGTCGCCGACGGCCTCACCCAGGGCGTGATCGCGGTCGATGGCGAGCACCGGATCGAGCTACTCAACGACGCCGCTCGCCACATGCTCGGGGTGTCGAGCACTCCGGTTGGCGAGCCGCTGATCGAGTTCGTGCGCGTGCCGCAGGTGTTCGCGCTGCTCGACAGCGACGAGGAGGCGACGACCGAGGTCGACCTCGCCGGCGGCGTGCGCGCGCTGATCCGGGTCGCGCACAAGTACGGCGGCCAGGGCCGCGTGCTGCTGCTCGAGGACGTCACGAACGTGCGCCGGCTCGAGACGGTGCGCCGCGATTTTGTCGCGAACGTGTCGCACGAGCTGCGCACGCCGGTCGCTGTGATCCGCGCGAACGCCGAGACCCTGCTCGCCGGCGCGAACGCAGATCCCGTGATGGGGCCGCGCCTGATCGAGGGCCTGCACCGCAACGCCGAGCGTCTCGCGCGCATCCTCGCCGACCTGCTCGATCTGTCGCGGCTCGATGCAGGGCAGTACCGACTCGAGCTGATGCCGGTGGTGGTCCGCGCGGTGACCGAGCAGACGCTGACCGTCGTCGAGCCGCAGGCCGACAAGCGCGGCGTGACCGTCGACGTCGCGATCCCCGACGACGCCGTCGTCAAGGCCGATCCTAAGGCACTCGATCAGATCCTCGTGAACCTGATCGACAATGCCGTCAAGTACACGCGCGAGGGCGGCCACGTCTGGGTCTCGGCGCGGCCCGACGCCGACCACGTCCGGATCGAGGTCCGCGACGACGGGCCCGGCATCGCGCCGAAGCATCGCGAGCGCATCTTCGAACGGTTCTATCGCGCCGACCCGAGCCGTTCGCGCGAGGCCGGCGGCACCGGACTCGGACTCTCGATCGTCAAGCACCTGGTCGAGAGCATGCATGGAGAGCTCGGTGTGGACGCGAACCACCCGACGGGTAGCGTGTTCTGGCTGCGGCTTCCCCGCGCGGCCGGCAAGGAAGCAGCATGACGACCGCGCATACCAGCAAGGATTTCGAGCAAGAATTGCGCACGCTGCGCGAGCGGCTCGCGACGATGGGCGAACGCGCAGCCCAGCAGATCGTGCGCGCGATGCAAGCGCTCGCCGATCGCGACGACGATCTCGCACGCACGGTGATCAGCGGCGACGCGCAGATCGACAGGGACGAGAACGACATCGACGAGCTCGCGCTCCAGATCCTCGCGACCCGCCAGCCGGTCGCGAGCGACCTGCGATTCATCACGATGTCGCTCAAGTTCGTGGTCGACCTCGAGCGGATCGGCGACCTCGCCGCGAACATCGCAAAACGTGCGCTCGAGCTGAATCACCTGACGCCGCTCGACCGCCCGGTCGATCTACCGGGCCTGGCGACGCTCGTGCTCAAGAACCTGCATGCCGCGCTCGACAGCTTCGTCAAGCGCGACGCCGACGCCGCCACCCGCGTGATCCAGGCGGATGCCGAGATCGACAAGCTGCACGGCAGCCTGTTCGCCGCGTTGCTCGCGCACGTCGCGTCCGATCCCGCGACGGTCACCCGCGTCCTACCGTTGACCTCGGTGTGCCGCTATCTCGAGCGCGTCGGTGATCACGTCAAGAACCTCGCCGAGGAGGTCGTCTACATGGTGCGCGCGAAAGACGTGCGCCACCGGCCGATCCTGCCGAGCAACTGACCTGGCACGGGCGGGCGATCTCGGTTCTGTCACCGTCCCGCCATGAAGCCTGCGCCGAGTCGTCACGAACGCTGACTACGGTACGGGCATCCATGAAGACACCATCGATCGTTGCAGTCGCGAGCGTCGCAGCGCTCGGCCTCGCGGGTTGCAAGAAGACGAGCGACCAACCATCCGGCGGTAGCTCCACCGCGAGCTCGAAGTCGACCGGCGGCCCCGCGACGCTGAACGCCAGCGGAGCCACGTTCCAGAAGGCGTTCCAGGAGGTGGCGATCGAAGGGTTCACCGCCTCGAACAAGGACATCAAGATCAACTACGGCGCCGGAGGCTCGGGCAAGGGACGTCAGGACTTCGCCGATCAGGTGGTCGACTTCGCGTGCACCGATGCGCCGTACAAGGACGCGGACGTCGGGAAGGTCAAGGGCGGCGAGTTCTACTACATCCCGAACGTGCTCGGCGCGATCACGGTCAGCTACAACCTCGACGGCGTGAGCAAGCTGCAGCTGTCCGCGCCCGTGCTCGCGAAGATCTTCCAGCGCGAGATCAAGACGTGGAACGACCCCGCGATCGCCGCTGACAATCCAGGAGTCACGCTGCCCGCGATCCCGATCGTCGTTGCACATCGCTCCGATGGCTCCGGCACGACCGAGAACTTCACGAAGTTCCTGCAGCTCGCCGCGCCTGATGCGTGGAAGCTGAAGAGCGGGTCGACCGTCGAGTGGCCCGCGGACGAGCAGGCCGGCAATGGCAATGGCGGCGTCGCGCAGATCGTCAAATCGACGAAGGGCGCGATCGGCTACGTCGACCTGTCGGACGCGAAGGCCTCTGGCCTCACGTATGCCGCGGTCAAGAACCAGGCCGGCAAGTACGTGAGCCCGGATGCCGCGAGTGTCACCGCTGCCGGCGAGGGCATCGAAGTTGCCGACAATCTGCTCTTCAGCGCGATCAACGCGAAGGGCGACGCCGCGTATCCGATCACGGCGCAGAGCTGGTGCATCGTCTACGCGAAGCAGACCGACAAGGCGAAGGGTGCCGCGGTCAAGGCGTACTTCCGCTACATGGTCACCGACGGCCAGAAGCTGTTGCCCGAGATCGACTTCGCGCCGATCCCGAAGGCACTGCAGGACAAGGCCGTCGCGAAGATCGACTCGATCCAGGTGCCCTGAGGCCCCATGCAGCTGTACGAGCTCCGAGGTCGTTCCCAGCACGCCGACCGCACGTTTCGCGGCGTCGCGACGGCGTCCGCGGCGCTCGTGCTCGTCGTGCTCGCGCTGATCGCGATCACGATGACCGATCGCGCATTGCCGGCGCTCGGTCACATGGGGTTTGACTTCTTCATCTCGCGCCGGTGGTCGGCGCCCGAGCAGGTCTATGGCGCGCTGCCGTTCATCTTCGGCACGCTCTACACCGCGGTGATCGCGCTCGTGCTCGCGGTGCCGGTCAGCCTCGGCATGGCGCTGTTCGTCACCCAGGTCGCGCCGCCGTGGCTGAAGAAGCCGATGATTTACATGATCGATCTGCTCGCGGTCGTGCCATCGGTCGTGTTCGGCCTGTGGGGTGTGCTCGTGCTGAGCAACCACTTCGGGCTCGGCCGGTCGTTCCTCACCGCCGGCATCATCCTCGCGATCATGATCACGCCGATCATCACGTCGCTATCGCGCGAGGTGATCGAGACAACGCCCGCGACGGACAAGGAAGCCGCGCTCGCGCTCGGTGCCACGCGCTGGGAGATGATCCGCGCGGCGGTGCTACCGCACAGCAAGGGTGGCCTCGTCGGTGCGGTGATGCTCGGGCTCGGTCGCGCGATGGGCGAGACGATCGCGGCCGCGCTCGTGATCGGCTCGGCGCTCGGCCAGATCACGCTCAACCCGTTCGCCTCCGGCAACTCGATGCCCGCGGTGATCGCGAACGAATGGGGCGAGGCGGACGACCTGCACAAGTCCGCGCTGATCGCGCTCGCGGTCACGCTGTTCGTCATCACGATCGTCGTCAACCTCGTCGCGACCTGGATCGTGCAGCGCTCGATGCGCAGGAGTCGCGGCCGATGACGACGCTCGACCTGCGCGCGAAGCGCACGTGGCGCTCGACGAAGAGCCAGCTCGCGACGCTGCTGATGATCGCGGCGGTCGTGATCGTCGCGCTGCCGCTCGTCGCCGTGCTGTGGTCGGTGATCGCGCGCGGCGGTGCGATCGCGTTCCGCGCGTTCCCCGACTTCTTCACCGCGACGATCCCGCTCGTCTCGCGCCGGGCAGGCCCCGGCATGGGCCCCGCGATCCTCGGCACGCTGCTCGCGACCGGCGGCGCGACGCTGATCGCGGTCCCGCTCGGCGTGCTCGGTGCGATCTATCTCCACGAGTACGGCGGCAGCTCGAAGTTCGCGCATGCCGTCCGGTTCCTGTCGACGGTGATGACCGGCGTGCCGTCGATCGTGATGGGCCTCTTCATCTACGTCATGTGGACGATGCGGTTTGGCTACTCCGCGTTCGGCGGCTCGCTCGCGCTTGCCTGCCTGATGCTGCCGGTGATCATCGGCTCGACGGAGCAGATGCTGCGGCTCGTACCGAGCCAGCTGCGCGAGGCGTCGTACGCACTTGGCGCGACGAAGAGCCGGACGATCCTCACGGTCGTGCTGCCTGCCGCGTTCCCCGGCATCGTCTCGGGCTGCTTGCTCGCGATCGCGCGGGCCGCCGGCGAGACGGCTCCGCTATTGTTCGCGGTCGGCGCAGCGCACGCGTTCAACCCGGATCTGTTCCACGACGCGAACACCGCGCTGTCGATGCAGATCTTCTCGAACGCGACGTCGTCCTTCGTCGCCGCGCAGGATCGTGCGTGGGGCGCCGCGTTCACGCTCGTGCTGCTCGCCTTCCTCGTCACCCTGATCGCTCGCGTGCTGACCGCGCGCGTGCAACGCGGAAGGCGGTGACGCGTGCCTCCGGAGGACTCCATGGTTGCTGTCGAAGCCATCCGCCCTGCCCTCTCGAACACCGCGCGGATCATCGCGGACCGACCGTCGGCGCATGCGATCGGCGACGCCGAGGCGGTGTTCGCGCTCGAGAACGTCGAGGTGTTCTACGGCTCGTTTCGCGCGCTGCGCGGCGTGACGATGCGCGTGTTCGAGAAGCAGATCACCGCGTTCATCGGCCCGTCGGGTTGCGGCAAGACCACGTTGCTGCGCGCGTTCAACCGGATGCACGACGTGATCCCGGGCGCGCGGGTCACCGGCAAGCTGCAGTTCCACGGGATCGACCTCTACCAGCCCGAGGTGTCCGCGACCGAGGTGCGGCGCCGCATCGGCATGGTGTTCCAGAAGCCGAACCCGTTTCCGAAGAGCATCTACGACAACATCGCGTTCGGCCCGAAGATCAACGGCGTGACGGCAAAGGCCGACCTCGACATCGTCGTCGAGAAGTCATTGCGCGCCGCCGCGCTGTGGGACGAGGTCAAGGACCGGTTGCGCAGCTCGGCACTCGGCATGTCCGGCGGTCAGCAGCAGCGCCTCTGCATCGCGCGCACGATCGCGGTCGAGCCCGAGGTCGTGCTGATGGACGAGCCGTGCAGCGCGCTCGATCCGATCGCGACCGCGCGCATCGAGGAGCTGATGCGCGAGCTCAAGAGCCGGTTCACGATCGTGATCGTCACGCACAACATGCAGCAGGCCGCGCGCGTCAGCGATCGCACCGCGTTCTTCACCGCCGAGCTCGACAGCAAGACCGATCAGCGCACCGGCGTGCTCGTCGAGTACGACACCACGGCGAAGATCTTCTCGAACCCGAGCGACGAGCGAACCGAGAACTACATCACCGGCCGCTTCGGCTAGCAGCGATCGCAGACCGCGGGTGCCGACGTGCAGCCGCGACCATCCACGCACGCCGGCATCGGGCACGTCGCGGCCGGCTCGCACGTGCTGTTGCCCGCGCAGTCGACATCGCACGCGCACGCGTCGTCGCACGAGATGCCGCCGCCGCACGCGTCCTTGCCCTCGCACGACACCTCGCAGCGTCCGCTGCCGCACGTGATCCCGCCGGCGCAGCTGTGCTTGCCGCTGCACTCGACGCGGCAGGCGCCGGTCGCGGGACACACCACCGGCGCGCCGCACGCGTCCTTGCCCTCGCACACGATCACGCAGACGCCGCCCACGCAGCTGCCCGGACAGCCGGCACCGCAGCTCGGCGGCCGGGCGTCGGGCGGCAGCTGGGCCGGCGCGTCGGCGGTCGTCGTCGCGTCGTCGGGCGGCGCGGCATCGCGGTGGCGAGCATCGGGCGCGCTCGCATCGGAGATCGGCGCATCTCCCGTCCCGGGCGTGCTGTCCGGCCCGGGGACGCACGTGTTGCCCGCGGCCGAGCACCAGCCGTCCGCGCCGCAGACCTGATTCGGCGCGCAGTCGAGCGAGCTCGCGCAGCGAACGGTGCAGCGGTCGTAGTGCGGCTCGTAGCACGCGGCGACGACCATCAGGAGCACGTATGCACGCACGATCGAGCCTGGCAAAAGCAATGCACGTGCCTTGCACGATCACGGCGGGAGTCCTCGTTTTCGTGCGGTGAAGTCGTGCTGTGACCCGGACGCGCGTGCGGCGTCGCTCGCATCAAGGGGTCGTCAGTCGCCGAGATCACTGCGGTCGATCCGGCGAAATCTCCGGGCGCGCTGCCAGGGTCGAGGATCGCCCGTGTCACGAATGACCGTCATGCGGGTCGTGATGCGACCGTTACTCGATCGGATCTCGACTCGTCGCGGCAGGTTCAGCGCCCGATCCCACAGCACGCGCGTCGTCGCCGCAGCGTCGCGGCGCTCGTACCATCGGGCGCCGTCCTCGGCGCGCCCCGGCTCGAGCGAAGAGATGTCGACCAGGTTCGCGGCTTCCACCCAGCGCGCCGGGATGGCGAATGAATCGAGGCTCGCCGGCTCGAGCTCGACCACGAGCTCGTCCGGGACGCTGACCAGCGCGGCGCGGACGCCATCGCCCGAACGCACGAACCAGCGTACCGCAACGTGAAGATCGACGTCGTGCAGATCCGTCGCCTTCGGCAACGCGGCAGGGAGCACCCGCTCGATCCACACCTGATCGCCATCGCGCACCAGTCGCTCGTCGTAACGCTCCGTCCGGGACACGCCGTCCGTGCCGAGGATCGTCGATTCGTGGTGGATCCGCACGACCACCGGCGCCGCTGCAACGGAGGCCGGCACCACCACCGACGCGAGCACGAGCCACGCGCGCTTCATGGCAGGCCCAACGCCGCGCGCAGCAGGCCATAGACCTGCGTGTTGATCAGCGTGCCCTTGAACCGCGCGCTGCCCGCTCCGGCCGCCATCAGCATGACGTCGCCACCGCCGTGCGTCTCTCCGCCGGGCGCCATGCGCACGCCGGCTTCCTGGTGGTAGCTCGCCGCCGCGGTGATGTCGTCCGTCAGCGCGGGGACCGACGATCGCGCTCCGGCCACGCGGTTCTCGCCGTTACCGAACCCGAGCACGCTGTACGGCATGCCCTCGGCATCGCGCGCCAGTGCGCCGCTGACGACATCCTTGACGAGGCCGAGGATGCCGGCGTTGCTGTCGGTGGTACGGCCGGTACGCTTCGCATAGCCATTGATCACCATCGTGTGATCGTGGTCCGCGGTGACGACGATCAGCGTCTTGGTCAGATCGACTTTGGCGATGGTGGCGGCGATCGCGTCATCGAACGCGATCGTGTCGACGAGCGCGCGCTTCGCGTTCGTCTCGTGCAGCGCGTGATCGATGCGGCCACCCTCGACGACGAGCACGTAGCCGTCCGGGTCTTTCGACAGCAGCTCGATGGCCTTGACCGTCATCTCGGTCAGGCTCGGTTCGAGCGACGGATCGCGATCGAGCTCGTAGCTCATGTGGCTCGACGTGAACAGGCCGACCAGCTTCGAGGTCGTCGCAGGATCGATCGCGGTGAACGCGGACTTCGACGTCGCGACGGTGTAGCCCTGCGCGGCGACCTCGGCCGTCAAGTCACGACCATCCGTCCGCGAACCGCCAGCGGTCGTCGGCAGGAAGTGGCGACGCCCACCACCGAGCAGCACGTCGAGGCCACTACCGACGGCCTGCACCGCGATTGCATTCTCGAGATCACGATGACAGATGTGCGCGTAGGTCGCGGCCGGCGTCGCGTGGGTGACGCGCGTCGTGGTCACGGCGCCGACCGCCTTGCCCCGGGCACGGGCTTGTTCGAACAGCGTCGGCACCGGCGTGCCGTTCGCGGTCCCGCAGTTGTCGACGGTGTTCCCGCTGCCCGGCGGGACCGCGATCGTGTCCGGCGACATCGACAGCACCTCGTTGTTCATCTTGACGCCCGTCATGTACGCCGCCATCGACGGCGCGCTGTCGGTCGTCTGCGCGTCGTGCGAGAACGTGCGGATCTTCGCGGTGCGCGGCAGCGACTCCATGTGAAGCTCGCCCGCCTCGCCGTAGCGAAAGACGCGCGCGGCGGTGACCGTCGTCGGGCCCATGCCGTCGCCGATGAACACGATGACGTTCTTGGCCTCGCCGTCGGCGTGGGCCGGCGTCGCGAGCGCCGCGAGCAGGATCAATGCAGATGTAGTGCGCATGTGAGGTGCCTTTCAGAAGCCCGCCGCGGCGTGCAGCAGGTCGTAGACGCGGGTGTTGGTGAGAAAGCCGTGGAACGTGTCGGCGCCGTGGCCGATCGCCATCAGCGCGACGTCGGTGCCGCCGTGGGTCTCGCCACCCGCGGGCATGCGGACCGCCGCCTCCTGATGGAAGCCCGGAGCCATCGCGTCAACATCGGTGAGCGCGGTCACCGACGACCGCGCGCCGCCGACGCGCTTCTCGCCGTTGCCGAAGCCGAGGATCGCGTACGGCTGGCCCTCGGCATCGACCGCGGGCGTGCCGGTGACCGGATCTTTGACCACGCCGAGCACGCCGGCGTTCGAGGCGGTCGTCGCGCCGGTGCGCTTCGCGTAGCCGTTCAGCGTCATCGTGTGGTCGTGATCGGCCGTGACCACGATCAGCGTGTGCGACAGGTCCGGATCGGTCTCGCGTGCCTTCGCGAGCGCAGCGCCGATCGCGGCATCGAACGCGACCGTATCGACGAGCGCACGCCGGGCGTTCGTCTCGTGCAGCGCGTGATCGATCCGGCCGCCCTCGACGACGAGGAAGTAGCCCTGCTGCTGACGCTCGAGGATCGCCATCGCCTTGACCGTCATCTCTGCGAGGCTCGGCTCGGCGCTCGGATCGCGATCGAGCTCGTAGCTCATGTGCGAGCCCGTGAACAAGCCCACGGCACGCTTCGTGGTCGCCGGATCGATCGCCGCGAATTGCGCGCGTGTCGAAGCGTAGGCGTAGCCATGCGCCTGCAGCTCGCCGACGAGGTCACGGCCGTCGGTGCGGCTGCCACCCGCGGTGGTCGGCAGGAAGTGCCGGCGTCCGCCGCCGAACACCACGTCGACGCCATCGCGTAGCCGAGCGTTGTAGCCATCACCCTCCGGGACCAGCTGCGCCGCGATCGCGTTCTCGAGATCGCGGTGACAGATGTGCGCGTACGTCGCGGCCGGCGTCGCGTGCGTGACACGCGTCGTCGTCACCACACCGACCGCGCGATGCGCCGCGATCGCTTGCTCGAGGAACGTCGCGACCGGCGTGCCGTTCGCTGCGCCGCAGTGATCGATCGTGTTGCCCCCCCCCGGTGGAACGGCGACGGTGTCTGCCGACATCGACAGCACCTCGTTGTTCATCTTGACGCCGGTCATGTAGGCCGCCATCGACGGCGCGCTGTCGGTGACCAGCGCGTCGTTCGAGTACGTGCGAACCCACGCGGTCTCGGGAAGCGTGTCCATCACGAGCTGGCCTGCTTCGCCGTACGCGTAGATGCGCGCCGCGGTCTGGGTCGCGACGCCCATGCCGTCGCCGAGGAAGAAGATGATGTTGCGCGCGCCGGTGACGGGCTTGTCGGCGTCCGCCGGCGGCGGCTCGGCGGCATCGGGGCGTGGCGGATCTGGTGGAAGCTGGTCCTCGAGCTTCGTGTTGTCGCCGCACGCCACGAGCGCGACGACCCAGAGTGCATGACGCATGACTCGCATGCGCAGGGATGTAGCGGGTGAGCGCTGACGGTCGCGCCTTGATGACGAAACGTTTCGGTGCCAGGCGTGTCGTGCTCAACTCGTCGCGAGCCGGAATCCGACGCTGCGCACGGTCTCGATGAGCTCGGGTTTCGGCAGCTTGCGGCGGAGCCGCAAGATCACGTTGTCGACGGCGCGCTCGGATACCTCGAGCTCGCCCTCGCCCCACGCGGCGTCGAGCAGCTCGCTGCGCGACAGTGGCCGCCCCCGCGCCTTCATCAGCTCGCGTAGCACGGCGAGCTCGATCGACGTCAGAGCGATCGTCTTGCCGCCGGCCCACAGCGTCCGGGCGTACAGATCGATCGTGAGATTGCCAAAGCGCAATCGGCCATTCGTCGTGGTCTTGCGCAAGACACGACGATGCAGCGCGCGGACACGCCCCGCGAGCTCGCGCGGCGAGACCGGCGTGACGAGCACGTCGTCGAACCCCGCCGCGAGCAGTTCTTCGCAATCGCGCGCGTCACCGTCCTCGATGATGCCGATCAAACCAGGCTTGAGCTCGCTGCGCTGTGACCACTCGACCAGCTTGTCGGCGAATGCCCGCACGATCACTCGATCGAGGCTGATGATGTACAGCGGCACGTTTGGCGTGGACTGCACCACCTCGATCGTGACGAGATCGACGCGCACCGCGCCGCGGCGCAACTCGTCGACGATCGCCTGCGTGGTGGGCGTGGTCACGAGCGTGACGACTGCGACCCGCAGCGCATCGAGTGATCGAGTATCGGCGAGAGACAAGGCGTCCACGCTTCACCGTAGTCGCCGCGCGTGACCGCAAAGATGCGACTGCGCAACTGCTCGGTGACAGCGCCGGTGCGAGCCCGGTGACAGCCTCGCCTCGCGCTTTGCGACGCAACTGTCACTCACGGCCTCATCACGTCACACGGACGTCAAGGAACTATCGAAGTCGTCATGAACGGCGTAGCGTTGTCACATGGCCGCCGCACGACGTGACCTCATCGCGGTGTTCGCCACGCTCGTTGGGTGCGCGACGGCGGAACCAGCAGCGATCCCGAGCGAGCTCTTGATCTCCGACTACGCCGGCGATGCGATCGTGCGGTTCGACGGCGTCACCGGCGAAACGGTCGGCATGTTCGCCCGGCTCGACCGACCCGCCGGCATGCAGCTCGGGCCACACGGGGACCTGTTCAGCGCTGGCTTCGGCCAGGGCGAGGTCGCGCGCTACGATCTCGCGACCGGTACCCGGATGGAGGTCGTGTTCTGGGACACGACGCTGCTCGAGGAGCCGGTCGAGATCGCGTTTCGTGGCGACACGCTGCTCGCGCTCGGCAATGACACCGCGAACACGGTCGTCCTCGCGCCCGGCCAGCAACCCGCGAGCTTCGGCGCGCCGACGATGCGGGCCGCGCACGACTTCGACCTGTTCGGCGACCGGCTCTACGTCGCGACCGATACGCACCCCGAGCTCGGTACCGCGGTCCAGGTCTGGAACCTCGACACGCGCACGCTCGAGCGTTCGTTCGCGCCGCCAGCCGAGGTCCAGCAGGGCACCACGATCGTGATCGATGGCGATGGCATCGCGTACGTCGGCGATTGGTTGCTCGGCCGGATCACGCGCTACGACGCGCTCACCGGCGAGTCGCTTGGCGTGCTCGTCGACGGCCTCGAGCGCGTGATCGACGTCGAGCTCGCACCGGACGGCACGCTCGCGGTGCTCGATGCGATCGGCGTCGAGTGCTACGATCGCCAGAGCGGCGCTCGGCTTTCGATCCTCGTGGATCGGAGCACGGCGCCGCTATCGTGGCCGCGGGCGATGACGTTCGTGGTCAGCGCCGCGATCGAATGATCACTGCGGGAACGCGGTCCAGCCGGCAGTCCAGTCGACCGTGCCGATCGCGCCGCAGAACGTCGCGGTCTGGTCGAACCCGGCCGGCGGCGTACCGCATCCGGCGAGCACCGGCGACGTCGCGGCGGGCTTCCAGCTCGGCGCGGTCAGGTTCTTCGCGTCGGTGAGCTGCGGGTCGACGTTCAGGTGGTTCGTCGCGTCGCCGCCGATCTGCGCCTCCTCGTCGAAGCCACCGTCGTTCTGCGCGCCGGTCGTCCCGGTATCGAAGCCCGCGGGCCACAGCGCCGTCGCGTTCACCGCCTTCTGGAAGTAGACGTTCTTCAGCTGCAGCGCGCCCGCGGTGAACTGCGTCACCGACGAGGTACCGTCGACGTCGATCGCGAACTTCGTGAAGCCCTGGACGATCGTGTTGTTGATCTTGCCCGCGGTGCCCCGGCGCAGGTGCATCCCGCCCTGCGGATCCGCGGCCGCGCCGTCGGCGCCGATCAGCGTCGCGTTCCAGATCTCCGGCGCGCTGCGCGGCAACAGCTCGTTGTCGTTGCGGTTCGAGTCGGCCTCGAAGCCCTTGTCGCCGCGGCCCGGCTTCTGCTGAACGATCACGAACTGCGCCTTGCCGGTCCAGCCGAGGTCCCAGTCGAGGCCGTCGTCGTCGGGCTGCGTGATGACGAGGTGGCTCGGGCTGACGGTGCCGCCGAAGATCTCGATGCCGTCGTCCTGGCCGAGGTGGACCTGGACGAAATCGATCTTCGTCGCGCTACCGCAGCCGCCCATCGTGAGGCCATTCAGCTCGTTGTCGGGCGACAGCAGGAAGCCAGCGTACTCGATGCGCGCGTAGACGAGCTTGCCGCAGTCGTGCGTCGCGTCGGGTGTCGTCGAGCCGTAGACGATGTTCTCGCCGAACGAGTCGGGGAAGCCCTCGATCTTGTTCGTGCCACCGACGACGTTGATCGGCGCCTTGCCCATCAGCACGACGCCACCCCAGTCCCCGGGGGCCGCCGGCGACTTGTTCGACGTGAACACGATCGGCTTGTCCGCCGTGCCGACCGCGTCGAGCTTCGCACCTTTCGTGATCGCGAGGGCGCTGCCGTTCTCGCCCTTGATCAGCGTGCCCGGCTGGATCGTCAGCGTGCCGCTCGTCAGGAACACGTAGCCGTCGAGGATGTAGATCTTGTTCGACACCCAGAGCTGATCACCGGCGAGGTCGCCGCCAGGGACGTGCACGACCTCGACGCCGGGCGGCGTGTCCGGCGCGGGCGGCGAGTCCGGCGGCGGCGTGTCGTCACCGGTGAGACCGGAGTCGCCTCCGCACGCGGCGAATCCGAGCGCGGCAATCAAGGACAGCTTCTTCATCATGGCAGTTCCTTTCGTCATCACGAGAATCACGGCGTCCAGTCGAGTCCGAGCGCGAACGACACGCCCGGCGCGTACGAATTCACGACGATGTCGTCCTGCTGGAGCTGGACGCGTTGATTGAGCAGGTTCGAGACCGAGAGCTTGAGGCGCAGGTCGTCGCGCAGCGCGCGCGCCGCGACGAGATCGAGCCGGTGGAGCGGCGCCTCGTATGTATCCGGCAGCCCCTCGACGCCGACGTCGGTGATCCGGCGGCCGATCACGTTGTAGAGCAGGTTGACGTCGGCGAGCTTCGGGTCGGCGTAGCCGAGGTTGACGTTGACGACGTACGGCGATTGTCCGTAGAGCGGACGGTTCTGGCTGGTCAGCAGCATCTCGCCGGCGCCGAGCTCGACGCGCGAGCGCATCACCGCGAGGTTCGCGCCGAGGCGGAGCTTCGCGAGCACGGGTGTGATGCGCGCGAGGCTCGTGCGGGCCTCGATCTCCGCGCCGACGAGGTTGCCGCTTGCCGCATTGCGGAACGTCGCGTCCGAGTTCGCATTCGAGAGCACCTGCTCGATCGGATCGACGAACCGCTTGTAGAACACGCTCGCGGCAAACACCTCGTCATCGGCGGGAAACCACTCCCAGCGCAGATCGCCATTGTGGATATGAGTCGTGACGAGATCGGGATTCCCCGAGATGTCGCGACGCCGCACGTAATCGAAGTACAGGAATGGCGCGAGCTCGCGAAACCGCGGCCGCACGAGCGTGTAGCTGTACGCGGCGCGCACGTTCATGTCCGGGCGCGGTGCGAACACGAGGTTCGCGGCCGGCAACAGGTCATTGTCGGTGCGCGCGACGCTCGCGACGTTGCCGGCGACGGCGTAGCGGCTGCCGTTCGACAGGTCCTGGCCGGCGCGCTCGTAGCGCACACCGCCGATCGCGCGCAGCTTCTCGTGGAGCTCGACCTCGCTCGTCGCGTACGCGCCGTAGACGTCCAGCGACGCCTTGTAGGCATCCTCGTTGAGCGTGCCTTCTTCGAGCTGGAAGTCCGGCCCGATGTGCTCGGCATCGAACATCTGCTCTGCATCGAGGCCTCGCACCGTGGTGTCGGAGCCGACGAACTTGTAGCGGAAGCGCCGGCCGCCGAGCTCGCGGTTCGAGAGCTGCGCCGCGCCGCCGGCACGCAGCTGCACGCGATCGCCCGCCTTCATGCGTACATCGACCCCGCCGCCTCCCGAGAGATCGATCAGCTCCTGCCAGAAGTGCTGGCCCGAGCCTGGCTGATCCTTGTAATAGCGAGCGCCGGAGGCCGCATCGACGGTGTACGTGAGGTCGCGGGTGTCGAGCTCGTCGCGGCGAGTCCGTGCGACGTTCGCTTGCCACCGCAGCTCGAGGCCGCGCGACCGCGACAGCTTGTGCGTGCCGAGCAGCTGCGCGAACCCGAGCTGGCGCTCCACGAACGAGAGCCGCGTGACATCGATGTTCGTCGAGTCGGTCTCCGAGAAGCCGGTGGCGAGCGAGCTCTGATCCTCGCCAACGTGCGTGTAGAGGCCGAGCACGTTCAGCTGGTTGTCAGCATCGAGATCGATCCCGACGTTGCCGAGCGCACCGAGTGTCGCCTCCGCCGTTCCGAGCTTGTAATCGAGGCTCTCGATCGGCATCAGCTCGCCGCCGACAAGGGCGGTCCGTGCCGTCGTGCCGTCCTTCACCGAGAAGTTGCGGCGCAGCATCGCGGTCGCGAGGTAGCCGACGCGCTTGCCTGCGAGCTTGCGCGAGTCGCCGACCATCGCGTTCACCGACAAGTTCGGCGTCACGGTCTCGCCGGTCGGCGTCCACACGTTCGGTAGCGCCTCGCCGATCTGCTCCATCCGCGTCGGATCCATGCCGCGCACCGCTTGATTGCGCGGGATCGCCGTCGGCAGCGCCCGGCTACCGTCGTCGAAGCCAAGGAAGCTCGAGAGCCCGTTCGCCTGCGCGTTCGACAGCCCGGTTTGCCCCGTCGACGTCGTGTTCGCCGAGGTCGAGACCCCGACGCGCATCTCGAACTTCGTGGGGAACGAGCTCGTCGCGATGCCGAGCGTGCCGCCGCCGAACTGACCCGGTAGCTCGGCGGAGTAGCTCTTGTAGACGGTCATCGTCGCGAGCAGGTTCGTCGGGAACAGGTCGAGCGGCACCGCGTTGCGATCGGGCTCCGGGCTCGGCAGCAGCACGCCGTTCAGCAGGCTCGTGACGTAGCGACCCTCGAGCCCGCGCAACGCGACGTAGCGGCCGTCGATCACGCTCACCGCGACGACGCGCTTCATCGCCTCGCCGGCGTTGCTGTCGGGCGTGCGCGAGATCTCCTGCGAGCTCACGGCGTCCGACACCGTGGGAGCGTTGCGCCGAACCGCGAGCACCGCGGACTCCTTGCGCGTGTCGATCGCGTCGTAGATCTCGATCGTCTCGCCGGTCGCGGTCTTCGGGACCGGTGCGAGCCCGAGCTTCCAGTCGATCTGCTTGTTCTCGACGACGGTGATGGGTTTCGAGACCGGGATGTACTCCGGCGTCGAGAAGTCGATCGTGTAGGTGCCCGGCGGGAGCTTCAGCTCGAACGTGCCGTCGAGCTCGGTCGCGATCGTCTGATCACCGGCCGCGCCACCTTTGATCTGGATCGTCGCGGCAGGCAGGCCCTCGCCGCTGATCGTGTCGATCACCATACCCTTCACGACTCCGACCGCGACCGGCGCGGGCTCGGCGGGCGGAGGGAGCGGCTCGGCAGGCGGCGCTTCCTGCGCGGGTGGAGGCTCGGCCGGAGGCGGAGGCGGATCCGCCGGCGGCGTGTCGGCGGGCGGCGTGTGATCGGTGGGTCCGGGCTGCGCGGACGCGCCGCCGACCAGCGTGGCGAGCAGCGCGAACGAGAGCAGCGATCGGGATCGAGCAAGGCGGTGCATGAGACGACTCCCTGGCCGGATTGCGCTGCACCGTAGCGACCCCAGTTGTCGGAACACGCTGTGTTGCGTGACCGGACGGCAACATGCCGCGACGTGCGATCTCGTGATGACGTCACATCACGGCATGCGTGACGACTTCATCGCAGCGCGATGGCGCACGCGTCACCTGTAAGTCGCGCGCTGGTGCCGCGTTGATTTGGCGTCTCGCGATCGTCGTGCCCTGCAAAGGCGCCGGCTCGCCCCTACCCCGTCTGGAGGATCGGATGCGTCACGTCCGCTATGTCGCGTTGTGCCTGCTCGCCGCCTGTACCTCGGTATCGAAGAAGACCGCGCAGGTCGCTGCGCCCACCCCCGACACGGCGGTTGCCGTCGAGAGCGCGCCCGCGACCACCGGCGCCGTTGCGCCGACGATGCCGCCGCCCGCGCCGCAGATCCAGCCGGCGCAGGTCGCGGCCGCCGATCCGCAGACGCAGGACACGTCGACCGCGTACGCGATCAACCCGTGGACCGAGACGTCGCAGGATCGACTGTCGACGTTCGCGGCCGACGTCGACACCGCGTCGTACACGCTCGCGCGGCGCACGCTGCAGGGCAACGCGCTACCGCCTGCGGCCGCCGTTCGCGTCGAGGAGTTCGTGAACTTCTTCCGCTACACGTTCCCGAAGCCGGAGCCAGGCTCGCCGTTCTCCGTCGTGATCGATGCGGCGCCGTCGCCGCTCGTGCCCGAGCACCACATCGTGCGCGTCGGCGTCGCGACGCCCGCCCAGGGCATCCGCAAGAAGCCTGCGAATTTGGTGTTCCTCGTCGACGTCTCGGGCTCGATGGACTCCGCGGACAAGCTACCGCTCGCGAAGCAGTCGCTGAAGCTGCTGACGTACAACCTGCAGCCCGCCGACTCGGTCGCGCTCGTGACGTACGCAGGAAACACGCGCGTCGTGCTGCCGGCGACGACGATCCGCGACGGTCGCGACAAGATCCTGTCCGCGATCGACAAGCTCGGGGCCGGCGGCTCGACCGCGATGGCATCGGGGCTCGACCTCGCCTACGACCAGGCGATGCAGGGCGTGCGGCGCGGCGCGATCTCGCGCGTGATCGTGTGCAGCGACGGCGACGCGAACGTCGGCGCGACGAGCCACCAGGAGATGCTGAAGCTGATCGAGTCGCGCGCGAAGGCCGGCGTCACGCTGTCGACGATCGGCTTTGGCACCGGCAACTACCGCGACGATCTGATGGAGCAGCTCGGCGACAAGGGCAACGGCAACAACTTCTACATCGACAACCTCGGCGCGGCACGCAAGGTGTTCATGGAGGACCTGACCGCAACGCTCGAGGTCGCGGCCAAAGATGCGAAGCTGCAGGTCGAGTTCGATCCCGAGCTCGTCGCGCGCTATCGCCTCGTCGGCTACGAGAACCGCAACATCGCGGACGCCGACTTCCGCAAGGACGAGGTCGATGCCGGCGAGATCGGCGTCGGCCACCAGGTCACCGCGCTGTACGAGGTGCAGCTGACCGCGAAGGCGAAGGCCGGCACGCCGCGTCCGCTCGCGACGGTGCGGATCCGCCACAAGCAGCCCGACGGTGACACCGCGACCGAGCACGCGTTCCCGATGCGCGGCGGCTGGGCGACCTCGTTCGACGTCGCGCCGGCGGACTTCCGGTTCGCGTTCGCGGTCGCCGCGTTCGCCGACCTGCTGCGTGGCGCCGAGGACGCGCAGCGGTGGTCGCTCGCCGACATCGAGGCGGTCGCGAAGAAGACCGCGGGCGGCGACAAGGACCGGCTCGAGCTCGTCAGCCTGATCGAGGCGGCGAAGCGCCTGCGCCCGTCGGCGGCGGTGGCGCGCTAGATCAGGCGGGCGCGCAGGTACGCCATCACCGGCTTCTCGAACACGAGGTGCACGGCGACCGAGATCGCGCTGACGAAGCCGAGGAGCCCGACGATGATCAACGCGAGCACCGGCGACGACAGCGACGCGGCATCGGGGACGACGACACGCAGCACCGCGTACACGATGTACGGGTGGACGAGGTAGATGATGTACGACGCCTCGCCGAGCACGAAGATCGCCTTGCTCCTCGTCAGCACGCCGTAGACGCGCTCGAGCAGCAGCACGGCGGTGACGAGCGCGAACGACGGCAGGCCGGCGATCACGACCCGCGAGATCGAGTCGCGGTACAGCTGCTCGAGCACGGCGATCGCGACGAGGCTCGCGATGGCGACCGCGCCGAGGATCCACGCCCCGGCGGCGAACGCGCGCAGTCGGGGCGCACGCGCGTCGCACCACGTGAACACGTAGAACGCGGCGATGCCCATGCAAAACTCGAGGACGATCGGCCGCGCGTAGAAGCTCGTGATCGGGTGGCCGCCGGCGAACAGCGTGATCGCGAGGACGAAGCCGACGATCCAGCCGGTCGTGATCATCGGCGAGTAGCGCTGCGAGATCCGCAGGGCCATCGCGAACACGAGGTAGAAGAACATCTCGTACTCGAGCGACCAGCCGAGCACGAGCGTCGGCCACATCGAGCCGTCGGGGCCCTCGTGCGGGAGGAACGCGAGCGAGTACGCGAGGTGCGTGACGTCGGCCTGCGTCGTGCGGAACAGATGCGGCGCGACCGAGACGAGTGCGAACAGCGCGAGCGTCGCGGCCCAGTAGAACGGCACGACGCGGATCACGCGACGCAGCAGGAAGTGGTCGGGCTTCGTCGTCCCGATGTACGCGATGATGAAGCCGCTGATGACGAAGAACACGTCGACGCCGCGGCTGCCGACGTCCCAGTCGAGCCCGAGCCCCGCTTGCGACGTCGTGTGAAAGTAGACGACGCCGAGCGCGGCGATCACGCGAAGCAGGTGCAGGTTGTAGAGCATCGCGTGAGAACCGCGATCGTGCGGTGAACCGGGTTGCGTGACAAGCGCCGTCTACGTGCGAAGTGTGCGGGAAAGTTCTGACCGCTGTGGGTGGCTGGCGAGAATGTTGTCGCGGCTCGACGACAATGATTCACGAGATCTTGCAGACCTGCCCGACGGCAGGCGCGTCAGCACGGGGACCTTTCAGGAGGTTCCATGCGCACGCTGCTGACGTCTCTGCTCCTCGGTGCCACGCTGCTGTCTGCTCCCGCCTGCAAGAAGAAGGACTTCGCCGGGCCGTCGTCCGACCGGGTCGCCCAGCGCTCGCCGTACGGCCAGACGGCGGCCGGATCCGGCGCGTCCGGCGCAATGACGCCAGGCGTCGCGGGCGCCGACTCGTCCGGCGAGCAGTACGTCCATCACGGGGTCAACCCGTGGATCGAGACCGCGAAGGACCGCCTCTCGACGTTCGCGGCCGACGTCGACACCGCGTCCTACACGATCGCGCGGCGCAAGCTCGAGGAGGGCACGCTGCCGCCGGCCGCGGCCGTCCGCGTCGAGGAGTTCGTCAATTACTTCCGCTACGCGTTCCCCGACCCGGGGCCGGACTCGCCGTTCGCGGTCGTGATCGATGCCGCGCCGTCGCCGCTGCAGCAGGGCCGTCACATCCTGCGCGTCGGCGTCGCGACGAAGGCGAAGAGCCAGGCCGAGCGCAAGCCGGCGAACCTCGTGTTCCTCGTCGACGTCTCGGGCTCGATGCAGTCTCCGGACAAGCTCGAGCTCGCGAAGCAGTCGCTGCGGATCCTGACGAACAACCTCAAGGACGGCGACACGGTGTCGCTCGTCACCTACGCTGGCTCGACCCGCGTGGTGCTGCCGCCGACCGGGCTCGAGCACAAGGGCAAGATCCTCGCGGCGCTCGACGAGCTGACCGCCGGCGGCTCGACCGCGATGGCCTCGGGCCTCGACCTCGCCTACAAGCAGGCGATGCAGGGCGTGCGGCCGAACGCGATCAGCCGCGTGATCGTGCTGTCCGACGGCGACGCGAACGTCGGCGCGGGCACGCACGAGGAGATGCTGAAGATCATCGAGGGCCGCGCGAAGGAAGGCGTGACGCTGTCGACCGTCGGCTTCGGCATGGGCAACTACCACGACAACCTGATGGAGCAGCTCGCCGACAAGGGCAACGGCAACGCGTTCTACATCGACGGCCTGTCCGCCGCGAAGAAGGTGTTCCAGGAGCAGCTCGGCTCGAACCTCGAGGTCGTCGCAAAGGACGCGAAGTTCCAGATCGACTTCGACCCGGCGATGGTCGCGCGCTATCGCCTCGTCGGCTACGAGAACCGCGACATCGCCGACGCCGACTTCCGCAACGATCGCGTCGACGCCGGCGAGATCGGCGCCGGCCACCAGGTCACGGCGCTCTACGAGCTCGAGCTCACCGCGCAGGGCAAGCAGGCAAACGCGCCGCTCGCGAGCGTCCGGATCCGCCACAAGGCGCCGACCGGCGAGCAGGCGACCGAGGCCGCGTTCCCGATGGTCGGCGGCCCGGCCAACGCGTTCGCGAAGGCGTCGAGTGACTTCCGGTTCGCGTTCGCGGTCGCCGCGTTCGCCGACGTGCTGCGCGGCGGTCAGGACGCCGAGCACTGGTCGCTCGCCGACATTCGTGACCTCGCGAAGGCCGCGGCCGGCGACGACAACGATCGCCGCGAGCTGGTCGATCTGATCGAGAAGGCGGACAGCCTCAAGAACCGCAGCGCGTCGCGCTGACCGAACGGGGTCAGGCTACACTTCGTCAACCAGCGGGGACGGCAAATCGCGGGTTTGCGCGTCACCAGGTTGATCAAGTGGAGCCTGACCCCAGATCGCGGACGTAGCCGCGCGAGCAGCGGGAGCCACGGACCTGGGCATCATCCCGGACAAAGCCGTGCGCCTCGTAGAATGCGATCGCGCGCGTCATCTGCTCGACGGTGTCGAGGACGAGGCGCGTGCCGCCGTGGGCGCGCACCCAGGTGATCGCGGTGTCGAGCAGCTGCGTGCCGAGGCCGCGGCCGCGCGAGGCGGGCGCGAGGTACATCTTGCGCAGCTCGAAGGTCGCGGGCGCGACCGGCGAGACGCCGCACGTGCCGAGCAGCGCGTCGCCGTCGGTGGCGACCCAGAACATGCCGCCGGCATCGCGGTACGAGGCCGGCAGGTGATGGAGCTCGTCGTCGGTCGGTGAGCCGCGGCCGAACTCGAGGCCGAACTCGGCGAGCACGCGGCCGACGAGATCGAGCACGGCGGGGACATCGCGATCGGTGACCTCGCGGATCTGGAGCATCGGCGTCTGGATACCAGATGGCTGGAATGTCGCGCCTCTGCACCGGCGCACGTGCAGATCGTCTGTGCCGCTTGACGGACGAGCAGCCGCGCTATATATAACCTTTCAGTTATATGACTGAATGGTTCTGGAGATGACGACGGCACGGCTCGATTCGACGTTCGCGGCGCTCGCGGATCCGACGCGGCGGGCGATCCTCGCGCGGCTCGCGAAGGGCGAGGCGTCGGTGATGGAGCTCGCCGAGCCGTTCGCGATGAGCCAGCCGGCGATCTCGAAGCACCTCAAGGTGCTCGAGCGCGCGGGGTTGATCGCGCGCGGTCGCGACGCGCAGCGCCGGCCGTGTCGGCTGGTCGCCACGCCGCTGCGCGATGCGAGCACGTGGATCGACCGCTACCGCGAATTCTGGGAAGCGAGCTTCGAGGCGCTCGATGGCGTGCTCGAGGAGCTGAAGCAAGAGGAACGCACGACCGCGAGCCGCAAGGCGAGCAAGGAGAGACGACGATGAACAAGCTGCAAGTGTCGACCGAGGTGCCGACCGAGATCCGCGTGACGCGCACGTTCGACGCGCCACGCCGGCTCGTGGTCAAGGCGATGATGACGCCGGAGCTCATGAAGCGCTGGATGGGTGGCGAGCGCGCGACCGTGACCGCGGTCGAGATCGATGCCCGTGTCGGCGGCCGGTATCGCTACGCGTTTCGGAACAATCGCGACGGCAGCGAGTTCGCGCTGTCCGGCGTGTTTCGCGAGGTCGCCGACGACCACGTCGTGTTCACGCAGGCGATGGAAGGCGCGCCCGGCGAGATCGTGGTGACCACGACGTGGAGCGACGACGGGCCACGCACGACGATGACCGTGGTGATGACGTTCCCGTCGCGCGAGATGCGCGACATGGTCGCGGCGACCGGGATGACCGACGGCATGGGCGAGACGTACGACGTGCTCGAGCAGCTCGCGGCGACGCTCGCGTGATCAGTTGACGCGGACCGGCGCGGTGCGCGCGTTGATCAGCGCGGGCTTGTTCGGATCGCGCTTGCGGATCTTGCCGATCCGCAGCGTGTAGGTCTGCGCCTTCTTGAGCTGCCATTTCTCGTCGGCCGAGCGCATGTCCTGGCCGCCGTAGCTCGGGCGCTCGCCCGGCAGCGACAGCAGCGCGACCGGCGCATCGCCGAGCTCGTCGGCGACGAGCCAGCCATCGCCCTCGGTCGCCGGCGGTGGCCCGACGATCTGGAAGTACACGGCGTCGTTGTCGCGCGCGACGCTGATCGTGCGTGCGCCCGGGATCAGGTTGCCGTTCGCGATCGCGTGGCTCGGCTCGGCCGGCTTCGGATCCTTGAGCTCGCTCGCGGGACCCGGTGGCAGCGCCTGCAGCGAGTCGACCTTCCAGTACCAGTGGCGCGCGTCGTCGAGGTACCAGGCGCCGCCGAGCGCGACGCGATCGCCCTGCTTCGCCTCGCGGTTGCCGAGCGCGACGCGGATGCCGAGCGCGCCGTTGCCCTCGGTGTCGTCGACGAGCCAGACGTACGGCGACGCGATCATCCCGGCATCGACCGGCGCGCCGGCGTCGGGTGCGGTCGCGGGTGCCGGCGCGTGCATCAGGATCGGCGGGCCGATCACGCCGTAGACGACGCCGTGCTGACCGCGGCGCGCGAGCAGCTGCGCGCGATCGATCACCGACTGCCACGCGGGGATCGCGCCGAGATCGGCGATCAGCTTGCTCGGATCCGGCGGCTCGGGTTCCTCGACGCGCGGGCCGTCCTCGACGGCGACCACCGCATCGGCCGGCGGTGCGGCGTCGATCGGCGCGCTGTCCTGCGCCGAGCCACTCGCGACCCTGCCGCTGCCGTCCTGCGCGTCGCGGCCCTTACCCTGGCACGCGAGCGCGAGCACGGCGGCGAGCGCGACGACGCGGGTCACCATGCGAGCGTGCCGAGCAGCGTCGCGATCGGCGCGAGGCCCGTCGCGTCGAGGTCGTCGAACGCCGCGAGCTCGTAGCTGTCGACGTCGAGCACCGCGACGAGCCGGCCATCGCGCACGATCGGCACGACGATCTCGCTGCGCGAGCCGGCGTCGCACGCGATGTGGCCGGGGAATCGCTCGACGTCGGGGACGAGGATCGTGCGCCGCTCGGCCGCCGCGGTGCCGCACACGCCGCGACCGAGCGCGATGCGCACGCACGCGACGTTGCCTTGAAACGGACCGAGCACGAGCTCGCTGTCCCGCAGAATGTAGAAGCCGACCCACGACGCCTTGCGGATGCAAGCGCGCAGCGCGGCCGCGGCATTCGCGAGATTCGCGATCAGGTCGGGCTCGCCGTCGAACAGCGAGGCGAGCTGCGGGAGGAGCTCGCGGTAGCGTCCAGCCTTGTCGTCGTCCGGCGTCGCGAACTGGACCGCTTCCATGGCTAGCCGGCGGCGAGTGCGCGCGCCGCGTTGAGCGCACGCGGGATCCCGAACGGGCTGACGCGCAGCTGCAGGATCAGGAAGTCACCCTCGGTCGACAGGCCCGAGACCTGCGCGACCGGCGTCAGCGTGCCGAGGATGCCGCGCACGCGATCGTTCGCCGCGAACTTCGGGTTCTGCATCAGGTCGAGCACGATGATGTCGTCGTGCGCCTCGACGAGCACCGCCGGACGCTTCGGCATGAACTTGGCGAGGTTGCCGGGCTTGCTGAGGTCGAGCGCGCCGCTCTTGATCAGGCCCGCGACCGGCGTGAATGACTCGCCGAGCACCTTCATCGTGACGTCGGACAGCCGCAGCGTGACCTTGAACGCGGTGTCCGTGACCTCGATCTGGTCGACGCGGATCGACGCGCCCGCGCGCACCGTCGTGCCCATCAGATCGATCGTCGCGCCGAGCCCGATCGCAGGCGGCCGCGGCGTGATCGTCACGTCCTGCGGCGCCTTCTTCGACGGCGGCGTGTTCGCGATGAACCAGCGCAGCGCATCGAGCGGCACCGCGACCCGCATGCCGAGCGCGTGGCGCGCCATGCTCAGCATCGTGGTGGGGTTCTTGACCATGAACCGGCCGGCGGAACGCAGCGCTGCACGAAGCGGGAGTGCCATTGGGCGATCCTATAGCAGCGTGTCTCGCGCCCGTCCCGCGCCGTCCGCCGCAAAAGGCCATCAAAACACGACGGCACGCAGCGGCGCGGCGAGCACGACGCCGGCAACCGGCGTGCCGTCGACGATCGTCGCGAACGCGAGCCCGGGTGTCGCGTCGGGCAGCGCGATCCGGCGCAGCGGATCGCCGGTGCGCGGATCGAGCACGATCACCTCGCGGCTGTTCGGGCCGTACGTCACGACGAGCGGGCTGCCGGTCGGCCCGCGCGCGGATGCCGGCACCGGGCTCGCGAGCGCGTAGTCGTTACGGGCCCGTAACCCGCCGTCGAGGTCGTACAGCGTGTACTGCCACGCGTTGCCGATCGGTGGCGGCGCGGGGATCGGCTTCCACAGCGTCGGCGCCTCGGGGTTCGCGCCCGGTGGCAGCGGCACGACCCGCGGTCGCGGCGGCAGGTACGGCGGCCGGCGGTACGGAAACCGGACGCCCGGCCGCGGCGGCGGTGCCGGCGGCGCGGGCGGCGCGGGGATCGGACCACCGGCGGTCTCGCCGGTGACGAGCTCGCTCGTCGCGCGCCAGGTCAGCCCGAGCCCGGGCAGCGCGGTGACCTCGCCGCTCGGCAGCGCGATCCGGAACGCATCGCCGTCGTCGAGCGCGACGAGCACGCCGCGATCCGACGGCACGATCGCGCTCGCGACGCCGTCGATCGCGAGCGACCATACCGGCAGCATCGCGGCATCGGGCAGCCGCGCGACGAGCCGGCCGTGCTCGTAGGTGACGAGCCACGTGACGTCGTCGATCGCGACGATCGTCGCGCGCACCGCGGTGCCGTCGTCACTCGCGAGCACGCCGCGCACGCGTCCGGTCGCCGCATCGAGCACGGTCGTGCGATCGCCGGACGCGGCGAGCACGATGCTGCCGGCGGCCTGGATCGCGTCGAGGTTGTCGGTCTCCCATTCCCAGCCGGCGGCGCCGTCGCGGCTCGTCGCGCGGACGCTCGACGTCGTGCCGCGCGCGGCACACGCGATCACGTCGCGCGCGAGCGCGATCCCGAGCGGCGCGCCCGGACCGCAGCCATCGGCGCGCTGCCACCGCCACGCGCGGCGCGACAGATCGACGGCGGCGAGCGCGGCGAGCGTCGTCGGCTCCGGGTTCGCCTCGAGCGCGACCGCGTACACGACGTGCGGCTCGCGCGGATCGATCGCAACGCTCGTCACCGCGTGCTTGCCGGTGTCCGGCTTCGCGATCGCGGCCGCGGCATCGAGCGGCGCGATCGCCGGCAGATCGCGCAGCTCGGCCGGCACCGCGACGCCGGCGCGCCGTGACGGCACGCGCAGCGTCCTCGGCAGTCGCGCCGGCAGCCCGAACCGATGCACCGACTCCGCCGGCGAGCCGGTCCACGACGAGCCGAGCACCGACGCATCGCCGAGCACCGCGCCCATCGACCCGAACGCCACGTACGCCGCGACACCCTCGCGGTCGAGCACGACCGCGGTCAGCGGCGTCGCGCGCACGAGCCGGCGCTCGCCACGCGCGTCGAGCAGCTCGCCGAGCGGCGGCAGCGGCAACAGCACCGGTGGACCGACGAGCTCGCGCGGCCAGCTCGCCACCCCCGTCGCCGTCGCGATCTCGATCCGGTTCGCGCCATCGCGCGCACGCCAGTGACCGCGCACGCCGTCGACGCGGCCCGTGATCTTGCCGGTCGCGCGCGCGATCGCGGTCAGCGCATGGCCATTGCTGCTCGGGCTCGCGACGACGATCGTGTCGCCGGTGCACGCGTCGAGCTCGCTGACCGCGCTGACCGGTACCGCCCACGTGACCGCGGTGCCACCGCGCACGTCGGCGAGCCGCACGAGCTTGCCGTCGGGGCCGAGCGCGAACAGCTCGCGGCCGGTGTCGCCGCAGCTCGCGAGGATCGTGTCGACCTGGACCTGCGGCGGCAGCTTCAGCTTCGTCAGCTCCTCGCCGTCGTCGGCGTCGAGCACGAGCGGCGCGCCGGCATCGCTAATGACGACCCGGTCGTCGGTGAGCGCGACGAACGCGGCACCGTCCCGCTTCCAGCGCGGCTTGCCGTCGAGTCCGACCGCGCGCACGCCGTTCGTGTCGGCGCACACGATCGCGCTCGCGGTCACGCCCATCACCGGGCCGGCGCACGCGGTCGTGTCGCGCCACATCACCTGGCCGCGATCGACATCGACGAGCTCGATCGCCGACCGCGCGCCTTCGAGCCCGTAGATCACGGCACGCGCGGGGCCATCGCCCGGCACCGCGTACGGTGTCGCGAGGTGCAGCGGCACGCGCACGCTGCCGACGATCCCGGCAGGCACCGTCGGCTGCGGCGGCTGGCTGCGGCCGAACCGGCCCTTCAGCGCACCGAGCGGTGAGCCCGCGGGCGCGGGTGGATAGACCCACGCCGGCGGTGCCGGATCGACCGGCGGCGGCGGCTCGCCACACGCGGCGAGCGCGGTGATCGCGACGACGCAGGGAAACCCCTCGCGACGGACGACCCTCGGGTGCACCGCACGCACCCTATCACGAGCTACACGCGCTCGATGATCGTGGCGATGCCCATGCCGCCGCCGATGCACAGCGTGATCAGCGCGGTCGACTTGTTCGATCGCTCGAGCTCGTCGAGCGCGGTACCGAGCAGGATCGCGCCGGTCGCGCCGAGCGGGTGGCCGAGCGCGATCGCGCCGCCGTTGACGTTGATCCGCTCCGGGTCGATCCCGAGCGCGCGCGCGGTCTGCAGCGGCACGACGGCGAACGCCTCGTTGATCTCCCACAGATCGATGTCACCGACGGTCATGCCGGCCTTCTTGAGCGCCTTCTGCGACGCCGGCGCGGGCGCGGTCAGCATGATCAGCGGCTCGGCACCCGCGGTCGCCATCGCCCGGATCCGCGCGCGCGGCTTCAGGCCGGCCCGCTTGCCCCACTCGCCCGAGCCCATCAGCACGACCGCCGCACCGTCGACGATGCCCGACGAGTTGCCGGCGGTGTGGACGTGCTCGATCTTCTTGGTGTCGGGGTAGCGCTTCAGCGCGAGCTGGTCGACGGTCTCACCGTTCGGGCCCATCGGCATCGCGCCGAGCTTCTCGAACGCCGCCGCGAGGCCGCCGAGCGACTCGAGCGTCGTGTCGGCCCGCGGATGCTCGTCGCGAGCGAGCGCGACCGAGCCATCGTCGTTCTTGACCGCGAACATCGAGCTGTCGAACCGCTTGCCCTCGATCGCGCGCGCCGCGTTCTGCTGGCTCTTCAGCGCGAACTGGTCGACGTCGGCGCGGGTGAAGCCCTCGCGCGTCGCGATCAGGTCGGCCGAGATGCCCTGCGGCACCATGAACAGGCGCTGGCGCAGCTTCGTGTTGAGGCCATCGATCATCGCCTCGTCGGAGCCCATCGGCACGCGCGACATCGACTCGACACCGCCGCCGATGCCACCGTCGATGAAGCCGGCGCCGATCTTGCCGGCGATCGTGTTGACCGCCTCGAGGCCGGAGCCGCAGAACCGGTTGACCGTGACGCCGGTGACGTCCTCCGGCCACTCCGCCGCGATCAGCGCGTTGCGCGCGATGCAGGCGCCCTGCTCCTTGACCTGCGTGACACAGCCGATCGCCATGTCCTCGACGAGGTTCTTGTCGAGCTTCTTGCGCTCGGCCATGTGGTTCAGGGTCTGCGCGAGCAGCTCCTGCGGGTGGTGATTCGCGAGCCCACCCTTGCCGGCCTTACCGCGGCCGCGCGGCGTACGAAGCGCATCGAAAATGAAGACGTCGGTCACAGCAGTCCTCCGATCAAATGATGCGCGGAGGATGGTCCAGATGCTCAGGGCATGCAACCGGCGTCGGTCGCCCGATGCTGGAGCTCGGTCAGCGACTGGCCGCACACCATCGCCATGCGGCGCAGCGCGTCCTCGGACAGCCGATCCGTCGGTAACGACCAGAAATCTGCGGTCTCGTTGCCGAGCTCGACCCGGGTCTCGACCGACATGCCCTCGCACGCGAGCAGGTTCGCGACCGTGACCACGAACTGATCGCACTCGGCGATCCCGACCTTCAGGGTCGACAGCCGCGCGCTCGCGACCGCGATCGATGCCCGGTTCGGCGCATGGCCGACCAGCACGCCGAACATCCGCTCGCGCGCGGTCTTGTCGAGTAGGTTGGCGCAGCGGCCGAGATCGTCGTCCTTCATCTTCGCGAAGCAGTCGATCGCGACGTCGTTCCAGCCATCCTCGGTGCAGCGCTGCCGCATCGGCGCGAGCACGCTCTCGTCCGGCTCGCGCAGCGCACGCGTGCCGCGCTCGATCCCGGCGGCGGCGTGACTACAGCTCTGCGTCGCGATCGCGACCGGCACCGTGTGAACCGGCGGTGCCGGCAACGTGCGCGGCGTCGACGGTGTCGCGCCGGAGCTGCAGGCCACGATGACGAGGAGTGCTGCAGCTCTCATACAGCGAGAGTAGCAAGCACCCGTGTGCACGCACGTACCCGAGATGATGATGAGGGTAACGAGCGAATACGTACGTGCACACGGGAAATGTCAAAGACACGTCAAGGCTCGACGATGTTGCAGTGCACCGGAGACCGGGAGCCTTGTCGTGTCACCGGCGCTCGGAGCAAGCAGCGCGCCGACGCCACGCGATCGCTAACTGCTCGTCGACACACATGACAGGACAACGTTCCATGAGGACGCGCTGCCCCGCTGCAACCTGTCGATCACAACACGTCGTGGGCAGCGCTCTTGTCGGTGTGAGATGGATCGACGTGCTCGCGAGGGACGACGAGCCGCAGCGCGCGCGGCGCGACCTCGACGTAGTAGCGGTCGCCGGCGGGAATCTCCTCGCCGTCGATCTGCGCCGCCGGCAAGTTGCCGCCCGCGGTCCGGATCGACAGCTCGAACTTGCTGCCGGAGATCGCCGCCGCGTGGACGAACCCGAGCGACGCGAGGTCATCGACGCCGACCGGGCTGCGCCGCAGGCTACCGATCAGCTTCGTGCCGAAATCGCGCCGGCCGGTCACCGGCACGAGCTCGAACCGGCCGTCATCGGACTCGGTCGCCGGATCGAAGATCCACTCGCCGCCGAAGATCTTCGTGTTCTTGACGATCACGTCGAGCAGGCTCTCGAACGGGTGCACCACGCCGTCGATCACGGCGTCGAGATCGAACTTGACGTCGACGACGTAGCTCTCGACGAACCGCTGCAGCACCGCGCCCGCGTAGACGAGCTGATCGCGATAGATCGCGCCGAGCCCCGGGATCCGGCCGACCCGCTCGCGATCGCGGTTGCGCGTCTCGAGGCTCGCCGCCCCGATGCCGACCGAGAACGAGTCGAAGAACAGATCGCGATGGACTTCCTTGAGCGAGCGCTCGACGATCAGCATGCCGACGTCGCAGCCGACGGTCTCGCCGGCGGCGATCACGCGCACGTTGCGCTCGAGCGCACCGGGGCCGGAGTCGAGCCCGAACGACTTGCCCTGATCGTTCGCGGTCCCGGTCGGCAGCATGCCCATCGCGCACTCGAACGCGTGCTTGCTCTCGAGGATGCCCTTCGCGACCTCGGCGAACGTGCCGTCGCCACCCATGGAGATCACGACGCGCGTCCCGGCATCGACGAGCTCGCGCACCTTCGCGGTCGTCCGGCCCTCGGGCTCGGTCGGCACGAAGCGGTGCGCGACCTGGACCTCGTCGAGCAGCGCGCGTGCGCTCTTGATCCACTCGGCGGCCTTGCCGCTCTGCGCGGTCGGGTTGGCGACGAGGACGGCGGGCTGGCCGCCCATCCAGCGATCGATGCCTGGCACGTCCGAGATGGTACAGCCGACCTGCGTTTGTTACACGCGCGTCAGCTACCGACCGGATGGTCGGCAACCGTCGGCGCATCCCACCGTCCGACGGCGAGCCGCGACGAGATCGCCATAGTACGCTCGAGCATGGTCGCGCACGTGGCTGCTCCGCAAACCTCTCTCGACGACGAGCACGAGCAACTGCGCTCGATGGTCCGCCAGTTCGTCCAGCAGCGCGTCGAGCCGCAGGCGATGGAGCACGACGAGTCGCAGACGTTCAACAGGTCGCTGCTGCGCGCGCTCGGCGAGCTCGGCCTGATCGGCGTCACGATCCCCGACGCGGATGGCGGCGCCGGCATGGACGCGGTCGCGTCGGTGATCGTCCACGACGAGCTCGCGTACGCCGACCCCGGCTTCACGCTCGGCTACCTCGCGCACGCGCTGCTGTTCGTCAACAACTTCTACTGGGCGAGCACGCCCGAGCAGCGCACGCGCTACCTGCCGCGCACGCTGACCGGCGAGACGATCGGCGCGATGGGCATGACCGAGCCCGCGGTCGGCACCGACGTGCTCGGCATGCAGACGACCGCGCGCAAGGTCGACGGTGGCTACGTGCTGAACGGCCGCAAGACGTTCATCACGAACGCGTGCGAGGCCGACGTGTTCCTCGTCTACGCGAAGCTCGAGGATCGGATCACGACGTTCGTCGTCGAGCGCGCGTTCCCCGGATTCTCGACGAGCCCGAAGATCCCGAAGATGGGCATGCGCGCGTCGACGATGGCCGAGCTCATCTTCGAGGACGTCCGCGTGCCCGCCGAGAACCTGCTCGGCAGCGAGGGCGGCGGCATCACGAACATGATGCGCAACCTGGAGATCGAGCGGCTCGGGCTCGCGGCGATGTCGCTCGGCATGGCGCGGCGCTGCCTCGACACGATGGTGAGCTACTCGATGGATCGTCGCAGCTTCGGCAAGCCGCTCGCGGATCACGGCCAGATCCAGCGCTACATCGGCGAGAGCTACGCGAAGGTCGAGGCGATCCGCGCGCTCGTCTACAACGTCGCCGCGACGGTCGGTCCAACGCGCCGCAACCGGCTCGGCACCGACGCCGCGAAGCTGTTCGCCTCGACCGCCGCGAAGGAGGTCGCCGATGCGGCCGTCCAGGTGCTCGGCGGCTACGGCTACTGCAGCGAGTACCGCGTCGAGCAGTTCCTGCGCGACACCAAGCTGATCGAGATCGGCGGCGGCACGATCGAGGCGCACCAGAAGAACATCACGCGCGATCTGACGAAGCGCTGATCACTTCCGCTTCGGCTTCGCCGGTTTCGCGGGCGGCGCCGGACGAACGGGTGGCGCGAGCATCGTCATCGTGTGGCGCGTGACGTGCGCGCGCTGCTCCGGCGTCAGCTTCGCCTTGCACGGCGCGAGCTCGGTCGCGTGCGCGAAGCACTCGATCACCGGCGCCGGCCAGCGGTCCTCGACACACGCGTCGGTCAGCCCGGCGCGCAGCCCTGCCGGCTCGAGCGGCGGGCTGTCGCGCTTCATCGCGGTGCGCAGCTGCTCGAGCGAGCGCTCGACCGCGTGGTCCGCGGCGGCTCGACACGCGAGGCGCGGATCCGGCGGATGCTTCTTGCAGCCCGCAACGACCAGCAGCGCGACGACGACGAGGCCACGCACGCGCGAACATCATCGCACGCCGAAATAGACAAAGGGCCCGCGTCGGCAAACGCGAGCCCCTTGTAGGTACAGCTTCGAAGCTAAGTAGCAGTCGAGAAGGAAGCTGTGCTTACTTCGCCGAGCCAGCCGCCGAGCCCGCCGCGGGCTCCGCCGAGCCAGCCGCCGCCGAGCCAGCCGGCTCCGCCGCCGAGCCAGCCGGCTCCGCCGCGCCCGAGCCCATCGCGCCGCCAGCGCCCGAGGCCTTCGTCATGCACTCGGAGTACTGCGCCATGATGTCGGTGGTCTTCTTCACGAGATCCGGATCCGGCTTCTCATCCTTGCCGGCCGTGGTCTTCGCCATCTCCGAGCCCCACTTCATGTAGGCCTCGTTGACCTTGTCCGCGCAAGCCTTGTCCTTGCACTCGCACATGTCCTTCTTGAAGGACTCCATCTTCGCAACCGCCTCACCAGCGGCGCCGCCCTTCTTCTTGCAGCCAGCAAACGAGAGCAGGGACAGGGCAGCCACAAACGCGAACGTGAGCTTGTTCATCTAGATGTCTCCGGTTAGTTCCTGGTGAGTCGGTTGTAGAACAACGAGCGATCGCGCGGAAGCAAAGCGATGTTTTTCATCGCCGCTCAATCGTCGCGATTCGTCGCGATTTGCTGACAATTCACGCGGCCGCATCACGAGGCGAACGCGCGGTACGACGCCGCGTGCGATCCGCCGGCGGTTGTAAGCACGTCGCGACATTTGTCGCCGCGCACGTGACGAACGAGATCGGTCCGATGATCAGCTGACCAGGAATCGTTCGTAGGCGGCGAAGTCGTACTCGCGGCCGAGGAAGTCACGCACGAGCTCGGCCGCATCGCGACTCCCGCCGGGCACGAGCACCTTGTCGCGATACGCGAACGTCACGTCCTTGGCCATGAGGCCCGCGGCCTCGAACGGCGTCAGCAGGTCCTTCGCGATCACGAGCGACCACTGGTACGTGTAGTACATCGCCGAGTAGCCGACGAGGTGACCGAACGAGGTGTGGAACCGCGTGCCGGGGACGTAGGCGAACGGCGTGTAGCGCTTCTGCAGCCGCTGGACCTCGGCGAGCTGATCGAGCGCCGCCGGATCCGCGCGGTGGAAGCCGAGCGAGATCGCGGCATAGAAGATCTGCTGCACCGTCGCGGTGCCGAGGCCGAACTTGTCGGCGCGCCGCATCTTGTCGACGAGCTCGGGCGGGATGACCTCGCCGGTCTGATGGTGGCGCGCGAACCGCGCGAGCGTGTCGTAGCTCCACGCCCACTCCTCGAACATCTGCGACGGCGCCTCGACGAAGTCCCACTCGGTCGCGACGCCGCTCTGCGTGATCCACTTCTGGTGGCCGCCGAGCACGTGATGCATCAGGTGGCCGAACTCGTGGAACATCGTGACGACGTCGTCGTGCTCCATCAGCGCGGGCCCGCCACCGGTGCTCGGATCCGAGAAGTTGCAGACGAGCACGCCCTCGGGCAGCTGGATGCCGCGGACGCCGTCCTTGAGCGGGAACTGCGCGGCGTGCTTGTACTTGCCCTCGCGCGGATGCATGTCGAGATAGATGCGGCCGAGCTTCGTCGCCGCGTCGCCAGTGCCGCGCACGACGTCGTAGACGAGCACGGTCGGATGCCAGCGCGGGAAGTCGGCGAGCAGCACGTACTCGATGTCGAAGATCTCCGACGTGATCTCGAGCAGACCCTTCAGCACGCGGTCGTACGGGAAGTAGCAGCGGACCTCGCTCGCATCGACCTCGTAGCGCTCCTTCTTGACGAGGTTCTCGAGCCAGACCTTCTGCCAGTCGGCGACCTCGGTCGCGTGCGCCGCGATCTTGCGCAGCTGGCGCAGCAGCTCGGCATAGTCCTGCTCGGCGCGTGGCAGCGCGAGCTTCCACACCTTCTCGATGAACTCGGCCGCGCGCTCGCCGCTGCCGATCATCTTGTCCGCGGTGATGTAGTCCGCCCAGTTCGCGAACCCGAGCAGCGAGGCCTTCTCGGAGCGCAGCGCGAGGATGTCGCGCAGCACCGTCTCGTTGCTCTGATCGCCGCGGCTGCGAAACGCGATGTAGAGCTCCTTGCGGAGGTCATCATCGGCCGCGTACGTCATGAACGGGTTGTAGTCCGGGTAGTCGGTCGTGATGCGGACCTTGCCGTCGGTGTCCGGCGGGTGCGACGCGATGAAGTCCGCCGGCAGCCCGGCGAGCCGCGCGGGCTCGCACTCGATCGCGCGGACGTCCTCGGAGATGTTCTTCGAGAACTGCTGGCCGAGCTTCGTCAGCTCCTCGTCGATCTGCTTGAGCCGTGCGCGGACCTCCGGCGGCTTGTCGACGCCGGCGCGCCGGTAGTCGCGCAGCGTGTGCGCGAGGAAGCGCTGGGTATCCGGATCGCTGCCCGAGACGTCGACCGCGGACAGCGCGTCGTACATGTCGCGATCGAGCGCGAGGTCCGAGTAGAAGCGCGAGACTTCCTGCTCGCACTCGCGCGCGGCATCGCGGATGCGCTCGTCCGGGTGAACCTCGGACATCAGCCCCGCGAGGGCGTTGCTCGCGCTCGCGGAGGTGAGCAGCTGGTTGTAGCGGACGAGCGTCTCGTCGACGGTCCGCGGGCTGTGCTCGAGGATCTCGGGACGCAGCGCCTCCGCGCGTCGCAGACCTTCGAGGCATTCGTTCGCAAACTCTTTTGCAAACGCACGAGTTGTTTGCGCCGACTTCTTCACGTGCGGTCCGACATTAGCATCATATGCTGCGCGCGATGGACGAGCAGGTACCGAAGCTCGGTGATGCGCTGCCGCTGGTCGAGAGCGATCCGCGGTGGCTCGCGATCGCGCTGGCGGACCTCGATGCGGTGCACGCCGATCACCTGCACTGCGAGCGCAAGGCGGCGCAGTCCGCGCTGTCGCTGATCCGCAGCTATCCCGAGCGCGCGGACCTCGTGCGCGAGATGGCGCGGCTCGCGCACGACGAGACGCGCCACGTCGTCCAGGTCTCGCAGCTGATGTCACGGCGCGGTCAGGCCGCGAGCTATGACCACGGCGACGACTACGCGGCCGCGCTGCGCGGGCAGATCCGCAACAAGGAGCCCGAGCGCCTGCTCGATCGGCTGCTCGTGTTCGCGGTGATCGAGGGCCGGTCCGCCGAGCGGCTCGGCCTGCTCGCAGGCGCACTCGACGATGCGAAATCGCGCGAGCTGTACGCGAGCCTCGCGACCGCCGAGGTCCGGCATCGCGACATCTTCCTGTCGCTCGCGCGCGATGCGGCGCCGGCGACCTGGCGCGCACGCGCCGCCGAGCTCGCCGGCATCGAGGCCGAGATCCTCGTCCACCGCGAGATCGTCGCGCGGATTCACTGATCGCACGGCTCGGGCTCTAGCTCGGCGAGCGGCGGCATCCGTGCGAGCGATGGCCAGCCGATCGCGACGACGCCGACGACGAGCATCGCGAGCGAGCCACCGGCGACGATTGCCGGCACCGTGCCGAGCACCGCGGCGGCGAACCCCGACTCCGCGGCGCCGAGCTCGTTCGACATCCCGATGAACACGTTGTGGACGGCGCCGACCCGGCCGCGGATCGCGTCGGGGACGACGAGCTGCTCGAGCGTCAGCCGGATCACGACCGAGATGTTGTCGAGCGCGCCACAGGCGAACAGCAGCAGCACGGTGACCACGAGCGACGTCGACAGCCCGACGCCGATCGTCGCGGCGCCGAACAGCGCGACGACGATCAGCAGCACGCGCCCCGGTCGCCGCCACGCCGCGAGCCGGCCGCCGATCACCGCCATCGCGACCGCGCCGACCGACTGCGACGCGCGCAGGATCCCGTAGCCGAACGGCCCGACGCCGAGGATGTCGGTCGCGATCGCGGGTAGCAGCGCGGTGACGCCGGCGAATAGCACCGCGAACATGTCGAGCGTCAGCGCCGGCAACAGCAGCGGCGAGCGGAAGATGAAGCGCAACCCGACGCGCCAGTCGCGGCGCCCGGACTCCGGCGCGAGCACGCGCGGGACCTCGGGCAGCGATCGATAGAGCGTCGAGCTCGCGAGCCCGGTCAGCGCGACCGCCGCGTACACGAGGTGCGCGTCGACGACGAGCAGCGCGAGCCCGGCGAGCGCCGGCGCCGAGATCTGCGCGGTCTCGGACAGGCTCGACAGGATCCGGTTCGCGCGCGGCAGCTCCTCGCGCGGCGCGATGTTCGCGAGCAGCGACGACGCGGCGGGCGCGTGGATCGACACGACGCAGCCCTGCAGCAGCAGCAGCGCGAGGTACACCCAGACCGGCGCGTCGAGCGCCGACGCCGCGGCGAGCCCGATGCCGACGAGGCCGGTGCCGAGCGCGGCGACGGTCGCGAGCCACCGGCGATCGATCCGATCGACGATCGTCCCCGCCGGCACGAACAGCAGCACGACCGGCAGCACCTGGACGATGCCGACGCCGGCGAGCACGAGCTTGTCGTGCGTGCGGTCGTAGAGCTCCCACAGCACGGTCGCGTTGATCATCGAGCGACCGAACGTGTTGAGCGCGCGGGCCGAGACGAAGCGCCAGACGCGGCCAGCGACTGCCGGAGACACAGCGCGTAGATGCTAGCGCATCGTGTCGCGGTCGCTGTGCCGGTCGATCACGGACAGTTCTGATCGCGGAACGGATCGCTCGCGTAGTCGGTGAACGTGCCGGCGAACGCGGCGCCGGGCTCGGGCCGCGCCTCGCCGCCGTTGACGACGACGAAGTACTCGACCGGCAGCTGGACGTACTGGCCATCCGGCGTCGGCTGCGGCGCGACCTCGGGGCAGTGGAACGCGCGGAACGGATCGACCTGGCGCCAGCTGAACGCGTAGCGCGCGTTGTTGCCGACGCGGCGATCGAAGTTGACCGGCGTCGTGTGGAACGCGGGCTCGCCGGCGACGCGCCAGTGCAGGCTGACGTCGAGCTTCTGCCAGAGGTCCGGATCGTCGCGGTCGGTGAGGCCGGGCTGGTAGACCTGGAAGCACAGGTTCGTGATCGCCGCGCGCTGGCGCACGAACGTGTCGAACGCGAAGCCTTGCGACGCCGGCGCGCCGTTGCACGGATCGCTCGTGTCGCGGCTCAGCCGGTTCACGAGCTCGCCGATCCACTGCGGCGGCCGCGCGACGTCGAACGTGTAGTTGGCGCCGAGGTTCGAGTCCCACGCCTGGCAGCCCGACACGCTCGTGTTCTCGAACCACAGCGTCACCGACTGCGCGGTCGGCGACACCGCGATCGTCGGCGCGCCGTCGCGGACGCTGACATCGCGCCGCTCGCCGCCCGGCGAGAACACGACGTGCGCCGTGATGTCCCAGCGCGGCAGCCCGGCCTGCGAGTTGCGGCAGGTCGTCAGCCGGTTCGTGTCGTACGCGATCGTCAGCTCGCCACCGGGCGCGAGCACGCCCTCGCGGCGCTCGCTGAAGTCGGCGGCGAACACGAGCTTCGCGCGCGTCGGTCCCGCCGGCGCGGTGCACACGCTCGGCGCGCTGGCGATCGCGAAGTCCGGGGACGTGATCGTGTAGTTGTCGAAGTCGCCCGGCAGCCGGTTGTGATCGAACAGCCGCCCGCCCTGCGCGAGGCCCAGGAACGGCACGACCTGGATCTGCGTGTTCGCGAGCGCGCTGCCGCTCATCCCGGGGCCGGGCAGGCCCTCGAAGATGCGCACGGTGTAGCGCTGGTACCCGGGCGTCCCGGCGACGTCGAGCTTCGTCGCGGTCGCCGACCGCCACGTCGGATCGGAGCCCGACTGGTAGACGACGCGCGGCACGAGGCCCTCGCCCGCCGCGGCGTCGGAGATCTCGATCGTGCCTTGCCAGACCCAGCTACCGCCGACGGTCTCGAAGCCAATCCCGGTGAAGTTGCGCCCCATGTCGCGCAGGACGATGTGGCAGTTGCGATCCGCCTGATCGCGGCTGCCGTCGACGCCGACCAGCGGCGCCTCGGTCGATCCGTCGTGGTCGGCCTCGATCGTCGCGCAGGCCGCGAGCAGCAACGCAGGTACCGCAAGGCGAAGCATGTGCCCGCGAGAGGCACGGCGTGTGCCACGGGGTCAGGCTACACTTGCTCAACCTGCGCGGGGACAGAGCACGCGACTTCGCGTACTTGCGCGCCGCCTGGTTGACGAAGTGTAGCCTGTCCCCGATTCGCGCTTTGCGCTGACCCCGTTACACGCTGCGATTTGCAACGCGGGTGGCTACTTCACCAGCACGAGGCCGGTGTGCGCCGGGATCGTCGCCTGCACCGAGCCATCGGCCTTCACCGTGTACGTCTTGCCGCCGCCGCCGGGCATCACGTCGCGCAGCGTGGTGCCGGGCGGGAACGAGGTCTTGAGGCACGCGCCGCCCTCGGTGGTGGGCGCGCAGCTCTCGCTCTGCTGGGTGCTCGTGTTGAGGATGACGAGCGCGGTCTGCTCGGGCGCGACGCGCTCGAACGCGAAGATGCCGGCGTCGCGGCGCGGGCCGGCGATCGTCGTCGACCACGCCGGCGCGACGGTGCCGTGGCGGAGCGCCGGGTTGTCCTTGCGCATCGCGATCAGGCCCTGGACCATCTGGAAGGTCTCGTGGTCGGTCGCGAACGGCGCGTAGCCCATCGCCGGGTTGCCGCCGAACATGTCCTCGCGGTTCTTCGGATCGACGCCGCCGGCGAACAGCTGCTCGGTGCCGTAGTAGAGGCACGGGATGCCGTCCCACGTGAACAGGTATGCGAGCGCGGCGTTCAGCACCGTCGGGTCGGACTTCTCGAACAGGAAGCGCGGCAGGTCGTGGTTGTCGAGGAAGTTGACGAGGACCTGCTGCGGCGCGAGGCCGATGCCGCCCTGCTCGGGCGCGGCGTGCGGCGTGTTCTGGAACGTCGGGCCCGCGGGGTAGCCGTTCGTCGAGCAGAACGCGTCGGTCGGGTTGCGGCCCATGCGCGCGTTGTAGAGGCACTCGAGGTTCTTCGTCGGCTGGCCCTGCGCGAACACCGCGTCGATGCCGCGGTACTTCTGCGAGAAGTAGAACATCGAGTCGAAGCGGCCGAACTTGCCGTTCGCGTCGTTGCCGCCCCAGGTGTAGCTGCCGATCAGCTCGTCGTTGCCGTCGAAGCCTTCGCCGAAGATGAAGAAGTTCTGCTTGCCGAGCGAGGCGGCCTTCGCGCGCATGCGGTCCGTGAACTCGCCCCAGAAGCCACGGACGTTGCGCGCGATCTCCGGCCGATCGATGTGCTTGACGGTGTCGATGCGGAACCCGTCGAAGTCGGCGACCTCGATCCAGTACTCGAACGATCGGATCAGCGCTTCCTTGACGTCCGGGTTGTCGGTGTCGAGGTCCTTGAGGCCGCCGGGGAAGTCGCCGCGCGTCTCCTGATCGCGGACGAAGTCACGCGAGTAGTCGGCCTCGTGCCACCACACGTAGACGCGACCGCGCCGGTTGTACCAGCTCGCGTCGTCGAACCACGGCTTGTCGTCGGGCCAGCCGAACCAGTCGGGCGGCCGCGGCGGCGGGGTGCGGTTGACCTTCGGCCAGTCGGTGAACCGGACGTCGGCGGCGCCGGAGAACCCGAGCGAGGTCCAGCCCTGGATGCCGCGCGGGTCGTAGTCGGGATCCCATTCGATGATGCGCTCGAGGTAGTCCTTGCCCTGCGTGCAGTAGGTCATCTCGTCGGCGGTGCACTGGCCGGGATACTGACCGCAGATCTGCAGGCACGTGTGCGCGAACCCGCCGCCGGAGATCGTGTCGTCGGGCTGACCGTTGCCGTTGATGTCGTAATAGAACAGCTGACCGACATGGTTCGTGACGACGTCGAGGATCACGAGCATGCCGCGCTCGTGCGCCTTGTCGATCAGCTCGCGCAGCTTCGTGAGGTCGCCGAAGTGAGCGTTCGGCCGCAAGAAGTCCTGCGTCCAGTAGCCGTGGTAGCTCGCGAACCCGGCGTCCTCCTCGGTGTTCTTGACGACCGGCGAGATCCACAGCGCGGTGACGCCGAGCGTCTGCAGGTAGTCGAGGCGATCGATCACGCCCTGCCAGTCGCCACCGTGGTAGCGACCGGGCACGGTCGGCGCGACGTTGATGTCGTTGTTCGGATCGCCGTTGTCGAACCGGTCGATCATGATCTGGTAGATGACCTGATCGCGCCAGTCGAGGCCGGCGTTGCTCTGGTGCGGCGTGTCCGCCGGGTGGTCGAGATCGCTCGCGCCGCCGCACGCGGCCACGAGGCCGAGGACGCCGATGCGAAGCAGGCGATCGAAGCGGCGTGACGTGGACATCCGGGCCATGACGAGCACGATTCGTGCCCCACGGAGCCGTCGAGGATCAACATGTTATTGATCACAGGGTCGAGACTTCGGTCGCACGTTCGTTGCGTTCGGCAACGCGACCGGTTTTGCGAGCCCCTGAACAGCGGTCGCGCTATCACCTGAGCTCATGCCCTCGCGTCCGGTCCAAATCCTGCGCTGGAGCTTCGGCATGCTGCTGCGCGGGCTGTGGATCAGCACGATGATCCTGACGCCGCTGTTCGGGTTCTGGCTCGCGTCGTCGCTCGCGGCCTACCAGAACGCATCGCAGTGGCTCGCGCTGCTCGGCGGGCTCGCGCTGTTTCCGCTCGTGCCGGTCGGCTGGGAGCTGTTCCACGCGTGGCGCCGCGGGCGTCAGGAGGTGCCGAAGAAGCAGATCCTGACGCGGCTCGACCGGCTCGTGCTGCGCACGCTCGTCGTCAACGGGCTGTTCCTCGCCGGGATGCTGTACTTCGGCCGCCATACCGCGTTCCGCGCGCTCGCGGTGCGCGGCGACTGGATGCTCGACGGTCACGACGGCGAGGTCGCGACCACGATCCGCGGCTGGCTGCTCGGATTCGCCGATCGGTTCGACAAGCGCGACCCGTCGCGCGGCGACTACGGCAAGAGCGACGATGCGCCGGATCCGTCGACGATCAAGCGCCGCGACGATCGCGCGCCCGAGGTCGTCCAGCCCGGGACGACGGTCGTGCCGAAGACCACGGCGGGCTGGCCGCTCGACAAGACGCCGGATCCGAAGGTCACGGCGATGCCGGCCGACGCGCAGCTCACGATCGCGACCGCCGGCACGTACTTCCGCGAGCAGTTCCCCGACAAGAAGCAGCGGGTCAAGGCGATCCACGACTTCGTCGCGCTCCGCCTCACCTACGATCAGGACGCGCTCGCGAAGATCATCGCCGGTGACTACGCGAACGTGCCGTCGCAGGAGGCCGACGCGGTGTTCGCGTCGCGCACCGCGGTGTGCGAGGGCTACGCGCGGCTGATGGTCGCGCTCGGCAAGGCCGCGAATCTCGAGATCGCGTACGTCACCGGCCACATCCGCGACGCGTCGCGCCGGCTCGTCGCCGACGGCGACACGATCAAGGCGGGCCTGCAGGGCAGCTCGCACGCGTGGAACGCGGTGCTGATCGACGACGAGTGGCTGCTGATCGACACGACGTGGGACGATCCGATCGGCGCGCGCTCGCCGGTCGAGACGACGTACCTGTTCACGCCGCCGCAGCTGTTCGCGTACGACCATCACCCCGACGATCCGGCGTGGCAGCTCGCGATGACGCCGCAGTCGCTCGGTGACTTCGCGCGCCAGCCGCTGCTGTCGCCGGCGATCGGCCGGTTCGGGCTGCGCCTCGTCGAGCCGACGCGCTCGCAGGTGTCCGTCAGCGGCGAGGTCACGATCGTCCTCGACAACCCGTATCGCGCGCAGGTGCTCGCACACTCGCAGCTCGACAACGGCAAGCGCGACAGCGCGAAGAACCCGTGCGAGGTGACGCCGCGCGCGGGCACGACGAAGCTCGAGGTCACGTGTCGGCTCGCCGACGGCGAGCACGAGGTCCAGCTGTTCGCGAACGCGGCGACCGAGAGCGATCGCGAGTACGACTACATCGGATCGATCCTCGTCAACAGCCACTGAGCCGCGGTAGCGTCGCGCGCGTGAAGAAGCTGCCGCTCGCACCGAAGGCTCCGCCGGCACGCCGTAACCTGCCGCTCGCCGATCAGGTGCGTGCGATCGACCGCCAGGCACGTCCGATCCTCGCGGTCTGGGAGATCACGCTCGCGTGCGACCTCGCGTGCGGTCACTGCGGCTCGCGCGCCGGGCGCGCACGCTCCGACGAGCTGACGACGGCCGAGGCGCTCGATCTCGTCGATCAGCTCGCCGAGCTCGGCGTGTTCGAGGTCGTGCTGATCGGCGGCGAGGCGTACCTGCGCGAGGACTGGTGCCAGATCGTCGAGCGGATCGCCGCGCGCGGCATGGAGCCGCTGATCACGACCGGCGGCCGCGGCATGACGCCCGAGCGCGCGCGCGCCGGCAAGGCGGCGGGGCTCGTCAGCGCGAGCGTCTCGATCGACGGCCTGCGCGAGACCCACGATCGCCAGCGCGGCGTGGCCGGCGCGTTCGACGCCGCGCTCGTGGCGATGCAGAACCTGGTCGACGCCGACGTGCCGGTGTCCGCGAACACGCAGATCAACCGGCTCAGCATGGGTGAGCTGCCCGCGCTGCTCGAGACGATCATCGCCGCGGGCGCGCACAGCTGGCAGATCCAGCTCACCGTCGCGATGGGCCGCGCGACCGAGCATCCCGAGTGGCTGCTGCAGCCGTACGATCTGCTGACGCTGTTTCCGATGCTCGAGCAGCTCGCCGCGCGCTGCCGCGAAGCCGACGTCGTGCTGTGGCCCGGCAACAACGTCGGCTACTTCGGCCCGCACGAGACGACGCTGCGCGGGACCACGCCGCGCGGTCACATGGTCGGCTGCGGCGCCGGGCTGTGGGGCCTCGGGATCGAGGCCGATGGCACGATCAAGGGCTGCCCGTCGCTCGCGACCGCGCAGTGGGCGAGCGGCAACGTGCGCGACGCGCGGCTCGTCGACATCTGGGAGCGCGGCGGGCCGATCCGCTACACGCGCGATCGCAGCGTCGACGATCTGTGGGGGTTCTGTCGCGGTTGCTATTACGCGGACACCTGCCGCGGCGGCTGCACGTGGACGGCGGAGTCGCTGCTCGGCAAGCCGGGCAACAACCCGATGTGCCACCACCGCGCGCTCGAGCTGCAGAAGCAGGGGCTGCGCGAGCGGCTCGTCCAGGTCGAGCGCGCGCCCGGGCTGCCGTTCGACATGGGGCGATTCGAGCTCGTCGTCGAGCCGCTAGCCCAGGCTGCGGAGTAGCGCGCTCGCCGTCGCGTGATCGCGCGACGCGCCGAGCTCGGCGAAGCACGACGCCGCGCACGTCGCCTCGATCCGCGCGAGCTCGGGATCGTCGCTCGCGAGCACCTGCGCGAGCACGACGCGGACGCGCGCGGCGTCGTGCGGCAGCTTGCGCGCGGTGAACAGATCGATCGCGCGCTCGAGCTCGCGCCGCGCGGCCTCGCGATCGCCCTGCGCGAGCGAGATCCGGCCGGCCGCGAAGCTCGCGAGCGCCGCGACGCGATCGCGCTGGTCGTCCGACTGCAGCGTGCGCAGTCGCTCGCCGGCCGCGGTCGCCGCGGGGAGGTCGCCGATCGCGAGGTACGCGTCGACGAGCAGCGCGAGCGCGCACGCGATGTCGATCCGGCTCGTGTCGCACGCGTCGACGTAGCGCCGGAGCAGCGCGATCGCGACCGCGGGCTTGCCGTCGACGAGGCTGAGCGCGGCGACGATCGGACGGACGTACGGCCGATCCGCGATCGCCGCGACGAGACCGCGCGCGTCGTCGAACCGGCCCTGCAGCAGCCGCAGCTGCGCGAGCCGCGCGACCGCCTTCGCGTGGTGCTCGGTCATCGACGGTGCCGCGGCGATCGCCTCGGAGAGCTCGCGCTCGGCGTCGCTCCACCGGCCGGTCGACACGAGCACACCGCCGTAGTGACCGCGGCACTCGGCGAACAGGAACGGGCAGCCGTAGCGCGCGATGAACGGGTCCGCCGCGCGACACCACTCGACCGCGCGCTCGAGATCCGCGACCTGATCGCACGCGATGATCATGATGCACGTCGTGATCACGACGGTGTTCTTGCGCTGGTACTCGCCGGCGAGCGTGCCGACGAGCGCCTCGTCGATCAGCGTCATGCCCCCCTCGACGTCGCCGCTGTAGATCATGTGCTCGCCGGTCGCCGCGAGCGTGCACAGCTCGAGATCGCGATCGCCGGTCGCCCGCGCGTGGGCGAGCGCGCGCTGCACGAGCTCGAACGACCGCGCGTCGTGCCACGCCATCGCCTGCGCGAACCACAGCCAGCCGTGCAGCGGTGTGGGCTCGTCGCCGAGCAGCCGCGCCGCGCGCGCGACCCAGCCGCGCCACGCACTGCGGTTGCCGAGCATCTTCTCGTTCGCCGACGCGAGCGCGAGCGCGAAGACCGCGGCCTGCATCACCGAGCGGCGATCGTCGCTGCGCCGCGCGATCGCGTACGCGCGCTCGAGGTGCTCGATCCGGCCCTTCGGATCGCCGAGCCACCACAGCGCCTCGGCGAGCCCGGCGTGCGCCTGCGCCGATTCATGGTCCGCGACCAGCGCCTCGAACGCCAGGCGCGCCTCCTGCCAGCGGCCGGCCTCGAGCGCCTCGGCGGCGCGCGCGAGCTGCTCGTCGAGCGAGGCGGGCGCGCTCGGCCGCGACTCGACCGCCGCGACGACCGGCGCCACGATCGTCTCGACCCGGGCCGGATCGATCGCGACGAGTGCGCCGTGCACGGCGCTCGCGTTCGCCGGCCGGCGCGCCGGATCCTTCGCGAGCATGCGCGCGATCAGATCGTCGAGCGCCGCCGGCACGCCCGGTGCGAGCGACCGCACACGCGGCGCCTCCGCCGGCGACGCGAGCTGCGCGCTGAGCTCGACGATCGTCGAGGCGGGGAACGGTCCGCGCCCGGTCAGACAGCGAAACAGCACGGCGCCGAGCGCGAACACGTCGGCGCGCGCATCGATCGAGCGACCGAACGCCTGCTCGGGCGCCATGAACAGCGGCGTCCCGATCACCATGCCGGTCGTCGTCAGCGCGTCGAGCTCGGCGATCCGCGCGACGCCGAAATCGAGCAGCTTCACGCGATCGCACTGCCACTCGACGAGGAACAGATTCGACGGCTTGACGTCGCGGTGGACGATGCCGCGGTCGTGCGCGAGCGCGAGTGCCGCCGCCGCGCGCGCGCCGACGGCGAGCGTCTCGGCGATCGACAGCGTCGAGACCTCGAGCCGCGCCGCGAGATCCTCGCCGTCGAGCCACTCCATCGCGAGGTACAGCCCGCCGTCGGGCAGCGTGCCATGCGCGAGGTAACCGACGATGCCGTCGTGCCGGAGCTCGGCGAGCGCGTTCGCCTCGCGCGCGAATCGCGCCGCCGCTCCGGCATCTCCCGCCCGCACGATCTTGACCGCGACCAGCGCGTCGCGCTGACGGTCGCGCGCCCGGAACACCGTGCCCATCCCACCGGACCCGGCGCGGCATTCGAGCTCGAATCGACCGTCGATCACGTCGCCCTGGTTCACGAGGTCCAAGAGCAGACCACGTCTACTTCATGGAGTCGACACACCGACCCAGATGTCCGCGGCGGGGCTGCCGGTCGCGGCCGCGAGATCCGCGGCACCGTCGCCGTTGACGTCGCCGAGCATGCAGGTCTCGCCGGTCGTGCAGAAGTAGTCGCTCCACAGCACCGGCGCCTGGAACGTCGGCGAGATCGCCGGCGCGCGCGACGCCCGCTCGACCCAGACATCGGCGTTCGCGTCGTGCGTGAACGCGACGAGATCCGCGAAGCCATCGCCGTCCATGTCCGCGACCCGGCAGTCCTCGCCGTCCTTGCAGAAGAACGAGCTCGCGAGCACCGGCGCGCCGAACGTGTAGCCGTACGACGGCGCGAGGTACGCGCGCGGATCCGCGCCGCGTGTGAACGCCAGGATGTCCGCGACGCCGTCACCGGTCACGTCACCGACCTCGCAGGTCTCGGTCGCCGTGCAGAAGTACGAGCTCCACAGCTCCGGCGAGCCGAAGCCGTAGCCGGTCGAGCGCTCGACCCAGACCTCGGGGGTCGCGCCGTGCGTGAACACGACGATGTCCTGCTGGCCGTTGCCGTCGACGTCGGCGAGCTTGCAGACCTCGCCGTCGAGGCACGCGAACGAGCTCCAGAGCTGCGGCGACGTGAAGCCGTTGCCGGTGCTGAGCGCGACAAACGCGCTGTGCGCCGCACCGCGCGTGAACGCGACGATGTCGCTCTTGCCATCGCCGTTGACGTCGGAGACCTCGCACTGCTCGTTCTGCGTGCAGAAGTACGCGCTCCAGTGCTCCGCGGAGCCGAACGCGGTCGGCAGACCGAAGAACCCGACCGCGCGGCCGACCCAGACGTCGTTGCCGGTCGCGCCGTGCCCGAACGCGATCACGTCGGAGTCGCCATCGCCGTCGACATCGCCGAGCCGGCACTCCTCGCCGGTGAGGCAGAAGAAGTCGCTCCACGCGTACGGCGACGACGACGCCACCGTGGCGGTGCCGTACACCTGACGCGCGTAGTAGACGTCATTCGCCGACAGCGTCTGGTTGTTCGTGCTGTAGCAGTACGACCAGCCCATGATCGACGCAGGATCCGGCGGGCCGAGCGCGACGCCGTTGCCGCCGAGCTGCTCGTCGCCGTAACACGGGTCGACGTTCTCGTCGCCGTCGGGATGCCCCATCTCGTGTGCGAACCCGAGCACGTGACCCATCTCGTGGAGGATCAACGCGCGGAAGTCGGCGCGCGTCGCGTCGTTCGCGTTCCAGTCCGAGCGGAAGCCCATCAGCAGGCCCGGGCGGCTGTTGCCCGGATTGTCGGCGCGCTCCGCCGGTGTCGTCAGCGTGTTCACGCCGAGCGCGAGCGTGGTGCCATTCGAACCGCCATCTCCGATCCGGAGATAGATCCGCACGTGATACGGGCCGAACAGGCCGCCCTCGCGCGGACAGTCCTCGAAGCTGATCGCGAGTCGTGTCGGATTTGCCCAGCCTTCGAGGATCGTGCGCTGCACGAACGCCTTCGCGGCATCGAGCCCCGCGGGATCGCCGTCGAAGCCATCGAAGTAGTCCCAGCACATCGGCACGGAGCGACCGGTCCACAGCACGGTCGAGTCACCGACGATCAGCGGATCCTCCTGCGTCGTCTCGACCGCCTCGGTCTCGTCGGTATCGGCGCACCCGAGCGCCATCGAACCCAGCCACGCCGCCAGCAATGCAGTCTGCGTCTTCATCTCTGTCGTTCTCCTGTCGGGCGAAGGCCCGCACGAGACGGCAGAAGAGCAACGGCGATGCCCGTGCGATCGGGCGCTAGCTACGCGGAATCGTTCGCGGTCGCGTGAACAGATCGTCCCCTGTGGACGCGGCGTCCACAGCCGTCGATCACGCCGCTGCTCACGCGGGCGGCTTCATGCCGTGACGACGCAGCAGCCGATACAGATAGACGCGATCGACGCCCGCCGCGGCGGCGGCTTGCGACACGCGATCGAAGCGCTGCAGCAGATCCGCGAGGTACGCGCGCTCGAATGCATCCTGCGCGTGCTTCTTCGCGGTCGTGTACGGCACGACCTCGCCGGGTGCCGGTGCGGGCTCGGGCGCGATCGGCTCGGGCACGAGATCGTCGTCGGCGAACGCGACGCTGCGCTCGAGGTAGTTGCGGAGCTCGCGGACGTTGCCCGGCCACTCGCGCTGCTGTAGACGGTGCACGACCTCGCCGCGCTTGAGCCGCGCAGCGGTCGCGGGCGGCACGCGGAGCTGGTGCAGCAGCTCGTCGACGAGCGCCGGGATGTCCTCGCGGCGTTCGCGCAGCGCCGGCAGCGTGATCCGCGCGACCGCGAGCCGGTAGTAGAGGTCGCTGCGGAACCGGTTGACGTTGACCTCGGCGCGCAGGTCGCGGTTCGTCGCGGCGATCACGCGCAGGTCGACCGGCATGAAGCGATTCGCGCCGACACGCCGGACCTCGCGGTTCTCGAGCGCGCGCAGCAGCTTCGGCTGGAGCTCGATCGGGATCTCGCCGATCTCGTCGAGGAACAGCGTGCCGCCGGACGCTTCCTCGAACGCACCGATCCGGCGCTCGTGCGCGCTCGTGAACGCGCCCTTCTCGTGACCGAACAGCTCGCTCTCGAGCAGGTTCGCGGGAATCGCGCTGCAATCGACGACGACGAACGGCGCATTCGCGCGCGTGCTCGCCCGATGCACGGCCTCGGCCGCGCGGCCCTTGCCGGTGCCGGTCTCGCCGTCGAGCAGCAGCGTGACGTCGGTCGCCGCGGCCTTCGCGAGCAGCGCCATCGCACGCCGCATCACCGCGGACACGCCGACGAGCGAGCCGAACCGCGTCGCGGTCGCGATCCGCTCCTGCTCCGCACCGACTGCGTCGAACCGCAGCGTCGTCGATCCGAGCTGGAGCAGGCAGCCGGGCCGCAGGTACGCCTCGCGCACGCGCAGGCCGTCGACGATCGTGCCGTTCTTGCTGCCGAGGTCGTGGATGATGGCGGCGTCGCGATCGAGCCGGATCTCGCAGTGGAACCGCGAGACCGTCGCGTGATCGATCACGACGTCGTTGAGCTCGTGCGAGCCGATCGCGATCCGCGCGGACGTCGACTCGAGCACGGGCTTCTCGCCGCCGCCGTCGAGCCGGCGGCCGGAGGCGATCGCGTCCGGCAGCCGGGTACCTCCGGACAATGGCCGGCTGACGATCGTCAACCGGATCTTGCGGACCGTGATCGCGTCCGGCGGCGGCGGCAGCGCGAGCGTCGATTGCAGCTTGTCGTCCGCCACCGCGCGACTCTACTGCGCTCGCTCAGACGACGCGACGGCGCGCGGGCGGCGCACCGTACGGCTTCGGCGACATGTGATCCGGCGGCGGCGGCGGCGGCTCCTGGACGCCGGCATCCGCGGTCGCCGTGTTCGAGCCGGTGTTCGTCGTCGTCGTGTCCGGCTTCGACTTGCCGCCGCAGCCGGCGGTCGCGAGCGTCGCGCTGGCGAACACCGCCGCGCGCGTCAGCCGGACACGCGCGATCGGGCGGGCCGCGCTCGCCGGCAGGGCGGTCTGGCAGAACGGGCATGCCGTCTCGGTGGTCGCGACGTGGCGGTGACACGCGGTGCAGGGCCGGAGCTCGGTCATCGCGCGGACGGTATCAGAGTTTTTTCGAGCCAGCGAATCGACGCGCTCGCGATCGCGGGATCGAACGGACCCGCGCCGTACGCGGTCTGGCTCGTCGCCACGTCCGGATGCGAGCCCATCACGTGATCGAGCCCCGGCAGATCGACGAGCGTGCCGCCGGTCGCGGCCGCGAGCGCGGCCTGATCGTCGGCGCGCACGACCCAGTCATGCTCGCCTCGCAGCACGAGCGTCGGTGCGGTGACGCGCGACCACAGCGCGGCAGGATCGAGCTGATCGAGCTGGCGATGATACGCGGCGCTGCGCGTGTTGTAGCCGTCGACGAACGCGCGCTCGTGGACGTGGCGCGCGGCGCGCTCGATCGCGTCGGCGTCGACGCCGCGCAGCGCGAGCTGACGGCGCGTGGTCTCGACGAGGCACGCGAGCCAGCGCGTGAACGGCGCGCCGTACGTCACGATCGCAGCCGGGCTGACGTGCGGCGCGAGCGCGGCCGCGACGATCGAGCCGACGCTGTGACCGAACAGCACGAGCGGGATCGACCGCGCCTCGGCGAGTGCGAGCGCGCGCTCCGCCGCCTCGACGAAGCACGCGAGCTCGGCATCGAAGTCGATCGCGTGACACGACGCGCCTTCGCTGTCGCCGACGCCCGGCTTGTCGATGCGAAGCGTGTCGAAGCCGGCGGCGGTCCACGCGCGCGCGAGCTCGGCGATCGGGCCGGACTCGATCGTGTCGCAGGCGATGCCCTGGATCGCGAGGATCAGCGCGCGCGGCGTTGCGACCGACGACGTGATCACGCGGAGCCGCGCGTCGTCGAGCGTGACGTGGTCGTACGCGAAGCCCGGCTCGTTCGGTACGGAGATCACCGAGACGTCGCGAAGGATCGAAGCGCCATCGCGCGTGTACGACAGCGCGACCGTCGAGCGACGCGCGACGAGGCGAAGTGCCACGCCGAGCTCGTCGAGCGATCGCAGCGACGCGCCGCCGAGCGAGGCGACGATGTCGCCCGCTCGCACACCTGCGAGCTCGGCCATGCCGCCGGGCAGGACACCGTCGACGACGGCACCATTGGGTGTGAACGCGTGCTCGTCGGGACCGAGCTCGATCGCGAGGTACGCGCGCCGCGGCAGTGGGCTCGTCACCGGCGAAGGTTGCAACGGAATCACAGGCCTACAACGGACGAATTGTGCAAAACCTGCACAACCTGGCAGCGGTCACGACGAGTTTCACGCATCGCCCTGCGCGCTCCGACCTACGCTAGGATATCCGGGTGTCTACGAGCGGAGATGTGGAGCGCCTCTCGTCGGCGGGTGCCCGATCGGATGGTGGGATCTCGCTGCGCGGCGTGATCGATGCGCGACGTCGGCTCGACGAGCTCGGCACCGCGCGACTGATCGAGAGAGCGGCCGAGATCGTCCACAAGACCCAGTCGCAGGGTCAGGCACTCGGCAAGCTGTCGCCCGAGGCGATCGTGATCCGCGGTGGCGAGCCCGCGCTCGATCTGAGCGTCGGTCCGCAGCTGCGCTACACCGCGCCCGAGCGCCTGCGTGGCGCGCCCGGCGATCGCCGCAGCGACGTGTTCGCGCTCGGCGCGATCCTGTGGGAAGCGCTCGCGCACGAGCCGCTGTTCCTCGGCCGCACCGAGGACGAGATCCGCGTCGCGATCCTCGGCGGCGCGATCCGCTCGGTGTCGGAGCTCAACGCGAACGTGCCGGCCGAGCTCGACGCGATCTGCAAGAAGGCGCTCGCGCGCGATCCAGCGGATCGCTATCAGAGCGCGAAGGTCATGGCCGCCGAGATCTCGGCCGTGCTCGACGAGGCCGGCTATCCGGAGAGCAACGACGAGATCGTGCGCTGGCTGGCGAGCGAGTTCCACGCACCTGCCGTGCCGAAGCCGCTGATGTCGACGCCGTCGCATCGCACCGGCATCGGCAGCCAGACCGTGCTCGGCATGGCGCCGATGAAGGAAGCGAAGTCGGCGCCGGTCGCTGCACCGGTGCCCGCCGCGGTGCCTGCACCAGCACCGGTTCCAGCGCCCACGCCGTTCGTCGCGGCGCAAGCGTCGACGGTCGCGGTGCCTCCCGCGCAGCCGGCCGCGCCGGCGCCGCCGAAGCCATCGCTCGCCGAGCGGCTGCAGCAAGCGGGCACGAAGCCGCCCGAGAACAAGCTGATCCCGCCGGCGAAGCCCGCTGACGTGCCGAGCACGCCGAGCAAGCTGCCGGCGTGGGCGACCCAGCCGCCGCCGGCGCACGATCCGCCCGCGAACCAGACCGCGGTGCGCGGATCGAACGTGACGAGCCCGAGCCCGGGTCCCGTCGTCCTCAGCAGCGCGCCGGTGAACACGAGCACGCTCTCGGATCATCCGGGCATGAAGCTGCCCGATGCACCGCCGGGCGCGACGGTCAGCGCGGCCGCGCCGCCGAGCTTCGCGAGCACCGCGATCCTGGGATCGAACTCGCAGATCCCGCAGCCGCCGGTGCTGCCGAGCCAGCCGTTCGCCGGCAATCGCACCGCGGTGCTCGGCTCGAACGCGATGGCCGACTCCGCGCCGCTCTCGGTCGTGTCCGAGCCGGTCGCGCCGCCAGCGGTCGCGCCTGCACCGGCACCGGCGCCGCCCGCACCTGCGCCGGCGGCGAAGCTCGAGGCGCCGCCGTTCAGCGCGCGCCAGGCGGTCAAGCCGATCTCGCAAGCCGAGACCGTCGCGACGCCGCCGGTCGCTGCGGCACCGCCGCCCGTCGTCGAGAGACCGGTGGCGCCACCGCCGTCGCATGCCGCGACGAACGTGCAGCCCGGTGCGGCGGTGTCGATGCCGGCGGCGACCGAACAAGCGGCGTCGGTGGTCTCGCTACCGAAGCCCGAGCGCGGCGACAAGACCGGCGAGAAGCCGGCGGACAAGAAGGACGTGCTCGCCGGCTGGGGCTGGGGCACCGACTCGCATCCCGCGCTGACCGCGTACAGCGACGAGTACGCCGACGATCGCAGCTCGTCGCGCAAGCGGCTGCTGCTCGCGATCGGCGGCGCCGGGATCGCGGTCCTGCTGATCACGGTGATCGCGTTCGCGCTCGGCGGCGGCGGCGACGATGACAAGAAGAAGGACGCGGTCGCCGCGAAGAAGGCCGTGCCCGCCGCGAGCGAGACGCCCCCGCCGCCCGCGCCTGCCGCGGAGCCGGCGAAGACCGAGCCCGCGCCGCCGCCCGAGCCGCCGAAGACCGAGCCCGCGGTGGTCGCCGCCGACGCCGCCGAGCCGACGCCGCCGCCCGAGCCGCCGAAGACCGAGCCGGCGAAGATCGAGCCGCCGAAGACCGAGCCGCCGAAGACCGAGCCGCCGAAGACCGATCTCGCGAAGACCGAGCCGGTCAAGGACACCAAGAAGACCGAGCCCAAGAAGCAGGAGCCGAAGAAGAAGAAGGAACCGGTCGCGATCAAGAAGCAGCCGGAGAAGAAGTCGGAGATCCCGAAGCCCGTCGATCCGTACGCGGCGCCGAAGGTCGACGCGCCGACCGCGTATCGCACGGGCCTGCAGCAGTTCGCGCGCGGCGATTCCACGGGCGCGCTCGCGACGTTCAAGTCCGCGCTCGCGACCGATCCGGGCTACGCGCCGACGTGGCGAGGCATCGGCCTCGTGTACGAGAAGCTCGGCAAGAAGTCGCAGGCGAAGACCGCGTTCAAGCGTTACCTGCAGCTGTCGCCGGGCGCCGGTGACGCCGACAACATCCGCGATCGCCTCGAGAGGCTCGGATCATGATGCGCTCGGTCGGGGTGGTGGCCGCGCTCGTCGCGATGACGCAGCTCGCGCTCGCGGATTCGCACAAGCTGCTCGTGCTGCAGTCCGAGGGCCGCGCCGATGCGAAGACGCGCGCGAAGGTCGATGCCGCGATCGTGAAGCTCGCGAAGGCGAGCGGCGATCAGGTGCAGCCGGGCGAGATCACGTACAGCGACGCCGCCGCGATGGTCGGCTGCAAGCCGGACGAGGCGAGCTGCAAGGACGACGTGATCTCGACGCTCGCCGTCGACGAGATCGTGCTGACGACGGTCAACCCGAAGCCCGGCGGCCTCGAGGTCGTGGTCCGCCGGGTCGGCAAGGGCGGCGCGACGAAGGATGCGACGGTGATCGTCGCGACCGACAAGCCGGACAAGCTCGAGGGCATCGCGCCGCTGTTCGGCGGCAAGGCGCCCGCGACGACCGCGCCTCCGACGACGACGACGACGCCGACGACGACGACGACACCACCGGCGACGACGACCACGCCGCCCGCGACGACGACGACCGAGCCCGCCCCGACGACCGAGCCGCCGACGCCGAGCGAGCCGACGCGAACGGCCGCGAGCGAGGAGCCGACGACGACGCCACCGGTCGAGCCGCACGAGGACAAGCCGAAGGATCGCCACAAGCTCTACATCGCCGGCATGGGCGTCGGCGGCGGCCTGCTGCTGCTCAGCTTCATCATGTGGGGCAACGCGTCGAGCATCCAGAACGACATCGACAACGCCCCGACGCGGACGCGCGCGGACCTGCTGGCGCTGCGCGACCTCGAGGACAAGGGCGACACCTACGCCGGCGTCGGCAACCTGTTCTTTCTGACCGGCGCGGCGATCGGCGGCGTCAGCACGTATCTCTATATTCGCTACCGGCGCGCGCATCGCAGCTCGTCGACGGCGATGCTCGCCCCCGCGGTGTTCGATCACGGCGCCGGTCTCGTCCTCACGCTTGGAGGATCGAAATGAAGCTCGCGTTGGCCGCAGGCTCGATGCTCCTGATGGGGATCGCGTTCAGCTGCTCGATCGATCACCGCAGCGACGAGCTGTCGTGCACGACGCAGAACGACTGCCCGGCGGGGCGGTTCTGCCAGGACGGATTCTGCGTCGGCGGCGTCGGCAACGACGGCGGCCCGAATCCCGATGGTAAGCCGAACCCCGACGCGCCGGGCTGCCCGTCGCAGTGCACGTCGTGCAAGCAGGAGACGATGGAGTGCAAGGTCGACTGCTCGATCTCGCCCGCGACCTGCAACGGCATGATCATCTGCCCGCCGGGCTGGAACTGCACGATCGAGTGCTCGACCGACAACTCGTGCCGCGCCGGCATCGACTGTCAGCAGGGTGCGTCGTGCGCGATCAACTGCACCGGCACGAGCACGTGCCGCAACATCCAGTGCGGCACCGGGCCGTGCGCGACGACGTGCGCCGGCTTCGACTCGTGCCGCAACCTGCAGTGCGGTGACTCATGCCAGTGCCCGGTGACGTGCCTCGAGCCGTCGCGCTGCGAGAACATCTTCTGCAGCGACTTCGCGTGCAAGGACTTCCAGACCGGCAGCTGCACGCTGAACGGCCCGACCTGCAACACGTGCCCGTGATCAGCGGCGGTACGTCGTCGAGTTGAACCACCACTCGGCCTGGAAGCCGAGGAAGTGCGTCCACGTGTACGCGTGCCGCGGATCGTCGGGCACGAACAGATCGCGCGCCGCCTCGTTGAGGTGCGCGGCGCGATAGACGAACCGGATCTGCGGGCGGTCGTAGCCCGACGGTCCCATCGGCGACAGCACGATCATCGGCGCGATCTGGAACACCGCCGGATCCTCGGCGCGCTGCGTGTTCGGGTTGAGGCCGCGCGGGAACCGCGCCTGGTACGACAGGTCGGCGCCGGCGAACACGCCGTGTGCGAGGTGCGCGAGCGGCCGGACATCGAGCGCGTACTCCCAGCCGTCCTGGAAGTCGACCGCGTTACCGTCGGCGTCGATGAACCGCCGCGACAGCGCGCCGAACATCACGTTGCCGAGCGCGTGATCCCAGTTCGCCGACGCGCCGAACGATAGCTCGCTCGCGCGGCTCGCCTTGAGATCGGCGCCGAACGTCGACGGTGGCGCGAGCTCGTCGAACGCGGCGAGGCCCTTCGCGTAGCGCATGAACAGGTTCGCGTGGCGGCGAAACCCGAGCTCGGCGGGCGCGAAGCCGTACGTACCGAGCTCCATGCCGACGAGGTAGCCGAAGTCCGACGGCAGCGCCTGCAGCGAGCCATCGCTGCGCAGCTCGCGCGTGCCCGATGGCAGCGCATGGAGCTCGCCGTGGACCTTCAGCTTGAGGTTCGGATCCTCGATCTTGCCCGGCACCGCGTACGCCGCGGTCGCGCTCGCGACCAGGCGCTGGCGGTTGAGCTGGACGATCGTGCGCGCGCCCTGCTCGGGATCGGGGACATCGATCTCCTGGTACTGGAACTCGCTGCCCTCCTCGAGCCGGTTGACGCCGACGTGCGCGCCGAGCTCGACGCCTTGCCGCCGGTACTGCAGGCCAGCGCCGACGGTGTTGAGATCGTCGAGCGGCCAGTAGTCGAACAGGTAGATGTCGTCACCGCGGTACATCCGCGAGCCGACCCACAGCGACAGCTCCGGCGTGACCTGCGCGTCGAGGAACAGGTTGCGGAGCGCGGGCTGCGCGTCGAAGTTGCCGGTGTCGTGGAACAGCGTGCCGTCGAACGCGAGCGTGATCACCGGCCGCAGCCGGATGCCGTGCTTCGCGGCCATGCCGTACGAGAAGTCGAGCTCGAGGTAGCTGTCCTCGACGATCCGCGGGCCGTGCGCGACGATGTTCGCGGACTCGGGCTTGCCGCCGCGCAGATCGGTGCCCGCGATCACGCGGCCGTACGAACCGAATCGAAATCCGTCGTCGCTCGACGCCGGTGCCGGCGCGGGCGCATCCGGCAGCGAACTACCGACCGGCGGCGCGGGCTCCTGCTTCGGTGCGGGTGGTGGCGGCGTCGGCTCGGGCGCCGGCTTCGCGTCGGCGGGCGGCGCCGCGGGTGGCTCGGTCGTCGGCGGCGTATCCCCCGGTGGTGCCGTCGGCGTCGGCTCGGGCTGAGCCAGCGCGACCCGAGCGAGCGCGCACCCACACATCGCGCAGACGACAGCGAATCGCATCCGGCGCGACACGAGCACGAAGCATGCCCGCATCGCAACCCGGCATCTGCGCGATCTGCACGCGCGGCGATCGCGGGCTCGTTGCCTTCTGCAACGCGATCAGGGCGGTAGCGGCCGCTTGGCCTGCGCGTCGCTCGCGTCCTTCGACGACTTCGCGTCCCTGGACTTCGAGGTCCGCGACTTCGTCTTCGCGGTCGACTTCGTGCGCTTGCTCGTCGTCGTCTTGCGATGCGCCGGCTTCGACGACTTCGCCTTCGTCGCCTGCGCGGTCTGGACGTCGCGCCGCCACGTGCGATCGGCGCTCGCCGTGGCCGGCAGGATCGAGAGCGCGAGCAGGATCACGAGCAGCCGCACGCCTGTTACGTACTCGATCCTGGCCCGCGCACCAACCATCAAAGTCACGGCGACTCGTTGCGATCGGCAACGCGAGCCCGGCATCGCGGTCTGTCAGCGCTGCAACTGTCGAATGTGCTGGACCCGATTCAAGCAAACCGGGCATAGAGCCCTGGCATGTCCCTTGATGCGGTCGCGCGCATGCGTTGTTCCCGGGTGGTCGCGCTCGCTTGCATGGTCACCGGTCTCGCCGGCTGCCCGTCGTCGCAGAACCCCGGGAGCGATGACACGTCCGACGGCGGCACCGATCCCGACGCCGGGACGTGCGCGAATCCACAGCCGACCTGCTCGGTGACGATCCGCTACAAGGGCACCGGCACGAACGTCGTGCTGCGCGGTGACTTCGCGCCGGACGGCTGGACGGTCGGCGTGCCGATGACGAAGGCCGCCGATGGCGCGTTCGAGGTCACGTTGCCGGCGAACGACCAGCAGGTGATCGTCTACAAGATCGTCGTCGACGGCAACTGGATCGCCGACCCCGACAACGCGCGCAAGTCGCCCGACGGATTCGGCGCGTTCAACTCGGTCGTCCGCGTCGACTGCGATCACTGCCCGGCGCGGCCGGCGATCGACTGGCGCGACTCGATCATGTACTTCGTGATGATCGACCGGTTCGCGAACGGCGACCCGAACAACGACGATCCGGTCAACAGCGTCGAGTACCCGGGCCAGTACATGGGCGGAGACTTCGTCGGCCTCAAGCAGAAGATCGACGAGGGCTACTTCGACCAGCTCGGCGTCAACACGCTGTGGCTCACGTCGCCGATCGACAACGCGGACAACGCGAACCCGGGCTCGGACGGCCACTCGTACTCCGGCTATCACGGCTACTGGCCGCGCGATCTGAACGCCGCCGAGAGCAAGCTCGGCACCGAGGCGGAGCTCAAGGCGGTTGTCGACGCGGCGCACGCGCACGGCATGCAGGTGCTGATCGACTACGTGATGAACCACGTGCACACGCAGAGCCCGATCTACGCGCAGCACCCGGATTGGTTCTGGCCGAACGACAACGGCTTCGGCGGCAACTGCGTGTGCGGCGCCGGCTGCAGCTGGGACAACGATCGGCTGAAGTGCTGGTTCGATCCGTTCCTGCCCGACTTCAATTTTCAGAATGGCGACGCGCGACGCTACTCGGTCGAGAACGCGGTCGCGTGGGCGAAGCGGATCGGCATCGACGGGTTCCGGCTCGACGCGGTCAAGCACATCGAGACCTCGTGGCTCACCGATCTGCGCGCGCGGATCAACGCCGAGGTCGCGTGGGATCAGCGGTTCTACATGGTCGGCGAGACGTTCGACGGCAACCGCGACCTCATCAAGTCGTACGTCAACCCGGACACGATGCTCGACGGCCAGTTCGACTTTCCGCTGCGCGGCCAGATCCTGTCGACGATCCTGCGCCGCGATGGCTCGATGGGCGATCTGTCCGGCTTCCTCGCGGTCAACGACGGCTACTACGGCGGCGGCTCGGTGATGTCGACGTTCATCGGCAACCACGACGTGCCGCGCGCGGTGCACCTCGCCGAGGACGTGCCGCTGTGGGGCTCGTGGGACGGCGGCAAGGAGCGCGCGTGGAGCAATCGTCCGACGCAGCCGACGGTGGCGAGCCCGTACGAGCGGCTCGCGGTCGCGTACACGCTGCTGTTCACGATGCCGGGGATCCCGATGCTGTACTACGGCGACGAGTACGGCATGGCCGGCGCCGGCGATCCGGACAACCGGCGGTTCATGCAGTGGGACGGCTACTCGGCCGCGCAGACGAAGCTGCGCGATCGGATCGCGGGCCTCGCGAAGGCGCGCGCCGAGCATCCGGCGATGCGACACGGCACGCGCGAGCAGCTCGGCGTCACCAATGACGTGATGACCTACAAGATGACCGGCGAAGGCGACACCGTGTTCGTCGTGCTCAACCGCGGCGATGGTCAGCAGCAGGCGCCGGGGCTGCCCGGCGGTACATACAAGGATGCGATCACGGGCGAGACGATCGCGAGCCCGGTGACGCTCGCGCCGCGCAGCGCGCTCGTCCTCGTGCAGTAGCTCACGCGGCCTCACGGAAGATCGCCGCGGAATCATTCGCGATTCGCCCCGGATCGCGCCGATTTTCCTCACGCTCGCGGCTCCGAAACGTTCCGAGGCTACATCGGTGCCGACGCTTTGCTAGGTTCCACGCGATGGGATTCGTTCGACTCGCCTTGATCGCTGTGTTGCTCGTGACCGGCGCGTGCAGGAAGGAACCGGAAGTGATGCACCCCAAGGAGGGTGAGCTGCCGCCGCTGCCGCCGGCATCCGGCACCGCGATCGGTTACCTCGTCGACAACGCCAGCCAGCTCAAGCTGCGTGACGATCAGCTGACGAAGCTGAAGGAGATCGACACGAGCCTCGCCGCGCGCAATGACGCGATCGATACCCAGCTGCGCGGCATCGAGAAGCCCGACGAGGAAGCGCCGCAGAAGGGCCAGCCGCCGCCGCGTCACAACAACGCGCCGGGCGCGCAGATCAAGACGACGCCCGACGCGGCGAAGCTGCACGAGGCGAAGAAGGCGAACGACAAGGAGGCGCTCGAGCGTGCGTTCGCGCTGCTCGATCCGGACCAGAAGGAGATGGCGCGCCGCATGCTCGACGAGCGTGGCATCGCGGCCCCGGGTGCGCCGAAGAAGCCCGAGCCGAAGCAGAACGAGCCGGCTTCGGACTCCGGCGTGCCGCTCGAGCCGTGATCCCGTAGACACGTACACATCTCGCAACGCCCGAATCGATCTAGATTCCGCGCGTGCGCAAGACCCTCCTACTGCCTCTGATCCTGGCCGCCGCGTGCGGCCCGAAGAACCCGACTCCGGTGCCGGCCCCGCCGCCGACCGGAGGTGGGGACAACGTCGCGACCGAGCCGGCGAAGCCACAGCCGCCGGCGCCGACGAACACCGACGATGCGCTGATCGCCGAGGCGAAGGCGTTCGTCGCGTCGACCGATCAGGAGCTGCGCAAGCTGATGGTCGACGCGTCGGTCACCGAGTGGGCCAACGAGACCGACATCACGCCCGAGCACGAGGACGCCGCCGCGAAGTCAGCCGCCGAGCTCGCGAAGGGCATCACGCGTCTCATCAAGGCCGCGCGCAAGTTCGAGCCGGTGATGGACAAGCTCGATCCGGCCACGAAGCGCCAGCTGACGCTGCTCAAGTTCGCCGGCCAGCCCGCGCCCGACGATCCGAAGCAGGCCGAGGAGCTCGCGAAGATCGGTGCCGAGATGACGTCGATCTACGGCAAGGGCAAGGCGTGCGTGAAGAAGCCCGGTACACCGAAGAAGGGGCAGCCGGCCGAAGACTGCCGGGACATCGACGCGGCGTCGAAGGTGCTGCAGAAGAGCCGCAAGCCGGCCGAGCTGCTCGCGATCTGGCAGAGCTGGCACGACAGCGTCGGCCGCGCCGAGCGCGAGCCGTTCGTGAAGTTCGTGCCGATCGCGAACGCGGGCGCGCGGGGCGTCGGGTTCAAGGACGTCGCGTCGATGTGGAAGAGCGGCTACGACATGCCGGAGGACGCGTTCGAGGCCGAGACCGATCGACTGTGGAACCAGATGAAGCCGCTCTACGATCAGCTGCACTGCTACACGCGCCGCAAGCTGAACAAGATGTACGGCGATAAGGTCCAGCCGAAGTCCGGCCCGATCATGGCGCACCTCACCGGCAACATGTGGGCGCAGAGCTGGGACTGGCTGTACAAGGAGCTCGAGCCGTACCCGGGCCAGGCGCCGATCGACGTCACGCCGACGCTCGAGAAGAGCTACGACGAGAAGAAGATGGTCAAAGTCGCCGAGGCGTTCTACACGTCGCTCGGCATGCCGCCGCTTCCGGACACGTTCTGGGAGCGCTCGATGTTCAAGAAGCCGGAGGGCAAGGAGGCGGTCTGTCACGCGAGCGCGTGGGACGTCACCTATAGCAACGACCTCCGGATCAAGATGTGTATCCAGAAGACGCAGGAAGAGCTCAAGACGATCCACCACGAGCTCGGCCACGACTACTACTTCACCGCGTACTACAAGCTGCCGATCCTGTTCCAGGCCGGCGCGAACGACGGCTTCCACGAGGCGATCGGCGACACGATCGCGCTGTCGATGACGCCGGCGTACCTCAAGGAGAAGGGGCTGCTGACGAAGGTCGTCAAGAACGACAAGCTGACGATCAACCAGCAGATGCACACCGCGCTCGAGAAGGTCGCGTTCCTGCCGTTCGGCCTCGTGATCGACAAGTGGCGGTGGGACGTGTTCGCCGGCAAGGTGACGCCGGAGCAGTACAACGATCACTGGTGGAAGCTGCGCCAGCAGTACCAGGGCATCGCGCCGCCGGTCACGCGCGCGGCGACCGACTTCGATCCGGGCGCGAAGTACCACGTGCCGGCGAACGTGCCGTACACGCGCTACTTCCTCGCGGCGGTGCTGCAGTTCCAGTTCCACCGCGCGCTGTGCAAGAAGGCCGGGTTCACCGGACCGCTGCACGAGTGCTCGATCTACAACAACAAGGCCGCCGGCGAGGGGCTGTGGAAGCTGCTGCAGACGGGCGCGAGCAAGCCGTGGCAGGACACGCTGTTCGAGCTGACCGGTCAGCGCGAGATGGACGCGACCGCGCTGCTCGAGTACTTCGCGCCGCTCAAGACGTGGCTCGAGCAGCAGAACAAGGGCCAGCAGTGCGGTTGGTAGTCCCCGCGGACAACCGAATCACCTGGCAACGCGATCTGCCACGCGGCTGCAACGCCGCGGACTGACAGCGGGCGATCCGTGGCACATGCGCTGCACGACGGCCGTGCAGCCCGATGATCACGACCAAATCGTTCGCCTTCGCTCTCCTCCTCGGCGCCGCTGTCACCGGCTGCGCCGCCAGCGCGCCGGACCCGTCGGACGATCCGTCGGATCCGAGCAACCCGGGAGATCCGGATCAGCCGCTGCCGCCCGACGTCGACGCGAGCGGCAAGTACCAGGTGCGCTCGCAGATCAACCTCGCGGAGAACGCGCCTGGCAAGGCCGGCGATGTCGTACGCACGATCATCGCGGCGACCGACGAGGCCGACGATCCGACGAAGTGGATCCTCGAGCAGGTGATCGACAACATCGGCAGCGGCACGATCCGCAACCTGCTCAACGGCGCGAAGCCGTTCATCGCGGGCTACCTCAACGATCGGCTGCTCGACATCGCGCCTGACTTCGTGACGACGATGGTGACGATGGGCAACGACTTCGGTCAGGCGGCGCAGAGCTTCGGGCTCAACGAGACGATCGAGCTGTCGAAGACCGGCGGCGGCTACACGGCGACGCGCACGGTGCTCGGCGCGCACTTCAAGATCGACGCGGCGGAGAGCGACTACGCGTTCGCCGACTACGGCACGCAGAACGTGGTGACGAGCGGCGTCAGCGCGACGCTCGAGCCGGCGACCGGCAAGCTGACGTTCGGCGATCACAAGGTCGGCCTGCCGTACGGCGCGATGCTGCGGATCGGGCTCGACAACGCGATCATCCCGCTGCTCGATCCGAGCGCGTCGAACCTGCTCGAGCTGCTCCAGCACCAGGTCGATTGCTACGCGGTCGGCTACTACGTCGACGAGGCCGCGTACAACGCGTTCGGCTTCTCGCCCGGCCCGGGCACGTTCGAGGCGGCGTGCGACGTCGGCCTGCAGAAGGCCGCGGACCTGATCTACTCGAAGATCGCCGACATCGACGGCAGCGCGCTCGAGCTCGGCGTCACCGGCGTCGCGAAGGCGCTCGACAAGAACGGCGACAAGCAGCTCGACACGATCCAGACGGGCAAGTGGGAAGGCAACATGAGCTACGCCGGCACGCCGGCGACGCTGACCGACGCGACGTTCTACGGCTCGCGCATGTAAGCAAGCAGCTCTCGTGGATCCGACGGCCGGGGCGATGCTCCGGCCGTTTTTTTTTGCGTTCGCGTGGCTGCTCGAACTGTCCGGACTTCGGACAAACGTGGTTGCGGTCACGCGTCTCCACGGAATCGCGCGGCCCGACCAGTCGAGTTGCCAGCGGCGTTGCAAGTCGCTGATCACGCGAGCGCAGCGCGCGCGGATCGCGTGGCACATGCGCTGCACAGCGTCTGCACAGCAATCCTCGACGGAGAAATGAAGAAGATGTCCACGACGCGCAATCTCTCGTTCGCTTGTCTCCTCGGCCTCGCGGCTGTCACCGCCACGGGCTGCGCCGCGGACGCTCCGGGTGAGGATGACGATGGTGGTGATAACGGTGGTGGCGGCGGCGACGACGCGCCGGTGCCGCTGACGCCCGAAGGCAAGTTCGCGGTCCAGAGCGAGTTCGATCTCGCGACGAACGCGCCGGGCACCGCCGGCCAGGTCGCGAACTACTTCATCGCCGCGACCGACGATCCGGACGATCCGACGAAGTTCCTCGTCGACGAGCTGATCAAGGCGCTGCCCGACGGCACGATCAAGAACGTGATCTCGCAGTCGGCGCCGTTCGTCACCGGCTACCTCAACGATCGCCTGCTCGAGGTCGCGCCGACGTTCGTCGGCAAGATCATCGACGTCGGCGATGCGTTCGGCCAGGTCACGAAGCAGTTCGGCACGGTCGAGACACTCGAGGTCACCGCGCAGGGCGCCGCGACGAAGACGGTCACGGGTCTGCACTTCAAGATCGACAACGTCGACATGAACTTCGCGTTCAAGGACTACGGGATCGCGGAGACGCGCGTCGAAGGCCTGACGGTCGCGCTCGACACGACCGGCCGGATCACGGTCAGCCAGCACAAGGTCGGGATGAAGTACGGCCAGGTGCTCCGGCTCGCGCTCGACCAGGCGATCATCCCGCTGATCGATCCGAGCGCGTCGAACCTGTCGGACATCCTGCACAGCGCGGTCAACTGCCAGGCGGTCGGCCAGTACGTCTACGAGGCGATCGACATCGGCTCGCCGAGCACGTTCGAGTCGGCCTGCAACTCCGGCCTGACCGCCGCGGCGAACGCGCTCTACACGCAGCTCGATCGGCTCGACGGCAGCGCGCTCGAGTTCGACATGTCCGGCACCGCGCGCGGCATCGACAAGAACCGCGACGGCAAGATGGACGACATCACGACGGGCGTGTGGGCCGGCCAGCTCGGCTACGCCGGGACGCCCGCCCCGCTCGGCGCGGCGAAGTTCTACGGCACGAAGATGTAAGTTTTTGGTTGTGCAGCGCGCAACCGCACGGCGCTCCCATGGGGGCGCCGTTTTTTTTGGTCAGTACGTGGTCAGTACATCGACCGATCCGGCGCCGGCGCGCCGGACTTGCGCTCGAGCTCGGCGTTGACGAAGCCGCCGAGCACGATCGAGATCGTCGACAGGTAGAACCACAGCAGCACGACGATCGCGCTGCCGAACGTGCCGTACCACAGGTTGTACTGGGCGACGCGATCGACCCACAGCGACAGCGCCCACGACATCACGACGAGCAGCAGCGTCGACGTCAGCGCGCCCGGCCACAGGTGGCTCTTCGTGCCGAGCGGGCGCGGCGACGGCGCGTAGCGGTACAGCAGGCACAGCGCGACGAAGATGACGGCCATCAGACCCGGCCAGCGCAGCCACTGCACGATCGCGTAGTCCTGCAGGTGAAACAGCGCGAACACCGCGGGCAGCGCGACGACGACCCCGAACATCAACATGATGCCGACGAGCGTGCCCGACGCGATCGCGAGCGTGACGAGCAGCTTGTGCACCGGCTTGCGGCGCTCGCGGACGCGGTACGCGCGGTTCAGCGCATCGACGAGCGCGCGCGCGGCGCCACGCGCCGACAGGACCGCGACGATCACGCTCGCGGCGAGCGCGAACCCGAGGTCGCGCGTCGACCGCGAGGACTGCCGCTCGAGCTGCTCGGCGATGAACGCGACGACGTTCGGCGGCAGCACGGTCTCGAGGCCGCGCAGGTGCGAGTTGATCTGGTGCGGATCCGCGATCACGCTGTACAGCGCGATCGAGGCGGCGAGCGTCGGCACGACGGCGAAGATCGCGAACAGCGCCGTGCCGCCGGCGAGGATCGGCATCTCGCCGAGCAGCGCCTCGCGCGCGGCACGCAGCCAGTGCGCGACGGCGGCATCGCTCGTCGAAAGCCAGGCGACCCAGCGCCGCACGAAACGCACGCCGTGATCCTACGCTACGATCGATGTCGGTGATCGACACCCATTGCCACCTCGACACCGCGGCGTTCGCCGATGACGTCGACGCGGTGATCGCGCGGGCGACCCGGGCGGGTGTCGTCGGCATGGTCGTGCCGGCGATCCGGCCGCGGACCTGGCCGGCGCTGCGCGCGCTCGCCGAGCGGCAGGCGGCGGCAGGGGTCGTCCATGCCGTCGGCGTCCATCCACAGATCGTAGAGGATCTTGCCTCCGACGAGCTCGCCGACCTCGAGGACCGGCTGCTCGACGCGGGACGCGACGCCGTCGCGATCGGCGAGTGCGGCCTCGACCGCGGCTGCGGCGCGTACGACGAGCAGCAACGAATCTTTCGGATCCACGTGCGCGTCGCGCGGACCCTCGGCAAGCCGCTCGTGATCCACGTGCTGCGCGCGCACGACGATGCGCCGCGGATCCTGAAGGAGGAGCGCTGCGCCGGCGGTGTGCTCCACAGCTACTCGGGCGGTGCCGACCTCGTCCCGGTCTATCGCGAGCTCGGGCTCGCGTTCTCGTTCGCCGGACCGGTCACGTACGCGAACGCGCGGCGCCCCGTCGAGGCGGCGCGTGCCGTGCCCGCCGAGCTGCTGCTCGCCGAGACCGACGCCCCGGACCAGGCGCCGGCGGCACATCGCGGCAGCCGCTCGGAGCCCGCGTTCGTCGCCGACGTGATCGCCGGCCTCGCGCGCGCGCGCGGCATCGCCGTCGACGAGGCCGCGGCGCTGACGACCGCGAACGCGCGGCGCGTCTTCGGCTGCTGGTGACGCATCCGAGAAAGTTGCGTGACCAGCGGGCTGCGAAATACGGCTTGGCGGCGCCGCCCGCATGTTCAACAATGCGCCCCCATGACCCATCGCCGGTTCGACCGTACCGCTCGCTTGCTCGGAGATGCCGGGATCGAGCGGCTCGCGCGCTCGACCGTGACGGTGTTCGGCGTCGGCGGCGTCGGCTCGTTCGCGGCCGAGGCGCTCGTGCGCAGCGGGGTCGGCCGGCTGATCCTCGTCGACTACGACCGGATCTGCGTCACGAACGTCAACCGCCAGATCCACGCGATGAAGGGCACGCTCGGCAAGAGCAAGGTCGCGGTGATGGCCGAGCGCCTGCGCCTGATCAATCCCGACGCGACGATCGAGCCGCGCAGCGAGTTCTACAGCGCCGAGACGTCCGCGCGGCTGCTCGTGCCCGAGCCCGACGTCGTGATCGACGCGATCGACAACATGGCGGCGAAGATGCACCTGATCGCGACGTGCATGCGCGATCGCCTGCGCTGCGTGTCGGCGATGGGCGCGGCCGCGCGGCTCGATCCGACCGCGGTGCGGATCGCCGATCTGTCCGACACGCGGGTCGATCCGTTCGCGCGCGACCTCCGGCGTAATTTGCGTCGGAAGCATGACATCGATTGCACGCAACCGACCGGGATCTGGTCGGTGTACTCCGAGGAGCTCCCGACCGCGCCGCACGCGCTCGCGTACGACGACGGCGCGTTCCAGTGCGTGTGCCCGGGTGGCCACAACGGCATGAACGACTGCGAGCACAAGAACCGCGTCGAGGGCTCGGTCGCGTTCGTCCCGTCGGTGTTCGGCGCGACCGCGGCCTCGGTCGCGATCAAGCTGCTGCTCGGGATGCCGCTGCCGCTCCCGCGCGTGGTCGATCCGGAGGCGCCACGTCCGCGCCGTCCGAACCGGCTCGCGACCACGCCGCCGAGCTGAATCTATCGGTCGGGAAACTTCTGGAACGGTCGGACGCTTTTGCTAGTGTCCCAGCCGTGCAGAACAAAACGCTCCCCTCGTGGTCGTACGGTGTGCTGTCCACTGCCGGCGTGGTCTTGCTGGCGTCGATGTTCATCGCGTGGATCGATGTCGGTGGTCACACGCAGAGCGGTCTCGGCATCGCGTGGGAGCAGGAGCACTGGATGTTCCTCGTGCCGATCGCGGGTGGTCTGCTCGCCGCGGCCGCTGCGACGCGCTCGCAGTACACGCGGCTCGCGGCGGTCGCCGCCGGCATGTCGGTCGCGGGCGTCGTGATCTATCAGTTCGCGCGCGGCATCCTGCACTCGGGTCTCGACACGTGGCTGATCCTCGGCGGCGCGGGCGTGATCCTCGCCGGCGTGTCGAGCGCGCGCCGCGGCTGGCGGATCGCCGGCGGCGTCGCGGTGCTCGCGGGCTTCTTCGCGCCGTGGACCGATGATTCGATGTGGCGCCTGCTGCGCAGCGACGAGCTCGAGTTTCTGACCGACGGCCTCGGCGTCACGGTCCGCGTGCTGTGGTTCGTGCCGGTCGCCGCGATCGCCGCGATCGGCAGCGGCGCGTCGGCGAGCGCGAAGAGCGGCCGCACGGCGCTGATTGCCGGCTGCGCGATCTACGGTGCAGTCCTGTGGGTGCTCGGCTCGATGTTCAACATGGTGCTCGGCTGGGGCGCGTGGGCCGCGCTCGGTGCGAGCACGGTCGCGCTCGTGCTCGGCGTGCTCGCCGGCTCGCGTCGCGAGGCCTGAGCCGCACGCGCGTGCGTCTCGCGCTGCTCGTGATCGCCGTCGCCGCATGCCGGCGTCCCGAGCCAGCGCCCGATCTGACGGGCGAGCTCGCGCGGATCGCGCGCCTCGAGCTCGACGCGCGGCGCGCCGCGGTCGCGCACTGGAAGCTCGACGAAGCCGCGTGGCGGCGCATCGTCGTCGAGCCCTACCGCGCGCGGTACGCGGACTACGCGCGCGCGTTCGATGCCGCCGCACCGGCGCTCGCCGAGCGGCTGCACGCCGGCACGTTCGCCGCGCGCGCCCACTTCGCCGGCGATCCGGCGCTGACCGCGGATCAGGCGCGCACGCGGTGGGCGTTGCCGGTCGCGTTCGCCGCCGAGGTCGCGACGCTCGACGGTCAACCGATCGATGCCGTGTTCGTCGACGATCATGGCGTGCGCGCGATCGTCGGTGTCGACGCGATCGTCCATGCTGCCGTCGCCGCGCGCGATCCGGCATGCGCCCGCCTGCTCGACACGCCGGAACCGGCGCCACGCTGTCGCGAGATCCAGTGGGAGCTCGCGGACACCGCCCTGCGCGAGGATGCCGCGAGGTTCGCGCACGCCTGTGCATTGGCGACGACGCTGTGTGGTAAGCCGTCGCCATGATCCAGCCCGGCGACAAGCTCCCATCCATCACGATCAAGCAAGCGACCCCCGAGGGTGGCTCCGGCGTCGATCCGGCCGCGCTGTTCGCTGGCAAGAAGGTCGTGATGTTCTCGCTGCCCGGCGCGTTCACGCCGACGTGCTCGACGAAGCACCTGCCCGGCTACCTGCAGCGGCTGCCCGAGCTTCGCGCGCAGGGCGTCGATCTCGTCGCCTGCCTGTCGGTCAACGATGCGTGGGTGATGAAGGCGTGGGCCGAGCAGCACGACGCGCTCGGCAAGATCACGATGCTCGCCGACGGCCAGGCCGCGCTGTCGAAGGCGCTCGGCATCGACGTCGAGATTCCGGGCATGGGCATCCGCTCGCGGCGCGGCCTGTTCGTGATCGAGGACGGTGTCGTGAAGAGCGCCGAGGTCGAGCAGCCCGGCAAGTTCGAGGTGTCGAGCGCGGACGCCTGTATGCTGAAGCTGCAGTGACCACGGTGATGCGGCCTGGTGTACGATCGGGCTGAGTGGGTCGCGCCGCACTACTGTCGATCGTCGTCGGCGTCGTCGGCGTCGTCGGCGTCGCCGGCTGCGGTCGCCTCGGATTCGGCGAGGATGGACCGACGACGCTGCGGACGTGCGCCGACGCGAAGCGCGCGAACCAGCCGACCGGCATCACGACGCTCGATCCCGATGGCAGCGGCGAGCTCGCCGCGCGCGACGTGTGGTGCGATCAGGATCGCAGCGGCGGCGGCTGGGCGCTCGCGCTGAAGATCGACGGTGCACAGCCGACGTTCGCCGGCACGAGCACGGTGTGGAGCGACGTGACGCTCGTCGATGCCGGCAACCTCGATCCGGCCGCGCCCGGCGAGGCGAAGCTCGCGCCATACGTCGACACCGCGTTCGCCGAGGTGCTGCTCGTCGTCGAAGGCGGCGGCGAGGTCGTCGTGCCGCTGCGCGCGCCGAGCCTGCGCAGCGCGATGGCGAGCGGGCTGACGCTGCCGACCAGCGTGGCCGAGGCGGACTGGCGGGCGGCGTTCGGGATGACGTCGCTCGAGACCGGCTGTCGGCGGCAGGGCCTCGGGCTGCAAGGCGACCCGGCGCTGCCGCGCGGCGTCCGGCTCGGGATCCTCGCGAACACCGAGACCACCGAGTGCCGGAGCGCGGAGTCGTTCGTCGGCATCGGTGGCAACGTGCCCTGCCCCGACGGCACGGTGCTCGCCGCCGGCGCGGCGTCGTCGATCGCCGGCGACGCCGGTGCGCTGTGCAAGCCGGCGCGCGTGCTCGTGTTCGTCCGCGACGACGATCGCACGCACCTCGGCGCGGCCGCGAGCTGCAAGGACCACCTCGCCGCCGGCCACTCCGAGAGCGGCGTGTATCTCGTCGGTGATCCCGCGGTGCCGACGCGATGCGAGATGACGATCGGCGGCGGCGGCTGGACCGCCGCGCTCGACTTCGACGCGCTCCGCGATCCATGCCCCGCGGGCTGGCAGCCGGTGGCGGCGGCCGGCCCCGGCTGCACCGTCGTCGACGGCGCGCAGATCTCGGGGGTCTCGATCGCACCGCCGCTCGCGAGCTACCGCGAGGTCATGACGACACTGCTCGCGTTCCAGCGCGGGACGGCGGATGGCTACGAGGGCCAGGGCTCGATCGACGACGCGTACCTCGACGGGCTCTCGATCACCGTCGGCACGCCGCGCCAGCACGTCGCGAGCTACGCCGTGGGCTACGACGAGGCCACCGGCTGCAACATGATGGGCGCGTGCACGTGTCCCTGCCTCGGCGGCATTGCCGCACCGGCGTTCGCGCCCGAGGCCGCGCGACGCTGCGAGGCCGGCGCGCTCTCGGTGTCGATCGACGGCACCGTCGTGTTTGCCGATCCGCTGTTCGACGGTGTCGAGCTGCCTGCCGCGTGCGCAGGCGAGGGCCGCGCGGAGCCGATCCAGACCCTGCTCGGCGGCGCGACGAGCGATCCGATCGAGGCGCGGCTCATGCGCAACGAGATCGTGCAGGCCGAAGGTCTCGTGCTGTCACGACTCGAGCTCTGGGTCCGCTGACTCGCGCGTCGCGAGCCACTGCCCCGCGCGGCGCACGAGCAGCGAGCCCACGACCACACCGGCGAGCAGCCCGGAGATCGCGCCGACGACGACGTTGCCGATGTCGTGCGCGCGGCCCCACACGAGCACGCGCCCGGCGAGCACGGTGACGCCGACCGCGATGCACGCCGCGAAGGTCCAGCGCGCACGCGCGCGCGGGACGTCGAACGCCGGCGGCGCGGTGCGCCACAGCTGCCACGCGATGACGAGCACGACCGCGGTCAGGCCGACGACGGTGCTCGCGTGCTGGAGGATGCGATGGATCGTCATCGTGCCGAGCACCGGCACGTCCTCGATCGCGGTCAGCGACGGGACGCGGCGCACGATCATGCCCTTCGCGTGGGTCGCGCCGTCCCACACGACGTGCGTCGCGTTGCCGGCGAGCGCCGCGATCGTGCACGACACCCCGCCGGCGATGCCGCGCACCGGCCACGGCCGGGCGAGCAGTGGCGTCGCCCGCGCCGGCAGCGCGACGAGCAGCGGCCACTTGACGACGCCGTGATACAGCGCCGCGAGCAGCAGCGTCATCGGCAGGCCCCATGCGAGCACGCCGAGCCACGTGTGGCCGAAGCCGGAGCCGGCCTGCTCGCCGCGCACGAAGTACTCGAAGTCGGGCGCCATGCTGCCGAGCACGAGGCATGTCGGATCGAGGTGGAGCACGCGTCGCCACCGGATCGCGGGAAGGACGGCCATGACATGCGCCGGCGTGAACGGCATCGTGCCCTCGTATGCTAGCGTTCGCGCGGTGCCACCGCTGTTCCATCGGCTCCTGATTGCCAATCGCGGCGAGGTCGCGGTCCGTGTGGCGCGCGCGTGCGATGCCCTCGGGATCACACCGGTGTTCGCCGTCAGCGAGGCGGACCGCGCAGCGCCGTACACGCGCGGCCGCGAGACCGTGCTGCTCGGACCGGGGCGGCCGGCGCTGTCGTACCTCGACGTCGAGCGCGTCGTGCAGGCCGCGGTGCAGGCGCGGTGCTCGGCGCTGCATCCGGGCTGGGGATTTCTGTCGGAGAATCCGCTGCTCGCGACGCTGTGCGCGCAGCACGGTGTGACGTTCGTCGGGCCACCGCCGCACGTGACCGCGCTGATGGGCAGCAAGACGCGCGCGAAGGCGGCGATGCGCGCGGCCGGCCTGCACGTGATCCCGGGCAGCGACGGCGTGCTCGCCGATGTCGACGACGCGAAGCGAGTCGCGGCGCGCGTCGGCTATCCGGTGCTGTTCAAGGCCGAGAACGGCGGCGGCGGGCGCGGCATGCGGATCGCGCGCGCGGAGGCCGAGGTCGAGCACGCGTATCACGAGGCGCAGGCCGAGGCGCGCGCCGCGTTCGGCGGCGATCGCGTGTTCCTCGAGAAGCTCGTCGAGGGCGGTCATCACGTCGAGATCCAGGTGTTCGCCGACAAGTACGGCCGCGCGGTGCACCTTGGCGAGCGCGACTGCACGGTACAGCGCAACCACCAGAAGCTGATCGAGGAGAGCCCGTCGCCGGTGATCTCGTCGGATCTGCGCGCGGCGACGTGTGCGGCGGCAGCGCGCGCGGCGGCGACGATCGGCTACGTCGGCGCCGGCACGATGGAGCTGCTGTACGACGGCGACGTGCTGCGATTCATGGAGATGAACTGCCGGCTGCAGGTCGAGCACACGGTCAGCGAGGAGCGCACCGGCAAGGATCTCGTGATCGCGCAGCTCGAGACCGCGGCAGGCCGCCCGCTCGGGTGGACGCAGGACGCGATCCCGCTGACCGGGCACGTGATCGAGTGCCGGATCAACGCCGAGGATCCGAGCCGCGGCTTCGTGCCGGCACCGGGCACCGTGACGACGTGGCGGCCGCCGAGCGGCGATGGCATCCGGGTCGACACGCACGTCGAGGCCGGCTACGTCGTGCCGCCGTTCTACGACTCGCTGCTCGCGAAGCTGATCGTGAAGGGTCGCGACCGCGCCGACGCGATCGAGCGCACGATCGCGGCGCTGTCGGCGTTCCACGTCGAGGGCGTGCCGACGACGATCCCGATGCACGTCGCGATCCTGAAGAGCGACGCGTTCCGCTCCGGCAACTACGACACGCGCGCGATCCCTGGCTGGCCACCATGACCGCGCTCGCCGCGCTCGCGATCGCGCGCCCCGACGACGCCGCGGTGCCGGATGCGCTCGTGCCGATCGTGCAGGCCGCGTGCGCCGGTGCGTGGCACGCGGTCGAGGTGGTGCTCGCCGGTACCGCGCTGCGCGAGGCGCTCGGGCCGGCCGCCGAGCCAGTGCTGCGCGAGGCGGTCGACGCGCTGCTCGCGATCGCCGGCGACCCGCCACCACGACGCGAGGCGCTCGCCGCACTGCGCGCTGCGCGGCGTGCCGGATTCCTCGATCCAGCACTGTCCGTCGACACGCTCGTCGGGAACGCTGCCCGCGCCGGTGACGTCCCTGCCCTGCCGCGCGATGGCCTCGCGGTCGTACGTCGCGAGCTCGCGGCGTATCCGGCGCTCGATGCGGCGCTCGGCGAGTCCGAGCTCGCCGCGGTGCTCGTCGACACCGCACGCGCGATCGTGCGCCATCGCGTCCGCGGCGACGCCGAGCTCGAACGCTGGGCGGTCGCCCCGACCGGTCACGCGATGCGCGATCGCGCGCTCGTCACGTTCGCGGAGCTCGCCGCGATCCCGTCCTCGCTCGGCGAGCTCGAACGCCTGCCGTGACTACGGCACCGGCGTCAGCACGAACCCGGTCGTCAGCTCGAATCGCAGCCCGGTCTGCTGCAGCACGCGCTCGAGCACGATGCCGGCAGCGGTGTCGACGACATCGAGCGTGACGGTCGGCGACGGATCCTCGTACGGCTCGCCATCCATCGATACCGTGCCTCCGGTCGTCGGCATCGCGAGGCGGCCGATCGGCATGTGCAGCTTCGGCTCGATCGCGGACAGCACGCTATCGAGCGGCGCGTCCTCGACGTGGAGAGAGAGCCGGTCGCCGCCGAGCGTCGCCGCGTCGGTGCGCCCGCCGGTCGTGACGAGCCGCAGTGCCGCGACCTCGGTGCGCTCGCCACCGACGTCGGCGAGCTTCTCGTCGAGCACCGCGAGCGCGTCGCGCTGCTGTACCTGGACGTCGATCGGCGCATCGAGCGTCGGATCGAGCCAGATCGGCGTGTCGAGAAACACCGACAGCATGTGGACGAGGATCGACAGCTGCGCCTGCTTGAAGTCGAGATCGACGAGCTTCGCCGGGCTTCCGCCACCCGGCGCGGTCGCGGTCGTGCTCGCGAACGACGGCGACGCAGACGAAGGCGGTGCGAGCGCCGCGAACCCCGGCGGGATCCGCGTCGCGCGCGGCATCGCCGGGAACCGCGCGGTCAGCGCGGCGGCGAGCTCACCGCTCGTGCGCGGGCGTGGCGCCGCGATCGCCGCCGGCGCGTCGCGCGACGACAGCGCGCCGCTCGCGACGACGACGACGCCCGCGACCGCGACCGCACCCGCGACGAGCGATGGCACGAGCCACGGCAGTGACGTCAGCGCGCCGGTCGTCGCCGCATCCGCCGGCCGCGCGCCTCGGCCCCACGCGGCGACGCACGCGGCGGTGAACGCGATGCCCGGACGCGTCGCGCGCAGCGTTGCCTCGACGCTGGCGAGCGCCTCGCGTAGCTTCGTGCGGCCGCGATGCACGCGCTGGCGTGCGGTGTCGGCGCTGCAGCCGAGCGCCGCGGCGACGCCGGTGATCGACTCGTCGCCGCGGTAGTAGAGCACCACGGCCTCGCGGTAGCGGTCCGGCAGCGTCGCGAGCGCGGTCAGCGCGCGCGTCTCGGTCTCGCGCTCGATTAGCAGGTCACGCGCGCTTCGCTCCGACCCGGCAGGTTCCATCGTCATCGCGACCTCCTGGCGGCGGCGCGCCGCATTGCGCGCGAGGTTCCGGGCGATCCCGCAGATCCATGCCGCGGTCGCCGCGCGCGGATCGGCGCGTTGCCCCCACGCGATCAGGAACGCGTCTTGCGCGCATTCCTCGCTGCGCGCGCGATCGCGCAGGACCGCATACGCGATCGCGCATACCGCGTCCTGGCAGCTACGCACGAGCGCCTCGAACCGGGCTTTGTCGTCGGCGGCGGGTTGCATGACGGGAACTGTCGCGAACGAGCGCGACGTGACAGGGAATCGTACCGGACGGCCCACCGCGCGGGTTTCGCGATGTTACGGTTCGCCGGCATGGCGTTTGTTCCTCTCGTTCCGATCGGCGATCCGCTGACCAAGCTCGTCGACGAGCGCACGCTCGGCGATCAGCGCCAGGCGCTCGCGGCACTCGAGGAGCGGCTGCGGATGCGGCGCCGCGAGGTCGAGGCCGGCTGGGGCCCGGCGTACGTCGAGCGCGTCCACAAGAAGGGCAAGCTGACCGCGCGCGAGCGGCTCGCCCGGCTCGCAGATCCGGGCACGCGGACGTTCGAGACCGGCACGTTCGTCAACTACGGCGAGGTGTTCCCCGGCGATCAGAAGTCACCGGGCGCGGGCGTCGTGACCGCGTTCGTGCGCGTCGAGGGCCGCTGGTGCATGGCGATCGCGAACGACAACACGGTCGCGTCCGGCGCGTGGTGGCCGCGCACGCCGGAGAAGATCCAGCGCGCGCAGATGATGGCGCTGCGGCTGCGGCTGCCGACGATCTACCTCGTCGACTGCAGCGGGCTGTTCCTGCCCGAGCAGAGCAAGAGCTTCCCGGGTGCGCGCGGCGCCGGCCACATCTTCAAGATGAACAGCCTGCTGTCCGCGCACGGCGTGCCGCAGATCGCCGGCGTGTTCGGCGACTGCATCGCGGGCGGCGGCTACATGCCGATCATCTCGGACCGCGTGTACATGACCGAGCAGGCGTACATGGTGATCGCCGGTGCGGCGCTGATCAAAGGCGCGAAGAGCCAGAAGATCACGTCGCTCGACATCGGCGGCCCCGAGGTCCACGTCCACCAGTCCGGCTGCGCGGACGTCCGGGTGCCGGACGACGAGACGTTGCTCGCGTGCATCCGGCGTGACGTCGCGCGGCTGCCGTCGTCGGGCGCGGCGTTCTATCGCGGCGAGCTCGGCGTCATCGATCCGCGATTCCCCGCGGCCGAGCTCGCGGGGCTGTTGCCGGCGGATCACCGCGAGGCGTACGACGCGCACCAGGTGCTCGCGCGGCTCGTCGACCAGTCGCTGTTCTGGGAGGTGATGCCGGAGGTCGGCGAGGAGATGATCTGCGGGATCGGCCGCGTCGCTGGGCTCTACGCCGGCTTCGTGATCAACCGCCAAGGCCTCGTCGGCGATCCCGAGCACCCGGGTCGCCAGCGCCCGGCCGGCATCCTGTATCGCGGCGGCATCGCGAAGATCAGCGCGTTCTCGCGCGCGTGCAACGACGATGGCATCCCGCTGATCTGGCTGCAGGACATCTCGGGCTTCGACATCGGGCGCGAGGCGGAGGCCCACGGCCTGCTCGCGTACGGCAGCTCGTTGATCTACACGAACTCGACGAACACGACGCCGATGTTCACCGTGCTGCTGCGCAAAGCGTCGGGCGCCGGCTACTACGCGATGAGCGGCCTGCCCTACGATCCGGTCGTCCAGCTGTCGACCACGCTGTCGCGACTGTCGGTGATGGAGGGCCGCACGCTCGCGATCGCGGCGTTCAACACGAAGCTCGACGACAACTTCCAGATCATGACGACCGATCCCGCCGAGCGCGCGAAGATCGAGGCCGGCATGCGCGAGACCGAGGCGCGGATCGAAGGCGACATGGATCCGTTCGTCGCGGCGCGTCAGCTCGACACCGACGAGATCGTCGAGCTCGCCGAGTTGCGCGCGTACCTCGCCGCGCTCGTCGAGATGGCGTACCAGGGCGTCGGCTACCGGCGCGTCAAGAACCCGCGGATCTGGTCGATGCACGACCTGCGCGAGCTCGTCGGAGGTCCGCGATGAGTCACGTGCTCGGCGGCCGGATCCACGCGGCGAAGCTGCGCGTCGTCGAGGCGCGCGACGGCGCGAAGATCGAGCTGCGCGCGCCGATGCCCGGCCACTTCATCCCGGCGATCGACGACGGCGATCTCGTGACGCCGGAGGAGGTGATCGGTCAGCTCGTCGTGCTCGGTCGCTCGGTCGCGCTCGTCGCCGGCGAGGTGCGCGGGCTCGCCGTCGCGGCGGGTCGCCCGCGCGCGGTCGCGTACGGCGACGTGCTGTGCACGCTCGATCTCGAGGCGACGCTCGGCGCGATCGCGGGCGCCACCGACGATCCCGCGGCCGCAGCGGCGAGCCACGAGCTCGTGTTTCGCGCGCCGACGAGCGGCCGGTTCTATGGCCGGCCGGGCCCGGACAAGCCGGCGTTCGCGAGCGCCGGCAGCGAGCTCGCGCCGAACGCGACCGTGTGTCTGCTCGAGGTGATGAAGACGTTCCATCGCGTGACGTACGGCGGCGCCGGGCTGCCCGAGCGCGCACGCGTCCGCGCGGTGCTCGTCGCCGACGGCGATGACGTCAACGCCGGCGATCCGCTGCTCGCGCTCGAGCCGATCGCGTAGTTGCCGCGCGCTGCCGGGGTTGTCGCTGCGTCGCGCCGAGCGATCCGCGCGAGGCTCGCTGCATGCGCAGGATGCTCGTGCTCGTGCTGTTGCTGGGCCTCACCGGGCGTGCGCACGCAGACGACGATGCGGACTCCGGGCTCGTGTTCGTCGGCGGTCACCTCGCGCTGAACGCACCGCTCGGCGAGGTCGGCGTCGAGGCCGGTGTCGGGCTGTCGTGGTTTCGCGCGAGCGTGTCGAGCGGCTACGGCGTTCGTGGCGTCGAGCGTGCGCTGATACTCCGCGCGATGACCGGCGCCGCCCGACAGCAGGCGACGCAGTGGGGGATCGGCGTCGGCATCTCGCGCGGCCCGGCGCTGCACTCGCTCGATGTCGGGTGGTCCGATCCGGACGATCCGCCCGAGCTCGTGCATTTCGGCGACGGCACGTTCTGGCGCAACGTCGAGCTCGTCGTCGAGCACACCGCGCGCGGCGGCCAGTTCCTGCGCGCGTATGTCGGCATCAGCGATGCGTTCGCGATCCGCTGCGTCGCCGAGCTCCGCGACGGCGGCGACAGCGTGCCGTGCACCGCCGAGAATCGCGCCGAGCTCGCGGCCGACATTCCGCTGCCGTACGTCGGCGTTGCCGTCGGGATGCGGTGGCCAAAACCACCGTCAGATCCCGATGCCTGGCGGCATTCGTATCCGTCCCCACTGTCGTTACCGCCACCGCCGATGCTGTAACGAGATTTGTGGTCGAGCCCGCGATCGATCGTGGCAGCGTTCGCCGATGCGTCGCCTCCTCGTCGTACTCGCGCTCTCCACGATCTCGCTCGGCTCGTTCACCGGCTGCAAGAAGTCCGGCTGCGAGCGGCTCGCCGAGATGGTCCGCACGTGCGCCGGCACGCGCGAGCCGCGGGTCATGCGCGGTCAGATCGACGCCGAGTTCGCGGGCGCGTGCGATGCCGCCGTCGAGCACGACGACACGGCGATGAAGACCGCCGTGTCGTGTGCCGAGTCAACGAGCGACTGCGACGAGCTCTTCGACTGCCTCGCGAAGTGATCACCAGCGCGACGACAGCGACACGAGCCCGCCGCCCGAGGTCGGGCTGATCGCGACGTTCGCCGCGGCTGGCGTCTCCTTGCCGCCACGCACGAACCGCACGATGCCGTAGGTCAGCATGCCGGCGCCCGCACCGAGCGCGGCGTACGAGATGATCCGCTGTGTACCGGCACGGTCGAGCAGCCGCTGGTGATCGTCGAGCGTCAGCGCCTTGTCGGCATCGCTCTGGTTGCCGCTCGCGGCGAGGAACATCGCGCCGCCGACGCCGAGCCCGAGCATGCCGCCGGCGACCATCGCGACGCCGACCTTGTCGGTCCGGCCGACCTCGCGGACGACGGTGCGCGTCTCGATCGTCGGCGGAGGTAGCTGCTTCGCTTCGTCCTTGTCGTCCTTGTCCTTGTCCTTGTCCGGCTTCGGCCGCTCCGGCTCGCCACCGGGACACAGCGACATGTTGCTCTGCACCGCCTTCGCGGTCGGCAGGTCGGTCGTCTGCTCGAGCAGCTGCTTGTAGTGCGCGATCGCGGCCGGACACTTGCCGCCGAGGCGCTCCGCCTGTGCGAGCGCGAACAGCGACTCCGGCTTCGGATCGAGCTCGTACGACTGCTTCAGCGTCGCGGCCGCGGCGTCGTACTTCTGCGCCTTGTACTCGTCGACGCCCTTCTTGAAGAGCTCCTTCGCTTTCGGGTTGTCGGCGTGCGCGTGCGACGCGATGCCGATCACGACGATCAGCTGGGCGGCAAGAAAGGCGAGTTTGGATCCCATTCGCTGTCCTCGGGCGGCTTGTCCTTGTTCGGCGGCGGCTTCTTCTTGATCGGCGGCTGCTTGACCGGCGGCTGCTTCACCGGTTGCTTCACCGGCGGCTGCTTGATCGTCGGCTCGACGGTCGGCTGCTTGATCGTCGGCTCCTGTACCGGTTCCTTGATCGTCGGCTCGCGAACGGTCGCTTCCTGTACCGGCGGCTTCGCCGGCTCGCGAGGCACCGTCGTCGGCGACGGCGATGGCGTCAGCGCGGGCGTCGCCGCGGCCGGCGCGGGCTGGGTCTCGTGCGTCGCGCTCGCCGCGCTCGACTTGCTCGTCGCGGCCCAGGCGTAGTAGCCGACGATGCCGCCGATGCCGAGCAGGAAGCCGGCGATCGAGAACGCGATCCGGCGGCCGTGGCCGCGCTCGGGCTCGGGCGCCGGTGGGTACATCCCCGACTGGGGCAGCACGTAGCGCTGCGACGGTGGCGGCTGCTGCACCGGCACGACGTCGGAGATGCTCGCGACCGCCGGCATCTCCTGGGACAGCGGCGCGAGCCCGCGGAACGCCGACGGTGGTGTCAACAGCTCGGACAGCCCGCTCTGGATCGTCATCGTCTCGGCGACGTGCTGCGCGAGCGACACGCCGTGCTCCTCGGCGTCTTCCCACGCGGCGATCCGATCCGCGAACACGTGGCGCATGTACTTGCCGAGCGGCTTCGTCGACACCCACAGCCGATGCTGCGCGAGGAACGGCTCGAGATCGTGCAGGAACGCCTCCGCCGTCTGGTAGCGCAGCGACGGCTTCGGCTCGAGCAGCTTCATCACAATCGCCTCGAGCTCGCCGGGATAGCCGGCGACCACCGACGACGGCGGTGCCGCGCCGTGGTGGACGATCTGGTTCATGATGTCGAAGTCGCTGTCGCCGCGGAACGGCCGGCGCCCGACGGTGAGCTCGTACATCAGCACGCCGAGCGAGAACAGGTCGCTGCGCCGGTCGAGCAATTGACCGCGGCACTGCTCGGGCGACATGTACGGGATCTTGCCCTTCAGCGTGCTCGTCTGCGTCTTGTGCTGGTTGACGGTCGCGCGCGCGATACCGAAGTCGAGCAGCTTGATCGCACCGTCGTAGCTCAGCATCACGTTGCTCGACGACACGTCGCGGTGGACGAGCCCGAGCAGCTCGCCGTCGGGACCGCGGCGCTCGTGCGCGTAGTCGAGCGCGGACGCGGTGCCGTGGATGATGCCGAGCGAGATCGCGAGCGGGATGTGCTCGTTGCGCTTGCGCGTCGTCATCCGGATCGTGCGCACGTCCTGGCCGTGCACGTACTCCATCGCGAAGAACACGTCACCGTCGTGCTCGCCGACGTCGTAGACGTCCGCGATGTTCGGATGCTGCAGCGTCGCCGCGAGCCGCGCCTCGTCGAGGAACATCTGGCGGAACACGGGATCCTGCGCGATGTGCGGCAGGATCCGCTTGATCACGACGAGCTTCTCGAACCCCGCGGTACCGGTGACGCGCGCGAGGTAGATCTCCGCCATCCCGCCGACCGCGATCTTGCGAAGGATCTCGTACTTGCCGAGCGTGTCGCCACGCTCGAGCTCGAGCTTCTTGACCCGCGGCGACGTCAAGGACACGTCGCACGCGTCCCGGTCGCGAGGCCGACGTTCAAGAACGTGCCGTTCCCGAACGTACCCTCGGTGTTGCGGCCCCAGCAGGTGATGCCGCCGCCGGCGAGCTGCGCGCACGCATGCGCGAAGTGCACGATCAGCCGCTCGGCGCCGCTCAGCGGCTGGCCGTTCGTCGCGTCGATCACCTCGACCGGTACCACCGACGTCGCGCCGTTGCCGGTCTGGCCGTAGCGGTTGTCGCCCCAGCACCAGACGTGGGTGTCACTCGTGATCGCGCACGACACCGCACCGACCTCGACCTGCGTCGCATTCGTGAATGCCGTCCCCTTGTCGTCGACCGCGACCTTGATCGGCGCGAGCGCATCCGAGCCGTCGAACGTGCCGCGGCCGAGCCGGTTGTGGCTGCCGCTGCCCCAGCACGACACGGTGCCGTCACTCGCGACGGCGCACGTGTGGAACCGGCCGGCGCTGACGTGCGTCGTCGTGCCGAGTGTCGACTTCACCGGCACGACCTGGTTCGTCTGCGAGCCATCGCCGACCTGGCCGTGGTTGTTGAAGCCCCAGCAGTAGAGCTCGTCGGCCATCGTCGTCGCGCATGCGTGCGAGCCGCCGAGCGTGAACGTCTTGATACCGGTGAATGGCGCGCCGCCGGCGGCCATCAGCACCGGTGCCGCGGTGCCGCGACCGGTCACGGTGCCGTCGCCGAGCTGGCCGTTCGTGTTGTCGCCCCAGCACAACAGCTGGCCGGTCGCGTCGAGCGCGCAGTCGAACGAATCGCCGGACTGCAGCTTCGTGATCCCCATGACCGGCGAGCCGTCGACGAGATGGATCTGCTGTGCGACATCGCCGAAGCCGCCGCCCCAGCACCACACCGAGCCGCCGGCGCGGATCGCGCACGCGTGCGAGTGGCCGGCGCTGATCGCGGTCGCGTCGGCGACGAACGCACTGGTCTGATCGCGCACCTGTTCCGGATCCGCCTGCGGTGCGCTGCCGAGCCCGATGCCGAGCTGTCCCGAGCCGTTGTCGCCGGAGCAGTAGACCGAGCCGCCGGGCTGCAACATGCACGCGAACCGCCGGCCGAGCGCGACGTCCGCGAGGCATGGCTCGCACGTGCCGCTCACGCACGAACCGCCGGCACGACACGCTTCGCCGCCCGCGCAGCACGCGTTGCCGGTGACGCCGCACGCGGGCGGTGCACACGTCCCCGCGAGACCGTCGCCCGCGTTCGGTTCGAAGCGCTGTCCGCTCTCGCATGCGGGATCGGGAAAGCTGCAGAACCCGGCGGGATCGCAGGTGCCCTGATCGCCACCGAGGATGCACTGCGTATCGGCAGTGCAGTGGTACGGCGAGCTCGGGCTACAGCCGGCTGCACAGAGCACGACCGCAAGAATGCAGGTCCCCCGCATTACTAAAAAGGCTAACACGGCTCCACCAAAAGACCGATTTCGCGAGCCGGTTCTCGACGCTGTGGGACATCCACGCCGATCGGTGACAACAAAAACGTCGCGCGGGCAGCTCCTGATATTGCAGGGAGTTGCCGAGTACACTGGGTTCCTTCCGTGGCGACACAGACCCTACCGATCGACGAATCCACGTCCGGCCACACGTCGCGCGTCGATCATCTCTACCTCGCCGTCATGGCAGGCAAGCCGCTCGGCGGCGCCCGGTGGTCGCTCGACGGCATCGATCGGATCGACGTCGGCCGCGGCAGCACGCGGGTCGCGCGACGCGACGGCCGCACGTTGCGCGTCGACGTCTCCGATCCGTTCATGTCGTCGAACCACCTGCGGTTCGAGCGCGAGCGCGCGCACTGGGTCGCCGTCGATGCCGGATCGCGCAACGGCATCCTCGTCAACGGCACGAAGCACGAGCGCACCGTGATCGGCGACGGCGACGTCGTCGAGGCCGGGCGTAGCTTCTTCCTGCTACGCGCCGCCGAGCTCGCGGCCGAGCCGATCCTCGATCTCGGTCCCGGCGAGCCTGGCAAGCTCGTCACGCTCGATCCGCTGCTCGCGTTCGCGTTCGAGGAGCTGCGCCGCGTCGCGACGTCGAAGCTCCCGGTGCTCGTCGGCGGGCCGACCGGCAGCGGCAAGGAGCGCGTCGCGCGCACCGTGCACGAGGCGTCGCGGCGCAGCGGCGCATTCGTGCCGGTGAACTGTGCCGCCCTCCCCGCCGGCCTCGTCGAGAGCGAGCTGTTCGGCCACAAGCGCGGCGCGTTCTCCGGCGCGATCGCGGATCAGCCCGGCCTCGTCGTCACGTCGAGCGGCGGCACGCTGTTCCTCGACGAGATCGGCGATCTGCCGGCGCCGGCGCAGGCCGCGCTGCTGCGCGTGCTCGAGGAGCACGAGGTCCGCGCGGTCGGCGCCGCGAGCGCGACGCGCGTCGATCTCCGGATCGTCGCCGCGACGCACCGCGATCTCGACGCGCTCGTCGAGGACGGCACGTTCCGCGACGACCTCGTCGCGCGGCTCGCCGGCTTCGAGCTCGAGCTGCCGCCGCTCGCCGAGCGCCGCGTCGATCTCGGGCTGATGCTCGCCGAGATCGTGCCGCCGTCGGTCCAGCTCGCCGGCGTCGCGGCGCGCGTGCTGTTCGCGTACGCGTGGCCGCGCAACGTACGCGAGCTCGTGCGTGCGCTCGAGCGGGCGGTCGCGCTCGCGGGCTCCGGCGAGCTCGGCCTCGCGCACTTCCCCGAGGAGATCGCGACCGCGAAGTTCGCGCCGATCACCGCGCCCGCCGCCGACGCGCGCCGCGACGAGCTCGCCGCGCTGCTCGAGAAGCATCACGGCAATGTCAGCAAGGTCGCCGCGGAGCTCGGTCGCGTGCGCCAGCAGGTGCAGCGCTGGCTCAAGCGCTACGGGCTCGATCCCGAGCGCTATCGCAGCTGATCAGTACGTGATGTACGGACCGCTCGAGCCGACTTCCTCGGCTTCCTCGGCCTCGTCGTCGATCACCGCCGGTGCGGCGACCGCGCCTTGCAGCACGAAGATCTTCACCGCGGACGCGGGAATCCGCGCGTTCGGCGCCACGCGGCGCAGGATCGAGAGGATGTTGCGCTGGATGTCGTCGACCTCGGTGACCGCAGGACCGGGCTTGATCACCTTGCCGATCCAGCGCTCCTTGTCCTTCTCGTCGCCGATCTCCATCACGCGGAGAAATTCTTCCGAGCTGCCGTCGAAGTACTTCTTGTCACCCGGCTTGGACAGCGCGAGGCCTTCGCGGAGCTTGCTGTCGATCTTGGTCGCAAAGAAGAGCGAGGTGCTTTTGTCGAGCTTCATGTCCACGTCCTGCTGCGCGCGACGATCTTCTCTGGTTCGGGGACAAGGATTCGAACCTTGATGAGCAGCTCCAAAGGCTGCTGTCCTACCATTAGACGATCCCCGATCACGGTCGCCACGATAGCGCGAACGAACCGGTCTGGCTAGCGCATGTTCCTGATTTCCTTGGAAGTCATATGAGTTATTGATGGAGCGCGCGGCGATCAAACTCGCGCTGTCGACTTGCCAGCTGACATCGAACCCTTTAGGTTCTCGCCCCACTTAGGCGGGGTAGCTCAGGGGTAGAGCAGGGGTCTCATAAGCCCTTGGTCGGCAGTTCAAATCTGCCCTCCGCCACGACATCGCGATCGACCGTGCCGGGTGGGACGGCGCACGTCCGCAACGTGAAGCAGAACGTGCTGCCGAGCCCGGGCCTGCTCGTTGCCCAGATCCGCCCGCCCGACCGCTCGATGATGCCTTTGCAGATCGGCAGCCCGAGGCCTGCACCTTGCCGCTTGCTGCGAGTCGCTTGCCAGAAGCGATCGAACACGCGCGGCAGATCATGCTCGGGGATGCCGCGCCCGGTGTCGGTCACCGACACGATGACCTCGTCGACCCGTTGCTCGATCGCGACCGTCACCCGTCCGCCGCGCGGCGTGAACTTGATCGCGTTGCCGAGCAAGTTCTCGAGTACCTGCGTCAGTCGGTCATCGTCTGCCCAGACCTGCGGAACGACCGTGGCTGCTTCGATGATCACGGCGAGCTCGAGCGCTGCGTGGGCCGCCGCGGGTTGATGCGCCGCCACGACCTCGCGCACCACGCGCTCGAGCGACACCGGCGCGAGCTCCAGGGATAGTCCACCGGACTCGATCGTGGTGACATCGAGGAGATCCTCGATCAGCCGGTCCGCGCGCCGGATCGCGCGCAGGATCCGCGCGACGTGTTCGGCGCTGACCGTCCCGGACGTCGCGAGCTGCTGCTCGAGCATGTGCGCGGCGAGCTCGATCGAGTGCAACGGGGAGCGAACATCGTGCGCGACGATTCCGAGGACGCTGTCGCGCATGCGCGTGGCCTGGCGCGCCGCCTCGTAGAGCCGAGCGTTCTCGATCGCGAGCGCGGCGCGCCGAGCCAGCTCCATCACGAGCGGCAGATCTTGCGGCGTGTAGCGATGCGGTCGCGTCGATGCGATGACGATCGCACCGACCACGCGATCGGCGACGACCAGCGGCACCGCGAGCGCGGATCTCGGGCTCAGCTCGCGAAACAGCTGCAGATGCTCGTCGTTCTGAGCGAGCGTGACGACGAGGTCATCGGTGATGTCATCGAAGATCTCCGGCTGCTTCGTCGCGATCGCGGTGCTCGCGAGAATCCGCCGCGGATCGAGCGCGAGCTGCTCGAGACGCTCGCATGCCGGCGCCAGCGCGGGGTCGGCATGCGCGACCGCGATGCGATGCAACGTCGCGTCGCCTTCGACGAGGTCGACGATGCAGAGCTCCGCGAGGTGGCGCACCGCGACGCGGGCGATGTTCTTCAGCACCTGCTCGCAATCGAGCGACGACGAGAACGCCGCGCCCGCTTCGGCAAGCACCTCGTGCTCGAGCTCCATGCGACGCCGCTCGGTGACGTCGCGGAGCGCGACGGTGAGCAGGTAGCGGTCGCCGAGCTCGAGCTTCGAGATCGTTGCCTCGGCCGGGAACTCCTCGCCATTGCTTCGCAGCGCGACGATGTGGGTCGTGCGCTCGCCCATCGGCCGTGATCGCGACGCTTCGTGCACGAACGTGGCGATGTGCCGGCGGTGGCGTTCGCGCAGACGCTCCGGCAGCAGCATCGCGACGTCGCGGCCGAGCACATCGCTGCTCGCGTACCCGAAAACGCGTTCGGCCGCCGCGTTGAAGATCGTGATCCGGTGTTCCTCGTCGGTGCTGATGATCGCGTCGGCGGCGACGGCGATGATCCCCGAGAAGCGCGCTTGCGATTCCTTCAGCGCGAGCTCCGCACGTTTGACCGCGGAGATGTCGCTGACCAGCACGAAGAAGCCGCGCACGTTGCCGTCGATGACGTCGGGAATGTAGTTCGCGAGGCTGTGGCGTGACGGTCCTCCCGCCGGATCCGGAATCTCGCGCTCGAACTCCTGGGGCTCGCCGCGCAGCGCGCGTTCGATGTACGGCAGATTGAGCGCGTAGAGCGGTCCGAGCAGCTCCTGGATGTGCTTGCCGATCAGCGACTCGGGCGTGACCCCGAACCAGCGTTCGTACGCTCGGTTTGCAAACCGGCAGCGCTGCTCCGCATCCCAGTACGCGAGCATCGCCGAGATCTTGTCGACGACCTGGTGCAACGTCGGCCGCGCGCTGAGCTCGAGGTCAACGCTCGCACTTGCCCCATCGCGATGCATGGACGAAGGTGACTGTGCGCGTCCATGGTGGCAATGCGCGCGAAGACATTCGTGATCCGCAAAGCTTGCGCGCGCGTTCGCGAAGCAGGGGGCACCCTCACGGGACTTCGGTTACGGCCGTCAATGAACGTTTACGACATCAACAGTCCATCCTGACGGTATTTGTTGTACAGCTACGGGCATGGACGGAAAGCTCGATGACGAGCAAGAGATGATCGTGCAGACGGTCCGCCGGTTCTCCGAGCGCGACCTCCGCACGTGGGGACCGGATGCCGATCGCGCGGGCCAGCCGCCGGATCGCCTGACCGCCGCGGCGAGCGAGCTTGGCTTCTTCGTCGATGCGGTGCCCGCCGATGCCGACGGCATGCTCGAGGGCGCGTACTCGCACGTGACGCGCGCGCTGCGCGGCTACGAGCTCGGCCGCGGTTGCGCCGCGCTCGCCGCGCTGCTCGAGGCCAACGTCGAGCCGGCGCTCGCGGTCGGTGCGTGGGGGACGCCGGCGGCGAAGCAGGCGGTGTTCGCGTCGCTCGCGTCGGGCGGGCTCGCGACGCTCGCGCACGATAGCCGCGGCCTGCTCGAGCTCGTCGACGAGGGCAGCGATCTGCGCGTGACCGGCAAGCTCGGACCGCTGCCGGCGCTCGCCGCCGCGAGCCACGTGCTCGTCGTGACGAGGTCCGCGGTGTTCCTCGCGGCGACGGACGGCATGCGCCGCGATGCGATCACGCCGTCGGGCTGGCGCGCCGCGAAGTGGGGCATCGCGCACCTCGAGGCGCACAAGGTCGGGCGCGACTTCATCCTCGCGCGCGGCGCTGACGCGATCCGGATCGGCGAGCAGATCCTCGCGTGGGCGAAGGTGTCGCTCGCCGCGCGCGCGGCCGGTGTCGCGATGGCCGCGATGGAGTACGCGGCCGCGTACGCGAACGAGCGCGTCCAGTTCGGCCAGAAGATCGGATCGTTCGAGTCGCTGATCCGGCTGCGCGACGACGCGCAGACGAACGCGATCGCGTCGCGGCTGTTCGCGCTGCACGCGGCGTGGGCGCTCGATGCCGGCCGGCCGGACGCGGTCGACCTCGCGAGCCGCGCGCGCGTCCATGCCGGCGATGCGGTGACGCGCGCGACGATCGATGCCGTCCAGATCTACGGCGGCTATGGCTTCGTCAACGACTATCCCGTCGAGAAGCTGATGCGCGATGCGCGCGCGTTCGAAGCGCTACACGGGGACGAGCGGCTCGGCCGCGTGCTCGCCGCGAAGACCGACGCGAAGGACAAGGAGTAGTCACATGGACATCTTTCACGAGTCCCCGCTGTTCTCCGGCGTGCGCCAGATGCTCGGCGCGTTCGCCAAGCAGGTGATCCGCCCGATCGCGATCAAGCACGACCAGGAAGAGTCGATGCCGTGGGAGCTGATGAAGCAGGCCCAGGGCCTCGGGCTGACGCAGACCGCGGTCGTCGACGGGCGCAAGAAGCTGACCGGCGTCGACGAAGATCCGGATCCCAAGAAGCCGAAGAGCCAGGCGCGGCTCGCGGTCGCCGGCTCCGAGGAGCTCGCGTACGGCTGCGCGGGCATCTGTCTCGCGATCGGAGGCTCCGGCCTCGCCGCGTCGCCGGTCGCGCGGATGGGCACCGAGGAGCAGAAGCAGGAGTTCCGCAAGCTGCTGTCCGGCGTCGACGACAAGGGCCACATCAAGGTCGCCGCGATGGCGCTGTCGGAGCCCGCGACCGGCTCGGACATCTCGGGCCTCAAGACGACCGCGCGCCCCGACGGTGATCACTGGATCATCCGCGGCAGCAAGCAGTGGATCACGAACGGCCAGTCCGCCGCGGTCTACGTCGTGTGGGCGCAGACCGAGCCGTCGGCGGGTCGCGCCGGCGTGCGCGGCTTCATCGTGGCGCGCGGCGCGCCCGGCCTCGTCCCGGGCAAGAAGGAGACGAAGCTCGGCATCCGCGCGTCGGAGACCGCGCAGGTTCACTTCGAGGACGTCCGCGTCCACAAGGACATGATGCTCGGCATCGGCAACACCGGCGAGACCGCCGCGGGTGGCCTCGCGGACACGAAGAAGATGCTCGACAGCACGCGTCCCGTCGTCGGTGCGCAGGCGGTCGGCATCGCGCGCGCGGCGTACGAGTTCCTGCTCGAGCGCGTGCGCTCGGGCTCGCTGCACGGCACGCCGATGGCGTCGCACCAGCACATCATGTTCGAGCTCGCCGAGATGCAGATGGAGATCACGGCGTCCCGCCTGCTCGCGCACCGCGCGGCGTGGCTCGCCGATCACCACCTCGACAACGTCGCCGAGGCGTCGATGGCGAAGGCGCACGGCGCACGCACGGCCCAGTGGGTCACGACGCGCGCGATGGTGCTGCTCGGCGAGGAAGCGCTCGAGCCCGGCCACCCCGTCGAGAAGTGGTACCGCGACGCCAAGATCTACGACATCTTCGAGGGTACCGGTCAGATCCAGCGCCGCATCCTCTCGAAGCAGCTGACCGGGCAGAACCCGACCTGATCGTCTCGGGGCATGGCGCATGCACCGCTCCTCGAGCGAGGACCGCCTCGAGGAGAAATTCTCATGCATCGCACCGTCGAGCGCATGTTGCGCACGAGTCCCGAAGTACCGTTCGCCCCGCCGGAGTCGCTGAGCGCGTGCATTCGTGCGTGCATCGAGTGCGCACAGGTCTGCACCGCGTGTGCGGACGCGTGCGTCGCGGAGCACGATCGTCACCTCGATCATTGCATCCGGCTCAATCTCGACTGCACGGACGTGTGCACGATGACGGCACACGTACTCAGCCGTCAGCAGTCTCCTGATCTGACGCTGATCGCGCTCGTCGTGGAGCTGTGCGCTGCCGCCTGCCAGGTGTGCGCGGCCGAGTGCGATCGCCACGCGGAGCACCACGCGCATTGCCAGGTGTGCGCAGCGGCGTGTCATCGCTGCTTCGAGGGGTGCCGCGAGCTGATGACCGGCCCGGCTCCCGATCGCTACCTCCATCACTAACCCATCGGGTCTCGACAGCCGGCGCGCGGTCGGCGTTACAATGGGCGATGGGGGAATGGCAGTCGCGCTCGGCATTGACCTCGGGACGACGAACTCGGTAGCGGCGGTGGCGACACCGACCGGCGTCGAGTTCATCCTCGGACCGCGCGGCGAGCGCGTGCACCCGTCGGTCGTCGCGTTCCCGACCTCGGGCGGCGTGGTCGTCGGCACCGACGCGAAGCGCTACCGGCTGACCGAGCCGCACCACGTCATCACGAGCGCGAAGCGGTTCATCGGCCAGAACATCCGCGCGCCGCTCGTCCAGCTCGCGATGACCGGCGTGCGGTACTCCGTCGTCGAGGGTCCGAACCAGCAGCCGATCGTCGTGGTGAGAGATCGCCGGATGACGATGCCGGAGATCTCGTCGCACGTGCTGCTGCACCTCAAGCGCTGCGCGGAGCGCCAGCTCGGGGCGCAGATCCGCGACGCGGTCGTCACCGTGCCGGCGAACTTCACCGACGGCCAGCGCCAGGCGACGAAGGAAGCCGGCCGGCTCGCCGGGCTCGAGGTGCTGCGCCTGATCAACGAGCCGACCGCGGCGGCGCTCGCGTGCGGCTTCGGCCGCGATCGCAAGGAGCTGATCGCGGTGTTCGATTTCGGCGGCGGCACGTTCGACGTCAGCATCCTGCGGCTGAACGGCGAGATCTTCGAGGTGCTCGCTTCTGACGGTGACTTCTTCCTCGGCGGCGACGACCTCGATCGCTCGCTCGCGGAGGTGCTCGCGGCGGAGTGCAACCGCGTGCTGCGCGTCGATCCGCGGCCGCACGCGCCGCTGATGATGAAGCTGATGATGGGCGCCGAGGCGATCAAGCTGCACCTGTCGGAGAACGATGCGGCCGAGGGCGAGATCGACGGCCTCGATCTGCCGAGCGGCGGGGTCGGCAAGCTGCCGTTCTCGATCACGCGTCGCCAGTTCGAGGATCTCGTCGGTGGCTACGTCCAGCGCACGATCGACGTCACGAAGCAGGTGCTCGTCGCGGCCGGTTTCCATCCGAACCAGATCGCGGACGTGCTGTGCGTCGGCGGCTCGACGCGGATCCCGCTCGTGCGGCAGCGGCTCGCCGAGCTGTTCGGTCGCGAGCCGAACACGCGGATCAACCCCGACGAGGTCGTATCGCAAGGTGCCGCGATCCAGGCCGGCAGCCTGACCGGCGCGATCATGCCGGGCAGTGGCATGGCCGCGCGCGATGCGGTCGCGACACCGGGGCACTCGACGCTCGGCGGCGCCGCCGCGTTGCCGCAGGGCGAGATCAAGCGGCCGGTGCTGCTCGACGTCAACCCGGCGACGCTCGGGATCCAGACCGCGGGCGGGTACATCGAGCAGGTGCTCGAGAAGAACGCGCCGATCCCGATCGAGAAGACGCGCGTGTTCACGACCGCGCGCGACAACCAGACGCGCGTCGAGATCGATTGCTGCCGTGGCGAGAACCGGCGCTACGCCGAGAACGAGCCGCTCGGCACGCTCGTGCTCGAGCAGCTCGAGGCCAAGCCGCGCGGCGATCTCAAGATCGAGGTGTCGTTCCGCGTCGACGCGGACGGCATCCTCCACGTGCGCGCGAGCGATCCGGTGTCGGGCCAACGCCAGGAGGCGCACCTCCAGGTGCTCGGCAGCCCAACCGAGGCGGAGAAGACCCGGCCGGAGGTCGACGACTCGTGAAGAACCGGATGGACGTGCTGCGCTGGGCCCAGCGGATCGTCGGCAAGAAGGACGCACCGCCGGCGCAGTACCTCGAGATCGATCCGGGTGCGAACAGCGAGGCCTTGCAGGCGCGGTTTCACGAGATCGCGCGCGTCGCGCACCCCGATCTGCACCGCACGACGCTGACGCCCGACGAGCTCGAGCTGATCACCACGGCGTACGCACGCGTCACCGCCGCGTACCAGGTGCTGCGCGCGCGGCGCACGACGTACCAGCCCGAGCCTGCGCCGGCACCCACGACGACGGGCGCGGCCCCACCGTCGCGCGCGACCGGCGCCGGCGCGATGAGCTCGAAGGCGCTCGTGTATTATCGGAAGGCCGAGCTCGCGCTGCGCTGCGGCGATCTCAAGGGCGCGATCTTGCAGCTCAAGCTCGCGATCGCCAGCGACAAGCAGTCGGCGTTCCTGCGCACCGCGCTCGCCGAGGTCGAGGCCGAAGTTCGCAAGATCTCGTAGCCATTTGCTGCAAGAGACCGTGCGGCCGCGGCGAGTGGACAGCGGGCGCTCGGTATGACCAACTCCGCGCCATGTCCGCGCGGACGACCACTGGAACCTCGATCTCTGGCTACGGGGTGTGGCACCCCGATCATGTCCTGACCAACGAAGCGCTGTGCGTCGCGTTCAACGAGTTCGTGCGTCGCGAGAATGCGAAGCACGCCGACGAGATCGCCGCCGGCACGCGCGAACCGCTCAAGGAATCGTCGCCCGAGTTCATCGTCAAGGCGTCCGGCATCGTGAATCGCTACGTCGAGGATCTGAGCGGCCTGCTCGATCCCGAGCGGATGTGTCCGAACATCAAGGATCGTCCCGAGGACGAGCTCAGCATCCAGGCCGAGTACGCGGTGAACGCCGCGAAGAAGGCGCTCGCGGTCGCGGGCCGCACCGGCGAGGACGTCGATCTCGTCGTGCTCGGCGCATCGAACCTGCAGCGGCTGTATCCGGCGCTCGCGATCGAGGTCCAGAACGCGCTCGGCGCGCGCGGCTACGGCTTCGACATCTCGCTCGGCTGCTCGGCGGCAACCGGCGCTACGCAGCTCGCGTCGCAGGCGGTGCGGCTCGGCCAGGCGAAGTGCGCGCTCGTCGTCGTGCCGGAGCTGACGACCGGCCACATGAACTGGCGCGATCGCGATAGCCACTTCATCTTCGGCGATGCCGCGGTGTCGCTCGTCGTCGAGCCGACCGACCGCGCGCGGGCGGGCTCGTGGGAGATCCTGTCGACGCAGATGGCGTCGAAGTGGGCGAACACGATCCGCAACAACAAGGGCTATCTCGATCGCTGCGATCCCGCGACCGAGCGCAGCGACGACAAGCTGTTCCACCAGCAGGGCCGCCGCGTGTTCAAGGACGTCGTGCCGCTCGCCGAGAAGTTCATCAAGGACCACATCGCGGCGCACGAGCTCCAGCCGTCGCAGATCGCGCGCTACTGGCTGCACCAGGCGAACGGACCGATGAACGCGCTGATCTCGAAGCGCATCCTCGGCCGCGACGCGACCCGCGAGGAAGCGCCGATCATCCTCGACGAGTACGGCAACACCGCGTCCGCCGGATCGCTGATCGCGTTCTCGCTCCACAACGCGGATCTGCCCGCCGGAAGTTACGGAATGATGGCGTCGTTCGGCGCCGGCTACTCGCTCGGCTCGCTGCTGCTGCAGCGCCGGTGAGCTGGCCCACGGTTTGCGCGGTCCGACCGACGCCAGCGGCGGATCGAGTCGGATTTCTCGCGACACGCCGCCACGAGCTGCATCCCTCGGGCGATGCGCAAGCTCGGATTCCTGATCGCAGTCGCGTGTGCCGCGGGCTGCGGCTTTGGCGATAACGGCGCTCGCCCCGGCGAAGGCCCCGACGCGAGCCCGGGCACCGACGGGCCGGTCAACCCCGACGGCAAGCTACCGACCGACGGACCGGTCGAGGCCGCGTGCACGATCATCCCGCAGAGCGGCTGCGCGGCTGGCGACGCGTGCGACTTCGGCGAGCCGGCGACCGGGCCGTTCGCGTGTCGCGACGTCACCGTGAGCGGCACGGCGGACAGCCGGTGCAGCGTCGAGACCGAGTGCGCCGCCGGGTTCACGTGCATCAAGAGCGGCACGAAGGCGTGGTGCAACCGGTTCTGCGATAGCGACGCGCAGTGCGGCTCGGGTGCGCGCTGCGTGAACGAGATCACGAGCGGCGGCGTCGTGCTCGCCGAGCGCGTGTGCTCGAACGCGTGCAACATCCTCGGGCAGACCGGCTGCCCGACCGGGCTCGGCTGCATGGGCTTCGAGGACGGCGATCGCGACTACACCGATTGCGTCGTCAACGGCACGAAGCTCGACGGTCAGGCATGCACGACGGACACCGATTGCATCGCCGGCTCGGTCTGCGTCGACTTCGGCGCGTCCGGTGGTGGCCCGCAGTGCCGCGAGTTCTGCAACAAGTCGAACCCGAGCAACTGCTCGTCGGGCATCTGCGACTCGTTCGCCGTCGAGCTCAAGATCAACGCCGTCGATTTCGGCTTCTGCCGCCTCTAGGAGTCCCCGTGCGCACGACCCTGATCCTCACGACCCTCTCGCTCTCGGGCGGCATCGCGCTCGCGCAACCGGCGAAGCCGGCGAAGCTCGAGCCAGCGAAGCTTGAAATTGGCGGTACGCTCGGCGGCCACACGTTCTCGACGCAGACCGAGCTCGGCGTCGACGACCTGATGGACGAGCCCGGCCCGAACAGCGCCGGGTTGCTCGGCCTGCGCGGCGGCTACCAGATCAACCGGCGCCTCGCGGCCGAGGCCGAGCTCGTGTGGATCCCGACCGACGACGACGTGCTCGGTGACGAGGTCACCGTGTGGGGCCTGCGGGCGCACGCGCGGTTCGATCTGCTGACCGGCAAGCTGCGGCCGTTCGTCGTCGCCGGCGTCGGCATGCACGTGCTGCGGTCGAGCTCGCCGCAGATGGATAACGATACCGACCAGGCCTATCACTGGGGCGGCGGCGCGCGCTACGCGCTGTCTCCGAAGCTCGACGTGCGCGTCGACCTACGGCACCTGATCGTCCCCGACCGTACGCTCGATGGTGCAACGAGCGACGTCGAGGTGACCGCCGGCGTGACGTATCGCTTCGGGGGCAAGACTCCCCCTCCGCGCGTCGCGATGGCGCCGCCGCCCCCTCCTCGTCCTGGTGATCGCGACGGTGACGGCCTGCTCGACAATGTCGACCAGTGCGCGACCCAGGCCGAGGACAAGGACACGTTCGAGGACACCGACGGCTGTCCGGATCTCGACAACGACAAGGACGGGATCGTCGATGCCGCGGACAAGTGCCCGATGCAGGCCGAGACGAAGAACGCGTGGCAGGACGACGACGGCTGCCCCGACGAGGTGATCCGCGAGCTGACCGGCATCGGATTCGAGAACGACTCCGCGAAGATCGATGGCAAGTCGGGACCGATCCTCGACCTCGCGTTCCTGATCCTGAAAGACAACCCGCAGCTCAACGTAGAGATCAGTGGCCACACCTCGTCGGAGGGTGGCGTCGATTACAACCTCGACCTGTCGCTGCGCCGAGCGCAGGCGGTCAAGGACTACCTGGTCAAACGTGGCATCGCGGCACAACGCATCCTCACCGTCGGACACGGCGCGTCCGTCCCGATCGGCGACAACACGACCGACACCGGCCGGCGCAAGAACCGCCGGATCGAGTTCCGGATCCTGCGCCCCGACGAGCTCAAGCTCTGATCGCCGCCTCGCGATCGTCGCGGCGCTGCTCGCGCACATGCTGGTCGCCGGTGACGCCGCGGCCGACGAGTCCCGCGAGTCGCCACGGCTGACGCCGACCGGCAACGGTACGTACGCGATCGACGATCTCGTGACGACCGCGCACGTTGCCCCCGACGGCACGCTGCGGTTCGACGACAAGAGCGACTTCGCGGTCGAGCCGGCAGTGCCGTGGGACCTCGCGGCGTGGGCGCGCGATCCGTATCGCGACCAGCGCGCGGCGCCGACCGCGGAGCTCGCGCGTCACCTGACCGCGGTACCCGGCGCGTGTGACCGCTGGGGCGATCCGCTCTGCGATCCGACGCCGGGCCGGGTCTTGCCATCGCTGTCCGGCGACGGCGTCGTGCTGCCGCTCGCGCGCGGACGGGCCGATGGATCGGCGGCGCTGCAGCGCCTGCTCGTCGGCGATCCGTACGCGTCGCGCAAGCTGAAGCTCGTCGACGCCACGCGCGAGGAGCGCGCCGCCCGCGGTGCCGTGTATCGCGACGCGCAGCTGCGCCGCAGCGCCGAGCTCGTCGACGCCACGCTCGTCGCGGCGTGGGCATCGACGACGGATCCGGCCGCGCGTCGCGAGGCCCTGTTCGAGCTCTGGGACGATTGCGCCGAGTCCGAGGACGCGATCGGCGAGGCCGGTGCGCGCGCGCGCCAGCTGATCGTCGGCTTCATCCGCGCGCGGCTGCCACCGTCGAGCGCCGACGCGTTCTCGCGCGCCGAGATCGCGCGACTCGACGCGCGCCGGACATCACGCGAGCACTTCGATCCCTATCGGTGAGCGCCACCCGGGCGCGCGGAGGTGTAATCCGGCGCGCGGATCCGCGATGCGCTGTGCGATTTGCTCGAAAAAAAGTTTCGGCGATTTTTCCGGGTTTCTCGATGTACGACCTGCGTTTCGATCGGTGAGGCAGTTCACGCACGCGTCGACGGTTGTTGCGGCGAATTCTCGACAGCCGTGCGGAATCGTTCGCGATGCGAGGAGGGGATTGTGTCGAGACTCGGTTGCTGGTAGAGGCGCCGCGATCGCCAGTCGAAGCGATTCCGCAGTCAGCCTGCTCACCAAGTTCCGAGCTGTGGAGTATGCGCGCCATCGCTGTGAGTTTTGCGATGTCTTGAAACCGACAAACCGAGTTTGCGAGCGTGCGCTTCATGTCGCGTGTCTCGCTCTCCAGCTCGGCGCTGCTGCTGCTCGCGATCGCTGCTTGCTCGACGACGTTCGAGCCGCAACCGTGCGGCGTCGACGGTGACTGCAACACCGGCTTCGTCTGCGAGCTGCGCGACGCGGTGCCGGTCTGCGTCGAGGCGTCGGCGGCGCCGCTCGTGATCGGCGAGAGCGCGCCGGTCAGCGGGCCGAACCAGGCACTCGGTACCGGCATGAAGCTCGGCATCGAGCTCGCGTTCGAGGAGCAGAACGCCGCGGGCGGCATTCGCGGTCGCGAGCTCAAGCTCGAGTTCCGCGACGACCAGTACGATCCGATGCTCGCCGAGCAGGCGGCGCGCTCTCTCGTCGACGCGCAGCTCGTCCAGGCGGCACCGAAGTGCCCGACGACGACGATGCCCGCCGTGCCGGGCCAGGATCCGATCTCCTCGCAGGCGCTCGAGCGCGGCCCCGATGCGGTGCTCGCGTTCCTCGGCAACGTCGGCACGCCGACGATGGTGCGCGCGGCGCCGGTCGCGATCGAGACCGGCACGATCTTCTTCGGCGCGTTCACCGGCGCGACGACGATCCTGCGCGACGACAAGGCCGCCGGCTGCCGGTCGTACATCTTCAACGTCCGCGCGAGCTACAGCCAGGAGGCACGCGCGACGATGGAGTACTTCAAGCAGCGCGGCGTCGCCGATCACCGCCACCTGATCAGCTTCGACCAGAACGACTCGTTCGGTCAGGCCGGCTACGACGGCCTCGTCCAGGCGTACAAGGACGTCGTCGGCAACTTCCCGGGCTCCGCGGATCCGATCAACCCGATCGTGCGGTTTCGCTACGTCCGCAACGACGACTCGAGTGTCGCCGCGCAGGTGACCGCCGCGCAGAACTATCTCGTCGCGCTGCTGTCGGGCAATACCGACATTCACACGATCGGAATCTTCATGACCGATACGTACGGCGCAGGTGCGGAGTTCATCGAATCCCTGCGACGCTGGCAATACGCAGATGACAGTCAGCAGCAGTCGCTCAACAAGGCTGCACGGCTGAAGCTGAACTTCAGCAACGTGTCGTTCGTCGGCTCGAACGCGCTGTCGGACCGGCTCGTGTCGTCGGGAACGGTGCTGACGCCGAGCGGCGCGTCGCTGCCGTACACCGACGGCGTGATGGTGTCGCAGGTCGTGCCGAACTACCAGAGTGACTCGAGCGATCTGATCACGTCGTACAACCGGCTGATCGTGGCGCGCGGCGCACAGCCCACGTTCACGTCGCTCGAAGGCTACGTCGCGGCGCGCGTGTTCATCGCCGGGCTACTCGCGCACAAGGGCCCGTTCACGCCGGAAACGCTCGTCAAGACCTTCGAGCGACTACCGGATCTCAGCCTCGGTATCGGCGCATCGTCGGGATTCAGCGCGGACAATCATCAGTATTCGAACTCGGTCTGGGGAACGAGCATCGAGCCCGATGGCTCGTTCAAGAACACCTATTTCTGGACCGAGGGTTCGGCGATCGAATTCTTCGAATGAGGCCCCAAGGTATGAACGAGCAATCGGTGCTCGCGCCGATCGAGCATCCGCAACTCACCGTCGGCCGCTATGTCCTGCACCGCCAGATCGCGCGCGGTGGCATGGCGACGATCCACATCGCTCGCCTGATGGGCGACGAAGGGTTCTCGCGGATCGTCGCGGCAAAGCGGCTGCTTCCCGAGTTCGCCGAGGACTCCGAGTTCGTCGCGATGTTCCTCGACGAGGCGCGGATCGCGTCGAAGGTGCACCACCGCAACGTCGTGCCGGTGCTCGACGTCGTCACGGCGATGGACGAGGTGGTGCTCGTCCAGGAGTACGTGCACGGCGCGCCGCTGCACTGGCTGCTCAACCGCGCGCGGCAGTCGAACCAGCACGTGCCGGTCAACGTGTCGGTCGCGATCGCGGCGCAGGTGCTCTCCGGCCTGCACGCGGCGCACGAGCTCGTCGACGAGCTCGGCGTGCCTCTCAACGTCGTGCATCGCGACGTCTCGCCGCAGAACGTGATGATCGGCACCGACGGTGCCGCGCGCCTGCTCGACTTCGGCGTCGCGAAGGCGACGATGGCCGCGCACGTCACGCGCGAGGGCACGTACAAGGGCAAGCTCGCGTACTCGGCGCCCGAGCAGATGCGCGGCGCGGCGACGAAGCAGAGCGACATCTACTCGCTCGGCATCGTGCTGTGGGAAATGCTCGTCGGCCACCGCATGCACAGCGCGCAGACCGAGAGCGAGCTCGTCGCGGCGGTGATGTCGGGCTCGCTGCCGTCGCTGATCGACTCGCTCGCGAAGCAGAACGAGTGGCGCTCGATCGACGCGCAGACCTGGAAGCAGATCGCCGCGCTCGAGCCGATCGTCAAGCGCGCGCTGCTGCTCGACTCGGTGAAGCGGTGGACGACCGCGGCCGAGATGGAAGATGCGCTGTGCGCCGCCGTGCGGCCCGCGTCGTCGTCGATGGTCGCGGCCTGGCTCAAGACCGTCGGCAAGGACTACCTCGACAAGCACGACCGCGTGCTCGCCGCCGAGGAGACGAGCTGGCGCCGGTCGGCGCTCGCGAGCTCGCGCAGGCCGCAGGACGGCGCGCGTGACACGCGGCCCGACGAGCCGCAGCCGCAGCCGCAGCCCGCGCCGCGTCCGCGCTCGACGCCGCCACGCGAGCGCCGCGCCGCACCGCAGGCGTTGATCGCGCTGCTGAGCGTGCTCGTGATCGCGCTCGCGATCGGGATCGTGATCGTCGTCCGCAAGCCAACACCCGCGCTGCAGGCGTCCCCGCTGAAGCACGCCGACGCCGAGCTCGCGCCGACCTCGCCGCTGCCGAGCGCGACGCCGGCGCCCGAGCTACCGGCGCCCCCGCGCGTCGTCGGCCGGCGCGATGCGACGACGCCCACCTTCGAGCCGCCACCGCTACCCGCCGACCTCGAGCGCAAGGACCGCGGCGACGACAAGAAGATCGCGATCGGCCGCGCCGAGACCCGGCCGTCGAATCCGCCGAGCCCGCCGACGCGCAAGCCGCCGGCGAAGCAGTCCCAGCAGACGCAGCAGAACCGCCAGCCGCCACCGCCGCGCAAGGCGAGCACGCCGGACAAGCCGGCGCCGTCGAAGCCCGCCGTCACCGAGACTCCGCAGCCTCAGAACACCGTCAACTGCACGCCGCCGTACTACTTCGAAGGCTCGAAGAAGATCTTCAAGCCTGCCTGTCTGTAACTGCCCGGCTTGCGCGGCACGCACAAAGGAGCAGCGATGCGATCCTCCATCATCCAGGGTGCCCGGCCCGCGATCCTCGCACTGGCGATCATCGCCGGGATCACGAGTCTCGACTCGCTCGCATTCGCAGACGAGATCTCGAAGGAGGTCTGTCTCGACTCGCACAGTCGCGGCCAGGACGCGCGCGATCAGAACAAGCTGTCGCTCGCGCGCAAGCTGTTCCTGACCTGCGCGCAGCCATCGTGCCCGACGCTCGTGCAGGGCGATTGCGCGCGGTTCGCCGACGATCTCGCGCGCCAGCAGCCGACGCTGAGCTTCGCGGCGCGCGACGGCAGCGGCGCGGATCTGCCGGACACGAGCGTGTACGTCGACGATCTGCTCGTCTCGACGCGGCTCGACGACGGCAAGTCGCACGACCTCGATCCCGGCAAGCACGCGATCCGGTTCGTCCACGCGGGCAAGGAGCAGGTGATCGATATCGTCGTCGGCAGCGGCGAAAAAGGCCGGACGATCAGCGCGACGTTCGGCGACGGCGGAGACCGCGCGAGCCAGGCCGCGAACGCCACCGCGAAGCCGCGGATCCAGCGACCGCTCGGCGCGAAGGTGCTGCTCGGCGCCGGCACCGGCATGCTCGTCGGTGGTGCCGCGCTCGGCGTGATCGGCGTGCTGCAGGTGCCGTCGAACTGCTCGATCGGCACGAACCGCTGCATCGCCGAGCCCGGTGATCCATCGCTGCACGACGCGAGCAAGGCGATGCAGCTGACGAACATCGGCTGGATCGTCGGCGGCGTCGGCGCGGCCGCGATCGTCGGCGGCGTCGTCTGGTACTACAAGGGCGGCAAGCCACCGACGGAGCGCAAGCAGACCGCGATCTCGCCGTGGCTCGCGCCGAGTGGCGTCGGCGTCGCGCTGTCGGGGCAGCTATGAGGAACCTGATCGTCAGCTCGCCGACGATCAAACACGCACGCTCGAGGACCATGACCGGCAAGCTCGACCACGCCGCCACGCTGCTCGTTCGCGGCGCCCACCGCGATGCCACGGTCACCGCGCTCGCGCAGGTGCTGAGCCGCCACAGCGCGAACATCCTCGACTCCGATCACTACAGCGATCCGGCCGCCGAGCAGTTCCTGCAGCGGATCCAGTTCGACGCCACCTCGCTCGCGACCGATCGCGCGACCCTCGAGCGCGACCTCGGCCAGATCGGCGAGCGCCTCGGCATGACGTGGAGCATCTCGTACCCCGACCGCGTGCGGCGGATCGCGCTGTTCGCGTCGAAGCAGGAGCACTGCCTCTACGACCTCCTGATCCGCCACCGCGCGGGCGAGCTGCCCTGCCAGATCGCGATGGTGATCTCGAACCACGAGGACGCCGGCCCGATCGCGCGCCACTTCGGTGTCCCGTTCCACCACCTGCCGGTCACGCCCGACACGAAGGCCGCGCAGGAGGCCGAAGCCGCCGCGCTGATCGACGCCGCCGGTGTCGATCTGATCGTCCTCGCGCGCTACATGCAGATCCTGTCGCCCGCGTTCGTCGCGCGCTACCCGCTGCGGATCATCAACATCCATCACTCGTTCCTGCCCGCGTTCGTCGGCGCGAACCCGTACCGCCAGGCGCACCACAAGGGCGTCAAGATGATCGGCGCGACCAGCCACTACGTCACCGCCGAGCTCGATCAGGGCCCGATCATCGAGCAGTCGACCGTGCGCTGCGCCCACCGCGACAGCGTCGAGGACCTCGTCCGCAAGGGCCGCGACCTCGAGAAGAACGTGCTCGCCGCGGCGGTGCGCTGGCACCTCGACGACCGGATCCTGGTCTACGCCGGCAAGACCGTGATCTTCGACTGAACGGGGTCAGGCTACACTTGTTCAACCAGGTGGCGCCCAAGCGGTGGAAATCGCGTCGCTGATCGGGGACAGGCTACACTTGCTCAACCTGGAGCGATGCGTCCCGGCGGATCGCGGTTCGGGGCGACGGACCGCCGCACACGCCTCGCGACTTTCGCGAACTTGCGCGCCGCCAGGTTGAGCAAGTGTAGCCTGACCCCGTTTTGTGTCCGGGTTTCGGACAGGATCTCGCGGACTTCGAGATGTCAGAGGGGTTTGGTAGGGTGCGCGCGTGCTGTCCCCCGTCCCTGAAGCCCGTGAAGGTGGCGCGAATCCGCCGTCGCTGTCGGCGCCGTTCGTGCGCGCGCTCGCGCGGTTCGGGCACACGACGCTGCGGCCGGGACAGCGCGAGCTGATCTCGGATCTATGGGAGGGACATCCGGTCGTCGGCGTGATGCCAACCGGCGCCGGCAAGTCGCTGTGCTACCAGCTGCCGGCGGTCGTGCTCGGCGAGAGCGGCGGCGTGACGCTCGTCGTGTCGCCGCTGATCGCGCTGATGAAGGATCAGGTCGATGCGCTGACCGCGCGCGGGATCCCGGCGGTCGCGCTGACGTCGCGCGATGGCGCCGAGGAGCAGCGCGAGATCCTCGACGGGATCCGCGCGGGGATGTACACGCTCGTCTATGTCGCCCCGGAGCGGTTTCGCAGCCCGCGGTTCGTCGACGCGATCCGCTCGCTGTCGTCGCGGCTGCAGCTGATCGCGATCGACGAGGCGCACTGCATCTCGGAGTGGGGGCACGACTTCCGGCCCGACTACCGCCGGCTCGGCCAGGTCGTGAAGGAGCTGCAGCCGCCGCGGCTCGCCGCGTTCACCGCGACGGCGACGCCGGAGGTCCGGCGCGACATCGCGCACCAGCTCGGGATGAACGGCGCGCGGCTGCACGTCCGCGGCTTCGATCGGCCGAACCTGCACTACGCGGTGATTCCGTGCACCGGGGCCGGCAAGCTCGATCACGTCGCGGAGCTCGTGCGGATGCGCGAGGGCGGCGTCGCGCTCGTGTATGCGGCCACGCGCAAGAACGCCGAGAAGTACGCGAAGGAGCTCGCCGGCGCCGGGATGAAGACGCTCGTCTATCACGCCGGCTTGCAGGGCAAGCTGCGCGAGACCGCGCAGGACCGGTTCATGGCCGGCAAGCTCGACGTGATCGTCGCGACGAACGCGTTCGGGATGGGCGTCGACAAGAGCGACATCCGGCTCGTCGTGCACGCGGATCTGCCGCGCAGCCCCGAGGCGTACTACCAGGAGGCCGGGCGCGGCGGTCGCGACGGCAAGCCGACGCGCTGCGTGCTGCTGTTCAACGGCTCGGACATCAAGCTGCAGGAGTTCTTGATCGACGCGTCGTTCCCGTCGGCGGAGATCCTGCGCGGGATCTGGAAGCTGCTGCGCGACCGTCCGAATCTCGGACAGCTCGCGTCCGACGACGAGCTCGAGGAGCGGATCCGGCGCAACCTCGGGATCGACACGAGCGGCGCGACGCTGAGCGCGGCGATCCGCATCCTCGAGCGTCACGGCATGCTGCGGCGCGATGACGATCGGATCGTCGCCACGCGGCCGACCGACTCGATGGCCGGGATGTACCCGCCGCTCGACGTCGAGTCGCTGCGCCGGCGCGCCGAGGTCGAGCGCGGCAAGCTGCGCACGATGACGGAGTACGCATACTGGCGGCGGTGCCGGCGGCAGTTCGTGCTCGAGTACTTTGGCGATCAGGACTGGGCGAGCCGCGACCGCACGTGCGGTGCGTGCGACAACTGCGAGGCGGTCGCGAGTGGCCGCACGCCGAAGGCCGGGCTGTCGGAGAAGGAGCAGCAGGCGGTGCGCAGCCTGCTGTTGCTCGTCGGCTCGCTGTCGGGGCGGTTCGGCCGCAAGCGGATCGCCGCGATCGCGAACGCGACCGATCTCGACGAGCGGTTCTTCGACCTGCCCGAGCGCGGCGGGCTCCGCGGCTGGTCCGAGGACCGGATCAAGGATCTGCTGCGCGCGCTCGAAGGGGTCGGCCTGCTCGAGAGCTCGCGCGGCGAGTACCCGACGCTGAACACCACGCGACGCGGCGATCAGGTCGCGGTCGGCCAGTTCCAGCTCGGCGAGCTCGGCCTCGACATGCCGGCGGCCACGAAGAAGCGCAAGCGCCGGCGCTGACGGCGGCCGCCAGATTTCGTGCAACGAACCGGGCGCGGTGCATCCAGGCGCAGAAGCCCATGCGCCCCCTCCCCCGTGCCGTCGTGATCGCCATGTTGTTCCTCGTCGCCTGCCACCGCCCGCAGCCGCTGACCGTGCGGATGCGCACCCTCGGGTCGCGCATCGCCGGTGCGGTGAAGCCGGTCGCCGCGAACGTTCACGTCCAGGTCGATGGCCGCGCGCTCGCCGCCGCTGCCGCCCAGCAGGCGATGCAGCAGCAAGGCCCGATCGAATTCAAGAAGACCGTCCGCCACACGAGCGGCGGCGATTCGACGGCCGCGCCGGCGCCAACCACAAGCCCGACCCCGACGGTAACGACCACGCGGACCACCGGGCCGAGCCTCGTCGCGGTGATGCGGTCGACGACGCGCGGCGGCGCACACGCCTGCTCGACGTACCCGACGATGGACCAGTGCAAGACCGAGTGCACGAATACCCTCAGGATGTCGATGATGTCGACCGATCCAGGTGCGACGCAGAGCTGCAGCTGCCTCGAGGCAAGCGGCTGCTGAGCTGGCTCCCGTGGTCGCCGGCAAGTGCGTCGACGCGCGTCAAGGTCGCGACCTCGCTCGGCGGTGTGGAGGCACCGCGCTTGCTCCAGCCCAGGCCATGCGTCGAGCCGTCCTGTTCGCGTTCCTGTTCGCCATCACCGCCTGCCATCGTCCGTCGTTGACGCGCTCGTTCGGGCGGCTCGGCGGCCGGGTGGCGGTCGTCGTCAAGCCGATCGCGCCGCGGCTGCACGTCCAGGTCGACGGCCGCGCGGTCGCGAGCACCGCGATGCGCCAGACCGGTCACGGCCAGATCGCCGCGATCGTCGACGGCCAGCCCGTCCAGATCCAGCGCCACCACACGGTCGCGCCGGTCGACGAGGCACCGCCGGTCACCGAGCAGCCCGCGCCGACGACGATCGTCACGCACCGCACGACCGCACCGAAGCCGGTGCCCGTGCTCCACCTCCAGACGCGCAGCGGCAAGCACACGTGCACCGCGTACGAGTCGATGGAGCAGTGCACGGCCGAGTGCACGAACACGCTGCGGATGTCGGCGATGTCGACCGATCCGAACGCTCCGCAGAGCTGCAACTGCATCGAGACCGCGGGCTGTTAGGCGCCTGCCGGACCCGCGTGGTAACCATGCAGACGTGTCCGTCCGCGACGACGATCCGCCCGACATCCCGCGTGCGGAGATCTCGCTGACCGAGATCCCGCGCGCCGCGGGTGGGCTCGGCGCGCTCGCGGCGACGGCGAAGCATCTGCAGCGCGATCACGCCGTGGTGCGCGGCACGAAGGCGCTGCTCGCGATGAACCAGCCCGAGGGCTTCGACTGTCCGGGGTGCGCGTGGCCCGAGCCGACCGCCGAGCATCGCAGTCGCTTCGAGTTCTGCGAGAACGGCGCGAAGGCGATGGCCGAGGAGACCACGAGCGTCCGGCTGACGCCCGAGGTGCTCGGCGAGCTCGCGGTCGACGATCTGCGGCTGCTCTCGGACTTCGAGCTCGGTCAGCTCGGCCGGATCACGCAGCCGATGGTGCTCGAGGCCCGGCACTACCGCGCGATCGAGTGGGCCGAGGCGATCGAGCTGCTCGCCGCCGAGCTGCGCACCGCCGGCCCCGCGCGCAGCGTGTTCTACACGTCGGGGCGCACGAGCAACGAGGCCGCGTTCCTCTACCAGCTCGTCGGCCGGCTGTTCGGCACGAACAACTTTCCTGACTGCTCGAACATGTGCCACGACTCGAGCGGCGTCGCGCTGTCCGAGGTGATCGGCGTCAACAAGGGCACGGTCTCGCTGTCGGACTTCGATCACGCGGAGCTGATCTTCGTCGTCGGCCAGAACCCGGGCACGAACCACCCGCGGATGCTCAGCACGCTGCGCGAGGCCGCGAAGCGCGGCGCGACGATCGTCGCGATCAACCCGCTGCGCGAGGTCGGGCTGACCCGGTTCTCGCACCCGCAGAAGCCGCTCGATCTGCTCGGCGGCGTCGAGCTCGCGAAGCACTTCGTCCAGATCCAGATCGGCGGCGATCACGCGTTCTTCCTCGGGCTGTGCAAGGCGGTGCTCGAGCGCGATCGCGATCTCGCGAAGGACAAGACGCTCGCGAGCGAGCTGCCGACGACCGGCGAAGGCGAGCTCGGCACGACGCTCGACCTGCTGTTCATCGGCCAGTACACCGAGGGCTTCCAGGCCTGGCGCACGCACGTGCTCGGGCTGCCGTGGTCGCTGCTCGTCGAGCGCTCGGGCGTCGCCGAGGCGACGATCCGCGAGATCGCCGAGCTCTACATGCGCTCGAAGGCGACGATCGCGTGCTGGGCGATGGGCCTGACCCAGCACAAGCACGCGGTCGCGACGATCCAGGAGATCGTCAACCTCATGCTGCTGCGCGGCAACGTCGGGCGGCGTGGCGCGGGGTTGTGTCCGGTGCGCGGACACTCGAACGTCCAGGGCGATCGCACGATGGGCATCTACCACCTGCCCCGCCCCGCATTCCTCGACGCGCTCGGCGAGGTGTTCGGGTTCGCGCCGCCGCGCACGCCCGGCTACGACACCGTCGGCACGGTCCGCGCGCTCGAGGCCGGCGACGTCGACGTGTTCGTCGCGCTCGGCGGCAACTTCCTGTCCGCGACGCCGGACACCGAGCGCGTGATGCGCGGGCTCGAGCGCTGCCAGCTCACGGTCAGCGTGTCGACGAAGCTCAACCGCACGCACCTCTACCCCGGCGCGCGCGCGCTGATCCTGCCGTGCCTCGGGCGCAGCGAGATCGACGCCCAGGCGACCGGCCCGCAGTTCGTCACCGTCGAGGACTCGATGTCGATGGTGCATCGCTCGCAGGGCGTGCTGCCCCCGGCATCGGCTGCGCTCAAGAGCGAGGTCGACATCGTCTGCATGCTCGGCGAGGCGCTGCACGGCTCGCGCGTGCCATGGCGCGAGCTGTGCGGCGATTACGATCAGATCCGCGACCTGATCGCGATGGTCGTCCCCGGGTTCACCGACTTCAACGTCCGCGTCCGCACGCCGGACGGCTTCCAGCTGCCGAACGTCGGCCGCGATCGCACGTTCGCCACGATCGGCGGCCGCGCGAAGTTCACGATCGCGACCCCGCCCGATCTGACGCTGCCGCCCGGCCGGCTGCGGATGATGACGATCCGCAGCCACGACCAGTACAACACCACGATCTACGGCATGGACGACCGCTACCGCGGCATCCGCAACGAGCGCCGCGTCGTGCTGCTCGCGCCCTCGGACATCGCCGAGCTCGGGCTCGTCGAGCGCCAGGTCGTCGACCTCGTGTCGGAGTGGGACGATGGCGAGCGCGTCGCCGAGCAGTTCATCGTCGTGCCGTACGACCTGCCATCGCGGTGCGCCGCGACCTACTTCCCCGAGGCGAACCCGCTCGTGCCGCTCGGCAGCGTCGCGGATCGCTCGAACACGCCGACGTCGAAGTCGGTCGTGATCCGGATCCGCCCGCGGTCGTCGTAGCTACCAGTCGAACTGGACGGTCGCGCCCGCGCCATCCGGCGCCAGGATCGGCGTCACCGCGAACCGCGACTTCTTGCGCGTCGACTTGCCCGTCACGCCGGTCGGCTGCGAGCTCTCCTTCTTCGACGACAGGAAGCCCTTGTACGCCGCGACCAGCGCGATGCCGCCGACCACGCCCATGCCGATGCCGGTGACGTACGTGCGCGTGACGAGGCTCGAGCCGTTCTTGCAGTTGCCCTCGCCGGTCACGTTGCCCATCGGGTCCTTCGTGCACTTGCCGCCGTACGTCGGGAAGCTGCCGCCGGTCTGGCGCAGCTCGTTCCACGAGTAAGCGAACGCTCCGGCGAGCAGCACGGTCGTACCGCCGGCCACGTACGCCGTGGTCCGCCACCCGCCGCCGGGACGCTTCGTCGCCGGAGGCTTCGTCGTGTCGATCGGGGTCACATCCTTGTCCTTCGGCTCGGTGACGACCGTCGGCTCGTCCTGGCCGGTGACGCCCGCGAAGCCCTTGGACGCGAACGTCTCGACCTTCGAGCTGTCGCCGAGCGTGTCGTTCCACGGCGTGGTGGTCTTCTTCTCGATGTCGAGCAGCTTGAGCGTGACGAGGTAGCCGGAGCCCTTCTTCTCGACGCGGCCGTACAGCAGATACGCGGCCTTGTACTTCTTGCCGATCGTGGCCATGCAGTCGGTGGCCTCGGACTCGCAGCCGTTCGCGAGCTTCTCCTCGATCAGGTCCTTGTTGCTGTTCGGCGCGATCGTGAACCGCGACGACTTCACCTGCGCGCGCAAGCTGTTCGTCAGGTCGGTCGCGATCTTCGAGCTCTCCATGTCGACGTTGCCGGCCACGTCGAGGCCCAGGATCGCGATCTTGGGTTTGTCATCCGCGGCGGCCAGGCGCGGCACGGCGGCAAGGCCGGCCAGCACGGCACACGACAACACGAGCGCTCGCATCGGCCCGAGTATCCCACGATTCGTGCAGCCGCGTACGAGTTCCTTGGGTGAGTCTCGTCCCCCCGCGAACCGCGCTCGGTCACCAGTCGAACAGGACGGTCGCCCCGGTCGCGGTCGGCCCGAGCAGCGGCGCGACCGTGATTCGTGACTGTTTCGAACGGCTTCCGCCCGGTCCCGCGGCGACCCGGCGCTCCTTGTTCGTGATGAACCCCTTCACGACCGCGACCGAGGTGATCACCACCCCGACCGCCGTGCCGACCGCTGTGATGTACGTCCCAGCCGTCCAGGCCGTGCCGCTCGCGCATTGCGAGGGCTCGTTCGGACCGCCGTCGCACTTCGCGCCGTAGTCGAAGAACCCCGAGTTCTTGCCGGTCGCGGCGAGCTGGCTCCACGTGTAGCCGAAGCCGATGCCGAGCACCACCGTCGTGCCGCCCGCGATGTACGCCGTCTTGCGCCAGCCCGCGCCCGGCCGGCCGACGTTGGACACCGTGCCCTCGCACGTCGAGACCGCGGGATCGCACTCGCGGACCTCGCCGGAGATTTCCTTCAGCGTCGCTTCGCGGGTCACCGTCTCGCCCGCGCGGATCGTGATCGGCTCGTCGGCCTCCCAGCGCTGGTAGCCCTTCGCCTGGACCGCGAGCCGGTACTTGCCGTCGGCGAGGCCGGTGACCTCGCCCTTGCCGCTCGAGATGTTTCCGCGCTCCTCGTTGTCGATGAGGATCGTGCCCTGATCGATGTTCGCCTTGACGACGAGCGTGCCGTCGGTGTTCTCGTTCGTCAGCTTCTTGTAGCCCTTGCGTGCCCAGTCCTGCAGCTTCGTCGTGTTCGCGGCGTCGGCGAGCGGGATGAAGTCCGTCCAGCCGCTGACCGCGAGGTTCGACACCTTCAGCAGCTTCAGCGAGATCTGGTAGCCGGCCTGGCTGCCCTGCGACTTCTTCTCGATCCGTCCGTACAGCAGGTAGTCGGTCGACAGGCCGCGACCGATCTGCGCCATGCACGACGGCTCCTCGTTGTTGCAGCCGCTGATCAGCTTCTCGTCGATCAGCTCCTTCTCGCTGTTGCGCGCGAGATCGTACGGCCCGAGGCCGGACTTCGGACGCGTGCGCAGCCCGAGCGTCAGCTCGGTCGCGATCTTCGTCGACTCGGCATCGATCCCGGCGGAGCCGCCGCTGACGACCTCGAGGCCGAGGATCGCGATCCGCTCCTTCTTGCCCGCGTGCGCCGGCGTGTGGCCGACCACGAGTGCGACGAGCCCGAATATCAGCGACAACGCGAAGCTAGCCGGAAACCTGCGGGTCATAGTCCCTCGAAACGCGGCGCGAGCGCGCACGCGATCCGGAACGTATCCTGGCGAGCCGAAGACCAGCAAGCTACCGTGTAGGGCACGCGACATGCGGACTCTATCGGCGCGGATCCTGCTCGGTTTTGCTGCGCTCACCGTCACGTTCGCGGTGATCACGGCCACCGTGGTGGTGTACCAGCGCCAGGTCGAGGATCAGGTCGTCCTGATCGGTGAGGGCTACGTCAAGCTCGCGCTGAAGAGCAAGGAGCTGACGAACCGCCAGGACGATCTGCGCAACTACCTCGAGAAGCAGCTCGCGGACGAGTCGAACACGAGCCTCGCGAAGGCGAACATCACGCGCTACCGGCTCGCGCGCGACAAGTACCTCGCCGAGCTGCGCGCGGTGCTCGACGGCATCGAGAAGCTGATCGAGATCGATCCGAAGCAGTTCCAGCAGACGCGGCCGCGCCTCGAGATGCTCGAGCGCAACGTCGCCGCGCTCGCGCCGCTCTACGACGACATCCTCGCGGCGCCGCCGCTCGCGACCCACGATCCGACATACCTCGCGATCCTCGACGCGTTCCTGCTCGCCGACACCCAGCCGGATGCCAAGCGCGTCGCCGCGTTCTCGGCCGTCGCGAAGCTGCGGATCGAGGAGCGCAAGATCTGGCAGGCCGCGCTGCAGAACTCGAACCTGCAGGAAGGCAACGTCACGCGGATGACGCGCAACCTGCAGGAGAACGAGAACACGCTGCGCCTGCGCACGATGTACCTCGGCACGATCGCGGTCGTGCTCGGCCTGCTCGTCACCGTGTGGGTCGTGATCACGCTGCGGCCGCTGCGCCGGCTGCGCGACGGTGCGCGCCGGATCGCGGCCGGTGACTACGCGAGCCGCATCCCCGAGCACGGCCCCGCCGAGGTCGCCGAGCTCGCGCGCGAGTTCAACTCGATGGGCCGCGCGGTCGAGGAGCGCGAGCGCGAGCTGGTGCGCTCCGAGCGGCTCGCCGCGGTCGGCAAGATGGCCGCGATGATCACGCACGAGGTCCGCAACCCGCTGTCGTCGATCGGTCTCAACACCGAGCTGCTCGAGGACGAGCTCGCGTCCGACGCCGGCGAGGCGCGCGACCTCTGCCGCTCGATCCACCGCGAGGTCGATCGGCTGACCGCGATCACCGAGGAGTACCTCGCGTTCGCACGGCTGCCGAAGCCGAAGCTCGCGCCCGAGCCGATCAACCCGATGATCGGCGCGCTCGCGGCGTTCGTGCGCGAGGACCTCGCCGCGAAGCAGGTGCGGCTCGAGACCGATCTCGCGGCCGGCGATCCGATCGCGCAGATCGATGCCGGCCAGATCCGTCAGTGCATGATCAACCTCGTGCGCAACGCGGCCGAGGCGGTGTCGGCGAACGGTGGCGGTCGCGTCACGCTGCGCACCCGTGCGCGCGCCGGTCGCATCGAGATCGCGGTCGACGACGACGGTCCGGGCATCCCGGCCGACCTGCTGCCGCGGCTGTTCGATCCGTTCTTCTCGACGAAGGAAGGCGGCAGCGGCCTCGGCCTCGCGCTGACCCAGCAGATCGTGCGCGATCACGGCGGCGACATTCGCGTCGATAGCACGGTCGGTCGAGGTACGACCTTCACGGTCAGCGTGCCGGGGAGTGGGTAGCGAGCAAATTCGCTCATCGATTGCGATCGCACACCCTTCGTACGATCATGAACGCCGACGATGTCCGACCCCGATGACACGCGGCCGGTTGCGGACGGCGAAGAAAAGCGCCGCGACGTTCGCGAGCCGGTCGTGCTGTTCGTCGAGTACGAGGGCGCGGACGATCTCGTCGGCGACTTCACCGAGAACCTGTCGAGCGGCGGCACGTTCGTCGCGACGAACCGCGAGCTGCCGATCGGAACGCAGGTCCAGCTCGTGCTGTCGTTTCCCGGCCTGCTCGAGCCGATCGCGATCGAAGGCACCGTGCGATGGACGCGCGTCGGCGGCAACGTCGGCGACGCCGGCGCGGGCATCGAGTTCGCGCCCGGACCGGCCCGCGATCAGCTCGAGTCCGTCGTCGATCGCATCCGCGCGCGCGATCCGAAGACCGTGTCGCGGCTGTTTCGCGTGCTCGTCGTCGAGGACAACCGTCACGTCGCCGAGCTGATCCAGGAGGGCCTGCGCGGCTCGACGCGCCGCGATTTCGGCGGCGGCGTGTCGTTCGTGTTCCGCAACGCCGAGGACGGCCGTGCCGCGATCGAGATCCTGCGCAAGGAGACGTTCGACGCGCTGATCATCGACGTCTACCTGCCGATCCTCGATGGCCCGAAGGTGATCGCGCACGCGCGCACCGAGCTCGGGCTGTCCGCGCTGCCGATCATCGCGGTGTCCGCGGGCGGTGATTCCGCGCGCCGGCAGGCCCTCGACGCCGGCGCGAACATCTTCCTCGACAAGCCGATGCGGCTGCGCCAGGTGATCGACACGATCCAGCGCCTGCTGTTCTGACGCGATCGGTTCGATGACCGAGCCTCGGGGGAGGCTACCGATCCGAGCTCACGGCAGCCGCTTCTTCAGCTCGAGCGCCTCGGCATTGTTCGGCTCCTTCTGGAGCGCGAGCGCGAGCGCGGCCTTCGCTTCCTTCTTGTTGTTCTGCGCGAGGTAGGCTCGCGTCCGGCCGATGTGGACGAGCGCGGGGCGCCGCGGGTTCGTGAGCAGCATCGTGTCGAACGTGAACAGCGCCTTCGCCGGATCGCCGGTCTCGACGTACGCGCGGCCGAGGCCGCCGAGCACGTCCGGATCGTTCGGCGCGATGTACGTCGCCATCTCGCCGTAGGTGCGGACCTTCGGCCAGTTGCCGAGCTTGCCGTACTCGACGACGAGCTTCTTGAGCGGCGCGAGCTCCATCTGCTCGAGGAACGCGTAGCCCTCCCACTCGACGAGCGCGCGCTTGATGTCGCCCTTCTTCTCGTAGAGCTGCGCGAGCTCCTGGTACGGGAAGCTGCGCTCGGGATCGAGCTTCTTGACCGCGCACAGCTGCTTCTCCTGCTCGTCGAGCTTGCCCTCGCCCTCGGCGAGCTGGGCGAGGCGCGCGCGGAGGTCGGCGTTGTCGAACCCGTCGGCGGCGAGCGCGCTGTACAGCTGGCGCGCCTTCGCGACGTCGTTCTTGTGGACCGCGATCTCGGCGAGGATGTAGCGCGCGATCGGCTGCTTGGCGTCGAGCGCGAGCGCGGCGGTCGCGGTCGCGCCGGCCTTCTCGGCATCGCCGGCGTAGTAGTGGCCGAGCGCGACGTAGGCGCGGGCCTTGCCGTCACGCGGTGCGGCGTCGGCGGCGATCTCGAGCTGCGTGATGTCGTCGAAGCCGCGCGTCGGCAGCTTGAACGTGCCGGCGTACGGCTTGAGGCGAATCTCGAGGTACTTGCGGAACTCGGTGTCGAGCTGCGCGATCGACTTGCCCGTGATCGTCTTCAGGACCTCGGGCGTCTCCTTGCCCTTTCCGTAGAGCTTCAGCGCCTCGACGATCTTCGGAAACCCGTAGGTCTGGACGAGGTACTCGATCGTGACGGCGGACTGGTAGTACGCGACGACGACCGCGTTCTGATCCGGCTGCATGAACTCGGAGTTGAGCGCGCCGATCGACGGCAGCGTGCCGTTCAGCATCGCGCCGTACAGGTCGGAGTCGTTCTCGCGCCGCCACGACGGCGAGGCGATCAGCGTCTCGTACTCGGACAGGCCCTCGGTGAACCACCGCGGCACGCGCGAGTTCGACAGCTGGATCGCGAACACGTGACCGAGCTCGTGCCACAGCACCATGCCCCAGTTGATGTCGCCGGTCGCGGGCGACATCGCGGTGATCACGTTGCCGAAGCACACGCCGAGCGCGCCGATGTCCGGCAGCCCGACGGTGCGGATGCCGTAGTCGGTGCGATCGGCGTAGAGCTCGAGCGTCACCGGCAGCTTCGGCGTGAAGCCGTAGCGGCGCACCATGTCGGCGAACGCGCGCTCCATCGTCGGCTCGAGGTAGCGCGAGAACACCGGCTTCTCCTCGCTGTGGTAGCGAATGCGGAAGCTCTTGCTCTGCGAGACCGTGTACTCCTTCGGGATCGTCTCGCGGAACAGCTTGCGCGTGTTGAACGTGCGGACGTTGTACTGGTCACCGGTCCACGACTTGTCGAGCCACTCGATGCCCTCCTTCTCCATGCCGAGCCGGAGGTAGCCGAGGCCGGCGCCCGCCATCGCCTCGTAGAAGTCGGGCTTGAGCTTGACCGCTTCCTTCTCGAGCTCGATCGCCTCGACGTAGCGGTGCTCGCGCACGGCGGACCGCGCGACGATGCGATACAGCTCGGCGTACTTCGGGTTGATCGCGAACGCCTTCGCGCGCTCGGCGTTGTAGCCGGCGGTGTTGTCGCGCAGCCACGCGATCGTCGCCTTCATCGCGATCGCCTCGACGTCGTCCTTGTTGATCGCGAGCACGCTGTCGAGCGTCTTCTGCGCGACGTCCCACTGGTTCTGATCGATCTCGATCGACGCGCGGACCTTGAGCGCGCGCGCGTGCTTCGGGTTGAGATCGAGCGCGGCCTTGAGGTGGTGGCGGACCGCGGCGAGATCGTAGCGGGTCTCGACGATCACCTCGGCCATCGCGGCGTGCGCGTCGGGGTGGTTCGGGTTGATCTTGAACACGTCCTCGAGCGTCTGCTCGGCGAGCGGCGCGGCGTACTTCTGGAGGAACAGGTCCGCCCAGGCGACGCCGGCGTCGGTCATCTGCGGCCGCAGCTTCATGACCTCGCGGAACGCGTCGTTCGAGAGCTGGAACTGTGCCGTGTAGCGCGCCGCCTCGGCGAGGTTGTACATGTCGTCGGGGTTGTCGAAGTCGAGCTTGTTGTTGTCCGACTCCTTGATCGTGATGTCGAACAGCTGCTTCGCGCCGAGCAGATCGCCCATCACGTAGCGCGCGATGCCGAGCTGCGTGCGCACGCCGCGATCGTCGGGCCGCTCCTTGTACAGCGCCTCGAGATCCTTGCGCGCGTCGGCGGTGCGGCCGGTGAGCTTGCGCAGATCGGCGAGCGCGAGCCGGGCGTCGCGCGCGGTCGCGTCCTTGCCGGTCGCGAGCGGGGTCAGCGTCTGCTCGGCACCGGCGTAGTCGCCGGTCGCGATCTGTCCGCGCGCGAGCAGCACGCGAGCGGCCGGGCGGTCCTTGCCGGTGACCTTGCCGAGCTCGGCGATCGCGGCCTTGTAGTCACCGGCGGCGAGCTTGTCGCGCCCGGTGCCGAGGTCGGCGAACGCGGCGTGGCCGGACAGCGTGAAGACCAGCGCCAGGGCCAGCGTTCGCAGCCTCATCCAATGCATGCCCTCGAATCTGGTCGACCGGGGTACCCCTGTCAAACCGGAAACCCAGGGGCCCCGGGCGGCAGATCTTTGGAAAGACATTGCGCTATGGTTGGTTCGTGGCAGAGCCATCGAAGGAGCCCGCGGCGTCGGACAAGGGCATCTACTCGTCCTACGACGCGTTCCTCAAGCAGGGCATCCGCGAGTACTACGACCGCGGCTGGACGACCCGGCGCGGCAACTTCATCGCTCTTCTGATCGCGTCGGGGACCACCTCGTTCGCGCTCGCGAAGGACTCGGTGGTCGACGGCTCGGGGACGAAGAAGGTCGCGCTCGGCGCGGGCCTGCTGATCGCGCTGCGGATCGGCCTCAAGTACGCGCTCGGCGGCCCGCTCGGCCTCGTGATGTCGGTCGCGGCCGGTGCGTCGATGATCGCGTACTTCATTCGTAACCAGAAGGACATCGTCAAGAAGGTCGGCCTCTACAAGGCGACGATCGCCGAGACCCAGAAGCGGTTCGACGAGGTCCAGACCGGCTGGCGCGACAACAAGTACGCGGTCCTCGATCGCAACCTGATGATCGACGGCCTCATGAAGCAGTTCATCACCCAGATCGACGAAGCGTGAGCGCGCGCGCAGTCCTCCTGCTGGTGCTCGTCGGGGCGAGCGTCGCGCACGCCGATCCGCTCGATCACCGACGGATCATCGGCATCCTCCAGGTCGAGGGCCCGACGAACGACATCACGAACACGTTCGAGCGCACGCTCGAGAAGAAGCTCGACGCGAAGACCTACTGGCTCGTGCCGCGCAGCAAGATGCGCGAGCGCATGCGGATGTCGACGAAGTGGAGCGAGGGCTGCCTCGTCGGCGCGTGCCTGACCGAGACGAAGGTCCAGACCGGTGCCGAGGTCGTGCTGCTCGTCGCGCTCACCGGCAGCGGCACGAGCTTTGGCTATGTCGTCACGGTGATGCGCACCGACACCGGCGGCGTGCTCTCGCAGGCGACCGATCGCTGCGAGGTCTGCACGCTCAACGAGGCGATGGGCTCGGCGACCGCCGCGACGGTCAAGCTGATCAACGCGCTGCCGCCCCAGCTGCCCGACGCCGATGCCGCGCAGCGCGCCGAGGCCGAAGCCGCAGCCGCCGCCGCGCTGCGCCCCGTCGAGCTCGCGCGCAAGGAGGACCAGCGCCACGCGCAGCGGATCGGCGTGACGCTGACCGTCGTCGGGCTCGCGATGGTCGTGGCTGGCTCGGCGGCGTACTACCTCCAGGACTCGCGCCCGGGCTATGGGGTTGCGATCGCCGGCGGTGGCACCGGGTTCGTGCTGTCCGGTGTAGCGGTGCTCACGTTCTGATGGGGCTCCCGCGCCGCGGCTTCTGAGATACGGTGCCCTCGATGAGGGCGATGATCTGGGCAGGGCTCGTGCTCTGCGCGTGCGATAGCGGTGCGCCGCCGACGACGGCGCTGTTCGCGGTGCCGGGCGGCACCCCGGGCGATGACTTCTACGCGCTGCCGTTTCCGAACGATCTGTGGCGCAAGCCCGACGGCACGCTCGACCTCTCGTTGTTCCCGACGAACAGCCTGATCGTCGACACGTACCGAGGTGCCGCCGAGAGCCTCGATGGCTTCGGCAAGAACGAGGCGATCTTCGCGCGGTTCGACGGCGCGATCGATCCGGCGTCGCTGCCGGATCCCGCGGCGTCGACGCAGCCGGGCGCGTCGGTCTACCTCGTCGACATCGATCCGGACTCGCCGCGGCTCGGCGAGAAGACGCCGATCCTCGTGCGGTTCCGCGCCGAGCCGACGGCGACGCTCGGCGGCAACCACATCGTCGCGCGGCCGTACCCCGGGTTCGGGCTCGCCGACGGCACGACGTACGCGCTCGTCGTCACCGACCGGGTGACCGATCTCGACGGTGACGGCGTCGCGGCATCGGGCACGTTCCACGAGCTGACGCACGAGACGTCGGACACCGCGATCCTCGCGGCGCGCCCCGCGTATCAGCCGCTGCTCGATTACCTCGATCGCGAGGGCGACGACGGCCGCGACGACGTCGTGTCGGCAGCGGTGTTCACCACGCAGCGCGCGACCGCGGTCGTGCCCGCGATCCGGCAGGCGATCTTCACGGCGCCCGCGCCGAAGGCGGCCGGCGTGATGTCGCCGGGATCGAACGCGGTGTTCAAGACGTTCACGGGCACGTACCAGGCCGCGAACCTGCAGCAAGGCGATGTGCCGTACCGCAATCCGCCGAGCGGCCAGATCGTCGTCGGTGCCGACGGCGCCGCGGTCGTCCAGCGCATGGAGCCGATGCGGTTCGCGCTCACCGTGCCCGCGGGCGCGACCCCGGCGGGCGGGTTCCCGATCGCGATCTACAGCCACGGCACCGGCGGCGACTACGTGTCGTTCATCGACGACGGCACCGCGAGCGCGCTCGCCGCACAGGGTATCGCGGTGATCTCGACCGACCAGGTGCTGCACGGGCCGCGCAACCCGGGCGGCAACCCCGAGCTCGACTTCTTCAACATCGCGAACCCGTACGCGATGCGCGACAACGCACTGCAGGGCACCGCGGACGCGTGGTCGCAGATGCGGCTCGCGCTCGGGATGGCGATCCCCGACGGCAACCGCACGATCCGGTTCAACCCGAACAAGGTGTTCTTCTTCGGCCACTCGCAGGGCGGGCTCACCGGCCCGGGGTTCGTCGCGTTCGAGCCCGCGCTCTCGGGCGCGGTGTTCTCGGGTACCGGCGGGCTGCTCTATATCGCGCTGCTCCACAAGACGCAGCCGCTCGACATCCCCGCGCTCGTCCAGACGTTCCTGCGCGACGATCCCGTCGACGAGGACAACCCGTCGCTCGCGCTGTTCCAGATGTGGGCCGAGCGCGCGGACGGCGCGAACTATGCCCCGCTGATGGTGCGCCAGCCGCAGATGCTGCCCGACGGCACGCCGATCCCGCCGCGCAACATCTTCCAGACCGAAGGCTTCGTCGACTCGTACACGCCGAACCCGTCGATCGAGGCGTTCGCGACCGCGCTCGGCGGTGACCTCGTGCAGACGCCGAACACGAAGGACGTCGAGGGCCTCATCGAGCTGCGCGGCCGCGCGATCATGCCGCCGCCGTTCTCGGCGAACCTCGACGGCGTGACGGCCGTGCTCGCGCAGTACAACCAGCAGCAGGGCTCGGACGGCCACTTCGTCGTGTTCGACATCCCGCTCGCGACGAACCAGGCCGCGAGCTTCCTCGGCACGCTCGCGAAGACCGGCACGGCGACGGTGGTCGCCCCGAATTGAACTACGACGAGCTCGCGACGCTCGCGTTCGACCAGCCGTACGACGACGAGCTGCGGCAGGCGCTGCTCGTGTGCGCCGATCGATTGGGGCAGGACGGCGATCCGCGCGGCGCGCTGATCACGATGGAGCACGCCGTGCTCGCCGCCGACGGTGCGCAGCGGCGCGCGCTCGAGCGCGGCATCGAGGCCCACGTGCTGGAGCACGGCGCGGCGTTGCTCGGCGCGATGGCGCAGATGATGACGTTCAAGCACTCGCTGAAGCTCGCGTGGCGTGCAGGCCAGATCTACGGCGCATTGCTCGACACGCGGCACCTCGCGAAGCAGGGGATGACGGCGCCCGAGCTCGTGAAGCTGCTGCTGAAGATCCCGGCCGCGGTGCAGCTGCGGCGGCTGCGGGTGCGGGTGTCGTCGATCGAGCGAGGCGTCGAGGTCGTGACGGCACTCGGCAAGCGCAAGCACCCGCCGCCGCTCGAGCATCTCGAGGTCGGCCCGCGTGCGTGCGCGGAGCGCGTCGGACGCCGGGATGCCGAGGCACACCGGCTGCCGACGCTGCTCGACAAGTATCCGTACCTGCACTTCTGCACGCTGTTCGACGTGGCGATCGCGCTGCCGATCCGGCCATCGGGCAAGCCGCTCGGCGACCCGTACGCCGACCCCGAGCCGGGCGTCGTGTCCGCCGTGACGATGGCGGATCCACCGACGACGCTGCCCGCGCGTGCGCTGCTCGGCCGCGCGCTGACGCATGCCGATCCGATCGTGCGCGCCGCGGGACTCCAGCGCATCACCGAGCTCGGGCCGGCGGCGGCGTGCTTCGCGCCCGTGCTGCTCGCGCTGCTCCGGCCGGGCCTTGTCGAGCCGCAGCTGCCGATCGTGCACGCGCTGCGCGCGATCGGTGCGCGCGACGCGATCGAGCCGCTCGCGGTGGTGTCGAGTCGCGTCGACCACTACGACGTCGCGACGCGGCGCGCGGCGGGCGCGGCGGCGTGGGCGCTGCGCCAGCGCTCAGCGTAACTTCGGCGCCGGATCCGGCCGTGTCAGCGCGGCGAGCCCGACGAGGATCCCGAGCACGCCGACGAACACGAGCAGGTGCGCGCCGATGTAGAGGTCGACCTTCGTGCGCTTCAGCATCGACGGATCGAGCTCGTGATCGAGCACGTAGCGCAGGCCGAAGTAACACGCCGTCGACGCCAGCCCGCACATCAGGCCGATCGCGCCGAGCATCCGGCTCGACCGCTTGCGCCACAGCCCGTACAGCCCGGCAAGCAGCATCCCGATCGCCGGGATGTAGAGCAGCGCGGCATAGCGAGCGGCGTGGACGACGTCGCGCGCATCCTGGCGAGCGCTGCGCACGTCGCGCGGCAGGTTGAGCTCGGCGATCAGCGGCAGCTGCTTGTCGAGCAGCGCGCGCGTGTGCTCCATCCGAAACGTCAGCTGGCTCGCGGTACGCCCGAGCTTGATGGGTCCACGTTGCACGATCAGGAACGGGAGAAACATGCCGATGAATCCGGCGAGTCCGACGATGACGAGGAGCTTGGCCCAGGGCTTCATGTGTTTTTTGCGGCGCGGCTTCCCACGGCGAGAACAGACGCAGGTATAGATCGCCGCCGTGGCTCACGGGGGTCGTAGCGCAGAGGTCGACGCGCCGATACAACACAGTTCGGAGAACATCGGTTCGAATCCGATCGACCCCCAGTTTCGTGCGCACGGGGGACGTAGCGCAGAGGTCGTCGCGCCAGCCTGTCAAGCTGGAGAACATCGGTTCGAATCCGATCGACCCCCACTCCATCCACGCCTCGAGGGTCGTAGCGCAGAGGTCGACGCGCCAGCCTGCGAAGCTGGAGAACATCGGTTCGAATCCGATCGACCCTCACCTCGTCCCGACGCCGACGCGATCGCGCAGTGCCTCGCGACGCTCGAGGCGCTGCGTGCCGTCGATCCGCGCGATCCCGCGCGCGTCGCGGTCGCGCGCGCCGCGGCCGTGCTCGTGCGCGACGCGAAGAAGCTCCACAAGCGCGAGCGCAAGCACGACACCCGCCGCCACGATCGCGAGCAGCTGCTCGGCTCCGAGCGCGCCGCGACGTACTTCCAGCGTCCGCCGGCGACCGCCCGCGTCCGGATGCTGCGCCAGGATCGCACCTGCTACGTCTGCAAGCAGCCGTTTCGGCGATTGCACGCGTTCTACCACGCGCTGTGCGCCAGCTGCGCCGACCGCAACTCCTCGGCGCGCACCGATGCCGTCGACCTGACCGGCCGGCGCGCGCTCGTCACCGGTGGCCGGATCAAGATCGGGTTCGAGATCGTTAAGATGCTGGCGTCAGCCGGCGCGCACGTCACGCTGACGACGCGGTTCCCGCGCGACGCGCGCGTGCGGCTGGAAGCGGCGGGACTGGCGAACGTCGACGTCGTCGGGCTCGACTTCCTCGACATCCGTGGCGTGCTGCGCTGGATCGACAAGCTCGTCGCAGGCGGCGCGCCGCTCGACATCCTGATCAACAACGCGGCGCAGACCGTGCGCCGGCCACTGGCCTACTACGCGAGCCTCGCCGCCGCCGAGCAAGGCCTGCTGCCGGCACCGACCGATGCGCTGATGTTCCCCGATCGCGTCGACGAGGAAGGCAAGCCGCTCGATCTGCGACCGATCAACAGCTGGGTGCTCGGCGCGTCCGACGTCGAGCCGGTCGAGCTCGCCGAGGTCCACGTCGTCAACGCGATGGTGCCGTTCCTGCTCGCGAGCCGGCTGCGTCCGCTGCTCGCGGCGAGCCCGTTCGCGGATCGCTACATCGTCAACGTGTCGGCGATGGAGGGCGTGTTCGACTACGCGAACAAGCAGCCGCGCCATCCGCACACGAACATGGCGAAGGCCGCGCTCAACATGTTCACGCGGACGAGCGCGGCGGACTACGTGCGCGACGGCATCTACATGAACAGCGTCGACACCGGCTGGATCACGCAGGAGAACCCGCACGGCAAGAAGCAGCAGATCGAAGCGACGGGCTTCGTGCCGCCGCTCGACATCGTCGACGGCGCCGCGCGCGTGATCGCCCCGATCCTGCGCGGCGTGCGAGGAGACCGGATCGCGGGCGCGTTCTTCAAGGACTACGAGCCGCGCGCCTGGTGATGCGGTGAAGACGCACTGCCCTGCCGTGTCGGTGCCGGCCGTGACGCCGTGCGATCCGGCAGAGCTCGCGCCGCTCGTCGACTTTCTGGCGCGCGGCGAGGCCGAGTCGCGGACGTTCCCGCGCGGCACGATCGTCGACGGGCGTGTCGATCTGTGCAAGCAACGTAAGTCCTCGCGCTGGTCCGTCGTGACGAGCGCCGGCGTCGCGTAGTAGGCGGGCGCGAAGCTACGGCGTCGTAGCGGGTTGCCGCGCCGCGAATCGCTCGGGCAAGAGCAGCTCGCCACGGTCAGCGGCGACGATCGCAGCGTAGAGGTACGCGACCAAATCGATGTCGTGGAGCTTCGCGGTCTCGATGATGGTGTACAGTGTTGCCGCGACCTCGGTGCCGCGTCGTGACTTCGAGCCGAAGTGATTGCGGCGACCGACGACCGGGCCGCGGATGCCGCGCTCGGTGGCGTTGTTGTCGAGCGGGATGCGCGCATCGTCGACGAAGGGACCAGCTTGGGCCAGTTGCCGAGCGTGTAGGCCGATGCCTTGCCGATCGACAGCGGGTGAGCGTGACCTGGTCGCCGAGCCATGCTTTCAGCTCGTCGAGCACGCGCACGGACTCGGTGCGACGCAACTCGACGAGGCGATCGAGGTCACCTCGGCGCGACGATCGATCTCGTAGAGCGTACCGATCCACGCGAGGGCCTTCTCGGCCTCGGGATGATCGGGCTCGGCTTCTTCGAAGCGGCGGTAGACATGTGCCCAGCAGTTCGCGAGCACGATGCCGGGACCCTCGCGCGCGCCGGCCTCGTGCGTGCCGAGGTCGTCGCACACGATGGTGCCGCGGTAGGTACCGACGAGCTCCTTGAAGGTCGCGGCGCTCTTGTCATCGCGGATGCGGTGCACGACGACGCCCGGCGCGGTGAGACACCACATCTGCCACTTCTTCCCGCCGCTGCCGTCGAGACGAGGCTAGCCTGTTTGATCGAGACCGATCACGGGTTGCGCGAGCACGTGTGCGAACAGTGCCTCGTCGAGACTCTTCAGTCGATGCGCGATCGCATTGGCCAGGTCCCACAGCGTCTGCGAGGTGATCACGAGGCCGTGCCGGTCCATGATCCGAGCCTGTCACGACGAGCGGAATGTGATCGAGATGCTAGTCGAGGACGATCTTGATCGCGAGCGCGAGCGAGTAGCGGCTTCCCGGCGTGGCGCGCGCGGCGCCGGGCGCGGTCTCGACACAGCCGCCGCATCGACACACGTACTTCTGCTGCTTGACCTGCACGACGCGATACGTGCCTCGACGACGTCGATCATCTCCGACGTCTCGACTTGTCCTTTCATCTCGAACAGGCCGCCTCCGCAGCTCGGACAAGTGCGATCCGCCGTGTCGAGTTCGAAGCGCTCGGGCACATGCGAGCTTCGGGTGCCGCCGGCAACCGCGGCTGTGGCGTCGGTCCCGAACCTTCCGCCGGTTTCTTCGGCGGCTTGGGTCCTCTGACCTTGTTCGCCTTGTCCTCGAGCCGCTTCGCTTGCTGCGTCAGGCCCTCGATCAGCGCGAGCGTCTCCTGCAGCTCGTCCTTGTTGCCGGTGTAGAAGGACAGCGTGTCGCACTTGCGTCGGAGCTTCTCGATTAGCTGCCGGATCTGCGCGTGCTGCGCGAGGGCCATCCGACGAAGCTCCTCGACATCCTGCTCGCGCTAGATGTCGGCTTCGCTGATCGCCACGCTTCTTCTTTGATCATATCGCGCGATCCGAAACAAGAGGTTTTCGCTCGATCGCGATCAACGACAGCGCGTGCTTGCCGACGAGCCTTCGATGTAGAGCGCGAGCTTGCTCGCGGTCAGCCGCACGACCTGACCGTCGTCGCGCCACCAGTTTGGCGAACGTGTCCTTCTCGAGCCGCTTCTGGAAAATGCACAGCCCGGCGCCGTCCCAGCAGCACCTTGCACAGCTTGCGCGACTGATTCACGAACAGGAACAGCTCGCCGCTCAGCGGATCGCGCGCGAGCCCCGTTTGCGCGAGGCCGTACAGGCCGTTGCTCAGCGACAATTACATCTCGCCATCCGACGACAATTAGATCTCGCCAGATCTGAGCGCGCGTCATCGCGGTCAGAGGGCCGTGGTTTCCCCGTGTTGGAGGCCAGCTCTCGTGCGCGCAGTGACCGACGCCCAAGTGAGGAAGCTGATGGAAGAGATGAGCAAACACGGACGGATCGGCGATGCCGCCATGAAGGCCGGCATGCACCGTCAGACCGCGCGCAAGTACGTCACCGCCGGTGAGCTGCCGTCGGTGATGACCGCGCCGCGCGACTGGCGGACGCGCCCAGATCCGTTCGAGGAGCACTGGTCCGACATCGAGGCGCGACTGAGTGTAACGAGGCGGGCTAGGTGATCGCGGTGGAGGCGACCGAACTGATCGCACTGGGGGCGGCCGAAGTGATCGCCGAGGAGGCGGCCGAACTGATCGCTCCGATTGGCCGGACCATGCGCAGCTCGAACGCCAGGGGG
>DASTLB010000067.1:0-98182 GCA_035715365.1 Kofleriaceae bacterium | reverse complement strand
GGACAGCTGACCGTGTTCCCGGCGAACGGCTCGCCCTGTTATCGCTGCTTGTATCCGCAGCCGCCGCCGCCCGAGGATGCGCCGTCGTGCGCCGAAGGCGGCGTGCTCGGCGTGTTGCCGGGCACGATGGGCGTTCTGCAGGCGACCGAGGCGATCAAGATCATCCTCGGGCTCGGGGATACCCTCGCCGGTCGGCTCCTCGTCTACGACGCGATCAAGACGCGATTTCGCGAGCTGAGGCTCCGCCGCGACCCCAAATGCCCGACTTGCGGTGACGGCGTTGATCGAAGCGCCATCCCACTCGTCGATTACGAGCAGTTCTGCGCGGGCCCCGCTCGGTAAGCTACAATCTTCAAGGTCTTGCTCGCGGCCGGCCAATCGATCGGCAGCTACCGCATCCTGCAGAAAATCGGGACTGGCGGCATGGGAGCGGTGTATGTCGCCGAGCACCCGCTGATCGGCAAGAAGGTCGCGCTCAAGGTGATCCACCGCGAGCTCGCCGGCAACCGCGAGGTCGTGCAGCGGTTCTTCCAGGAAGCGAAGGCCGTCAACACGATCGGCAACGAGCACATCGTCGAGATCCACGACTTCGGCGTGACGCCCGACGGCGATCACTTCTACATCATGGAGTACCTCGAAGGGCAGACGCTCGCGACGGTGCTCGGGCGCGAGAAGCGCGTCGACATCATGCGGTCGCTGCACATCGGCGCGCAGATCGCGAACGCGCTCGCTGCCGCGCATGCCGCCGGCGTGATCCATCGCGATCTCAAGCCCGACAACATCATGCTGACGCGCCGGCTCGGCGATCCGGACTTCGTCAAGGTGCTCGACTTCGGGCTCGCGAAGATGCTCGCCGCCGGCTCGGCGGTGAAGACCGCGCACGGCGTGCTGCTCGGGACGCCGCAGTACATGTCGCCCGAGGCGTGCGAGAGCAAGCGCGACATCGATCATCGGACCGACATCTACGCGCTCGGCATCCTGCTGTTCCAGATGATGACCGGCAAGCTGCCGTTCGACGGCGAGTCGATGGGCGAGGTGCTCGTCAAGCAGGTGACGATGCTGCCGCCGGCGCCGCGTGGCTTCAATCCGGCGATCCCGCCGAGCGTCGAGCAGGTGCTGCTGCGCTGCCTCGCGAAGCCGGTCGATGCGCGGTTCCCGACGATGATCGCGCTGCGCGACGCGCTGCTCGATCCCGAGGCGTACCTGCGCGGCTCGCCGCCGATCGCGCCCGCGCGCTCGGTCGCACCGGGCGAGGCGAAGGTCGACGCGCGGACCGTCGTCGCGAACGCTGCGGCGATGCGCGGTCAGCGCCACGCGGCCGCGGATCACGCGACGCGGCTCGCGCAGCACGTGCCGGCACCCGGCGTCGCGCCGGAGCCATGGCAGATCGCGCCGACGATGATGGGCGACGCGCCGTCGGGGATCACCGCGCGCCCGGGGTCGTCGCCGGCGAGTGCACCGCGTGCGATCGGCGTGCCGCCGGGGCTCGCGCCGCCGTCGGAGCCGAAGAACCAGACGATGCGGATCGCGACACCGGTCGGCTACTCGTCGCGCCCGCCACGCAAGATGTGGCCGGTCGTGCTCGTGCTCGGGCTGATCTTCGGGCTCGGCGGGGGCGCGTTCGCGGTCGCGTGGTGCGGCGGCGGACGCAAGCCCGCGGGCGTGACGGCCGCGGCGAGCGATGCCGGATCGTCGACGGTCGCGGTGCCCGCGGATCCGCCGCGCGATGCCGCGCCGCCGCGGCCGATCGTCGATGCGGCGATCGCGCACGCGCCGCATGCCGATGCGCGTCCGGCCGCGCCCGAGCAGGCGCTGCTCACGATCGAGAGCCGACCCGCGGGCGCGACGGTGTACGGCCAGGACGGTCAGCCGATCGGCAAGACGCCGCTCGTGCTCGATGTCCTGATGTCGAACAAGCCGATGACGTTCGAGCTCCGGCTCGCGGGCTATCGCAAGAAGACGAAGCAGGTGACGGTCAAGGGCAACCTCACCGTCGGGGTCGAGCTCGAGCGGCTGCCGGCGTCGTCCGGAACCGGCAAGGGCTCGGGAACGCATCCCGGGCGCGGCAGCGGCAGCTCGGACACCGCACTCGAGCGACCCGGCGACTGAGCCGGGGTATGCTCGCGGCATGGTCCTGGCCGTGCTCGCAGGCATCGTCATCGCGGTGATCACCGCGGTGCTCGCGGCGCGTGCCGGCAAGGCCGAGGCCGAGCGCAAGGCGCACGAGGCGATCGCGATCGCGCGCGGCGAGGCGGCCGCCGAGATCAAGGCGGCCGAGCTCGAGGCCGCCGCGCGCAAGAAGGCGATCGAGACCGCGGCGCGCGCCGAGGCGCTCGCGATCCGGACCGCACGCGACGAGGATCTCGCGCGCGCCGAGGCCGAGGTCGAGCGCCGCGCCGAGGCGGTGACGCGCGCCGAGGCCTCGGTCAGCGCACTCGCCGATGCGCTCGAGGCGCGCGAGGACGAGATCGCCGGCGGTCAGCGCGAGCTGCAATCGCGCCGCGATCGCGCGACCGGGCTCGAGCGCGACGCCGCGAAGAAGCTCGAGGGCCGCAAGGCGGAGCTCGAGTCGCGCGCCGGTGTGCGTGCCGCCGAGCTGATCGCGAACCTCGGCCAGGCCTGGCTCGACGACGCGCGCGCGCGTGCCGCCGCCGAGCTGCGCGCGATCGATCAGAGCGCGGCCGATCCAGCACACGATCGCGAGGCGCGCCGGATCATGGAGATCGCAGCGGCGCGCTATCACCATCATTATCTGACCGAGCGCGCGATGAACCACCTGCGCATCGGCAAGGATCTTGTCGCGGTGCTGCTCGATACCGGCGGCGGCGAGCGCTCGATGCACAAGTCGCTCGAGCGCGTCTCGGGGCTGCAGCTGCTCGTCAACGACGAGCACGACGCGATCCGGCTCGACGGGCTCGACGGCGTCGGCAAGGAGATGGTCCGGCGCGCGATCGGCCGGCTCGTCAAGAAGCCCGAGACGCTCGACGACGCGCGCAAGGATCCCGACGCGTGGGCGCAGAAGGCGCGCGATCACCTGGAACAGGAGATCCGTGCGCTCGGCAAGCGCGCGTTCCAGACGCTGGGCATCCCGAAGGCGCATCCGGAGATCGTGGAGCTCGTCGGCGCACTCAACTTCCGCACGAGCTACACCCAGAACCAGTGGTGGCACGCGGTCGAGGCGTCGTACCTCGCCGGCATGATGGCGGCCGAGCTCGGGCTCGACGTCAAGCTCGCGCGTCGCGCGACGTTGATGCACGACATCGGCAAGGCGCTCACGCACAAGATCGAGGGCAGCCACGCCGTGATCGGTGCCGACATCGCGCGCCGGCTCGGCGAGCCCGAGGTCGTCGCGAACGCGATCGGCGCACACCACGCCGACGAGCCGTGCAACTCGGTCTACGCGTATCTCGTCGCGGCGTCGGATGCGATGAGCGGCGCGCGTCCCGGTGCGCGTCGCGAGCTCGCCGAAGGCTTCACCGCGAAGATCGAAGATCTCGAGCGGATCGGGATGTCGAGGCGCGGCGTGATCAACGCGCACGCGGTCCACGGTGGTCGCGAGCTTCGCGTCTACGTCCGCGAGCGCGACGTCGATGATCTGACCGTCGTCGAGATGTCGACGGAGATCGCGCAGCAGATCGCCGAAGAGATGACGTTCCCCGGCCAGATCAAGGTCACGGTGATTCGCGCGTTCGAAGCGACGTCGACGGCGAATTGACGTGAACCTGATCTAGTCCCGGCGACGCGCTGCGTTCGATCGCGCGCGTGCGTCACAGCGCGCACTGCGTGCGAGCGCATCCGCGGCAATCACGACGATGCTCCCGAGACATCGCGTCGCGACCTGCGTGTCCGCCTGACGTGCGTTGGGGCACGGGTGATGCAGATGTCGGCGCAGCGATTGAGGAACCGGGAAAGCCCTCGTCGATGAGCGAGGGCCTGAGAGAGGAAAGGAATCCGCAGATGGCCAACCAACAGAATGGCAGCGGGCGCAACGTCGCCCTTCCCGACGAGAACCGTCCGAGCTGGCGCCCGCAGGATCAACACCTGCGCTCGCGCGATGACGATCGCGAGAGTCGCTTCGATCGTGATGACGACCGCTACGAGCGCGATCGCGGCGGTCGAAGCGAGACGCGCTTCGGCGGTGGACGCGGCTGGCAGGACGACGACGATCGCAGCCGCAGCCGTGGCCACGAGTGGGCCTCGACGGAATCGTACGGTCAGGGCCAGAGCGGTTATGGCTCGGGTCGCTACGGCGAGGATCGCTCGATGGGCTGGCAGAACCGCAACCAGGGTTACTACGGCAGCGATCGCGATCGTCACTCGCAAGGCATGGGCATCGACGAGCGCTTCGGCGGCGGTCGTGGCGGATCCGGCTACTGGCAGGATCGCGGCGAGCGCGAATTCGGCGGCGGCATGGGTCGCGGATCCGAGGATCGTCAGCTCGGCGGCGGGCGCGGCTTCGAAGATCGCGGCTACGGCGGCCGCGGCGAGGAGCGCATGGGCTCGCAGGGCTACGGCGGCTATCAAGGATCGCAGATGGGCCAGCAGACCGGCTATGGCCAGGGTGGCTCGACGGGCTACGGCGGCTACGGCGGCGGCGGCGGCGGCATGCAAGGCTTCCGCGGCGGCTCGAGCGGCGCGCAGTTCACCGAATCACCCGGCCAGCACGTCGGACAGCAGTACGGCCAGGGCGGAGGCAGCGGCTACTTCGGTCAGGGCCATCAAGGCATGATGGGCACCCAGAACTACGGCCAGACCTATGGCCAGGGTTTCGGCCAGCAGGGCTACGGCCAGCAGGGCTACGGCCAGCAGGGCTATGGCCAGCAGGGCTACGGCCAGCAGCACGGGCTCGGTCATCCGCCGGGCGGACAGCAAGGTCTTCCGGGCTACGGCCAGCAAAGCACGTATGGCTACGGCCAGCAGGGTCCGGGGCAGGGCCAGAGCGGCGGCTACGCCTCGGGCGTCGGTGGCATCGGCGGGCAAGGCCTCAACCAGGGACAGACGCATCGTGGCAAGGGCCCGATGGGCTACACGCGGTCGGACGAGCGGATCCGCGAGCAGGTCTGCGAGATCCTGTCGGACGACGATCACGTCGACGCGTCGAACATCGACGTGACCGTGAAGGGCGGCGAGGTCGTGCTGTCCGGAACGGTTCCGGATCGCCACATGAAGCGGCTCGCCGAGGACATCGTCGAGCGCTGCGCGGGCGTCAAGGACGTCCAGAATCAGATCCGCGTGAGCACCGACACGAATCGTTCGGCGCAGACCGGCACGACGATGGGTCGAGGCAACCAGAGCCAGACGTCCGCGGTCGGTAAGAACGAGACGGACGTCAGCGACAAGAAGAACCGCGCGTAAACGCACGGTGCTGTGAATCGACACTGTCGTCGGACTCTCCGGGACGACGGCGGTGTGGCCAGGCAAGACGAGTGACGGCGTCTTGCCTGGTCTTTTTTTTCGGTCGCGCATCGGCACGCAGCCTGCACTCGGTCGACACCGTCATGCGTGACTACGACGAAGAGGACCCGAAGAAGCCGCAGCCGGTCCGCTCTCCGAAGAAGGGAACGAACGCGCCGGAAGCCGCCGAGGCATTCCCGTGGCGTCACCTGCGCAAGGATGACGAGCGCGATCGTCATCGCCACGTCGTCTGAACGGGGGAATCACTTCTTGAGCTGCGCGAGCAGCGCGCGGGGCTCGTCGAGATACGAGGCAGCGACCTTCGCCTTCTCGCCGATCGCGATCGCGCGCTCGAGCAGCGGGCGTGCATCCTGCGTGCGACCCTGGGCGATCTTCGCCTGCGCGAGCCCGGTCAGCGGACGCCACAGCTCCGCGGCGTCCTTGCCGGCCGATTTCTCGTAGCCGGCGATCGCGCGCTCGTCGAATGCGACCGCATCGGCCCACTGCTTCTCGACGCGCGCGAGCCGCGCCCGCGCGGTCAGCGCCGCCGGCAGATACGGCGACTGCAGCCGCTCGCCGATCCGCAGCGCGGTCTCGAGCTGCGGCCGCGCGTCGGCGATCCGGTTCGCGCGCAGCAGGATCTCACCATACGTCGTCGTGACGCTGACGAAGTACGGATGCGCGCGCCCGACCGTCTGCTCGGTCAGCTTCTGCGCGCGCTCGATCAGCGCGAGCGCCGCGGTCGTGTTGCCGTCGTCCTTGTAGAGCTCGGCGAAGTTGTTGAGCGTCGGGATCAGGACCGGGCTGTTCGCGCCGAACACGCGCTCGCGAATGTCGAGCGCGCGCTGGAACGCGGCGTATGCCTTCTGCGGCTCGTTCGTGTAGTGGTAGCAGCTGCCGAGCCCGCTCTGCAGGATCGCGACGTCCGGGTGCTCGGCGCCGGCGTAGAACTTCGTGACGATCTGCAGCGCGTGCTCGTAGTGCGCGGTCGCCGCCGCGTAGTCACCGGCGCCGATCAGCGACGCGCCCAGCAGCTGCTCGGCGCGCGACACGAGGATGTGATCGCGGCCGTAGAGCTGGAGCGCGAGCGCGAGCGCCTGCTCGTGCGCCCGGACCGCGCCGATCAGATCACCGCGCGTGCCCGCGACGACGCCGGCGATCTGCAGCCGCTGCTGCTCGAGCCGCGGGTGCTTGCCGGACCGCGCGCTCGCGGCAGCGCCGAGATCGAGCCAGATCTGCGCTTCCTCGGGCTTGCTGAGCCCCTCGGCGGTCGCGAGCGCGTTGTGCACGGCGGCGAGCGACACGATGTCGTCGCGGTGGCCGCGCAGGCCCGCCCACGTCGACGCGGCGAGCGCGGTGTGCGCGTCGTTCGTGTTGCCGACGTTGACGAGCGCCATGCCGAGCGTCATCTGGGCTTCGGCCTCGAGCGGATCGAAGCCGATGTCGTGCGCGAGCTTCGCCGCGTCGGTCGACGCGTTGATCGCGCGGCCGAAGTTGCCGGCGTACATGCCGGCCTTCGCATCGGACAGCCGCTCGATCACCTGCTGGATCTTCGGCCGCTGCTCGGCGGTCGGCTGCGTCGGCGCGCGCAGCGCCGCGACATCGGCGCAGCGCTCGATCGGCTCGAGCTGGAGCGCGCCGGCGCTCGCCTTCTCGACCGCGACGTCGTCGGCGGTCGCGAGCAGCTTCGTGAACGCGCGCAGCTCGGCGAGTCGCTGATCGAGGCAGTCCTGGCGTAGCGTCATGACCTCCTCGGTCTGCTCGCCGTGGATCCGCGTCGCCTCGCACGTCTCGGTCGCCGCCTTCGTCCAGTCCGCGCTGTACGCGTCGAGCGCGCCGGCGAGCGCGGCGTACGCGCGGTCCTTGAACGGCCGCGTGCTCTTGCCGAACGCGTCGTGCAGCGACTGCTTCACCGCGGGATCCCACGCGCCCGCGAGCCGGCGCTCGGCACCCTTGCAGACGAGCGCGTCCGCGTTGTCACGGCTCGACAGCATCGCGACCGACGCGAGCGCGGCGCCGACCGCGAGCACCGAGCCGGTCGCGAACACCGCGCGGCGCCGGCGCTGGAACGGATCGATCGCGAGCTCGCCGAGCAGCGCATCGAGCGACGCGTAGCGCGCGGCCGGATCGATCGCGATCGCGCGCAGCACGACGCGATGGAGCCGCGCCGGCACGCGGCTGTCCGGCGGCGGAGGCTTTGGTACCGGGACCTGCGAGCGCGGCGCGACGAGCTGCTTGCGCTGGAACGGACGCTGGCGATACAGCGCCTCGTACAGCGTGACGCCGAACGCGAACAGATCCGTGCGCGCGCTCGCCGCGACGCCGTCGTAGATCTCCGGCGCCATGTACGCCGGCGTGCCGACGACCGCACCGGCGATCGTCAGGTGCTCGGACAGCGGGCTGCGGCTCTCGATGCTGAGATCCGAGCTGCGCGACGCCGGCTCTTCGCCGTCGAGCCGCGCGAGCCCGAAGTCCATCACGCGGACGCGGCCGTCGGTCCCGACGAGCACGTTCTCCGGCTTGAAGTCGCGGTGCACGAGCCCGGCGGCGTGCGCGGCGGCGAGCCCGCGGCCGGCCTCGAGCATCACGCGCTGGACCGCGCGCCAGTCCGGCTCGCGATGGCGCTTGATCCACGCGCGCAACGTCTCGCCCTCGACGAGCTCGATCGCGACGAACACGCGATCGCCGGGCAGGGTGCCGACGTCGTGGACCGCGACGACGTTCGGGTGCGAGAGCCGCGCGAGCGCCTGGGCTTCGCGCACGAGCCACGCCTGATCGCCACCCGGCGACGAGCCGCCGGCCGGCTTGGCCTGGAGCAGCTTGATCGCGACCTTGCGATCGAGCTCGGGATCGTAGGCGGCATAGACGACGCCCATGCCGCCCTCGCCGAGCACGTCGAGGATCACGTAGCGTCCGACGGACTCGCCGCGCGCGAGCTTCGGGCCCGCGGCCTCGCGACGCCTGCGTCGGCGCTCGCTCGCGACCCCCTCGCGGACGGTCGCCTCGGTCGGGCCCGGGACCTGCGGCAGATCGGCAACGGTGCGCGTCCCGGATACGAGCTCGTCGAGCTCGTCGTCGGTCAGGTCTTCGCTCACGCGCGGGCCCCCGGGCGCATCAGGCCCATTCTCTCATGGGTGTCCGTTCGGCTTTTCCTGTGGCGGCCGGCGGTCGGCTGGGATCGGTGACTTCCCGAAACGAAACTCACACGTATGGGTGAGGTTGGCCTTGACACATGGTGGCTAACCCCACATAGTGCCGTCAGTTGCACTCAACCTTACGTATGCGTCAGGGTTGAGTCGACAGACACCCCCATGAAGGACGAAGCCAAGCTCATGCGCGTCGGAGAGCTCGCGAAGGCGGTCGGCAAGACCGTGCGCGCGATGCACCTCTATGAAGAGCTCGGGCTGCTCGAGCCGCGCGCACGGTCCGAAGGCGGGTTTCGCCTGTATGGACCCGAGGCGGTCGACCGCATCCACTGGATCGTCAAGCTCCAGGCGATCGGCTTCACGCTCGCCGAGATCCAGGGGTTCGTCCGCGACTTCCAGGACGCCGGCCTCGCGCGCGAGGCGACCGCCCGTGTCCGCGCGCTGTTCACCGAGAAGCAGAGCCAGATCCGCGAGCAGATCACGCAGCTCCAGGTGATCGAGAACGATCTGTCCGAAGCGCTCGCATACCTCGATTCCTGCCAGACCTGCACCGACGACTACGCGCCGACCGCCTGCGGCACCTGCGATCACCACGGCCACCACCGCGGCGAGGCGCCTCCGCTGTTCGCGGGTCTGTCGCGCCGCCCGAACGAAGCGGGCGCCGAGGACAAGCCGTTCGACGTCCCGGTCACCGTGCTCTTCCGAGAAGGAAACAACTGAATGTCTGCCACCGCCAGCAAGCTCGAAATCCCGGTCCCCGAGGACGTCAAGGTGCCCATCTTCATGGACAACCACTCGACGACCGCGGTCGATCTGCGCGTCGTCCACGCGATGCTGCCGTTCTTCACGCAGCACTACGGCAACGCGGCGAGCCGCAACCACGTGTTCGGCTGGACCGCCGAGGCCGCGGTCGAGAACGCGCGCAACCAGGTCGCGAAGCTGCTCGGCGGCGATGGCAAGGAGATCGTGTGGACCTCGGGTGCGACCGAGTCCAACAACCTCGCGATCAAGGGCGCGGCGTCGTTCCTGAAGAAGCAGGGCAACCACATCATCACCGTCGAAACCGAGCACAAGAGCGTGCTCGACACCTGCAAGCGCCTCGAGCGCGAGGGCTGCGAGGTCACGTACCTGCGGCCCGCGAAGGACGGCCTCGTGACGCCCGAGCAGGTGACCGAGGCGATGACGCCCAAGACGATCCTCGTCAGCATCATGGTCGCGAACAACGAGATCGGCGTGGTCCAGCCGGTCGAGGCGATCGGCGCGGCGATCAAGGCGAAGAACCCGAAGTGTCTGTTCCACACCGACGCGGTCCAGGCGTTCGGCAAGATCCCGTTCGACGTCGAGAAGGCGAAGGTCGATCTCGCGTCGGTCACGGCGCACAAGCTGTACGGCCCCAAGGGCGTCGGCGCGCTGTGGGTGCGCCGCAAGCCGCGCGTTCGCATCGATCCGATCATCGACGGCGGCGGTCACGAGCGCGGCATGCGCTCGGGCACGCTCGCGGTCCCGCTGATCGTCGGGTTCGGCAAGGCCGCCGAGCTCGCGCGCGCCGAGATGGAGGACGAGGCGATCCGGCTGCGCGCGCTGCGCGACCGGCTCTACCACGGCATCACGTCGCGGCTCACCGAGACGTACGTCAACGGCTCGCTCGAGCACCGGCTGCCCGGCAACCTCAACATCTCGTTCGCGTTCGTCGAGGGCGAGAGCCTGCTGATGGCGCTGAAGGATGTCGCGGTGTCGTCGGGCTCGGCGTGCACCTCGGCGTCGCTCGAGCCGAGCTACGTGCTGCGCGCGCTCGGCGTCGGCGACGAGCTGGCGCACACGTCGATCCGGTTCGGGCTCGGTCGGTTCAACACCGAGGCCGAGGTCGACTACGTGATCGAGCTCGTCGTGAAGAGCGTGGAGCGCCTGCGCGCGCTCTCGCCGCTCTGGGAAATGCACCAGGACGGCATCGACCTCAATTCCATCCAGTGGACCCCGCACTGAAAGAGACAAGCCATGGCGTACTCAGACAAGGTCATCGACCACTACGAGAATCCTCGCAACGTCGGCACGTTCAAGACCGAGACCGACGTCTCCAAGGACGAGATCGGGACCGGCCTCGTCGGCGCACCTGCGTGCGGTGACGTCATGCGGCTCGAGATCCGCGTCAAGGACGGCCTGATCGCGGACGCGAAGTTCAAGACGTTCGGCTGCGGCTCGGCGATCGCGTCGAGCTCGCTCGCGACCGAGATGATCAAGGGCATGACCCTCGACCAGGCCGCGTCGATCAAGAACACGCAGATCGTCGAGGAGCTCAACCTCCCGCCGGTCAAGATCCACTGCTCGGTGCTCGCCGAGGATGCGATCAAGGCGGCGATCGAGGACTACAAGAAGAAGCACCAGAAATGATGGAAGCCGGCATGTCGACGTCGACCTCTCCCACGCCTGCACCCGCGCCGAGCAAGCGCGAGATCGAGATCACCGCGTCCGCTGCGGACGAGATCGCGAAGCAGCGTGCGAAGCGCGGTACGCCGGATGCGAAGATCCGGATCGGCGTGCGCGGCGGTGGCTGCACGGGCTTCACGTACGTCTTCGAGTGGGCCGAGCAGACCCGTCCGACGGACAAGACGTTCACCGCGACGGCGCCGAACGGCGAGCAGGTCGGGATCGTCGTCGACCCGAAGAGCCTCGTCTATCTCGGCGGCATGCAGCTCGACTTCGTGCGCGGGATGATGGGACACGGGTTCAAGTTCAACAACCCGAACGCCAAGGGCGCGTGCGGCTGTGGCGAGTCCGTCAACTTCTAGAGCTCCCGACGCGTTCGCGCTGCTCGGATTGCCGCCGCGGTTCGACGTCGATACCCAGACGCTCGAGCGCGCGTTCTTCGAGCGCAGCAAGGAGCTGCACCCGGACCGCTACGCGACCGCGCCCGCGGCCGAGCGGGTCGTCGCGCTGTCGCGATCGCGCGCGCTCAACGACGCCTACCAGACGCTGAAGCGCGAGGTCAGCCGCGCCGAGTACCTGCTCGCGCAGCAGGGCATCACGATCGGCGACAACGAGCGCATCGATCCGGCGCTCGTCAGGGAGCTGCTCGAGGAGCGCGAGGAGCTCGCCGAGGCGCGCCAGCAGGGCGAGCTGCGCGAGGTCGAGCGGCTGCAGAAGGCGATGCGCGAGCGCCGGCGCGGCGCCCTCGATCGGATCCGCCAGCTGTTCGCGGCTGCCGACGGCGGGACCGACCGTCACGCGACGCTGCTCGCGATCAAGCAGCAGCTGATCCTGCTGCGCTACGTCGACCGTTACCTCGAGGAGTGCGACGCCGCGCTCGACGAGGACTAGGAAGTTTTGTCATGTTGATGCAGATCGCCGAGCCCGGTGAGAGCAAGCAGGTCGCGGCCTGTGCCAAGCGCGTCGTCGGGATCGACCTCGGGACCACGAACTCGCTCGTCGCCTACGTCGCCGACGAGGCACCGTCCGTGATCGGCGACGATCCGATCGTGCCGTCGGTCGTGCACTACGCCGGCGATGGCAGCGTGGTCGTCGGGCGTGCGGCGCAGGCGAAGGCGCTCGAGGCGCCGCACGACACGCTCGCGTCGGTGAAGCGGCTGATCGGCCGCGGCGCGAGGGACCTCGCGGCGATCCGCGGCATGCTGCCGTACGAGCTGCACGGCGACGACCGCGCGGTCCAGGTCAAGCTCGGCTCGGGCCGGCTCGTGTCGCCAGTCGAGGTCTCGGCCGAGATCCTGCGCGAGCTCAAGGCGCGCGCCGAGGCCGCGCTCGGCGGACCGATCGAGGGCGCGGTGATCACGGTGCCCGCGTACTTCGACGACGCCCAGCGCCAGGCGACGCGCGACGCCGGCCGGCTCGCCGGCCTCGAGGTGATGCGGCTGCTCGCCGAACCGACCGCCGCCGCGGTCGCGTACGGCCTCGATCGCGGCATCCACACCGGCGCCGGCGGCATCTACGCGGTGTTCGACCTCGGCGGCGGGACGTTCGATATCTCGATCCTGAAGCTCGTCGACGGGGTGTTCGAGGTCAAGGCGACCGGCGGCGACTCCGCGCTCGGCGGCGACGATCTCGACCGCGCGATCGCGACCGCGATCCTCGGCGAGGCCGGTGCCGACGCGTCGAGCCGGCAGGTCGTCGGCGCGGCGGTCGCCGAGGCGCGGCGCGTGAAGGAAGCGTTGACCACGGCGGACCGCGCGGTGTTCCGGCTCGCGGGGATCGCTCACATCGAGCGCGCCGTGACGCGCGCAGAGCTCCAGCGCTGGGCGCAGCCGCTGCTCGATCGCACGAGCAAGGCGTGCCGCCGCGTGCTCAAGGATGCCGAGCTCGAGCGCGAGCAGCTCGACGGCGTGATCCTCGTCGGTGGCTCGACGCGCTCGCCGGTCGTGAAGGATCACGTGCGCGAGCTGTTCGGCAAGGAGCCGCTGTGCGATCTCGATCCCGAGCAGGTCGTCGCGCTCGGCGCCGCGGTCCAGGCGCACGTGCTCGGCGGCGGCGAGCAGAGCGTGACGCTGCTCGATGTCGTGCCGCTGTCGCTCGGCGTCGAGATGATGGGCGGCATCGTCGAGAAGCTGATCCATCGCAACACGACGATCCCCGCCGGTGCGACGCAGACGTTCACGACGTACGCGGACAACCAGACCGGGTTCGACATCCACGTCGTCCAGGGCGAGCGCGAGACCGCGGACGCCTGCCGGTCGCTCGCGCGGTTCACGTTGCGCGGGGTGCCACCGATGATCGCGGGCATGGCGCGCGTCGAGATCACGTTCCTGATCGACGCCGACGGCCTGCTCAAGGTGATGGCGAAGGAGCTGACGACCGGCCAGGAAGCCGCGATCGAGGTCAAGCCGTCGTACGGGCTGTCCGACGAGGAGGTCGAGCGCATGCTGATCGAGTCGTTCGATCATGCCGAGGAGGACCTCGCGAAGCGCAACCTCGCGGTCGAGCGCGTCGAGGCCGAGCGCATCCTCGCGGCGACGCGCCAGGCGTTCGAGACCGATACCGAGCTGCTCGATCCCGACGTGCGCACCGCCGGCGAGGCCGCGATGCGCGCGCTCGCGCAGGCGGCCGCCGGTGACGATCACCTCGCGATCCGGCACGCGATCGAGGCGCTCGATCTCGCGACGAAGCCGTTCGCGCAGAAGCGCATGAATCGCGCGATCGCGGCGCAGCTCCAGGGCGTAGGGATCGACGAGGCCGCGCGCAAGGTGGGGGCCTAGGAGCGAAGATGCCGAAGGTCACGTTTCTCAATCCGCTCACCGTCAAGCAGACCGAGCCGCTCTCGATCGAGGTCAAGCCGGGCACGTCGATCCTCGACGCCGCCGAGGAGTGTCACGCGCGCGTCGGCCACGCGTGCGGTGGCAACCTCGCGTGCTCGACCTGTCACGTCTACGTCCACGAGGGGCTCGACTCGCTGCCCGAGGTCTCCGACAAGGAGAACGACATCATGGACAAGGCGTTCGATGTCCGTCCCGAGTCGCGGCTCGGCTGCCAGGCCAAGCTCGGGGCCGACGACGTCGTCGTCGAGATCACCGAGGAGAGCCACCGCGCGTGGCTCGACGAGAATCCCGACGAGCGCAAGAAGGCGCGCGCGGGCTGAGCGCTCGTGCTGCGGTTCAAGGAGACCGAGCGCGGCAGCGGATCGTCGACGAGCGATCGCGACCGCAAGATCCGGTGCCCGAAGTGCGGCTGGCAGCCGCAGCGCTCGGATCGCTGGAGCTGCGCGTGCGGCCACGTGTGGAACACGTTCGACACGCGCGGGCTGTGTCCCGCGTGCGACGCGAAGTGGCGCGATACCCAGTGCCTGCGGTGTCACGGGTGGTCGTTGCACGACGACTGGTACGCGTGATCACAGCGTGCGCCGGCGGACGCTGAACGCGAACCGCGTCTCGTCGTGCTCGACGCTCGTCCACAGCTCGCCGGTCTGCGGCACGTGGGCGAGCGCGCGCGCGTGGTGCGGCCACGCGTAGTCGCGCGGATCGTCGACGCCGCGCACGAGCAGCGCCGAGCGACCGTGCTTGCGCGCGAGCAGCCATAGCATCGCGCGCTCGCGGTCGCGCACCGCGTGGACGGCCTGGAGCCCGGGATCGTCGACCGGCTGGCTGCGGGTCGGGACGATCACCCGGTCGCGCTCCGGTGCCGCCAGCATGCCGTCGCCGTCGAGCGGCCACCAGTGCAGCTCGGAGGTCGCGGCGTCGAGCGCGCCGGTGACGAGCGCGTGCGGTGCGCTCGAGCGATCGATGCCGCAGAACGACCACCGGTACAGAAAGCCCGGGACCGGCACGTAGCGCGCGATCTGCGGGACGATGTAGCGACAGCCGCGGGCGTGGTACGTGCCATCCGGCTGGCGACCGACGAGCTCCGGATCGCGGCCGGTCGCCTCGACGATCTGGTCGAGCGCGAACACGCGCACGCCGCCCCACGTGTCGATCGCGAACAGCCGGTCGCGGTACCACGCGATGCCGAGCGCGTGGTTGCCGACGTCGCGAAACGTCGGGCCGCGCACCGACGCGACGGGCTCGGCGAGCAGCGCGTGCGTGTAGCGGACCTCGCCCTCGCTGATGTCGACGAACGACACCCGGGTCATCGCGTAGACGCGGTGCTGCCAGCTCGCGATCAGCCAGCGCCGGCCTTCGACCGCGCCGTCGGCGAGCCCGTCGCCGCTGCTCGACAGTCCCTGCGCGCTCCACGCGCGATCGTCGTCGGGATCGCTCCACTCGAAGCCGCGCACGACGCGCGACCACGCGTCGCTCGTCTCGAGCACCGGATGCCGCCGGCGCAGCGGACACGCCACGTGATCGAGCGCGAGCTCGTCGATCGGCACGCGGCGCAGCCCGACGGCCTCCGCGAAGTCGGTCTCGTGCACACCACGAACCGGGACGACGCCAGCGCGTCGCGACGTACTCTCCACCATCACCCATCCCCCCTCTCGATAGCATGCGCGCTCGGCGCGCCGGTTGGAAGTGAATCGTGACGTGACCCCCGTGATAGCGTGATCGCGTGACGGACGATCGGCGGGTGGGGGGCGAGACCGCGACGCTCGATGCGCGCAGGAGCCCGCCGGGCTCGGCGTACCTGCTCGTGATCGAGGCCGAGCGGTCGACGAAGTTCGCGCTGCCGAGCTGCGGCGCGGTCGCGATCGGACGTGCGTCCGAGTGCGAGCTGCGCCTCGATCACTCGTCGGTCTCGCGCAAGCACGCGCGGATCGTCGTCGAGCGCGGCGAGGTCGTGGTCGCGGACTCGAACAGCCACAACGGCACGCGCGTCAACGGCGAGCTCGTGACCGGCGGTCGGGTCGTGCGGACCGGCGACGTGATCGCCGTCGGCGACGTGCTGCTCGTCGTCCATGCCGAGCTCGAGCGCGAGCTCGCGCCGGTCGTGCTCGAGGCGGCGAGCTTGCGGCGGCGGCTCGACGAGGAGGTCGCGCGCGCGGTCGCGTTTCACCGCCCGCTGGCGGTGCTCGCGATCGCCGACGAGGGGCTCGTCGATGGCGCGCTGCGGACGATCGACGTGCTCGGCCGCGACGACCACCACCTGCTCGCGATCTTGCCGGAGGCCGACGCCACCGTCGCCCGGCAGCTCGCGCAGCGCATGGGCCGCACGAGCCCGCTCGCGCGCATCGGCGTCGCGACGTGCCCTGGCGACGCGATGGACGCCGATAGCTTGCTGCTCGCCGCCCGCGCTGCCGCGAAGGCCGCGCGCCCCGGAACATTCGCGAGCGTCGGCGATGCGGTCGAGCGCATCGAGCTCGGCGAGCGCTCGGTGCTCGTCTGTCATCCGGCGATGATCCGGCTCCACGATCTGCTGCGCCGGCTCGCCGCGTCGAACCTGCCGGTCCTGATCGAAGGCGAGACCGGCGTCGGCAAAGAGCACGCGGCGTACGCGGTGCATCACCACTCGTCCCGGCGCGGCAAGCCGTTCGTCGCACTCAACTGCGCCGCGATCGTCAAGGAGCTCGTCGAGAGCCAGCTGTTCGGGTGCGACAAGGGCGCGTTCACCGGCGCGACCACCGCGCGCGAAGGCGTGTTCGAGGCCGCGCACGGCGGCACGCTGTTCCTCGACGAGGTCGGCGAGCTCGAGCTGCCGGTCCAGGCGAAGCTGCTGCGCGCGCTGCAAGATCGCCGCATCACGCGCGTCGGCGAGACCCGCGAGCGCGAGGTCGACGTCCGGATCGTCGCGGCGACCCACCGCGATCTCGAGCGCGACGTCGAGGCCGGCCGGTTTCGCCAGGATCTGCTGTTCCGGCTGCGCGGTGCGCCGGTTCACGTCCCGCCGCTGCGCGAGCGCCGGTGCGAGATCCCGGTGCTGTTCCGCGCACTCGTCGCCGAGGCCGCGCGCGCCGCCGGCCGCGAGCCGCCGGTTGCTACCCCCGAAGTCATGGAGCGCCTGCTCGCGTATCGCTGGCCCGGCAACATCCGCGAGCTCAAGAACCTCGCCGAGTACGTCGTCGCGACCGTCGAGGACGATCGCATCGAGGCGAGCGATCTGCTCGGCGAGCTCGCGACCGCACCCGCGCCCGCGCCGCCGCCGCCACCGGCACGCGACCCGAGCGCGGCGATGCGCCGGCTCGCCGACGAGATCACCGAGCTCGAGCGGACGCGCATGATCGAGGCGCTCGAGAAGACCGGCGGCATCAAGCGTCGCGCCGCCGCGCTGCTCGGTATGCCGATCCGCACGTTCAACATGAAGTTCAAGCAGCACGGCCTGTGAGCCGGAACCGTGGCCCATCACAGCGCGCTCCGGTGGACGCTGAACGCGACGCGCGCGCCGTGCGTGCCCGACGATGACCACAGCTCGTCGCTGTGCGGGAAGTAGGTGAGGCCGACGATCTCGTCAGGCCACGCGTGCCGCGCGGTGCGTAGCGCGGCGGCATCGCGCTCGATCGCGAGCTGCGTCGTGCCGTGACTCGAGACCGACCACGCCGTCGCGACCTCCGCACCTCGCCGGCTCGCGTGCACCGCGCCGAGATAGGTCTCGCGCGTCGCGGCCGCGAGCATCGGCACGACCACGCGCGAGCCGTTCGCGGTCGCGAGCATGCCGTCACGCTCGAGCGCCCATCAGTACAGCGGCGAAGGGCCATCGTCGTACTCGCCGGTGACGAGCGCGTGCGGTGACACCGAACGATCGATGCTGCAGAACGACCACCCGTGACGGAACCCCGGCAGCGGCTCGTACGTCGCGATCTGCGGCGCGACGCAGCGCTCGCCGTGTGCGCGATACGAGCCGTCGGCCTGGCGGCCGATCATCGATCGATCGCCGCGCGGCACCGCCTTGATCTGATCGAGCGCGAACACGCGCAACCCGCCGAGCGGCTCGCACACGTACAGCCGGTCGCCGTACCACGCGACGCCGCACGCCTCGCACGCGACGTCGCGAAACGTCGCGCCGCGGTGGTCGAACGCGGGCTCGCCGAGCAGCACGTGCGTGTAGCGGATCGCGGTCGAGTCCGTGACGTCGACGAACGACACCCGCGTCCGCCGCGCGTCGCGGTGCTGCCAGGTCGCGACGAGCCAGCTGCGGCCGTCGACGACGCCACCGTCGACCGCGTCGCCGCTGCCGGACAGCCCGCACAGGCGCCACGTGTCGTCGCCGTCGTCGTCCGCGGCCCACCGGAAGCCGCGCACGAACCGCGCGCACACCGCACTGCCGGCGAGCGGCTCGGCGCTCGGTCGGATCCGGTGCGCGACGCGATCGAGCGCGAGCGCGGCGATCGGCGTCGAGGGTAAGCCCCACATCTGGACGATCCAGTCGTAGGCGGTGGCGGCGCGAACGAGTGCCGCCGTCGGTTGCGTGATGCGCTGCAATGCCATGCCTCTCATCCGGGTAAGCGCGCCCTGGGCGACACGAGCGCGCGGTGACCAAAGCGGCATGCAGCCCCACGGTCGATCCGCCGAGTTGCCTCGTCGCATCGGCCGCGCCCCCTCACCCCGATCCGCTGCATGCCGGACGGACCTCGAGCAGCGGTCGTGCCATCGCGGTTGCAGCGCGATCCACGTCGGCGGCCGCGCGGACGCGCCGCCAGGTGGCAAACCTTGCCTATAGGCAGAGGCGGGCCGCGCGCGAAGCACGCTTCGGATGCGCAGGCCGGATCCGCCGCGAACCGAAGCGAGCTTCGGGCACGCGCCACGCGAAATCGGGAGTTGCGGCGGCACGTCCGCTGCACGGTGCGCCGGGCGAGGAGAAGGACGCACCATGCACGATCTCGATCGCAGTGATCTCGTATTCGAATCCGACGGCTTCGACGCAGGGCTCGAAGAGCTGGACGACAGCGAGCTCGAGCCGGATGCCAGCGAAGGTGTCTTCGACGGGATCGAGCAATCGGAGCTCGCCGGCGAGCTGCTCGGGGTCACCAGTGACAACGAGCTCGATCACTTCCTCGGCAGCCTGATCAAGAACGCCGCGCGCAAGCTCGGGCCGATCGGCGGTGGGCTCGCGAAGAACCTCGGCGGCCTGCTGAAGGGCGCGATCAAGACGTCGCTGCCGACGCTGGCGACCGTGGCCGGTGGCGCGCTCGGCGGCCCGGCGGGCGCGATGATCGCGAGCCGCGCGACGCCGTACCTGAGCTCGATGCTCGGCATGGAGCTCGAGGGGCTCAGCGCCGAGGACCAGGAGTTCGAGGCCGCGAAGCAGCTGGTGCGGCTCGCAGGCAGCGCGATCGAGAAGGCGGTCAACGCGGCGGGCAATGGCGGATCGCCCGGCGACGTCGCGCGCCAGGCCGTGATCGATGCGGCGCGCCAGTACGCGCCCGGGCTCGTGCAGAGCGCCGGCCGCGCGGTCGCCGGACGCAACGGCGGCCGTGCACAGTCGGGTACGTGGTACCGCCGCGGCAATCGCATCGTGATCGTCGGAGTCTGAGATGCTCGACGCCGGCGCGGTCACGACACGAGGCTGGGTCGCCGACGAGGCGCGGGCGTTGCTCGCGCGCGTGTCGCGCGTGCGCCCGCTGATCGTGCAGGAGACCATGACGCCCGCGGCCAGCCCGCATCGTCGCACCCAGCGCGCGATCGAGCTCGCGATCCGTCGCGATCAGCTGCGTCTGCAGGCCGAGCTTCGCCGGCTGCTCCAGTGGCTCACGAGTCCGGCGGCCGGACAGGCGTCGGGCGCCGAGCTGCAAGACCGCCTGACCCACGCGCGGCTGCAGTTCAACGACGCGCTCAGCAACTTCGATCTGTTCGCCGATGCGATCACGCAGCGCAGCGAGCGCGACACCGGGATCTGGCTTGCGGGGCTCGACGTCGCCGCCGAGGACGTGCTCGCGATGCCGCACTACGAGACGCCTCCGGTGCTGTGCTTCCTCGATCGCGGGCCCGGTGCCGCGATCCGCCGCGCGCGCACGCGGCTGCCCGGTGGCGGGCGAAACCCGATCGCGCTGATCCAGATTCCGCGCGAGCGCATGACCGGCGGCGGCGTCGCCGCGTCGCTCGCGCACGAGACCGGCCACCAGGCGGCGGCCCTGCTCGAGCTCGTCGAGTCGTTGCGACGCGAGCTGCGCGCGTGCGGCGAGCGCGCCGGCGATCCGCGGTGGGCGTTCTGGGAGCGCTGGATCTCCGAGATCGTCGCCGACCTGTGGGCGGTCGCGAAGCTCGGGCCGAGCGCGACGATGGGGCTCGTCGGCATCCTCGCGCTGCCGCCGTACTTCGTGTTCCGGATCAGCGGCGGCGATCCGCATCCGCCGCCGTGGCTGCGCGTCAAGCTGTCCGCAGCGTTTGGCCGCGTGCTCTATCCCGACGCGCAGTGGGACGAGCTCGCCGCGCTGTGGGACGCACTCTATCCCTTCGAGCTCGCGGCGCCGGCGGTGCGCGCGACGCTCGCCAGCCTCGCCACGATGCTCGACACGGTCGCGCGCACGGTGCTCGAGCATCGCTGTCACGCGCTCGCGCCCGAGCAGCTCGGGGATGCGATCGCGATCGCCGATCGCGCACCGGCCCAGCTCCGGCGCACGGTCGCCGCGCGCGGCTGGATCGGCCAGCTCGGCAAGCTGCGGCCCGCGCACGCGCTCGCCATCGTCGGGCAAGCGCGGTGGTCGCGCTCGATCAGCCCCGAGACCGAGCGCCGCGTCGTCGCGAACCTGCTCGGCACCTGGGCGGTCCGGCGCGCGGTCGGCAGCTCCACGGATTCGACTCACTGACTGTCACGACTCAAGGAGAACACATGGCAACGCAAGGTCCCCCGAACCCACCCGGCTCCGATCCCGCGCAGCTCGCGGCGGGCCATCGCTACGACCCGTCGCCCGGTGCGGCGCCGGCCGTCGAGGTCATGCTGCGAGCGCCGGATCCGAGGCCGCTCGTCGACGATCAGGCGGTGCCGCTGTGGATCGCGATCCGCAACCGGCGGACCGGCTACAACGCGTACGCCGACTTCGTGAGCCGCGCGTTCGGTTTCGATCGCAACCCCAACCCGCAGGTGCCTCCGCTGCGGCCGACGCCGCCGGATCTCGTCAATCAGCTCCGGCCGTTCATGAACCCGCCGTACCGCACCGGCAACTCCGACGAGAAGTGTCTGCAGTCGGGCTGGTTCAGCCACGGCCTGCATGCGTACGAGCTGCTCAAGACCGCGACCGAGGTGTTCCTGCTGCTCGAGTGCGGGCTGTTCGTGGCCCAGTACGGCAGCGGCGTCACCGCCGAGATTCCCGGTGCCGAGACGTCACGCGTGCGCGGTGATGCGTCGCTCGGCAACCTGCAGAGCAGGCTGATCGACTACCTCGGTGGCTCGATGGGACCGCACCGGTTGCCGTACGTCACGGCGGTGATCCGCGCGAACGTCGACGAGACATCGGCCTACGAGCAGCTGCCGTTCGGCGATGGTCTGCTGGCCGCGCGTGCGGAGTGCCCGTGCTTCCTCGAGCTGATCTGGTCGTACTGGCACGAGGAAGGCATGCTCGTGCAGGGCCTCAACGCGCTCAGCATGCGGTTCCAGAACCGGCGGATCGGCGACGGCCGCGACCCGCTCGCGCAGCTCGAGCTGTCCCCGCTACGCCCGCTGAGCTCGATCTTCTGGGGCTACATCCAGGACGAGCAGCATCGGCTCAGCATGATGCAGCGCAACCGCGAATACGAGCACGAGTATGGCATCGGGCTGCGCGGCAAGGCCGTGCCGGCAAACATGCGCGTTGCCGACCGCCGCTCGAAGTTCATCGAGGCGTTCCACGATCTGCTGTTTCGCTGCGCGCAGTACTACCAGCAGGCGGCGAATCTGCAGTTCACGCCGGATCCGTTCCCGCTGCTCAACGGGCTCAAGGAAGTCCACCTGATCCTGTCGCAGGGTGCCGGCAACCAGTTCGGTGATCTGCCGTGGACGGCGCGCGTCGAGATGCTGATGCAGCAGTGGATCCTCGCGCGGCACGAGATTCGCGAGTTCCTGGGCCGTCGGCCGATGGTGTCGTTCCCCGAGGCCTGGATGGGCAACGCCGAATCGCTGAAGACGGTGATGGGCTGGACCGACACGTCGATCCTGCACTTCCACGACCTCGCGGTGTTCGGCGAGCAGCTGCTGCTCTCGATCCGCTGGTACGCGTGGCGCCTCGAGAGCGATCCGCAGGTCGCGCGCAACTGGGCGCATTACTTCCGGCCCGAGATCCAGGGCTACATGCACGCGTATCGCGTCGCGACCGGTGTCGACCTGACACTCGAGCCGAAGGACAGCAGCGCGAGCGCAGAGCGCAAGGAGAGCCCATCGCTGCTGCTCGAACGCCGGCTGCGCGATCAGCGGCGCGAGAACGGAGGCCGCTAGCCATGGACGCGCTCGTGTTTCGTCCCGAGCCGTTCGGCTCGCCGCGACCGTCGACCCGCGGCTGTGGCTGCTCCGGCTGCCGCCAGCAGGAAGCCGAGCTCGAGAACGACGACGCGCTCGAATTCGAGCCCGATCAGGGCGAGTGGGAGGCCGATGATCCGCGCCTCGAGACCGACGAGCCCGAGTGGGAGGTCGATCCGCGCAAGGGCTGCTCGCCGGGCACGCCGCTCGAGGTCGAAGCGTGCGCGAGCATGGCCGCGGTCTCGCCGGTGCAGTGCAAGCCGGGCTTCACGAAGAAGTGCCCCGCGCTGCCCGAGACCTGGAAGTCGAAGACGATCGCGGGCGTCCCGTTCTACTACGGGCCGACGATCCAGAGCGCGGGTGGCAAGCGCAAGCAGGTCACGCGCGACGGCACGAACAAGCAGGTGCAGATCGTGCCGGCCGCGTGGCGCGCGGCGCACGGCTGGATCACCGCGATGAACACGCTGTTCGGCATGCGCATCACCGCCGTGTACACGTCGGGGCAGGGCCGGTACTGCCGGTGCGTGCGCCACCCGAAGGGCGTGTGCCGCGAGGCGAAGGAGACCTGGCCGCTGTGCACCGGCGAGACGATCAGCGATCACGGCTACGGCGACGCGCTCGACATCATCGGGGTGCGGTGGGCCGACAAGAAGGCGGTCGGAAGCTCGCTCGACACGACGATCATCCACAGCTGGGAGGATCCGGAACAGTCCGCGCTGCTCGTGCGCATCAACGCGGCGCTGCGGATCTACTTCCACACGGTGCTCGACTACTCGCGCTCGGACCATCGCGACCACTTCCACTGCGACATGCACCAGGGCCGCGCGCGTCCGGTGTTCGGCGAGAGCCCGTGCGAGCCAAACTTCATCTTGTCGTCGCTGCGCCGGCTGAACTACGTGTCGTCGACACGGCCCGTGACCTGGGAGCGCGCCCGCGATGCGCTGACCGAGTTCGCGGGCGTCGTGAACATGCAGCCTCCCGCGCGGCGGGACGACCGGGTCGCGTGGCGACCGATCGTGACGCGCCTCTACGGGTGCGTCGCGCTCGGGGTCGCCGGGCAGTGCGCTCGACGCTGAGGGCCGCATGATCGATCTGACGCGCGCGCTGTACCTCGGCCTCGTGCACCCGCACGCGCAGCTCGCGCCGTGGCCGATGCTGACGTCGGGGCAGCCGGCTGCGCTCGGCGAGCCCGCGTCCACGCGCACGCACGCGCGACGGCTCGCGCGACTGATGGGCTTCGCGAGCGCGACGCTCGCACCGTCGACGCTACACGTCGTGACCGACCTCTACGCGGCGCTGCCGGCCCGCGTGCGCGCGATCCATGTCCACGCGTGCAGCTACGCGATCACGCAGTGGGGGCTCGAACGCGCGCGCCTGCGAGGCACGGCGATCCGGTCGTTCCGCAGCGTGCGCGAGCTCGCGGCATGCCTCGAGCCATGCGCCGCGATCGTGTGCGACGCGATCTGCGTGACGTGTCGTCGCGTCGCGCCGCTCGTCGCGCTGCAGCAGCTCGCCGCACGCACGAACGGCTGGCTCGTGATCGACGACAGCCAGGGGCTCGGCCTGCTCGGCGCACGGCCGTCGCGCGCGCTGCCGTACGGGCGCGGTGGTGCCGGGACGCTGCGCTGGACCGGCGCGGCCCGCGATCGCGTGATCGCGATCGGCTCGTGTGCGAAGGCGCTCGGCGTACCGCTCGCGTTCGTCGCGGCATCGGAGCCGGTCGTCGCGTGGTTCGAAGCAACGTCCGGAACCCGGACGTACGCGAGCCCGTGCAACGCGGCGAGCGTCGCCGGGCTCGACGCCGCGCTCCGCCACAACGAGGATCGCGGCGACGAGCTTCGCGCCCGGCTGCTCGACCGGATCCGCCGGTTCCGGTCCGCGGTCGCGCTGCGAGGCGGTTGCCTCGAGCCCGGGACGTTTCCGGTCCAGACGACACGACCGCTGCCCGCGTGTGCCGCGCGCGCGTTGCACGACCGCCTGCGCCGTCGCGGGGTCCGCGCGTTCCGCGTGCGCGGCGATCGTGGCACGAGCCGGATCGGGTTCGCGGTCACGGCGGCGCACGATGCCGATGCGATCGACCTTGCCGGTGCGATCGCCGGAGACGAGCTCGCGAGGAGGAGGTGCTGATGCTGGAGCTACGAATCGCGCACGAGCCGTTTTCCTGGGACGGCGCACAGCAGGAGATTCTCGACGGTCCGGCGTTCGCCGGGCTGACGCGTGCCGAGAAGAAGGCGCTCGCGATCACCAGCACGTTCGAGACCGGACATGCAGGCGGCTTCTACGGGCTGTCGGGCAACTTCGATGGCCAGGGGCTGTCGTTCGGGCTCGTCAACTGGAACATCGGATCCGGCAGCCTGCAGCCACTGCTGAAGGAGTTCCTCGTCCGGTTCCCGGACCGCTGGCAGGCCTGCTTCGGCGCCGAGGCCGAGCGGTTTCGCCAGCTGCTGGCACTCGCCGGCAAGGACGCGACGAAGCAGCAGCTCGCGTTCGTGATCGCGCAGATGAACAAGCGTGTGCCGCGCAAGCGAGACGGCAAGCTCGTGTGGGCGGTCGCCGAACCGTGGGCATCGCACTTCCGCAAGCTCGCCGACGATCGCGAGTTCCAGGCGATCCAGATCCGGCACGCCGGTGACCTGCTCGCGCGCGCGAAGTTCTTCTGCGATCACTTCTCGTTCACGACCGAGCGCGCGTTCTGCATGATGTTCGACACCGTCGCGAGCCACGGCAAGTGGTGGTTGCAGGTCAAGAGCGAGCGCGGCGAGGCGCGGCGCCGGCTGCTCGACACCAAGCTCGGCCTGCTGCGCATGCGCTACTTCGGCTCGATCCCCGAGCGCGAGAAGCTGCGCGCGATCGCCGAGACGCTCGCCGAGACCTCGCGCCCGCGCTGGCAGAAGAACGTGCTCGAGCGCAAGCTGTGGTTTCTCACCGGCGAGCACCGCCGCGCGAACGAGCTGCGCGAGCTCCTGCCGACCGACGATCCGTACACGACGTCCGCGACCGCGCTGCCTGCCGCGCCGGCGCCGAGGGCGCCGACGGCCCCGACGGCCGGCTATGATCCGACGATCGACATCGCGCTGATCACCGCGTACGCGAAGGGCGCGCGCAACCACGAGGATCTCGCGGATGCCGCGTTCTTCCAGCGCCATCCCGAGCGCAAGCAGCGACCGATCGGCGCGAGCGAAGCCGACGCGAAGGCGGAGTGGAAGCGGCTGCGGGCGCGGGGGGCCGAGCTGTTCCCGGCGGCGCCGGCGCGCGAGCTCGATCTGGAGGCCGACGTCGCGCTGACCGACGCGAGCGTCGAACCGGTCGTGCGCACGCTCGTCGCCGGCGGCATGCGCGATCCGAACAAGCTCGCGAGCGAGGCGTTCTATCGCCTCAATCCGTCGCGCGGCCGCGCGCCGATCGACGCGCGCCGCGAGCCGGATGCGGTCGCGACGTGGAAGCGCCTGCGTGCCGGCGTCGTCGCGCGCGTGCTCGCGACCGTGGCGACGCCCGCGCGGATCCTCAAGACCGAGTCGAGCGAGCGCGGCACGATGCTCTACCTCGAGCTCGCGCTCGACCCGCGGATCCCGCGGATGACGGCGGTGTTCATCCCGCACGGCTATCGCGCGAGCGCGAGCGTCGACGTGCTGCTCTACCTGCACGGTAAGGGCGGCCCGCAGCCGATCGAGCGCTACCTGAAGGCGAAGGTGCCGCTGCACGAGCGCGTCGCGGAGAGCCGCAAGAACGTGATCCTCGTCGCGCCGACGCTCGGCCTGCAGTCGGAGTCCGGCAGCCTGCGCACGCCCGGCGGGCTCGATCGCTACCTCGCGAGCGTGCTCGGTGCGCTGGCCAGCCACGCGACGTGGTCGGGCCGGCGACCGCTGCTGCGGCATCTGATCGTCGCCGCGCACTCCGGTGGCGGCGCACCGATGGCCCGGGTCGCGGCCGCTCGTGATGTCGCCGCGCGCGCGCATCTTCGCGAGTGCTGGGGCTTCGATTGCTTCTACAACCGCGGCGACATGGACACGTGGCTCGCGTGGGCGAAGCAGTATCCGGACCGCACGCTGTACGGCTACTGGAACGATTCCTCGACGAAGGTCAACGTGCAGCGGCTGATCGGATCCGGGTTGCCGAACATCCGGATCGCGCGCGTCAAGCGCCCGGGGCACTGGACCGCGCTCGAGGACTTTCCAACGGAGCGGCTCGACCGCGCGAGCTTCCTCGACGATCGCTGAGATCAGTTCGAGTCGTCGCCGGTCGACTGCTCGCGCCGCGCGGCCTGCCGCATCTGCAGCGCGCGCTCGGTGACGCCGAGCCGGCGCGACGCCGCGGCGACACTGCCGCTCTCGAGCGCGAGCGCGATCCGCACGGCGAGATCCTCGGCGGTCTTGCGCAGGTTCTTGAGCCCGACGCCCGAAGCGACCGCGCGCTCGATCGCCGATTCGAAGCGATCGTCGGGCCACACCGGCGCGCCGTCGAGAAGCGCCGCGCGCTCGTCCTCGGGAATCTGGCCGAGCGTGATCCGACCGGGGCCGGTACGGCGATCGACGAGCCGCTGGACCGTGTGTCTCAGCTCGCGCACGTTGCCCGGATAGGCGCGCTCGACGAGGTACGCCTCGACCGCGGGATCGAGCTGGACCGCCGGCGCGTCGCCGCGCGCCTGGTCGAGGAAGTGGCGGACGAGCGCGGGAATGTCGTCGCGACGCTCGGCGAGCGAGGGCAGGCGGAACGTCCACGTCGCGATCCGGTGATACAGATCGTGGCGGAACTCGCCGCGTCGCACGGCGGCCGCGAGGTCGCGGTGGCTCGCGCAGACGAGCCGGAACTCGGCGCGCTGCCAGTCGTTCCCGCCGACGCGCTTGTACGTGCGCTCCTGGATCACGCGCAGCAGCTGCGCCTGCAGCGGCAACGGCAGGTCACCGACCTCGTCGAGAAACAGCGTGCCGCCATGCGCGAGCGCGATCGCACCGTCGCGCGGTCCGGTCGCTCCGGTGAACGCGCCGCGCTCGTGGCCGAACAGCTCGCTGCCTGCGAGCGTCGGCACGATCGTGGTGCAGTCGACGATGATCATCTCGGTCTTGTCGGGCCGCGGATCGAGCGTGTGGACGAGCCGCGCGACGAGCTCCTTGCCGGTACCGCTCTCGCCGGCGAGCAGCAGCGACGAGCTCGTGAACCGCGCGATCTCGATCACGTGGCCGAGCAACCGCCGCCAGGCGCGACCCGTGCCGACGAGGTTGTCGCGCACGACCGGCGCTTCGACGAGTCGATCGATCGCGCGCCAGCGTTCGAGCCGCGCCGAGATATCGTCGACGGTCGCGTTCCCGGTCCACGGCACCACGTCCGCAGCGCCGGACTCGAGCAGCGTGACGCCGCCGCGGGTGCTCGACGCGTCGCCGAGCGTGACCGCGAGCAGCCGATCGCAGCCCGCGGACAGCTCGCGGATCCGCCACGTCGTATCGGCCTCGAGTCGCGGCACGATCGCGACGATCAGGTCGGCGCCGGTCGGTATCTCGTCCGGCGCGAGCTCGATGCCGGCCGACCGCAATCGCTCGACGACGTCCGCGGCCACGGCCCCCACACAACAACCAACGACCATGTATCGCGCAGCGTGGATCGCCCGGCCGTGGCGCTGCAAGGCGACCGCTCGCGATCTTGCCGCCGCATTTTGCGGCACCCACCCGCGCTTCTATAGGCAGATCCGACCGTGGCAGTCCTCCTCGTCCGGAGCGCCGAGCGTGATCGTGACGGTGCCGCCGCGCGCCAGGCCGAGCACGACGCGGGTCCCGGGCGGTGCCTGGATCGCGGGCTCGAACAGCGGCGCATTGCCACCGCGGACGTCGATGCCGTCGACCGTGACGATCACGTCGCCTTCGCGCACGCGTCCGGTGGCCGGACCGTCGTCGTCGACCGACGTCACGCGCACCCCACCGTCGCGCTTCGTCGAGAACCCGGGATCTCCGATGTCGTCGCCGGTCGCGCGCGGCTGCAGCATCGGCAGATCGCCGACATCGAACGGGCCGTTGATCGTGATCGTGCGCTCGAGCTTCGCGCCCTCGTAGTCGGCGCTCTGCTGCGATGCCGAGAGCTCGACGACGCCGAGCGGCACGCGCGCGATCCGGAACCGGCCATCGCGATCGGTGACCGCGGTGCTCGAGAACTGCAGCGTGGGCGAGGCGGCGTCGGCGTACGCCTTGACGCTCGCGCCCGCGACCGGCTTGCCGGTGCGCAGGTCGACCGCGCGTCCGGTGATCGCGAGCAGCGGCTCGAGTGTGAGGTCGAGCGTTGCGTGATCGCCAGGCCGCAGCACGAGCGCGCTCTGCTTGCGGCCCGCGGGCGACTTCGCGAGCACCGTGTACGACCCGGCGCGCAGATCGCGGAGCTCGTAGTGTCCGGCGCACGCGAAGAACCGCTCCGTCCGGACCGGCACCGCCGTGTCGTCCGCGATCTCGATCGCGAGCTCGGACGCGAGCGCGCCGTTCGCCTCGCGGATCGTGCCCGCGACCTGCGCGGTCTTCGGGATCCGCAGCGTGACGTCTGCGTTCGGCGCGACGTGATCGGCGAACACCTCGCCGCCACCGGTGCGGTACGCGCGCAGCGTGAACGCGGTGCCCACGAGGTCCGCGAACGCGAACCGCCCGTCGCCGTCGGTCAACACGATCTTGCCGTCGCCCCAGCGGACCGCGTCGCGGCCGTTGCCGGCGTCGTCCGGCGCGGCGATGACGTACGCGTCCGCGAGCGGCTGGCTCGCGTCGTCGACGACGCGGCCGGTGACCGCGACGCGGTCGACCGCGGCCTCGAGCCGTACCGTCGTGGTCTGATTCGCGACGACGACGAGCTCGGTCGGCGTGACCCCGTCGGCGACGACACGATAGCGGCCGGGCAGGGCGGGACGGATCGCGAACGTGCCGTCGGCCGCCGAGGCCGCGAACAGAAACCGCTCGTCGTAATCGTCACCGCGCAGCGCGAGCTGGATCCGGCGCTGGCCGACCGGGCGGCCCTGGCGATCCACGATCGTGCCGGTGACCGCGCCGGCATCGTCGAGCACGAAGTCGTGTTCGAGGTCGCCTTCGATCACGAGGTCGTAGCGCGTCTCGGCGATCGCACGGTCGCTGCGGACACCGAACATCCGTGCGCCCGGCGTGACCCCGACGAGCACGTACGAGCCATCCGCGCGCGAGCGCGTGTAGGCGCGCAGCTCGTCGTCGATGATCGAGGCGTCCGGCACCGCGACGCCACTCCTGGTGACGACCTTGCCCCGCAGCGTCACCCCGGCATCGAGCTCCCAGACGAGACCGGTGACGTCGCGATCGACGACGATCGGATCGTACGCCGCATGCGGCAGCGCGCCGCGGCACCACACGCGCGGCACGTAGCGCCCGGCCGGAACGCCGTCGGCGATCCAGGCATCTCCGACGCGGCGTAGCGCGATCGAGCGCTCGCTGTCCGGATCGTACAGCGTGCCGCCGCCGCGCTCGCACGTCGCGCTCGCGACCCGCAGCGTACCGACGACCTGGTGGGCGGCCTGGAGCGCGAGCACGATCCCGTCGACGTGCTCCGCCATCCCGACGGCGATCGACCCGGCACTGCGCGCGTAGCCGCGCTCGGTCCGCGCGATCAACCGCACGCGCGACGGCGCGAGCCCCGCGACCTCGAACGAGCCATCCGCCTCGGACGACACCGCGCGCAGCTCGTGCTCGTAGTCGTCGACGACCGCGACGTACGCGCCGGACACCGGCTCGCCGCTCGCGGCATCGACGACGCGCCCGCGCAGCGACGACTCCGGCGTCAGCTGGAGCTGCACGTTGCCGGGCACGTTCGCGCCCTCGGACCCCGCCGCGTAGCCATCCGCGGTCGCGCTGACGACGGCGTATCCGCTCGCAAACCACGTCGTGAAGCGTCCCTGGTCGTCGGTCTCGGTCGTCACGATCACCGCGTCACGCTTGACGGTGCCGCCGCGGCGGCGCACGACGATCTGCGCGTGCGCGATCGGCCCGCCGGCGACGTCCTCGACCGTGCCGGTGAGCTCGCCGCCGCCCGCGACGATCACGACATCGACGCCCTCGCGAGCCTCGCCATCCCCGACGACGACCGGCTCGGTGTTCGCGGGCTCGAAGCCGCGCGCGATCGCCGACACGACGTAGCTCGCCGGCAACAGGCCCGCGATCCGATACGCGCCACCGGCGTTCGCGACGACGCAGCTCGGCGTGCGGAACAGCTCGTCCGGCAGCTCCTCGGACCAGCCGTCGACACACACGCGCGCGAACGCGACCGGCTGGTTCGCGGCGGTCCGGACCGTGCCCGCGATCGAGCCGCGGCGCAGCGCCGCCGGATCGATCCGCGGTCGGCCGATCACCGACGTCGTGACCGCGTGCGCGCGTGCCGGTGCGTGCTCGCGATGCGAGTACAAGTACACCGCGGTCGCGCCGATCGCGGCGAGCACCCCGATCGCGATCGCCACGAGAACCCGGCGCCGCCGCACGCGGTTCAGTATGACACGCTACTCGACGAGCTTCAGATGGCCGCGCTTGCGCGCCGCATCCTCGGTCGCGGGCGGCTGGGTATCGCGCTTCTCGCGCGCGGGCGGCCGCGCCTCCTCGACGGTGCCGGTCAGCACGTCCTCGGGGACGTCCTCGGGCCACACCGTGCCGCGCTGCTCGCCTTCCACCATCGCGGCGTAGACCGCGGTCCATGGCAGCACGCAGCGAAACGGCTGGCCGCCGAACGTCAGCGTGCCGGAGATCGCGTCGTCGTCGACGACGAGATCGTTGATCGCGGGCGACAGGTTGTAGCCGAACCGCAGCACGAGGCTCGCGTCGGCGCGGAACCGCGCGGGGACGCTGACCTCGGCGCGCCGCGCGTCGACGTGGACGAGCACCGGGCCGCGCGCGAGCAGCGAGTCGAGCGTGCGCCGCTTGTCGGGGGCGCTCGCGTCTTCCTCGTCGCGCAAGGCACCGATCGACTCGACCTCGTCGGGCCGCTTGCCGACGAGCTGCTGGAACTCCTCGCCGGTCATGAGGCCGGCGTCGACCGCATCGCGCAGGATGCCTTCGGGGCAATCGCTCGCCGCGGCGGTGACGCGCTCGACCGTGCGCTCGCAGCGTGCCGCGTGACGCAGCACGGCCCCGTGCGCCGCGAGGGCGCTGTGCGACCCGCTCCGCCAGCGTGCGAGCGCGCGCTCGACATCGACGAGCGACGTCGCGACGCGATGCTCGATCAAGGCGGTCAGCATCGCCTGCAAACGCGCCAGGGTCTTCGGGTCACGCTCGAGCATGCCGCGTACCTACTCCAGACCCGCCGGATCGTAAAGCCTAGTCGCTCACAAGCCGGTGATTTTCGTCCTCACGCTGGCGCCGGCGATTCGACGAGGTCTCCGAGCATCGCTGTCACGCGCTCCGGGATCCCGACCGCGACGAACCGCGCCAGGTCGACGACGGCGGTCACCACGCGGCCCTCCGCGCACAGCTCGCGCGCACGCGCCGCATCCGCCGCACGAAATACGCGGTAATGAAACGTGATCGACTTGCTGCCGAGCCGCTCGATCGACAGCTCGATCTCCGCGGTGTCGCCGAAGCGCAGCGGCGCCTTGAAGTCGCACTCGGCGCGCACGGCGGGAAACCCGATCCGATCGCGATCGATCAGCTCGCTGTACGCGTGCGGACCGATCCGGGCACGCCACAGCTCCTCGAACGCGAGGTGGAACAGATGAAAGAACCGCGGGTAGTAGACGATGCCCGCGTGGTCGATGTCCGAGAACCGGACCGGCGTCGCGAACGTGAAGCTCACGCGGTCGTCTTCTCCTTCGGCGCGGCGACGATCCGGACGCCACACGCCGCGGGGACGCCGGGGCATGGCGGCGCGAGCTTCTCGAGCTCGACGATCACCTGCGCGCGCGGATACAGCTCCTGGATCTCGCGCGCGATCGCGCCAGCGAGCGCCTCGAGCAGCTTATAGGTGGATTTCGTACCGCGCGCGACGACGATCTCGCTGACCTTCCAGTAGTCGACGGTGTCGGCGATCCGATCCGAGGCCGCGGCCGCCGCGAGCGGTAGCTCGAGCGTCAGGTTCACCCGAAATCTTCGGGTCCCGCGTCGCTCGGCCGCGGTGTAGCCGTGGTTGCCTTCGAACTCGAGCCCGCGAACGAACACGCAGTCGGTCACGCGCGCAGGCTACTACGTGCCGATGCACGTCGCTGCCCGTATGCTGCGCGGATGTCGAACCCTGGGGGATTCGTGCCGCGAGCACTCTTGCTCGTCGCGGTGATCTGTTACGCGCTCGCCTGCAGCCCGGCGACGAGCGTGCCGCCGCGCGCGGCACCGTCGACCCCGCCGCCCGATCTCGAGGTGACGGAGCAGGCGGTCGGCCCGTTGACCGCGAAGACGCCGGCGACGCTCGCATCGCTGCGCAAGCTGCTCGTCGGACTCGATGTGACCGAGCGCGATCAGGGCGGCATCGAGTTCCTGGTGTCACGCCATGGCGAGCCGCTGTTCGTCGTCGTGCCCGACGAGGACGGCACGATCTTCAACATCCACGTCATGTCGACCGCGTCGATCGTCGCCGGTCACGACTGGCGGCCGGGCACGATCCTGCGCAGCGCCGACGCGTTCAGCGCGTGTGACTGCTGGGGCGATAACCCGGTGTGCTTCAAGTCCGGCGAGCACGTCGCGGCGGCGTTCGATCGCAGCTGCGAGGCGGTCGACGATCCGCGCCAGCTCGTCGGCGCTCGCGTCGCGCGCACGATCTGGAACCCGCGGCCGTTCAGCCTCGTCGAGCTCGGCCTGCCCGGCGACGAGATTCCGGACGTGATGCCCGGCGTCGGCGAGGATCGGAAGGCGAACTGACCGCGGTCGGTTTCGGCCCGACCGCGAGGTCACAAGAGAGCGCGGACGTCCGTTCGCACGGCCGTTCGCAGGTCCGTTCGCAGGTCCGTTCGCAGGTCCGTACGCACGGGCATCGCGTGTTCTCTGATCAGCACGGAGGGCCGAAGTCCGCCGAGCACGCAGAGAGAACCTTTTAAGGAACGTCGTACGCGCGCTCGACGAGAACGCGCGCCCCTGAAGTTATCGTTGCGCGTTCGCACGGGCACGACGTGTCTGTGATCAGCACGGAGGGTCGGAGTCCGCCGAGCACGCAGAGAGAACTTTTTAAGGAACGTCGTACGCGCGCTCGACGAGAACGCGCCCCTGCCACCACGCGCGCGAGTCTGGTGCGCGCGATCGACAACGACCCCGTGCGCGAAGGGTTCTTGAAAAAAATTTCTCTCTGCGAGCTCGGCGGGCTCCGCTTCTCCGTGCTGTTCCGGGGCACACGGAGTGCCCGTGCGAAGTGATCGCTCGGCGCTTCGCTCCGCGCTCCTGGGAACGGGCTGCTGCTGGAGACGGCGTTTCCCGCGGTCGACCGGGGCGTCCTCCGCGGTCAGCCCGCGGCGTCTTCGAGCTCGGCGTCCTTCACGCGCTGCAGCTTCTTCTTGATCATCTGCCGCTTCAGCGTGCCGACGAAGTCGACGAGCAGCTTGCCGTTCAGGTGATCGTTCTCGTGCAGCAGGCAGCGCGCGAGCAGGCCTTCGCCCTCGAGCTCGAACAGCTGGCCGTCGAGCCCCATCGCTCGGACGCGGGCGCGCATCGGCCGCTTCACCTTGATGTAGATGTCGGGGAACGACAGGCAGCCTTCCTCGCTGTCCTGCTGCTCGTCCGAGGTCCACAGCACCTCGGGGTTGATGAACGCGAGCGGCGGATCGGTTGGTTCCTTGCCGGCGAGCTTGGGCTCGACGATGAACATCCGGCGCGGATCACCGAGCTGTAACGCCGCGATCCCGAGGCCATTCTCGGCGTACATCGAGTCGCAGAGATCCTGGTAGAGCGCGCGCACCGAGGCGTCGACCGACTCGATCGCGACCGAGGGCTGCCGCAGTCGATCATCGGGCCAAACGACGACAGGACGCACCGCCATAGAGGAGACCATAGGGGTGCAGGGGTTGATTGACAAGGGGTGTCGATAAAGCCATACACGCCCAACTCGCATGATTACGCGTTATTCGACGGCCCGCCTGCCGACCCCGAACGGGGAGTTCCAGGTCGTCGTGTATCGGACCGGAGACCCCGCCGGCATCGGCGGCTCCGCGCTCGGGACCGGGCCCGAGGAGCACGTCGCGATGGTGTTCGGCGACGTCACCGGTGCCGGCGTGCTGACGCGCGTGCACAGCTCGTGCTTCACCGGCGAGGTGCTCGGCAGCCTGCGCTGCGATTGCCGCGCGCAGCTCGATGCGGCGCTCGAGCGGATCGCGCGCGAGGGCCGCGGCGTGCTCGTCTATCTCGTGCAGGAAGGTCGCGGCATCGGGCTCGGCAACAAGGTCCGCGCGTATCAGCTGCAGGACGAAGGCCACGACACGGTCGACGCGAACCTCGCGCTCGGCTTCGATGCCGATCATCGATCGTACGACCTCGCCGCCGGCATCCTGCGCGACCTCGGCGTCACGAGCGTCCGGCTGATGACGAACAACCCGCAGAAGATCAGCGGCCTCGAGCAGGCCGGCGTCGTCGTCGATGCACAGGAATCCCACTGGGTCGCATCGAACGAGCACAGCGCGAGTTATCTCGCGGCGAAGAAGAGCAAGCTCGGCCACCTCGGCTGAGCACGGACGATTCATGATCAACGAAGCGACTGTCAAAGAAGCACTCGGCAAGGTGATCGACCCCGCGCTCGGCCACGACATAGCGAGCTATCGCGTGCTGCGCGGCGTCGAGATCTCCGGTGACGACGTGCTCGTCAAGGTCGACATCCCGACGCACGCGTACCCGACGATCCTGCGCCGCGAGCTCCAGCAGCGGATCGAGCAGGCGCTCAAGCCGCTCGGCGCGAAGCGCGTGACCGTCGTGCCCGAGGTCGTCACCGCGTACCTGCCGGCGCCGAGCGACAAGGCGATCCTGAAGGGCCCGAAGAACGTGATCGCGGTCGCCGCCGGCAAGGGCGGCGTCGGCAAGTCGACGGTCGCGGTCAACCTCGCGCTCGCGCTGCACCGCCACGGCGCGAAGGTCGGGCTGCTCGACGCCGACGTGTTCGGTCCGTCGATCCCGACGATGCTCGGCGCGCCCGAGGTGCCGCCGCAGGCGAGCAAGGAGTCGCGGATCATCCCGGCCGTGCATCACGGCCTCAAGGTCATCTCGGTCGGGTTCTTCGTCGACAAGGGCGAGGCGGTCGTGTGGCGCGGTCCGATGGTGCACCGCCTGCTGCAGCAGTTCCTCGGCGACGTCGACTGGGGCGAGCTCGACTACCTCGTCTGCGATCTGCCGCCGGGCACCGGCGACGTCCAGCTCTCGCTGTCGCAGCTGATCCCGATCTCGGGCGCGGTGATGGTGACGACGCCGCAGGAGGTCTCGATCATCGACGTCGTCAAGGGCATCGCGATGTTCGAGAAGGTCGAGATTCCGATCCTCGGGATCGTCGAGAACATGAGCTACTACAAGTGCCCGGCCTGCGGGCACACCGACGAGATCTTCAGCCACGGCGGCGGCAAGCGGCTCGCGCAGGAGGTCGGCGCCGACTTCTTCGGCGAGATTCCGATCGACACGCGGATCCGGTTCGGCGGTGACGCCGGCGTGCCGATCACGATCGCGAGCCCGGACTCGGACAACGCGCAGCGCTTCATGCAGCTCGCGACGAAGACCGCGCTCAAGGTCGCCGCGAACGTGCTGTCGAAGCCGAAGCGCTCGCCGCGGCTCGCCGTCATCAAGTAGCGGCGGGAGTTGAAAAAGTCGCCGCCGGATCAAGATTCGATCAGCGGCGATCTATTACTGTGGCCGGGCTTTGGGTGAAGCAGGATGTTGATGCTCGCCGATCTCGAGCGGGCGATCGCGGCGCGCGATCCGCAGCTCGGCGAGCTGATCATCCGCTACCTCGAGCAGCCGGACCCCGAGCCCGGGCGCAGCGAGCTCACCGCGGGAGAGTCGCCCGGCGAGGATACCGACGAGGACTGGGACGAGGTCGACGAAGAAGCGGCCGCTGACGGCGGCGGTGACGGCGATGGCGATGGCGACGGCGACGAGATCGTCGAGGTTCCACCGGGTGCGTTCACGCTCGATCGCCTGGAGAGCGCGGTCAGCGACTACGAGCTGTCGAACAAGAACGCGACCGAGCGCAAGCTCGCCCGGCGCGAGGCGTTCGCGAGCGCGGAGACGTCGGCGTTCGCACCGTCGCGGCTGCGGCTCGGCAACGTGTTGCTCGCGCTCTACGAGCAAGCCGATCCGTACGCGCGCGCCGCGCTGATCGAGGTGTTCGCTCGCGGCAAGCTGCAGTGGGGCGTGTGGAAGGCAGCGAAGGGCATCTACAAGCTCGCCGAGGCGCGCCACGACGCCGCGCTGTTCGGCGTGCTCGCGTATCGGTTCGACATGATGTCGACGCTGCCGTACGTCTCGTCGGAGATCCGGCCGGGCACGCTCGTCTACCTGCGGCGCCGCGCGTGGCGGTACCTGCGGTTGCTCGGCCAGGCGACGCCCGATGCGTATCCGGCGTTCGCGGTCGAGGTGCTGCGCCACTATCCCGATGACGTCGGCGCGTACTCGCCGTCGTGGGTCGCGGCGCACATCTGGGGCCACGCAAACATGCGCCACGTCCGCGGCATGGGTTCGTTCGCGCCGCCGTCGGGCGCCGACGCGCTCGCGCAGCGCGCGTTCCCCGCGGCGTGGAAGCTGTCGCCGGCGCCGCTCCTGCGGCTGCTCGAGGCCGCGAACAACGAGCTCGTCGCCGACTTCGCGATCCGCTCGCTGCGCGCGGATCACGCGCTCGCGCTGCGCGCCGTCGAGCCGGCGTGGCTCGCGCGGCTCGGGCGGCGGCCGGTCGGCGCGATCCACGCGTTCGTCGTCGCGCTGCTGCGCGAGAGCCCGGAGCTGCACCAGAGCAAGCTGCGCGGGCTCGGGCTGCACGACGTGGTGCTCGCGTTCCTGCGCTCGCCGTCGGCGGAGGCGCGGACGTACGCGGTCGAGTACGCGGCGGCGCACGCGCCCGACCTGCCGATCGACATGCTGCTCGAGCTCGCGACGCGCGGCGGCGCGCCCGAGGTCGCGAAGTTCGCGGCCGCGCGGCTCGAGGCGATGTCGCCGCAGCAGCTCGGCATCGGCGTGCTGCTGCGCCTGCTCGACGAGGGTGCGGCGCCGTGGGCGGGCACGAAGCTCGCGCAGGGCTTTCATCCGCGCGACGTCGACGCGGCGGCGTTCGTCGAGGTCGCCGCGCGCGGCACCGGCCCGTTCGGCCAGCTGATCAAGTTCTACAACGACGCGCGCGCCGCGGTGCCGGCCGGCCACTGGATCGCGGTCGTCGACGATCCGCGGTTCGGTCCCGGCGTGTGGGGGCTGCGCTCGATCGTCGCGACCGCGATGACCGAGCTCGGCAAGCGCACCGCGCGCGAGATCGGGATCCCGTGGATCCAGAGGTCGCTCGAGGATCGCGCGCGCACCGCCGAGGTCGCGCGCTGGCTCGAGGCCGGGATGCTGTCGGGGCCCGAGCTCGACGTCGAGTGGCTGAAGACGCTCGTCGGCAAGCCGCGGCTGCGGCCGATCGCGCTGCGCCTGCTCGGCGATCGCCGGCGGGTCGCGCCCGCGCGCGTCGGGCTGTCGTGGCTGCTCGAGCTCGCGCGCTCGCCGGATGCCGAGCTGTCGCAGTTCGCGCAGCGCATGCTGCTCGAGAGCTTCCAGCCCGAGGACTTCGCGGGCGGCGATCCGAACGCGGGCGTGCTGCGGATCTGGGAGCTCGCGACCGGCAAGAAGCAGCCGGAGGCGGTGCGCGCGTTCGCCGCGACGTACCTCAAGGCCCACCATCCCGAGCTCGGCCGCCGATTGCCCGAGGCGCGCGCGCTCGGCATCACGCCGCGGCTCGGGCCCGAGGCGTACGCGATGGGCATCGTGCGGCCGCTGCTCGACGACGATCGCACGGACGTCCGCCGGCTCGCGGTCGCGATCGCGGGCGAGGAGCTCGTGCGGTGGGACGATCCGGATCTCGTCTACCAGCTCGCGGCATCGCCGCGGCCGGAGCCGCGCGCCCTCGGTGGCGAGCTGCTGCTCGGGTTGCTCGTCGAGGGCGACGTGCGGCGGATCCCCGCGGCATGGGTGCAGCCGGACCGGCTGTTCCAGCTCGCCGAGAGCCCGCACAAGGCGGCGCGCGAGGTCGCACTGACGTTGATCCGCCGGCTCTACGATCGCGTCGGTAGCGCCGAGCGGCTCGCGTGGCTGATGGACTCGACCGAGCGCGACGTCCGGCTGTTCGCGGTGCGGCTGTTCTGGGATCGCCACCGGCCGAAGCCGTGGCCGGCGGACCACGTGCCGCGCAAGCAGGTCGGCGCGCCGATCGGGACCGATCGATTCGCGGACCTCGCGACGCTGCGCCAGTTCCTGCGCGTCGTGCTGTTCGGCTTGCCACCGGGACGGATCGGCGAGCGCGATCCCTTGATCGAGGGTGCGCCGAAGCCGGAGCGCGCGTTGCCGGCGAGCGTCGCGAAGCGCCGGCTGATCGAGGCGATGCGCGACGTCGCGCTCGAGGACGTCGAGCTCGCGAAGGCGATCGCGCCGGTGCTCGGCGAGTTCACCGAGTCGACCGCGAAGGGCGAGTGGCAGGCGAGCGTGCAGGCGCTGACCCAGCTGCGCGCGCGCCACCCCGAGCTGCGAGGCCAGGAGCAGGCGTCGTGAGGGCAGGGAGCTGGATCGAACGCCTCGAGGCGATCGCGGTCGCGCGCGAGACCGTCGCGGTCGGCGGCCGGCGCGATGCCGCGGGCGTGACGACCGCCCAGGCGCACGTGTTGCCGGTGTCGCTGCTCGACGACAAGGGCGCGGCGTGGGTGCTCGACACGCGCACCGCCGTGCACGCGATCGCGTACGCCGGCGACGAGCTCGTGCTGACCGGCGGCGACGATGGCCGGCTCGTCGCGTGGGATGTCACCGGCCAGCGCGTCGGCGGCGCGGCGGTCGGTGCCGGGATCCGCGCGATCGCGCTCGAGCCCGGTGCGGCGCGCGGTGACGCTGGCACGATCGCGGTCGCGACCGTCGACGGCGCGCTGCATCTGATCAAGCTCGCGTTCGCGAACGGCGCGCCGGCATTCGAGAGCGCCGCGAAGCACGCGCTGTCCGGTGGGCCGATCACGTGCGTGACCTGGGATCCGGCCGGGTTGTGGGTCGCCGGCGGTGCGGACGGCCAGCTGCGCGTGATCGGCGAGAGCGTGCGCGCGATCGCACCGGGCGGCGACGGTGGGATCCGCGCGGTCGTGTGCCTCGGCGATGGCCGCGCGATCGTCGGCTGCGGCGATGGCTCGATCCGCGCGTGCTTCGTCGTCGGTGATGTCGAGGCGACCGATCGCAGCGGCGACTTCGGCCACGCCGGCGCAGTACGCGGGCTCGTGCTCGGGCCGGTGATCGTCGACGACGCCGGCCGCGAGCAGCCGCGCCGGATGTTCTCGGTCGGCGAGGACGGTGCGCTGAAGGCGTGGTTCGTCGACGGTGCACGTCGGCCGCGCACGATCGAGCTCGGCATCGGGCCGTGCACGGCGCTCGCGTTCGCGCCCGGACCGATCGCGAAGATCGAGAAGGCGATCGGCCGGCTGTGGATCGCGGCCAGCAGCCGCAAGGTCGCGGCACTCGCGCTCGGCGCCGACGCCGATCCGGTCGGCGATCCGGTCGTGATCGGCTCGCTGCTCGACGCGTACGAGGCGACGCTGCGCGACGGCAAGGCGGCGGTGAAGGTCAAGCTCGAGATCGTCGCGCAGCTGACGACGATCGCCGAGGACGAAGCGCGCATCCTGCTCGACTACGCGCTCGGCAACGGTCCGCCCGAGGTGCGCGTCGCCGCGACGCAGGCGATGGTGCGCGGCAACCGGCGCGCGAGCCGGCCGGCGTTGCGCGCGGCGCTCGGTGCCGGGCAGCCCGAGCTGCGCGGCGCGGCATTCCACGCGCTGCGCGATCTCGAGCGCGATCAGCCGATCGTCGCGATCCGCGCCGGGCTCGCGGCGCGCTTCGAGGATGTCCGGGTCCGCGCGGTCGAGGCGCTGATCCCGCTCGCGCAGAGCTCGGTGATCGCGGCCGGGCTCGTCGCCGATGCGCTGCGCGACGATCATCCGACGGTGCGGCGGCGCGCGTTCGCCGCGCTCGTCCAGATCGCGCCGGATCCCGAGTCCGCGGTGCGCACGGCGCTCGCGCGCGGTCACTCCGACGTCCGCGCCGAGGCGCTGCTCTACCTCGGGCTCGTCGTGAAGGCGGCCGATCGCGCCGCGCGCGAGCTCACCGCGGCGGCGTTCGACGACCCCGATCATGGCGTGCGCAGCGCCGCGTTCCTCGCCGCGGTGATGCAGCGCCCGCGGCTCGCGGCTCGCGTCGTCGCGCGCGTGCCGAGCGTCGCCCAGACCTTGCAGCAGGTCGCGCAGCAGCTCTCGATCCCGCTGCAGCTGCCGGCGGACGACGATCGCGAGCTCGACGACGACGAGCTCGAGCCACTGTTCGCGCAGCTCGCGTGCCGGCATGCCGATGCCGCGATCCGTGGCGCCGGCACGCTGCTCGCGCTCGGTGATCCGCGCGCGATCGGCGCCGTGCTGCAGCTGACGCGCGAGCCCGACCCGGCGCTGCGCCGCGGCGCGACCGAGAACCTCGTGCTCGCGCTCGCCGCGAATCCCGACGACGATCGGCTGAGCGCGCGGCTCGCGTGGCTGCTCGACGATCCGGATCGCGACGTCCGCAACTACGCGTTCGACGCGCTCGCCCGGATCGCGACCGCGGCCGGTGGCGACGCCGAGCTCGATCTCGCCGAGCTCGCGCTGCGTACCAGCCAGGAAGACATTCGCGTGCGCGCGCTGCAGATCCTCGTGCGCGTCGGTGCGCCGGGCAGCGCGGTCCATGACCGGGCGAGCGGGCTGCTCGGTGACGCGCTCGACGACGAGGCCCAGAAGGTCCGCGCCGAGGCGTTCCGCACGCTGTGGGCGTGGCACACCGCGAACCCGCTGATCCCGATCGGCCGCGGCGCGACGAGCCGCCACGCCGATCTGCGGATGCAGGTCGTCGCCGAGATCGAGCGCCGGCGCGCCGCGAAGCAGTCGTCGGCGGAGCTCGATCGCCTGCTGCGCGGGCTCGTCAGCGACGCGGTCCCGCAGGTCGCGCTCGCCGCGTACAAGGCGCTGACCGCGCAGCCCGAAGGTCAGCCCGAGGTCCCGGTGCCGGCCGACGTCCACCTCGCCGCGATGGCATCGCCGGCGCCGTCGGTGCGTGCCGCCGGTGCGGCGGGTGCGAAGCGTGCGCCCGCGGCCGCGGTGCGCGCGCGGCTCGTCGAGCTGATCAAGGACGATCACCCGGCGGTGCACCTCGCCGCGATCGAGGCCCTCGACGCGGTCGCGCCCGGTGATCCGGAGGGCTTCGCGCTCGCGTTCGCATCGATCTTCTACGAGCTCCAGGTCCGCGCGTGCGAGCTGTGCGGCCAGCGTCGCGATCCCAAGGGCATCGCGCCGGCGCAGCGCCTGCTCTCGATCCCGAAGACCGATGTCAACCGGCCGCACGATGCGTTCCGCCAGCGTGCCGCGCGCGCGCTCGCCGACATCGGCAGCCCGACGACGATCGCGTTCCTCCAGGGCCTGATCGAGGACGAGGATCCGATCGTGCGCGAGATGGCCGCGCGGGGCCTCGCGACCGCCGCCGAGCCCGGCAACGAGCAGGCGCGCAGCGCGCTCGTCGCGTTGCTCGGTCACAACGATCTGCCGGTGCGCTCGTGGGGCGGAGAGGGGCTCGCGAAGCTCGGCGATCTGCGCGCGCTGCCGGTGCTCGCCGGCACGCAGCGCCACGATCACCGGCCGCTGCGGATCGGCGCGATCGTCGGCTTCGTCGCGCTCGGCCCCGACGGCGTGCGCGGGCTGCGCCAAGGCCTCGAGGATCGCGATCGCGAGATCCAGGACCTCGCGTTCGCGGTGATCGTCGCGCGCGACGTCGCGCTCGCACAGGCCGGCATCGCGCCCGATCTGCTCGTCGATGCGATGTCGAGCCCGAGCCCGGAGATCCGGTTTGCGGCCGCGCGGCTGTTCGAGCGCCGCGCCGCCGGCGAGCCGATCGCGTCCGATCTGATCGCGGAGCTCGTCGGGCCGCGCAAGCCGGAGAAGGCCGCGGACATGAAGGACTGGCCGCCGGCCGAGCGCCGCGCCGCGATCCTGCAGGTGGTCGCGGACGCGATCGCGAGCGATCAGTCGACGCAGCGCTACGCCGCCGCGCAGGTGCTCGCGGTGCGCACGCAGCCGCTGACGTTCTGGCGCGAGGCGGCGCGGCTGTCCGGACCGTCGCGCGGCGCACCATCGCCGCACACCGGCTGGTCGACCGAGCGCCGGATCGCGCGTCGCACCGGCTGGCTGCGCCGCCTCGTCGGCGAGCGCCGCGATCCCGAGGCGCCGGAGCTCGAGAACCTCGCGCGGCTGTTCCTGCGCGCCGGCCAGTCGACATCGATCGACCGGGCCGCCGCGCAGCGGCTCGTGTTCGGCGTCTACGCCGGGCTCGTTCGTCAGGCGCCCGCGCGCGGCGAGGCCGACGAGACCCATCGCGTGCGCCGCGACGCGCTCGCGCGGCTCGCCGAGCTCGCACACGAGGAGGCGGTCGGCGCCGAGGCGGTGCAGCCGGTGCTCGCGCACGCGGTCGGCGATCCGCACCACCTCGTGCGCGGCGTCGCGATGACCGCGCTGCGCTCGCTGTACCCGGTCGGCGCGCTCGCGCCGCTCGCGATGGCGATCGCGGGAGCCGCGGACCTCGGCAAGGCCGCGATCGACGAGCTCGTCGCGATCGCGGGCGAGGGCGACGATCGCGCCGCCGCGCTCGTGCGCGCCGCGCTCGACGCCGACGATCCGGACGTCCGCGCGTACGCCGCGCTGCGGTTGCCGAAGCTGTATGCCGCGGGCAGCGCGCAGCCGCAGCTGCTCGCGGCGCAGAGCCGTCACGCCGACGTCCGGCTCGCCGCGATCACGCAGCTCGCGACCGCGGCCGATCCGAGCCCGGCGATCATCGAGGCGCTGACCGCGGCGCTCGGCAGCGAGCACGCCGATCTGCGGCTGCGCGCGGCGGTCGCGCTCGCGAAGCGCGGCAACTCGACCGGCATCGACGTGCTCGCCGCGTTCCTGCGCACCGAGGAGCACGCGGCCGAGGCGCTGCGCGCGCTCGTCGGGCTCGCCGATGGTACCACCGACACGACGGCCGCCGCGGCGGAGGCGATCGCGGCACGGCTCGACGACGATCCGGATCGCACGGCGGATCGCCGCGCGCTGCTCACCGCGCTCGGCAAGCTCGGTGATCCGCGCGGCGCACCGGCGATCGTCCGCCTGCTGACGCAGGTCCAGGCGGGCAAGGAGTCCGAGGTCGAGCCGTTCGCGGGCCCGGCGACGAGCGCGCTGCTCGACATGCTGCGCGATCGCACCGCGAAGCTGCGCGCGCTGCCCGATGGCCGCACGCGCGTGCGCTATCGCGATGAGCTCGCGCTGCCGCAGCTCGCCGAGCTCGCGCGCAGCCCGCTCGCATCGGTGCGGACGCGCGTCGCGAGCGCGCTCGGCGATGTCGACGATCGCGGCGCCGAGGACGTGCTCGCGCGACTGCTCGGCGATCGCGTGGCCGAGGTGCGCGTCGCTGCCGCCGAGGCGCTCGCGCTGCGCGCCGAGTACGTGCCCGGCGCGACGCTGACCGCGCTCGAGGCCGCGCTGCGCGGGGGCCGGCGCGAGCTCGTGCTGCCCGCCGCGCTCGGGCTCGCAGCGCGCAAGCGGCCCGAAGCGTTCCAGCCGCTGCTGCTCGTCGCGAAGGCGGGCGAGGGCGGCGAGCGCGAACGCGCGCTGCTCGCGCTCGGCTCGCTCGGCGATGTCCGCGCGCTCGATCATCTGCTGCCGTTGCTCGAGCCGGCGCCCGAGGACGAGGCGAGCCGCGCGCTGACCCCGGCCGCCGTCGAGGCGCTCGGCCGCCTCGTGCCCGCGCTGTCCGGCGATCCCGCGACCGAGGTTCGTGAGCGCGTCGAGCGACTCGCGCTCGGCGGCACTGGCGCGGTCCGGCTGCGCGCGCTCAGCGGACTGCGCTACGCCGGGGACCTCGGCACGCTCCGTCGCGTCGCCGCCGATCGCGAGACGACGAGCGACGTCCGCGGCCACGCGATCCGCCAGCTCGGGCTCGCCGCGTCGACGCAGTCCGCGACGGATACGACCGCGAGCGAGGCCGTGCTCGCCGAGCTGCTCGCCGATGACGATCGCGCGATCCGCGACGCCGGCGTCGCCGCGCTGACGAAGGTGCTCGGCGGCGATCGCACGCGCGTCAGCCTGCACGCGCTCGGCTCGCCGCACGACGACGTCAGCCGCCCGGCCGCGACATACCTCGCGACCGCCGGCGATCCGGCGACGCTCGTCGCGCGGCTCGGCACGGTGAAGAGCGCCGAGACCCGACGCATGCTGCGCGAGGGCCTGATCCGGCGCGGTGCGCTGCCGCAGCCCGAGCTCGCGGCGGTGCTCGCCGGCAGCGATCCGGCGGCGCGTGCCGAGGCGTCGTGGATCGCCGGCTACGCCGGAGACGCGGCGCGCGCGATCGCGAACGAGCTCGCCGGCTCGGTCGCACGCAGCGCGACCCAGGCGACGCAGTCGAAGGCGACGCCCGCGCGGCCTGCCGAGCTCGAGGCGTGGTGGGCCGGGATGTGGGCCGCGCGTCGCGTCGGCGCCGCCGGCACGGTCGCGGTCGAGGCTGCGGCGATCGGCGCGCTCGACGACGATCGCCTCGCGCCGGCCGTGCGCCGCGAGGCCGCCGGCGTGCTCGCCACGATCGGCGCGGGCAGCGCGCTCGGCGCGCTCGGCCGCGTGCTCGGCGATCCGGATCGCGAGGTGCGCGCGATCGCGTCCGCGGCGGTCGCCGAGCGTCAGCCCGAGCGAGCCGCCGATGCGGTGCGTGCGCTCGGCAGCCGCGCCGATGCGACGACGATCGCGCCGCTCGCGTGGCGCGCGTGGCCCGAGCTCGCGAGCGAGCTCGTCACCGAGCCGTCGACGCGATCGAGCGCGATCGCGATCACCCTCGCCGGGGCACGCATCGACGAGCTGCTCGCGATCGCGACCGGCCGCGGCGCGACCGACGCGCGGATCGCCGCGATCGCGGCGCTCGCGCGGTTCGACGAGCCGCGCGTGCTCGAGGCGCTCGAGGCGATCCACCGCGACGATGGGGAGGACGACGCGATCAAGCTCGCGGCGTGGAAGTCGATCAAGCGCATCGTGCGGCGCGCCGCGAAGACGTATGCGGAGGGGCAGGACAAGGGCCCGAAGGGCACGGGCGGTGGGGGCGGCGGCGGTGGCGGTCGTGGAGACGACGACGATGATGACGACGGCGGCGGCGACGGCGACGACGGCGACGACGACGATGGCGGCGACGATGAGGACGGCAACGACAACGACGACGATCACGGCCACGGCCACGGCCACGGCCACGACGACGCTGACGATGGCGACGACGGCGATGACGACGATGACGACGATGACGATGACGATGGAGCGAACGACTGGTCGGATGTGATCGACGACGACGACGACGACGACGACGACGAGGGCGACGATGACGAGTAGCGACACGCTGCCGGTCACGGTCTCGTACGGGCCGACGCGCGCCGTTGTCGGCAGCGACGGCTCGATGCGCATCACGATCCCGACGGACGGCGAGCGCACCGCGGCGCTCGCGGCACGCCTGCATCGACCCGGCGTCGTGCGCGACGCGCTGCTCGCGATGGGCGACGTGCTCGCGAGCGACCTGCGTCGCAAGGCGACCGATCGCGCCGACTACCTCGCGTACCTGATCCAGCGCGGCAAGGGCGTCGGCAAGGCGGTGTGGGACGCGCAGCGCGAGTACCTCGCGCTCCAGTACTCGACCGCGGCGAAGCAGGACGAGCCGCTCGATCCGGTGCTGTCGATCAGCCCCGAGGCAGTGCGGCTCGAGGTGCTGTCGCGCGACGAATCGACGTACGCCCAGCTCGTGTGGAGGCGGCCGGGCGCGCTCGTCGATCAGGATCATCCGGGCGACACCGGGCGCGCGTACGGCACGACGTTCGTCGATCTCGGCGCGGCGCTCGCCTCGATCGGCCGCGTGCGCAGCTATCGCACGACGACGCTCGACTTCACGCCGTCCGAGCCGCGCGTCGAGCGCTCGCGCAACGTGCCGGTGCGCTGGCTGCGCGCGTTCGGTCAGATGCAGGCCGCGACGCTGCTCGCCGCGGATCGCTTCGAGATCGCGCCGATCGATCTGTACAACGTCCTGCTGAACCTCCGGCTGCGCAAGGCGAAGACCGCGCCGCGCGGGTTGCGCTACGAGCTCGTGCCCGGCGAGACGCCGCGACTCGTGCTCGAGCCATGGGATCTCGTCGTCCGCGGTACCGGCGGGCCGTATCGCGGTGCGCAGCCGCGCGTGATCCGGACGTGGGGCCGCAACCGGCTCAACGTGCTCGCCCGCGTGCTGCCGCATGCGCGCGCGCTCCACGTCGCGATCGCCGGACCGGGCCTGCCCGCCGCGTACGTCGTCGATCTCGGCGACGCGACGCTGTCGCTCGCGCTGTCGGGCTGGACCGACGCGAGCTGGGCCGGGATCTCGACGTTCGATCTGCTCGCCGCCGACGACGATCCGCGCAACGTCGACGCGGTCGTCGGCGCGCTCGCGACGCCGCGCACCGACGCGCAGCTCGCCGACTCGCTCGGCCGGCCGCGCGCCGAGGTCCGGCGCACCGTGCTCGCCGCGCTCGCGCAGCTACGGATCGGCCACGACCTCGCGACCGGCGAGTTGTTCGCGCGCCCGCTCACGCAGGCGCCGATCGATCCGGTGGTGCTGCGGTTCCGCGATCCGCGCGAGGCCGCGGCGCACCGCCTGCTCGGCGAGCCCGGCGCGGTGACGCTGACGAAGGTCGCCGATCAGGGCATCGAGGGCCGCGCGATCGAAGGCCAGGTCGTCGACGCGAAGGCGCACCGCACGTTCTATCCGGCGTTCACGATCGATCGCGAAGGCCGTACCGCGGGCGCGTCGTGCACGTGCAGCGCGTTCCGTCGCGCCGGCGTCAAAGAAGGCCCGTGCGAGCACATGATCGCGCTGCGCGTGCAGTATGCTCGCGAGCTGGCGCAGCTCGAAGCTGCGCGCAACACACCCGAGGGTCGCGCGCAGATCACCGCGGAGACCCGCGTGCTGTTGCGCCGCACCGACGAGGGTGCCGAGACGTTCCGGCTCTCGCTCGACGGCCGGTTCGTCGTCGCGCGATTCGGCATCGGCGACGCCCTTCGCATGCAACGCCTTCGCTTCGACACCGCAGCCGAAGCACGAACCGCGTACTTCGCGCGGCTCGAGGATCTCGCCCGGAAAGGATATCTCGATGCGACCGCGGACTAGTCGCATCGCCAGCACCATGGTTTTGGAGGAGGAGTCGAGACCGTTAGCCAGCGCTCCGGCGCAAGGGCGGCGTCGCGCCGTCCGGGCACAATCACTGGCCACTCTCCACAAGGTAGGCTGTTCTTGGCCGGCTCGCGCTAGGGGGGTATCCCTCTCGAGCTCAGCTGGACCAACCACACCACCGCGGTTCGAGCTCAAGAGGGATACCCCCCTAGCGCGGCCGGCCGGTGAGCCTACCGTGTCCCATGAGGGATGTAGCGGCCGCGACTCCTCCTCCATCTTTCTCCATGCGGTGACCCATGGCTGACGCCGCCATCGCCGTGCAGTGGGCCGACGTCGAGGCGGCCGGTGGCATTCGCGAGTGGGTCGACGCCGAGGTCGCGCGGCAAGGCCTCGCGTTCACCGGCGTGCCGTCGGGGATGTCCGACGCCGAGAAGAAGCAGTTCAAGGCGCGCCGCGAGGAAGAGCGCCGCGTGCGCCGCGAGCTCTACAAACGCGCGTGGCTCGCGTACAAGCGCTCGCACATCGTGCACCTCGGGCCGGGCGTGTTCTGGCACGACACCGCCGATGTCGATCGCTTCGACGCCGACGATCCCGAGAAGAAGCGCCAGGACAATGCGCTGCCGAAGCTCGGCGATGTCGATGCGCTCGCGAAGGCGCTCGGGCTCACCGTGCCGCGCATGCGGTGGCTCGCGTTCCACCGCGACGTCGACACCGGCACGCACTACGTGCGGTGGACCGTGCCGAAGCGCGACGGCACGCCACGCCTGATCAGCGCACCGAAGCCCGAGCTCAAGGCCGCGCAGCGCTGGATCACGCGCGAGATCACCGAGCATCTGCCCGTGCACGGCGCCGCGCACGGCTTCCTGAAGGATCGCTCGATCGTGACGAACGCGATCGTCCACGCCGGCGCGCGGATCGTCGTCAAGCTCGACATCCTCGGCTTCTACCCGACGGTGACGATGCGCCGCGTGAAGGGCCTGCTGCGTCGCGCCGGGCTCGGCGAGCAGGTCGCGACGCTGTGCGCGCTGCTCGCGACCGAATCGCCGCGCGAGGAGGTCGTCACGCATGGCAAGGTCCATTACGTCGCGGTCGCGCCGCGCTCGCTGCCGCAAGGTGCGCCGACGAGCCCGTCGATCACGAACGCGCTGTGCCTGCGCATGGACTGTCGGCTGTCGGGGCTCGCGCGCAAGCTCGGCTGTCGCTACACGCGCTATGCCGACGATCTGACGTTCTCGTGGCACGGCAAGGACAAGTCCGACGTCGGTGCGCTGCTGCGCGCGGTGCGGATGATCGTGCGCGCCGAGGGCTTCGAGATCCACACGAAGAAGACGCGCGTCATGCGCAGCGGCGCGCGCCAGAAGGTGACCGGGCTCGTCGTCAACGCGGCGAAGGATCGGCCGCCGGCGCGCGTGCCTCGGGTCACCCAGCGTCAGCTGCGCGCCGCGATCAAGAACCGCGAGCTCGGGCGGCCGGGCAAGGGCGACACGCTCGAACAGCTCAAGGGCATGGCCGCGTTCATCATGATGACGGATCGCGAGCGCGGCGCCGCGTTCATGGCGCGCATCGATCGATTGATCGCCGCACGAGACGCCACGCAAACTCCGACTGGCGAGGGCAACCGATGAGTGAATGGACCGTCCATCTCGAGTTCGAGGAAGGCACCTCGAGCAAGTTCTGGCGCGCACGCGTCGAGGGCAAGACGCTGTACGTCAACTACGGCAAGATCGGCTCGGCCGGCCAGACGCAGGTCAAGGACTTCGCGAACGGCGATGCGGCGCAGAAGGAGTACGACAAGCTCGTCCGCGAGAAGCGCAAGAAGGGCTATGTCGACTCCGGCGGCGGTGGCGACGGCGGTGAGCAGGATGACGACGAGGACGACGACCTCGACGACGACGGCGGTGATGACGACGAGGACGAGGCGCCACCGCCGCGCAAGGCCGCGCCGCCACCGCCCGCCGCACCCGCGCGTCCCGCCGCGGCGGCGAGCACCGGCCGGCCGGCGAACGCGCTCAAGCTGACGCTGCAGGCCGGCAGCCGCACCGTCGAGACCTACCTCTACATGGACGGCAAGACGGTTCGCATGGACTCGGCCGAGACCTACGGAACTCCCGAGGCTGCGAAGAAGGCGTACGAGCGGCTGCGCAAGACGCTCTCCGGCGAAGGTTACAAAGAAGGCTGATCGCGACCGGCCGCTCGGGCGATGATGAGGATCGGATGTGTGCCGAGCTTGCGAGGCAGTAGATGAGCGACGAGGACGAGGAGAGCACCGGCAACACGCTCGAGGACGGCGATCGCGTCGACGTCCAGGGCTCGAGCAGCACGTACACGCTGAGCCGGCAGGGCACGGTCTACATGTGCTCGTGTCCGGCGTGGAAGAACCAGAGCGCGCCGGTCGATCTGCGAACGTGCAAGCACCTGCGCGCGTACCTCGGCGAGGAGGCGGAGACGAAGCGGCTCGGCGCGCTGCCGTCGGCGGCCGCGCGCACGTCGTCGAGCAGCGGCAGCAAGTCGTCGGGAAGCGCGAACAAGAAGGAGACCGCGCCGCCGGTGCTGCTCGCGCACAAGTGGGAGGTCGACCACGATCCGACCGGCTGGTGGATGAGCGAGAAGCTCGACGGGATCCGCGCGTACTGGGACGGCGAGACGTTCGTGTCGCGGCTCGGCAACCGGTTCTTCGCGCCGGACTGGTTCGTCGAGGATCTGCCGGCGGACACGCTCGATGGCGAGCTGTGGGTCGGCCGCAAGATGTTCCAGAAGACGACGAGCATCGTGCGCTCGGGCGCCGCGGGGCAGGAGTGGAAGACCGTGCAGTACGTCGTGTTCGACGCGCCGAACGCGAAGGGCACGTTCGAGGATCGCAGCGAGCACGCGCGCAAGGTGCTCCAGCGATCGGGCGCGCCGCACGCGCGCTGGCACGAGCACGTGCTGTGCGAGGGCTTCGGCCACCTGCGCGAGGAGCTCGCGCGCGTCGAGGCGCTCGGCGGCGAGGGCCTCATGCTGCGCAAGCCGAAGTCGAAGTACGAGGTCGGCCGCAGCAGCTCGCTGCTCAAGGTCAAGACGTTCCACGATGCCGAAGGCACGGTCGTCGGCCACGCGCCCGGTACCGGCAAGCACAAGGGCCGGCTCGGCGCGCTGATCGTCGAGCTCCCCGGCGGCATCCGGTTCAACGTCGGCACCGGGTTCTCCGATGCCGAGCGCGAGAACCCGCCGAAGCTCGGCACCGTGATCACGTTCCGCTACCAGGAGCTGTCCGACGACGGCGTGCCGCGCTTTCCGTCGTGGGTCGGCGAGCGGCTCGACGTCGACAAGCCGGCGCCGATCGCGACGTCGTCGCGACCGAACCAGACCGTGCCGCTCGGCAAGGGCGCGTCGTCGTCGACGGTGCGGACGAGCGCGCCCGAGACGCGCGCCGCGCCGGCGAAGCCGAAGCCGAAACCCGCGAAGCCCACGCCCGCACCGGCACCCGCACCGGCGGCCGCGGACGATGCCGGCGACGATGCCGCCGACGACAGCCCGATGCTCGCGAAGTTCGGCGCGGTCGACTATCGCTGCAAGCTCGTCAACAGCGACGAGAACAAGTTCTGGGAGATCGAGGTCCGCGGCAAGGTGCACATCACGAAGTTCGGCAAGCTCGGCAGCGCGGGGCAGATGCGATTGACCGAGATCGGCAGCGCGACCGCCGCGCGGACCGACGCCGAGAAGCGCGCGATGCAGAAGCGGCGCGAGGGCTACGAGTGAACGGGTAGGGCGGTGTACGCCGCGATCCACGACGCGGCCATGAACGACCGTTCACGATCGCGGTCCCGCGGCATGCGAGCATGGGAGTTTCCCCACGCTCCGGCGTGGCCGCTGCCTTGCAACATCGACCCGAGATCCGCATGCGTCGCCATCACGTCCTCGAGCTCGCGCTGTGCGTCGGGCTGTCTGTCGGCCTCGCCGGATCGACGGGCTGCTCGTTCGCGTTCACGAAAGGTCCGTCCTCCGGACAGCTGCAGGCGCAGGCCGCGGCGCCGACGATCCCACCGGGCTGCACGAGCTCGATGGCGTGGCCGGTCGTCGATGGCGTGATCGGCGGCCTCGCGCTGCTCAGCGCGGCCGGCGCATTCGACGACGACACGACGAGCAACTCCGACCGCAACGATCGGATCACCGCCGGCCTCGTGATCGGTGGCGTCGCGCTCGCGAGCGCGTTCGTCGGGCACGGCCGGGTCTCGAAGTGCCGCCAGGCGAAGGAGACGTTCGCGACGCAGTACGCGCAGACCTACGGCGTTCCGTACGGCACGTACCCGGCGGGCTATGGCTACGCCGCGCAGCCGTACAGCCCGTACGCGGCGCCGCAGCCGCCGGCACCGCCGGTCGCGTCGAACCCGCCGCCGCCACCCGCGCCGCCCGCACCGCCGCCACCGCCAGCGAAGGTTCCGGCGAAGCCCGCGCCGCGGCCGCCCGCGAAGCCGACGCCGCCCGCCGACGCGCTCGGCACCGAGGGCGACGTGTGCAGCACGCAGGACGAGTGCGCCGCCGGCTTCACGTGCTCGCCGCAGAACGTGTGCTTGAAGCAGAAGTGACCGGATCACCGGCGCTGCGCTTCGGCGCGTAGCTGGTGCTCGAAATCCGCTTCGACCTCGTCGAGCAACCTCGGCCACGCCGCCGGATCGGCGAGCGGGTGCGGGCGCACGCCGCGTGCGAGCGCCGCGGTCTTGCCGGCGAGCTGATCCTCGGGGTGCATCGTCAGGAAGATGTCGGGTGTCAGCGTTCGCATGCGGCGGAGCGTGTCGCGCGCCTCGTCGACGAGGTGCGGGAACCGCGGGTTGCCGCGCAGCTGCACGCCATCGTTTGGCCGCATGCAGCCGTAGAACACGACCGCGTAGTCGCGATCCGGCTCGTGCGCGGTCGTCGTCCACACGGTGCAGCCGGGCGTGTGGCCGGGGGCGCGGATCGCCTGCAGCGTCGTGCCGCCGAGCTCGACGGTCTCGCCGTCGACGAGCTCGTGATCGACGCGCACCGGTTCCCAGCCTTCGTCGCCGAGCGGCGAGCGGTCGACGCCGGTGCGCACCGCCTCGGCGTCCTCGCGCATCACGAGCACGCGCGCTCCACTCGCCCGCACGACGGCGGCGTGGCCCTGCACGTGATCGTAGTGTGCGTGGCTGTCGAGCAGCAGCTCGACGTCCGCGATCGAGAACCCGAGGCGCGCGATGTTGTCGCGGATCACCGGTGCCATCTCGCGGGTGCCCGAATCGATCAGGATGTGTCCGCGCGGCGTCGTGATCAGGTACGACGCGATGTTGCGCGCGCCGACGTAGTAGATGTTGCCGACGATCCGGAACGGCGCGACCGGAGCGCTCCACGCGCCATGCAGCAGCGCGTTCGCGCGCGGCGGAGCCCGCCCGCCGCACGCGACGACGATCGACCACGAGACGAGCATGCTCGCCAGGACTCGACGTGTCATGGCGCGTACCGTGCCGCGTTCGCCGCTCGCTTCCAAATGGATAGATTCGATATTCACGATAAAACCATTCTATGGATCTCGACCCGCGATACCTGCAGGCGTTCGTCGCGGTCGGCCGCGCGCTCAGCTTCAGCCGCGCCGCGACGACGCTGCACCGCACGCAGCCGGCTGTCAGCTACCAGATCCACCAGCTCGAGGAGCAGCTCGGCGCGCGGCTATTCGATCGCACGACACGGCGGCTGACGCTGACCGCGGCCGGCGTCCGCCTGCTCGACGTCTGCGAGCGGTTCTTTGCCGACTTCGGTCGGCTCGCCGGCGAGCTGCGCGATCCGGAGGCGACCGCGACGATGCCGGTTCGCATCGCGTCGGTCAGCGGCTTCGGGCGCTACGTGCTGTTTCCGGTGCTCGAGCGGCTCGCGGCGGTCCGCTACTCGCTGCGCTATCCGACCGCCGATCAGGTGTTCGCGTCGCTGCACGACGGCACCGTCGACGTCGGCTTCGTGTACCTGCCGATCGTGTCGAGCCGGCTCGTCACGACCGAGGTGTGGGACGAGGAGCTCGTCCTGATCGTGCCGGCGCGCAGCGGCCCGCGTAGCGTGCCACGGACGATCGACGCGTTCGCGAACCAGCCGTTCGTGACCTACGACGAGAGCGAGTACGTGTTCGGCGCGTGGTTCCAGACCACGTTCCGGCGCCGGCCGCAGTCGCTCGTCAGCGCGTATCACTTCGAGGAGCTCGAGGAGGTGATCGCGACCGTCGCCGCGGGGCGCGGCTGGTCGATCGTCCCCGATCACTGCGCCGCGCACGATCGCCGCGTCCGCATCCTGCGCCACCCGCGGCGCCGCGTCCGCAACATGATCCATGCCGTCACGCGGGCGACCGCGCACGCGCATCCTGCCGTCGCGGCGATCCTCGACGCGCTACGCACGAGCTGACGTCACGGCTGCGCGCGCCACTCCATCAGCTCGCGATCGCGATCGCCGCCGATCACGCGGAACCCCATGCGTCGATACAGCGAGCGCGCGCGGTTCGTGCGCAGCACGCTGAGCCGCACCGGGATCCGACCGGCGTCGTCGAGCACGTCGCGTAGCACCGCCTGGCCGATGCCGCGCTTCTGGAAGTTCGTCGCGATCGCGAACGCATCGATGTACCAGTAGCGTCCGCGATCGATCACGGACACGTAGCCGATCCGCCGGCCATCGACGACGATCACCTGGCAGTTCACCAGATCGACCTCGGCGTGAAACTGCGCGCGCAGCCGCTCCGCGGGCCAGCCATAGCCGACGAGCGCGACCGGACCGAGCGCGGCGACGTGGACCTCCTCGAGGAAGTCGCGATCGAGATCGATCGCGCGCCGTCGCTGGACGCGCAATCCCATCATGGCGCTAGTTGACGGTACCGCCGCACGGCGCGAGCTCGCACAGCAAGTGACTGACGTGCCCGAGCGTGCGCTGGAGCCGGATCATCGGATCGCAGGTCTCGAGCAGCTCCTGTCGCGCGTCGGCATCCATGATCAGCGCGGCGGCGATCGCATCGGCGCACGCGCCGGGCGTCTCGAACGAGCGCACGAGATCGCGCAGCTGCGGGCCGCCCTTCTCGATCACCTCGGCGAGCCGATCGCACAGCTTGATCAGGCGATGCTGATGATCGCGCGCGTCTGCGAGATCGTAGGTCGCATCTGCGAGCAGCTTCGCCTCCACGAGCCGATAGGCGCGATTCGCAGGCAGCTCGCGCTCGATCTCGGCGCGCGCGACGCCGCGCAGCACGAGTGCAAATCTTCCATCCGGCAGCTCTTCCGAGCAGATGATGCGGCCGATCCCGCAGCGATCGAACACCGGAGGCCGGCCGTAGTAGGTCTGCTCGAAGCCGGGCCGGAGCCGGGCGATGCCCATCAGCTGGTGGGTTGCGAGGCAATCCCGCGTCAGCTCGCGATAGCGCGGCTCGAACACGTGCAGCGGCAACAGGCCACCGGGCAACAGCACGCAGTTGGGCAACGGAAAGATCGGCAGTTCGGAAAGCGCGCCAGGTTCCAATCCAGCCGTGTCGCGCATTGCCATTCCCCCCTGTGCCTATCCAAAGATATCGATACACGCGCCGGTGAGCGCGGAGGGCGCTGCAACGGCCAAGAACAGCGCGGTTCGTGCGATGTCGTCGGGGCTCATATCAGGTCTCGCGTCGGGCAAGCCTTCTCGCAGCATTGCCGTGTCGACACTGCCAGGACAGATCGCATTCACCGAGACCTTAGCAGCGCGCAGTTCCTCGGCAAGGGCTCGAGTCAGCCCGACCACGGCGTGCTTCGCCGCGCAGTACGCTGCCAATAGTGGTGTGCCTTCACGTCCGGCGCGCGAAGCAATGTTGATGATCCTCCCGTTGACACGCACGAGATCATCGAGGAACGCGCGCGTGACCTTGAACGTGCCGTCGAGGTTGACCGCGATCACGCGTTGCCATTCACCATCGCTGATCGCGACGGTCGGCTTGCGCAACACGCTCCCCGCGTTGTTGACGACGACGCGCACCGGCGGCATCGATCCTCGCACGGTCTCGGCCGCATTCGTCACGGCATTTGTATCGGTGACGTCGCAGACGATCGCACACGCACGCCCACCTGCCGCCGCGATCTCGCGGGCGACGGCGTCGAGCGCGGCGCGATCACGCGCGAGCAGCGCGATGTCGGCACCGGTCGTCGCGAGCTGCAGCGCGATCGCGCGGCCGATTCCACGGCTAGCACCGGTGACGACCGCCGTGCTACCCGCGGCGAGCGTCATGGCTTCTTCGCGGGCTTCTTGTCGAGCTCTTTGAGCTCGGCGGGCTCGTCGTCACCGAGCTGCTTGCGACCACGCTGCGCGGCGACATCGAGCGGATCCACGATGACGTTGTACGGATACGGCATGGACTGCGACTGGCACTGAAACGTTGCCTTGTTCTGGTCGTCGCGAATGTCGAACACGTACACCGGGTCGCGCTTGCCGTTCGTGCCGTTCGCGCAGTCGTGCAGGTTCGGCCAGCCGGTGCCATCGATCTCGCGCCACACGCGATCGAACTCGCCCGGGGTGATCGGGTGGCTGTCCTCGTCGCGCTTGCCGGTCTTGTCGGTGCGCCAGCGCTTGATGCGCGGCCCGGCCTCGGCGCAATCCATCTGCACGCCGAGCTCGTCGCCGGCCATGTGATGCGTCGCGACGTAGCTCGCGATCCGATCCTTGCACTCGAACGGCTGCGCCTCGCGCGCCGCACGCTCGCGCGCGCTCATCCCGCACCCGACCGCGCCGCCCACCACGACCGCCACGATCACGAACCTACGCATAATCCCCCGCGAGCGACGCGCGCAGCTCCTCCGGACACTCCACGCGGTGCCGGTAGTTCGGATGATCGATCTCGACGGCGACCTGCGTGCCCGGCGTCATCAGCGCGGCACGCGCCTCCGCCGTCAGCGGATACCGCGTGTACTGCACCGCCGAGATCCGGTCCTCGGTCGAGCGCCCGGGCTCGAACGCCGCGCGGATCGCGTGCGGCCCGATGTGCAGGATCACGTGCTCGTCGAGCCCGACCAGCACGCCGAGCGCCTTGTACGGATCCTCGTCGGGCGGCAGCTCGATGAACAGCGTCGCCGACAGCGAGTCCTCGGTCGGCATCATCTCGTTGTAGACCGCGATCTCGGCCTCGATCTGATCGTCGCGCGTCAGGTTCTCGGCGCGACACATCTCCTCGATCTGCATCGTCAGCGTGTGGCGATTCTCGAACACGAGCGCGACGCGATCACCGATCAGCACGCGACGCGGCCGCTTCAGCGCGATCACGCGATGGCGGTAGTCGTCGCGGATCGGACCGTACAGCGCGGGACCCTTGATATCCCGTCGAGTGATGGGACGCACGAGACTCATGCGACTTGTGTACCACGCTGCTTGAGCATGCGAGCCAGGTTGCCGCCGCCCTGCCGGAACATCCGCCGCAGCACGGCCGCGAGCACCGGCGCTGCGGGCTTGCCGACGAGCGTCGGATACGCGCCGACGATCCAGTCGAGTCGCGTCCCACCGGCCTCGCGCGACAGCTGCCAGTCCTCGCCCATGCGCGCGACGAACGGCGAGCTCGATCCGACCATCGTGAACGCGAACCGCTTGCCGGGCTCCCACGCGAGCATGCGCTCGACGAACACGCCGAACACGCGCATCCCGACGCGCCGCTCGGCGCCGACCGTCGCGGTCGTCTCGGTCGTCCACTCCGCACGCCGCATCAGCGGAAACCAGTCGGTCCAGCGCACCGGATCGGCGAGCTCGGCGAACACCGCATCGGGCGTGGCCGGCAACGTCACCGACTGCGTGACACGAAATGGCGCCGTATCGAGCTCGGCGAGGGTCATCGGTTCCATCGAGCGCACGATCCGATGGTAGCCGAAAACGCGACGAGCACCCCGTGGGGTGCCCGCTGCGAACGTTCGATCGTGTCGCGAGCTTACTTCGAGCTCAGCGTGTCGAGGCCCTTCTGGAACCGGCCGGCGTGCGAGCGCTCGGCGCGGGCGAGGGTCTCGAACCACTCGGCGATCTCCTCGAAGCCTTCCTCGCGCGCGGTCTTCGCGAACGACGGGTACATCTGCGTGTACTCGTACGTCTCGCCCGCGATCGACGCCTTGAGGTTCTTCACGGTGTCACCGATCGGCTCGCCGGTCGCCGGATCGCCGACGCGCTTGAGGTAGTCGAGGTGACCGTGTGCGTGCCCGGTCTCGCCTTCGGCGGTGTCGCGGAACAGACCGGCGATGTCGGGCTGACCCTCGACGTCGGCGACCTTGGCGAAGTACAGATAACGGCGATTCGCCTGCGATTCACCGGCGAACGCATCCTTGAGATTTGCGTGGGTCTTGCTGCCCTTGAGCTCGGCCATGGGGTGCTCCTTTTGTGATCGCGTTGGTACCACCGCCCGTCGCGCGCAGCAACGGGTAGCGCCGTGCACGAACCTCACTTAGCGAGCGTCGAGAAACGCCGCGAGGGCGTCGACCATCTCGTCGGCCATCGCCTTCACGAGCGGGCGCTGCCCCGGCGGGATGTCGTTCACGAAGATCGCGAACGCGAGCACGTGGCCGCTATCGACGCCGACGTAGCCTGCGAGCGTCGTCACCTTGTCGAGCGTCCCGGTCTTCGCGCGCACGCGGCCGAGCGCGGGCTTGCCGTGCCACCGGCGCGCGAGCGTGCCGTCGAGCCCGCCGATCGGCAGCGAGGCGACGAGGTCGGGGCCGATCCGGTAATCCCTGTGCGCCGCCGCGAGCAGCGTCAGCATCTGCTTCGCGCTGACCTCGGTCGCCGCGTACAGCCCCGAGCCGTTGTCCGAGCGATACGTGCCCTGCAGTCCGAGCTTCGCGAGCTGAGCGCGCATCGCCGCGATCCCGTCGGACCACTTCGCAGGGCCAGGCGTCGGCTTGGTCTCGGCGCCGATCGTCTTCAGCACGGTCTCGGCGATGTTGTTGTCCGAGTGCTTGTTCATCCACCGGATCACGTCGGTGAGCGGCGGGCTGTCGTGCGCGGCGACGAGCTTCGCGGTCGGCGGCACCGGGCCAAACCCGATCGACGTCTTGCGCAGCTTGACGCCGTGCTTCGCGAGCGCGTGCTTGAACGCCTCGGCCGCGAATCGCGTCGGATCGTCGACGCGTCGCCGCAGATCCCAGCTGCCCTCGCCGGTGCGGATCTGACCGGTGATCTCGAGCTCGACGCCGGTCGGCTTGGTCTTGTGCTCGAGCCGGAGCCGCGACCGGCCCTTCATGACGCTCGTGACCTCGTCCTTGACGATCTTCATGTAATCGCCGACGTCCGGATCGAGCGTCACGCGCGCGGCGCCGCCGGGCTCGGCCATCACGGTGACGGTGTACTGGCTGCGATTGACCGCGAAGCTCGCGATCGGTGCGCGAAATGCGGCGCGCTCCTTCGGCTGCTCGTCGAAGTGCGGCGGCTCGGTGACGTTGTCGAAGTACGACGTGTCGATCACGAGCCGGCCCTCGACATTGGTGATTCCGCGCGCCGCGACATCCGCCGCGAGCTGATCGAGGTGCTCGACGCTGAGCACCGGATCGCCGCGCCCCCGGAGGTGGAGGTCACCCGCGACGGTGCCGGTCTCGTCGGGCACCGCGGCATACACGGCGGTCCGCCAGCGAAACCCGGCGCCGAGCGCCGACAGCGCGGCGGTCGACGTCAGCAGCTTCGCGTTCGACGCGAGGTTCATCGGTCGCTCGGGCTCGCGCGACACGAGCTCCTTGCCGGTCGACAGATCGATCACCGCATACGTGATCCGCGCCGTCGCGAGCTTCGGGCGCGCGGTGATCGCGGCCGCGACCTTGTCCTTCAGCCACGCGAGCCGCAGCGACGGATCGGGCGGTGCGATCAGGATGTTGCCGCTGCCGGCGGTCGTGCCGACGTCGTCCTCGTCGAGCTCGATCTCGCCGTTGCTGCCCGCCGCGGGCGCGGACCCGGAGCCGGATCCCTGCGCCGAGCCCGGTTGCGATCGCGCGGGACCGCCATCCATACTGAGCGCGCCGAGGACGACGACGAGGACCGCACCGCCGACCCGCGATGAGGAGATCACGAATGCACCGTATCACGGCGGCGATGATCGGGATCGCGATCGCGGTCAGCGCGTGCGCGCCGAAGACCCGCCGCACGCCCGACGACACGCTCGTGATGGTGATCGAGGCGGCGATGACGACCGCGGATCCGCGCTATGCGATCACCGGGCTCGACGGCAAGCTGAGCAAGCTCGTTCATCCCGGCCTCACCGCGGTCGACACCGCATCGCTCGAGCCGCAGCGCGCGCTCGCGGCGAGCATCACGCGCGTCGACGATCTCACGTGGGACGTAACGCTCCGGCCCGACGCCAAATTCTCCGATGGCACCCCGGTGCTCGCGCGCGACGTCGCCGGCACCTACCGCTACATCCTCGATCCGAAGTCCGACAGCCTGTTTCACAAGCAGTTCGCCGAGCGGTTCCGCGATGTCGAGCCGACCGGCGAGCGCAGCGTGCGATTCCATCTGATCACGCCGCTCGCGACGTTCATGACCGACATCGACTTCGGCATCGTGTCGTTCGCGCACGGCACGCCGGCGAAGGGCAAGGCGGTCGGCGCCGGTCCGTTCTCGGTCGCCGAGATCACGTCGACGCACGTCGTGCTCGACGCGAACCCGCACTACTACGGCGCGAAGGCGAAGCTGCCGCACGTCGAGATCCGGTTCGTGCGCGATGGCTCGGCGCGGCTGCTGATGCTCGTCGGTGGCTCGGCCGATCTGATCCAGAACGCGGTCCGGCTCGATCTCGTGCCCGAGATCCGCGGCCGGCCGCGCGTCGAGGTCACGACCGGCCCGAGCGTGTTCCTGACCTACCTGCTGCTCAACAACACCGATCCACACCTGCGCGACAAGCGCGTGCGCCAGGCGATCGCGCTCGCGATCGATCGACCCGCCGTGATCGAGGCGCAGCTCGGCGGCAACGCGCGGCTCGCGACCGGCTTGCTGCCGCCGAATCACTGGGCGTACGAGGCAAACGTCGCGCACTGGAACCTCGATCTCTCGCGCGCCAAGCGGCTGCTCGACGAGGCCGGGTTCCGCGATCCCGACGGCGATGGCCCGCAGCCGCGGTTCTCGCTGACGTACAAGACGAGCTCGGACCAGTTCCGCGTCTCGATCGCGCGCGTGCTCGCCGCGCAGCTGTCGCGCGTCGGCATCGCGGTCGAGGTGCGGTCGTTCGAGTTCGCGACGTTCTTCGCCGACGTCAAGAAGGGCAGCTACCAGCTCGCGTCCATGCAGACCACGGACATCACCGAGCCGGACTTCTACTTCACGTACTTCCACTCGTCGTGGATCCCGTCGGCGAAGAACCCGGACGGCTACAACCGCTGGCGCTACGTCAACCCCGAGGTCGATCGGCTGACCGCCGCCGGCCGCCGCGAGCTCGACCACGACAAGCGCAAGCAGCTGTACGCCGAGGTCCAGCGGATCGTCGCCGACGATGTCCCGATCATCCCGCTGTGGCACGAGGACAACATCGCGATGACGAACGTCGACGTGCAGGGCTACGTGCTGGTCCCGAACGCGCGCCTCACCGGCCTGCGCGACGCCTGGAAGCGGCGTTCCGAGTGAAACGAGCAAAAGCGTCTTGCGACGACGCGAGCGCGCGTGTGAGCGTGACGGCATGGGGTGCAGCAAGGCCCTGATCGCGTGCGTGGCATGCCTCGTCACGACCGCGCACGCGAACACCGAGAAGCCGACGCGCCCGAAGCCGGGTGACGAGCTCGCGGTCGCCGACCTCGCGTGGCCGGCAACGACGAAGTCCGCCGAGGCGACCGCGACGATCGACGTCGTGCGCAAGCCGGGGCGCGGCGGTGCGTTCGGCAAGCTCGCGCGCGGCACGCGGATCGCGTGGAAGCGCATCGTCGCCGCGGGCGATGGCTGCAAGGCCTACCTCGAGATCGAGCCGCGCGGCTTCGTGTGCGCGAAGCAGCTCGCGCCGAGCGACCTGCCGCCCGCGGCGTCCGATCGCGCCGATCCGTCGGCGATCGTCGACCGCGTGCTCGCGAAGCTGCAGTTCGCGGTCTCGCCGAAAGGAGCGCGCGCATATCCGACCGCGTCGGCGATCAAGCGCGGCGGCGGCACCGAGCTCACCGGCTGGAAGTTCCTCCACGGCTCGATCGACGCGGTCGTCGCCGTCGGGGGCGAGCTGTTCGTCAAGACGATCGCGGGCTACGTCGCGGCCCAGGATCTGATGGCGCGCCCGGCGTCGACGTTCGCCGGCGTCCCGATCACGCCGCGGACCCCGTGGCCGTTCGGCTGGGTCGTGCCGAAGCCCGGCGACGAGACCGTCACCGTACGCAGCGCACCGTCGAAGACCGCGCCCGCGGTCAAGACGCTCGGGTATCGCGTCCAGCTGCCGGTGTTCGAGACCGACAAGGGTTTCGTGCGCGTCGGGCCGAGCGAGTGGATCGCGTCCGACGAGCTGTCGGTCGCCGCGTCGTCGAAGCGGCCCGACGGCGTGCGCGCCGACGAGCGCTGGCTCGACGTCGACCTCGACGAGAACGTGCTCGTCGTGTACGCGGGCGATCAGCCGGAGTTCGCGACGCTCGTGTCGACCGGCTTCGGCTCGACGCCGGTCAGCCTGCACAGGATCACGAAGAAGCACGCGCTGATGACGCTCGTGAACCCCGCGGTCGCGACCGGCACGTGGAACCTGCCCGACGTGCCGTTCATGATGGAGTTCCGCAAGTACTACGGCCTGCACGCCGCGTACTGGCACGACAGCTTCGGCAAGAAGCGCGGCCACGGCTGCGTGAACCTGTCGCCGCTCGACGCGAAGTACCTCTACGAGCTCACGCTGCCCGCCGTCCCGCCCGGGTGGGCCGAAGCCTCGGCGACCGGTAACGAGGGCACCCCGATCCGGATCCGCAACCGTGCGAACCCGAACCCACCGTGGACCGAGTTCGACGCGCCGCCGCCGGTGCCGATCAAGGACGACGTCGCCGAGTGATCGTCGTGCTCAATGGCCCGTCGAGCGCGGGCAAGTCGACGCTCGCGGCGGCCGTGCGCGACCGGCTCGGCGCAAACGCCGCGATCGTCTCGCTCGATCGGTTCTTTCCGATGGTCGCGGCCACGCGCGCGCACGACTGGCAGCTGTTCGCCACGTTGACCGAGGCGATGCTCGCGACGGCGGTCGCGTTCGCCGATCGCGGGTTCGTCACGATCGTCGACACGGTCTTCGAGCGCGCCGAGTCACTCGAGCGGCTGCGCGCCGTGTTCGGCGAGCGCCGGCATCACCTCGTCGCGGTGACGTGCCCGCTCGACATCCTCGAGGCGCGCGAGCTGGCGCGCGGCAACCGCCGGCCCGGGCTCGCGCGTGGTCAGCACGACCGCGTGCTGCAAGGCGCCGCATACGACCTCGTGCTCGACACGCACGCGTGCACGCTCGACGACTGCGCCGATCGCGTGGTGCGCCTCGTCGTGTGATCAGCGGACGCGAGCGAGCCGCGCGTCGAGCTGTTCGAGCAGCTCGATGATCTGCACCATCTTGTTCGCGAGCAGCGTGTCACCCGCGCGCTGCTCGGACGCCGCGTCGATCACCGGCGCGAGCGCGTGCTCGATCCGGCGCAGGTTCGCGACGAGCTCGCGCGCTTCGATCATCCGTCCGTCGTCGGGTTGGACATGACCGTTGCCGTTGCCGTTCGTGCCGACGCGATGGCGTAGCCCCTCGGCGATCGCGTCGAGCCGCGGGCCGAGCCAGCTCTCGAGCTCGTCGGGCCGGCCGCGCAGCGTGTCCGCGAGCCACGCGACCAGGTTATCGAGTCGCGGGCCGAGCCACGACTCCACATCCCGGGCATCGCGCGGCGGCTCGCCGGTCTTCGCGTCGGCCGCCGCTTGCACGACAGCGTTGCGCAGCTCGGTCGTCCCGGCGTGTGACTTCGCGGCCGCCTGCAGCAGCGCGGCGCGCAGCTCGCGGACCTCCGCGGTGAGCTCGGGCTGCTTCGTGCCGGCGATCGTCTGCTTGATCGCGTCCAGCTCGACGCCGAGACCCGTCAGCGTCCCGACGAGCTTCGTCACCGGATCGGCATCACCGCCGCCCATCCGGCGCTGGCGCACGAACTCGTGCTTGATGTCGGCCCAGCGCTGCGCCTGCACCGGCGTCAGCCGGCCGCGCAGCTCGGCGAGCTTCAGGAGGTTCTGCTCCGCGGCGGTCGTCAGGGTCTGGGCCTCGCCCCGGTAGTGATCGTCGATCAGCTGATCGAGCTCGGCGCGCGTCATCGCCGACATCGTCTTCTCGGCGATCTTGTTCATGTTGCGATAGCTGCCCTGCAGCTTGAACGGCGGCTCGGTGCGGAACGCATCCGCCTGCGCGGCCGACCGGATGTACTCGGCGTTGACCGCGAGCAGCGTCTGCTGGACGACGAACAGGTGACGGACGACCGCGAGGATCTCCTCGAGCTCGACGCCCGAGTAGCCGTGCGACAGCTCGGTCGTCGGGATCGGTTCGCCGTTCGCGAGCCGGATGATCTTGTAGACGTCGTCGAGCGGCCGCGTCGCGAGCGGCGCCAGCGTCGGGCTCGACGTCAGCGCGTTCTCGAGGAACGACAGCGCGAACGCGTCGCCCTTGCCGGCGAGCACGTCACCGAGGTTGTAGACATCGGCGCGGTTCGCGAGCATGTCCGGGATCCGGAACGTCTCGCCGCTCTCGGTGTACGGGTTGCCGGCCATCACGACGCAGAACTTCTTGCCGCGCAGGTCGTAGGTGCGCGTCTTGCCGCGCCACACGCCCTCGATCTTGCGTTGCGCGTCGCACAGCGAGATGAACTTCTGCAGCAGCTCGGGCGACGTGTGCTGGATGTCGTCGAGGTAGAGCATCACGTTCGTGCCCATCTCGAGCGCGAGGCTGACCTTCTCGATCTCCTGGCGCGCGGTCGCGTTCGGGGCCTCGGCGGGATCGAGCGACGTCACCTGGTGTCCGAGCGCCGGACCGTTGACCTTGACGAATGCGAGGCCGAGCCGCGACGCGACGTACTCCATCAGCGTCGTCTTGCCGTAGCCCGGCGGCGAGATCAGCAGCAGCATGCCCATCTGATCGGTGCGCTTCGTCGAGCCCGCGGCACCGAGCTGCTTCGCGAGGTTCGCGCCGACGAGCGGCAGGTACACCTGATCGATCAGCCGGTTGCGCACGAACGACGACATCACGCGCGGCTTCAGCTCGTCGATCCGCAGCCGCTTGCGCTCGCGCTCGGCGATCTCGGCGCGCACCGCGCGATAGGCGCGGAATGCCGGCACGCGCTCGACGCGGAACCGCTCGAGCCGCGCGACCAGCTCGTCGAGCCGGAACGTCAGCGTGCCGCTCTCGACACGCGCGTGGCGACCGAGCAGCCCGGTGACCGTCGCCTCGACCGCGGCGCTCGACCGCGTGCGCGGCAGGTTCGGCGTCGCGAGGATCGCCGCAGCCTCGAGCGCCGCGCCGGCGAGCTCGGGCTTCTTGCCGACGATGCCATCGACCCACGCGCGCGCGAGCGCGAGCGCCGCGCCCGGGTGTGCCTGCAGCAGGCGCAGGTCGTCGTCGAAGCCGGTGCGCGCCGCGCGGGCGTCGAGCTCGCCGTACAGCGCCTCGACGATCGTCATCGCCGCGCCGCTCGCGACGAAGCGCGGCTGCGCCGCCGCGAGCTCGCGCACGATGTACTCGGCCGCGAGCCGTGCATCGACCGCGGCGCAGCCGGCCGCGACGAGCGCGGGATCCTTGTCGACGAACCGCGCGATCGCGGCGGCGATCTCCGATGCGAGCTGCGCGCGCGCCGGCGACCGCGTCTCGCCGAGCACGTCGGTCAGCCGCGCGAGGCTCTGCGCGGCGCGATGCCAGCGCACGCGCGCCTGCGCATCATCGCGGACACCTTGCGTGGTCTCGGTCGCCCAGTACAGCATCGCGAGCGCGCGCGCCGAGGCGGGGTAGGCGAGGAGGCCCGCGGTGTCGCGCATCGCGAGCAGGCGGTCGAGGATCTTCGCCGCGTCGTGGTCGTGGACGCCGCGCTCGTAGCCCTCGTCGTAGCGCTCCTGCGCGATCTGGCGCAGCAGCGGCTCGAGGCTGTTGGTCCGCGCCGCCTCCTGCAGCGTTGCGAGCGCCACGCCACGGCCGGCCTCGGCATCGGCGAGCACCGACGCCGCGAGGTACTCCGCGCGATAGACCTCGGGCGACTCGCTCGGCAGGTCCTGGTGCCACAGGTCCTTCGCCGCGGTCAGTCGCTCGTCCTCGATCGGCTCGTAGAAGTCGGTGCCGGCGAGGTGCACGGCCAGGGCATCTCGTTCCGTGCCGGGACTCGGCACGATCATCAGCTCGAGCGGCTGCGTGTTGACCGGGAACCGGTGCTCGCCGAGCTTGATCCGCTCGCCGCCGCCCTCGAACAGATCTGCCTTGTCGCGCTGGCCGCGCAGCGCATCCTGACGCGCGGTCTTGAGCTTCGCGTCGAGCTCGTCCGCCTTCACCGCGTCGCCGAGGCTGCCCATCTCCGCCGCGATGTCGCGGAGCTTCTGCACCATCGCGTCGGACGCGAAGTACGCGTTGACCTCCTCGGCGGTCGCGAGCTGCGACGCGCGCCGCGCCACGCCCTCGAGGATCCGCTGCGCCGCCTTGCCGAGGTTCGCGGCGCGGCGCTGGCGCTCGGCGGACAGCAGCTGCTTGCGCGCGCCGACCGCGTCGACGATCTCCTCGCGCTTCGTCGCGAGCTCGGCGGTCAGCTCGTCGACGTCGGCGAACCGGCCCTCGAGCTCCTCGACGAGCACGAGCAGCCGCGTCAGCTCCTGGTCGCAGCGCTCCGGCGTATCGCATTGCGCGAGCGCGGACGCGACGCTCTGCGTGAGCAGCTTGACCTGCGCGCCGAACTCCGCGCGGCCTTCCTTCGCGGCGAGATCGCGATACCGGCCCTCGATCGTCGCGCGCGACCGGTTCACCTGGCCGAACGCGTCGGTGATGTTCTCGAGGATCGTCGTGCGCTGCGTCGTGTCGTCGATCTTCAGCGAGCCGATCACGTTGCCGAGCAGGTCGAGCCCGGCCGCGACCTGATCGATCTGTTCGCGGACCGGCTTCACCGCGACCGCGGTCTGCAGCTCGCCGACCTTGCCCGCGAGCACGTCCGCCTTGCCGACGAGCTCGCCGAACGCGCCGCCCTTCGCGAGCAGCGCGACGCAGTCAGTCGTCACGCGATCGAACGCGGTCGCGACCTCCTGCTCGAGCTGCTCGAGGCGCGCGACGTCGATGAACCGCACTTCTTGCTTCGTGATCAACGTGCCGCGCAACCCGCGCAGGCTCGTCAGCGCCTCGAGGAACGGCTCGATGCGGTCCCAGCCTTCCGAGCGCGTCGCGCGCAGCTTCTCGACGACGAGCGCCTCCGCCTCGGCGAGCGCTTGCTTCGCCGCGGCCTCGAGCGCGAGCACCTTCTCGTACTCGTCGAGGATCAGCTTCGCGGTCGACTTGACGTCGGTGATCGCGGCCTTGAGGTCGCCGGCGTCGGCGTGGCCGAGCCAGTAGTACGCGTCGGTCGCGCGCGTCGCGAGCGCGAGGATGTCCTCGAACGTCGTGCGCACCGGCCGGTCGTTGCCGGCGAGCCGGGCGATCGACAGCGCGTCGGACAGCCCGCGCACGAGGTCCGCGTTACCGACCTTCGCGAGGTAGCTGCCGTCGGTCGGCGCGCTCGCCGCGTGGTCCGCCGACGTGAACGGCGTCTTCCACACCTGCATCGGGTGGACGCGCGCCGGCTCGTGCGTCGTCGACCGCATCACGACCATGCGGCCGTCGGCGAACAGCGAGTAGCCGTAGCAGAGGATCTGCGCGGCGACCGCCTTCTCGATCAGGTTGTACGGGCACAGCAGGTACGTGCCATCGCGGCCGCGCTGGTAGACGTACAGCACGTCCTCGCCGTTCGGGCTCTTGAGCTCGCGCTCGAGCACGAAGTCGGTGTGGTCGCCGTCGAACAGCTTGTGATCGCCGCCGACGAGCACGTAGCCGCCCGGGAAGATCACGCCGTGATCCTCGGGCAGGTTGCGGCAGCCCTGGCCGATGCCGTCGGCGCGCACGACGCGGCTCGACCGCTTGTCGAACACGAGGTAGCGCCACGCGGTCTCGCGGAACGGCAGCACCTTGATGAGGACGAGCCCGCCGTCCTTGCCGATCGGCGCGTAGAAGATCCGCGCGTCGTCGAGCGACTGGTTCGCGTCGTCGACCGGCTCGGAGTACACGCCGTGGCCGGTCTCGGTGTTGTCCTCGACCTTGATCGTCAGGTCACCGTGGATGCACTCGATGAAGACGGTGTCGAGCAGGTTGTAGTGCGGGTGCTTGCCCGAGACCTGATCGTCGCGCGTGACCTCGCGCCACTCGAAGTCGTACGCCGGCGGGAACAGCGCCTGGTAGTCGCGATCGCCGCGATCGTCGACGTACGTGATCGTGCCGTTCGCATCGATCCGCCAGCGCAGCACCTTGTGGTCCCGCCACGTCGCGCCGGCCTGGAACACCGCGAGCAGCTCGGTGTCGCGCTTGACGAGCTGCTGGAGCCGCGCGTCGCGGTAGTAGCGGTAGAGGTTGCCGAAGTCGCGCGCGAGCTCGGGCCCGGTGAGGAAGCCGCCGATCGCGTCCGCCGGCAGCGCCGACGTGTCGAAGCCATCGCCGTTGGCGGGCTGGAACCGGTGCAAGGCCAGCACGTCGCTGACCTTGGTCTCGGCCTTGAGCCCGAGGAAGACGTTGAACCCGAGCAGCAGGTTGTCGCCGATCCCGACGATGTCGACCGGCACGCAGTTGTGCTCGGTACGCACGCGCTCGGTCGCGATCAGCTGCGGCTCGGTGCTCCCGAAGATCGCCTTGCGCCGCGCGTTGAGGGCATCGGCGCGCCGAGCGAGCTCGGCACCCGCCGCCGCGAGACGCGTGCGCAGGACCTCGTAGTTGCCGCCGGTCAGCGCGGCATCGACGTCTTTCTCGACGGCCATGTGACCGGCCTCAGCTCACCTTGTCGTCGGACACGCCGAGCTGGCGCGCCTTCTCGAGCAGCGCTTGCAGCTTGGACTTCGTGGTGTCGTCGGCCTTCAGCATCAGGTTGCCGAGCACGCCGGACACGGTCTGGTTGCGCGCGTCACCGCCGGCGGCGCGCACCATGTCGCGCACGTCGTCGAGCAGCTTGCTGTGGCCGTGGCCGTGGCCGTTGCCGTTGAGGCGATCGCCGAGCACTTGCTTGACGACATCGCTGTTGCCGACGATGCCGTCGATCGAGCTCCCGAGCGACACCGCCTTGACGAAGCGGTCGAAGAACTGGCCGTCGCCGCCGACGATCTTGATGTCGGCCTTGCCCATCGCCTCGGCCATGACCTTCGCCTGCTGCTCGGTCATCTGGACGCGTGCCTTGATCTGCTCGAGCATGATCTGGCGCTCGTTGTCGAGCCGGAGCCGGAACTCCTCGTGCTCGCGCGCCGAGCCGTCGAGGTGCTTCATCGCCTCGGCCTTCTCGGCGAGGCCCTTCGCCTCGGCGAGCATGCGCTTCTCGATCGCGACCGCCTCGGCTTCCTTCGCCGCGACCTCGGCGAGCAGCTTCTCGCGCACGCCGATCGCCTCGGCGACGCCGCGCTTCTCGATCGCGGCCGCCTCGGCCTCTCGACCCTGCGCCTCGGCGAGCGCCTTGCGACGCACGTTCTCGGCGACGACCGTGCCTTCCTTGTCGAGCACCTGGACCTGCGCGTCACGCACGCGCGACTCGGCGAGCCCGACCTTCTCGATCGCGAGCGCGTCCGCTTCCTTGACCCGCACCTGCGCGAGCCCCGGCGCCGCGTGCTCGGCCTGCGCACCTTCGCTGCGCCGGATCGCGGCGCGCGCTTCCTTGTCGCTCGCCTCCATCGCGGCCTCGGCGAGGATCAGCTGCTTCTTCGCGAGCGCCTGCGCGACCTGCTGCTCGGCCTCGGCCTTCTTGATGTCCTTGATGAAGACCTCCTGCGCCGCGGCCTCCGCCTTGACGATCGTCACCTGCTTGTGGCGCTTCGCCTCGGCGTCGGTGCGCAGGTCCTTGATCGCCTCTTCCTCGACGGCGACCGTCTTGTCGACCGCGACGCGCGCGCGGATGATGTCCGCGATCGAGCGCTTCTCGGTCTCGACGACCTTGTTCATCTCGATCTGGCCGAGCTCGACATCGCGGCGCCGGCCGACCTCCTCGAGGTCGTGCGCCTTCGCGACGCGGACCTTCTCGACCTCGACCTCGCGGATCCGGCCCTGCTCGGAGACCTGCACCGACCGCAGCTTCGCCTGCTCGGCCATCTGGATCGCTTCCTCGGCGCGCTGGCGCTCGACGTGCGTGCGCTTCTCCTCCTCGAGCCGGAACCGGTTCGCCTCGTTCTCCTCGCGCGCGACCGCGACCGCGACCTCCTTGTTCTTCTTCGCCTCGGCCTCGGCCTGCGCCTGCTCGAACCGGAAGATCGCCTCCTGCGCGGTCAGGTTCTGCTTGCCGAGCTCCATCCGCTCGGTCTGCTTGAGCTGGTTCGTCGCGATGTTCGCGATCGTCGTGATCTTCGTGATCTTCTCGATGCCGAGCGCGTCGAGCACGTTGTTCGGGTCGAGCACCTCGACCGGCGTCTGCTCGAGGAAGTCGATCGCGGCGTCGTCGAGCACGTAGCCGTTCAGGTCCTTGCCGATCACCTGGATGATCTGGTCCTTGAACACGTCGCGCTGCGTGTACAGCTGCTCGAACTCCATCTTCTTGCCGACGGTCTTCAGCGCCTCGGAGAACTTGGCGCTGAACAGCTCCTCGAGCGTCGTCTGCTGCGACGCGCGCACGCAGCCGATCGACTGCGCGACCCGCAGCACGTCGTCGACGGTCTTGTTGACGCGCACGAAGAACGTGACCTTGATGTCGGCGCGGATGTTGTCCGCGCAGATCAGGCCTTCCTTGCCGCGCCGCGAGATCTCGATCGTCTTCACCGACAGATCCATGACCTCGGCCTTGTTCACGATCGGCAGCACGATCGCGCCGGTGAACGTGACCTTGGGCTCGGTGCCCATCTTGTTCACGATCATCGCGCGGCCCTGATCGACCTGCCGCCACGTCCGGGCGATGAGCACGAGAATGCCGAGCAGCAGCACGCCGCCGGCGCCGATCAAGACGATTGCCAGTTGTTGACCCATGGAAAGACCTCTCCTCGACTCAAGCCCGTTGAGTCAGCTCGCGCGTCGCTCTGAACGAGACGGTTATGTCGTCGTGCCGCTGCCAGCCCCCTCGGCGGCCGGCAGCATATCGGCGACGGGCTCCACGACGTAGGCCTGTCGCTCGCTATCGAAGTCGATGATCAATGCTTTGTGGCCACGCGCGAGCGCATCGGAGCGATCGCAGCGCACCGGGATGACGAGCACCGTGCCGCCGTCCTCGACCGTCGCCTGACCGAAATGTTCGTCGACGCGTCCGGTCGTGATCGTGCACGTGTGGCCAACGTAATCGCGGTTGCTCTTGCCTTCCTTGAGCTCGAACACGCCGCCGAGCGGACGCACGAGCAGGCCCGCGGTCGGCATGCCGACGACGAGCGTGCCGACAAGCACGACGCCCGGCACCCATGATGCCGTGCCGACGAGCGAGGGCGCGTAGTGCATCGCGAGCAGCGAGATGCACCAGCACACGAGGAAGATCGTCGAGATCGAGATCGTGACCGGCACCTTCGACAGGCCGAGCCCGCTCCACACGCCGCCGGTGTCGACATCGAGATCCGGCTTGATCGCCTCGGCGCCCGCCTTCGCGCCACCGACGATCGCGTCGCCACCGCCCTTCGCGGCGACGATCGCATCGCCGATGCCCTTGCCGGCACCGGAGACATCCGCGTCGCCGAACAGATCGATATCGAGCGCGCCGAGCAGCACGAACACCCAGTAGATGAGGATGATGCCGAGGCCGATCGTGAAGATCACGGTCGGGAACCGGAGTGCGGCGTCGATCAGCATCGCGACCTCCCTCGTTGCGTCGGCTCGGCCGAGCTGCTTCGCGCCGGAACGTCGGCGGCGAAGCGCGCCATGCGTGATGTTGCCAAGACGACCCTCCTAGTAAGACTCCCCGACCGACCAGGGAAGTGACGATCGGTCTCTTCGGTGCACGATTTCAACCCCGGTAAACGCGTTCGTGATGGTCGGAAATGCGCAGTTACGCGACGCTGCGAGGGAATAAACAGCCTTGGACCGCTCCCGACGCTGTGGTAGTTAACGTGGCTCCCATGGCCGCGCTGGATCCCGGAATCGAAGAGCTGTTTTTGGGCATCGCTCACGCCTTGTTCGTCAATCGACTCCACGTCCTTCGCCTGACGGAAGTCGTGCGGCTCGGCATCCGTCCCGATCCGGCCGACCAGAACATGGAAGTGCCGCCCGAGGTCGATCGCGAGCTCATCCAGCAAGCGTTCGCGTATGTGATGCACCACTTCCCGCCGTCGTTTAGCGGAAAGATCGAAGCCGCGAAGGCGCGCTGGGTCCGCCTCGCGTAGACAGCGATCCAACGCGGCTGGCGCACGGTCCGTTCCGTGCCTACCGTGACTCGCGATGGCGCATATCGAACCCGACCGCGCGAATGATCCGGGCTCGAGTCCGGGTCTCGCCGGGCTCGGCGAGCTGAAAGCTCTCTTGCCGTACGCGCTCGCGTTCCTCGCGAACGACGGCCCCGACGGCAGCTACCAGAACCTCAAGCGTGATCTGCGGAAGTGGTCGCAAGACGATCCGATGGACGCGCTGCTCGCGACCGTGATCGGCGCGGGGCTCGCGTTCTACGTCGCCGAGCGCGACACGAACCCCGGCTGCAAGTCGCCGTGGGACGGCATCCTCTACATGGCGACCGCGCTGTCGGTTGGCTACGACAACCTGTTCCCGACGACGACGACCGGCCACGCGCTCGCATCGCTCGTCCAGACGTTCGGGCCGTCGCTCGCGAACGCGGCGTTCGAGCCGCCCGCGGCCGAGAAGCAGGCGAAGGCGGACGAGGCGGCCGCCGTCCAGCTCGCGATCCTCGATCGGCTCGACACGATCGTCCGGCTGCTCGAGACGAAGCCGTAGCCGCGCTACTTCTTGCGCGCCTTCAGCTCTGCGTAGCGCTCGGCGAGCGTCTTCTCGAACCCGGAGTCGCACGGCTCGTAGATCGTCTCGCCGGCGATCGCGTCCGGCAGGTAGTCCTCGACGACGTAGTGGCCCTCGAAGTCGTGCGGGTACTTGTAGCCCTGGCCGTGGCCCATCGCGCGATCGAGCGCCGTCGAGCCGGGACGAAACGGCGCGGGCACCGGCAGCGTGCCGTGCTCGCGCACGAGCTTGCGCGCGTTCGCGTACGTCGTCAGCGCGCGATTCGATTTTGGCGCGAGCGCGAGGTACGTCACCGCCTGCGTCAGCGGCAGCACTCCCTCGGGCAACCCGACGAGCTCGAACGCCTGGAGCGCGGCGGTCGCGACGACGAGCGCCTGCGGATCGGCGTTGCCGATGTCCTCGGACGCGAAGATCACCATCCGGCGCAGCACGAATCGCGGATCCTCGCCGGCCTCGAGCATGCGCGTCATCCAGTACACCGCGGCGTCGGGATCCGAGCCGCGCATGCTCTTGATGAACACCGAGACCACGCCGTAGTGCTCGTCGCCGGCCTTGTCGTAGAGCAGGTTGCGACCCTGCGCGGCCTCGGCGATCTGCTCGGCGGTGATCGGTGCCGCGGTGTCGTTGTCTCCCGTGGCGCGGCGCGCGAGATCGGCGGCGACCTCGAGCACCGAGTACAGCCGGCGCGCGTCGCCGCCGGCCGCGGCGACGAGCTGGGCCGACACCTCGGGATCGAGCGTGACGTGGAGCGTGCCGAGCCCGCGCTCGGTGTCCGCGACGGCACGCGCGGCGAGCTGCGCGAGCTCGTCGTCCGCGAGCGCCTCGAGCCGGACGACACGACAGCGCGACAGCAGCGCCGCGACGACGCCGAAGCTCGGGTTCTCGGTCGTCGCGCCGATCAACGTCACGGTGCCGGCCTCGACGTGCGGCAGCAGCGCGTCCTGCTGGGTCTTCGAGAACCGATGGATCTCGTCGATGAACAGCAGCGTTCGCGCACCGAACTGATCGCGACGTGCAGCGGCCTTCGCGACCGCCTCGCGCACGTCCTTGACGCCGGCATCGACCGCGGACAGCGACACGAGCTCGGCCTTCAGGGTCTCGCCGAGCAGGCGGGCGAGGGTGGTCTTCCCACTCCCGGGCGGGCCCCACAGGATCAATGACGGGATGGCACGCCCTGGGACCAGATTCGACAGGATGCGCCCAGGCCCGACGAGGTGGGCCTGACCGACCAGCTCGCCGAGCGATCGCGGGCGCATACGCTCCGCGAGCGGTTGGCCGACATGCCGTCGTTTGGCGTTTTGGGCGAACAAGTCCATGAGGTTAGCGAGGTGAGCCAGCTCGTGTAGGTGGTCGGAAGCCCAGAGGTTACACGGTGATGTCGAGGTCGGCGACAGTGCCGTGTCGCGCTGGCAACGGCACGCAGTCCTGGTGACGCAACACCCGGCAAGTGGGGCTACCACACGTTCACGCGCCGTCGATCTTTCAGCGCCTTATCGCGGCGAACGCCCGCGGGAGCCGTGGCACGCGGCCTGCTAACTCTTCCGTCATGCTCGTCGAGGTCATCTACCGGTATCGCACCCTGATCGGGAAGTGCGAGCTCGGCGTCGGCCTCGAGCTCGACGAGATCGATCAGGTCACGACAATCGAGGCGCAGTTCGCGCCAACCGCCGATGACCTGCGGATGCGCAACGGCCGCAAGTTCCGCCGCGAGAGCGTCCGGCTCACCGCGGTGCTGCGCGGCGACCGCATCCACGATCGCGTCGAGGTGATCGAGCTCGGACCCGGTGGGCTCGTGATCCGCAACGCGCCGTACGTCGCGCGCGGCGAGCACGTCGAGGTCGTCGTCGAGGACGGCGATCGCTGCTACCGGTTCCGCGCGCGCGGCGTGTGGCTGCGCGACGACAACGATGACTATCGCGTCGGGCTCGCGCTCGTCGGCACGCCGGTGCGGCTCAACAAGGTCGCGGTCAGCGCGCACCAGGTCGACGTCGTCGACAAGATCGCCGCCGCGGCGTGAAGTGATCCGCTGACAGGAATCGCGTGCGCGCAGCGCTCGGTTGCGCGCGCATGACGAAGCTCCTCGCGCTGATCCCGCTCGCCGCGTGCGCGCATGCACCGGCACCGAAGACTCCGAAGCTGGAGCCGCCGATCGATTCGCTCGCGTTCTATGTCGGGACGTGGCGCTGCCACGGCACGTCGTACGCGACCGCCGACACACCGCAGCAGACCTGGGACGCGATCGTCAAGGTCACGCCCGAGCTCGACGGCACGTGGCTCGGCGTCGAGATGATCGGCCCGGGCGTGAACCGCACCGTCGAGCACAAGGGCTACGATCCGGACACGAAGCGCTGGATCCACGTCGCGGTCGGCAACGGGGGGCTGTTCGCGCTCGTCACGTCACACGGGTGGACGGGCAATCACATGGACTTCGTGCCGGAGCCCGACGATCACACGAAGACCACGTTCACGAAGCTCGACGACACGCACTACAACCACGCGGTGTCGTCGGCCGATGGGCGCAAGATCTGGGAGAAGACCTGCGCGAAGAGCTAGGCCGCAGCTTGCGAGGCCGATCCTAGGCGCGATCGAGCACGCGCGCGAGCAGGTGGAACGTGCGCGGCGGCAGCGTCTCGCCACGCCACGCGACCGAGCGCGCGACGACGAGCGCCTTGTCCGCGCTGTTGAGCTGCGGGCGCTCGGCGAACAGCCGCGGCCCGACGTGCTCGATCTTCTCGAGGATCCGCATGCCGCCGTGCCACGTCAGCGCGAGCTCCATCGCGAGGTCCGCGCCGACGACATCGACGAGCGGACGCGCGCGCTCGAACAGCGCCCGCGTGCGCGCGACCTCGTAGCGCACGAGCGAGCCGACCGCGGTGTTGACGCGACGGTTCGCGATGTCTGCTTCGGTGACGCCGAAGTGCCGCAAGTCCTCGGCGGGCAGGTAGACGCGGCCGCGCTGCCAGTCGCTCGGCACGTCCTGGATCAGGCGCGCGACCGCGAGCGCGGTCGACAGATCGTCGGCGTACGCGTGCAGCTCGGGCGCGCGATAGCCACCGATGTAGAGCAGCAGGCGGCCGACCGGCTCGGCGGCCTGGCGCGTGTAGCTGCGCAGCTCGTCGAACGTCGCGTAGCGGCGGCGCTCGAGATCGGTCCGGAACCCGGACAGTAGCTCGGTGAACTCGGTGATCGGCAGCGCGAACTTGTCGACCGTGTCCGCGAGCGCGACGAACACCGGGTGCTCGGCGTGGCCGCGGTACGCGAGGTGGAGCTGCTCCTCCCAGCGATCGAGCTCGCGCGAGCGCCGGCCCTCGTAGGCCTTCTCGTCGGCGAAGTCATCGGCGACGCGCGCGAACGCGAACAGCGCAAAGATGTGCTTGCGCAGCGCCGAGCGCGCGAACATCGACGCGACCGGATAGTTGTGGTGACGCGCGCGGCAGAGCGCCTCGCAGTAGCGGTAGCAAGCCTCGAGCTCGAGCGTCGGCGGCAGCGGGACGGCGAGCGCGGGGGTACGTGCAACTCCAAGGCGGTGGATCACGGAATGTCTCCTCCGGTCTTTTTATGGCCCGGAAATGGGGGAGCGGCGAGGGTGCACAGCCGTGCGAGGACCTCGCGGGCGCGGTCGGCCTTGACCTCGCCGGTCGCGGCGAGCTCCTCGGCGACGCGATCGACGAGCTCGCCGGTCGCGCCGGCGGCACGGGCGAGCCCGCGCGCGTGCAGCGCCATGTGACCGCGCTGGATGCCTTCGGTCGCGAGCGCGCGCAAGGCGGCGAGGTTCGTCGCGAGGCCGGCGGCCCCGGCGATCGAGGCGAGGCGGTCGGCCTGCGACACGCCGGCGAGCTCGAGCGCAAGCCTTGCGCTCGGATGGACGTGGAGCGCGCCACCGACGGTGCCGACCGCGAGCGGCATCACGAGCTCGCCGTCGAGACCGCCGGCGCGCTCGCGCCACACGGCGAGCGGACGGTACGCGCCGTCGCGACAGGCAAACGCGTGCGCGCCGGCCTCGACCGCGCGCCAGTCCTGGCCGGTCGCGACGAGCACGGCGTCGACGCCGTTCATGATGCCCTTGTTGTGCGTCGCGGCGCGGTACGGATCGAGCTCGGCGAACCGCGACGCCGCGGCGATCGCGGCGCGGATCTCGGCGCCTCCCGCGCCGTCGCCGGCGAGCTGCGCGTCGTCGATCGAGCAGCGCACGGTCACCGTCCGGCCATCGGTCAGGTTCGACAGGATCCGCAGCCCGGGCTTGCCGCCCGCGATCCGCGCGACGCGGTCGGCGAGCGCCTCGCACAGCGTGTTGACGAGGTTCGCGCCCATCGCATCGCGGCAGTCGACGTGGAGGTGCGCGACGAGCACGCCGCCGTCGGGGCCGGAGCGCGCGAGCGTGCGGACGTCGAGCGCGAGCGGGCCGCCACCGCGATCGGTCAGTCGCGGCACGAGGCTGCGCGCCTCGCCGACGAGCTGCGCGGCCTGCGCGCGCAAGGCGGTCGCACCGGCGTCGACATCGTCGACGTTCGTGATCTGGATCTGGCCGATCATCACCGGCGCCGACACGATCGACGTGAAGCCGGCCGGCCGCGCCATGCGCGCGGCGTTCGACGCCGCCGCGACGACCGATGGCTCCTCGACGGCCATCGGGATGATCACGTCCGCGCCATCGACGACGAAGTTCACCGCGACCGCGAACGGCAGCGCGTACGTCCCGACGACGTTCTCGATCATCCCGTCCGCGACGTCGAGCGCGAGCGCGCCGGGATCGACCGCGGCGAAGTCGTCGGGCGCGAGGTCCGACGCCTCGACGAGGCGACGGCGCCGCTCGGCGGGCGAGAGTCGGTAAAAGCCAGGAAGACGGGACGACACGGGGACTCCGGTGTTTACTGTGCGTCCGGGCGTAAGTCCACGCCGGTGTCGTCGAGCGAGAGCTGCAATGGCTGACACCCCGCTTCGATGAGCAGACGCGTCGCGATGGTTACGTCCGCCGTGCCGGGCAGCACGGCGATGCCGACGTCGCCGCCGCCCGCGCCGGTGGTCTTCGCGGTGCCGCCGAGCTGCGCCATCGCCGAACGTGCGGCGTTGACACAGTCCGGCACGAGCGCGATCCCGGTCGCGACGGACAGCCGCTGGATCGCGGCACCCGCCAGGGAGAACCCTGCGACCACCGCGGTCGCGGCCAGCTCCGGTGGTGCCGACAGGGCCGCACACGCCGCGTGAGATGCGTCGGCGATCGCAACGAGTGCGGCGTCGACGGCATCGGGGCTCGCGCGGCGCGCCGCGGCCACGCCGGCCACGAGCGTCGCGGTGTCCGCCGAGCGCCCGGTGAAGAACGGCACGAGCCGCACGGTGCTCGGCCATCGCCGGCGCTCGACGTCGACGCCGTCGGTCGTCGCGCGAAACACGATCGCGCCGCCGTGCACCGACGCTGCGATGTCGGCGCCGGATCCGGCGCTGCCGCGCGCGGACTGCGCAGCCGCGTGCGCCGCGAGCGCGATCGCCATGACCTCGTCGCGATCGAGCACCGGACCGCGCTCGGACAGCGCGAGCGCGACGCCGGCGACCGTGACCGCCGCGCTCGAGCCGATGCCGATCTTCGCGCCCGCGCGGTCGTAGAACGCCGAGCTATCGACCGCGATCTCGAGCGCGCAGCGCGCCGCGGGGTCGTCGGCGCCGAACCGGCGCGCGAGCTCGTCGGCGACCGCGACGAGAAACGGCGAGCTGCCGCGCGGCCCGGCACGGCGGCGCGCGACGACCCGGCGATCGACCGCGACCACGAGCGCGGGCGCACCGTCGAGCACGGCGTACTCGCCGGTCAGGATCAGCTTGCCGGGCGCGGTGGCGATCATCGGACGAACGGAGCTTGCGTCAGCGAGATGGAGATTTCGTGCAGATCCTGTCGCGGATCGACGTGCGGCGAATCGCCGCGTCGCTCACGGCGCCGCCGGGGCCTGCAACGTCACGACGTTGCTCGCATCGACGACGACCGCCGCCGGTCCACCGACCGCGCTCACCGTGACCGCGGTGACACCGGGAATATCGACGATCGCGCGCGCGACGAGCTCGGCGTCGTCCGCGGTCGTCAGGATCTTGACGTGCGGCCCCGCGTCCATCGTCGCCCACGCCGACTGCCCGGTCGCGCGCAGGCCGCGCACCTCGGCGAGCACCGACAGCGTCGCCGGCCGCCAGTACAGGATCGCGGGCCGCGCCGCGATCGCGGACGCGTGCATCGCGAACGCGTTCGACTCGGCGAGCGCGCCGAGCTGCTCGAAGTCACCCGCGGCGAGCGCGGCCTCGACGGCCTCGAGGTCACGCGGCACGAGATCGAGCCACGCGCGATACATCGGCGACGTCGCGGCGGTGTGATCCATCGCGTCGCGCGAGCCCTGCAGCTTCGGCACGCCGCCGCCGACGACCGCGACCACCATGCGCACGCGCGACAGCAGGCCGGGCTCGACCTGCTCGACCGGCTCGGCGTACGCGTCCTCGCTCGCGACGCCGGTCCGCATCCGCACGAAGCCGCCGAACACCGAGCGCGCCGCGGACCCCGAGCCGCGACGCGCGAGGATCGACAGCTCGCGCGGCTCGAGCGCCAGCCCGGCCGCCCGCGTCGACGCGAGCGCGAGCGCGGCGTAGCCCGACGCCGACGACGCGAGGCCCGATGCGGTCGGGAAGTCGTTCTTGCTGACGACGCGCGCGCGGATCGGTACGCCGGACGCCGCGCGCACGAGATCGAGGAACGTCGACATCCGCGCGATGTCCTCGGGACGCGCCGGCTGGCCGTCGAGCACGAGCTCGTCGCCGGTCAGCGCCTCGTCGAACTGCACGGTCGTCTCGGTCACGAGCGAGTCGAGCGTCAGCGACAGGCTGCCGGTCGCCGGCAGGTTGAGCGCCGCGTCGCGCTTGCCCCAGTACTTGACGAGCGCGATGTTCGCGCATGCGCGGGCCGTGACCGCCGGTAGTGCCATCGCCGGACCATAGCGCGAGAGCTCGGGCCGATCGCGGTCAGCGGCCGATCGTCGCGACGAACCCGGTCACGCCGGCGTGCTTCCACTCGGCGAGGATCGCAGCCTCGCGGTCGGGCGGGGCGATCGCGATCACCGCGCCGCCACCGCCGGCCCCGGTGAGCTTCGCGCCGTGCGCACCGGTCGCGCGCGCCGCCTCGCACAGCGAGTCGAGCTGCTCGGTCGACACGCCGAGCTCGGCGAGCACGGTGTGCGCGCGGTTCATCGCGAAGCCGAGGCCGACGAGATCGCGCGCGAGCAGCGCGGTCGTGCCGACGTCGGTCAGGCCGCCGAGCTCCGCGAGGCGCTTGTCGTCGGCGATCGCGTGGGTCGCCTCGGCGACGCGCTCGACCATCGCGGCGGTCGACCGCGGCGCGCCGCTCGGCCCGACGAGCACGCGCAGCGGTGGGATCGCGACCGGGCGCAGGCCCGTGCTGCGGCGGAACACGCCGACGCCGCCAGCGATCGCGAGTGCGACGTCGACGCCGCTCGGCCTGCCGTGGAGCAGCGACTCGCTCGCGTTCGCGGCGTGCGCGATCGTGGCGGCGTCCTGCGCGCGGTTCGCGAACGCGAGCAGCGCCCGTGTCACCGCGACCGCGAGCGCGGCCGACGAGCCGAGGCCGGCGCCGGCCGGGATCTGGGCATCGCCGACGAGGGAGAGGGCCGGCCGGCCGAGCTCGAGCGCGTCCGCGATCGCGCACAGCGAGCGCGACACCGGGTGATCGTCGTCGTACTTGACCGCGACGTGCCACGCCGGGATGTCGATCCGCATGCCCTTCGTCGTCGGTACCGGGGAGATGATGACCCCGCGGTCGAGCGCGGCCGCGAGCGCGGGATAGCCGTACACGACGGCGTGCTCGCCGAGCAGGATGATCTTGCCCCACCCGATCGCGGTGGTCATGCGGAGACTCCGAGGTCGTCGAGAAACGCGCGCAGCGGCGCGCCGAGGTGGCGTGGCGCGCGCGAGAGATCGGCCGCGCGCGCGCAGCCGGTGAGCAAGCAGACCGTGCGGATCGACGCGATGATCCGGTCGAGCTCGGCGCACGCGCCGTCGTAGCCGCCCGCGCGCTGGGCGCGCAGCATCGGCGCCGCCATGCCGCCGACCCGAGCGCCGAGCGCGAGCGCGCGCGAGATGTCGTAGCCGCTGCGCAGCCCGCCCGACGCGATCACGTCGAGGCCGGCGCGCTCGCACGTGACGACCGAGACCGCGGTCGGGATTCCCCACTCGCGCAGCTCGCTGCCGAGCGAGGCGGCATCGGAGCCGTGGTCGGCGCGCACCGCCTCGACGGCGACCCAGCTCGTGCCGCCGGCGCCGGCGACGTCGACGGTGTGGACGCCGGCCGAGACGAGCGCGCGCGCGGCCTCGCTCGACAGGCCGCAGCCGGTCTCCTTGACGAGCACCGGGATCGGCGACGCGTCGATCACGCGGCGGATGCCGTCGAGCACGCCGCGAAAGTCGCGATCGCCGCGCTCCTGGATCATCTCCTGGCCCGGGTTCAGGTGGATCGCGAGCGCGTCGGCGCCGATCCGCTGCGCGAGCTCGACCACGCGCGCCGGGCCCATCGCGAGCGCCTGCACCGCGCCGACGTTGCCGAACAGCACGACCTCGGGCGCGACGTCGCGGACCTCGTAGCTCGCGGCGAGCTCGGGATGCTCGGCCATCGCGCGCTGCGAGCCGACGCCGAACGCGACGCCGGCGGCCTGCGCGGCGCGCGCGAGGTCGCGGTTGATCGCGGCGGCCTCGGCGGTCCCGCCGGTCATCCCGGTGATCACGACCGGCGCACGCAGCGACTTGCCGACCAGCTCGGTCGCGAGATCGATCGCGTCGAGCGCGAGCTCGGGCAGTGCCTGGTGGATCAGGTGGACGTGCTCGAGCAGCGTCGTCTTCGCGAAGTCGGCGCGGCCCGAGGCCGCGACCTCGAGGTGGTCGGCCTTGCGCTTCGCGATCGCCGGCTCGTCGCCTGACATCGCCTCGTCTTTACCACGCCGCTATCCGTAGATGATGTAGAGGACGGTGATCGCCGCGGCGAGCGAGTCGAGCAGGAACCAGGGATCTTTCAGCATGGCCTCGGTCGGGCTCTCGTCCTTGGGCTTCCACAGCGCGATGTAGAGGTAGCGGACGATACCGAGCGCGACGAACGGGGACGAGTAGGCGAGGCGGTCGGTCCCGAAGAAGTGCACGGTGCGGCTGTCGATCGTGTACGCGACGTAGGCGATCACCGTGACGACCGCGAGCGCGTACATCGCGAGCCGCACGACCTCGATGCGATAGCCGGCGAGTGCGGCGCGCGTCGTCGAGACCTCACCGGCGCGCGTCGCCCACGCGAGCTCGTGCGCGCGCTTGCCGAGCCCGAGGAACGCCGCGAGCAGCGCGGTGCAGATCAGCAGCCACTCCGACGCCGGGACGTCGATCGCGACCGCGCCGCCGAGCACGCGCAGCAGAAAGCCGCTCGTGATCAGCGCGACGTCGAGGAACGCGATCTGCTTCAGCTTGACGCTGTAGGCGACGTTCTGGACGAGGTACGCGCCGGCGAGCGCGGCGAGCCGCCAGTCGAGGGCCGCGCAGCCGGCGAGCGCCCCGACGGCGAGCACGCCCGCCGAGATCATCGCGGCGCGCTCGGACAGCTGCCCGGCGGCGATCGGACGGTGGCGCTTCAGCGGATGCGCGCGATCGGCGGCGACGTCGCGGACATCGTTGAACGCGTACACCGCGCCGGACAGCGCGCAGAACGCGAGCACGGCGAGCGCGGTGCGCAGCGCGTAGACGTGATCGGTCAGGTGGCGCGAGAACACGAGCGGCGCCGCGACGAACAACAGGTTCTTGACCCATTGCTGCGGTCGCAGCGTCTTCACGAGGGCGATGAGGTTCACGGTCCGCCTCGCAGCCCCCGCACGCCCGAGCTCACGGATTGACGAGGGAAGGGTTCTCGTCGATCCAGTCGGCGATCGCCTTCGACGTGCACTCGTCGGTCGATTTCTTCAGGCATCCGGCGGCGCGCTCTTTCTTGCACGTCTCGGTCGCCTGCGGGGTGTCCGTCGGACAGTCCTTCGAGGCCTCCGTGACGCACTCCTCGGACGGGTCCTCGAAGTTGATGCGACAGCTCGAGGCGGCGGCGAACAGCGCGCGGCAGTTGTCGCGCTCGCTGTCGACCTTGAAGCTCGCGCACGAGGCGAGCGTCTTGACGAGCGGCTTGCCGTCCTTGCCGAGGATCGGCTTCATCTCCTTCTTCTCGTCCTCGCCGTCCATCACCGGCTTGCCCTGGGCGTCGACGACCGTGACCTCGTGCTCGAACGGCTTGCCGGCATCGTCGACGAGCGCGAGCTCCTTCATCAGGATCACGGCGCGCTCCGGGTGCAGCACGTCCTCGTTGAGCTGCTTGACCGTCCACTCGGCGATCGCGTGGTTCGCGCAACCGAGCTGCTTCGGATCGGTCGACTTCGCGTCCGGCTTGCACTTCGTGACCTCGAAGAACAGCTCCTGGCAGTTGCGGATCTCGCGATCCTGCTCTTCCTTCGAGATCGGCTTCTCGCCCGGCTTGAGCGGGGCCGGCTTACGGCAGTCGACGAACTTGCGCGTGATCGTCTTGCCCTCGTGATCCTTGATCACGTTGCCCGCGGCATCGACGAGCGTGATCTCGGGGGCCGAGACCTGGCTCTCCTCGACGCCGTTCGCCGCGATCTCGACGAGGTTCGAGACCGGTGCCGTGCGCTTCGCCTCGGGGACGATCGTCAGCGACGGCACGTAGGTGACGATGCCGAGCGCGACGATCATCGTGACGAGGAACGGGATCGTCGCCCACATCACCTCGGTGATCGGGCGCTGGAACCTCACCGAGGTCAGGAACAGGTTGAGCCCGACCGGCGGGTGCAGGTAGCCGACCTCGAGGTTCAGCAGGAAGATCACGCCGAGGTGGTAGGGATCGATGCCGTACGCGCGCGAGATCGGCGCGATCAGCGGCAGCACGACGACGATCGCCGAGAAGATGTCCATCACCGTGCCGACGATCAGCAGGATCACGTTGATCGCGAGCAGGAACAGGATCTTCGAGTGGACATTCTCCTGCGTCCACGCGACGAGCTGCTTCGGGACCTCGGCGTTGACGAGGAAGTCGGTGAATGCGGTCGACGCGAAGATGATCATGAAGATCGCGCCGATCATCGCCATCGCCTCGAACGACACGCCCCACAGCTGCTTGAACGTGATCGTGCGGAACACGAGCATCTCGAGCAGCACGACGTAGACGACGGTGAGCGCCGCGATCTCGGGCAGGCCGAACGTGCCGGTCACGAGCAGGCCCATGACGCCGATCGGGACGAGCATCTCGGGGATCGCGACGAGGAAGCTCTTGCCGAGCTCGGGCAGCGAGAACTTCTGCGTCGGCAGCTTCTTGCGCACCGCGACGAAGATCGCGACCGCGGACAGCATCGCGATCAGCAGCATGCCCGGGACGATGCCGGCGAACAGGAACCGGTCGGTCGACCAGTTCTCCTTGTCGAGCCCGGTCAGGCCGTAGACGGTGCCGTAGATGAACAGCGGCAGCGCCGGCGGGAACAGCAGGCCGACCGAGCCGGTGCCGGCGATCAGGCCCATCGAGAACTTTCGCGGGTAGCCGTTGCGGACGAGGCCGGGCATCAGCACGCCGCCGAGCGCGATGATCGTGACGCCGGACGCGCCGGTGAACACGGTGAAGATCGCGCACGTGCCGATCGTGACGATCGCGAGCCCGCCCGGTGCCCAGCCGAGCAGCGCGTTCGCGAACCGCACGAGGCGATCGGCGGTCTTCGACTCCGCGAGGATGTAGCCGGCGAAGATGAACAGCGGGATCGTCGACAGCACCTCGATCTCGTCGCGGCCGCTGATGCCGAACATCTTGTTGATCGCGCCGTCGAACCCGATCTCGAAGCCGAGCCGCGAGAACGCGGTGCCGAGCGCGGTCGCGCCGAGCATGATCGTGAACAGCGGGGCGCCGCTGATGAACAGCAGCACGAGCAGGATGATGAGTAGCGTCACCATGTCAGTGCCCCGATCGCATCCGCTCGGGTGGCGTCTTGCGCCGAGCGATGTAGTCGATGTCGATGACCGCGTGGAGGACGTTGTGGACGATGATCAGCGAGGCGCCGATCGGGATCAGCCACGCGATGCGCGCCGGCGTGATCAGCTTGTCCTCGGTGCCGGCGAGCGTCGCCTCGGCGCGGATCGTGTGCATGCCGGCGCGGATCAGCAGCACGCACACGAAGATCGTGAACAGCGACAGCACGACGCTGAGGAACAGCCGCGCGCGCGGTGACAGCCGGCGCGACACGAGATCCATCGACAGGTGCTTGGCCTGGTGGGCCGCGAACGCACCGCCGAGCATCGCCATGCCGAACGTGCCGCCGCGGATCACGTCGTCCTTGAACGAGATCGGGTGGTGGAACAGCTTCTCGAGCAGCGCGTGGCCGGCGCCGACGAGCACGACCGAGGCGAGCAGCATGACGAGCAGGATCTGCTCGATCCGGCCGATGAAGCCGTCTGCCTTGCGCAGCGCACCCGACAGCGTGCCGTCGTCGGGATACGTCATCACCGCGGCCATCATGTCGAGCGAGCTGCCGCGCTGCGGGGGCTCGCCCCCGAGCCCGGCCAGGTCGTGCCGGCGGGTCTCGGGGATATCGCGGGCGGGCTTCACGATCCCGTCGGCGCTCGCGCGGCTCGGCGCGCTGTCCTTGGCGTCGCGCTGGATCGCGCTCTCGTCGACCTTGTCGCCGAGCTTCACGTCGTCGTCCGCGCCCGCTGGCGGCGACGCGGGCTTCGGCTTGTCGTCAGAACCATCGCCGTCTTCGCTCACCCGACGATGGTAGAGGCGCCGCTCGTGGCGCTGCAATCAGGGTGCTGGGAAAAGCACCCCCTTACGACTACTTCTTGTTCTTCGCGCGGTACTCGTCACGGTACTTGATGACCATGTCGAGCTCTTCCTGCGAGTAGACCTTGCCGACGAGGTCCTTGTGGACCGCGAGCGCGGCCTTCTCGAACTCGTCGATCGTGGCCGCGGGCGTGGTCACCACGGTGATGCCCTTGCGGGTCATCGTGCCCTTGGCATCCTCGTTCGCCTTGCGGATCACCTTGCGCAGCTTCTTCGCGCTCGACTTGCCGATCTCCTCGACCGCCTTCTGATCCTCGGCCGACAGCTTCTTCAGCGACTCGAGCGAGACGACCGTCGCGCCGATCGCGAAGCTCATCGGCATCGAGGTCATGAACTTCACCTTCGTGTACCACTGCAGCGCGACCGCCGCGAGCGGCGAGCCGTACGCCGCCGTGATGCGGCCGCTCGTCAGGCTCGCGTCGACCTCGGGCACGCCGAGCGGCACGCCGTTGAGCGCGAGCTTCTTGAACATCGCGCCGACGAGCTGGTCGTCGCCCCACTGCCAGATCTTCTGGCCCTTGAGGTCATTGATCGTCTCGACCTTGTTCTTCGAGATGAAATAGATCCAGCCGACCTCGCCGCGGTCGTTGAGCTTGAAGCCCTTCTTCTCGAACTTCTTCTGGAAGTACGGCCACATCTTGTCGGCGACGTAGTCGACCTCCTCGGCGGTCTTGAACATCATCGGCAGCTCGAGCACGCGGATCGACTCGTCGATCATCGACAGCCCGATCGAGGTCACCGCGGCGCCGTCGAGCTGGCCGAGCTTGATCTTGCGGACGAAGTCGCGCTCGTCGCCCTGCTGGCCACCCTCGAAGTACTTGAGCGTCACGCGGCCGGAGGTCTTCTGCTTGATCTCCGCGGCGGCCTTGTCGAGCACCGACATCCACGGGCTGCCCGACGGAGCGAGCGTCGCGATCCGGACCTCGGAGTCGGCGGCAGCCTCGCGCGCCGTGCCGAGGCCAATCGCCAGCGCGGCGCCGGCACACAGGGTCAGTAGCTTGGTCATCCTCATCATCAGAAGAGCTCCTTTTCGTGCGAGAGATAGCGGCGCGCCTTGCGATGGGCGACCTCGTTTGCGAGACGCTGCTCCGGCCACACCGACGGTGCGGTCATGAGCACTTGCTTGAGTTGCTCGTGAAAGAACTTCTGGTCGTTCGTCGCCTTGCCGACGCGATACGCCATCAGCGTGCGCGCGAGCAGGAACCGGTCGGTGCCGTCCTTCGCCGCGGTGATCTTGAGCGCCATCTCGAAGTACTGGCGGGCCTTGTCCGGATCGCCGCCCATCGCCTTGGGGCGCGCGCTGTTCACCATGCCGAGCGCGATGTACGGCAGCGCGCGGTGCTGCAGGTTCGACGGCGGGTTCTTCTGATCGAGCTCGATCACGCGATTCATGATCTGCTCGACGACCGGCAGGTACGCGAGCATCTCGACGCGCGTCAGGTTGTGGTTGACGATCGAGCCGAGCGCGAGTCCGGCGAACATCATCGGCGTGCGCTGCCCGGGACCGGTGTCCTTGATCAGCTTCGCCGCGACCTCGGGGGACGCGAACAGATCCTTCTGCCACCGGCTACCGAGCGACTTCAGCGCGTAGTTGAGGCAGCGCGTGAAGATGTGGCTCGCGCGCGTGTTGTGATACTCGCGCGCCGCGAGGTCCTTCTTGAAGTCGGCCTCTTCCCAGTCGTCCTCGACGAACGCGGTGCCGTACTGGCAGTAGCCCTCGGTGAGGATCTTGATCAGCCGCTTGTTATCGGGGTCGACGATCCAGAAGCCCTCCACGGTCTTGAGCGCGCCGGGGATCGCCTGGCGCGCCATCTCGTAGTCGGACTCCATCTGCATGCTCGGCTGCGCGCGCTCGAGCACCTTCGACGTGGTGTTCACCGTGACCTTGCCGATGTCGCACGACGCGAGTGATGCACATGCCAGCGCAGAGAGACCAAGCAAAGCCGACCAGGCTAGGCGCATAAACAAGTTCCCTTCAGACGGTCCGTCAAAACCGTGATTCACCGCATTCACGTCGCACACCCGGCGGCGTGTTGGGCCGGACGCTAAGTCAGCGAAAGCGGAGAGTCAATCGCGGCGCCAGGCGAACGCGGACGCCCGGCTGCGCGAGCCGTGAGCCCGAGCGCCAAAATCACAGTGCTACAGTCGGGACCGGATGCGGACGCTCGGGGCCCGGCTCGCGATCTGCCTCGCGGTTTCGGCGATCGCGGGCTGCCAGACCCAGGCCACGAGCCACCAGCACCGCCGCGATCCGGGCAGCCTCGTCGTCGCGCAGGCCAAGGGCGTGATCGGCCTCGACCCGCTCGTCGTCACCGATGCCGAAAGTATCGAGGTCGGATCGATCCTGTTCGAGGGGCTCGCGCGCTGGAAGCCGGGCACGACCGACATCATCCCGGGGCTCGCGACCAGCTGGTCGGTGTCGACCGACGGCAAGCGGTGGACGTTCCACCTCCGCCCCGGCGTCGTGTTCCACGACGGCACCGCGCTCGACGCGAACGCGGTCGTGTTCTCGTTCGAGCGCCTGCTCGATCCGAAGCACCCGAACTTCGTCGGCGAGGAAGGCGCGTACTGGCGCACGCTGCTGAAGAGCGTCACCCGCGTCGTCGCGATCGATCCGGCGACCGTCGAGATCGACGTCGCGCGCCCGTACGCGCCGCTGCTCGGGGACCTCGCGATGTATCCGATCGTGTCGCCGGCCGCGGTCCGCCAGTGGGGCGTCGCGTTCAAGCGGCACCCGGTCGGGACCGGACCGTTCGAGTACGACACGTCGGCGCCCGGCGAGCACGTCGTCGTCCGGCGGTTCGCGCGCTACTGGGGACAGCCCGCGCTGCTCGAGCGCATCGTGTTTCGCGTCGTCGTCGACGCACGGCAACGGCTCGTCGACCTCGAGTCGGGCTCGGTCGATCTCGCGACGTCGATCCTCCCCGACGAGCAGCCGTTCGTCGAGCTCCACCCCGATCTCGTGCTCCACCACACCGCGGGCAACGACGTCAGCTACCTCGCGTTCAACATGCAGCGGCCCGCGTTTGCCGATCTGCGGGTGCGCCGCGCGGCGAGCCACGCGCTGAACAAGGAGCCGATCGTCAAGCTCGCGTACCAGGGCCGCGCGATCGCCGCGGACAGCCCGCTGCCGCCGACGCAGTGGGGCCACCACCTGCCGGCGACGCGCTACGAGTTCGATCCGGTGCTCGCGCGCAAGCTGCTCGGCGAGGCGACCGCCGCCGGGACGTTCGACCCGAACGTGACGTACAAGCTGTACGCGCTGTCGACGCCGCGCCCGTACATCGCGCAGCCCGACCGCGTCGCGCGGTTCGTCCAGACCGCGCTCGCCCAGGTCGGGATCAAGACCGAGATCGTGTTCCAGCCGTACCGCGAGCACCGCGCGTCGCTCGAGGCGGGCGAGCACGACCTCGCGATCTTCGGCTGGATCGGCGACACCGGCGATCCGGACAACTTCCTCTACGTGCTGTTCCACTCGGACAACGCGGTCGCCGGGTCGGCGCAGAACATCGCGTTCTATCGCAACGCGGGCGTCGACAAGCTGCTCGACGAGGCGCAGGTCGCGGTCGACGACGTGACGCGGACGGGCCTCTACCGCGCGATCCAGGACCGGCTCGCCGAGGACGCGCCGTGGATCCCGATCGCGCACAGCGAGTATGTCGTCGCCGCGCGCGCCGAGCTCGACGGCGTGATGCTGAACCCGCTCGGCCACCCGATCTACGCCGCGATCCGGCGGGTGGAACGCTAGTGGAGCCGACGCCGATCCCGCGATCGGACACGAGCCCGGTCCGGCGGCTCGGACTCGCGACGCCGCGGATCGCGCGGGCGCCCGCGCCCGAGCTGCGGATGCGGCTGCGCACGAAGCTCGTGTTCGCGATGATCTTCGCGGCACTCGTGCCCGCCGGCATCGTCGCGCTGCTCGCGACGCGCGTGATCCTGTCGAGCCTCGAAGTCGGCGTGCGCGACGACGCCGATCGCCAGCTCACCGTCACGCTGAACCTCGTGCTGCGCGCGGTCGAGCGGCTCGGCGACGAGACCGTGCAGCTGTCCGAGAGCGGCGATCTCGCGGCCGCGTTCGATCCCGGCGTCGATCGCCGCGCCGCGCTCGAGACCTGGTTCGCGAAGGAGGCGGCGCACGTGCCGTCGGCGAAGCTGCAGCTGTTCGACGCCGGCGGCACGCTCGTGCTCGAGCGGACAATCGGCGACTCGGACGCGCGGTTCGCGGGCATCGCGGTGAGCTCGAGCGATCCGATCGTCGCCGACGGGCTGTCGTGGACGCGCGGCGTGTCGCTCGAGGCGATCGACGATCGCGTCGTCATGCGCGCGGTGTCGCCGGTCGTCGATCACTCGCTCACGCTGCGCGGCGTGCTCGTGCTGTCGACGCCGCTCGACGGTGACTTCGCGGACGGCATCAAGGGCGCGCTGTCCGCCGACGTCCTGATCGGTGGCCCGAAGGGCCGGCTGCAGGGCACGTTCCGGTCGACGCTCGGCCGGCGCGCCGATCCGATCGAGCTGTCGCGCGACGATCGCGCCGCGGCGCTGCACAGCCGCCGCGTGATCCGCGACCTCGATCATCCGACCGCGGTCGACGCCGGCAACGATCGGCCCGGGGGCCGGTTCAAGATCGCGGTGACCGCGCTGCTCGATCGCAAGGATCGACCGATCGGCATCGTCGGCGTCGCGGTCGATCGCGAGCCGCTCGAGGCGACGAAGGCGCTCGCGCTCCGCACGCTCGTCGGCGGCGGCATCGGCGCGATCGCGTTCGCGCTCGTGCTCGCGCTGTTCTGGTCGCGCCGGCTCGGGGCGCCGATCGCGCGGCTGCACCGCGGCGCGATCGCGGTGTCGCGCGGCGACCTCGACCACCGGATCGACATCGCCGGCGGCGACGAGCTCACCGATCTCGCGACCGCGTTCAACCAGATGACCTCGACGCTGAAGGACAACCAGGCGCGACTCGCCGCGCGCATGCGCGAGATCGTCGCGCTGCACGACGCCGGCCGCGCGGTGTCGTCGGTGATCGACCTCGACTCGGTGTCGCGCAAGATTGTCGACGCGGTCGCCCGCACGTTCGACGTCCAGCTCGCGGCGCTGTGGCTCGCCGACGACGTCGCGGCCGGCGCCTCCGCGCGGGCACCGCTGCGCGCGTCGGCCGCGCGCGCGAAGCGCAGTGACGTGTCGACCTCGCTCGCGACCGACGAGGCGCTCGCCGCCGCGGACGCGCTGCGCCCGATCGCCGAGGACGTGCGCACCGGGCTCAAGCCGCTGCGGCTCGAGCGCGCGGTCGCCGATCCGACGTATGGCGAGGCCGCACGGCGCGCCGGAGCGCCGGGGCCGCTCGTCGCGCTGCCGCTCGATCGCGCGGATCGCACCCGGCACGGCGCGAAGTCACGCGTCGTCGGCGTGCTCGCGGTCGGTCGCGCCGAGGCCTCGCGCGAGTTCTCCGAGGCGGATCTGAACCTCCTGACCACGTTCGCCGATCAGGCGGGCGCCGCCGTCGAGAACGCGCTGCTCTACCAGCAGGTCCGGCAGGCGAGCGAGGAGCTCGAGAAGAAGGTGCGGCTGCGCACCGCCGAGCTGACCGCGATCAACAGCGAGCTCGGCCGCGCGCTCGCCGATCTGCGCGACACCCAGGCGCAGCTCGTGCTGTCCGAGCGCATGGCCGGCCTCGGTCTGCTCGTCGCCGGTGTCGCGCACGAGATCAACTCGCCGACCGCGGCGATCCGCGGCTCGATCGATGGTCTGCCCGGCGCGCTCGCCCGGGTCGCGCGGCACGGCACCGAGCTCGCGATGCACGCGGGCAGCCCGGCGACCGCGCTCGCGATCGCGAACCTGCTCGAGCAGCTCGCGCCACCGCTCGCCGAGCGCTCGCTGCCGACGAGCCTGGCGGCACGAAAGGCGGCGCGCGAGCTCGTCGGCGTGCTCGAGGCCGCGCGGATCGCCGACGCGCAGACGCTCGCGGCCGAGCTCGCGGATCTCGGCGCGACCGTCGACGATGCGGAGAAGCTGGTCGGCGTGCTGGCGGCGTGGCCGGGAGCGGCCGACGCCCGCGAGGTGGTCGCGGCGCTGACCGATCACGTCTATCTGCACCGCACGGCGTCGACCGTGCGCCACGCGGTCGCGCAGATCCAGCGGATCGTCGGTGCGCTGAAGAGCTACTCCCACCTCGATCAGCAGCCGACGCGCACCGAGGCCGATCTGCACGAAGGACTCGAGACCACGCTCGCGCTCCTCCATCACGCGCTGCGTGATATCGTCGTCGAACGGCACTACGGCAATCTTCCTCGCGTCCCGGTGTACGTCGACGAGCTGAACCAGGTGTGGACGAACTTGATCTCGAACGCGCAGCAAGCGCTCGGCGGTAAGGGCACGATCGCGATCGAGACCGCACACGAGGGCGACAGCGCGGTCGTCCGCGTGATCGACGACGGTCCCGGTGTGCCCGAGGAAGCGTTGCCGCGGATCTTCGAGGCGTTCTACACGACGAAGCCGAAGGGCGAGGGCACCGGGCTCGGGCTCGGCATCGCGCGCAAGATCGTCGAGAAGCACGGCGGTCAGCTGCGCTGCGAGTCGCGGCCCGGCCGCACGGTGTTCGAGGTCCGGCTGCCGATCCACGCGAAGGGCGCCGCGTGAGCGCGCGCGAGGTGATCGTCTGCGTCGACGACGAGGAGGGCGTGCTACGCGTGCTGCGCGCCCAGCTCGGTGCGCGGTTCGGTCACGAGTGCCAGATCGCGACCGCGCGGTCCGGCGACGAGGCGGTTGCGCTGTTCGACGAGCTGACGCGAGAGGGCGAGGCGATCGCGCTCGTGATCGCCGACCAGATCATGCCCGGCATGAAGGGCGTCGAGCTGCTCGAGATCGTCGATCGCCGGCTGCCCGCGACGACGAAGATCCTGCTGACCGGCCAGGCCGGCCTCGACGCGGTGATCGACGCGATCAACCGCGCGCACCTGAACCAGTACGTCGCGAAGCCGTGGGACGAGACCGCGCTGCTGCTCGCGGTCGAGAACCTGCTGCGCCAGTACCGGCTCGTCCACGAGAACCAGCAGCTGATCGCCTCGCTGTCGGCGAAGAACCAGGCGCTGCTCGAGATGAACCGCGAGCTCGAGGCGAAGATCCACGAGCGCACGCACGAGCTCGCCGAGGCGAACGCGCGGCTCGCACAGCTCGCGGTCACCGACGGCCTGACCGGGCTCTACAACCACCGCCACTTCCACGAGCGGCTCGCGCTCGAGGTCGAGCGCAGCCAGCGCAGCGGGCTGCCGCTCTCGCTGCTGATGCTCGACGTCGATCACTTCAAGCAGTTCAACGACACGTTCGGCCATCCCGCCGGCGACGAGGTGCTGCGCCAGCTCGCGCGCGTGCTGTCCGACACGCGGCGTGCGAACGACGTCGTCGCCCGCTACGGCGGCGAGGAGTTCGCCGTGATCCTCGTCGACACCGCGAAGTTCACCGCCGCGAAGGTCGCCGAGCGCGTGCGCGAGCGGATCTGCGGCCACGACTTCACCGAGGCCGCACCGCGCGCGGGGCAGCCGAAGATCAGCGTCTCGATCGGCGTCGCGACGTTCCCCGACGACGGCGGCGATGCCGAGGCACTCGTCCGGGCGGCGGACACCGCGCTCTACGCCGCGAAGCGCGCGGGCCGCAATCGCGTCGTGCTCGCGACCGAGTCGCTCGCCGCGACGCCGGCGTGACCGATCTGCTCGCGGCGGTCTTCGAGGAGCCGGACGACCCGGGGCTACGTGCCGTCTACGCCGACTGGTTGATCGAGCGCGGCGATCCGCGCGGCGAGCTGATCTCGATCCAGCTCGCACGCGAGACCACGCAGGCGATGCGGCGGCGCGAGACCGAGCTGCTGATCGAGCACGGGGCCGCGTGGGCCGCGCCGCTCGGCGCGCTGTTTCATCCGATGACGCACGTGTGGGATCGCGGGTTCTTCGCCGGCGGTGCGCTGAGCGCGACGCTCGGCGAGGTCACCGCGACCGCGGGCGCGCCGAGCTGGCAGGTGATCCGGCAGCTCACCGACTGGCACGGCGTCGCGACGAGCCTGCTCGAACGGCCGGGCGCGCTGCCGATCCTGCGCGCGCTGAACACGATGCAGGCCGCGGGCGCGCGGGTCGCGCGCGGCGGTGCTCGCCCGGCGCTCGCGCAGCTCCAGGTCTCGATCGAGTACGAGACAATCTCCGATCCGGTGCTCGCCGCGTGTCCGGCGCTCCTGGGGCTGCGCGAGCTCGCGGTGCACGGCCGCGATCTGCGCGCACAGGCCGGCTGGCTGCCCGGGGCGCCGATCCTGCGCCAGCTCGCGCGGCTCGCGCTCGACGCCGAGCAGCCGTTCGTCCAGCTCGCGCAGGAGCTCCAGGAGGCGGACAGCTCGCTCGTCGAGCTCGTGCTCAAGGCAGGAAGTTACTGGCGCGTGACACTGGCGCGCGCGTCCGCGACCGACGCGTTCTCCGACGCGGTGATCACGCGGACCACGCGCTCTGCCTCGCGTCACCTCGTCGACGAGCTGTGCCGCACGCTCCGCTACGTCCCGCCGACGGTCGCACGGCTCGCGATCGATCCGGCGCCGGACGCGCTGCCACGATCGCCCGACCTCGAGCGTGCGCTCGGCGCGTTCGCGGGCACCGAGGTCCGCATCGCCGGGAGTGTGAGCGCGCCGTCGGCGTGATACGGTCCCCGCGATGAGGAGTGAAGACATCGCGGTGATCGGAGCAGGGAGTTACGGCACCTGCCTGGCGATGTGCTTCGGGAACGCGGGGCATCGCGTGTGCCTGTACAGCCGCAACCCCGAGCAGGCCGCGGAGATCCAGGACACCCGGGTCAACAAGACGTACCTGCCGAGCTACCGGCTGCCGGACACGGTCACCGTCAGCGCGGATCTGCACGCCGCGGTGAAGGGCAAGCGGTTCGTCGTTGGCGTCACGCCGTCGCACGGCGTGCGCGAGGTGTTCTCCCAGATCGCGTCGACGATGGATCCCGACGCGGTCGTGATCAACGCGAGCAAGGGCCTCGAGGACGGCACGCTGAAGACGATCGACGCGGTCTATCGCGACATCCTGCCCGAGCGGATCGCGGCGCGCGCGACGTACCTGTCCGGCCCGACGTTCGCGAGCGAGATCGCGGCGGGGCTGCCGGCGGCGATCGTGCTCGCCGGCCACGATCACGACACGACGACCGACGCGCAGGCCGCGCTGACGTCGCTGCACTTCCGGATCTACACGACCGAGGACGTGCTCGGCGTGCTGATCGGCGGCGCGATCAAGAACGTCATGGCGATCGCCGCCGGCCTGTCCGACGGCCTCGGCTACGGCTCGAACACGCGCGTCGCGCTGATCACGCGCGGGCTCGCCGAGATGACGCGGATCGGCGTCGCGCTCGGCGGCAACCCGATGACGTTCGCCGGGCTGTCCGGCGTCGGCGATCTCGTGCTGACGTGCTCGGGTGATGCGTCGCGCAACCGGCGCGTCGGGCTCGCGCTCGGCCAGGGCAAGAAGATGCCGGACATCCTCGCCGAGATGCGGCAGGTCGCCGAGGGCGTCAAGACGACGAAGGTCGCGAAGCAGCTGACCGCGAAGATCGGCGTCGAGTCGCCGATCATCGACACGATGCACGCGATCATCCACGAAGGCGCGCCGGTCCAGGACGCGATCAAGTCCCTGCTCACGAGGCGCGCGCGCGCAGAACGCGATTAGCGATGGCGAAGCTCGGCTACGTCCTCGACGAGATCTTCGTGCAGCACCGCGCGCCTTCGGGGCATCCCGAGCGCCCGGCGCGCGCCGAGGCGATCCGCGACGCGTTGATCGACGCCGGCATCGCCGAGCGCGGCGAGCGCCTGCCGACGCGCCCCGCGACGTACGAGGAGCTCGCGCGGGTCCACAGCGCGCGGTTTCTGACCGAGCTCGAGAAGGTCGTGCCGGGCAAGACCGGCTGGCTCGATCCGGACACCTACTACTCGCCCGGCACGTGGGACGCGGCGCGCGCGGCCGCCGGCACGTCGGTCGAGCTGACGACCGGCGTGCTCGAGGGTCGGTTCGCGCAGGGCATCGCGGTCGTCCGGCCGCCGGGTCATCACGCGACGCACGATCGCGCGATGGGCTTCTGCCTGCTGAACAACGTCGCGGCGGCGGCCGCGGCCGCGCGTGCGGCGGGCGCCGCGCGGGTCGCGATCGTCGACTGGGACGTCCACCACGGCAACGGCACGCAGGACATCTTCTGGACCGATCCGAGCGTGCTCTACCTCTCGGTGCACCAGTTCCCGTATTACCCGGGCACCGGCGCACCGACGGAGATCGGCGGACCGGGCGCGGTCGGCGCGACCGTCAACGTCGGGTTGCCGGGCGGGGCAGGGGATGTCGACTACGCGGCCGTGTTCGATCACGTGTTCGTGCCCGCGCTCGACCAGTTCCGGCCCGATCTCGTGCTGATCTCGGCCGGGTTCGACGCGTTCGAGCACGATCCGCTCGCCGGCATGCGCGTCACCCATGCCGGCTACGCGGCGATGGCGCACCGGCTGCGCGCGGTCGCCGAGCGCCACGCGGGCGGCCGGATCGTCGCGGTGCTCGAGGGCGGCTACGATCTGTTCGGCCTCGCAGGCGGCATGACCCAGGTGCTCGGCGCGCTCGTCGGACCGCCGGCGCCGCCCCCGGCGATCGCACCGTTGCCGTCGGGCGGTGGCGTCCGGGCCGCGATCGATGCGACGCTCCGCGCGCACGCTGCCGCCGGCGTGCCGATTCCGGCTCCCGATCCACGATGAAACGTCACCGCACCGCGGACCTCGACCCGACCTCGTTCGGCGGACGCTACACGCTGCTGCGCCGCCTCGCGATCGGCGGCATGGCCGAGATCTATCTCGCGCGCCAGGCCGCGATGGCCGGCTTCGAGAAGGAGGTCGTGATCAAGCGGCTGCGCGCCGAGCTCGCCGACGATCCGCGGATCGTCGACATGTTCCTCGACGAGGCGCGGATCGGCGCGCTGCTCAACCACCCGAACATCGTGCACGTCTACGACGTCGACGAGCACGATGGCATCCCGTACATCGCGATGGAGTACATCGTCGGCGAGGAGCTCAACGAGCTGTGTCGCCGCGGCCTCGCGCACGACAAGTTCTTGCCGCTCGAGCACGCGGTCGAGCTGATGCGGCAGGCCGCGGCTGGCATGGGCTATTTCCATGCGAAGCGCGGCGTCGAAGGCACGCTGCTCGCGGATCAGCCGCTCGAGATCGTGCACCTCGACATCTCGCCGTCGAACCTGCTCGTCACCCAGGACGGCTTCCTCAAGGTGATCGACTTCGGGATCGCGAACTCGCGCGGCCAGCGCACGCGCAGCGACGTGATCCCCGGCAAGCTCGGCTACATGTCACCGGAGCAGGCGGCGCGCCGGCCGGTCGATCACCGCAGCGACATCTTCTCGCTCGGCATCGTGCTGTACGAGATCACCGTCGGCAAGCGGCTGTTCCGCGGCGCGGCGCAGGAGGTCGTCGAGCGGCTCGTCGAGGCGAAGATCGAGCCGCCGACGTTCGCCCGCCGCAACTTCCCGACCGCGCTCGAGTCGATCGTGATGCGCGCGCTCGAGCGTCACCCCGACGATCGCTACCAGAGCGCGTACGATCTCGCCGACGATCTCGAGGCGTTCCTGCGCGACGAGCGCATGCACTCGGGGCCGGTCCGGATCGCGCGCTACCTCGACGTGCTCACCGCGGCCGGCGGCGGGACGCGCAGGCCCGAGCTGGTCTCCGAGGCCGAGGCCGCGCGCGCTGCGGGCGAGCACGATCTCGACTTCGATAGCCAGGTGTTCGCCGGCATGCAGCCGCTCGAAGGCGCGCCCGGTCCGGCGGAGGCGCCGGAGTGGGAGGACACCGAGCAACCGGAGGCCGACGTCGCCGCCGCGCTCGGCATGGAGCTCGAGGAGCTGCGCGCGCTGCGCACGCCCGTCCCGATGCGGCCGTCGGGCATGATGCCGGTCACCGGTCGCGAGCCGCGCGAGGACGAGTCGAGCACGAACCCGGTGCCGCTCGTCGAGCCGACCGAGGTGTCCGCGGGCGCGCCCGAGCCTGCGCCGCCGCGCGTGCTCGTCGCCGTGCCGCCATCGCCGCCACCCTCGCCGCCGCCCGCGATCGCGGCATCGCCTGCCATGCCGCCGCGCCTCGCGCCACCGATCTCGCAGGCGCCGGTCGTCGCGAACGACCCGGGAGGCTCGCAGCACGTGGCCTGGATCCTGGTCGGCGCGCTCGCGATGGCAGTGGTGACGCTCGTGGCGTATATCGTCTTGTCGTGAGGTCCCTGTCGATCGCGCTTGCCGGGACGCTCGCCATGGCGAGCTGCGGCGATCGCGACAAGTCGCCGGCGCCGACCGCGCAACCGCAACCGCAGCGGCGGTCGATCGAGCCGCCGGCGGGCACCGTGCGCCAGCTGCCGCCGTACGGCATCGACGCCGCCGGGATCGGGCCGTACAAGCTGCGCCAGCGACTCGCCGCGATCCTCGATCAGCTGCCGTCGGGGCCGCGGATCGAGCGCTACGAGATCCCGTCGGTGCTGCACACGAGCCTGATCCGCGCCGAGGACGATCACGTGCTGATCGGCGGCGAGCCGACGGCGACCGTCGCGTCGAGCACGACCGCGTTCGTCGCCGTGATCGATGGTGACGTCGCGCGCACCGAGTCCGGCGTCCATGTCGGCACGTC
>DASTLB010000066.1:0-9981 GCA_035715365.1 Kofleriaceae bacterium | reverse complement strand
CCATCGGCGGGCCCATCTGCGGTTGCATCGGGTTGCCCATCGGAGCGACCACCGTGCGCGGCATGCCGCCGGCACCGATCGCGACGCCGCCGACGCTGAGCTCCGCGAACACCTGCTGGCAGTGCTGCATCATCTCGCCGGCCGACTGGTAGCGGCGCGACGGATCCTTCTCCATCGCGCGCCTGACGATCGCTTGCACCGAATACGGAATCGCCTGCGGCAGCGGCGGCACCTGACCGTGCAGGTGCATCTGGATCACCGTCATCGGGTTGTCGTCGTTGAACGGCACGTTGCCGGTCAGCATCTCGAACGCGAGGATGCCGAGCGCGTAGAGGTCGCTGCGTGCGTCGAGCGGCATGCCGCGACCTTGCTCGGGCGACATGTACTGCGGCGTTCCGAACACGACGCCGGCTTGCGTCTTCATGCGATCGCCTTCGAGCAGCTTGGCGACCGAGAAATCGAGCAGCTTCACGAAATCGGGCGAGCCCGCCATGTTCAGCAAGAACACGTTGTCGGGCTTGATGTCGCGGTGAATGATGCCGATCGAGTGCGCTTCCGCGAGCGAGGCGCAGCACTGGATCAGGATCTTGACGACGCGCTGAGGTGCGAGCGGACCGTTCTGCAGCGCGGCGCGCAGCGACTGGCCGTCGAGAAACTCCATCGTCATGAACAGCCGACCGTCGGAGGTCTGACCGAAGTCGAACATCCGGATCGTGTTCGGGTGCTGCAGCCGCGAGCAGGCCTTCGCCTCGTTGTAGAAGCGCTGGACCCACGTCGGATCGGTCGCCATCTGCGGGTTCAGCATCTTCAGCGCGATGACGCGATCGATCGAGATCTGGCGCGCCTTGTAGACGACGCCCATGCCGCCTTCACCGATACGAGCCTGCACCTCGTAGCGGCCATCGATCACCTTGCCGACGAATGGATCGGTCACTTCGGCTCGAGCCTCACGTAGGGCGTCGCCGCGATCTGATCCGCGGTCAGCTTGATGCGCGCGACCGTGACCGCCTTGTCGATCCGCACGATCGAGACGTCGCCGCCGGGCACGGCGCGGTCCGTGAGGTCGGGGCCCTTGATCACCGTGCCGACCCAGCCCTTGCTGACGCCCTGATCGCTGCCGATGCCGATGCGGATGATCAGGTCACCGCCCTGGACTTCCTTGCCGATGATGCGGCCGACGACGGGCGCGGCCTTGACCCGGCAGTTCGGGTTCGACTCGTCCGGGTTCTTCTTGTCGGGGCAGGGCGGCCAGTCCTTCGGCTTGCACGCCTTGATGCGCTCGTCGGGCGCGCCCTTCGGGCACGGCATCGTCGCCCAGCACGCGGGCTCGTCGACGGTCGGCGGCGACGGACACTTGCCCTTGCACGCCGGCCAGCCGGGTGGGGCGCCGACCGCGGGACACACGAGCTTGCACGCCGGCACCTTCGGATCGAACGTGAACTCGTCGCAGCCCTGCTCGATGTCGGGCACGGCAGCGAGCTTCGGCGGATCGGCGATCTCGAGCTTCAGCGGATCGAACATCACGCCGGCGACCGCCTCCTTGAACTCGAGTGTCAGCTTGTACTTGCCGGCATCGCCGCGATTCACCGCGTAGACGCGGATGAAGTACTTGCCCTTGGCATTCTTGAGCGTCTCGGTCCGAACGCGCGACTTGCTCTTCTTGCTCGACTTCTTCGACGACAGCACGAGCGTGTTCCACTCGTCGAACACGTCGAACGCGAGCTGCAGACCCGGGCGCGGCGGCGTCCACGTCAGCTTGAGATCGAGATCGCCCTTCTTCTTCTCCGGCAGCTCGACGACCTTCCAGTCGATGCGATCGCCACCGGGATACGTCACGATCCCCGACGACCTCGCCTCGCCGTTCTCGAACTGCAGTGGCTTCGCGCCCTTGATCTTGCCGTCCGCGGCTGTCGCTTTTTCCTGGCTGATGTTGCGAGCGCATCCCGCGAGCCCGACCAAGGCGATCAGCGCGACGAGCCCCATGATGAACCTGCAGGGGCCCACCGATTTCCCGAGCATGTTTGAAGTCTTGCCGAACCGTCTCGACGATTCAAGGCCAGATGCCAACTGCGTCGCCAAGTCTCGACGGCGACCGGGTATGCTTGCGCGTCTCAAGGCTTGGCGGGGGGCGGCGCACGCAGTCTCACCCACTTGTTCTGGGTGACCTGCGTCGGCGTCAGGTTCGAACGCGCGCGCGTGCGGTCGACGTCGATATCGACGATCACGAGCTTGCCGTCCGCCATCGCGGGGGCGTCGATCGGTGGCGGGACGCTGTCGGTGCCGCCGCGGACGATCTCGGCGGTCCAGCCGGCCTCGATCAGCTGCTTCTTGCCGGCCATGATCACGATCTCGACCTGGTTGCCGATCACCGAGTGCCGGACGATGCGGCCCATCACCGGCGGGATCTGGATGTCGTCGCAGTTCGGGTTGTTCGGGTCCGGGTTCCGGGGATCCGGACACGGGTAGACGAAGTCGGTCTTCTTGCAGTGCGCGACCCGGCGATCAGCGGGCTTGGGGCAGTCCATCGTCTTCGCGCACGCCGGGATGCTCGGATCGGGGGGCGTCACGTTGCACTTGCCGTTGCAGCCCGGCCAGTTCTTCGGCGCACCGTCCCAGCAGATCTTCTTGCACTCGGGGTTCTTGATGTCGGGCTGGAACTCGTCGCACGGCACGACGACGCCCGGCAGATCGGCGAGCTTCGGCGGCGGATTGACCGCGAGCTTCGTCCAGTCGAACGGCTTGTCGTCGACCTCGTGGAACGAGACGTCGAGCTGGTAGCGGCCGGCGTCGCCGCGCGCGACCGCGTAGACGCGGATGAAGTACTTGCCCTTCGCGCCCGCGATCGTCAGGTGACGCGTGCGCGTGCTCGTGCGCTTCGCCGACTTGCCCGACTCGCCGACGCGCTTGTGCCACTGATCGAACACGTCGAACGCGAGCTGCAGCCCGGGCCGCGGTGTCTTCCACGTCAGCGTCAGATCGAGATTGCCGCGCTTGCCCGCCGGCAGCTCGACGAGCTTCCAGTCGATCCGATCGCCGCCGGGATACGTGACGATGCCCTCGTCGGTCGCTTCGCCTTCTTGCAGCTCGATCGGGTGCGCGCCCTTGATCGCGCCGTCCTCGCTCGTCGCCTTGTCCTGCGGAACGTTGTGCGCACACGCGACCATCGCCACCACGACAATCCACAGCTGTCTCATGACGACTAGTGTTGTCGACGAGCGATTGGATTCAAGAGCGGAGTTGCGAGATCACGAGTGTCGCTTCGCAGGCGACACTTCGTGTCCAGCTGTCGAGACAGTTCGTCTGGACGATCACGGGACGAGCGTCGCGCTGCCGCCGGCGCCGCGCACCTGATCCGGCGTCGCGCTGATCGTCGCGGTGCACGTGTTCTCGTTGCAGTCGATCGGGAACGCGCCGCTGATGCCGTTGAGCTTCGCCTTCATGCCGCTCATCGCGCCGGTGTTCGTGCCGCGACCGACCGTGATCTTCGTGCCACCGGACACGACGCTGACGCCGACGATGCGCGCGGTCAGCGTGACCGCGGGCGGCTTGTCGGTCGTCGGCGGCGGCTTCACCGTCTTCACCGGCTTGCGGACGACGGTCGTGGTCGTGGTCGGCTTCCACTTCTCCGGCGTGTCGTCCTTGAGCGGGACCATCGGCAGGTTCGGCACGAACGCGACCTGCGCGGGGAAGTCGGTCTTGAGCTCGGGCGGCGTCGTCGAGCGATACGCGACGCGCAGGATGTAGTCGGCGGTGTCGAGCCGCCCCTGCAGGTACAGGTGCACGAGGTACTTGCCGGGCTCGAGATCGACGAGCTGCTTCTGCTTGTTGAGCTCGTGCGCGTCCTCGTCCTCGAGATCCGACTTGCTGATCACGCGGAAGTGCGGATCGAGCACCTCGAGTGCGAGATCGAAGTCGTCGTTCGTCGCGTCGCCCGGCGGCGTGATCTCGAGCTTGAGCGACAGCTCGCCGTGCGTCGGCAGGTTGATCGCGTACCACTTCGCGCGACGCATCTCGGGATAGCTGAGATCGCCCTCGACCTTGCCCTCGTTCTTGTCGTCGAGCTTGATCGCCTTCGCACTCTTCCAGGGCTTCACCTTGTCGTTCTTGTAGCCGGCGTGCGTCGGGATCTTGGGGCCGCCGCACGCGCCGAAGACGAAGAGCGCCGACGCCGAGGCCAGGACAATCCACCGCATGGCACGAACAGTAGCACGGGGTTGCGCACGCTCGCCGGTGGTGGCATTCCACGGTCCGTGAAGCGCTGGCTCGTGGTCTCGGTGTTCGCGACCGCGTGTCACGGTGCGAGCACGAGCGCGACCGGCGGCCCCGAGGTGTTCGACGCGATGTGCGCGAACTGCCACGGTCCGCAGGGCAAGCCGACCGCCGCGATGGTCGCGCAGCTGAACGTGCGGGACCTGACCGCGCCGGAGTTTCGCGCGCGCGTCACGCCGGCGCTCGTCGAGCATCAGGTGCGCACCGGCAGCCAGAACAAGCTGATGCCGGCGTTCAAGGACCAGCTGAGCGAGGCGCAGATCCAGGCGGTCGCGGCATGGGTCGCGAGCCCGACGTTTCCAGCGCGGCCGTGAGCTCGTCGATCACGTAGGCGTCGCGCTCGTGGTCGCGTGCGGCGGCGAGCTCGGCGCGCGCAGCGAGCTGACCGAGCGCCCACGCGGCGTGACCGCGGACGAGCGGCTGCGCGTCACCGACGAGCGCGACGAGCGCGGGGATCGCGGCCGGTGCGCCGGTGTTGCCGAGCGCGATCGCGACATTGCGCAGCAGCACGGCGCGCGGCACGCGTCGCATCGCGGTGCGCTTCACGAACTGGCGCAGCTGGTTCGACGGCTTCGTCGCCAGCGCGATCAGATCCGGCAGCGCGTGCTCGACGCTGCGCGGCCGCAGCATCGGATCCGCAGCCGCGCCGTGACCGGCGTTGAACGGACAGACCTCCTGGCAGACGTCGCAGCCGAACACCCACGTGCCGATCAGCGGGCGCAGCGCGCGATCGATCACGCCGTGGTGCTCGATCGTCAGGTACGAGATGCAGCGCCGCGCGTCGAGCGTGTACGCGTCGACGAACGCGCGCGTCGGGCACGCGTCGAGGCACGCGGTGCACGTCCCGCAGCGCGGCTTCGTCACCGCGTCCGGCGCCGTGATCGGCAGCTCGACGTCGACGAGCAGCTCGCCGAGCACGACGTAGCTGCCGAGCCCGGGCGCGATCAGCATCGTGTTCTTCGCGACGAAGCCGAGGCCGCCGCGCTCGGCCCACTCGCGCTCGAGCACCGGCGCCGAGTCGACGCACGGCCGCGACGCGACGGACCGCCCGAGCTCGCCGGCGAGGCGATCCGCGAGCGCGACGAGCTTGTCGCGCATCACGAGGTGGTAGTCCTCGCCGCGCGCGTAGCGGGCGATCCTGCCGCGGACGAGCGCGTCCGCCGGCACCGGATCCTCGCGCTGGTAGGCGAGCGCGACGACGATCAGCGACCGCGCGTCCGCGAGCAGCTGGCGGAGATCGCGGCGCGGCTCGACGTGCGCCGGTGCTGCGAGGTACTGCATCTCGCCGGCGTGGCCGGCGGCGAGCCAGCTCGCATACAGATCGTGGCGACGCGGCGGCTCGACCGGCACGACCGCGACCCGGGCGAACCCGAGCTCGTGCGCGATCGCGATCAGTCGATCGCCGTGCATTCCGCCGAACATTCCGACGACCCTTCGCGATCGTCGTCGAGCGGCTGGTCGGCGAAGTAGATCGCGTCGTACGCGACGCTGCAGTCGCGCTCGCGTGGTTGCGGATACTCGATGCGCTCGCCGCGATAGGTCCGCACGACGACGGTGTCCGGATCGAGCCGCTCGAGGTAGCTCGGGATGATCGGCACCTTGCCGCCGCCGCCCGGCGCGTCGAGCACGAGGTGCGGCACCGCCATGCCGTTGATCCAGCCGCGCAGCCCCTCGTAGAGCTGCATCGCGGTCTCGACGGGCGTGCGCAGGTGATCGGTGCCGAGCACGGTGTCGCCCTGGAACAGGTAGTACGGACGGACGCGCGCGCGCAGCAGCGCTCGCATCAGCGCGCGCAGCGACCGCACGCTCGAGTTGATCCCGCGCAGCAGCACGGTCTGGTTGCCGACCGGGATCCCGGCGTCGGCGAGCCGCTCGCAGCCGGCCTTCGCCTCGGGCGTCAGCTCGACGACATGATTGAAGTGCGTGTTGACGAACACCGGATGGTGCTTGCGCAGCGCCGCGGTCAGCTCGTCGTCGATCCGCATCGGACACACGACCGGTAGCCGCGTACCGATCCGGATCGTCTCGACGTGCGGGATCGCGCGCAGCCGGCCGAGCAGGTAGTCGAGCCGGCGCGTCGACAGCAGCAGCGGATCGCCGCCGGATAGCAGCACGTCGCGGATCCGTCGCGTGCGCGCGATGTAGTCGAGGCCGGCCTCGAGATCCGCGGTCGTCGGCGGGTCATCACCGCCGACGAGGCGGCGCCGGTTGCAGTGCCGGCAGTAGATGCCGCAGCGATCGACGACGAGGAACAGCACGCGATCGGGATACTTGTGGACGACCGACGGAGCGGGGTTGTGCGTGTCCTCGCCGAGCGGATCGCGCAGCTCCTCGTCGCGCACGTTCGCCTCGTCGGCGCGCGGGATCGCCTGCATCCGGATCGGGCAGCTCGCGTGCACCGGATCCATGAGGCTCGCGTAGTACGGCGTGATGCCGACGCGAAACAGCCGCGCGCTCGCCGCGAGCCCGTCGCGCTCCTCGGCGGACAGCTCGATCACGCCAGCGAGCTCGTCGGCATTCGTGAGCATGTGGGATAATTGCCAGCGCCAGTCGTTCCACTGCGCGTCGGGAACGTCCGCGCGGCGGCCGGAAAACGACGAGCGGGGAGGCGGCGCCGACGACGCGCTCAGGACCGGGAGGTGAACCACGGGGCGTATGTAGCACGAGCCCGGTCGAGCACCTCGACGAGGCCGTCGGTCACGGTCAGCGTGTGCAGCGTCTGCGGATCGACGAACTTCGCGTCGATCACGTCGCTCGCGGCCGACAGCTGGCCGCCGATCACGCGCGCGACGTAGTCGAGGATCACGTAGTGATAGCCCTCGCCGATCCGCTCGATCACGCACGCGAGCGCGCCGACCTCGACCGCGAACCCGGTCTCCTCGAGGACCTCGCGCGCGACGGCCTGGGCGAGCGTCTCGCCGGGCTCGACCTTGCCGCCGGGCACCGTCCACAGGCCCGCACCCGGCGCGCGCCCGCGCTCGACGAGCAGCACGCGATCCGCGTTCTGATCGAACACGATCGCGGCGACCGCGATGATCGGCTGCATCATACGCGCACCCGCTCGCTCGCCCGCGCCTTGGCCTTCGGTTTCGCAGCCGGCTTCGGCTTGCCGGCGGCCTTCGGCGTCGGCGGTAGCTGGACGAGCATCGCGCTGGGGCACAGCGGCGCGAGCAGACAGTTCTCGCAGTCCGGTGCCTTCGCGAGGCAGACGTAGCGGCCGTGGTGGATCACGCGGTTGCCGAACGCGGTCCACTGCTCGCGCGGCACGAGGCTCATCAGGTCCTGCTCGATCTTCACCGGCTCGGTGTTCGCGGTCAGACCGAGCCGCGCCGCGACGCGCGTGACGTGCGTGTCGACGACGATGCCCTCGTGCTTGCCGAGCGCGTTGCCGAGCACGACGTTCGCGGTCTTGCGCGCGACGCCGGGCAGCGCACACAGCTCGTGCATCGTGTCCGGCACGTTGCCGGCGTGACGCTCGACGCACGCCTGCGCCATGCCGATCAGATGCTTCGCCTTCATCCGGAAGAACCCGGTCTTGAAGATCATCTGCTCGAGCTCGGCCTGGTTCGCGTGCGCGAGCGCCGTCGGGTCCGGGTACTTCGCAAACAGCGCGGGCGTCACGGTGTTGATCAGCTTGTCCGTCGATTGCGCGGCGAGGATCGTCGCGACCAGCAGCTGGTACGCGTTCTCGTGATCGAGCTCGACGCGGACCTCCGGCCAGCGCTCGGCGAGCCGGGCGGCCACCGCGGCGGCGTTGTCCGGCGTGGCGCGCGTCTCGGTCGTCACATAGGACTTGGGACGAGACCGGGGGGCTGTGCTATTTCGAGTGCGTCCACCCATGACCTGGCGGCACCGTACCATCTTTGTGTTGATCGTCGCCGGCCTCGCGGCGCTCGCGGGCTGCCGTAACAAGAAAGACGTCGAGCACGCCAAGCACTCGGTGTACGACACCGACTTCGCGGTTGTCTATAGCGCTGCGCTCGATGCCACGCGCGAGCTCTACCCGAACCTCGACGACAACCCGGGCAACGGCGCGATCAAGACCGCGTGGCACCAGGTGTCGTACGCGAACAACCAGGACGAGCTCGCGAACCAGCGCACGCTCGCGTCGGGGCAGGGCGTCGGCGGTCAGAACGTCGGCGGTCAGGCGAATGCCGGGATGCCGACGCGGCTCGCCTACAAGCGCTACTTCATCCGGTTCGACGTCACCGTCGCGGGCGGGCGACCGTGGCGCGTCAAGGTGATCGGTCACGCGTCCGAGTGGGAGCCGGGCAACGCGATGCCGACCGAGCTGCGGGGCGCCGCGAAGCCGCCATGGCTCGACGGCCGCACCGACGCGCTGACGCTCGCGATCTACAAGCGGATCAAGTCGTTCGCGGTACCGATGAAGGAGGAAGTCGTCGAGGCCAAGCCCGAGGACAACCTGCCGAAGACCGATCCGAAGGCGTTCGGCAACGTGCCGCCCGCCGCCGCGAAGCGACTCGCCGAGCTGAAGGATGCGGTCGTCCTTCGCAACTACGGCACCCTGCGCGCGCAGCTGTGGGACGATCTCGAATGGAGCCTCGGCGGCGATCCGAACGCGGACACCGCGCTCGCGATGTGGCAGGCCGATCCGGAATCGCTCGATGCGATGGCGCGTCTGATCACCGGCGGCTGTGCCGGCGATGCCAAGCGCGTGACCTGCCCACCCGGGGAGCGTCAGCCCGGCAAGTGGCAGCTCGTGCTCGAGCTGCGCGGCGATCAATGGAAGGTCGCGTCGTTCGTGAAGGGCGAGTAACGCTGGCACGCGCCGTGCTCTAGGCGACGGCATGCTCACGAGCGCTGTCGTGCAAGGCGACCCCGTCGCCGCCGCCGAAGCCGTGGCGCTTCACCATTCCGCAGACGATGTGCCCGGAATCCGGCGGCTCAAGCGCGGCCGCGGGTTTCGCTACGTGAGCGCCGATGGCAAGGCCGTGCGCGATCCCGCGACACTGTCGCGCATTCGCGCGCTGGCGATTCCGCCGGCGTGGACCGACGTGTGGATCTCGCCCGATCCCGATGGCCACATCCAGGCAACGGGCCGCGATGCGCGGCGCCGCAAGCAGTACCGCTACCACCCGAAGTGGCGCGAGGTGCGCGACGAGGCGAAGTACTACCGGCTCGTCGCGTTCTGTCAGGCGTTACCGAAACTGCGCGCCGCCGTCGAGCGCGACCTCGCGTGCAGCTGTCTGTGCAAGCCGAAGGTGCTCGCGACGATCGTCGCGCTGATGGAGCGCGCGCAGCTCCGCGTCGGCAACGACGAGTACACGCGCCAGAACGGCTCGTACGGCGCGACGACGCTTCGCGATCACCACGCGAAGATCAAGGGCGACACGCTCGAGCTCGCGTATCGCGGCAAGGGCGGCATCGATCGCCGGATCAAGCTGACCGATCGCCGGCTCGCGCGGATCGTGCGGAGCTGTCGCGACCTGCCGGGGCAGCGGCTGTTCCAGTACGTCGACGGCGACGACATCAAGCCGATCACCTCGACCGACGTCAACGAGTACCTGCGCGAGGTCACCGGCGGACCGTTCACCGCGAAGGACTACCGCACGTGGGCCGCGACGCTCGGCGCCGCGCTCCTCTTGTGCACGCTCGAGCATCCGACGAGCGCGCGCGAGTGCAAGCGCTGCATCAACTCGGTGCTCGAGACCGTCGCGGCGCGGCTCGGTCACACCGTCGCGGTGTGCCGCA
>DASTLB010000065.1:0-24471 GCA_035715365.1 Kofleriaceae bacterium | reverse complement strand
TCCCAGACATCGCCGACGAACGTGTCCCGGACATCGCGGTGCGCGTGTCCCGGACATCGCCGACGAACGTGTCCCGGACATCGCCGACGAACGTGTCCGGGACATCGCGGCCGTGCGTGTCCCGGACATCGCGACCGTGCGTGTCCGGGACATCGCGGCCGTGCGTGTCCCGGACATCGCGACCATGCGTGTCCGGGACATCGCGGCCGTGCCTGTCCCGGACATCGCGAACGTGCGTGTCCGGGACATCGCGGACGTGCGTGTCCCGGACATCGCGAACGTGCGTGTCCCGGACCTCGCCGACGAACGTGTCCCGGACATCGCGGTGCGCGTGTCCCGGACATCGCCGACGAACGTGTCCGGGACATCGCGACCGTGCGTGTCCGGCACATCGCGGCCGTGCGTGTCCCGGACATCGCGGGCGTGCGTGTCCGGGACATCGCGAACGTGCGTGTCCCGGACATCCGGCGGAAGCCCGGACACCGCGGTCCGGGCGTCCGGGACGTGGCGATCCGGCGTGTCCGGGACGTGATGTCCGGCGTAGGCTGTCGATGAGATGTGGCGCGTCGCCGACGAGATCGGGAGTTCGCGAACGACGGTATCCGCCATCGTGCTCGTGCTCGTGATCGCGGCGGTCGTGGGCGAACCGCGTGGCGACCACGCCGACTGGCGCCGCGAGGACGCGCGACGGGTCGCCGTCGAGCTGTGGCCTCGCAGCGCGGCGGAACGCGCGGCGATCGTCGAGGGTGCGTTCGACGTGTGGACCGACAGCGCGGTGGACGGTGAGTCGATCGTGGTCGCGATGCGAGCGGACGCGCTCGGCGCGCTCGCGCTGCGCGGCGTGCCGATGCGCGTGCAGGTTGACGATCTCGATGCCGTCGCGGCGGCCGAGCGCGTGCGACTCGCGCGGCGCGTTCGCGATCCGCAGGACCGCGCGGCGTGGTTTGCCGAGTACCGCGACCTCGACGAGATCACGGCGTTCGAGGACCGGATGGTGGCGCGGCGTCCCGAGGTCGTGCGCACGCGCGAGCTCGGGCGATCGATCGAGGACGAGCCGGTGCGCGCGATCGAGATCTCGCGCGGCGGATCGCTGCGCATCGTGCTGAACGGCGGGCAGCACGCGCGCGAATGGATCTCGGTGATGGTCGCGACGTGCGTCGCCGATCGACTGGCGGACGAGCGCGATCCGCGCGTGCGCGGCGTGCTCGATCGGGTGCGGTTCACGATCGTGCCGGTCGCGAACCCGGACGGCTATCGCTACAGCTGGGAGCGCGATCGCTACTGGCGCAAGAACCGGCGCGGTGGGTACGGCGTCGATCTCAACCGCAACTACAGCGTCGCGTGGGGCGGCCGCGGATCGAGCGGCTGGCGCCGGTCGGAGATGTACCGCGGCGAGGCGCCGTTCAGCGAGCCCGAGACTCGCGCGATGGCGGCCGCGTTCGACGGCGATCCGGTCGCCGCGCACGTCGACTTCCACAGCTACTCGCAGCTCGTGCTGTATCCGTGGAGTCACACGGCGACGCCACCGCCGGATCGCGACCGGTTCGCGGCGGTCGCGGATCGCATGGCATCGGCGCTCGTCGCGGCGCATGGCAAGCGCTACCAGATCCGCGCGGGTTCGGATCTCCAGGTCGGCGCGAGCGGCACGCTGCCGGACTGGAGCTACGGCGAGCGCCGCGCGCTGGCGTTCACGATCGAGCTCCGTCCCGCGCGCGGGCCCGATGGCTTCGTGCTGCCGCCCGAGCAGATCGTGCCGACGTGCGACGAGAGCTTCGCCGCGGTGCTCGAGCTCGCCGATCAGGTGATCCGCGCGGGCGCGCCTACTGCGCCAGATCGATCGTCAGGCTGAGTCGCTCGTCGCCGGGCTGCACCTGGACGGCAACCGCGCCGCGCGCGCCATCGAGCTCGGCCTCGAGCGCGTAGCGGCCGGGCGGTGCGTCGACGAGCTTGAAGTTGCCGTCGCTATCGGTCTGCGTCGACGCGCCGTCGACGAACACGCGCGCGCCGGCGACGCGGCGGCCGTAGCGATCGCGGACGACGCCGGCGAGCGTGACGCCGCGCGCGAGCTCGAGCCGGACGTCGATCGGGACGGTCGACGCGCGCACGCCGACGGTCTGCCGCGCCTCGACGTAGCCCTTGCCGCGCGCGCGGATCGTCCACTCGCCGACCGCGAGCGCGCGCAGCTCGGCGATGCCGCGCGCGTCGGTGATCGCGGTCGTCGTGCGGCCGTTCGGGCCGGCGGCCTCGACGCGCACGTTCGCCAGCGGCTGGCCGGTGTACGGATCGCGAAGCTCGGCGCGCACGCTGCCGCCGCGCTCGAGCCGCAGCTCGGAGAACTGGTCCGCGGTCAGCGTCACGCGCGTCGGCGGGTAGTCGGCGGCGGCGAGCTCGACGGTGTAGCGGCCGACCGCGACGCGATCGAGCGTGAACCGGCCGGTCGCGTCGGTGAGCGCGCTGCGGCGGGTGGGGCCGTCGACGATCCGCAACGACACCGCGCCGGCGGGGCCACCGTCGGGCGCGAGCACCTGGCCGCGCAGCTGCGCGTTCTCGATCACGAGCGTGAAGTCCTCGCGCTGGCGCGTGCGACCGGGTGCGGTCTCGGCGAGCGAGACGGTTCGCTCGATCACGCCGTAGCCGGGCGCGGTGACCGACAGCGTGATCGTCCCGGTGAGCGCGCGCAACGCGTACTCGCCGGTGTTCGACGTGTACGTCGTCGCGACCTTCTGCGCGCTCTCGCCGACGCCGGCACCCGCCGTGATCGTCGCGCCCGCGATCGGGCCGTCGCGGCCGAGCACGCGGCCCTGCACGAGCATGCCCGGCCGCAGCGTGATCGTGATGTCCGGCGTCTCGCTGCCGGTGCGGACGGCGAATGTCGGGCTCGTGCCAGGCGCGAGCTCGGCCGCGAATGCGACCGCGACGTACGAGCCGGGCGCGACGTTGTCGATCCGGAACCGGCCACGCGCGTCGGTCGTGAATGCCTGCTGCGTCGCGGGCGGTGGCCGCGTGCCGCCGAGCTCGCCGGCGCGCAGCGACGCGATCACGGTGGCGGCGCGCGCATCGATCGGATCGAGCGCGCGCGCGGCGGGGAGCACGACCGCGTGCTGCAGGATCGGCTCGGGATCGATGTACCAGCTCCGGCCGTCGCGCTCCTGCGTGATCGCGAAGTGGAGGTGCGGGCCGCGCGCGGCGCCAGTCTGGCCGACGGTGCCGAGCGGATCGCCGGCGCGGATCTTCTGGCCGATCTCGAGGCCGGCGCGCAGCTCGTCGAGGTGCATGTAGAACGTGCGCAGGCCGTCGCCGTGATCGATCGCGACATAGCGGCCGGCCTCACCGCGCAGCTCGGTGAACGCGAGCGCGATCTCACCGTCGGCGGCGGCGTGGACGACCGTGCCGCGCTGCCAGCCGATGTCGATGCCGCAGTGGCCGGCGCCGCACTCCGCGGGCCGCATGCCGGCGCGAAACGCACCGAAGCGCAGGTGATCGCCGAGCGGCAGGTAGCGCTTGCCGGCGAGCGGATGGACCCAGCGCAACCGCGCGGCCGAGGCGACGACCGGGCGCTCCTCGACGAGCCCGGCCTGCACGCCTTGCTGGCGCAGCACGATCGTCGCGTTCGCGACCGGCGCGCCCGCGGCGTCGACGACGAGGCCGGCGACCGCGCCCGCGCGCAGCATGCGCACGATCGCGTCGGCGCGATCGGCCTTCGCGTCGACGATCACCTCGCCGCTCTGCACGAAGCCGTGCGCCTCGCCCTCGAGCTTCCAGCGGCCGCGCGGGATGCCGTCGACGACGAACTTGCCCGCGTCGTCGACGGTCGCGACGCGCACCGCGTGATCGACGTCGAGCGGCGCGAGCGTCACCGTCGAGCCGGCGGGCAGCTTCTCGGTGCCGCCATCGCCGGCCGCGAGCTGGCCGCGAATGCTGCTGCCGGGCGCGAGCGCGAGCGCGACGTCCGACGTCTCGGTGCCGACGTCCGCGACGCGCACCAGTGCCGAGACCTGCGTGTCGCGGCGCGCCCAGATCTCGTACGGCCCGGGCATCAGATCATCGAACTTCGCGACGCCGTTCTGATCGGTGATCGCGGTCGCGAGCGTCGGCTTGCTGCCGTCGGTGATCGCGACCTCGGCGCCGGCGACCGGCTGATCGGCCGCGGTGACACGCGCCTCGAGGTGCGCGCGACGCGCGAGCAGGATCCGCGGCGGCGGCTCGCCGGCATGCCACGGCACCTCGGCCGGAAACACCGTCGGGCCGTCGAGCAGCAGCGTGTGCTTGTCCGCGATCGGCGCCGCGATCTGGAAGTCGCCGTTGCCATCGCTCTCGACACCGATCATGCTGCCCGCTGCATCGCGGATCGCGACGCGCACGCCGGCGATCGGCCGGCCCGCGCCATCGACGATCGTGCCGGTGACCGGGGTCGTCGGGACGTACGCGGGGAGCTGGACGAGCGGCGGCGGCGACGGCTTGTGCGCGATCGCCGGCGGCATCGGCGGGGTCCACTGGGCGTAGACGACGTGCACGTCTCCGGACCACAGCGTCACGATCGCCAGGAGCAGCCCGGCGACCGCGGTGTGGGACACCAGACGACGTGGTCCCGGCCGCATACGGGCCCGAAGAGGTGCAGTCGTCGTGCCGCGCTTGTGCTGGCGATTCGCGCGGTTGGCTCCTCGATCGCGCCGGTCCGCTGCCAGAATGCGCGCCGCGACGCCGGCAGCTTTGCCATCCTGGCAATCGCTGACGTACGGTCGCGGTGTGAGCGACGACGACGAGGTCCGGCATGCCGTGCTGTCGATCCAGCGTGGGCGTGGATTCCGGATGCTCGGGACCGGCGCGACCGTCGCTGCCGCGGCCGCGTGGTGGATCCTGCACGGCGTCGCGGACCAGGGCGATCCGTTCCTGATCTGGGGACCCGGCGGGGTCGCGCTCGCGATCGCAGCCGCGATGATGATCGGTGGGATCGTCGTGCTCGCGCAACCGCCGAAGCTCTAGCTACGTCGACGTGTCGCAGACGTACGCGATCCAGCTCGCGGCCATCGCGCCGGTCGTCATCGTCACGTTCGCCGAGCCGTCGATCCGCGTGCCGGCGACGCTGTCGATCATGATCGTGCCGGCGGTGCCGGTCGCGCCCTGAAACGTGACGTACGCCGACGGCACGGTCTCCGGCGTCGGCGTCGTGCGGATCGGGATCGCGCCGGTCGGGAACTGGTTCGGACCGGTGAGCGCGGTGTTGATCTCGATACTCGCGACGGTGTCGCCGGCGCAGCCGTCGGTGGTCGCGAGCTCGATCGTGAACTTGTAGTAGCCGACGCCGGCGTAGTTCGTGAGCCCGCTCGTCGCGCGCGCGTAGTGCACCGTCGGCGTGCCCTCGATCGCGCCGAAGCTCGACTTCGGAATATCGTCGGAGACGCAGCCGGTCGCGAGCGCGACGAGGATCAGCCAGGCGATCCGCATGCGATCAGTACGCGCGCGAGTTTTGCCCATGTCAACCCGGGGGCTCTGCCGGCGGCGTTGACCGGCGCTGACCGCCACTACGTGTAGCGCCCGGGATCGCTCGAAGCCGCCGAGATCAGACCCCTTTCGTAGGCTGCAGGAGCGATGCGGATCCTCCACACCTCGGACTGGCACCTCGGGCACACGCTGCGGGGCGAGGTGACGCGCGAGCACGAGCACCAGGCGTTCCTCGACTGGTTGCTCGAGACCTGCGTGCGCGAGGCGGTCGACGTGCTCGTCATCACCGGCGACGTGTTCGACAGCGCGACGCCACCCGCGAGCGCCGAGCGGATGTGGTTCGACGTGCTGGCCGCCGCGCGCCGCGGCCGACCGGCGATGGACATTGTCGTGATCGCCGGCAATCACGACTCGCCGGCACGGCTCGCGGCACCGGCGGCGGTGCTGCGCGCGCTCGGCGTTCACGTGATCGGTCAGCTGCCGCGCACGCGCGACGGCGCGATCGATCTCGATCGCGTCGTGATCCCCGTCGCTGGTGGGCGCGGGCTCGTCGCCGCGGTGCCGTTCCTGCGGCCGGTCGACGTCGCGGCGGACACCGACGACGCGATCGCGGCGGTCTACGGCGAGGTGCTCGCGGGCGCGCGCGACCGGCGGCGCGCGGACCAGGCGCTGATCGTCACGGGCCACCTCTACATGGCGGGCGCGGACAGCCAGTTCCTGAGCGAGCGCCGGGTCTCGATCGGCGGCCAGGAGTCGACGCCGCTGCGCGTGTTCCCCGACGACATCGACTACGTCGCGCTCGGCCACATCCATCGCGCGCAGCGCGTCGGCCGCGACACGATCCGTTACGCGGGCGCACCGATCGCGCTGTCGCTCGACGAGGCGAGCTACAAGCATCAGGTCGTCGTCGTCGACTTCGAGCACGGGCGCGTCGCCGAGCTGCGATCGATCCCGGTGCCGCGCGTCGTCGACATCGTGCGCGTGCCGGCGCGTGGTGCGGCGCCGCTCGGTCACGTGCTTGCCGAGCTCGCGGCGCTGCCGCCCGCGATCGCGAGCGATCCGGCGCGGCCGTTCCTCGAGGTCGTCGTCGCGCTTGACAAGCCGGAGCCGAAGCTGCGCGCCGCCGTCGAGGCCGCGCTCGAGGGCAAGCGGCCGCGGCTCGTCTACCTGCACGTCGAGCACACCGGTGATCGTGCCGCGCTCGGCGATCGGCTCGCGGGCGCGCAGCCGCGCCGGCTCGAGGAGCTCGATCCCGTCGAGGTGTTCCAGCACCTGTGGGCGCGCAACCACGCCCAGCCGCCCGACGCGTCGGTGATCGCCGGGTTCGAGAGGTTGCTCGCCGAGGTCCGCGGCGATCGCGAGGATCTGGTGTCATGAGGATCCTCGCGATCCGCGGCTGCAACCTCGCGAGCCTCGCCGGCGAGTTCGAGATCGATCTCGCGCGCGCGCCGTTCTCGGATGCCGGCGTGTTCGCGATCGTCGGCAACACCGGCGCGGGGAAGAGCACGCTGCTCGACGCGCTGTGCGTCGCGCTGTTCGATCGCACCCCGCGGCTGACGAACCACAGTCGCGTCGTGGTCGGCCGCGGCGACGACGATCCCGGTGCGCTCGGCGCGCAGGACGTTCGCACGCTGCTGCGGCGGGGCGCGGCATCGGGCTGGGCCGAGGTCGACTTCGAGAGCGGCGACTCGCGACGCTACCGCGCGCGGTGGTCGGTGCGGCGCGCGCGCAACCAGACCGACGGCACGCTGCAGGACGTCCAGCTGACGCTGACCGCGATCGACGGCGGCGAGCGGCTCGGCGGCACGAAGACCGAGACCCTGAAGGCGATCGTCGCGCGGCTCGGGCTGTCGTTCGATCAGTTCCGGCGCTCGGCGCTGCTCGCGCAGGGCGAGTTCGCGGCGTTCTTGCGCGCGGACGGCAAGGATCGCAGCGAGCTGCTCGAGCGCATGACCGGCACCGAGATCTACTCGCGGCTGTCGGTCGCCGCGCACGTCAAGGCGACGCTCGCCGAGCAGCGGCTGCGCGATGGCCGTGCCGCTGCGCTCGCGATCGCGATCCTCGACGACGACGCGCGCGTCCAGGCGATCGGCGCGCTCGCGATCGCGGAGCAGGCGAGGGCGGCGGCACGCGTGCGGCTCGCGGCGGCGGAGCTCGCGGCGCGCTGGATCGCCGAGGCCGAGCAGCGGGCGCGCGCGCTCGCGAGCGCCGAGGCCGAGCATGCGGCCGCGCGCGAGGCGGCGCACGACGCGATCGCCGAGCGTCAGGAGCTCGTGCTGCGCCAGCGCGCCGAGCGGTTGCGCGGCGTGTGGGACGAGGCGGCGCGCGTCGATCGCAACCTGGCGCTCGCGCGCCGCGACGTGCTCGCGGCCGACGAGGCGGCGAAGCGCGCGATGGCGGCGCAGGCGCAGACCGCGGCGCGGCGCGCCGAGCTGATCGCGCTGCACGAGCCGATCCGCGCGGCGCGGATCGCGGCCGGGCTCGTCGAACGAGGTGGCGTCGCGCTGCCGGTCGACGGTGCGGCGGCGGCCGCGCGGCCGGTGCTCGACGATGCGGCGTGGCTCGTCGAGCGCGGCCGGCTCGCGCCCGAGGTCGCGGCGTGGAGCGACGTCGATGCGCGGTTCGCGCAGCACGCCGCGACGCTCGACGCGATCGCCGCGATCGATCGCACGCTCGCCGGCCACGACATCACGCGGACGCAGCTCGCCGCGACGCGGACGCTCGCGGCGTCCGAGCACCAGACCGCGGTCGCGAAGCTCGCGGACGCGCAGCGCAAGACGCAGACGTACCAGCAGCGCCGTGGCCTGACGCTCGATGCCGCGCGCCGCCAGGAGGACGAGGCGCGGACGCGGCTCTACGACGTCGAGCGGCTCGTCGCGATCGCGGCGGCCGCGCGGCAAGCGGTCAAGGTCCGCGGCGAGATCGAGCGCCAGCTCGCCGAGCTCGACGACGCGGCCGCGGCCGATGCGCGGCAGCGTGCGGCGGTGTCGGCGCGGCGCGAGACCGCCGCGACGTTGCGCAGCGAGCGCGCGCGTGTCGTCGACGAGCTGCGCCGCGCGGCCGGCTACGAGCACGCGCGTGCCGAGCTGCGCGAGGGCGAGGCGTGCCCGCTGTGCGGCGCGACGGAGCATCCGTGGCGTGATCGCGGCGCGCTCGACGAGGTGATCGCGGGCGCGCAGCACGCGCTCGATCAGATCACGAGCGAGCACGACGCGACGACGACCGCGCTCGCCACGCTCGCGGCGCGCGAGCACCAGCGCGAGCGCGAGCGGGCGCGGTTCGAGACCAGCCGGGCGACCGCGATCGCGAGCGCGGCCGGCGCGGTGCCGACGTGGCGCGAGCACCTCGCGAGCCTCGGCGAGCTGCTGCTCGTCGACGATCCGGCGTCGCCGGCGGCCGAGCAGCTCGCCGCCGAGCGCGAGGCGATCGCGAAGAAGCGGCTCGAGGAGGCGCGCGACGTCCGCCGTCAGACCGAGGCGGCGACGAAGGCGGCGGCCGATGCGCAGGCCGACGTCCAGCTCGCGCAGGCGCACGTCGATCAGCTCGCGGCGCGGCTCGCCGACGTCGGGCGCGCGCTCGCCGATCTCGAGGCGACCGCCGAGCGGCTGCGCGGCGAGCGCGCGGGTCGGATCGAGCGGCTCGGCGAGCTCGCGGGCTCGCTCGAGGCGGCGATCGCGAGCTGGATCGCCGCGCTGCCGGCCGCGGATGCGAGCGAGCTCGACGGCCGGATCGCCGGCGCGACCGCGGGCGAGGCGAGCCTCGCGCGGCGCAAGCGCACGAGCGCCCCGCCGCCGGTGCGCCGGGCACGCGCGGCGGTCGCGGGGGATCCGCTGTGCGAGCCGGGGTGGATCGCGCAGCTCGCCGGGCTCGAGCGGGCGCGCGCGGTGCTCGGCGAGCTCGCGGTCGCGTGGCGCACGCGCTGCGAGCGCGTCGCGCAGGCGGACGCGACGCTCGTCGCGACGCTCGCGCTGATCGATCGCGACGCGCGCGATCACGAGCGGATCGCGGCCGAGCATGGCGCGCGGCTTGCCGAGGCGGAGCGCCGGCGCGATGGCCTGATCGCCGAGCTCGCGACGGCGGCCGCGGCACTCGAGGCCGCGCGCGCCGAGTCCGGGTTCGACGCCGAGGAGCTGCGCCGCCTGCTCGCCGCCGATCCGTCGCGGATCGACGAGCTCGTCGAGCAGCTGCGCGCGCTCGATCGCGCGGTCGAGCGGACGAGCGCGGTCGTCAGCGAGCGCCGCCAGCTCGTCGACGATCACGCGCGGACGCGTCCGGCGGAGCTCGCCGACGCGAGTCAGGTCGAGGCGCTCGCCGCCGCGGTCGAGCTCGCGGATCAGCAGGCGGCGCGGCTCGCGGCGGCGCTCGCGGCCGACGACGACGCCCGGCAGCGCCGGGCCGCTGCGCTCGACCTGGTCGCGGCGAGCGAGGCGAGCGCGGAGGTCGACCGCATCCTCGGCGCGGTGATCGGCTCGCACGACGGCAAGCTGTTTCGCAGCTTCGCGCAGAGCCTGACGCTCGACGGCTTGCTCGCGGTCGCGAACGCGCACCTCGAGGAGCTCGCGCCGCGCTACCAGCTCGAGCGCGTGCCGCGCCACGATCTCGAGCTCCAGGTGATCGATCGCGATCTCGGCGCCGAGGTCCGATCGGTGCAGAGCCTGTCCGGCGGCGAGAGCTTCCTCGTGTCGCTCGCGCTCGCGCTCGGGCTGTCCTCGATGTCGGCGCATGACGTCCGGGTGCGCACGCTGCTGATCGACGAGGGTTTCGGCACGCTCGATCCGGCGACGCTCGACAGCGCGCTGTCCGTGCTCGACGCGCTGCAGGCGACCGGCCGTCAGGTCGGCGTGATCTCGCACGTCCCCGCGCTCGTCGAGCGGGTCGGCGCGCACGTCCGCGTCGTCCAGCGCGGCGGTGGCCGCAGCGAGGTGATCGTCGCCTGATCTTCGCGTGATCGACGCTCAGGGTCCGCTGCGCACGGCTACGAACGGCAGCTTCGACAGGTGCACGAGCTCGCGGATCGCCGATGCCGGCGCATCGATCACGACGCGGTCGAGCGCCGGGAACTGCGACGGCATCGCGGCGACGACGGCGGGCAGCTCGTTGCCGATCGCGCGCGCGTCGAACGTGACGTGCTGGAGCTGCGGCGCGATCCGCGCGAGCTGGTGGATCGCCGGTGCGACCGGACGCGCGTCGACCCGGCGATCGGTCCAGTGCGGCACCTGGGTGTACTCGAGGTGCGTGATCGGCAGCCGCGCACCTTCGAGCGCGAGCGCCTCGACGATCTCGGTCGAGTCGATCTGGACGCTGCGCAGGTTCGGTAGCCCCGCGACGAAGGCGGCGTAGCCTTGGGTGCTCGTGACGTGACCGGCGCGGACCGTGCGCACCGTCGCGAGCTCGCGATGGCCGCGCACCGCGCGCCATGCCCACCCCGGCGTGTCCGCGAGCCCGGCGCGCACGACCTCGAGCATGCCGCGCCGAACCTCGCTGCCCGCGTGCTGGATCACGAGCGCGACGTCGCCGAGGTAGCGCTCCCATTCGACGGCGAGCAGCCGCGCGACGCGCCGGACGCGACGGTCGCGCGCGTGGCGGGTCTCGGGCTCGCGCGCGATCGCGAGCTGGAGCGCGATCAGCTCTCCGCGCGTGTCGTGGCGCGCGATCAGCGCATCGGCGAGGACCGCGCGCGGCGCATCGTCGTCGGGACGCTCGGCGATCTCACGCCACAGCCGGTCGAGATCGACGACGACGCTCGCGTCGACGAGCGCCGCGAGCTCGGCGGTCTCGGCGAGCAGCTCGGCGGTCGCCGTCCACGCGCGGTCGTCGATCGCGTCGTGCGCGCGCGCGAGCTCGTCGCGCATCCGGCGCAGCGGCTCGACGTGCGTGTCCCGCCACGCGTCGCGGCACACCGCGAGCCGGTCGAGCACGCGGCGATCCGCGATCGCGACGAGCACGTCAGCGATCGCCGCGAACGCGGTCGGATAGATCGTTCGCAACCCGCCGACGAGCGCGTACGTCGCGAGCCACTGCGCGAGCCGCGCCGCGATCCGTGGATCGGCGGGCCACGTGCGGATCGCGGCGAGTCGATCGACGAGGTTCAGCGCGACCCGCGCATGGCGAGGCGTCGTGATCGCGCGGACGATGTGATCGCGTGGCCAGCGAGCGGCGACCTCGGCGTGCGTCGTGTCCGAGGCCCGCACGCGGTAGCTCGCGTACGCGGCGAGCGTCGACACCGCCGCAGGCTGATACGGCGCCGCGTGCCGCATCCACCAGCCATGGACGTCGCGGTAGCCGCGCGGCGGCGCCTCGATCGTGCACTGCTCGCCGATCCGATCGATCACGTCCGCGAGCTCGGGCAACCGCGTGTCGCGCCACACCGCGAGCGCGAGCTCCAGTGCGCGCGGCCAGTCGCGTGCGCGAGTCGCGGCGGCGGTGTCGGCAAGCTGCCGCATCGGCAGCACGATACGATGCCGATCATGCCAGTGATGACGATCGCGGACATCGAATCGCTGATGGATCGCTACTTCCCGGACTCGCGCCGCATCTGGACGATCACGTCGCTCGTCGACCGCGTGCTGACGCTGTGCATGCCGTTTCGCGCCGAGCTACTGCGTGCGGGCGGCACGATCTCCGGGCCGGCGATGATGGCGCTCGCGGATACCGCGGCGTACTTCGTCACGCTCGCGCATGCCGGCCCGAAGCCGCAGATGGCAACGGCAAATCTCGACATTCATTTTCTCGCGCGTCCGGATCCCGTGGCGACGATCGCGACCGCGCAGCTCTTGCGTCTCGGGCGCCGGCTCGCGGTGTCGACGGTCGAGCTGCGCTCCGACGGCAAGCCGGACGTCGTCGCGCATGCGACGGTGACGTACGCGCTGCCGCCGTCGCACGCAACCGCGTCATGACAGCCGCACGACTGGTTCGCGTCGCGCGGTGAGTGGTGGATAGCGTCGGCGAATTCCACAGTCGTCGAGGCGACGACTCAGAAACCTGAGCCGCTCGCTCCCATGTCGGTCGCGCGCGCGAGCAGTTAGCCACCGCTCACGCTCGGCACATCGGTTGCGACTGAGGGATCGCGTGAGTGACTCGCTGTCCATCCTCGAGCTCGAGCTGCTGCGCGAATTCGAACGTGCCGAGCTGCGTCGCCTGGAGTCGACGACCGCGACACCGCCGCGTCGCAGGCGGCCGACGCAGGTGGGAGAGCCGCGCCGCCCGTGATCGCGGTCGCTCAGGTCTTGCCGACCGGATGCGGCCAGCGCTCGGCGAGCTCGGCGAGCGGGGCGCCGGTGAGCCGCTGCACGGTCCACTCGCTCTGCGGAACCGCGCCGAGCGTCGCGTAGAACTTCAGCGCCGGCTCGTTCCAGTCGAGCACGCTCCACTCGAAGCGGCCGTAGTGACGCTGCACCGCGATCCGCGCGAGCGCCGACATCAACGCGCCGCCGACGCCGCGGCCGCGCGCGCTCGGGATCACGAACAGGTCCTCGAGGTAGAGGCCCGGCTTCGCGAGGAACGTCGAGTAGCTCTGGAAGAACAGCGCGAAGCCGACCGCCGCACCGCCGGTCTCGGCGAGCAGCACCTCGGCGGCGGGTCGGACGCCGAACAGCGTCGTGCGCAGCGCCGCGACGTCGGCGACCACCTCGTGGGCGAGCTTCTCGTACGCGGCGAGCTGGCGGATGAAGTCGAGGATCGCGGCGCAGTCGTGCGCGGTCGCGAACCGGATCTGGAGATCGTCGGGGTAGGTCATGGGGATTCGGCGCGGATCCGCAAACGTTCGAGCACGGCGCGGTAGTCCGGCGGCAGCTCCGACGATAGCTCGATGCGCGCGCCGGTCACGGGATGAATGAAGCCGAGCGTGGCGGCATGCAGCATGAGGCGCGGCGACCCGATCGGCCGGCCGCCCGCGGCCTCGAAGTCGCGGATGTACACGGTCTCGCCGACGAGCGGATGCCCCGCCTCCGCGAGGTGGATCCGGATCTGGTGCGTCTTGCCGGTCTCGAGACGCACCGCACACGCCGTCGCGTTGCGCAGCACCTCGCGCGCCTCGACGTGGGTCACCGCGCGCTTGCCCTGCTCGATCCGCGAGGTCGAGCCGCGCAGGCGGTCGCCGCGATCCGCGACGAGGTACGACTCGATCCGGCGCGACGTCACGGTGCCGTGCGCGACGCACAGGTACTGGCGCTCCATCGTATGCGCGCGCAGCTGCGCCGCGAGGCCGACCTCGGCGCGCTTCGTCTTCGCGAACGCGAGCAGCCCCGACGTCGCGCGATCGATCCGATGGACGACGTGCAGCGGCACGCTCGTCGCCGGCTTGCCCATGCGCCGCCACGCGCCGCGGATCAGATCCATCGCGGTGCCGGTCTCGCGATCCTCGTACGGTACGCTCGACACGCCCGCCGGCTTGTCGATCACGACGACATGCGCGTCGTCGAACACGAGCACGCCCTCGCGCTCGGGATCGCGTGGCCGCGGTGCGTTCGTCCGCAGCTCGACGCGCTGACCGGCGACGAGCCGGTGATCGATCTCGGTCACGCACGCGTCGTCGACGAACACCTTGCCGGTCGTGACGTGGCGCTTCGCGATCGACCACGGCACGCCGGTCTGCGCCTTGACGAACGCGGCGAGCGTCACCCCGGCGGTGTCGACGGTCCAGCTCACGGAACGCGAGTTCCGGTCGCGCCGACGCGCAGCAGGCTGCCGGCCTTCTCGAGTAGCTCGACGAGCTCGTCGGCGCCGCCGTCCTCGTCGATCAGCTCGTCGACCGTGCCGCCGCCGAGGAACTGCATGATGTACTGCCGCGTCATGATCGCGCGTCCGATCGTGACCGCGCCGAGCACGGTGAGCGCGTGGCGCTCGTCGGTGCCGCGGATCTCGGTCGCGCGCAGCGTGCCGACCACGACGACCGAGTCGCGCAGGTCGATCGTGCGCGTCACGACATCGCCCATCACGACGATCGGGCTCGCGACGTACCAGTCCGGCACGTCGACCGAGCCGGTGACGAGCGTGGCTTCCTTGCGACTCGCCGGGATCGAGGTCGTCAGGGTCTCGGCCTCGATCACGCCGTTGCCGAACAGCTGCTGCAGATCGACCGGCGCGGCGAGCAGGCCCTGCTGATCCATCGCGGTGAGCCTGCTGATCGGTGCTGCGAGCAACCGCTCGGCGTCCTCGAGCTTCATGCCGCGACCGTACCAGGTACGATGCAGCCGTGTTCGATTACGCGATCATCGGGGCAGGGTCGGCGGGCTGCGTGCTCGCGAATCGGTTGAGCAAGGATCCGGCGCTGCGTGTCGCGCTCGTCGAGGCCGGGCCGGCGGGCAAGCACCGCTCGTTCGGCGTCCGCGCGCCGGGCCTCTACCAGACGCTGTGGTGGGGCGCGCTCGACTGGCACCTCACGACCGAGCCGCAGCCGCACGTCGACGACCGCCGGCTGTACTGGCCGCGCGGCAAGCTCGTCGGCGGCACGAGCTGCCTGAACGCGATGGTCTACATCCGCGGCCATCACGACAACTACGACGCGTGGCGCGACCTCGGCAATCCAGGCTGGGGCTGGTCGGACGTGCTGCCGTACTTCAAACGCTCCGAGGACAGCGCGCGCGGCGCGTCCGAGTACCACGGCGCCGGCGGCGAGCTGCCGGTCGGCGACTGCCACGAGCCGTCCGACGTCGCGCGCGCGTTCGTCGCGGCGACCGCCGCTCGCTGCGGCGTGCGCGTCACCGACGACTTCAACGGCGCCGATCAGGAAGGCGCCGGGATCTACCAGCACACGGTCAAGCGCGGGATGCGCGGCGACACCGCGAGTGCGTTCCTCGATCCGATCCGCGGCCGCGCGAACCTCACGATCATCAGCGACGCGCTCGCGGTCGGCCTCGTCGTCGCAAACGAGCGGGTCACCGGCGTCCGGCTGCGCGTGCGCGGCAGCGAGCAGACGATCGAGGCGCGCGAGGTCGTGCTCGCCGGTGGTGCGATCGGCTCGCCGCAGCTCCTGATGCTGTCCGGCATCGGCCCGGCAGACGAGCTGCGCGCCGCCGGCATCGCGCCGATCCACGAGCTGGCCGGCGTCGGCAAGCACCTGCAGGATCACCTGCTCGTCCCGGTGATGTACGAGACGCGCGGCGGACCGGCGCTGTCACGACTCGGCCTCGTCAGCTCGATCGCGCGCCACCTCGCGCGCAAGGTCGGGCCGCTCGCGACGAGCCCGGTCGAGGCCGGCGCGTTCGTGCGCTCGCGTCCGGACCAACCAAGACCTGATATCCAGTTTCACTTCACGCCGTACGGCCTGACGCCGCCGAACACCGACGTCAAGCGCGCGCTGCCGTGGGGCCGGCTCGCGATGCTGCTGCCCGGCCTGATCTATCCGAAGAGCCACGGCGAGATCCGGCTCGCGAGCAGCGATCCGGCAGCGCCGCCCGCGATCGATCCGAAGTACCTCAGCGACCCCGCGGATCTCGAGCACCTCGTCGACGGCGTCCTGCTCGCGCGCGAGGTCGCGAACACCGCGCCGCTCGCCGAGCTGCTCGGCCCCGAGCGCTTGCCCGGCCCCGACGTCACGACGCGCGACGGCGTGCGTGCCGCGGTCCGGCGCTCGGTCAACACGATCTTTCACCCGGTCGGCACGTGCAAGATGGGCAGCGATGCGATGGCCGTCGTCGACGCCGAGCTCCGCGTGCGCGGGCTCGCCGGGCTGCGAATCGCGGACGCGTCGATCATGCCGGACATCATCGGCGGCAACACGAACGCGCCCGTGATCATGATCGCCGAGAAGGCGGCGGACCTGATGCTCGCGCGTCGGTAACGCCGACGCTCAGCCGACCTCGTCGCACACGAACATCCGCCCGCTGTCGTCCCAGCACGTGAGCGCTCGCCCGTCGGGAGACCACGCCACGCCACGCGGCACGCACGGCAGCTCGACCTGCGCGAGCTCGCGAGCGGTTCGGGCGTCCCACAGCCGAAGGCACGTCGCGTGAGCGGTGACGAGTCGACCGTCGAGCGACAGTGCGGGCGTCGTGTAGAGCTCGTCGGTCTTGACGCGCTCGTACAGCACGCGGTCGTCGACCAGCGTGCGCGCGGACAGCCAGCCGTGGCACGGCCCGTCGACGACCTCGATGGCGTTCTTGGTCTCGACGACGAAGCTGCCGTCGTCGGCAACCATCGGCGTCAGGCTGTAATCCGACGTCGAGACATGCGCGTCCTCGACGACGGTGCGCGTGGTGACATCGAAGACGAGCCGCCGATACCCGCCGACGAGCTCGACGCGCTCGGGCTGATCGGAGAGCCGGCGCACACGGGTGTACGTCGCGTCCAGCCGTTCCTCGTGCAGCACCTCGAGCGTCTCGACATCGAGCACGTAGAGCTCGCCGTAGCTGCTGCGGCTCGCCTCGGCTGCTGCGATCACGACGCCGAGCTCGCGCATGGCAAGCACCGCGGTGATGTCGTTCTTGAGCGACGTCGTCGCGGCGAGTCGCTCGCCGCCGGCGATCCGGTAGCGCTGTACGCCACGCTCGAATGTGGTCAGGAGCGTGTCGCCATCGAATGCAATCGCGCTGCCGTACCAGACGTCGGGCGGTTGCAGCTCGAGTACCGGACGCGCGGCCCCGCGGTGCCACACGATGGCGCGGCTGTCGAAGCCGCTCGTCGCGATGCGTTCGCCGTCGAACGCGATCGCGGTGATGTGCTCGTCGTGTCCCGTGCCGCGCGCCACGGGCCACGCCGTCGCGGACGCGTCGATCACGGTCACGCGCGCGCCGCGCAGGCACGCCACGATGCGATCGCCGTGGATCGCCGCGCCGTGGACGTGCGCCGGGGCCGCGAGCGACCGCCGGATCGCGCCGGTCGAGGCATCGAGCTCGCGCAGCTCGCGAAACTGCGCCGTGACAACACGTTCGCCGTCGACCGCCGCCGGACCGTACTGCTCGATCGACCACGCGACCGTGCCGGTCGCCGGATCGACCGCGGTCAGCGGCTCCTTGTAGCCCTGCGCAAGCACGAGCCCACCCGCGGTCACGCCGACGAGCGCGAGCTCGTGCTTGCCCTTGAGGAGCGTCGTCGCCTTCGGCGCCTTCGATCCGAGCGCCCAGGCGATCACGGTCTTGCCGGCGGCGGCGACGACCCGATCGCCCGGCGCGAACGCGACGCCACCGATCGCGGTCCGCGCGCCCTTCAAGATCGTGACGATCGCGGCATCGGCCAGTGCGATCATCACGATCGTGTTTGAGTCGGTCGCGACCGCGAGCCGATGTCCGGCGAGCGCGAGCGTCACCGGCGCCGCCGGTAGCTCGATCGTCCTCGGGGCGCGCTCGCGATCGAGGATGACGATCGACGGCGGCTCCGCGACCGCCGCGACGATCGTTCGTGGCGACTGCGGATCGATCGCGACCGCGACGACCTGCGCACCGAGCGCGTGGCGCGCCTCGACCGCGAGCCCGGGCAGCGCCAGCACGGCGACCTCGTCGGTGCCCGCGAGCGCCACGATCGCGCGGTCGCCGGCGGTTGCGAGCGCGCGGACGGTCGGTCCGCGATGCGTCCGCCCGGTCGCGACCTCGATGCAGTCGAGCGCGTGCTCGGGGGAGCCACGCATGCCGCTGCGTGCGAGCACGAACGCGGCGCCGGCGAACGACACGACCGGCTCGGTCTGGCTGGCGCGATCCTCGTCCGACCCGTACGCGACCCATCTCGTCATGCGGGATCCGTAACACGGCCGTCGGTTGCCGTTCGACGCTGATCGGCCAAGCTCCCACGATGCGGCTCGTGCGCGGCAGCCAGATCTGCGAGCTCTCGCTCGAGGGTGCGTTCGTGCGCCTCGACGGCGAGCTCCAGCCGCACGACTCGCCGGAGTCCGCGAGCGCCGCGTTTGCGGACGAGCTCGCGCGCCGCCACGCCGCCGGGTTCGTCGAGGCGCCCGATGTCGTCGACGACTACGACGCGCGGCTCGTCTATGCCGACGAGCTCCAGCTCCGCGGCGATCCGCTCGGCGAGCTGATCGCGGTGCAGCACGCGCTCGCGACGATGTCCGACCTCGTGCCGGCGCAGCGCCGCAAGCTGCAGCGTCGCGTCCATGGCTTGCTCGACGAGCAGCACGACAACCTGTTCGGTCCGCTCGCGCCGTACGTCCAGCGGCCGTCGCGTCCCGCGCTCGCGCGGCCGGCACTCGAGGTGACGTGGCACATGGGGTTCGCCGACGAGGTGCTGCTGCGCCGCATCCCGCAGCTCGATCTCCACGAGATCTACGCGCACCTGCGCGAGCTGCCGATCGGTGGCCTCGTCACGAAGCTCGTGTTCGCGGAGCAGTCGCTGCCGCAGCAGTGGGTCGAGCGCGGCTCGTACGTCGAGCTCGTGCGCACGATGTCGAAGCTCGGCGTGCCGCCGCACCTGCGCGCGCTCGTGCTCGGTGCCGTGCCGCAGCGGCTGCGCGCCGGGATCGAGGTCGGTGATCTGCGGCCGGTGCTCGCCGCGAGCCCGACGCTCGAGGAGCTCGAGGTCCACGGCGGCGGCGGCTACGTCGGCGCGCTGATCTCGCCGCGGCTGCGCAAGCTCACGCTCGACGGTGTGATGCTCGAGCTGGCCGAGTCGAACCTGCCGTCGCTCGTCGAGCTGACGCTGATGAACACCGGCCGGACCTGGCTCGTGCACTCGCTGCTCGACAGCGAGCTGCTCGGTCAGCTGCGCTCGCTCGTGCTGCGGCGCTGCGGCCTCGACACGAGTCACCTCGACATGATCGTGCGCGATGCCGACCGGTTCGCCCATCTGGAGCGCTTCGATGTGCGCGGCAACCCGCTGTCGCGCTACGCGGTGAACGAGGCCCGGAAGCGGCTACCTCGACTGCGTGCGTGACGGTGGCGTCTCGTCGGTGTAAGACGGGGCATGGACCGCACGCTGTTCGACGCAGACCACGACACGTTCCGCGCCTCGTTCCGCCAGTTCGTCGAGCGCGAGATCAAGCCGCACCAGCAGCGCTGGCGAGACCAGGGTCAGGTCGATCGCGAGGTCTGGCGCAAGGCGGGTGCGCAGGGCTTCCTCGCGCCGTGGCTCGAGGACAAGTGGGGCGGTCCGGGCGCCGACTTTCTGTGCTCGGTGATCATCATGGAGGAGCTCGCGCGCGCCTACGAGAGCGGCTTCGCGATGGCGCTCCACTCGGACATCATCGTCCCGTACATCTACTCGTTCGGTAGCGACGAGCAGAAGCACAAGTGGCTGCCGGGCTGCGCGTCCGGCGAGATCGTGACCGCGCTCGCGATGACCGAGCCCGGCACCGGCAGCGATCTCGCGTCGATCGCGACGACCGCCGTCAAGGACGGCGACGACTACGTGATCAACGGCGCGAAGACGTTCATCTCGAACGGCCAGCTGTGCGATCTCGTCGTCGTCGCCGCGAAGACCGATCCGGATCCGAAGAACGCGCACCGCGGGATCTCGCTGTTCGTCGTCGAGGCGAACCGCAAGGGCTTCGCGAAGGGCAAGCGGCTCCACAAGATGGGCATGGCGTCGCAGGACACGTCCGAGCTGTTCTTCGAGGACTGCCGGATCCCAGCGAGCAACCGGCTCGGGCCCGAGGGCGCCGGGTTCATGATGCTGATGCAGAAGCTGCAGCAGGAGCGGCTGTGCGTCGCGATCGGCGCGCAGGCCGCGAGCGAGCAGGTGCTCGAGGACACGATCGCGTACACGAAGGAGCGCAAGGCGTTCGGCAAGCCGATCAGCAAGTTCCAGAACACGCAGTTCAAGCTCGTCGAGTGCCTCGCGAAGGTCGAGGTCGGCCGCGCGTACGTCGACAAGGTCGTCGCCGAGCACGTCGCCGGCAAGCACCTCGTCAAGGAGTGCTCGATCGCGAAGTTCTGGATCACCGACACCGCGCAGGAGATCGTCGACACCTGCCTGCAGTTCTTCGGCGGCTACGGCTACATGCTCGAGTATCCGGTGACCCGCGCGTTCATGGACGCGCGCGTGCAGCGGATCTACGCCGGCACGAACGAGATCATGAAGGTGATCGTCGCGAAGCAGATCGGACTGTAGGGCTAATTCCCCGCACCGATCGACAGCCCGAACAGCAGGAACGTCGCGCTGTCTCCCTCGTCGGAGAAGTGCGCGAGGCCGAGCTCGGGCTGGACATGCCACGTCTGCGCGAGGTCGCTGATCCGCACGCCGAGGCTGCCGCCGAAATCGAGCTGCGTGTCGCCCTCGTCGGGGATCGTGATGAACAGCTTCGGCGCCGCGACGAGCTCGACGCCCGGTGACACCTGGTAGCCGGCATACAGCGTCGGCATCACGACGAGGCCGCCGTAGTCGAGCTCGAGCTCGTCCTCCTCGGCCCACAGGATGCCGATCGGCAGGCCGATGCTGAGCGCGGCCGGCGCCTCGGGGGCGGTGAGCTCGAATCGCGCCTCGGCCGACATCATCGACACGGTGTCGCCACTGCCGGGCGCGCGCGTCAGCCGCACGTTCGCGTCGACCTTGTCCGCGATGCCGTGCGCGACGCGAACATCGCCGACGTAGATGCCATCCTCGTCGGCCGTGTCGCCGTCCTCGGCGATCTGCTCGATGCGCGTGACCGCGGCGCTGACCTGGGTCTTGCCGGGTGCGAGCACGTGCGCGGACTGATACGAGCTGGCGCAGCCGACGATCGCCACGCTGGTCAGCAGCACGAGGCACGCGAGTCTCATGGCACCCTCCGGTACGCGACGCCGACGGTGAACAGCTTGACGTCGGTGCTGCCGACGCCGAGGAAGTCGACGCCGCCGAACGCGTCGAGCTCCGGTGCGATCGAGCCGACGAGCCGGATCCCGTAGTCCTGCGCGAGGCCCTCGCCGGCGCCGAAGATCGGATCGAGCATCGAGTCGCCGGTGCGGTTGAAGTACGCGAGCTGCGCGCGGCCCTCGATCCCGACGAGCGGTGCGATCTGCGCCTGCGCGCGCAGCTGACCGCCGAGCTGGACGGTCGTGGTCGTCGTGTCGCCGTCGGCCGCCGTGAACGTCGTGCGCAGCGCGCCCGCGAACCCCGACAGCTCGACCGCGCTCTGCGCCGCGAGGTGCGCCTTGTGCGCGATCACCGCGCGGCCCTGGTACGCCGGGTTGTCGGCGGTCGGCGCGAACATCGTCAGCTCGACGCCGAGGCTCGTCTCCGGTGCGATGCCGATCCGGCCGGCGGCGAACGCGCGCGCCCACCGCTCGGTCGTGATCGTGATGTCACCGATCGTCTGCTCGGTGTTCATGACGAGCGTGCTCGCCAGCTCGAGCTCCGCACCGCCGACGCCGACCTTGACGCGCGGCTCGACGCTGTACAGCTCAACGCTCTCGTCGCCGAAGTCGGAGACCTGCGCGCCGCCCGCGACGCTCGCCTCGAGCGCACCCGACGGCAGCAGCAACGGCCGGGCGACGAGTGCGCGCGGGTAGCCCTCGTCGGGCGCCGGCACGGCGTCGGGGATCGGAGTGGGCACCGTCGTCGACGGGGGCGCCGGCTCCGGAGGCGGCTGATCGGGCGGCGGCTGGGCGGCCGCGACGCCGACGCCGACCAGCCACGGCGTCAGCACGAGTCGAACGCGAAGCTTCATGCGGCCCACGCTACCCCGGGGTTCGCCGGTAAGGCTCGGCAGCTGTCAACCACGTGCGCGGTTCGCGGTTCTTTGCCGACATGAAGTCACAGCTCGCTCTGTTCGCGGTCCTGCTCGCTCACGGCTGCGCGACCGCCGCCGCCGATCCCGCGCAGGCCACCGAGACGCGCAAGACGCCCGCGTTTCACGCGATCGACATCACCGGCACGCTCTCGGTCGAGGCGCGGATCGCACCGACGACGAGCGTCGAGCTGCGCGGCGACGCCGACAAGCTGAAGCAGATCACGACCGAGGTGAAGAACGGCACGCTCGTGCTCGGCACGGTCGGCAAGCTGCAGAACACGAAGCGCCTGCACGTCGTCGTCACCGCGCCGTCGCTCGACGCGCTCGCGATCCACGGCACCGGCGATCTCGAGGTGTCCGGGCTCGCGGCGCCGAGGCTCGCGATCACGATCCCGGGCACCGGCGCGATCCGGATCGCCGGCAAGACGCAGCAGCTCGCGGTCGCCGTCGATGGCACCGGCGACGTCCAGGCGAAGAACCTGATCGCCGAGGCCGCGACGATGACCGTCGCCGGGACCGCGCAGGCGACGGTTCACGCGACGCGCACGCTCGACCTCGACGTCTCGGGCACCGCGGCCGTGAAGGTGCTCGGCAAGCCGGCGGTCAAGAAGTCGATCACCGGCACTGCCGCGATCGACGACTAGATCGACGACTAGCTCGTCGGGTGCAGCACGGGCGCGAGGTGATACAGCATCAAGTACACGATCACGCCCGTCACCGACACGTACATCCACACCGGCCACGTGAAGCGGACGATCCGGCGGTGCGCGTCGAACCGGCCGCCGAGCGCGAGCTGGAGCGCGCGGAACACGAGCGGCACGAGCACGACCGCGAGTGCCATGTGCGAGAACAGCGTGACGAGGTACAGCGTCTTGTCCCAGCCCTCGCCGGGATAGCGATGCGTGCCGGTCGTCGCGAACCGGATCAGGTACGAGATCAGGAACACCGTCGACGCGGTGAACGCGGTCAGCATGCGCCGGCGGTGCAGCTCGACATCGCCGCGCGCGATCGCCATCCGGCCCAGCACGAGGAACACGAAGCAGGTGAAGTTGAGGCCGGCGTTGATCGCCGGATGGATCTGCTCCCAGCTCATGTCGGCGGTCCTAGGCGCGTCCGTCGAGCACCATGACCGCGAACAGCACCGGCAGGTAGATGATCGACGCGAGGAACACGTTGCGCGCCCACTTCGCCGAGCCGGTCCGGACGCCGGGCAGGCCCTGCACGAGCACGAACGCGCCGAGCAGGGCGGCCGCGACGAGGTACGCGACGCCGGCGACGCCAAGCGGCACCAGCGTCAGGCTGACGAGCACCTGCACGATCAGGTACAGGCCGATCTCGCGACGAGCCGCGGTCGCGCCGCGCGATCCGGGCAACGTCTTGAGGCCGGCGTTCTCGTAGTCGCGCTGGCGGTACATCGCGATCGCGTGAAAGTGCGGGATCTGCCAGAAGAACAGCACGCCGAACACCGCGAGCCCGGCGAGCTCGATCCGTCCGGTCGCCGCGGTCCAGCCCATCAGCGCGGGCATCGCGCCGGGGATCGCGCCGACCCACACCGACCAGTGCGAGCGCTGCTTCATCGGCGTGTAGACGCCGACGTAGAGGATCAATGCGAGCAGGCCGAGCGCCGCGGTCACGAGGTTGACCATCGCGAGCGCGGGGATCGCGAGCACGCCCTGGACGCCGCCGAACACGAGCGCGGTGCGCGCCGCGAGCCGGCCGCGCGGCAGCGGACGATCCTTCGTGCGCGCCATCAGGCAATCGATGTCGCGCTCGAGCCACATGTTGAGCGTGTTCGCCGAGCCGACGATCAGCGCGGTGCCGGCGAGCAGCCACAGCCCGGGCCCGAGCGGGATCGTGCCGGGCGCGAGTGCCATCGCACCGGCCGCGGTCAACAGCGCCATGATCAGGATGCGCGGCTTGACGAGCGCGACGAGATCGAGCGTCTTCGCGACGGCGACGGTCATGGTGCCCCCGGCGGCGGCATCGCGGCGGCGGGAGGATCGTCGCGCCTCGTCATGAACCACATCGACAGCCAGAGCGCCCACAGCGCGGTCGCGCCGGCGAAGTGACCGACGGCGATCGGTACCGCGCGCATCGTCATCACGGTCGCGATGCCCAGCGTGATCTGGCCGAGCACGAGCAGCGGCGCGATGCCGGCGAGCAGGCGCAGCGCCGGCCAGCTCTTCGCGGCGCGGAACACCTGGATCGCCGCGACGATCGTCACGAGCGCGACGATCACGCCGAACGCGCGATGCAGCATGTGCAGCTGCTGGACCGAGGTGTCCGGCAGCCAGTCACCGGCCATCGTGCACGTCGGCATCCCGAGGCACACCATCGCGGCGCCGAGGTGGCGGACGAGCGCGCCGATCACGAGCTGGAGCGCGACCGTGGCGACCGCGATCAGGATCCACTTCTGCGCGGCGCCGAGCTCGGCGCGCCGG
>DASTLB010000064.1:0-42435 GCA_035715365.1 Kofleriaceae bacterium | reverse complement strand
CTCGCGCTGTTCGACATCGAGGCGTACTTCCCGAACCCGATCGCGGTCAAAGTCTTCCCGCGCACGATGGCGCTCCGCGGCCAGCCCGTCCGCGCCGTCGGTGGCGCGCTCCACGAGCACATCGGCCTCCACCACGTGCGTCGCCGCGGGCTCTCCGGCGAGCTCCGCGAGCTGCGCGAGCACTCGCACGGCGACCCGTTCAAGTTCATCGCGTGGAAGGCGACCGCGCGCCGCGGCCAGCTGATGGTGCGCGACCTCGAGAACGAGATCGTCACCACGCACGTCGTGATGCTCGACCTCGGCGCCGGCATGCGCAGCGGCACGCTCGGCCGCACGCCGCTCGACTGGGGCGGCGACGCGACCGCCGCGCTCGCGAAGGCCGCGATCAACAACAGCGATCGGGTCGGCCTCGTCGGCTTCGACACCCGCCCCGTCGTCGAGCTCGCGCCCGACACCGGCCACCACCACTACCTGCAGCTCGTCGATCGCCTGCTCGACACCCGCTCGATCGTCGACGAGGATCTGACCGACGTCACCGCCGGCGAGCTCGTCGCGCTCGTCGCGCGCTACCTCGCGCACCAGGAAGCGATCGATGTCCGGATCAAGATCGCGCCCGCGCTCGACGACCCGCGCTGGCACTCGATCCAGGCCGGCCCCGACGGCCAGCTGTACGACGTCGCCGCGACCGGCCGGCTCTGCCGCCGCCTGATCGAGATGATGAGCGGCGGCGATCGCGCGACGAAGTCCGCGGTCGACAAGCGCCCGAAGCACGTCGTCGAGTCCGACAGCCAGCTCGCGCCGCTGCGCCAGTTCTGCCGCCTCCGCGGGATCGAGCTGCCATACCGCACGACGTGGGAGCACGGCCGCCGCGCCGCGGGCCTCGGCTACGCGGTCGAGCGCGCGGTCGCCCACGGCCGCCCGGACGTCGTCGTGCTGATCAGCGACCTCGCCGGCTTCGCCGAGGACGAGGCGCGCGCCGTCCGTGCGCTCGCACGGCTGCGCAAGGCCGCGGGCAGCGTGATCGCGCTCGTGCCGTCACCGGCCGCGTTCCTGCCCGCGGCGGCGACGCCGCACGGCCATCGCGTGCGCGAGCTGATGATCCGCGACCAGCGCGCGCTCGTCGAGCCTGGCCGCCGGCTGCTCGTGCGGCACGGGATCTCGGTGATCGAGGGCTCGCCGACCGATAGCCTCGATCGACTGATCGGCGGCGGCCGGATCCGCCGGAGCGCTTAGTGGATCGACTCGACCGCGGCGAGCAGCTGGTCGACTCGCACCGGCTTCGTCAGCACTTCCAGACCACGCGCGCGCGCGAGCTTGATGGCCGCCGCGGTGTCCGCCGAGACGATCACGATCGGGATCGGAGCAAGCGCGGGATCGCGCGCGAGCTGTTCGCACAGCTCCTCGCCAGTCATCACCGGCATCGAGTAGTCGAGCAGGATCAGGTGTGGCCGCACGCCGGCGCGCATCTGATCGAGCGCGTCGCGCCCATTCGCAGCGGTCGTGACCTCGTACCCGCGCTTCGCGAGCAGCTCCGACAACCCGAGCCGAACATCGTCATCGTCGTCGACGACCATGATGACGCGGGCTCGATGTGCGACGGTGGTGGGCACATGCGCGATCGCCACGAGCCGTCGTAACCGGACGCGAAACACGGTGCCGGTGTCCGCATCCGACGACACCGTCACGCGGCCGCCATGGCCCTTGACGATCTGATCGACGATGTAGAGCCCGAGCCCGAGCCCACGCGTGTGCCGTGACCGTGACGACGCCCCCTGCTTGAACGGGTCGAAGATGGTCGCCAGCTGCGACTCGGGGATCGGGGCACCCCAGTTTCGTACGGAGATGACCGTCTCGTCGGCATCCTCATAGAGGTGCACCGCGACGGGCAGGCTGGGCTCCCCGTGAGTCAGCGCATTGTTGACGAGGTTGTAGATGATCTGGCTGATCCGCATCGCGTCGAACTGACCGCGCAGCGCGGACGCCGTTTCGACGTGCAGATCGATCGTGCGCGAGCCATGCGCTTGCCGCAGGTCCTCGACAGCCTGTTCGACGAGCGCGCGCAGGTCGACGTCCTCGAGGTGGACGCGGATCGCGCCAGTCACGCGAGACTCGGTGACGTCGACGAGATCGTTGATCAACCGCGAGGCGTGCTCGGCATTGCGCAAGGCGCGCTCGAGGTTGCGCGTCTGCTTCTCGTCGCTCGTACTGCCGAGCATCGACGATGCCACGGCAGTGATCACCGCGAGCGGGTTGCGCAGGTCGTGCCCGACGACACCGGCGACGAGCTGCTGGAAGCCATGTGCTGCCTCTATCTCGCGAAGCCGCGCCGAGTCGCGCTCGCGCAGCCGTACCATCGCGAGATATGCGCCGAGCTGCGCGGCGATCACCGAGAGCAGCCGGAGATGGCGAGCGTCGTACGCCGCGTCCTCGTCGCCTGGCTCGACACGGATCACGCCGATCACCTCGTCGAGCCCCATCACCGGAAGCGACAGCGCCGGTCTCGTCTCCGAGCTGCGCCCGATCGCGTCGCCACCCTCGACGAGCCGATGCAGCGACACCAGCTTCGCCTCCAGTGCATCGCGGCCGGCCGGATCACAGTCGGGCGACACGTACAGCGTCGCCGCCTGCTGGACCTCGAGCAACGCGGCACGACGCGCCGGTACGATCTCTCGAGCGAGCGAGAGCGCGCGCACGACACGGCGAGCTCGATCATCGCTGGATTCCAGCGTGTGCGAGATTTCGGACAGCACGCGCGCGAGGCGTCGGACATCGTCGTCATGATCGGTCACGGCCATTCCTCTTCTCCGGAATGCCTGTGAGCACACCGAACATGTCTGCAAACCGGCCGGGCACCACCTCGACGCCACCCGTGTCGATCGTGAACGCGCGCAGCTCGGAGTCATGCTTGATCCCGCGCGCCTTGAGCACAGACAGCGCACGCTCCAGGCGCCCGGCGAGCTCGACGTAGCGCAACAAGATCACGTTGTCGGCGACGAACGAGACGCCATCGCCGGTCAGCTGCGCATTGCCGAGGAGCTGTGGCGTCTCGTGTGTCATCACCGACGTGACACCGAGCGCGCGCAGGTGCTTCGTGATCGCGTACACCATCTCCTTGAACCGACGTTCGGACGGTACGCCGAGCGCCATCGTCGTCAGGCTGTCGAACACCGCGCGGGTCGCGCCGAGCGCCGCGACCTCGTTGCGTGCCTCGTACAGGTAACGATCGGTCGAGAGCTCGACCGGCGACGAGTAGCGGATCGTGATCGAGCCATCCGACTCGGCCGCCTCGAGATCCCACCCGAGGCCGCGCGCGACCGCGCGGATCTGCTCCGGCGTCTCCTCGAGCGTGAACAGCACCCCGCGCTCGCCGCGGCTCGCGCCCTCGAGCAGGAAGTGCAGCGCGATCAGCGTCTTGCCGGTACCGGTCCCACCCTGGACGAGTGTCGTCCCCTGGCGCGGCAGTCCGCCATGCAGGAGCTCGTCGAGGCCGGCGATTCCAGTACGTGCGGGCGCACTCGAGGCGTCCGCGCGGACGTGCTGCGCTGGCGCCGGCGCGCCGACGCGCGGAAAGAACGCGGCGCCCGACGCGGTGATATCGAAGAAGTGCGTTCCGGTCTTGTGCGCCGCGCCGCGCATCTTCAGCACCTCGAGCTCGCGCACCGATGTCAGCTCGTGGCGTGCGCTGCCGAGACGCAGGATTCCGTCCGCGATCCCGAACTCGGGGCCCACTCCGATGTCAGCGCGCGCGTACTCGCCGACCAGCAGCGTGGTGGCGCCCCACCCCGCCATCTGCACCGCGAGGTCGTAGATCATCGCGCGGCCGTCCGGCACCGGTCGCAGTAGATCCGCGATCACCTTGAAGCTGTCGACCACGACAAAGCTCGGCTCGTGACTCGCGACGCGTGCCTCGATCTCGGCGAGCACCACGGCCGGACCTTCACGAACGAACTTGCCCAGATCTCCGAGCACGATCTCGCGCTCCATGAGATCGGCGTCGAAGAATTCGAATTGCTGCAAGTAGCGCATCACCTTGAGCGCCGGCTCGGCAAGCGTCGTGAAGTACAGCGCACGCTTACCGCGGCGTGCTGCTGCGAACATCATCTGCAGGGTGACGACGGTCTTGCCGGCCCCCGGCTCGCCCGCGACGATCACGACCGACTGCGTGGGAATGCCGCCGCCGAGGATGTCGTCGAGTGCGGCATCGCCCGTCGTCTCCATCGCGATCCGTGTGCGACTCATGCATCCTCCCGGGTCGGCTCGTTGGCCCCCAGCACACCGGTGCGCGCGAGCTCCGGGATCGCGCTCAGCCGACGGATCACGATGGGTCCCGTCAGCTCCTCGAGCAGCGGCCGCAGCGTCTGGACGAGCACGATCAGCGCGTCGCGCCCCTGGAGATCATCCAGCCACTCGCTCGGAACGACGTACTCGTATTCGAACGCGGGTCGCTGGATCACGAGCTGCTGCAGCCTCGGATGAACGCGCGCTGCGTGCTTCGCCGCCCGCCGGACCAGCGTCGCGGTGGCCGAGCTCCCGAGCACATCGACGAGGTCGTTCCACATCAACGCGAACAGCGCTGCGGTGGTCGGCTCGGGAGTCGGGTCTTCATTCGCCATCGCGTCACAGCTCGCACGAAGTTGCGGACTCGACGGAGGCAGCAAGATCCGAACGCTACCCTGGTGTCATGCACAGCGCGGTCCAGACGCCGGTCGCGCTCAGAAACGTTCTGGGGAGCCACGCCGGAATCCGCCGGCGATCACCGGGCACCTGTCGCTCGACGTGGCGCGTGCGCGCACCTGGCGTGCGCCCGAGACGTGAACCAGAGCGGTCGGGCCGGTCAGAGCGCGAAGCCGATCGCGTCGTTCGGGCCGAAGTCGTCGATCCACGCGACCGGCATCGCCGGCCCGATCTGGAGCGCCGACCACGCATCCTTGCTGACGACGATCGCGCCGGCGATCGCGTCGGGCGCGAGCTTGCGCAGCTCGGTCAGCGCGGCCTTCGTCGCGGCGCGGATCGATGCGCCGTCGGCGACGCGCATCGCGATGTGGTGCGCGAGCGCGACGCGGAAGATCGCCTCGCCGCCGCTCGTCGACACCGCGACGTTGCCATCGGCCCACGTCCCGACGCCGGGGACCGACGCGTCGTCGACGGTGCCCGAGCGCCGGAACACGGTGCCGCCGGTCGACGTCGCGGCGGCGAAGTTGCCCTGCTTGTCGCGCGCGACCGCGCCGACGCCGCCGCCCTCGCCGGCGACCTCGAGCTTGCCGCCGGCGGCCTGAGCATCGCGGTACTGCGCGGCGGCCTGCGCGGTGACGAGCGAGCCCGCGGGTGCGGGCTGAAATCCGATCTCGGCGGCGTAGCGCTGCGCCGCGTGTCCGGCCAGCACGACGTGCTCGCCGGTCTCGAGCAACGCGCGCGCGACGATCACCGGTGCGCCGAGGTCGGGCACCGCGGCGACCGCGCCGGCCTTGCGCCGCGCGCCGTCCATCACCGTCGCGCAGGTCTCGACGGTGCCGTCGCGCGTCAGCGCGGATCCGATGCCGGCGCCGAACTCCGGATCATCCTCGAGCACGCGCACGGCCGCGACGACAGCGTCGAGGGCGCTGCCGCCTCGATCGAGCCACCACGCCCGGCCGCTGCCGCTGCCCGCACGCCGGCGCGCAGCCGGTCCGCTCGCTCGGGCGCGACGAGCCCGGCACCACCATGGACGAGGATCATGCGCCGAGTATCGCGCGAACGCCCGGCCGCTCACCCGGTCAGCTGACCACCTTCTTGCGGGCGGCCGCGCGGATCTGGTCGCGCACGTTGCCCTGCTTCGCGAGCGATCGCAGCTCGCCGGGGCCGACGTGATCGAGCATCCGGACGGCGAGCGGGATCGGCGTCTTGGGATTGCGCACGATCGCGATCGCGACCTCGGGGCGCTCCGCCCAGTCGCGGCGCGCCGCGATCGCGGTCAGCAGGTCCGCGCCGACCGTCGGCTGTTTCGCGATGAACACGACCTCGTCGAGCTGCAGCTGCGGATTCTTCAGCACGTAGCTGTGCAGCAGCCGGTTGTTCTCGCGCAGGATCGCCATGCGCTGGTTCTTGTCGCCGTGCAGCGCGAGCTGGATCTTCTGCGCCTGCTGCTGCGCCACTGCCGCCGAGTCGAGCGTCGCGGCGCGGGCGTGCGCGTGTGGCGACTCGGGCTCCGGCACCGGCGCCGGCGCGGCCTGCACCGGACCGCGCGCGAGCACCTCGCGCAGCTCGGACGCCGCCGCGCCGCCGACCACCTCGTGGATCGGATCGCCGCCATCGCCCGCCGGTGCGTGGTGCGCCGCTTCGACGAGCGCGGCGAGATCCGCGGGCTGCAGCGACACCGCGACGCCGGCCGGGCCGAGCGTCTGCAGCACGCTGCCGTGCACGACGAGGCGGCCCGCCGGCGTGACGAGCTCGAGCTCGACGAGCGCGCCGCGATCGACGTCGCCGAGCTCGACGCGCACGAGCAGCCCACCGCGCGAGACCTGGTGCTCGACGTCGGCGAGGAAGTCAGCCGTGCGGCCGTAGGTCACCCGGAGCTGCAGCGACACGGAATCATGGTAGCGCGAACCGCGCGCGTGATCCCGCGAGCTTCGGAGAATGCGGTTGACTTGACGCGTCGCGATCCGTATCCATCCAGCGTTCCCATGTGCTTCGTCTCGCGCTCGTCGTCAGCATCACGTCGCGGCTCCGGTGGAGCCGCTGGTCGGGACGCGTCCGTCTAGCGCCTAGCGAAGCAGCGATCGTAGCGATCGAATCTGTCGGGCCTCGATGACCACCGCGTCTCGAGGCCCGATTCGCGTTTCGGGCCGCGCCGGCGAGCTGCCGTGCGGATGGTCCGCACGCGCCTGCCCGACGCGAACGTCGCGAGGGATTCGCCCGTCCTCGCAGGAGAGAAAGCGAAGAGAACTGTCATGCGCAAGCCCATCATCAACGTCGGAACGATCGGTCACGTCGACCACGGCAAGACCACGCTGACGGCTGCCCTCACCCAGGTGATGGCGCTCCGTCACGGCGGCACGCCGCTGCGGTTCGATCAGATCGACAGCGCACCCGCAGAGAAGGCACAGGGCGTGACCATCAACCTGGCTCACGTCGAGTACCAGTCTGCGGTGCGGCGCTACGCGCACGTCGATTGCCCGGGCCACGCCGACTACGTCAAGAACATGATCATCGGTGCGTCGCAGATGGACGGTGCGATCGTCCTCGTCGACGCCACGCAGGGGAGCCAGGAGCAGACCCGCGAGCACGTGCTGCTCGCGCGTCAGATCGGCATCCCGCACGTCGTGGTGTTCGTGAACAAGATGGACGTCGCGGATCCCGAGCTGGTCGACCTCGTCGTGCTCGACATCGACGAGCTGCTGCGTCGCCACGGCTACGCGGACGTGCCGATCGTGCGCGGCTCTGCACTCGGAGCGCTGCTCGCAGCGACCGAGGGCAGGCTCGAGGATCCGTGGGTCGCCACGATCGACGAGCTGGTCGCCACGATGGACCGCACGTTCCCGGACCCGGTCCGCGACGTGACGTCGCCGTTCCTGCTGCCGGTCGAGAGTGTCCACACGATCGACGGCATCGGCACGGTCGTCACCGGTCGCGTCAGCCGCGGCGTCATCCGGGTCGGCGATCCGATCGAGATCATCGGTCGGCGCGCCGCGCACGGCGAGGCCCTGCAGCAGGCGGTCGTCACGGGCATCGAGTCGTTCCACCGCGAGCAGCGCGAGGCACAGGCCGGCGAGAACGTCGGTCTCCGTCTCCGCGGCGTGCGGCGCGACGAGATCGCACGTGGCCACGTGCTCGCGGCGCCGGGCTCGATCCGTCCTCACCTCGCGTGTCGCGCAGAGCTGTACCTGCTCGACGCGAAGGAAGGCGGACGCGTGCGCCCGATCCGTCCGGGCTACCGCCCGCAGCTGTTCGTCGGCGCGACCGACGTCACGGCGACGCTGCAGCTCGCCGCGGATCTGCCGCCGGGTGCACGGGCCGAGGTCGACCTCGCGCTCGACCGTCCGGTGGCGATCGAGCCGGGCGTCCGGTTCGCGCTCCGCGAGGGCGGCCGGACGATCGGCGCCGGCGTGATCGTCGCGGTCTCGTAGCCGCGTATAGCCGCCTCGTCGCGAGGCGACACCCCACCGGGCTCTCGTCCTTCGAGGCGAGGGCCCGGTCTTTGTTCTTGTCACTCCACGATCTGGCCGTACCGCGCCGGGCCGCGCGTATCGCCGGTCGTGACCAGTCGCGCGCCGAACGCCGCCTGCAAGCGCTCGCGCTGCGCGGCCGGCAGCGACTCGGCAAACACCGCGAGCTGCTCGAGGTTCGGCGCGGTCGACCGCAGCGCGAGCAGATCGTCGATGCTGCCGAGCCCGCTCGTCCGGATCGTGAGCACGCGCAGCGACGTCGACGCCATGCCGAGCGTGCCCGAGAACGGGCCATCGATCGTGACGCGCTCGAGCGCAGCGAGCTCGTGCCACCGCGGCGTGCCGGCACACCGCACCGGCGCGACGTGGCGATACAGCTCGTCATCGGCTTCGCTATACGCATCGGGCTCGCGCGCGAGGCGATCCGAGGCATCGAGGTCGAGCTGGCGCAGCTCGGCCGCGAGCGGGGACGCCGCGATCGCGTCGATGATCGGAGTCCAGTCCCCGTCATCGGCCAGCCCGACGCGCAACCAGCGCACCGTGCACGCGACGCCGGCGCCGCACAGCGCACGCACCTGGTCGACGAGTCGCTCGCCGCTGACGGAGGCAGCGACCGCGAAGCCATCCTCGAGCGTGATCCGGCCATACGGCGTGAGGTCGGCGCACAGCCGCATCGCCCCGTCGCGATCCCCGCTCAGAAACGTGGCGGCGATCGTGCCGCGTGGATCACCCGCTTCGAGCAGCCAGTCGACGTACACCTTGCGCGCCTCGGCATCGTGCGCGGCCTCGCGCTCGAGTGCGGTGTTGCGGCTTGGCGTGTACGCGGCGCGCGCCAGCTTCTCGGCGTGTGCCTGGCCACGCGCCGCGCGCTCGCGCTCGACCCGCTGGAGGAACGCGTCGGAGGCCTGCTGCTCGGCACGAAGCTTCGCCCGCGCGATCTCGGGATCGGGCGGGACCTCGACCTCGACGTATCCCCTCGCGAGATGCGCCGCGATCAGCTTGTCCATCTCGGCGCGTGCCTCCGCCTCGGATGGCTTCAGCCGCGCCTTGAGCGTCGGGCGGTTGAGCTTGCCGACGCCGACGAGCAGCTCGCTGCCACGGACGTCGACCTCGAAGCTGTTCGCCCCGAGCTGGAAGCGCCGCACGGTCATGCGCAGACGCTCTCACATACCTTCGGGTGCGAGGTGGGGCTTCTCGCACGTGGTTCGTGCGGCCCTCACCTCACCCACCCGATTTGATCATCGCGCGAGCCCGACTGGCTCAGCGCTGGATCTCTACGTTCGTGTCCGGATCGACCATGCTCGTCTTCCACTCGTGCTCGTTCGGCTTGCCAACTCCCTTGGAGGTGGTCGCGCCGATGGACAGAGCGGTGAGCAGGACGGCGGCCGCGATGAACACGGCGTCCTTCCAGCGGTCCCGACCGTGGCGGCTTGCGATTTGACTCAGATTGCTCATCGTCTTCCTCCCAGAGTCGAAGAAACTCCCACTGTAGAAATTACCAATCCGTGCGCGGCGTGTCACCGGTGAACGCGTAACTTTGGTGAGCGCGAGATCATTTTTCTCGACGAGAAATCACGAAATGTGCCGCGTGGTGCTCGATGGCCTACACGCGCGCTCCACGGTGCAGATCGGGATTCGCGATCACGAATGCGAGTGTCTTCGCGCGGTGTTCTGCGTGTGTCGCAAGGACGCTCGATCGCGTGCGCGAGTTAAGTGCCGTGCAAATTTCCGTTCGCGCCGGATTGCCTCTCACGCAGCTCTCATCGTCGGTGCAGCGGCTCGGCGTCGTGGTCTGCGATCAAGAGCCGCGTCCGCGCGCGCCGGCTTACGCGCCGATCACGATGGATCGCGTGGCGTGGCCGCGAGGTCGGGATGCGATTCCGCGGCGCCCTGCGCGAGTAACTCGGTGCTCGCAGCCCCTTCGAGCTGTTCCTCGGCTTCGAGTCGATCGGCGAGGCGCGCGATATCGCCGCGCAGCTCGGCCCCGCACTTCGGACAGCGCCCTGCATCGCGCGCCACGATCGTGACGCATGCCGAGCATCGCGCGACGCGCACGCGCCGTCCGATCACGTGCCCCGATCCGCCGCCCGCCACCACGAAGATCGGCACCGTTCCACGCGACGCGACGAACAGCGCGAGGCTCGCCCCGAACACCATCCCGGCGATGAGGCCCATGCCACCCCGGTTGCCCTGCCAGCGAAACGCCATGCGGCGCTCGAGCGCGACCGGGTCGTCGTCGATATCGATGTCGGCGAACGGGACCACCGCCTCGCGCTCCGCCACCTGGGCCGCCGCCTCGATCCCGAGCCGCTCGCGCAGCTCGTCGCGCCGCGGCCGCAGCGCCGCGATCCACGCGTCGACCTCGTCGCGCTGTGGTGGCTCGAGCCCGCGTGGTGCGGTGTCGGCGCTGCGCACGACCGCCTGCACCGCGAGCAGGTACGCGAGCTCGCTCATCGGCAGATAGCCGGCGCGCAGGACGTCATACTCGAGCGGCACGTACGCGCCGTTCCACCGACCTTCGCGGCTGTACTGCTGATACGCGGCATTCGCGGCGAGCACGCCGAGCCCGAGCACGACCGTCGCGATCGATCCGCGCGCGAGATCGCGCTCCTCGATCGCGATCGTCGGCAGCTCGGCGATGCGATACGGATCGCCGCGCTCGTGACGATGCAGCGCCGCGTGCGCGACGCCGAGCTCGTGCGCGAGCGTCCCCGCGACGTTGTCCTCGCCGACGAACGACAGCGTGAACTGCAGCTGCTTCGGCTGCACCATCGTCAGCACGACCCGCGTCTCCGGCTTGCGCTCCGTCGGTGGCGCGGCGCCCATCCGCTCGTCCTGGATCACGATCGCGCGATCGTCGAACCCCGCGTACCACGCGAGCCGCCGCAGCAGCGCCATCACGCCACCGCGCGTGCGCTTCCACGGCTCCGGAAACGCGTGCCGCCCCGGCATCACCGGCGGCTGCAAGAAGCTCGTCGTCGCCGCGCCGCGCGCGATCAGCTCGGCCAGCTCGCGCACCAGCTCGTCGCGGCGGTCTTGCGTCGGCTTCGCCGGCTCCATTCCCGCAACCATACGCACAAACCGCGACGCGCGCTCGCGCAGCTCGCTCGACGCGTGCGCGCCTACGCGTCGGACAGCGGAAGCGGAAACCGTTCGCGCGCGCGGACGTCGGGATCGACGACCTGATCGTGGAGCAGCATCGCCTCGCGCATCCCCGTGATCCCGTGCTCCTCGCACTGCACCTTCAAGACGAAGCTGAACTCTGCAAACGGCAAGATCAGCGATGCCAGGTAAGTACGCCCCGACGGCGCCTGCGGCACCTTCACAATCGTCTGCAGCGCACGCACGTCGTCGACCGACACGATCGCGAGCTCGACGGAATCGCCGCCGACTCGTCGGAGACGTTCGGTGTGCCAGCGGCGTAGCTCGCCGAGCGTCGACACGCGCGGTACGTCCGGTTCCTTGAGGAACAGGAACACGCCGAGGACATCTCCATCCGGCGAGTACCAGGCGCGCGTGTGATCGTCGATGTCGCCGCGCGGTTCGTAGCCGGCGGTGTCGAAGCGAACGTGCTCGAGTGACGGGCTCCCCATCCCCACCTCCAGCGCGATCCTACACGACGCAGGCTCGCCGGCGCGCCGTCATCGATACGGCCCATGCGACGGGCCGCTGTCCTCGAATCGCACGTCCACCGGCGCGGCCGTCGTTCGGCGTGCGATCACCGCGGCCTCGTGGCGCCCGTCGTCGGTCCAGCCCTCGTGCGCGGCGACGATCGTCATCCCGAGCGCCTGCACCCACGCCTCGAGCTCTCCGGGCTCGACGAGATAGCGCTCGCTCGGGTGCGCGTGGCGCTCGAGGTTGCTGCGCGTCGGCTGCACCGCGATCACGATGCCATCGGGTACCGCGAGGTTCGCGAGCTCGTCGCGACGCGCCCGATTCAGATAGTTCGCGATCAGCACGACATCGAACAGCGGCGCGAGCGACAGCGCGTCGTCGCCCGCGGTCGCATCGAGGTCGACGCGCACGAACCGCATCCGACGCGCGAGCCCTGCCGTGTTCGCCCAGCGCTCCGCATGGACGAGCGCGACGTCCGAGACATCGATCAGCGTGACGTCGAGGCCGCGCCTCGCCAGCCAGATCGCGTTGTGCCCACCTCCGCCGGCCACGTCGAGTGCCTTGCCCCGCGTCGGCAGATGCGCGGCGTGCTCGACGAGAAACGGCAGCGGATCGCCCATCTCGGCCGCACGCTCGCGCCACGTCGCATTCCAGCGTTCGCGATCACCTTCCACGCCCCGATCCTCCCACGCCGGCTCGACCGGATGAAGCGAGTCCGCTACGACACCGCGGCGGCGCTCGGCGACGCGGCCTTGCCACTCGCCGACCCCGTGCCCGCGCCCGGCTTGCCGAGCTTGCTCAGGTTGACCGAGACCAGCTTCGAGACGCCGGGCTCCTGCATCGTCACGCCGTAGAGGTTGTCCGCCGCTTCCATCGTGCGCTTGTTGTGCGTGATCACGATGAATTGCGAGCGATCCGTCATCTCGCGGACGAGCTCGTTGTAGCGATCGACGTTCGCTTCGTCGAGCGGTGCGTCGACCTCGTCGAGGATACAGAACGGCGACGGCTTGATGAGGAAGATCGAGAACACGAGCGCGACCGCGGTCAGCGCCTTCTCGCCACCGGAGAGCTGCTCGACCGTCGAGTTCTTCTTGCCCGGCGGCTGCGCCATGATCTCGACGCCGGCCTCCAGCAGATCGACGTCCTCGCCGCCCGACAGCGACAGCGCGGCCTGGCCGCCACGGAACAGCCGCGGGAACACCTCCTTGAACGTCGCGTTGACCGACGCGAAGGTGTCCTTGAACAGCTTGCGCGACGTCTTGTTGATCTTGTCGATCGCGCGCTGCAGCTGGTCGACCGCACGCTCGAGATCGTTGCGCTGCGCGGACAGGAACTCGAAGCGCTGGCTGACCTCGGCGTACTCCTCGATCGCGGTGAGGTTGATGTCCGTGCCCATGCGCTCGATCAGCTCGCGCAGCTCGGACAGCCGCGCCTCTTCGGTCTCGCCGATCACCGGCCGCAGGTGGTACTCGTGCAGGATCGACGGGATCGCGAGCTGGTAGCGCTCGTCGATCTGATCCTCGACGACCTGGCGGGTCATCGCGATCTGGCCGTTGCGCAGCTCGAGCTGGCCGACCTCGGTCGACAGCTTGTCGGCGCGTGACCGCAGCTCGCGTGCGGCGAGCTCGACCTCGGTCAGTGCGGTCAGCCGCGACTGGTACGCGATCCGGCCTTCCTCGAGGATCTGGACCTCGCGGTCGCGCTCCTCGCGCACGGACGCGAGCTCGGACGACAGCTGCTCGCAGCCCTCGCGCAGCACCTGGGCACGGCGCTGGGCATCTTCGATCTCGGCCGCGAGCCGCTGCGCGCGCTGCGCGAGCTCGGCGTCGGTGCGCTGGAGGCGAAGCGTGGCCGCCTCGGCCGCCGCGCGCTTCTCGCCGAGCTGCGCCGCGCGGATCCTCGCCTCGGTGAGGACCTGCGCGAGATCGTCCATGCGATCGCGGTGCGTGCTGACCTCGGCGACGAGATCGAGCTGGATCCGCTCGAGATCGCCGATCCGCTGCTCCGCGGTCGAGCGCTTGTCGCGCTGCGCGTACTCGTCGGACTCGATCGAGCGCAGCCGGTCCTCGAGCTCGAGCTGTTCGGTCGCGAGCTGGCCGAGCCGGTCGCGGTTGCGCTCGAGCTCGTGGCGCACGCGCGCCTCGTCCTTCTCGTGACCCATGATGGCGATGTCGCCCTCGTGCTGCTGGGTCTTGAGGCCCTCGATCGCCTTCTGCACCTGCTTGAGCTCGGTGCGCGCAGTGACGAGGCGCGCCATCGACTCGGACAGATCGTGCTCGAGCGTGCCGACGATCTCCTCGAGATCGCGGATCTCGCGCTTCTGGGCGAGCACGCCGGCGCCTTGCGCGTCGCGCGAGCCGCCGGCGACGACGCCGTCCTCGTCGACGATGTCGCCGTCGAGCGTGACGAGCCGGTCGGTGACGCCGTGCTTGTGGAGCTCGAGCGCGCGCGCGAGGTCGTCGACCACGACGGTGCCGGCGAGCAGCCGCTTGCCGACGTCCTCGTAGCCGTCCGCGAATGACACGAGATCCGACATCCGGCCGAGCACGCCCTCGCCACCGATCGCCGCGTGCGCCGCGACGAGCTGCGAGCGATCCTCGAACTCGATCACGTGCTCGGTGTTCGGCGCCGACGTCGGTGCGCCCGCCGGGTCCCACGCCGACGAGATCCACGACGCCGGGCCGCCCTCGCCTTCGAACCGCGGCGTGCCAACTGGCGCTAGCCGCGCGACGATCGGCTCCGCGACGACGGCGGCCTGCACGATCGGCACCTCGAGCGGCACGAACGCGCTCCGGCCACCGCCGCCCTGCTTGAGAAACCCGATCGCCGCGAGCCCGACGTCGGGCTCGGTCACGAGCACGCCGCCGAGCCGGTCGCCGAGCGCCGCCTCGACCGCGACCTCGAGCAGCTCGGGCGCGCGCACGACGTCGGCGACGACGCCGTGGATGTCCTGCGCGCTCGCGATCGCCTCGGCCTGCTGCATCACGGCACGCGTGCCGCGCGCGAAGCCCTCGTAGCGATCCTGGATCTCCTTGAGCGAGACCAGGCGCGAGTTGCGACGATGCAGCTCGGTGCGCAGCGTCTCGACCTCGGACTCGCCGCGCGACACCTCGTGGGACAACAGCTCGCGGCGCGCCTGGAAATGGTCGTTCTGGCTGCCGAGATCGAGCCGGGTCTGCCGCAGGTGGGCGAGCGACTCGTTGACGCGACGGCCCTCGCGCTCGAGCTCCTTGACGCGCGACGTGACCTGCTCGGTCTCGTCGACGACGCGCGTCAGCCGGCGGCTCGCTTCATCGCGGCGGCGTGCGAGCGCCTCGAGCTGGGTGTCCGCGGTCGCGATCTCGGTGCGACGCCGGCCGAGCTCGTTGCGTGCCTCGTCGAGCTTGCCCTGCGCGTTCGCGAGCATCTGCTTCGCCTCGCCGGCCGAGGCCTCGCGCGACGCGACCTCGGCGGACTCGCGCGCGACCTCGTCCTCGAGCGCGGCGAGCTCGCCGCTGCGCGTCTCGAGCTCGACGCGGCCTTGCTCGCGCCGGGCCGTGAGGTCCTCGATCTCGGTGCTCGCGGCGCCGATCCGCGTCTCGAGCTCCTCGGCCTCGCGGCGCTCGAACCCGATCTTGCTGTCGCCGAGCCGGATCCGGTTGTCGAGCTCGTAGAGGTGCTCCTGGACGCCGACGATCCGCCGCTCCTCGACCGCGAGCTCGGCACGCTCGGACACGACGTGCGCGTCCTTCGTCGACCACGCGGCGCGCGCGTCGTCGAGCTCGGTGCGCGCCTCGACGAGCCGGCCGCCGACGAGCTGCGCTTCCCCCGCGAGCTCGAGCCAGCGATGCGCGGCCTTCCACAGCTCGATGTCGCGGACCTCGGACTTGTACTTGCGATAGCGCTCGGCCTTCTGCGCCTGGCGGCGCAGCGTGCCCATCCGCTTGTCGAGCTCGGTCACGATGTCCGACACGCGCATCAGGTTCTGGCGCGTCTGATCGAGCTTCTTCTCGGCCGCCTTCTTCTTCGCCTTGAACTTCGTGATGCCGGCGGCCTCCTCGATGATCAACCGGCGGTCCTGCGGCCGGGAGCTGACGATCTGGCCGATCCGGCCCTGCTCGATGATCGCGTACGCCTTCGTGCCGACGCCGGTCCCGAGGAAGAAGTCGGTGATGTCGCGCAGCCGGCACGGCGTCTTGTTGATGAAGTACTGGCTCGTGCCGTCGCGGTAGAGCCGGCGCGTGATCGTGACCTCGGTGTAGTGCGAGAACTCGAATGCCGGCGGCTGGTCCGCGAGCATCTGCTGGACTTCCTCGATCGGCGACGCGATCGGATTGCCCTCGGCGTCGACCCACGTGCCCTGCGTCGCCGGCTCGGCGTCGGCGAGCGGCTCGGCCGGCTCGATCGGCTCGATCGGCTCCCCCGGCTCGCCGTCGGGGATCAGCGAGTCGAGCGCCTGCTCGGTCGACGCTTCCTCGCTGTGGCGCGCGTGCTCGAGCGTCTCGTGCGAGAACCCGACGTCATCGAACGTGAGCGACACCTCGGCCATCGGCGCGGGGCCGCGACTCTCGGAGCCGGCGAAGATCACGTCTTCCATCGCCTTGCCGCGCAGGTGCTTGGCGCTCTGCTCGCCCATGCACCACCGGATGGCGTCGACGATGTTGGACTTACCGCAGCCGTTCGGACCGACGACGCCCGTGATGGACTCGCCGATGTTGACGACTGCACGATCGCAGAACGATTTGAAGCCGATGATCTCGACCCGCTTGATTCGCATAAGTAGACCCCTCGGGGCCGACGCAGGGTGGATCGACCCTATGACATCCGGCGTGCTATCACCTTGCGAGTGCGTTGGCTCGCGCCGATTGTCGTCGCCGTGGTGGGGCTTGGCCTCGTCGGGGAAACGCCGTGGGCGGCGCCACAGGTCGAGATCAAGGCCCAGACCCGGCTCGCGCTCGACAAGGTCAAGCTGCGCGCCGATGGCGAGGTCGAGGTCTCGGGTCAGCTGCTCGACAAGCTGACGAACGATGGCATCGGCAGCCAGCAGGTCGTGATCCGGCTCGGCGGCACGGTCCAGCACGCGATCACCGAGCCGGACGGCAGGTTTCGCGCGTCGTTCGCGGTGCCGCCCGGCCCGCAGCCGGTCGATCTGCGGTTCCCCGGCGGCAACCTGCTCGACGGCTCGCACCTCACGATCGTCACCGATCCATCGCGCGCGCAGGTCACGCTGCAGCTGCGCGCCGAGGACACCGACGCGGGCGCGCGGCTGTTCATCATCGCCGCGGTCGAGGACACGCCGACGACGCTCGACGTCCAGCTTGCCGCGGGCGGCGCCGACGACGCCGACCTCAAGCCGCTCGCGACCGCACGCTCGGATCAGCCGTACCTGCTGTCGCGCACCGCGCTCGGCGGTCCCGGCAGCAAGCGCGTGCGCGCGACGTTCCCCGGCGATCAGACGCGCCAGCAGGCGACGGCCGAGATCACGCTCGACCTCGCGACCGGCACGAAGACGTCGCTCGAGGCGAAGCACACGACCGTCGCGTACGAGGACGACGTCGAGATGTTCGGCAAGGTTGTCGACGACGACGGCAAGCCGGTCGCGCGCGCGTCGGTCGCGCTGTCGTCCGGCGATCGCCGGCTCGCCCAGGGCGCGACGAACGAGGACGGCAGCTACAAGTTCTCGGTCGAGGCCGAGATCGTCGGTCAGGGCCAGTTCGGGCTGCAGGTCGCGGCCGAGCCCGCGTCGACGTACGTCCGCGCGAGCCGCTCGAACCCGGTGATCATCAAGATCGCCGCGCCGCAGCCGGTCCCGGTCTCGTACACGGTCGCGGCGTTCCTCGCGACCGCGCTCGCCGCCGGCGGCTTCTTCACCGCGCGCGCCAAGCCGTGGCGCAAGCTGCGCAAGGCCGCGCCCGCGTCCGAGCTCGCGACCGGCGCGACCGATGCCGAGCAGGACGGCGGTGGGCTCGTCGCGAACAAGCCGGGCATCGTCTCGACGCTGCGCCGGCCGTACGACGACGGGTTCTCGGGAGTCGTCCGCGACACGGTGCGCGGGCGCCCGGTCGCCGACGCGACGATCCGGATCACGCTCGACGATCAGGTGATCGAGCTCGTCACCGCCGAGGACGGCAGCTTCGCGGTCGACAAGCTCGCGCTCGGTGAATGGCGGGCCGAGGTCACCGCGCCCGGGCACGTCACCGAGCGGTTCGCGGTCTCGATCCCGCATCGCGGCGAGCTGCGCGGCGTCCGCGTCGACCTCGTGCCGGTGCGCGAGCGCGTGTTCCAGCTGTATCGCCGCGCCGCCGAGCCGTCGCTGCCCGAGGCGCGCCTGTGGGGCATCTGGTCGCCGCGCCAGATCGTCGACCACGTGCGGTCGCGTCGCCCGAGCGCGGCGCTCGCCGAGCTCACCGACTTCGTGGAGGAGGTGTATTTCTCCGGCCGCGTGCCGTCGGAGACCGTCCTCCCGAACGCGTCCGAGGCCGTGGATCGCGCCATCCGCGAGCGCGCCAGGGTATAAGGCACTCGATGTTGACTAGGGAGATCCTCGAGCTCGCGATCGCGCTCGTCGCGATCGCGCTGATCATGGTCGTGCTGCGTCGAGCTGCGGCGAAGAGCCGCGCGCGCAGTGGCTCCGCCCAGCAGCGCCTCGGGATCGAGGTCGAGGCCGAGGCCCAGCCGCGTCGCCGCCGGCGTCGCCCGGTCGAGGGCGAGCGGCCGCAGGATCAGAAGCCCGAGCCGACGCCCCAGGAAGCCGAGGCCGAGGCCGAGGAAGAAGCCGAAGCCGAGGCCGTCGCCGAGACTCCGGCCGACGAGGAAGCGCGCGAGGCGTATCGCGCCGGGCTCGCGAAGACGCGCGGCGGGTTCGTCGCCAAGCTCGGCAAGCTGTTCGGCAAGAAGAAGATCGATGCCGCGACCGTCGACGAGCTCGAGGAGGTGCTGTTCACCGCCGACATCGGGCCGCGCGCGGCGGATCGGATCTTCCAGTCGGTGAAGAGCGGGCTCTCGAAGTCCGAGCTCGAGGATGCGGACAAGATCTGGAAGCAGATCCGCAAGACGTCGAAGGAGATCCTCTCGCTCGAGGCCAGGCCGCTCCCGTTCGACAAGCAGCCGTTCGTGCTGCTCGTGCTCGGCGTCAACGGCGTCGGCAAGACGACGACGATCGGCAAGCTCGCCGCGAAGTGGACCGCCGAGGGCAAGAAGGTGCTGCTCGCCGCCGGCGATACGTTCCGCGCCGCCGCGACCGAGCAGCTCGAGGAGTGGGGACGGCGCGCGAAGGTCCCGGTCGTCAAGAAGGTCGGCAACAGCAACGATCCGTCCGCGGTGATCTTCGATGCGGTGAAGCGCGGCGTCGACGAGAAGTTCGACATCGTGATCTGCGATACCGCGGGCCGCCTGCACTCGAACGCGGGCCTCATGGACGAGCTCAAGAAGGTGCGCCGGGTCTGCGACAAGGCGATGCCGGGCGCGCCGCACGAGACGTGGATGGTGCTCGACTCGACGACGGGTCAGAACGCGATCTCGCAGGCGAAGACGTTCAAGGCCGACATGGAGATCACCGGCATCGTGCTGACGAAGCTCGATGGTTCGGCCAAAGGTGGAGTGGTCCTCGGGATCTGTGACGAGCTGAAGGTGCCGGTGCGATTCATAGGTGTCGGCGAAAAGATCACCGACCTACGTCCGTTCGATCCCGCGAAGTTCGTCGACGAACTGTACGCGGGCGCCGAAAGCACGAACGAGGCCGCGTAGCGAGCCTCGCAGAAAAAAAACCGACCGACGCGAGCGCAACCGGCGCTTATAGCAGTTGTCGCCTTCAAATCCACCCAATTGCTTGAGTGGGGAAAAAGGCACGTGTTATGAAGCGTCTACGAATGAGGGGATTCCATCGATCTGTCCTAGCGATCTGTGCGGGCCTCGCGGTCGTCGGCGCCTCGGCGCTCGCACAGCCGAAGAAACCGGACGCACCGAAGGGAGGCACTGCCCCGAAGGGCGGCGGAAGTGGCGCTGCGCCTGCCGGCAAAGGCAGCGGCAGCGGCAGCGGCGGCGAGATCGACATGGGCGCCGAAGGCAGCGGTAGCGGCAGCGGCGACAGTGGCGAGATCGACATGGGCGCCGAGCCACCGCCGGGCGATCTGTCGTCGGACATGGCCGCCGCCGACCAGAACACCGCGGTCGTCAAGGCCGGCCCCGTGCGCAAGACGCCGCTGTCGTGGGAAGACATCGTCGTCGTCGTGCGCAAGCCGTTCCTCAAGGCGCGCCGCACCGAGTTCTATCCGTTCGTCGCGACGACGATGAACGACAACATGATCCGTCACTACGCCGCGGGCGGCGAGCTCGCGTACTACCTGACGGACGTCCTCGCGATCGGCGTCGAGGGTCAGTACTACCAGCGCGCGTTCCGCGAGCCGTTCGACCTCGTCGCGCGTCAGGCGCGCCGGTTGCCGACGGTCAACGAGTACAAGTGGAGCGCCGCGCTCGACTTTCACTACGTCCCGGTCTACGGCAAGTTCGCGATCTTCGATCGCAAGCTGATCACGTGGGAGGTCGCGTTCACCGCGGGCATCGGCGCCGGTCAGAGCGAAGTGATCCCGCGCGACACGAAGTTCCCCGGCTTCACGAACTTCCTGATCATGCCGAACGCGGGCGCGAACATGCGCTTCTTCCTCGCGAAGTGGCTCACGATCAACGCCGGCGTGCGCGACTACGTCTTCATCGACAAGTTCGAGCCCACCGATCGCGCGATCGGCATGAACGACACGGCATCGGCGGCGAAGGACAACGCCGATAGCTCGATCATCAACAACGTCATGTTCCAGATCGGCATCAGCTTCTGGCTGCCGACGTCCTTCGAGTACACCACCTTCCGCTGAGGGCTGACCCATGAAGATCAACACCACGATCCTCGCCACCGCCCTCGGGCTCGCCACGTTCGCAGCGCTGCCGCAGGCGCGCGCCGACGAGCCGGGCGCAGCGCCCAGCACGGGCCGTCGCCTCAACACGCTGCACTCCGACGTCGCGGTCCGCCACCGCCGCCTGCTCGTCAAGAACCGGCTCGAGTTCGCGCCGCTGTTCGAGTCGACGATCAACGCCGACTTCCGGCACATCGTCGGTGGCGGCGCGAAGCTCGAGTACCACCTCTCGGACATGTGGTCGCTCGGCGTCATCGGCGTCGGCTCGACCGCACTCGACACCAAGCTCGTCAAGCGCATCGTCCCGACGCTCGAGCCGAACGCGGATCCGAACACGCGCGAGCCGAGCCAGGACGAGTTCACGCTGCGCCTCAACGAGATGCCGCTGCACGGCGCCGGCTACATCAGCCTGACGCCGTGGTACGGCAAGCTCGCGGCGTTCGCGTCCGCGTTCGTCGCGTTCGACTTCTACTTCCAGGCCGGCGTGTCGTTCGCGCAGCTCAAGAGCGACTGCCCGACGTCGGTCTGCAACGATCCGGCGCCCGGTCAGACGGTCAACGAGATGCCGCCCGACCTCAACCCGAACAACGACGACCCGCTGAACAACGGCAGCCGCGTCGGCCTGTACATCGGCGGCGGCGTCCACGTCTTCCTCAACGACTTCCTCGCGCTCGACCTCACGGTCCGCGACTACGCGTTCGCCGACAACCCGTCGGGCGCGGATGTCTCCGGTCCGATGGAAGGCCCGGACGGCGCGGTGACGAGCGACGACAGCCGCTTCATCCACCACCTGTTCTTCGGCGCCGGCGTCTCGATCATGTTCCCGATGAAGGCAAAGCGGACGAACTGACGTCTCGCACCTGATCCGCACTGCCAACCAAGTGCGTGCCCTGCCAACGAAATTGGCAGGGCGTTTTTGTAGGTGCGCGAAATGAGTTAGGGTCGTGATGGATCAGCCCTTGCTCTTGCACCTACGTGTTGCCATGCGTCGCGCCTGTCTGAACGTCGGCCTGATCGTCGGCCTGCTCGTCGTGGTCGGTGGCTGCATCACGCCCTCGATCCCGATCCCGCCGCCCGACCCCGGCAAGATGACGTTCGCGGTCGACGAGACCGCCGGCTCCGCGGTGTTCACGTACCCGGCGGACCAGAACTACGTCGACACGGTCGTGTTCATCTACAACCGCGACCGCGGCGTCGGCATCATCGAGAACGCGCAGGCGGACGGCAGCGTCGGCCCGACGGCGCCGGTCTCGGCCGGCCTCGGCGACCAGATCGTCGTGTCGTTCCAGCGCGACGATCAGACGGTGTCGACGTGCGTGCGGCTGCGTCAGGGTAGCCAGAGCGCGACCGATTACTGCGGCCCGTAGCGGAAACGCAAAGGCGCTGTGTCGGCGGTGCGTCTGCCCTGAGCAACGCAAAGCTCGCGCGCCATGCGTCCCGTTGCCGACGGCGGAACGCGAAGCAGAACGCAAAGCCGCAGAGCTCGGATCATCGCAAAGAGGCAAAGCCGCTGAGCTCGCAAAGGATTTTCTAAACCCTCGAGCCCACGCTCGTGTGGACCACGCCCGTCAGCGCTCGAACGCCGACTCTCGCTTTCTCCAAGTCCGCCCCTCGTGTCGGCCCAAGCGATGTTCGGTATCGCGGCGCGCGGCTCGGGTGATGATGAGCAGAGCGAGCAGTCCTATCGTTCGAGCACCAACGATCGTGATCGCGCGCGGGTGCACGCTCGAGGGCCTGTTAGATCCCTTTGCGTCCTTTGCCTCTTTGCGATGATCAGGGCTCAGCGCCTCTGCGTTCCGACGCTACGACGGACGCTACGACGCCCTCGCGTTCCACAGACGGGCGAGCCCGCTTTGCGTTTCCGCGAGACGCGGCGGCTCAGTACGTGACGGTCGGCCAGGACACGAGCGTGGGGCGAATCGCCTCCGCGGTCCCATCGCGCTCGATGATGATCGTCGGGCTCGAGCCCGGGCGCGCGTTGAAGATCAGCTCCTGCAGCTCGTTCGCCGAGTCGATCCGGTTCGCGTTCACGCTGATCACGTGATCGCCCGGCTGGATGCCGATCATCTCCGCGGGCGTGCCCGGCAGGACGCTGTCGACCTGCGCGACGCCATCGTGGAACACGTAGCGAATGCCGAGGAAGCCGTGCTCGCGCTCGACCGGGGTCATCTCGACCTGACGGTAGGAGCATGCCGAGCGCGTCGACATCGTGTCCGCGACCTGCATCGCCATCAGGGTCGTCGCGAGCGCGAGGCCCGACGCGACGCCCGCCATCGTACAGACGACGGCGACCGTGCCGAGACCCCGACTCCGTTCATTGGGCAGTAGCGCCTCTCGGCGGAGCACCGGACTTGGCGTCTCCGTTGCGGGCGTCTCAGGGGTTCCGGGCGTCGGCTGATCGTCAGACATCTCGATTCCCTCGCTTTCGGTCCTTACGAACCAGTATAGGGGCCGGTTTTTTGGAAGACCACGATGAAATGCTTCACGCTTCGCAAAATTCTCGACGGTCCGAATCGTCGTCGAGTTGCTTCGGTGATCGCGTGCGCACGAGTCTGTGAATGGCACCACGCTCCGAATCGTCGACGACACCCGTGGTAGGTTCTGGAGCACGGGTGAGCCGGGTGAGAACGTCCGCACCTCGACGCAGGCGCCGCTGGCTCCTGATCATCGGCCTGGCGGTGCTCCTGCTCCTGGGCGCGGGGTTTGCCGTGCTCCGCGTCGAGTTCGAGGGGCCTGATCTCGGCGACAAGGTCGCAACAAGCTTGAACAAGCGCATGCGCGGACGGATCTCGATCGGTTCGATCGAGTGGCCGACCGGCGGGCTCAAGAAAGTTCTGACGGGCGGCTGGGTCCCACTGACCTTGCGAGATGTCCGCGTGTGGGACGATTGCGCACTCAACACGGGTGCGAGTGCCTTGGACGAGATCCGCACCGGCGATCCGAACGAGGACTGCACGCTCGACGAACACCCGGACCCCGATCCGAATTCCAGGCGCAAGCCACGCAAGCTGCTGCTGCGCACCGATCTCGTGACCGCCGAGATCGATGTCCACGCGCTGATGTTCGGCAACCACGACTTCGTGTTCCGCAACGTCTGGGTGCACGGCGGCGAGGCGCTGCTCGAGCAGACGCGCGAACCGTATCCGCTGCACGCGTACGACCGCACGATCGTGTCGATCGTCACCGCGTTCTATCCGCGGATGAAGGCCGGCTTCCGCGCCGGCATCTACGCGGACAGCCCGCCACCGATCTTCGACGTCCGCGACATCCACGTCAAAGACCTGAACCTGACGGTGCACATGACGCCGTACGGCGGCACCGCGGATCGCGTCGGCTACGTGACGGTCGCGCGGCTCGAAGGCGTCGATGTCGATGCCGGCACCGAGCCGAAGAACGACAGCTACCTGTACATGGATCCGATCGATCCGCTCGTCGCGAAGTTCTACGTGCGGCTCGGCGTCACCGCGAAGAAGGGCGTCGTGCGGATGTGGGACGAGGGTCCGCGCGACGCGTTCCGGATCCCGAACAGCACGCAGGGACCGCTGCCCGAGCAGTATCCGCCGGCGGGCCGCAAGGCGGAGTACGAGATCGGGCTCGCGGACATCGTGCTGCACCGGCTCGCGCAGCTGCCTGGCGAGTGGCCGCGCAAGGACTACGTCGCGAACACGCTCGAGGTCGATCTCGAGGCGCGCACGCTGCCGTGCCCGAGCACGCGGGATCGCGAGCCCGATCCGAAGACCGGCGCCGCGCTGCACGTCACCGGCGAGCTCCACAACTACTGGGATCGTCCATACGACGGCTCGTGGAACCTCGCGCTCGACGCGAAGAACATGGGGCCGACGATCCGGTCGTGCATCAAGTCGACGATCGGCGGCGAGAACCTCGACGGCACGATCACGCTGACCGGGCCGTTCGTCGCGTCACCGAAGGTCGGGCTCGCGATGACGAACCTCGACTTCGACGTGCCGCTGAACGCGAAGGAAGAGCCGCTGCGGCTCACGCTCGCCGAGGTCCAGGGCTCGATCGATCTCGTCAACGAGCAGGGCTCGATCGACAAGACGACCGCGCTGATCCGCGGCGGCAAGGAGCCGGGCGAGGTCGTCGTGTCGGCGAACTTCGGGCTCAAGCCGTACAACGCGCGCGCGCACGTCGAGATCGTGAAGCCGATCGACGTCGGCCGGTTCTTGCCGGCGGGCGCGAAGCCGGTCGGCAAGTTCCTGCAGGGCCGGCTGACCGCGGTCGGCGACGCCGAGGTCGGGTTCGCGCTCGAGGACTTCGATCTCGCGCTCGGCGCGACGCCGAAGGAGCGCGCGATCCGCGCGTGGAAGGGCCGGCTGTTCACGAACGACGACTTCGACACGATCCGGATCCAGGACGTCCACGTCGAGGCCGGCCAGAGCCGCGCGGTCGTGCGCGGGCTCGTCGACATCCTGCACGACGACATGGACATCATGATCGACGGCAACTTCCCGGACCTCGGCGTGTGGCTCAAGCGGTTCGGGTTGCCGCAGTTCGTGACGAGCGCCGGCGGCGGCCAGATCCGGATCAAGGGACCGATCTCGAACCCGACGGTCAACGTCGCGACCGAGCTCGGCGGCGTGCCGTGCCTCGACAAGGTGCGCGTCGTGCGCTCGGAGATCTCGAACAACATCGTCGACGCCGAGGTCACGAGCGCCGGGCTCGGCGGTACGCTGAAGGGCGACGCGCGGATCCGGCTGTCCGAAAAGGGCGGCCCGCCGCCGGTGATCGAGCGGCTGCATCTCGACGGCAAGAAGCTCGATGCGACGAAGCTGTGCGGGCTCAAGAACGTCAAGGGCACGATCGACAGCGTCGACGTCGACCTCGCCGGCTCGATCGATCCGAAGCGCAGCTCGATGGACTGGCTGTCGCTCGCGAAGGTGCACGCGAAGGCGAACCACCTCACGATCCTCGGCGACAAGTTCAGCAACGTCGGCGTGTGCCTGAACCAGAAGGACGATCGGATCTGCCGGCCGCGCACCGCGTACCTCGACGGCGATGACCTCGCGCAGTGCGAGCAGGGCAAGCGCACCGGGTTCTGTGCGGTCGCGACCGCGACGCGCGATGGCGGCGGGCTCGTCGACGCGACGATCTCGCGCGTGCCGGGGACGCGGGTCGGGCGCTCGGGCACCGGCGCGAAGCTCGGCGGCACGGTCGCGCTGTCCGACGTCCCGGTGTCGCTGCTCGATCAGCTGCTCGGCAACAAGACGCAGCGCGCGGGTGGGCTCGCGTCGGTGACGCTGCACCTGCAGGGCTCGCCGGATGCGCCGCAGGCGACCGGCGCGATCCAGCTCCTGCGCGCGTGGGTCGAGGGCTCGTTCATCGGCGACGCGCAGCTCGCGGTCGAGCCCGCGACGATCGGCAAGCAGCCCGCGATCGCGTTCAAGGGCACCGCGCTCGCCGGCCGGCTCGGCCTGTCCGGTACCGTCGGCACGGCGGCGCCCTACCCGGTCGAGCTCGTGATCAACGGCCGCCGGCTCGAGCTCGACGTGCTGATGGACCTGCAGAAGCGGCTCGGGCTGCCGCTGCCGGTGCAGGCGTGGATGACCGGCACGGTGACGGTGCGCACCGAGCTCGCGCCGGTGAAGCCGGTCGAGCCCGAGGCATGGATCGAGCTGTCCGAGCTCGTCGGGATCGCGACCCACACGTCCGAGGATGGCCGGATCACGCCGCTGCGCGTGCGCGCGATCGATCAGGACCGCGCGAAGCGGCCGGCCGTCTCGTTGCGCGTGACGCCGTCGTCGGTCGACTTCGCGTGTCGCGATGCGAGCGCGCCGGGCGGCCGGGTCGACTGCACGACGAAGCTCGAGATCGGCGCGCAGGGCGCGAAGCCCGCGGGCGTGATCGACTTCCGCGGTCACGTCACGCCGCAGCACATGGCGATCGAGGCGCAGGGCAAGCTCGACCTCGCGCCGATCCAGCCGCTCGTCGAGACGATGTTCGAGGACATCTCGGGCACCGCGGACATCGCGGCGTCGATCAGCGGCACGTTCCGCAAGCCGAACTACGAGGCGTCGCTCGTCCTCAAGGACATCATGATGCGGCCGGTCGGCGGCGATACCGTGCTCGAGGCGCCGAGCGGCCTCGTCAAGCTCGCGAACGGCAGCCTCGGCTTCACGAACGTCAAGCTGCAGGTGCGCGACCCGCACCGCGACGAGGCCGGCGAGCTCCACGTCAAGGGCAACATCGAGCTCGCGGGCCTGACGCCGGTGTCCTGGGGCGTGCTGATCGACGGCAAGGTCGCCGGCAAGATGCTGCTCGTCGGGATGCCGAATCTGATCAGCCAGGCGAGCGGCCTCGCGCGGATCGACGGCAACCTGATGCTGACCGGCAAGGGACCGCGGCCGACGATCCAGGGCACGCTGCGCTTCGATCCACCGCCCGCGTGTCAGAAGGGCCAGGACCCGAACGCGGACGATTGCCTGAAGCCCGGCGACTTGCCGCGCGCGTTCACCGTGATCCCGCGCGGCCTGCGCCGCGAGGTCGCGCTCAGCCGCGGCAGCATCGACATCGAGACCGACATCGCCGGCGGCAAGCAGACGTACCGGCTGCGCGTCAACGAGGTCGGCGCCGTGATCGATGGCGAGGGCTACATCTCCGGGCTCGACGGCCACGCCGAGCTGCGCGACGGCGTGCTGCACGAGCTCCAGCTCGAGCTCGACGCCGACAGCATCCCGTTCCGCGTGCCGGGCACGCTCGATCTCGTGCTCGAGGCGCGCAGCAAGATCCAGGACGAGCGCGGTCTCGTGATCACGAAGACGAACGAGAGCGCGCCGATCCAGGTCCGCGGCGAGATCGCGATCATCGACGGCACGTATCGCCAGAACTTCGAGCTCACGGATCGCATCCGGTCGCTCGGCACGAACGCGCCGCCGACGAAGCCGTTCTGGGACTTCTATCCCCCGATCGGCGCGGCCGAGCTCGACGTCGCGGTCGACGTCCGGCGGTTCAGCGTCAAGAGCAACATCGCGTCGATCGATCTCGCCGGCGGCGTCCGGCTGACCGGCACGCCGAAAGATCCGCGGCTCGCCGGTCAGATCAACGTGACGCGCGGACGGTTCCGCATGACCGGCACGCGCGCCGCGTTCACGAACACGCGCGGCTCGATCATCTTCGCCGAGAACCAGCGCGCCGGAAATCCCGAGCTGCGGGTCACCAGCGACGCCGACTACCGCGACCAGTCCGGTCAGGATCACCTGATCACGCTGACGATCTGGGGCTGGCTCGACCAGCTGCAGTGGGATCTCAAGACCTCGACTGGCTACAACAAGTCGCAGACGGTGTCGCTGCTGCTGCTCGGCAGGAACCCCGAGCAGCTGCGGCGCTCGCTCGGCGATCAGTCGCTCGGCTCGGATCCGACGCGCGTCGATCCGACGACGAACCCGAGCCAGGGCTTCGCGGATCAGATCGTCAAGGACCTCGCCGGTGACTGGGTGTCGGACCTGCTCGAGAACTCGCTGACGAAGATCACCGGCCTCGACGTGCTGCGCATCGAGATCGGCTTCGGTTCGATCGGCTTTCACCTCGAGAAGAAGGTGCTCGAGAACATGAACGTGCTCGGCACGACCGAGCAGACGATCCGCGGCAGCACGATCAACGTCCGCGGCGAGTTCAAGACGCCGCTGAACTTCAGCGTCCAGGGCGGTTATCTCAGCAAGAACTTCAACGACCCGGCCGAGCAGGATATCGAGGACTGGAACCTGAAGTTCGTCAAACGCCTGTTCATCCCGTAGCGCCTCCCGTGATCCGGCTCTCCCCTCTCGTCGTCCTCGCCGCGCTCGGCGTCTGGCTCGCCGCGGCTCCGGCCTGGAGCCAGGCGCCGATCCCGACGCGGCCCGATGCCGACAAGCAGGACACCGGCGCGGGATCGGCGACCGGCGATGCGGTGCGTCCGATCCTGTTCGACCCGGCGAGCTGCATCAAGCAACCCGGCGAGCCCGAGGGCCCGCCCGCGGGCACCGAGCCCGAGGTCGCGCCGGTGCCGGTCGTGTGGAGCGACTTCGACATCACCGGCAACCTCGTCGATCCACCGCGCACGGTGCGCGAGCTGCTCGGCCCGGTGCTCGAGCGCCACCGCGCGCTGACCGAGGACGCGCGCGCCGAGATCACGCGATCGGCGGCGGCGTTCGGCTACCACGTCGTCGGGCTCGGCACGCGCGAGACGCCGCAGGGCATCCGCGCGCACCTCCACCTCGCGCCGATGCCGATGGTCCGGCGGGTCAACGTCGACATCAAGCAGCGGTTCTTCACCGCGCTCGTCGACGACGAGGTGCGCCGCCGCATGCGCGTCCGTGCCGGCGCGTACCTGCCGTGGGATCCGAAGCTGCGCGCGTGCGAGCTCTACGAGGAGACGCGCCGGATCCAGGACTTCCTGCGCGACGAGGGCTACTTCGACGCGGTCGCGACGATCGGCGAGGAGCTCGACGGCAACGCGGTCACGCTCGAGGTCAAGGTCACGCTCGGCGCGCCGTACGACACCGCGGTCGACAAGATCCAGATCCCCGAGGCCGAGGTCCTGCCGGTCGACATCAAGGAGATCCGCGACATCTTCCGGCACCGGCGCTGCATCGTGAAGCTCGTCTGCTTCACGGACACGAGCTTCACGCGCTCGCAGCACCAGGCCGACGTCCAGAAGGTCGTCGACTTGTTCCACGCGCGCGGGTTCCCGGCGGTCCGCGTCCGCAGCGACTTCGATCCCGGGATGTCGGTCGACCGCCGCACGCGGTCGGTACGGTTCACGCTGCGGATCGATCCGCGGCGCCGGATCGACGTCGTGTTCGAGGGCCAGATCTCGGTGTCGAGCGAGGCGCTGCGCAAGCAGCTGACGTTCGATCGCGCGGCGAGCGCCGACGACGTCGAGGCGAACGACTCCGCGCGCGCGATCGCGGCCTATCTACAGTCGCGCGGCTACTTCGACGCGCGCGTGACGTGGCGGCGCGAGGCATTCGAGGCGTTCGATCGGCTCGTCTACCGCATCGATCAGGGCCGGTCGCGCGCGGTGCGCGAGGTCGAGTTCGTCGGCAACCACGTCGCGAGCAGCGACAGGCTCGCGGACATCGTCGGCACGAAGCCGCGCCGGTTGTCGTCGACGCTGTTCGGCGCGAGCACCGCGGCGACGTCCGAGATGCTGTCCGCCGACATCGACCGGCTCGTCGAGTACTACCGCAAGACCGGCTATCGCGACGCGCGGATCAGCGTCAGCGCGAGCACGAACCCGAGCGGGCTCGGCAGCGCCGCGCTGACGGCCGCGCTGCTGCTCGCGAACCGCGGCGACGACCTCTACGTGCGGTTCAACATCGACGAGGGCCTGCCGACGCTGCTGACCCAGATCCAGGTCGAGCTGTCCGACAAGGGTGACGCGCTATCGACGCCGGAGGAGCGCGAGCTCTGCACGCAGGTGCTGCGCGACCTCGCCGAGCTCTACAAGTTCGACGGCCTCGCCCGCCAGGCCGATCCGAATCGCTGCATCGGGCTCGCGACGAACGTCAACTTCCGCGAGGACGAGGCCGCGACGACGCGCGATCTGCTGAAGGATCGCCTGTACTCGCGCGGCCGGCCGCGCGCCGAGGTCGACTACGAGCCGGTCGTGATCGCGCCGCGGCGGATCTCGGCGCGCTACAAGCTGACGAGCATCCAGCAGCTCAAGATCGGCAAGGTCGTGATCCGCGGCAACTTCCGGACGCGTGAGTCGATCATCCGCGGCGAGCTCCGGCTGAAGGAAGGCCAGCTGCTGACGAAGGACGCGCTCGCCGAGGGCGCGCGCCGGCTCCGCAACACCGCGCTGTTCGACGCCGTCAACATCGCGATGCCGAACCTCGAGACCGCGAGCGCCGGCGAGGTCAATGCCGTCGTCGAGATCACCGAGCGCTACGACTTCTTCGCCCAGCTCGACGCCGAGGTCGGCGGCTCGACCTACAACGGCGCGTTCGTCCGGCTGATCCCGTCGCTCAAGAACCTGTTCGGGCTCGGCATCTCGTTCGACGTCACGGGCACGATCGGCTTCGACGCCGGCGAGGCGATCGACCGCAACCTCGTGCTGCGCCAGCTCTCGCTCGAGTCGACGCTGCGCCTGCCGCAATGGCTGTCGCGTCCGCTCGTCCCCGCCGAGTGGCTCGAGTTCCAGACCGAGCTCACCGGCTTCCACCGCCGCCAGGAGACGCCGCGCTTTGGCCTGCTGCGGACGACCGGCGCGACGCTCGCGGTGTCGCGCACCTGGGACCGCGCCCGCATCTGTACGCGGCGCGGCTGCGCGGTCACCGTCGGCCTGCACTACGACTTCCGCAGCCGCGAGCGCGAGGTCGACGCGCTGCGCCCGATCGGCGCCGACGAGGACGAGTCGCAGGTCCCGATCACGACCCGCACCGGCTCGGTCGGCGCGACCGCGGAGTGGGAAGAGCGCGTCGATCGCGCCGGCACGCTGTCGCCGCTCGCGCCCGAGGCCGGCTTCCGGCTCGAGGGCCAGGTGTCGTACGCGAGCCCGAACCTCGGCGGCTCCGACGAGTTCATCAAGGTCTCCGCCGCGGCCTCGAAGTACTGGCCGATCGGCACGAACCTCGTGCTGCGCGCCGACCTCCGCTACGACCAGGGCTTCCCGCTCGGCCAGGCCGCGCTGCTGCCCGAGGTCGAGCGGTTCTTCGCCGGCGGCGACTCGACCGTGCGCGGCTACAACGACGACCGCCTCGCGACCGAGATCGTGCAGGTCGGTGTCCCGCCGCTGTCGAACATCTCGCAGATCCGCATCCTGCCCGCGGGCGGCAACATCCGCATGCTCGGCAGCGCCGACGCCCAGCTCCGCATCTACAAGCTGCTGTCGACCGCGCTGTTCTTCGACGCCGGCCTGATCACGAACCAGTGGGGCAACGTCACCGTCGACGACATCCGGCCCTCGGTCGGCATGGCCCTGTTGCGCATCGTGACGCCATTCGGGTCGTTCGCGTTCGAGCGGGCGGTCCCGCTGCGGCCGCAGCTCGGCGATGATCCGCGCGGCCGCTGGCACATCAGCTTCGCGGCGCGCGCGCAGTTCTGAACCGCTCTTGACGCCACCCCCGTCGGCACGCAAGATGCGCCCCCACACGAGGAGCACCCATGGGACGCGGAGACAATCGTCGCACGTTGAAGATGAAGCGCCGTCGCAGCCAGTCGAAGCTGAAGGCGCGCATCAAGCGCAAGGTCGAGGCAGGCAAGGCGGCCAAGAAGCCGGCCGCGCCGTCGAAGAAGAAGTAAGCTGTCGGCAGGGATGACGCCTGCCGAAACGCGCTGCGTGATGACGCAGATCGTGATGCCGATGCACACCAACGGTGTGTCGGGCGTCATGTTCGGCGGGATCATGATGCAGTGGATCGACGTCTGCGCCGGGGTCGCGGCGATGCGGCATGCCGGCGGCGCCGTGCTGACCGCGTCGATCGACCGGCTCGACTTTCTGTCGCCCGTCCGGGTCGGCGAGATCGTCGTGCTGCAGGCGCAGGTCAACTACGTGTCGCGGACCTCGATGGAGGTCGGCTGTCGGGTCGAGACCGAGGACATGCGGACGCAGACGCGGCGCTACGTGACGAAGGCGTACCTGACGTTCGTTGCGGTCGACGGCGTCGGCAAGCCGCGCACGATCGCGCCGCTGACGCTCGAGGATGACGATGACCGGCGCCGCCACACCGAGGCCGAGCGCCGGCGCAAGGAGCGGCTGCACGCCGCCGGGAGGTCATGATGGCTGTCGTGATCGATCGATCGTCGTGGGCGCGGCTGCGCGTGGCAGGCGGGGATCGCGTCCGCTTCCTGCAGGGGCTGACGACGGTCAACGTCGAGACGCTCGCGGACGGCGCGCATGCGTGGGGCGCGATCCTGAGCCCGAAGGGCCGCGTGCTGACCGTGATCGACACCGCGCGGATCGGCGAGGCGTTCGTGATCGCGTGCGAGGCCGCGCTCGGCGACAAGACGCGTGCGCTGCTCGAGCGCTACGCGGTGATGGACGACGTCACGTTCGAGCCGATCGCCGGACCGGCGCACCAGATCTGGGACAGCGTCGACGACGTGTGGCTCGCGCCGATCGCCGAGGGCGCCGCGCCCGGCGCGATCGCCGAGACCGACGCCGCGGCGGAAGCGCTGCGGATCCGCGGTGGCTTCCTGCGCTACGGCGTCGATGTCGACGAGGATCACTTCCCGTTCGAGACGCCGCTCGCGCAGTTCCTCGACTACAAGAAGGGGTGCTACGTCGGCCAGGAGCCGGTGTTTCGGGTCCACGCGCAGGGCAACGCGGCGCGCGCGCTGCGCGGCCTCGTCGTCGACGGCGACGGTGCGCTCGCGACCGGCACGCCGATCAAGCACCCGTCGAAGGACAACGCGGGCGTCGTGACGTCGTCGATTGTCGACGGGGGGCGGAGGCTCGCGCTCGGCTATCTGCATCGCACGTGCTGGGAGCCCGGCGGCGAGGTCGAGATCGCGGGCCGCCGAGCAATCGTGTGCGAGCTGCCGATCCTGGAGCCGGCTTGAGCGGTCGGTTCGCGCGCGTGATCGCGAGCGCGTGCATCGTGGCGAGCGGCTGCGATCTGCTGACCGACAGCTTCGTCACGAATGACTTCTCCGGCGATCTGCAGCCGATCGGCGTCGACACGTCGAGCGGCGCGGTGATCGTCGGCGTCCGCGAGGAAGGCAAGAACGACCGCACGGCGATCGTCGACGTGCTGTCGCCGTTCACGCTCGACGATCCGGGCGAGAACATCACGCCGTTCGTGCGCTACACGAACTGGAGCGTGCTCGGCCGCGACGCGACCGACCAGCTCGCGCTGTCGCGGGCGCTGCTCCGCGATGCGCGGATCCTGACGCTCCATCCGTGCGCGGACGCCGAGTGCTTCATCGGCCCGGGCAGCGCCGGCCGGCCGTTCCAGGCGATCATCGGCGCGGACTCGCTCGCGGGCGATGCGCTGCGGCTGCGGCTCGGCGACCAGCAGATCTTCATCCTCGCCGATGTCGCCGGTGGCGAGCAGGAGCGCGGGCTCGCGTGCGACGCGGTGTATCCGTCGCCGTACCGCGGCGGCGGCACGCTCGTGATCGCGGGCACCGAGCTCGGGTTCTCGGGCAGACGCGTGACCATGCCGGCGTGCCTCGGCTTCGATCCGGACATCGAGCTGCCGCAGAGCCAGCGCGGCGCCGATGTCCTGCTGCTCGTGTCGACCGCGATCGGGCCGTCGATCCTCGGCGAGACCGCGTACGAGCGCTACCGCGAGGTCCGGCCGACCGCGCCCGCGCTCGATCAGCTGCCGGACGCGATCGCGTTCCTGCCGTCGGGGCCGATCACCGGCAAGCGCGCGACCGTCGATCGGGTCGCGCTCGTCGCGCGCTCCGGCTCGACGCCACGCGCGCCGTGCCGCCACGTGTTCGCGCACCACCTGCTGCTCGAGCGCGACTGCGTCGCCGGCGAGGACTGCCCGTGCGAGGACGGCACGACGTTCTGTCCGCTGCCCGGGCTCGTCGAGCTGACACCGTCCGCCGGGATCGACGTGCTCGTCGTGTCCGACGAGGATCCGACGCTGCAGGCGCTGCGCACCGAGCTGCGGCCGGATCAGCCGGAGGTCGACGGCATCCTCGGCACCGGCGCGCTCGGCGGGGTCGAGCTCGACATCGACTATCCGCACGATCGCGTGCTCGCGCGCTGCGCCGGTCCGGGCTGCGCGACGCGACCCGCGCTGCCGGAGAAGACGGATCGCGCGCGCGTCGCGGAGTGTTTGCGGCGCAGCATGCAGTGACTGACCGATTCAGCTTCTCCATTCCGGTTCCTCTGTTCAGCGTTGATGTGCTGCAGCGCGAGGGCGCGACACACCCCGAGCACGGCTCGTCCCGCAGGTTGCGAGGCCAATCCGAGAGCTGCTCGACGATCGCGACTCCGAGGACGAATAGGGAGCAGCGGAACCGGAACCGGAACGGAGAACGTCTCGACCCCTACTCCTCGAGCGTGACGATGTTCGCGAGCACGTCGGCAGGCGCGCCGCTCGCGACGACCCTGCCCTTTTCGATCCGCACGACCTGATCCGCGAGCTGGCGCGCCTCGGCGACCGAGTGCGTGACGTGCACCATCGGGATCGCGAGCTCGCCGACGAGCGACCGCACGAGGCCGATCATCTCGGCGCGCAGCTCGCGATCGAGCGCCGAGAACGGCTCGTCGAGCAGCACGAGATCCGGTGACCGCGCGATCGCCCGTGCGAGCGCGACGCGCTGGGCCTCGCCGCCGGAGAACGTGCGCGGCCGGCGCTTCGCGAGGTGGCCGACGCCGAGCCGGTCGAGCAGCTGCTTCGCGCGTTCGGCGCGCGCGGGCTGCGCGACGTGCGACATCCCGTACTCGACGTTGTGGAGCGCGGACATGTGCGGGAACAGCGCGAGGCCCTGGAACACGTACGCGAGCTTGCGCTCGTGCGTCGGCACGTTGACCGTGGTCGCGCGCTCGCTGCGATCGAGCCACACCGCGTCGCCGAGCTGGATCCGGCCGGCGTCCGGCAGCGCGAGCCCGGCGAGCAGCGACAGGATCGTACTCTTGCCCGAGCCCGATGGCCCCATGACGCACGTGATGCCGGGCGGGCACGTCATCGCGATGTCGAGCGAGAACCCGGTCGCGCGCGCCAGTCGCAGCTCGGTCACGAGGTGGTTCGCGGTCGTCACCTACGCGCGATGATAGTGCAGCCGGCGCGTCAGGATGTTCGCGCAGAACAGCATCGCGACGCCGAACGCGGTCGTGACCGCGGACATCGCGAACACGCCGGAGTCGTTGCCGGCGAGCAGCTGATCCATGATGTAGATCGACGCGGTCGGCGTGCCGTCGATGCGCGCGCCCGCGACCATCAGCGTCGCACCGTAGTCGCCGAGCGCACGCGCGAAGCCCATCATCAGGCCGGCGATGATGCCGGGCGCGGCGAGCGGCAGCGTGATCGTGAACAGCACGCGCGTCGGGCTCGCGCCGAGCGTGCGCGCCGCGCTGACGAGCGTCGGGTCGATCGCGTCGAGCCCGACCCGGATCGAGCGCACGACGAGCGGCATCGAGCCGACCGCCGCGGCGACGACCGCGCCCTCGAAGTTGAACACGATCGTGCGCCCGAACGCCGACTCCCACATCCGGCCGAGCGCGCTGCCGTTGCCGAGCACGACGAGCAGGTAGTAGCCGAGCACGGTCGGCGGCAGCACGAGCGGCGCCGACACGACCGCGTCGATGAAGTCACGCGCCGGTAGCTTCTTCCACTGCAGCAGGAGCGCGAGCAGGATGCCGAACACGAGCGTCAGGCCGGTCGCGCAGGTCGCGACGAGGAACGAGAGCCAGAGCGGCTGCCACGTCATGGCCCGGGCTCACTGGGGGATGCGGACGACGAACACCGCGCCGAGATCGCCGCGCTGCTCGACGTGGATCGTGCCGCCGTGCGCCTCGACGGCGAGCTTGCAGAAGTACAGGCCGAGCCCGCGATTCGCGCGTGCAGCGGCGCGGCGCGCCTCGATCTGGAAGTAGCGGCCGAAGATTGCCTCGCGCTCGGCCGCGGGCACGGGCGGGCCGTCGTTGCCGATCGCGATCTCGACGCCGCGCGCGTCGCGCTTGACCGCGACCGAGCAGCGGCCGCCGCGCGGCGCGTAGCGGGTCGCGTTGTCGAGCAGGTTCTCGAAGATCCGCCCGAACAGCTCGCGGTCGATCTGGATCACGAGGTCCGGCGGGCAGTCGAGCTCGAACCGGAGCTGGCGGACCTCGAAGTGCGCGCGGTTGCCGGCGCGCGCGCGCTCGATCAGCTCGAGCACCTTCACCGGCGCGGGGTGGGCCCGCAGGATGCCGTCCTCGAGCTCGTCGACGTCGAGGATCGTGGCGACGAGCGAGAGCGCCTTGCCGACGAGCGTGCTCGCGTCGTCGAGGTACGCGAGCGCCTTCGTGCCCTGGTCGTCACCGAGCTCCTCGCGCAGCAGCTGCAGGTAACCCTGGATCGCGGACAGCGGGCTGCGCAGGTCGTGGACGACGAGCGCCGCGAGCACGCGCTTCTTCTCGCGCAGCTCGTCGCGCGCGCTGTCGGACGGTGATCCGTCCGGGCGGTTGACGTCCGGCACGACGGGAAGCGCCATGTGTTGATTGCCCCTAACCCACCACGCGATTGCGGCCGCCTTCTTTGGCCGCGAACAGGTGCGTGTCCGCCTGCTTGATGAACTCGAGTGCGTCCTCGATCTCGCCGCGCAAGCTCGCGACGCCGATCGAGACCGTCACCGGGATCACCGCATCCTCGAACTTGAACTCGGCCGCCTCGACGAGCTTGCGGATCTTCTCCGCGAACTGCATCGCGTTGTAGTGATCGATCTCGGGCAGCACGATCGCGAACTCCTCGCCGCCGTAGCGCGCGAGCACGTCCTCGCGACGGATCCTCGTCTTGATCACCGACGCGAGGTGCTTCAGCACGTGGTCGCCGGCGAGGTGGCCGAAGCTGTCGTTGACGCCCTTGAACCGGTCGATGTCGAACATGATCAGCGACAGGTCACGGCGATAGCGCAGCGCGCGGCCGATCTCGCGTTCGAGCGTCTCGACGAAGTACCGGCGGTTGAACACCTGGGTGAGGCCGTCGACCGTGGTGAGCCGGTAGATCTCCTCGTGATACGCGTTCTCGATGTTGTTGCCGGACAGGAACTTGAAGATGCAGCGACCGACCTTGATGAAGTCGCCGTCGCGCAGCACGTACTCGTCGATCATCTCGTCGTTGACGTAGGTGCCGTTCGTCGACCCCATGTCGCGCAGCATGATCGCGTTGCCGGTGTTGATGATCTTGCAGTGATTGCGCGAGACCGCTTCCTGATCGATCTGGATATCGGCCTTCGACGACCGGCCGATGATGATCTGCGGGCGGTTCAGGTTGAACTTCTTGCCGAGCTCGAGCCCGTAGATGACGACCAGGCACGCTTCCTTCGCGACCGGTCGATCGCTGATCTTCGAGATCGCGGTGACGACGGTCTTGTTGCGGCCGGTATCGCTCACCGGACTTCGATCCTAACAGGATTCGAGGGCTTTCAGCGGGTTTCGTCCATGCATTCGAGCTTGTCGTCGCTGTCGCGCTTGCACAGCAGTGCCTCGGTGATCAGGTAGCCGCCGCGCGCGAAGCGGTACGATTGCAGCAGCAGTCTGCCGCCGTGTAGGTTCCAGTAGCCCCGGACGTCGCTCATGTTGTCCTCGCCGCGGCTCGTGAGCGGCTCGAGCGCGGCGCCTGCGAACGTGCCCGCATAACGTGCGCACTCCTGCGAGCCCGTCGGCGCCGCGACGAACACGTTCCAGTAGCAGTTGCCCTCGGGCGTACACAGCGCGCGATCGACGACGATCGTCTCGGCCACGCCGTCGCCGTTGAGATCGCGATCCGCGCGATCGGACTTCGGCGCCTGCCCGATGACACCGTCGCGCCCGGGCACGCCGCACTCGCCGACCTGCACCGTCGGCGTCGGCATCGAGCGCGGCGTCGCGGCGTGCTTGCGACCGCCGCAGCCGGTGATCGCGACCGCGAGGGTGACGAGGATCGCGAGGTGAGAACGACACGACATGCAGCTGGATCCCCGGTCGAACCTACACGATCCGTTCCCGGGGCACGCGGGCAGAACCAGTGAAAGATTCTTGTGCCCGCGGGCAGATGCGGCTACATCCAGGTTCGATGAGACGTGCGCAGCTCGTGATCGGCGGCCTGGCAGCCCTCGGTGCTACAGCCTGGCTCGTCAAGGCGGGCGCCGAGCCATCGAGTGCCGCCGCGCAGCTCGGCGGCGCGCCGCTCGATCCCGCGCAGGCGGCGAGCGAGGCCGCCGCGTTCGCGAACCTCGCCGACCAGGTGAAGAGTCCCGATGCGGTCGGCAAGGCCGGCACGCTCGCGAGCATCCCGGCGATCGATCTCGATTCGATCCAGCTCGCGGGCGATCACTACACCGCGAAGCTCGCCGACGGCCGCATCGCGACGCTGACGCTCGAGCCCGATCTCCAGCAGCTCGCCGAGAAGCTGCTCGACGAGTCGCGCGCACCGCGCGGCGCGATCGTCGCGATGGCACCCGACGGCCGGATCCTCGCGCTCGCGGGACGCCGCACCGAGGAGCCGAAGGGCTCGCGCAAGGGCACGTTCGACTGGCGGCTCGCGACCGAAGCGTGGGCGCCGTCGGCATCGGTGTTCAAGCTCGTGACCGCGACCGCGCTCGTCCAGGCCGGCGTCGATCCGGACGGCCGCGTGTGCTTTCACGGCGGGATTCGCTCGGTGCTCGAGCACAACCTGCGCGACGACAAGCGCGACTCGCGCTGCGAGAGCCTCGCGTACGGCGTCGCGCACTCGAACAACGCGATCCTCGGCAAGCTCGCCTACCAGAACCTCGAGCCGAAGACGCTCGAGGAATCCGCGAAGAAGCTCGGCTGGCTGAGCCCGCTGCCCGAGCTCAAGGGGATCGCGGGTGCACTCGCGCTGCCGTCGGCGAAGGATCTCGAGTTCGCGCGCGCCGCGGCCGGATTCAGCAACGACAACTTCGGCGCGAAGCTCTCGGTGCTCGGCGGCGCGCTCGTCACCGCGACGTTCGCGAAGGCCGGCGAGCAGCCGGCGCCGCAGCTCGTCGCCGCGATCGACGGCAAGCCCGTCCCGGTCCCCGCCGCGCACCGCGTGATCTCGGCCGACACCGCACGCGCGGTCGCGCGGATGATGGTCCAGACGTGCGACGACGGCAGCGCCGCGAAGTCGTTCGGCCGCGGTCGCGAGGTCAAGGTCGCCGGCAAGACCGGGACGCTGACGAAGACCGATCCGTTCTACATGGAACATTCGTGGTTCGTTGGATTCGCCCCTGCGGACAAGCCGGAGATCATCGTCTCGGTGCTGCTCGGAAACCCCGAGAGCTGGCACCTGCGCGGTCACGAGGCGGCGCGGCGGCTGATCGATCGCGTGACGAATGCCAGGCTGCGTGAGCAAACCAGCACGCGCCGGCGGGGCGATCGCAGCTAGTCCACCGTAAAAGGGTGGTACGATCCGGTTCATCACGATCGTCCGTCACCGATCGTCGGAGGGTAACGAATGACTAGGCTGACTTCGATTGCGGCGTGCTTCGTCGCTGTCACGGGTCTGGCGTCTGCGGTCTATGCGCAGAGTCAGGCCGAGATCGCGTCGAACCTCAATGAAGAGGGCAAGCAGCTGATGTACGGCCAGAAGTACGCAGAGGCGTCGGCGAAGTTTCGCGAGGCCGTCGCGCGCGTACCGGAGGCGAAGTACTTCTTCAACCTCTGCCTCTCGCTGTACCAGGAAGGCAAGTTCGGCGAGGCGCTGACCGCGTGCGATGCCGTCCACAAGAACAACGCGACGCCGGAGCAGAACGGCAAGGCCGACAAGCTCGCGACGAAGATCAAGGAAGAGGCGAAGGCGCAAGGTCACAGCATCGAGCCCGTCGGTGGCGGCGGCGGCGATCCGAACAACTGCGCCGCGAATCCGCAGAACCCGGGCTGCAGCGCGGTGCCGCCGCCTCCGGAGACCTGCCGCACGAACCCGCAGGCGCCCGAGTGTCAGCAGCCGAATCCGAACCCGGCACCGCCGCCGGTCGTCGGTCGTCCGCCGTCGGGCACCGGCGTGTTCGTCTCGACGACGCCGGACAACAAGTACACGTGGACGCTCGGCATCGATCTGTTCGGTGGTGGTGGAACGATCGGCCAGACCGATTTCTACGGCTCGTCCGCCGCGGGCTTCCGCATCAAGGGCGACTACATGCTGAACCCGGCGTCGCGGCTCGGCGCGCAGGGCTACTTCCAGCTGACGCACTTCGGTCCGGGCGAGATGGACTCGGTGTTCGCCGACACGCTCGACGTGTTCGACGTCGGCGTCGCGCTGTACAAGCACCTCTGCCCGCGCAACACACAGCGGCTCTGCCTGACGCCGCTCGCCGGTGCGCAGCTCGCGCTGATGAGCCCGTCGGGGATGGAAGATTCGACCGGCAGCCAGGTCTTCAACTACGCCGCCGTCGGTGCGCGCTTCGAGATCGGGCTGCAGTATGCGTTCGGCCGCCGCTACGAGCACGTGCTCGGACTGCAGCTCGGCGCGAACGTCTACTCGAAGGTGTTCTCCGGTCCGTCGGAGGACTCGATCGACAGCCCGCCGATCGCAGCGGTCGGCCTCGACAAGGGTGGCGCGTTCGGGTACTTCGGCGTCGGCTACACGTACCGGTTCAACACGCCGCTCGGTAGCTCGCCGTTCGTGACGCTCGAATAGCGCGCGCCACGCGACGATTTCTCGCGCACAGGCATCCCACTCGGTTGGCGACCGAGTGGGATTTTCTTTTCTCGTCGCGGGGCGTCATCGCCCCCGAGAGATCGGGTATGGTCGCCCGCGCTGAAATTTTCCACGTGGAGAGCCCCATGGCTGCTGCTGCCGACAAGAAGCTCACTGCAAAGCTGACCCTCCCCGACGGCAAGGAAGCCACCCTTCCAGTCGTGGTCGGGACCGAGAACGAGCACGCGATCGACATTCGCTCGATGCGGTCCGAGACCGGGTACATCACGCTCGACAGCGGGTACATGAACACGGGCTCGACGACGAGCGCGATCACGTACCTCGACGGCGAGCAGGGCATCCTGCGCTATCGCGGCTACCCGATCGAGGAGCTCGCCGAGAAGAGCGACTTCGTCGAGACGAGCTACCTGCTGATCAACGGCAAGCTGCCGACCGTGGACGAGCGCCAGAAGTTCTCGAACCTGCTCACGCGGCACAGCCTGATCCACGAGGACATGCACCACTTCTTCGCGGGCTACCCGCCGACCAGCCACCCGATGGCGGTGCTGTCGGCGATGGTGACGTCGCTGTCCGCGTACTACCCGGACTGCCTCGATCGTAACTCGCCGACCGAGCTTCACATCACGCGCCTGCTCTCGAAGGTCCGCACGATCGCGGCGTTCTCGTACAAGAAGAGCATCGGCCAGCCGCTGATGTACCCGAACAACAGCCTTCGCTACTGCGGCAACTTCCTGCACATGATGTTCGCGGTGCCGAGCGAGGCGTTCGTCGTCTCGCCGGTGCTCGAGAAGGCGCTGAACCAGCTGCTGATCCTGCACGCCGATCACGAGCAGAACTGCTCGACCTCGACGGTGCGCATGGTCGGCAGCTCGGGCGCGAACGTCTATGCCGCGATCGCGGCCGGCATCCTCGCGCTGTGGGGCCCGCTGCACGGCGGCGCGAACCAGGCGGTGATCGAGATGCTCGAGGAGATCAAGGCCTCGGGCGGCGACTACAAGAAGTTCGTCGAGGACGTCAAGAACAAGCGCGACAACCGCCGCCTCATGGGCTTCGGTCACCGCGTCTACAAGAACTACGATCCGCGCGCGAAGATCCTCAAGAAGATGTGCGACGAGGTGCTCGAGCACCTTGGCGTCAAGGATCCGCTGCTCGACGTGGCCAAGGGCATGGAAGAGATCGCCCTCAAGGACGACTACTTCATCTCGAAGAAGCTCTACCCGAACGTCGACTTCTACTCGGGCATCATCTATCGCGCGATGGGCATCCCCACGAACATGTTCACGGTCATGTTCGCGCTCGGACGCCTGCCCGGCTGGATCGCCCACTGGAAAGAGATGGTCGAGGATCCGCAGACGAAGATCGGTCGTCCGCGCCAGATCTACACGGGCGAGAAGGTCCGCAAGTACGTCCCGATCGAGCAGCGTTAGCTAACGGCGACAGTTCGTCGCGAGCACGTTCTGCCGGTACTCGGTGTCGACGTTGCCGGCCGGATCGTACTCGCACACCCAGATGTCCATGCCGTTGCACGTCGCGACGCCGCAGCCGATCTGCGTCGTC
>DASTLB010000063.1:0-85070 GCA_035715365.1 Kofleriaceae bacterium | reverse complement strand
CAGCCCCTCGCCGCCGAGCTCCATCACCCGGTTGAGGGTCTCCTCGCGCTTCGCGTAGGTCGCGAGGATGTAGAGCATCACGTCCTTGGCGGTGACGCCCGGCTGGAGGCGGCCGGTGAGCTCGAAGCGGATCGACTCCGGCACGGCGAGCGGCGTGTAGCCCCAGTAGAGCAGGGCGGCGTATTCGGTCGAGCCGACGCCCCACGCGAGCGCGCCCGATGCGCCGCCCATGCAGGTGTGCGAGTCTGTCGCTTGCACGAAGTCGCCCGGATCGATGAACTGCTCGCGCGCGACCTGGTGGCAGATGCCCGGCGACACACCATCGATCGCGTTGTAGTTGCGCACGCCGGTCTTGGTGGCAAACGCGCGCTGCAGCTCGCGCAGCCGCTCGATCTTGTCGGCGAACTTCGCCATCGCGGGCACGCCGGTCGCGTAGATCAGGTGGTCCTCGAACACGGCGAACTTCGCCGGATCCGAAAGCTTGTAGCCGGCGCCGTACTCGCTCTCGAGGAAGAAATCGACCTGCGCAGTGGTGAACTCGTGCGAGTAGCCGGCGTCGACCTTGACGAGCACGGCATCGCCGGGCTTGACGTGCGTGCCCTGGCCGGGCAGCAGCTTCGATGCGAGGATCTTCTCGGTCAGGTTCATCGGCCGCGCGCCGGTGCCGGTCGGCGGCACCGTGATCTGCTGCTTCGCGAGCCGCGCGCAGAACGGCAGCAGGCCGCCGCTCTCGATGATCAGCGCGGTGATCGCGTCGTGGCCGCGCGTGAACTCGGACAGCGGGATGCGCTCGCCGGCCTCGAGCCGGATCAGCATCGCGTGATCGCCCATCAGCTGGCCGATGTTGATGTTGTTGCGCGCGTGGATCGGCGCGAACGAGCTCGCGATCGCGAGCCGGCTGCCCGAGAACACCTCGCACTGCGCGGCGGTCTCGCGCGAGCTGCCGACGCCCTTCTGCGCGCCGGCGACGATCACCTCGAAGTTGCCGTCGCGCAGCGCGTTCGGCGGGATCAGGCGCTGGCCGTTCACGACGAGCCCGGCGTAGGCATTCTTCGCGATCTCGGCCGGGTCGTAGTCGAAGCACACCCAGGCCGGCGTCATCGCGTCGGTGTTGATGTCGTCGAGCAGCTCGTCCGGCGACAGATCGCGCATGTGGAGCGTGAGCTCGCCCGCGAGCTGGCGTCGGATCCGCTCGGGATCCTTGGTCAGGTAAAGGACGCGCTTGCCGGGGGTGAGCGCGAAACTGCCTTCCATCGCCAGGAGGTGTACCACCAGATGCGGGGCGGGACTGCTGTCCCTGGCGTGCGGTTCCGGCTGTCCCTTCTCGACGCGGCGCGCGACGAGGTATGACGGGCCCATGACACGCGCTCCGTATGTCGGGCTTCACGTCAGCTCGGACGGCCGGCGCGCGACGGCCGCGGACATCGTCGCGAGCGTGCAGCGCGAGATCGCGAGCGGCGAGCTGCCCGCGGGCAGCCGATTGCCACCGGTGCGCGCGCTCGAGAAGCAACTCGGGCTGTCGAAGAACACCGCGCAAGCGGCGTACGACGAGCTCGTGGCGCGCGGGCTCGTCGAGGCGCGCGAGCGCGAAGGCGTGTTCGTGCTGAGCGTCAGCCGCACGGTCGCGCCGGCACCGATCGCGCTGCCGCCGCTGCCGGCGGTCGTGCCGCCGCCGCTGTCGCGCCAGGACTTCGGACCGAAGGGCACGATCAATCTGTCGACGGTGTTCATCGATCCCGAGCTATTGCCGACCGAGCGGATCGCCGAGTGCGCGCGCTCGGTGCTGCGCGAGAAGATGCCGAGCGCGTACCAGGCGCAGGGCTACCAGCCGCTGCGCGAGGCGATCGCGAAGCGGCTGACCGCGCGCGGGCTCGACGTCGAGGCGGACGAGGTGATCGTGACGACCGGCTCGCAGCAGTCGCTCGACATCGTCGCGCGGTCGCTCGCGCAGCGCCGGGTCGCGCTCGAGTCGCCGGTCTACGCGTATGCGAAGCTCCTGTTCGAGAGTCTCGGGCACGAGCTCGTCGCGCTCCGCCTCGATCCCTTCGCCGGGATCGATCTCGCGTCGTGGGACCGCGCGCTCGCGACCGGCAAGCCCGCGCTCGCATACCTGATCTCGAGCTTCCACAACCCGACCGGCTACTCGTACACGAGCGCGGAGCTGCGCGGCGTGCTCGAGCTGTGCGCGCACCACGGCGTCGCGATCCTCGAGGACGACTGGGGCAGCGACATGCTGTCCGGCAGCGAGTACCGGCCGATGCTGCGCATGCTCGGCGGCAAGCACGTGCTGTACGTCAACTCGTTCACGAAGAAGCTGTTGCCGTCGCTGCGCGTCGGATTCGTCGCCGCCGCGCCCGAGCTCGTGCCGACGCTCGTCGCGATGAAGCGACTGTCGACGCTCGGCAACGCGTGGCTGACCGAGGCGGTCGTCGCCGAGTTCCTCGATCGCGGCTACTACGACACGCACCTGCAGACGCTGCAGCGCGCGCTCGATACCCGCTACGCCGCGTGCCTCGCCGCGCTCGACGAGCTGATGCCCGATGGCGTGCGCTGGACGCGGCCAGGCGGCGGCCCGACGCTGTGGCTCGAGCTGCCGCGCGCGATCGATCTCGCGGCGCTCGAGAGCCACCTCGCGCGCCGCGGCGTGTACGTCACGAACTCGTCGGCGGCGTTCCTCGGCGACGCGCACCTGCACGGGTTCCGGGTCGCATACGCGTTTCTCTCAGAAGCCGACATGCGGCGCGCGCTCACGATCGTCGGCGATGCGGTGCGCGCGCTTTTGCCCGCGTCGCGCTGACTTTGGTCTTGCGACCGCGCGCGAGATCACGCACCACTGATCACTCCGATGATGAGGGTGATCTCGGGATTCGTATGTTTTCTGATCTCGACGACGATCGCGCACGCCGCGCCCGCGTTCGAGAAGAACCTCGAACCACCGCGCGTGTTCGATGGCATTCGCGCCGGCATGCCGGTCGGCGAGCTGTCGACGCAGCTCGCGAAGTTCCAGCCGGACACCGCGTACAGCGACGCCGCGGCTCGCAAGCGGCTGGTCCAGGATGCCGGTGACGGCGCGCGCTACTACGTGCTCGTCAAGGACGACGTCGTCGCGCGGATCGGCGTCGAGGCACCGGCGAAGGGACTCGCGGCGAAGCTGACGCGGATCTGGGGCACGCCGGTGCACGCGACGAACCTCGCGAATGAATCGGTGACGTCGTGGACGAATCCGGCGTGGCGTGTCGATCTCGCGTGTCGCGGCGATGTGTGCCGGATGGCGTTTCACAAGGCGCTGACCGCGGACTACTTCGGCACGCAGGTCGTGCCGCCCGGCGCGCTCGCGGCGATCAAGCCGTGGATGCAGAAGAACGAGCTCGCGAAGATCCTGCCGCGCTATGTCGCCGCGTCCGATGTCCCGGCGGGGCCGGAAGATGTCCGGCTCACCGTCGACCTCGCGAAGGACGGCCGGCTGCGCTCGGTCCTCGTCAGCGGGCTGCCGCCGACCGCGCGCGCTCTGCTCGAGCACGCGTGGGGCGCGCCGACCGAAGGCACGCACGGCCCGACGTGGTGGAACCCGCGGCAAGGCTGGCGCGCGCAGTACGACGCGAGCCTGATGGCGCTGCAGCTGTTCCCGTACGTGCCGGCGGCGAAGCTGCTCGGGCCCGGCGTCGGGATCGCGGCGTTCACCCAGCCCGTGCTCGGCGCGACGAAGGAGCAGCTGCAGAAGTCGTATCCGATGATCGCGTTCGAGAAGGGTGGCGGCACGATCGCGCTGCCGCCGATCGAGGACGGCATCCACGTCACGATGGCGACGATCGCGTTCGACGCGAACACGCACCGCGTCCGCAAGCTCGCGCTCGAGCTGCCGTTCGAGACGCCGGCGCGGCGCGACGAGCTCGTGAAGCTGCTCGAGTCGAAGTGGGGCCTCGCGAAGTCGCAGCAGGCGGGCGTGCTGACGTTCCCGGCCGCGAAGGTCCGGATCGAGGCGCGCGAGCAGACGTCGTCGACGCTGCTCGTCACGCTCGAGCTGTGAAGGGGCGTTCCGCCCCATCCGCGCGACGCGACGGTTGCGTGCTTGTTCCGACGGTGCGCCCGGGCAAAAATAGCCGCGTGCGGACGCTGTCCTCGGTTGTTGTTGCCGCGCTGTGCGCCGCCTCGGCGGGCTGCAACACCGCGCCCGCGGCGACGACCGAGTTCTTCGGTCCGCGCGTCGAGCCGCCGCGCGGGCTCGCGAAGGTCCAGCCCGGCATGAGCGTCGCCGAGGCGAAGCGCCTGGTGCCGCAGCTGCGCGAGGACAAGGGCGCGGTGCGCGATCAGCTCGTGCTCGATGCCGGCGTGCGCGACGTCAAGCTCGAGGTCCGCGTCGATAATGGCAGCGTCGCGAGCATCGTCGCGACCGTGTACGGCAACGGCGCGCGCGAGATGCTGACCCGCGTGTGGGGCGAGCCGCAGATCACGCGCGACTCGCTCGGCCAGCCCGAGGTGACGTGGGCGAGCGAGTCGACCGGCTGGAAGGCGAAGCTCGACTGTCTCGAGCGCAACTGCGTCGTCGAGTACATCCCGTATCACGTGCTGACCGCGGACTTCTTCGGCGCGCACGTCATGCCGCCGGGCGATCTCTCGAAGCTGCGGATCGGCATGGGGATCAAGGAAGCGCGCGCGCTCGCACCTGGCCCGGTCGACGTTCGCGCCGGCGTGCCGACCGGCGTCGACGGCGTGCGGATGTTCGTCGCGCTCGACGACAAGCGCAACGAGGTCACCGCGATCTATCTCAACCTGCCGCCGCGCGCCGAGGATCTGATCAACGAGGCGTGGGGGCAGGGCACCGTCGCGATGGAGCCGGTCGGCAAGAACGTCCTCGTGTGGCCGGATCCGACGACCGGCTGGCGCGCGACGCTGCGCCCCGCGCTCGGCTACAGCCACGATCTCGCATTCGAGAACTACCTGCCCGCCGCGCAGCTGTTCGGCGAGCAGCCCGACGTGCTCGACGCGGTCCCGGTGCTCGGGATGACCGTCGAGCAGGTCAAGAAGCAGTTCGAAGGTCAGGTCTCGGGCACCAAGCAGAACCTCGTGCTGACGCTGCCGCCGACCGAGTGGGAGCGGTCGTCGACGCGGATCGCGCTCGAGACCGCCGGTGGCAAGATCCGCGAGCTCGCGTTCTCGGTCCCGTACAAGGCGAACCCCGACGCGAAGGACACGCTGTTCGAGCTGTTCACGCACAAGTGGGGTCACCCGCGCCCGAGCGAGGACGACGGCAAGCGCATCCTCGTGTTCCGCGACGCCCAGCCGCGGGTCGAGGTCCGCGACGACGCCGAGCACGGCGCCTGGAAGATCGAAGTCCGCGGAATCTCCGGCCTCTGAGCGCTGCAACCCCGGGCGCGCGCGACTGTCTTCCTCGCATGAAGCTGGTCGCTGGTCTGATCGCGGTGGTCGTCACCGTCCTGTCCTCCGCGCGCGCCGATGCCGACTGCGCGATCCAGAGGTGGCTCGGCACGCCGACCGGCGCGCGCGTCCCGGCGAAGGGCTCGATCTACCTCTACAGCGAGATGCTCGAGGCGAAGACGCCGGCCGGCCCGATCAAGGCATTCACCCAGCTGTCCGACACCGTCGCGCGGATCGACTACGACACGAAGGCCGACGAGCTCGAGCTCCACAGCGGCGCATACGACGAATCGACCGTGCTCCAGATCGATCGCCACTGGAAGCCGCCCGCCGACGCGCCGCGCGTGATCCAGATCTGGCACCACGCCGAGCAGTGGACGTGCTCGTACGCCGACAGCGTGATGCTGCAGATCGATCAGCCGACCGCGGCGTTCCGCGTCCGCTGGACCGTGCCCGGCAAGGCGATGCAGGAGTGGATCGTGCCGGCGCGCACCGCGGCCGGCAACGTCAACGTCCTCGAGCTCGGCAAGATCGACTGCGGCGGCACGACGATCGATCCCGCCGAGCTCGCGCAGGGCGGTCACCTCGCGCTCGTCGCGATCCGCTACGACGGCTCGGAGATCGCGGTCAAGGGCGTGCCGCACGAGCTGTCGTTCGCGGACCTGCCGACCGCCGAGGAAGGCCTGTCGCGCGCGATCGAGTACCCGGCCGGGACCGAGCCGATCGCGCCGCTCGTCGTCACGAAGCAGACCGAGCCCGATCCGGACTTCAGCTTCCACATCTTCACGATCGTGCTCGCGATCGCCGGCGCGCTGCTCGTGGTGCGGTTCCGCCACCGCGCGCTCAAGGAGATCGTCTAGATCGCGCCGCGCTCGATCGCCGTGCGTGCGGCCTCGGCGAGTAGCCGCACGCCGAAGATCATCTGCGCGAACCGCGCGTCCTGGGTCAGGCCTTGCTTGTAGCGGTAGTAGATCTGCTGCGCGATCACCGCGGTCTTGATCAACCCGAACGCGTAATAGAAGACGAGCGACACCGGCGCGCGGCCGCTGCGCTCGAAGTAGCGGTCCGCGACCTCCTGGCGCGTCATCATGCCGGGCTTCGCCGTCGGGCCGAACGGCAGCTGGTGATATGCGGGCGGATCGCTTGCCTGCGCCCAGTACGACAGCGACGTTCCGAGATCCATCAACGGATCGCCGAGCGTCGTCATCTCCCAGTCGAGCACGCCGGTGATCGCGGTCAGCTCGCCGTCGAAGATCACGTTGTCGAACTTGAAGTCGTTGTGGATCAGCGCCGGCGCGCCGTCCGCCGGCCGGTGCGATGCGAGCCACGCCGCGACCTCGGTGACGGCGGGGATGTCGTCGGTCTGTGACTTGGTGTAGCGATCGCTCCACCCGGTGACCTGGCGCTCGATGTAGCCGGCCGGCTTGCCGAGGTCGCCGAGCCCGGCCGCCGCGTAGTCGACCGCGTGCAGATCGACGAGCGCGTCGACGAGCAGCTCGCAGCACCGCCGCACGCGCGGCAGATCGGACGCGAGCTCGGCGGGCAGCTCCTTGCGCAGGATCACGCCGCGCCGGCGCTCCATCAGGTAGAACGGCGCGCCGAGCACGTCGCCGGTCGGCTCGTACGCGAACACCTTCGGCGCGCGCGCGTAGACCGGCGACAGCTTCGACAGCACGGCGTACTCGCGGCCCATGTCGTGCGCGGACTTGACCTTCGAGCCGAACGGCGGCCGGCGCAGCACGTACGCGCGGTCGCCGTGATGCACGAGGTACGTCAGGTTCGAGTGGCCACCGGGGAACTGCTCGACCGTCACGGCGCCGTGCGCGCCGAGCGTGGCGTCGAGGTACGCCTGCAGCTTGGCCGTGTCGAGCTCCTCGCCGGCGCGCACCGGACGCGTGACGTCCTCGGCGAGCGTCATCGCGCGTACCTCTGCAGGATCCGCTTCGCGACGACCATCTTGTGGACCTCGTCGGGACCGTCGTAGATCCGCGCGCCGCGCTCGTGGACGTAGTAGTGCGCGAGCACGGTGTCGCTCGTGATCCCGAGCGCGCCGTGCAGCTGGATCGCGCGATCGATCACGCGCAGCATGACGTCGGCGACGTAGAACTTGATCACCGAGACCTCGTCGCGCGCGGCGGAGAACCCCTTCTTCTCGATCGTCCACGCGGCGTGCAGCACCATCAGGCGCGACGCGTTGATCTCGGCGCGCGCCTCTGCGACCCACGCCTGCGCGATCTGGCGCGTCGCGAGCGTCTTCTCGGTGTCGATCTTGCGGTGCGTGATGTGGCGGCACATCGTGTCGAACACGCGCTCGCAGATCCCGATCCACCGCATGCAGTGGTGGATCCGGCCCGGGCCGAGCCGCTCCTGCGCGATCAGGAAGCCCGCGCCCTCGGGGCCGAGGCGGTTCGTCTGCGGCACGCGACAGCCGCGATACCAGATCTCGGCGTGGCTGCCCCAGCCACTGCCCTCGTCGCCCATGATCTTGATGTTGCGGACGCGATCGAAGCCCGGCGTGTCGGTCGGGACGATGATCATCGACGCGCGCGCGTGCGGCGGGGCGTCCGGGTTCGTCACCGCCATCACGATCGCGAACGCCGCGCCGTCGGCGGACGTCGTGAACCACTTGTGGCCGTCGACGACGTAGCTATCGCCGTCCTTGCGGGCCTCGCACGACAGCAGCGTCGGGTTACTGCCCGGGTTCTCGGGCTCGGTCATCGAGAAGCACGATCGGACCTCGCCGCGCGCGAGCGGCTCGAGCCAGCGCTCCTTCTGCTCCGGCGTGCCGTACTTGTGGAGGATCTCGATGTTGCCGGCATCGGGCGCCTGCGCGCCGAACGCGTAGTGACCGAGCGGCGACCGGCCGAGCCGCTCCGACACCATGCCGTGCTCGACGAGCCCGAGCCCGAGCCCGCCGAGCTCGGTCGGCAGCTGCGGCCCCCACAGCCCGGCCGCCTTGCACTTCGCGCGCAGCTCGGCGAGCACCGGCTCGGCGCCGACGAACCCGTGCTCGAGCACGGCGGCTTCCGCGGGGATCACGACGTCGGCGACGAAGCGCTCGATCCGATCGAGCAGGGGCCGAACACTCTCGGGAGGATCGAAGTCCATCGCAGTCTCCTTAGCGCGCGGTGTCGAGCTCGTCGGGCAGGTGCCCGGTGAGGTTGAACGTGACGAGCGAGATCTGATCGGGCTGCCAGTCGAAGCCCTCGCTGCGAAACTTGAGCTCGGTGATCGACGCGTTGCGGATCACGATGCTCGTGCGGACCATGCGGTACTCGGGGATGCCGAACGTCAGCCCGACCGCGACGCCGATCGGACCGGCGCTGGTCACGCACGCGATCCGCGCACCGCTCGTGGCCGCGCGCAAGATCGTGTCGAGGCCGACCCGGACGCGGCGGACGAACTCGAACACGCGCTCGACCCCGTCGATGAACCACTCGTCCTCGGCCCACCGCCGGAGGATCGTGTGGAACGCCTCGTCGAGCAGGCGTGGGGTCGGCGCGGTCGTCAGCTGCTCGAACTTCGGGTCCTCGGCGACCAGCCGGGGTACGAGGTGCTGCAGCATCTCGAACGCCGGGTACTCGGCGAGCTCGGGCAGCGTGGTCGTCGGGGGTACCGGGGCGCCGAGCTCGGCCGCGGTCTCGCCGGCGACCGCGATCGTCTGCTGCTGGCGCTTGAGCGGTCCGGCGTAGACGGCGTCGAGCCGCAGCTTCGGCAAAACCCGGCCCAGTGCGCGGGCTTGCTCGTGTCCCTTCGTCGACAGGCGGTCGTAGTCGAGCTCGCCGTACGACGCCTGGCCATGCCGGATCAGGTAGAGAGTGCCCACGCGGGTCGACTGTACCAGGTCAGCCGACCGCACCTACATCCAGCCCCGACCGTGATCCCGAGGCAAAACCTCACGATGAAAGGATCTCGTCGACGGCACGCGTTTTGAGTAACGTGCGTGTCATGAAACTGGGGAGACTGGCCTGTGTACTCGCGCTCGCACTGACCATTGGCTGTGGTCCGTCGAAGACGGGTGGGGACGACGACGATCAGCCGACCACCGACGCCGACGGGGACGGCATCTCCGACGTCGACGAAGGCGCGGCCGCGAACCTCGACACCGACGGCGACGGCACGCCGGACTTCGAGGACGACGACAGCGACGCCGACGGCATCCCCGACTATCGCGAGGCCGGCGACGCCGATCCGGCGACGAACCCGGTCGACAGCGACGGCGACGGCACGCCGGACTTCCAGGATCTCGACAGCGACGCGAACGGCCGCCCGGACTCGCTCGACGGCGTCGATGACATCGATGCCGACAACGTCGGCAACTGGGCCGATCTCGACGACGACGGCGACGCGATCAACGATGTCGACGAGCTCGGCCCGAACCCCGCGCAGCCGGTCGACTTCGACGGCGACGGCACGCCGGACTTCCGCGACACCGACAGCGACAACGACACGATCACCGACTACTTCGAGACCGCGCAGGACTTCGACGCCGACGGGACGCCGAACTTCCACGATCTCGAGAGCGACGGCGATTGCGTGCCGGATCAGCTCGAGGCCGGCGGCGTCACTCCGCCGCGCGACAGCGATGCCGACGCGCGGTTCGACTTCCTCGATCGCGACAGCGACAACGACGGCCTGCTCGACGGCGCCGAGGACGCGAACTGCAACGGCGTGCGCGACGGCGCCGAGAGCAGCGCGACGAACCCGGACACCGACGGCGACGGCGTGACCGATCTCGTCGAGGACGTCGCGAACACCGATCCGAACAACCCGAACAGCAACCCGCAGGCAAACGGCGACTACGTGTTCGTCGAGCCGTACATGGCGCCGCAGACGCCGACCGATGACGATCTCGACTTCAAGACGAACCTGCAGGCCGTCGACATGTACGTGCTGCTCGATCGCTCGGGCTCGATGAGCACCGAGATCTCGACGGTGAAGAGCAACCTGTCGACCGTCGTTCGCAACCTGACGTGCGCGCCGCTCGGTGGTGGTACGCCGCCGAACTGCATCCCGGATCTGTGGGCCGGCGCGGGCACGATCGGCTATCACGGCTCGGGCGCCGACGCGTACCGCCACTTCGCGGACATCCAGCCGAACCCGGCGTTCGGCGGACTGCCGATCACCGAGCCGACCAGCTTCAGCGACACGCAGGAGCCGTTGACGTTCGCGTCGTACGCGGCGGTCACCGGGCAGGGCGGCGCGTCGTTCACGATGTCGGCCGTCGGGCCGCGCACGACGTGCGTGGGCTCGCCTGCCGCGAACGCCGGCTTCGGCACGTTCGGCTATCCGTGCTTCCGTCAGGGCGCGCTGCCCGTCGTGCTGCTCGCGACCGACGAGCCGCCGCTGTCGAGCGGCGACACGTTCAAGCTGCCGGACTGGAACACGATCGTGAAGCCGCAGTACCAGTCGACGAAGGCGCGCCTCGTCGGCATCCTCGGCTCCGCCTTCGGCGCGAACACCGACGTCGATCTGCGCAAGATGGCGACCGACAGCGGCGCGGTCGACGCCGCGAACAACAACGCACCGCTCGTGTTCGACGGCGCCGGCGCGAACGCAGCGTCCGCGATCCAGACCGGCATCCTCCGGCTCGCGAACGGCCTGCCGCTCGATCTCAACGCGGTCACCGCCGACGATCCGTCGGACGCGATCAACGCGGTCACCTCGTTCGTCGATCACATCGAGACGCTGCAGCTCGGCACCGCGCAGTGCGCGAACGGCCTGACCGATGTCGACACGAACAGTGACACGTTCAAGGACAAGTTCGTGCAGGTTCGCACCGGCACGCCGGTCTGCTGGAAGGTGTTCTCGAAGCAGAACACGACGGTCCCCGCGACCGACACGCCGCAGCTGTTCCGCGCGACCGTCACCGTGTTCGGCGACGGCATCACGCAGCTCGACCAGCGCGACGTGTTCTTCCTCGTGCCGCCCGCGCCGAACGACGGCCCGATCCAGTAGCGGCAATCGGGTGCGGGAGCGCGCATCGCTCGCCGCGCGCAGAGACGCCTACCTCATCCGCGGTGATATGGTGCAGAGGTGGCGAGGCGGAAGATCCTGCTGATCGACGACAGCGAGGTCAGCCTGCACTTCACGTCGAACGTGCTCGCACGCGCGGGGTACGAGGTGAAGACGTCGAGCGAGGTCCTCCAGCTGCACGCGACGCTCGGTGGGTGGCGGCCGGATCTGATCTTGACCGACGTCGACATGCCCGGGATGACCGGCGTCGAGCTGTGCCGGCTGCTGAAGTCCAGCTACGAGACCGCGGACGTGCCGGTCGTGCTGTTCTCGGCGCTGCCGCCCGACGAGCTCGCGACGCTCGCACGCGACTGCGAGGCCGATGGGTTTCTGTCGAAGGCGCAGGGGCTCGACCAGCTCCCGAAAGAGGTCGCGTTCCTGTTCGAGAACGCGCTGTTCTGACCGCTCAGTGCTGCGGGGCTTCGCCACGCTCCCAGTTGATGCGGTAGAGGCAGGCGGGGTCGCCGCGCGCCTCGCAGCTCTCGTGATCGACGGACGGCGCGCGGCCGCCGGACAGCACGACGAGCTGCTCGAGCATGCCGCTCGCCCACGCGCACAGATCGGGCTCGCGCGGCGTGTCCGTGATGCGAATGACCATCTCGTTGCTGTGGACGGGCATGCTCGCGACCGTTCCCCAGCTGTGGTAGCGGCTCCACACGTTGCGGATCGCCGACAGCGTGCGCTCGGGGATCAACGTGGCGGCGCTCGCCGGGAAGAACCGGCGAAACGTCGCGCGAACGGTCGCGCGGGCGACGTCACGCGCGAGCTGCGAGGCATCGCGTCCGACGTGCGGCGGTGCGACGGCGAGCAGCTGCGTGAGCAGCTCGGTCGGGATCCACGCGAGCGGCGCCATGTCGGAGATCGCGCGCGCGAGCTCGGGGTGATCGCCTCCGATCGCGTCGCGCAGTCGCTCGGCCTCGCGCGCACCGACGGCACGCACGATCGAACGGAACACCACCCCGCGGGTCTTCGCGCTTGGATGACGATGGGGCGTCGCTGCGGGGTCGCCCGCGCGCGGCGCATCGCGCATGATCGGGTGCTGGATCGCGAGCGCATGCGACAGCGCGCGCGCGAGCTCGACGGCGGACGCCGGGCGGCGCGATGGATCCCTGCTGAGGCCGGCGAGCAAGATCTCGTCGGCGGCCGCGAGCTCGCCACGCAGCGCCGACGGCGGCACGACGGACTCGCCGCCGACCTGGCGCGCGAGCACGTGCTCGTCGTCGCCCCACGGCGCGGTGAGCGTGAGGATCGTGTACGCGGTGGCGGCGAGGCCATAGACATCGGACTGCGCGCTCGCTTCGCCGCCGAGGATGACCTCCGGCGCGGCGTAGCCGGGCGTGCCCGCGGACTCCGCGAACTGGCCGTAGCGGCGCGCGATGCCGACGTCGACGAGCACGCACCGGTTGCGGAACGGATCGCGGATCACGTTCCCGGGCTTGACGTCGCGATGGACGATGCCGCGGTCGTGGAGCGCGTCGAGCGCGGAGCCGACCTGCTCGATCGCGGCGACGGCCTCCGCGAGTGGCATCGCGGTGTCCTCGATCCGGTGGCGCTCGACGGCTTGCTGCAGGCCCTCGCCCTCGACGAGCTCCATCACGAAGTACGAGTCGCCGCCGATCTGGCCGAAGTTGTAGATCTGGACGAGGTTCGGATGCTGGAGGCGCGCGAGCAGTGCGGCCTCGTTGCGGAGGCTCTCGACGAAGCCGCGGTCCTCCGCGAGATCGGGGCGCAGCATCTTGATCGCGACCGGGCGCTCGAGCGCGAGATCCTCGGCGCGATACACGACGCCCATGCCGCCGCGGCTGATCTCGTGGAGCAGGCGGTACGTGCCGCCGAGCGTGCCGCGCAGCTCGTCGGCGAGCTCGAGCGGTTGCGACAGGCGCGGGGCCGGACCCGTCGACGCGCCGATGATCGAGGCGCCGCCGTCGCGTGCCTTGCGCGCGGCCCACAGCGCACGCGCGACCAGGCGCGCCGCGTCCTCGTTCGGGTCGAGTGCGGCGATGCCGATCGTCGCCGGGATCTCGAGCGTGGCGCCGCCGGGCAGCTCGAGCGAGCGCGCCGCGAGCGCCGATTGCAGTCGCTCGGCGACACGGCGCGCGCCCTCGAACGCGGTCGACGGCAGGACGACGACGAGCTTGTCACCCGCCCAGCGCCCGACGAGATCCTCGGCGCGCACCGTCGTGCGCAGCGCATCGGCGATCCGGTGCAGCAGCCGGTCGCCGGTCTCGTGGCCGTGGCGCGTGTTGATGCTCTGTAGATCGATGACATCGATCGCGAGCACGGTGAGCGGGTGACGGCCGCGTAGCGCGGCGGAGACCTGCATCCCGATCAGCTGCGCGAGCGCGATCCGGTTCCAGATCCCGAGCACGGCATCGAGGCCCGGACTGTTGAGGCAGCGATCGAGCTCGTCGGCGGTGCGCTCGTGCACGCCGCGCCAGCCGAGCTCGCTGCCGAGTCTGGACGCGACCGCTTGCAGCGCGGCGCGATCGCTGCGAGCGAACACGTGCGGCCGGCCGGTGACGAGGCCGATGAAGCCATGGCTGCCGAGCGGCGTCGCGAGCGGGACGGCGAGGTAGCTCTCGCACGGGCCGCCCGGCGTCGCGTGCGGTGCGATCAGCGTCGCGACGGCGGCCGAAGCGGTGCGACAGCGCTCGGCGGTCTGACTCCACGCCAGCGAATCCCACGTCCGGTCGCCGACGGCACCACCGCCGGTCGAGTCGCCGCGCACCGAGATCACGCAGCGATCGACGCCGAACCCGGTCGCGAGCTCGTCCGCGGCGGACTCGAGGACCTGCTCGAGCGGACCGGACAGCACCGAGACCGCCAGCAGCCGGTCGACCGCGAGCCGGCGCCCGTCGCCGAGACCGTGCGCGCGCGTCGCGAGCGCGAGGACCTCGCGCAGCGCAGGCGCGGACGTCACGACGTGCGCGCCGGCCGGCGGTTCTCCATGCAGATCGCGGGCGACGAGGATCACGAGCAGCTTGTCGCGCGCGGCAGATCCTGCGAGCTCGCGCAACGCCTGATCAGCCTGCGCGCCGGCCTCGAGCACGACCACGCAGGGCCGGCGCTCGTTGCCGGCAAGCTCGACCGCCGCGAGCAGCTCGCGCGCATCCTCGACCACGTGATGAGGGCGTGTCGCGTGCTCGCTCGCGCGCCGCACGTGATCGCGGATCGCCGGATCCTGCGCGAGCACGAGCAGTCCCGCGCGCGCGATCCGCCCCTCGATCGCGCGCGGTACATCGATATGTCCACTCACCGGACGATCACTCTACTGGGTTCGGCGCACGCCGATCGATGCGAATGATGCGCGCGTCGCGAGTGCGTGTGCGCGCCGTTCGCACGCTCGGGTGCCGCAAATTGCTGCAGCCGCAAAATGCGGCAGCCATCCATGCCGACCGGCGCGCCAGCTCGCCGACGGGAGTTGTTAGCGGATCACCGGTGTCGTCGAGCACGTCGACGAGGTGCCCTGCTCGTACAGCGTGATCGAGTCGATCTCGAGCACGAACGGCGTATCTCCCGACTTCACGACGAAGCCGACGCCGCCGGCGGGACGCGACGCCGCGGTATCGGTGCCGACGGCGTCGGTGCCGGCGCCGCCGAGCCGGATGCTGCAGCTCAACGGGTCGTTCGCGGGTGCGAGGCTTGGCGCCTTGTGGCGAAACACGATCGCGAGCCGGTTGTCCGTCGGCGAGCCCATGAACGTGGCGTTCGCGAGGATGCCGACGGTGCCGGGGAACACACGGACGATGTCGACCGACGTGTTCGGGATGAGCACGCACTGATATCCGGAATCGGAGGTCGATAGCCCCTCGGCGACACCGACGTAGAGCGTCGTCGCTGCCGACGCGGTCAGCCGGCCCTGCAACAGGATGTCCGGCGCGCCCTGCACCGCGGGTGCGATCGTCTTCCACGCAATCGGGAGGTTCGACGCATTCGCCGGCACCGAGATCGCGATGCTGCTCGCGTTCGGGAACGACACCGGATCCGACGCGCCGCCGATCTGCTGCCACGTCGAGAGGAACCGCGACGGGTCGTTGAATCCCTCGAACAGGACGAGGCAATCGACCGAGTCCGGTCTCGGATCGCAGGCGTCGCCGATCTCGTCCTCGAAGCTTGTGGCGTCGGTCGTGTTCTCCTGCAGCGGGTTCGCGATGCCGGGGCAGTTGTCGCAGACATCCCCGATCCCGTCGCCGTCATCGTCTTCCTGGGTGACGTTCGCGATCTTCGGACAGTTGTCGCTCGTGTCGGGCACCGTGTCGGCGTCCTGGTCGGCGGCGCTGCCGTCGCCGCCGGGCAGGCCGTCTGCGATGCCCGCATCGCCATCGCGATCGCGCAGCGGGAACACGAGCTGACAGCCCGCGAGCGCCACGAGCGCTGCTACCGATGCGCGTCCCCTCGCCATCAAAAGTACATTCTACAGCTCTTGCAGTAGAACCGCAGGTGCTCCTCGACCCACGCCATCGGCGACTCGCACTGCGGGCACGCCGGCGACGGACCGCTCGACGCGGTCTGCTTCTCGGTCGGCGGCGGCAGCGAGTCCGGCGCGGTCGAGATCGGTAGCTTCGGTGCCGGCGTCTTCGCCGCCTTCGGCGCGGACGTGATGATCTGCGCCGACGCGCGCAGCGCCGCGTGCGTCACCGACGGGATGTTGAGATCGGTCTTCGCGTAACCGAGCTCGAACTTCTCGCGCGCGCGGGTCTCGACGACATCGTCGGTGTCATCACCCGAGATCGTGAACAGCGGCGGCGTCTGCGCGTCGAGTTGCTTGCCGTCGTCGATCTGCGTGTGGAGCTCGCTCGAGAACGAGTGCGAGCCGGTGCCGCTCTCGACGGCCACGCTCGGCGACGTCGCGTCGCCGATTGCCATGTTCGCGTCGGTCGCCTCGCCGAGCGGCGCGAGCAACGGCGCGGATGGCCGGCGCGCTTCGGTCGGTAGCGCGTCGAACCGATCCGGCTCGGCGAGGCCCTCGGCATCGGTGATCTCGGAGTTCTGCTTGAGGTGCTCGACGGTCTCGGAGCCGTCATCGGTCTCCGGGCGCGCCGGCTGCGACGGCCGCGACGGCCGCAGCGATGGCGGCAGCGGGATGTTCGGCGGAGGCGGCACCGCGGGCGTCGCGATCGTCTTCGGGGGCGCGGCGGTCGGCGCGCGCGGCGGGAACGCGAGCGGCGGCGCGGCGGAATTCGTCTTCGCGCGCAGCGGAGGCGGCAGCGTCGATGGCTTGCGCGCACCCGGCATCGGCGGCGGCAGCGTCGGTGGCTTGCGGGGTGCGGTCGCGCCGCCGTGCAGCGTGCGCGCCTCGAGCAGCGCGTCGACGTCACCGACGGGCAGCGGCGTCGGCCCGCGCGCGGGTAACGACGGCGCCGCGGCGACCGGCGCGATCCCGCCACCGCCGGGAGCTTCGTAGAGCGGGCGCAGCTGCGGCGCCGACGAGAACAGCGGCGCGTTCGGCGCGGGCGCGTGGTTCGAGCCGAGCGGACCGGACGGACCGGGCAGCGAGCCACCGGGACTCGGCGGCGTACGGCCGAGCTTCGGCTCGGGGCCGAGCGACGACGGGCGCAGCGCGTCTTCCTGCAGCAGCGCGAGCACGTCGACCTGCGGCTGCGGCGCGGGTGCCGGTGCGAGGCCCGGGACGAACGGCTTGCCGGCAGCCGGGCTCTTCGCGACGTCGGGAATCCACGCCTGCGGCAGCTTCGCCTTCGACGGCCGGTGCGAGCGCCGCATCGCGAACGCGCCGGCGACGAACGACATCGCGATCGAGCCCCAGAACATGAACAGCCCGTAGCCGATCGGGATCGCGACGCGCTTGCCGGTCTTGATGTCGGGGCCCTGCACGAGCAGCGCGATCGCGACGATCGTGCACGCGCCCGCGGTCGCCATGACGACCTTCGCGAGCACGCGCCGGCGCTTGCTGCCGGTGCCGGCGAGGATGCCGAGCGCGATCAGCGCGATGCCGAGCGCCGCGGACGTCGTGAGCTCGATGTACTTCGTCGCGACGAAGCCGCTCTCGAGCGGCAGGCGCTGGCAGCTGTCCGCGACGCTCTCCCCGACATCGCAGCCCTGCGCGCGCAGCATCCCGATGTGGACTTCCTTGCGATGGACCTCGCGGCCGTCGATCTCGGGGTGTCCCGACCACCACGCATTCGTGAGGATCGAGAGGGCCAGGAGCATCACCGCGACGAGCGCGAGCGCAGCCCCGCCGACGCGAGACGACATGCGAGCGAGGTTACCACGCGGCCAGTGCGTCCAGGGCCGACGCCGCGGTCGACGCGGTGCGAAACAGCGTCCGAACATCTGGCAGAAGCACGCCCGCGCCGACCGCGTGATCGAGGAATGCTTCGAGCGGCTTCCAGAACTCGTCGATCTCGAGGAACACGACCGGCTTGGCGTGATAGCCGAGCTGGATCCCGACGAGGGTCTCGAACGCCTCCTCGAGCGTGCCGAGCCCGCCGGGCGCGACGACGAACGCGTCCGCGAGCGTGAACATCATCGCCTTGCGCTGGTGCATGGTGTCGACGACGTGGAGCTCGGTCAGCCCGCGGTGCGCGACCTCGTAGTCGACGAGCGCCTGCGGGATCACGCCGACGACGCGACCGCCGGCCGCGAGCACGGTGTCCGCGAGCACGCCCATCAGCCCGCGGTGCGCGCCGCCGTAGACGAGCGTCAGGTCGCGCCGCGCGAGCTCGCGGCCGAGCTCCTCGACCGCCGCGACGTACGCCGGCTGACCCGGCGACGAGGACAGGTACACCGTCACGCTGCGCACGGGCGGACCCTAACGCATTGGTGCTAGCGTGCGCTCGTGGAATGGCACGACCGCGGCTTCGGCGAGCTGACCGTGCAGGAGCTGTACGCGATCGTGCAGCTGCGCGAGCGCGTGTTCGTCGTCGAGCAGAACTGCCCCTACCTCGATGCCGACGGGCTTGACCCGGCATCGCGCCACCTGTGGGCGGACGCCGGCGGGACGATCCGCGCGTACCTCCGGATCGTGCCGGCCGGCGCGAAGTTCGACGAGGTGTCGATCGGCCGCGTGATCACGGCGCCCGAGGCGCGCGGCACCGGGCTGGGGCGCGAGCTGATGCGCCGCGGGATCGCCGCATGCGGGGCGGTCGCGATCCGGATCGGCGCGCAGGCCCACCTCGAGCGCTGGTACGGCGAGCTCGGGTTCGTGCGGGCATCGGAGCCGTACGACGAGGACGGCATCCCGCATATCGAGATGCTGCGGCAACCTGGAGCGTAGGCCCGATTGCGCGTCCCGGGCGCGCATGCTTGGATGCGCCCCATGCGCATGATCCTCGTCGGTCCGCCCGGAGCAGGGAAGGGCACGCAGGCCGCCCGGCTGGTCGATACCTATCGCATCCCGCACATCTCGAGCGGCGACATGCTGCGCGCCGCGGTCAAGGAAGGCACGAAGCTCGGGCTCGAGGCCGACGGCCACATGAAGGCGGGCCGGCTGGTCCCGGACGACGTCGTGATCGGGATGATCCTCGAGCGGATCGCGAAGCCCGACTGCGCACGCGGTTTCATGCTCGACGGGTTTCCGCGCACGCGGCCGCAGGCGCAGGCGCTCGACGAGGCGCTGACGAACGCCGGCGTCGCGCTCGACGCGGTCGTGCTGATCGAGGTGCCGGACGCCCTGCTCGAGGAGCGCGCGACCGGGCGCCGTACCGATCCCGAGACCGGCACGATCTATCACCTCAAGTACAACCCGCCGCCCGCCGAGATCACCGGCCGGCTCGTGCACCGCAAGGACGACACCGTCGAGGCGGTGACGACGCGGATCCAGAAGTATCACTCGGAGACCGCGCCGATCATCCCGTTCTACACGGCGAAGGGGATCCTGAAGCGCGTCGATGGCGTCGGCGATCCGGACGTCATCACCGAGCGCATCAAGGCCGTGCTGAGCGCGTAATGGCCGGCTTCGATCACAAGACCCTCGACGCGAAGTGGCAGGCGTACTGGGATCGCGAGCAGACGTTCGCGACGCCGACCGACCGCACGCGTCCGAAGTACTACGTCCTCGACATGTTCCCGTATCCGTCGGGCGACGGCCTGCACGTCGGTCACCCGAAGGGCTACACGGCGACCGACGTCGTCGCGCGCGCGAAGCGGATGATGGGGTTCAACGTGCTGCGCGTGATGGGCTGGGACAGCTTCGGGCTGCCGGCCGAGCGCCGTGCCGAGCGCACCGGCGAGCACCCGTCGGTGATCACCGCGCGCAACATCAGCGTGTTCAAGGCCCAGCTCCAGAAGCTCGGGCTGTCGTACGACTGGTCGCGCGAGCTCGCGACGAGCGATCCGAAGTACTACAAGTGGACGCAGTGGATCTTCGAGGTCCTGTTCGAGCGCGGCCTCGCATACCAGGCGGAGGTCCCGGTCAACTTCTGTCCGGCGCTCGGCACCGTGCTCGCGAACGAAGAGGTCCACGACGGCAAGTACATCGAAACCGGGGATCCGGTCGAGCGCCGGCTGATGAAGCAGTGGATGCTGCGGATCACCGAGTACGCCGATCGCCTGAGCGAGGACCTCGCGGGCCTCGACTGGCCCGGCGCACCGAAGCGTCCCGGCGACGAGCCCGGCCAGACCTACAAGGCGCAGCTCGACTGGATCGGCAAGTCGCTCGGCGCGAACGTCGTGTTCAAGCTCGCGGACTCCGACGACGCGATCACCGTGTTCACCACGCGCCCGGACACGCTGTTCGGCGGCACCTGGGTCGTGCTCGCGCCCGAGCATCCGCTCGTCGACAAGATCACGACGCCGGCGCAGCGCGACGCGGTCGCGAAGTATCGCGACGAGGTCGGCAAGCGCAGCGAGCGCGAGCGCACGACCGAGGCCGCCGACGCACCGAAGACCGGCGTGCCGACCGGCGCGTACGCGATCAATCCAGTGAACGGCGCGCGGATCCCGGTGTGGATCGCGGACTACGTGCTCGCGAGCTACGGCACGGGTGCGGTGTTCGCGTGCCCCGCCGGTGACGAGCGCGATCACGCGTTCGCGAAGAAGTTCGGGCTGCCGATCGTCGAGGTCGTCAAGCCGCCCGAGGGCCACGGCAGCGTGCAGGACGCGGCGTGGACCGGCGACGGCGTGCACGTCAACTCCGGGTTCCTCGACGGCCTCAACAAGCAGCAGGCGATCGAGAAGGTCGTCGCGTGGCTCCAGGAGCGCGGGCTCGGAGAGGGCTCGATCCGCTACAAGCTGCGCGACTGGCTGTTCTCGCGCCAGCGCTACTGGGGCGAGCCGTTCCCGGTGATCCACCTCGAGGACGGCACGACGAAGACGCTGCCCGTCGCCGAGCTGCCGGTCGCGCTACCGCACATCGACGAGTACAAGCCGACGCCGGACGGCCAGCCGCCGCTCGCACGCGCGAAGGACTGGCTCGTCACGACCGATCCGGCGACCGGCCAGCCGGCGCGCCGCGAGACGAACACGATGCCGCAGTGGGCGGGCTCGTGCTGGTACTACCTGCGCTTCCTGTCGCCGAACCGCGATGACGTCGCGTGGGATCTCGACGAAGAGAAGTACTGGATGCCGGTCGATCTCTACGTCGGCGGCAGCGAGCACGCGGTGCTGCACCTGCTGTACGCGCGGTTCTGGCACAAGGTGCTGTTCGACGCCGGCTACGTCTCGACGAAGGAGCCGTTCCAGCGCCTGTTCCACCAGGGCATGATCCACAAGACGTCGTTTCGCGATCCGGCGACCGGCAAGTACTACCTCGACAGCGAGGTCGAGCAGCGCGACGGCACCTGGTACGCGAAGGGCACCGCCAAGGCGCTCGAGACCAAGCTCGATAAGATGTCGAAGAGCCGCTACAACGTCGTCAATCCCGATGACATGTGCGCGGAGTACGGCGCGGACGCGATGCGGCTCTACGAGCTGTTCATGGGGCCGCTCGAGGACGGCGTCGAGTGGGAGACCGCCGGCGTCTCCGGCACGCGGCGGTTCCTCGATCGCGCGTGGCGGCTGCTCGTCGAGACCGGCGAGGCACCGGACGGCAGCGTGACCGAGACGCTGTCCGGCAAGGTCAGCGAGGACGCGACCACGGACAACAAGGAGCTCGAGCGCGCGCTGCACGCCGCGATCAAGAAGGTGACCACCGCGGTCACCGACCTGCGGTTCAACACCGCGATCGCGGACATGATGGTGTTCGTCAACGAGGCGACGAAGGCGCCGTCGGTGCCACGCGCGTGGTTCGAGGCGTTCGTGAAGATCCTGTCACCGTTCGCGCCGCACGTCGCCGAGGAGATGTGGCAGCGGCTCGGTCACCAGACATCGATCGCGTACGAGCCGTGGCCCGCCCACGACGAGGCCAAGCTCGCGCGCGACACGATCGTCCTCGCGGTCCAGGTCAGCGGCAAGGTCCGCAGCCAGATCGAGGTCCCGGCCGATGCGACCGAGCAGATGATCTTGAGCACCGCGAAGGCCGACGAGAAGGTGCAAAGCTTCCTCGGCGGCAAGCCGATCAAGCGCGAGATCTATGTGAAGGGTCGGCTCGTCAATCTCGTGGTCTGACGATCACGAGCGCTTGCGCAGCCGGCGGCGCTCGGCGAGCTCGTCGCGAACCGGCGGCGGTGCCATCACCAGCACCGGATCTCGGAACTCGACGCTGACGAGCCGGTCGAGCACGATCCGGATCGTCGAGTCACGCAGCAGCGTCGGGCCATCGGGTTCGGCGCGCACGATCAGGCCTGCGCCGTCTGCTTGCCGGTGACGGTCCGCTTCGCTTGCGTCGCGAGATCCTGCGCGGTCTTCGTCGTCTCGCGCGCGGTCTTGATCGTGTTCGCGAGCGCGCGCTCGGCGCCGGTCAGCGCCGACGCGCTCGCCTCGTCGAGGCGTTGCGTCAGCTTGCGCGCGAACCGGAACCCGCTCGTCGCGAGCTTCTCGGCGAGCTCGATCACGTGGTCCGTCGCGGTGCGCAGCTCGACCCGGGCGTCGTTCAGCACCGACAGCGCGGTCGACTGGCCGCGATCCGCGACGTCGAGCGCGAGGTAGACCACGCTCGGCAGCCGGGCCCGGTCCTTGTCGGCATCGTTCGTGGTGGGCTCGTTCTGGGTCTCCATCGTCTTGTCCTTCGCCATGGAATCACCCTAAGACGCGCTGCGTCAGAATGCAGGATCCTGTCGCTGACATGATCTAACGCGGAGCGTCAATAGGGTGTAAATGCGCAGGAATGGCGTAGGGTTGCGGCATGGAGCGCGAGTTCATTCCGGTCAACGTCGCGGTGCTGACGGTGTCGGACACGCGGACGATCGAGACCGATTCGTCCGGCCAGCTGATCGTCGATCGGCTCACCGAGGTCGGTCATCGCATCGTCGCGCGCGAGATCGTGATCGACTCCGAGCTCCAGATCCGCGCGAAGCTCGCGCACTGGATCGCGGATCCCGGCGTCGACGTCGTGATCGCGACCGGCGGTACCGGCGTCACGCCGCGCGACGTGACGCCCGAGGCGCTCGCGCCGCTCGTCACCAAACCGATCCCGGGGTTCGGCGAGCTGTTTCGCTGGCTGTCGTACGAGGAGATCGCGACGTCGACGATCCAGAGCCGCGCCGAGGCCGCGCTCTGCGGATCGACGTACGTGTTCCTGTTGCCCGGATCGACGGGCGGCGTGCGCACCGGGCTCGAGAAGATCTTGATCCCGCAGCTCGATCATCGTCTGAAGCCGTGCAACTTCGTGATGCTGCTACCGCGAATCAAGCACGAGCCAACCGGACGCGGTTAGCGCGTCGGCTTCGTCGTCGCGGTCAGGCGTGCATCGTCGCGCTCGTAGATCGCGAGGCCGTCGATCGTGAACTGAAAGCCGGAGGTCCCGAACCCGAACAGCCCGCTCGTCTTGTCGGGAATCAGCGCCTCGACGAGCCTGATCGAACCGTTGAGCTGCGCGACGCAGCGGACGCGGCCGGTGGCCTCGACGGTCGCCGCGATCCGCAGCGTGAACGTGCCGCCGATCGTGCCGCCGAACGACACCGCCTGCAGCGGGTTCGAGTTGCCGCGCGCGAGCACCAGCTGCGTGCCGGTGCCACTGCTCATCGCGATCCCGCACCCGATGTCGGTGTCATCGTACTGCGGGCTGCCGCGCAAGATGAGCCCGGCGAACATCGAGGCTGGCTCTGCCGCGAGCGTCGCGGACACCTCGTACGTCGTGGAGACGCCGTGCTCGAGCTCGACGGCCGAGGCGATCGTCGTCGGTCCGGCGTCCTTCGAGCCGATCAGCGCGGTGTTCGCGAGATCCCAGCCCGGCGTGCCCTCGCGCGAGAGCCACAGCTGCTGGTTGATCTCGGGAGACTCGAACGCCATCGTGCAGCGGCGACGGTCGCCCGAGATCATCGGAAACGGATCGCAGTTGTCCGGGATGCCGTCGAGGTCGGTGTCGTTGCTGTCGAAGACGAACGGGCAGGGATCGGTCGCGTTCGGCTTCGCGTCCGCTTCGAAGTCGACCAGCAGATCCGCGCTCGGCTGGATGCAGGGATCGGTGACGTCCGGTAGGCCGTCCTTGTCGAGGTCGAGCGGCAGCTCACCGTCGCCCGAACCGTCGGAACCTGCATCGAACGGCAACCCGCCTTTGTCGCTCGGACCGTCGAGCGGAAACACGAGCTGACACCCGCCCAACACCATGGCCAACGACCCCACGAGGCGGTGCACCGGACCATGGTACACGACCGTCGCGGGTCACAGCTGCGCGATCGCGTCGGCGTAGAACTGCTCGAACCGGACGTGGTTGTCCTTGCCGCGCAACGCGAGCACCTGCGTCGAGCGTCGCGTGCGCTGCTTGAACCGGACCTGACGGAGGAACCGCGACCACACGGTGAGACTCGCGAGCTCGTCGAGCGGCACGACGTACTCGCCCTTCGGCAAGAACGCCAGCAGATCGGCCTCGAGCGCCTCGACGGTGAGCCCCGGGGTCTTCAGAAATCCTGCGACCGCGTCGGCGACCGACAGCGTGCTGTCGCCCTGAAACCAGTGGCTGCGCACGGTGACCCAGCCGAGGCCGAGCGTCGTCTCGCGTACCGGCAACAGGAACAGATAACGCCGGGTCGCGACGACCGAGACCTCGGCATTCTTGAGCCCGGTGAGCGCGCCGCCCGAGTGAAACGCCTTGGGGAAGAACAGGTAGTCAGTGCCTTCTCGCAGCATCGTCCGCGCGTGCAGCAAGCACGATGCCCGTACAAGCACGCGAGATCGCTGGCGCGGATCGCGACTGCACCTGGTGCAGGTCAGCTGCGCAACCCGTGCTTGCGCAGCAGCGTGAGCAGGTACGGCCGATCCATGCGCGCGACGCGAGCCGCCTCCGACGCGTTGCCGCCCGCCATCTCGATCAGGCGCTTCAGGTACTCCGCCTCGAACTGCGCGAGCGCGGCGGCGCGCGCGTCGCGATACGGCGTGATCGCACCGCCCGCATTCGTGCTCGCCGCGACGGCGGGGCGAGGCGGCGCACCGGGCTCTGCGCCGAGGTCGAGCTCGCCCATCACGATCGCCGCCTCGACGACATTTCGCAGCTCGCGGACGTTGCCGCTCCACGGATGTGCCTTGAGCGCGTCGATCGCGTGCGCGAGCGGACCGAGATCATCGTGACCGGTGAGCCGTTGCACGAAGTGGCGGACGAGCGGCTCGATGTCCTCGGGGCGCTCGCGCAGCGGCGGGATCACGATCTTCGCGACCGCGAGCCGGTAGTAGAGGTCGGCGCGGAACCGGCCGGCGTTGACCTCGGCGCGCAGATCGCGATGGGTCGCGGCGAGGATGCGAACGTCGACCGCGACCTGCTGCGCGCCACCGACGCGGGTGAACGCGCGGCGCTCGAGCACGCCGAGCAGCGCGGGCTGGACCTCGAGCGGCAGCTCGCCGATCTCGTCGAGCAGCACGGTACCGCCGGCCGCGCGCTCGAACGCACCGGCGCGGCGCTGATCGGCGCCGGTGAACGAGCCCTTCTCGTGGCCGAACAGGATCGACGAGATCAGCGTCGCCGGCATCGAGCCGCAATCGACGACGACGAGCTCGCCGCCGCGGCGCGGGCTGGCCTCGTGCAGCGAGCGCGCGACGACCTCCTTGCCGACGCCGGTCTCGCCCTGGATCAGCACCGACGAGTCGACGCGCGCGAGCCGGTGGACGAGCCGCGCGACCTCGCGGATCGCCTCGCTGTCGCCGACGAGATCCGCCGGTCGCGGGACATCGGTCGACGGCGGCGCGACGGTCGAGCCGGCATCGTCGACCGCGATCGTCGTGTTGCCGAGCTTGAGCCGCGTGCCGGCGGGGACGACCGCGCGCTCGACGCGGACGCCCGAGAACCACGTGCCGTTGCGGCTGCCGAGATCGGCGATCGAGACGCCGGCCGCGGTGCGCCGCAGCTCGAGGTGATAGCGACTGACCGCGGGATCGGTCAGCACGAGCGCGTTGTCGGTGCTCGTGCCGATCGCGAGCGACGCGCCGTCGTCGGGCGCGATCGAGGTGCCCGCATCGGGCCCCTCCTCGACGGTGACGCGCAGGCGATGCACGAGTCGGATCGAGCGCGGCTGTAGGCGCGTGCGAGGCGCGTCGTCGGACATCGGGGCTCCCGGATAGTAGCTCACGGCACGCCGCCGTAGCAGGACTCGTGCCTGTTGGGCCGCGCCATCTGCGCACCGGCACGCGCGCTGCACGACGCCGCGCCGGAGGTCCTCATGCGCTTGAGCTCGTGTCTTGTTGCCGCATCGCTCGTGCTCGTCTCGACGGTCGCCGCGGCCGGCTCCATGCAACCGGTCGCCAGCTTCGGAACCAACCCGGGCGCACTCGCGATGTACGAGTACGTTCCCGACGGGCTCGCAGCGGGTCGGCCGCTCGTCGTCGTGCTGCACGGCTGCACGCAGCAGGCGTCGGCGATGGAGGCCGCGGGCTGGAACAAGCTCGCCGACGAGCTCGGGTTCGCCGTCGTCTATCCCGAGCAATCGACCGACAACAACCCGGTGCGCTGCTTCAACTGGGCGGGCGAGTACGGTGACACGGCGAACCTCGAGCGCGGGCGCGGCGAGAACGAGTCGATCATGGAAATGATCGATCACGCGATCGCCGCGCACGGCAGCGACGACAAGCGCGTGTACATCGTCGGCTTCTCGGCCGGCGCCGCGTTCACCGCGGTGATGCTCGCGACGTGGCCCGAGCGGTTCGCGGGCGGCGCGATCATGTCGGGCGTCGCCTACAGGTGCGCGACCACGGTCAACGGCGCGTACAGCTGCCAGAACCCGGGGACGTCGAAGACCGCCGCAGCGTGGGGCGACCTCGTGCGCGGTGCGTCGAGCTTCACCGGGCCATGGCCGCGCCTCCAGATCTGGCATGGCGCGAGCGACACGATCGTCGCGACGATGAACGCCGGCGAGCTCGTCAAGCAGTGGACGAACGTCCACGGCACCGACGACACCGCCGACGCGATTGAGAAGACCGGCAAGGACACGATGACGCAGTACAAGGCCGGCGCGAACGTCGTCGTCGAGGAGCACGTGATCGACACGATGGGGCACGCGGTCGTGATCGGCGGTGCCGACTGTCCGTCGACGACGGGCGCGTACTTCTCGGACCAGGGCGTGTGCTCGACGAGGTCAGCCGCCGCGTTCTTCGATCTCGCCGGTGATGGCAGCGGTAGCGGCAGCGGCAGTGGCAGCGACAGTGGCAGCGGGTCGGGCAACGACGGCGATGGCGATGGCGAGCCAGACACCGATCTGCCGGGCTGCTCGTTCGATGCCGCCGGTGGCGCGCGCGGATTCGCGATGGTCGTCGTCGGGATCGCGTTCGCGCTGCGGCGTCGTCGTCGGTGATGGAGCCGACCCACGTGATCGCGTGGGCCCTGTTGGCGCGATCCAACAGTGTCGACGGCCCAGGCCTGGGCGCGCCGGATCCTCGCAACCGCGCGCGCGTGACCACCGGGCACATCCCTTGCTGAGCAGCGCGGCCATGAGAATCGTCCTGCGCGTCGCCGTCTTCGCTGCGGTGCTCCTCGTCGCGAGCCGTCCTGCCGGCGCGACCCTGTCCCAGGTCACCTCGTTCGGATCGAACCCCGGTGCGCTCGCGATGTACGAGTACGTGCCGGCGGGGCTCGCGACCGGACGTCCGCTCGTCATCGTGCTGCACGGCTGCACGCAGACCGCGGCGAACATGGAGGCGGCGGGCTGGAACAAGCTCGCCGATCAGTACAAGTTCGCGGTCGTCTATCCCGAGCAGCAGACCGCGAACAACCCGGTGCGCTGCTTCAACTGGGCGGGCGAGTACGGCGACACCGCGAACCTCGTGCGCGGCCAGGGCGAGAACCAGTCGATCGCGTCGATGATCGATCACGCGATCGCGGCACACGGCTCGGACGCGACGAAGGTGTACATCGTCGGGTTCTCCGCCGGCGGCGCGTTCGTCGCGGTGATGCTCGCGACGTGGCCGGAGAAGTTCGCGGGCGCGGCGATCATGTCGGGACTGCCGTATCGCTGCGCGACGACGGTGAACGGCGCGTACAGCTGTCAGTCGCCGGGCGTGTCGAAGACCGCGACCGCGTGGGGCGACCTCGTGCGTGGCGCGGCGTCGTACACCGGGCCGCGCGCGAAGCTGCAGATCTGGCACGGCGCGAGTGACACCACGGTCGTGCCGATGAACGAGGACGAGCTCGTCAAGCAGTGGACGAACGTGCTCGGCGCGAGCAGCACCGCGGCGTCGACGGAGACGATCGGCCAGGCGACGCACGCGGTGTACAAGGCGGGGACGAACGTCGTGCTCGAGACCTACAAGGTCACGGGCATGGGGCACGCGACCGCGATCGGCAACGAGGGCACGTCGACGTGCGTGTCGACGACCGGCGCGTACTTCGACAACAAGGGCATCTGCGCGACGCAGCGTGCGGCGGACTTCTTCGGGCTCACCGGCGGTGGCGGCGGCGGTGGCGGTGGCGGTGGTGGCGGCACGGATGCCACGGCGCCGACGGTCGCGATCGTATCGCCGGCCGCGGGCGCCGAGGTCACGGGCAACGTCACGGTCGTGGTCGCCGCGAACGACGAGACGGCGATGGGCAGCATCACGCTCTCGATCGATGGCGCGGACGTCGGCACCGATGCCGAGGCGCCGTTCCAGTTCGACTGGGACGCGACCGCCGCGGGCGAGGGCACGCACGATCTCGTCGCGACCGCGGTCGATGCCGCGGGCAACATGGCGACGACGATGGTGAGCGTGACGGTGCCGGGCGCGGGAGGCTCCGGGTCGGGCTCGGGCTCGGGCTCGGGCGATGGCGGCGGCGATGACGAGGGACCGAACACCGATCTGCCGGGCTGCAGCCTCGATGCATCCGGAGGTGGCGCGGGGTTCGCGACGCTCGGGATCGCGGTCGCGCTCGTGCTCGGCCGGCGGCGTCGCCTCCGCTTTTGACCGAGATCGCGCGGTCGATCACGCACTAGACGACCTGCGCCCACACCAGGGCTGTGTAAAAGCGGCGCCTTGATCGAACGCCGAGATGGCAAGTTCGAGATCGACACGCCAGAATGATCGAATGCAGCTGCTTGCCGTCGAGACTCCGGTGGTGAAGATGGCCGCGGTCGCCGGACTGGCGATCGCCGGCGCGCTCGCGTTCGGCCCCAGCCACGCGGCGACCGAACATCCGCTCGTTCAACGACTCACGTTGCACGCGCCGATTCAGCCGAACGCGATCTACCTGACCGCGTGGGCCGACGGCGACATCTACGTGACGACCGAGGACGGCCGGCCGCACGAGCTGACGTTCGAGATGAAGCTGTTCACGAACGACGGTTGCCAGTGGCTCGGCACCGAGCACCTGACGCCGATCGACGACGCGACGTACGCGTACTCGTACGACGAGCAGATGCTGTCGTGCGAGCCCGGCGCGATCCCGCAGTACATCGCGACGCCGCGAACCGGCCTCGTGACGAGCCGGCCGATCCACGTCAAGTAAGCGCCGGCACTCCCGTGTAGGGTCGCGCCATGACGAAACACCGGTTTGTCTGGCACGACCTCAACACCAAGGATCTCGACGGCTCGAAGAAGTTCTACGGCGAGATCTTCAACTGGAAGTTCGACGCGAGCGCGAACGGTCCGTACCTGCACATCACCGCCGGCGACGAGATGATCGGCGGCCTGCGGCAGATGGGACCGAACGAGCCGCAACCGACGAGCTGGCTCGGCTACGTCGTCGTCGATGACGTTGCGGCGACGGTCGCGAGCATCACGAGTGCCGGCGGCCAGGTGTACATGCCGGCGACGACGATGGAGAACGTCGGCACGTTCGCCGTCACCGCGGATCCGACGGGCGCCGTGTTCGCGCCGTGGAAGAGCGCGCGCGCGAGTGAAGATCGCGAGGCGATGACGGTGCCGAAGCCGTACACGTTCTGCTGGGACGAGCTGATGTCGACGGATCCGGCGGCCGCCGGCGCGTTCTACGAGAAGGTGTTCGGCTGGAAGCCGCGCCCGGTCGACATGGGCGGCGGCATGACGTACACGCTGCTCGATCGTCCGGGCGTCAAGAACGTGCGCGGCGATCAGGCGTCCGCTGGAGGAATGATGAAGTCGCCGCCGGGCGTGCCGTACTCGTTCTGGCTGCCGTACGTCGGCGTCGAGCAGTGCGATCAGCTGACCGAGCGCGCGGCGCGGCTCGGCGCGAAGATCACGGTGCCGCCGACCGACATCCCGAACGTCGGCCGGTTCGCGTGCTGGCTCGATCCGCAGCAGGCGTCGATCGCGATCCTGCAGCCGCAGATGTAGCTCAGAACGATCCGGCGATGCCGATGCCGGCGCCCGGTCCGGGCGCGAGCACGAACCGCGGCTCGTCGTCGCGACTGCGCACGAACAGGATCGTCGACGTGATCGCCGTCGTCGCGGCGAGACCGAAGCCGACGGTCGCGACGATGCCCCACCGGCGGCCGCGATCCTCGATTGCCTGCAGCGCGCTGAAGCTCGGGTTCGGCTGCGCGTCCAGATCGTCCCAGTCGTGCTGCGCGACGGTGAACCGCCATGCCGCCGCGCCCGCACCTGCGGCGACGACGCCGGTCGCGACCGCCCACGTCGACCACCGCGCGTAGATCGGGCGCGACGGCGCGGGATGCTCGGGGACCGGCGGGTTGTCGTGGGCGATCGCCGGGTGCGGCGCGGGCCCGACCCACACGCGATTGCCGCTCGCGTCGAGCGCGGCGACCTCGACGGCACGGACGCCCGTGGGAATCGCGATGCGGAGCGCGGATCGCTCGACGAGCTCGCGCGACTGGCCGCTCGCATCGAGGCCGCGCACGGCGATGCCGGTGACGAGGCCGAGGCGATCGTGCGCCGTCACGGTTGCGATGCCGCCGGCGATCACGACATCGACGACGAGCGGCTCGCTGCGCGATTTCGCCATCTCGAACGGCGCGACGATCTTCGGCGACGTGCCCGCGGGCAGCTGGACATCGGGCCGCACCGCGAGCGCGCGCGCGAAGTGATCCTCGGCGAGCTGTCCGCGATCGAGGCCGGCCGCGAGCTTGCCGGCGAACACGTGCAGATCGACGTAGCGCGCCGGATCGGCGCCGCCAGCCGCGAGCACGCGCTCGACGATCGCGAGTGCCTTGTCGTACTCGAGCTGCGCCTCGAGCTGGCGCGCGCGTGCGAGCTCGTCGTCGGCGTGCGCGACGTGCGCGCTCGCGAGGATCACGACGAGGACGAGAACGCGGCGCACGGCGCGACTGTACTACCAGCCGAGCTGGATCGGCGCGGCGAGCTTGCCGGCGGGAACCTCGATCGCGATCTCTTTCGCGCGACCGTCCTCGAGCACCGCGCGCAGCTTGTGGCGCCCGGCCGGCAGCTCGCGCTTCACGATCGGCGTGACGCCGAGCCGCTTGCCGTCGATGTAGATCGTCGCGTACGGCGTCGAGTCGATGCTGAACAGGCCCGGCTTCTTCACCGGGCGCACGTGATCGATCGGCGGCGGCGGCGGCGGTGCGGGCGGCGCGGCATCGACCGCGACCGCGGGCGCGGCGTCTTCGATCATCGCGGGCGTCGCGTCGACGACGACGCGCGGCTCGCGGAGCACGCCGTCGGCAACCTGGCCCATCAGCTCGGCCTGTGGTGCAGACAGCGCCGCAGGTTTCGACGGCCGTGTCGCGTAGTACAGCCCACCGCCGGCGATCACGCCGAGCGCGAGCGTACTGGCGGCGAGGAGGACCCAGCGCCGGCGTGCCGGTGGCGGCACCTCGACGAGCTCGGTCGGCGGCTCGGCCGGTCCGCGCATCGGTCGCGTCGGTACGGCGTCGGTCGCGGTGATGACGTCGGTGATCCGCGAGCGCGCGTCGGCGAGCACGCGTGCCTTCTGCGTGCGCTGCGCGGTGAGCTCGTCGGCGAGCGTGATCGCGGCGGCGATCTCCGGCGGCGTCGCGATCCCGCCGTGCGGCGCGAGTGCGGTCGTCACCGCGGCGGCGAGCTGCTGCGCGTCGGCAAACCGCGCCTCGCGATCGCGGGCGAGTGCCTTCGCGATCACGTCGGCGAGCGCCCCGGGCACCGCGGGATCGATCGCGTCCGCGCGCTGTACCGGCTCCTCGAGCACGGCCTTCGCGGTGAGGTAGTCGCTCGCGCGCTTGAACAGCCGCTGATGCGTCGCGAGCTCGAACAGCACGATGCCGAGCGCGAACACGTCGCACCGGCGATCGAGCGGCTCGCCGAGCAGCTGCTCGGGTGCCATGTACTGCTGCTTGCCCTTGATCGTGCCGACCTCGGTCGCCGCCGCGCCGCGGACCTTCGCGATGCCGAAATCGAGCACCTTCACGACGCCGGCGGTCGTGACGAACAGGTTCGACGGCGAGACGTCACGATGCACGAGGTGGGCGGCGGCGCCGTCGGCATCGCGAAGCTCGTGGGCGTGGTGCAGCCCCGCGCACGCCTGCACGATCACGCCGGCGGCGACACGCAGCTGGCTGATGCGATCGGGATCGCGTGGCCGCGCGATCAGCTCGTGCACCGCGATCCCGTCGAGGTACGGCATCGCGAGGTAGTACTCGGCGCCGTCGCGGCCGAGCTCGTACACCTCGCAGATGTTCGGGTGATCGAGGCGCGCGACGAGCTTGCCCTCGTCGAGGAACATCGCCACGTACGCCGGCGAAGCCACGAGCTCCGGCAGCAGCCGCTTGACGACCACGATCTTCTCGAAGCCGGCCTCGCCCGCGAGCCGCGCGAGGTGAATCTCGGCCATCCCACCGGTCGCGAGCTGACCGAGCAGCTCGTACCGACCGAGGCGCGTCGGCCCTTGTCCGGAGGTGCCGGCTGGCCGGACGCCCGGCCGCGGGTCGAGGTGGTAGCCTGGCAAGCGGCCGCTACTATGCCCCGTTCCGCTGCGCTGTGCGCGGTCATCTTCGTCGGTGGCTGCTTCTTCCAGGCCGACTACAACGGCGGCCCGTACGCGTGTCCCGACGGCAAGTGCCCGTCCGGTCTCGTCTGCAGTGCGCAGCAGCTCTGCCTGCCGCAGGACGCGCCGACGACCGACGCCGTCGATGCGCCGGACATCGACGCGCGCGTCCCGGCTTTCACGTGCGCCGACCCCGGCAGCTTCCCCGCCACCGGCGGTAACGCGACCGGCACGACGGCCGGCAAGCCATTCAACATGTCCTCGCTGTGCGGCGGCTTCGTGATGAACGGGCCCGATGCCGTCTACAAGATCCCGGTCACCGCCGGCAAGCGGCTCACCGTCTCGATCGATGCCGGCGGGCGCAAGGCCTACGTCGTCGCCGCGTGCGTCGTCTCGCCGAACACGCCGGCCTGCCTCGGCAACAGCTTCGCGAAGCTCGGCAACCCGATCACGGTGATGCCCGCCGCCGGCGATGCCTTCGTCGTCGTCGACGACGAGTTCGCGGCCGGCCAGGGCGACTACACGCTATCCGTCACGGTCACGAACTAGCCGCCACCTGCGCGGCCGCGGCCCCTCGAGCGGTGCGCGCGCATACCGCGCCAGCCAGTACGTCCCCTCGGGAAACACGCACTCCTCGCCATCGAACCACGCAACGAGTGCATCCGCATACCGCCGCCGGAACGCACCCATCCTCCTCAGCGCCTCCTTGCGACGTTCGACATCGCGGGTCGCAACCCGCGGGCTGATGCCGTTGCGATCGCGCTTCGTGTGCGGCTTCTCCTCCTCCGCTTGCCGCCAGCTCGTCTCGCGCACCGCGCGTCGCCCCAGGCACCGCAACCCCGCGCGCGCACGATACGCCGCGAGCTCGCCGAGCCGCCGGTCGACCGCCCGCTGCAGCCGCGCCAGAAACCGCTCGCGATCCGGAATCGCGTCCGCCGGCACCTCGCGTCGCAACACCGTCTCCTCGGGCAACGCCTCTTCGCGCCCCCGGCGGAAGAACTTCCGCGGCCGCTTCACCCGCCGCTCGCGCCCGCTCATCAGCCGCGCCAACCCGTTCACGCCAGGCCAGCTCCCGATCTCGTCGACGAGCAACGCCGTCACGGGATTCGTGAACGTGTACACGAGCTCCCGGATGAGCGCACCCTCGTCCGCGAGCATCACCACCGACGTCTGCCGCGCATCCCAGAAATGATCGCGCCTCCCGCGCCACGCATTCATGCACCGCGCGAACAGCCCGTGCAGGTACGCGAGGAACTCGGGATAGTTCCCGTGCCGGTCAAAGATGACCGTGTGGTAGTGGTTCGACATCACGCAGTCCCCGACGACCGTGATGCCGTACGCCCGCACCGCCTCGCCCAGGCAGTACTCCCAGATGCGGTTCGTCGTCGGATCCGGCCGCATCAAGAACTGCCCGCGCGAGCAGCGCCGCGTGACGAGATAGAACCGCCCAGCAATCACTTCGCGTGGCTGTGTCATGGCGGCCGACCGTTCGGCCGCGGGCGCACGCGGTTGCGTAGATTCGCGTCGTTTCGCCCCGTTTCCCCCCAACCAAGGGATGGGGAAGATCACACAAGCGGGAGTGTGATCCTCCCCATCCCTCGGAACGGGATGGCCTGTTGGGACGCGACAACAACCCGAGTCGATCCAACAGCAGATCGCCTGCAGGGCCATCGACTTAGGCGTGGTACGGGCATTGCTCGTCGCGCGGCCATCATGCGCGCGATGGGATTGCTGCTGCTACTGGTGCCGGCGTGCACGCTCGGGGGAACCGGGCGTCCGTCGGGTGGCGACGATGACGGGTCGGGCGTCGACAAGACGGCGTGCGAGGAGGCGATGGCTGCGGCGCCGCTCGCGCCCGCCGGGTACGACTATCACGACGCGTTGCCGACGGCGACGCGCAACACGTGGGACGGCGTGTCGATGCCGCAGCCGGGCGATGCGATGTACCCGGGTGGTCGCTATCGCACGCTGACGGCGGATGGCGCGGGGGCCGGGCATCCGGGGTGCTCGATCGCGGGGCTGACGTACACGCCGGCCAGCATTCCGGGGTTCACGTGCGCGGCGCGGCAGTTCGAATTTCCCGCGGGGGCGAGCGAGGACACGAGCAAGCCTATCGTCGTGCTGGTGCACGGCAACTCGGAATCGCCGACCGGTTGGATGAAGTTCGTGCATCCCGATCCGAGCTCGCTGTCGTTTCCGGCGGACACGGTCGCGCGCGATCAGCTCGCGGAGCTGCTGCCGGCGAAGGGGTTCCGCACGATCGCGATCGACATGCGGACGGATCTCATCGACGACCCGAAGTCGCCCGAGGGCAAGGACACCGGGAACACGCCGAAGAACGCGGACCACGGGTGGGACGTACCGCTGCTGCAATCGTTGTTGAAGCAGATCGCGATCGCGAACCCGGACCGCAAGATCTCGGTCATCGGATTCTCGCTCGGCGCGACCACGGTGCGCGACGCGATCCGCCGGCTGTGGGTCGAGAACGCGGATGGCACCTGGGACGTCAACATCATGTCGCGGCTACAGGACGTGATCGTCGCGAGCGGCGCGCACCATGGGGTCGTCAGCTTCGCGAAGCAGTGCGGCGTCAACCTGACGATGCGCGGCACGGTGACCTGCGAGATGGGGCAGCGCAACCAGTACACGCAGACCACGTTCCACCGCGCGCTCAATGGCCCGCCAATCGACGGCGAGTCCGAGTTCGGCGGCTGGTGGGAGACGCCGTGCGCCGACGGTGATTACGCGTTCGGCAAGCGCGGCGCGTGCGGTGACAACACGGTCTCGTACACGACGATCACGATGAAGGATCTCGACAACGGGACGCAGCAGGACGAGTTCGTGTCCGAGCACGCGTCGCGGCTGTATCCGAAGGCGTGCGCGAACAACCTGCTGAACGGGCTCAACGACTTCGACACGAGCGGCTACTTCTTCAACGGATTCTTCCGCAACCACTACGGCAGCGTTCGCAGCGACGCGGGCCTCGCGAAGATCATCGCTGCGCTGGAGGACTGAGGTCATGCGTTTGTCGACGATCTTGTTCGCGAGCTCGCTGCTCGCGCCCGCCACCGCGCTGGCCGATCAGAACACCAGTAAGCAGACCGGTCAGGAGAGCAGCAAGGAGAGCAGCAAGGAGAGCAGCAAGGAAAGCAGCAAGGAAAGCAGCAAGGAGATCGAGCTGCCGGCGGACCAGATCCGTCCGTTCGGTCCGGTGCCGCCGCCAAAGGCCGCCGATCCAGCGCCGGCCGAGGACGGCGAGACGCCGAAGAACCTGCCGAAGCGCACCGCCGCGGCAACCGATGCCGAGGGCGGCGCCGAGGGGCCGACGTCGGTGACCGCGGACGTCAAGGTCACGAACAAGGCGCGGTGGATCGAGCCGTACGGCGCGATCGCCGGCGGCGTGCACCTCCAGAGCTTGCACCAGCCGCCGGACGTCGAGACCGGCACGCAGAACCCGACGATCGCGGTGTCGCGGCTCGGACTGCGCGGCGGCGCCGGCAAGTACATCACGTTCGCAAGCGAGTTCGAGGCATCGCTGGGTGGCCCGCTCGGCTATGGCTCGAGCGTGTGGGAAGGCCAGGCGGCGATCGCGATCCGCGATCAGTACCTGCGCTACACGCGCTCGGGCCTCTCGATCGCGGCCGGCCGCATCGACGATCCGGCGAGCTTCGACTACGTCTCGGCGCACGTCGGCGACCTGCTGTACACCGACCTGTACACGCGCGACCCGCTGCTGTACGCCGGCGCCGACCGCGGCAACGGCCTGTTCGCGAGCTACGCGATCGACAAGCACCTGACGGTCGCCGGCACATTCCACTCGACGAACCCGACCGGCATCACCGGCACGCTCGTGATCGGCGGCAAGCTGACGCCGTTCGACCGGCCGTTCTATCTCGCGGCGGCGCAGGTCGGGAACAGCCAGAACAACCTGCCGGACCAGAACCTCCACATCTACTTCGGCTCGCCGTCGGTGATGTTCAAATCGGAGTACCTCGACGCGCAGGCGGAGGTCCAGATGTACAGCCTCGACACGCAGGAGGCCGTCATGGATGACCAGACCATCCGCGGTTACAACCTGCGGCTCGGCGCGCGCGGCAAGATTCCGACGCCGATCGGCAAGCTGTCGCCGTTCGCAAACGTGTCGCGCAACAAGAACGAGATCCTCGATCCGACGGACTCGAAGTACCGGCTGCCCGATCTGTTCAAGTCGTACACGTTCTCGACCGGTGTCGATCTCGACTACCTCGAGCACAGTGGCGTCGGCTTCCAGTACTCGCTCGTCGGGACCAGCGAGCCCGACCACCGCACGCGCGAGCACTACCTGAGCCTCGGCACGAGCTACTGGATCGAGGACGTCGTCGCGATCGGCCTGCGCGCGTCGGTGTTCGCCCAGCAGATCAGCGGCGAGGCAATGACGACCGGAAGCCGGTCGGTGTTCCTGACCGCGCGCCTCGTCCTGCAGTAGGCAGTCGTGGCGACGGTGTACGCCGTGCTACCGTCGGATCGATGAGCTCGCTCGACGACGCCTTGCAGCGCGCGCTCGCGATCCGTCTCAACCTGCAGATCAGCCTGTCGCAGCTGCCGATCGTCGAGGAGTGGATGGACATCCATCTCGACCGCTGGCTCGAGCACAACCCGATGCCGCCCGACATGCCGATGGGCGAGTCGGCGAGCTATCTCGCCATGCTCGGCAGCGATCTGCGCCGGCTGTGGTGGGGTGCGTGGGGCGATCCGCGCGGCTTCGTGCCGAAGATGGCGGACTACTTCAAGCTCTGCAACATCGCGAAGAGCGATGCAAAGATGCTCGATCAGATGGGCGAGGCGCTCGAGCCCAAGCTCGTCGGTTCGTGGATCGGTGTGTGGGGCGGCAAGGTCATCACCGGCTGGCACTTCTGGGATCCACAGCCGTGGTCGAAGCTCGAGGCGATGTTCGGCACGCACGAGGCGAAGTACCAGCTGAAGAAGCTCGTCGAGGATCTCGGGCTCGAGCGCGTCGAGCGGTTCACGCAATCGATCGGAGAGTCTCCGTACTCCGAGCTCGAGCTCGCGATGCCCGGCGAGACCGTCGCCGATCAGGTCGCTGCGCTGTCGCGCGCGTTCGCGCACTTCACCGGCGCGCCGCTCGATCCGGCGCTCGCCGACCGGCTGCGAACGATCACCGCGCCGCAGTTCGCCGTCGCCGTGCGGATCCGCGGCGGCCAGGTGACGCGCGTCGGTGCGCTCATCCCGGGCCTCGCGAGCGCCGACATCGAGCCCCTGTGTCAGGCCGCGAACGTCGGGGTCGACCCGAAGCTCGGCAAGCTCATCGGTGCGCTCGGCGATGCGATCGTGCGCATCGAGTACGGCCGGGCCGGCGACAAGGCCGGCGTCGACGTGTACCTCGAGCCTGGCGACGCGGCCGCGAAGCAGCCGGCGGCGCCGTCGCAAGCGAACTGAGGCGTGCGCCCCGCGTGTAACTCTGCGATCGCTGGTCACGCCGTACCAAGGGATGGGGAAGATCACACCGCAGCGGGCCCTGTGGCTAAGTGCCTGCACCGTGGTCGCACCGCACCGAGGGATGGGGAAGATCACATCCCGTGACAAGATCGCGTCGTGCGCGCGAATTATCTGCTGGCGAGCGACGACGCGCTGATCGCGCAGTGCGAGGTCGATCGCTACCGCGCGTCGGGGCCAGGTGGTCAGCACCGCAACAAGACCGAGAGCGCGGTGCGGTTGCGCCACAAGCTCAGCGGCGTGAGTGCGATCGGCGAGGACAGCCGGTCGCAGGCCGAGAACAAGGTCCACGCCGTGCGCCGGCTGCGCGCCGCGATCGCGCTGGAGGTGCGGGAGCCGGTGACGCTCGAGGGCTACGTGCCGTCGGCGCGGCTCGCCGCGCTCGTCGCGGGGGGCACGGCACCGCTCGGCGCGAAGACGCGGCTGACCGGGGAGTACTGGGCGGCGATCGCGGAGCTGCTCGATCTGCTGGTTGCCGGTGAGCTCGAGATCGGGACGACGGCGCATCGGCTGGGGATCACGACGGGTGCGCTGTCGAAGCTGTTGCTGCACGACGATCAGGTCGGGCGCGCGGTGAACGACCTGCGCCGCGCGCGCGGCATGCGACCGTTGCGCTGAGCGTCTGCTCGCTCCAGGGGCGGCGACAACGGTCACAGCGACGGGCCGGGTCCGGTGGTATCGTCTTGTGATGAGGTCGAGCATCACGCAGCTGGCGGGGTTGGCAACTGTGGTGGTCTGCGCGTGTGCCGAGCCGGCGCCACGGGTCGGCGAAGCGACGGGGAATGCGGGCCGCTCCGCGTGGCTCGTGCCCGGCGATCCGTGGAGCATCTCGATCGGCTCGCTCGAGGCGGGGACCGCGTGCGAGCGCATCGACGAGCTGCAGGGGATCGATGGGCAGGTTGCGAACTTCACGCTGACGGTGTGGAACGCGCCGATCGCGCCGGGCACGATCGCGCTCATGACGCTGGATCCCGCGGCGGTGCCGAGCTCGCCGGTCGTGAACATCACGAGCTACACGAGCGCGACCACGCTCGGTGGCTACGATCCGACGGCGCGGTTCACCGGCACGCTGCAGATCGACGCGGTGAGCGACGACGGCGTGCATGGCGTGTTGACCGCGAGCGGATCGACGGAGAGCTCGCCGGTCGTCGAGCTCGCGACGACATTTCGCGCGCCGAGCTGCGACTGAGGTTGGGTTAGGCGAGCCGGCGTAGCAGGCGCGGCGGCATCATCGCGCGGATCGTCATGCCGCCCGGCACCGCGGTGCCCTCGAGCCAGGTCACGCTCGCCTTCTTCAGATCGAGCGCCTCGCCATGGCGCTGGTCGCCGAACGCGAGCCACGCGACGAGCTCGCCGAGCCACGGCTCGTGACCGACGACCGCGGTGTCCTCGCCGAGCTCGGCGATCTGGGCGAGCAGCTCGGCGCGCGGCGTCTGCGTCAGCAGGTCGCTCGCGATCGGCTCGACGTCGCAGATCGGTGCGAGCAGCTCGGCGGTGCGCAACGCGCGGGCCCACGGGCTCGTCAGCACGCGGTTGAACGAGATGTCGAGCGCGCGCAGACCACGCACGATCCGCTTGACGCGCTTCTCGCCCTGCGTGGTCAGCTGCCGGCTCGCGTCGTCCTGCCCGGGCTCGGCGTCCTCGGCGATTCCGTGTCGGATCACGAAGAGCTGCATGGCGAGACCGTGCCACGAGACCGCAGCGCTGCGAAAGCCCGGGCCGTTGACACGGCGTGAGGCCGCGTGAGAAAGCGGCGGCCATGAAGACCGCGTTCGCAATCCTCGTATTCGCCGCCGCGTGCGGTGGCAAGTCCCAGCCCGCGACGTCGACGACGCCGGCGCCCGCTACGGGCGATCACGCCGACATGAAGTCGGAGCACCACGAGATGTCGCCGGAGATGACGAAGTTCCACGACGTGCTCGCCCCGCGCTGGCACGCCGACAAGGGCGACAAGCGCATGAAGGATACCTGCGCCGCGATCCCCGAGTTCCAGACCGACGCCGACGCGCTCGCGAAGGCGACACCACCGTCGGGCGCCGACGCCGCGAAGTGGTCGGCCGGTACGAAGGAGCTGACAGACGCGGTCACCGCGCTCGGCACGACCTGCAAGTCGAACGACCTCGCGACGTTCGAGCCCGCGTTCCATCGCGTCCACGAGAGCTTCCACGGCCTGATGGCGATCGGCGGCGGCATGGACATGAAGGACATGAAGCACGACGAGATGAAGCACGACATGAAGGGCGAGGGCGAGCATCACAAGATGTGACGCGCGCTGCGTGGTAGACGATCGGCATGAGCAAGGATCTGCTGTGGCGCCTCGGCGAGCAGTACACCGGCGTGCCGCTCGATCCGGCGAGCTGTGATCCGGATCCGATCGCGCAGTTTCGCGCGTGGTTCCAGGAGGCGGTCGCGCACCAGCTGCCGACGGTGAACGCGATGACGCTCGCGACCGTCGACGGTCGCGGCCGGCCGGCGGCGCGGATCGTCCTGCTGAAGGAGCTCGACGAGCGCGGCTTCACATTCTTCACGAACTACCAGAGCCGCAAGGGCGACGACCTGGTGTCGAATCCGTTCGCGGCGCTCGTGCTGTTCTGGGAGCCGCTGCATCGGCAGATCCGGATCGAGGGCGAGGTCGAGAAGCTGACGCCCGAGGAGAGCGACGCGTACTTCTCGTCGCGGCCGCGCGGCAGCCAGCTCGGTGCGATCGCGTCGCCGCAGTCGCGGCCGATCCCGGATCGCGCGTGGCTCGAGCAGGCGATCCACCAGCTGTCCGACGAGCTCGGCGATCGCGAGCCGGCGCGGCCCGCGAACTGGGGCGGCTATCGCGTCGTGCCCGACATGATCGAATTCTGGCAGGGCCAACCGTCACGGCTTCACGACCGCGTCTGCTATCGCAAGGCGGGCGACGGAACGTGGCTGCGCGAGCGCCTCGCACCCTGATAACGTCGCCGCCCATGAGGCGGATGATCGGACTGGCGCTCGCGGTCGGCTGTGGTGGCGGTTCGATGCCGAGCGAGCCGCGGCTATGCATCGCGACGGTGACGGCAGACGCCTCGTCGGAGCGACTCGAGATCGAGATGCTCGGCCGGCAGCCGATCGACGCCGTGTGGTCGCCGGGCGGCACGGTCTCGCGATGGACGTACGAGTACGACGAGCGCGGCCGGCTCGTGCGCGAGAACCAGGACCTCGGCGACGACGGCACGATCGAGCAGGTCGTCACGCTCGAGCAGGGCGACACGACCGTCGTCGAGCATCGCGGCGACGAGATCACGACGTACACGCTCGACGCCGACGATCGCGTGATCCGCAGCGAGGCCGCGACGTCGACGCGAAGCCTGCAGTACAGCGGCGCGCTGCTGATCCACGTCGACGAGTCGATCGTCGATCCCGAGCTCGGCCCGGCGACGATCGCGACGACGTATCGCTACGACGCCGATCGCCTGAGCTCGCGCACGGTGCTCGACAGTCGCGCCGCGATGGAGCAGGTCACGACGTTCGCGGTCGATCCGACGGTCACGCGGACCACGGTCGAGCGCCCGGACGCGCGATTCACGTACACGTTCGACGAGCGCGGCCGCACGCTGCGCGCCGAAGTCGACGAGGATCTCGACGGCCAGAGCAACTGGGTCGTCGAGGCGGTGTACGCCGTCGACGGCACGGCGCACGTGGAGTCGTCGCGCGATGGCGCCGTGTTTCGCCGCCACGACTTCTCCGCAGAGTGCGAGCTCACGCTCGCGGCACCGCGCAATCCGGCGTTCCCGACGCGCCCCGCGGCGCACCCGATGATCGTCGCGCCCGCGATCCCGCAGGCGTACGACTGACGCTACAGTCCGGCGATGAGACTCGTGTCGTGCGCCGCGGTCGTCTGGCTCGGGTGTGGCGGTGGTGGCGGGCATGTCGAGCCACCGGCGCGGCCGGCGAGTGATGCCGAGCTCGATCTGCCGCTCGTCGAGCAGGTCGCCCGCATGGAGGCCGGCACGCTGCGGTCAGCCGACGTCACGCGCGGCTACCTCGCGCGGATCGAGCAGCGCGATCGCGGCGCGAGTGGCGTCCACGCGTATCTCTCGCTCGCACCGGATGCCCCGGCGCAGGCCGCCGCCGTCGACGGCAAGCGCGGGCACGGCGCGCTGCTGCAGGGCGCGGTGATCGGCGTCAAGGACAACATCGACACCGCGCGGCTCGCGACGACCGCGGGCTCGCTCGCGCTCGCGGGCAACGTGCCGGCGAGCGATGCGCCGATCGTCGCGAAGCTGCGCGCGGCGAACGCCGTGATCGTCGGCAAGACGAACCTCAGCGAGTGGGCGAACTTCCGCAGCACGAAGTCGACCAGTGGCTGGAGCAGCGCCGGCGGCCAGACGATCCACGCGACGAAGCCCGGCTACAACCCGTGCGGCTCGAGCTCGGGTTCCGCGGTCGCGGTCCGGGCGGGCACGGCGTCGGCGACGCTCGGCACCGAGACCGACGGCTCGATCGTGTGCCCGGCGTCGATCAACGGCGTCGTCGGGTTCAAGCCGACGGTCGGGCTCGTCAGCCGCACCGGCATCGTTCCGATCTCGGCGACCCAGGACACCGCCGGTCCGATCACGAAGACGGTCGCCGACGCCGCGCGCGTGTTGCACGTGATCGCCGGGCGCGATCCGGCGGATCCGGCGACCGCTGCGATCCCGGCGACGCTCGATCTCGACTTCGAGGCCGCGCTCGGCAAGGCGTCGCTGCAGGGCGTGCGGCTCGGCGTCGTCAAGCCGGCGTCATTCGATGTGAAGACGCTCGCGGTGTTCGATCGCGCGTGCGAGCAGCTGACCGCGGCCGGCGCGGTGCTCGTCGCCGTCAAGCTGCCGGAGGTCAAGACACTCGACGACGACGAGCTCGCGATCCTGCTCTACGAGTTCAAGGACGGCATCAACGCCTACCTCGCGAGCCACGCGCGCGCCGGTCAGGCGAAGACGCTCGCCGAGCTGATCGCGTTCGACACCGCGAACGCCGCGAAGGTGATGCCGTACTTCCAGCAGGAGATCTTCGAGCAGGCGCAGGCGACGGCCGGCCTGTCCGATCCGAAGTACGTCGATGCGAAGCGCCGCGCGCGCACGGTGACGCTCGACAACGGCATCGCGGCGGTGCTCGCGGCCGACAAGCTCGACGCGCTGATCGCACCGACGCAGGGCCCCGCCTGGAAGATCGACTACGCGAAGGGCGACGTGTTCTCCGGCTCGTCGAGCCAGTTCGCCGCCGTGGCCGGCGCGCCGCACCTCACCGTCCCGATGGGCGACGTCGACGGGTTTCCCGTCGGGCTCTCGGTGTTCGGCAAGCCGTGGGACGATGGTCGCGTGCTCGCGATCGGCCACGCGTACGAGCAGCTGCCCTACCGGCTGCGCTGATCAGGCGAGGCCGAACCGCCGCTTCATGCGGTGCACGGTACTGCGCGCGACCCCGAGCTTGCGCGCCGCGCGCGAGACATTGCCTCCGCACTCCGCGAGCGCGCGCACGAGGGCGTCGCGTTCGACGTCGTCGAGCGCGGTCGTCGGCGACGCCGCGGTGGTGAGCTCGGGCGGCAGGTGCGCGAGCTCGATCCAGCGCGCGCCAGCGGCCGCGACCTGCGCGACCGCGAGCATCGACTTGAGCTCGCGCACGTTGCCGGGCCACGTCCAGCGCGCGATCGCGTCGCTCGCCTCGGGCGACAGCGCGGTCGCCGGGCCGAGCAGGTGCTCGGCGAGCGCGACGACATCGCTGCGCTCGCGGAGCGGCGGGATCGTCACCGTCGCGCCCTTGAGCCGGTAGTAGAGATCCTGGCGGAACCCGCGGGCGGCGACGAGCGCGCGCAGATCGCGACACGTCGCGCACACGATCCGGACGTCGGTGCGCTCGAGCCGGGTGTCGCCGACGCGGCGGAACGTGCCGGTCTCGACGACGCGCAGCAGCGCGGCCTGCATCGCCGACGACATCTCGGCGACCTCGTCGAGGAACAGCGTACCGCCGGACGCGGCGTGAAACAGCCCGGGCTTGCCCGTGCGCTCGGCGCCAGTGAACGCGCCCGGTGCGTAGCCGAACAGCTCGGCCTCGAGCAGGCTCGGTGCGAGCGCGCCGCAGTTGATCGCGTGCCACGGACCGGCAGCGCGCGGGGACGCGGCGTGGATCGCGTGCGCGAACAGCTCCTTGCCGGCGCCGGTCTCGGCGAGCAGCATGATCGGCAGGTCCGAGCTCGCGAGCTGGCGCGCCCACCGGATCGCCTGCGTGACCGCACCGTCGGTGGTGAAGATCGCGTCGAACGGATCGCGCGGCGCGGTCGTGCGCGGCGACGCCGGCGCGATCAGGCGTCCGGGCTCGAGCACGACGAACACCGCGACGATCGTGCCGTTCGGTGCCGCGAGCGGCTCGGCGCGCAGCCGCCACGCGCGGCGGTTCGTGCCGCGTCCGAGCACGAGCGGGTGGCCGCCGGTCACAGGCGCGAGCGCCTCCGCGACGAGCGCGTGCCAGTCGAGCCCGAGGCTCGCGCCAGGATCGTGACCGGCGAGCTCGGCGCCGAGGATCGTGCGCGCCGCGGCGTTCGCCCGCACGATCGTGCCCGGCGCCTCGACGAGCAGCGCCGGGTCGCTCATCCGATCGAGCGAGCGGCCGAGCACGCGCGTGATCGACACGCCGGCGCTCGCGTAGGCCTGCAGCCGCACGAGCTCCTCGAGCGAGCGCGCGGTCTGCACGATCGTGCGCGCGATCGCCGGATCGGCGCGATCGACGCGCGAGGTCGCGTCGAGGATCGCGAGCGGCAGACCATCGACGCCGCGCACTGGTGCCGCATAGCAGACGAGATCGTGATAGCTGCGACCGAAATGCGCGTGGCCGTGGACCTCGGTCGGTCGGTTCGCGGCCGCCGCGGTGCCGATCGCGTTCGTGCCGCGCGCGGCCTCGCTCCAGTTCGCGCCGGCGATCAACCGCACGCGCGCCGCGGTCTCGGAGAACTCGCCGCCGCCGCGCGTCTGCACGACGACGCCATCCGGATCGGCGAGCAGCAGCAGGAAGTCGTGATCGGCGACCTGCGCGGTCGCGCGATCGAGGATCGAATCACCGATCGCCTGGATCAACTCGACGTGGCCCGCATGCAGCCGCAGCGCCTCGCCGCGCAGCAGGCGATCCTCGGGCGGCGCGCCTTCGAGCGGAGCCCCGAGGGACTGCGCGCGCGTCCAGCACGACACGAGCTCGGGCTCCGCGGCCGCCGCACGCCCTGCGTGAAAATCGTCCCACACCGACGACGGCACGTCCGCGAGCACGAGTCGATCGATCGCTGTCGCCGCCACCGGGCAAGCGTGCGCCGGTCGATCGATCGAGGCAATCGCCATCTGGAGCGCGTCGCGCGAGTGGAGCGCGACAGAGTGTTTCGTTTCGCTCCACCTCGACGCGATGCACCGCTTCCGCCGCGCGGACTTCCCCGATGGCCTCGTCGTTGCACGAAGGCGCTCCCACCAAGGAGGGTTCCCGATGCGCTATCCACGTCCGAACACGAGCGGCAGCAAGCTGAACTACGAGTCGCGCTACGACAACTTCATCGGCGGCGAGTTCGTTCGCCCCGTGAAAGGTCAGTACTTCGCAAACATTTCACCGGTCACCGGCCAGCCGTACACCGAGGTACCGCGCTCCACGGCAGAGGACATCGAGCGCGCACTCGATGCCGCCCACGGCGCAAAGCTCGCATGGGGCCGGACCGCGCCTGCAGAGCGTGCGCGGATTCTGAACAAGATCGCCGACGTCATGGAGCAGAACCTCGAGCTGCTCGCGCTGTCCGAGACGTGGGACAACGGCAAGCCGATCCGCGAGACGCTCGCAGCCGATCTGCCGCTCGCGATCGATCACTTCCGCTACTTCGCCGGGTGCCTGCGCGCCGAGGAGGGCTCGGTCGCCGAGCTCGATCACAACACGGTCGCGTATCACATCAAGGAGCCGCTCGGCGTCGTCGGTCAGATCATCCCGTGGAACTTCCCGCTGCTGATGGCCGCGTGGAAGCTCGCGCCCGCGCTCGCCGCCGGCAACTGCGTCGTGTTGAAGCCGGCCGAGCAGACGCCCGCGTCGATCTTGCTGTGGGCCAAGCTCGTCGGCTCGCTGTTGCCGCCGGGCGTGCTGAACATCGTCAACGGCTTCGGCATCGAGGCCGGCAAGCCGCTCGCGCAGAACCCGCGCGTCGCGAAGGTCGCGTTCACCGGCGAGACCACGACCGGCCGCCTGATCATGCAGTACGCGTCGGAGAACCTGATCCCGGTGACGCTCGAGCTCGGCGGCAAGTCGCCGAACGTGTTCTTCGGCGACGTGCTCGACAAGGACGATGACTTCCGCCAGAAGGTGCTCGAAGGCTTCACGATGTTCGCGCTCAACCAGGGCGAGGTCTGCACGTGCCCGTCGCGCGCGCTGATCGACAAGAAGATCTACGGCCAGTTCCTCGAGCTCGCGGTCGAGCGCACCAAGCGCGTCAAGCAAGGCGATCCGCTCGATACCGAGACGATGATCGGCGCGCAGGCGAGCAACGATCAGCTCGAGAAGATTCTGTCGTATATCGACATCGGCAAGAAGGAAGGCGCGAAGGTCCGGATCGGTGGCGAGCGCGTGCGGCTCGGCGAGGGCCTCGAGAACGGCTACTACGTCGCGCCGACGATCTTCGAGGGCAACAACAAGATGCGCGTGTTCCAGGAGGAGATCTTCGGCCCGGTCGTCTCGGTGACGAGCTTCGATGGGTTCGACGACGCGATCAAGATCGCGAACGACACGCTGTACGGCCTCGGCGCCGGCGTGTGGACGCGCGATGGCAGCACGGCGTTCCGCGCGGGTCGCGAGATCCAGGCGGGCCGCGTGTGGACGAACTGCTACCACCTCTACCCGGCGCACGCCGCGTTCGGTGGCTACAAGCAGTCCGGCATCGGTCGCGAGACCCACAAGATGATGCTCGACCACTACCAGCAGACGAAGAACCTGCTCGTCAGCTACGACCCGAAGCCGATGGGATTCTTCTGAGCCGGCCATGTCGACGATCGCCGCCACACCTGCCGCGCTCGACTGGATCGAACGCCTGAAGGCGCAGCACGGCCCGCTGATGTTTCATCAGTCGGGCGGCTGCTGCGACGGCAGCGCACCGATGTGCTATCCGGCCGGCGAGTTCAAGCTCGGTGCGCGCGACGTGCAGCTCGGCGAGGTCGGCGGCTGCCCGTTCTACATGGGCGGTGATCAGTACGAGCGCTGGAAGCACACCGATCTGATCCTCGACGTCGTGCCCGGGCGCGGCGCCGGGTTCTCGCTCGAGGCGCCGGAGGGCGTGCGGTTCCTGATCCGCTCCGAGGTGTGCGCCGTCTGACTCCGAGCGCGTCGGATCCGATGCTCTCCGATGCCTCGCGGCATGGGGGCTGCACCGTTTGCGCGTGTGAGGAGCTCGCTGCGCACGCTCGACTCGTCGTCGCCGCCGCCGCCCAGCGACGAGCTCGCGCCGGGAGCGCAGGCCGGACCGTGGACGATCGAGCACGTGCTCGGGCGCGGCGGCATGGGCACGGTGTACGCGGTGCGCCACGCGCGGATCGGCAAGCGCGCGGCACTGAAGGTCGTGCATCGCTATCTCGTCGGGCCGGGGCTCAGCGCCGAGCGCATGCTGCTCGAGGCGCAGGTCGTCAATCGGATCGGGCATCCGAACATCATCGACATCTTCGAGACCGGCACGACCGACGACGGCCGGCCGTACCTCGTGATGGAGCGGCTCACCGGCCACTCGCTGCACGACCGCACGCACGAGCTACCGCCCGAGGAATCGATCGCGATCTTGCTGCAGGTGTGCGACGCGCTGATCGCCGCGCATGACGCGGGCGTGATCCATCGCGATCTCAAGCCCGACAACGTCTTTCTGGCAGACGGCCCCGATGGGCGGCGCGTCAAGCTGCTCGACTGGGGCATCGCGCGGCTGCTCGACGTCGACGCGCGGCACACGCTCGACGGTCAGCTCGTCGGCACGCCGCAGTACCTCGCGCCCGAGCAGGCGCGCGGCGCCGACGTCTCGCCGGCGAGCGACGTGTACTCGCTCGGCGTCGTCGCGTTCGAGCTGCTGCTCGATCAGCTGCCGTTCGAGGCCGCGACGCCCGCCGAGATCCTCGCGATGCACCTGCGCGATCCACTGCCGGAGCCGCGCGCGCTGTGGCCGGGCATTCCGCCAACGCTCGACGCGTTGCTGCGCGCGATGCTCGCGAAGCTCCCCGAGCAGCGGCCGACGATGCGCCAGGTCGCCGCGATGCTCGAGACCGTTCGCCGCGAGCTCGACGACGCGCGCCGCCAGCAGTTCTCGATCGGCGCGCTCGACGCGAGCGGCTCCGCGCTCGGCAGCACGTTCACGCGCAAGCTCGCCGCGCGCCGGCGCTGGCAAGCGAGCCTCGGCGTGCTCGCCGCGGTCGCCGGGATCACGCTGTTCGCGGTGAGCCGGATCGATTCACGCCCGCATCGCCGCGCGCCGCCGCCCGCGCCGAAGCCCGTCGAGCAGACCACGGTCGAGCGCGCACGGCCGGCACCGCTCGCGATCGCGAATCCCGTCATCGAGGACTGCGCGGATCCCGGGATGCTGCATGCGCGCGGCCGGTGGTACGTCGCGTGTACCGGCGGCAAGGCCAGCAACGTGTTTCCGCTCTACGAGTCCTCGAACCTGCGCGACTGGCGGCGGCTCGGCTGGATCTTTCCGTCGGGCACACGCCCGGTGTGGGGCACCGCGAGCTTCTGGGCGCCCGAGCTGCACGAGACGCCGCGCGGGATCGCGGCCTACTTCAGCATGCGCAGCGACGGCACGCGCAACGCGATCGGCGTCGCGACCGCACGGTCGCCGGCGGGGCCGTACACCGATCGCGGCGATCCGCTGCTCGCTCGCAAGCAAGGCGCGAGCGACGCGCACCTGCTACGGACGACCGCCGGCGCGTACCTGTACTACCGCGCCGAGGGCGCGCACGACGCGATCTGGGCCGCGCCGCTGTCCGCGGACGGGCTCGACGTGCGCGGCGCGAGCGTCCCGCTGCTCGAGCCGAGCGAGCCGTGGGAGCGCGGCACCGTCGAGGCGCCGTGGGTGCTCGAGCACGCCGGCATGTACTACCTGTTCTACAGCGCGGGCCGCTATTGCAGCGCGGAGTACGCGGTCGGCGTCGCGCGCGCGACGAGCCCGCTCGGGCCATTCGAGAAGCTCGGCGCGCCGATCCTCGCGAGCGGACCGCGCTGGCTCGGGCCGGGCCACGTCTCGATCACCGACGACGATCGCGGGCTCGTGATCGCGTATCACGCGTATCGCGCCGCGGATGGCACGCCGTACTGCGAACCCGGCCACGCGGACGACAACAACACGCGCCACGTGCTGCTCGCGCGGCTCGTGTTCGCGAACGGCTGGCCGCAGGTGATCGCCGAGCGCTAGAAGCACTCGACCGTGACGAACCGGAACGACGGCTGACACGTCATCAGGTCGGTCTCGACCGACTGCAGGAAGCTGTGGAGGTTGGCGAGCGCGCCAGGATCACAGTCGTAGCGGAACGACTTCAGGCCCTCGGGCGCGAAGTCGAGCTCGATCGTGTGGCGTGGCGTGTCGGCGCACACGAAGTGATCGGCCGGCGTGGCGAACGGAATCTGGTCGGTGAGCCGGTCGAGCTCGTCGGACGCACTCGGTGCGAGCGTGCCGCGCGCGATCATCGCGGAGACCTGGGACCGCATGTTGATCTCGTCGCCGAACACGTCCCCCTCGAACGAGCACCACACGTCGCCGGACTGACACGGCACGACGCCGCCACCGGCGGTTCCGAAGCTCCGCAGATCGGTCGGGCCTCGCGGGTTGCCGCAGGCGACAAGAGCTCCGAGCAAGACAAGCAAGCGCATCGCCGGCAGTGTCGCCGCGCGCGCGGCCGCGAGCAACGAAAAGCCAGGCAGACCGTGACGTTCGCACGTCATCCTTGACATGGTGTATTTGAGACACTATCAAAGTGTCACATGGACACGAAGTCAGCGGCGGCGGCGGTGGTCGGAGCGCGGCACGTGCGGGCCGGTCGCAACGGCCAGGACGCCGCGGCCGCGTGGAGCGACGGCGACACCGGCGCGATCGTCGTGTGCGACGGCTGCAGCGCGGGTGCGTACTCCGAGCTCGGCGCCCGGCTCGCCGCGCAGCTCGCGATCCGCTGCCTGCGCGACGCGCTCGCGACCGTGCGGCCGCGCGATGTGTGGCCGGCCGTGCGCGACGTGATCGGCTCGGAGCTCGCGGCGCTCGCGGACCAGATGCTCGGCGACCGCGCGCAGATCGTGCACGACCACTTCCTGTTCACGATCGTCGCGGCCGCGCGCCGTGGCGACGAGCTCGCGGTGTGGGCGCTCGGCGACGGTGGCTACCGGATCGGCGACCGCACGCGCGTTCTCGGGCCGTTCGCGGACAACCAGCCGCCGTATCTCGGCTACGACCTGCTCGGCGATCCGCAGCGCGCGCACGTCGAGGTCACCGATGCCGACGCCGGGCTCGCAATCGTGGCGACCGACGGCGCGGTCGAGCTCGGGCTCGCGCAGTTCGGGTCGCGGCGGCTCGTCGAGCATCCCGATGCGCTGCGCCGCCAGCTCGCGATCGCGGCGCGCGCGGTCGAGCGCGTCGCGTGGGACGACCAGCGGATCGAGCGGACACCCGCGGCGCTGCAGGACGATGGCGCGGTCGCGATCCTGAGGTGGCGGTGATGCCGGCGGTGTGGATCGACGGCGAGCGCGTGCGGCTCGACGCGAGCGCGCTGCTCGGGCAGGGCGGCGAGGCCGAGGTCTACGATCTCGGCGACGGCCGCGTGCTCAAGTGGTGGAAGCCGCCCGAGCACCCCGACTACGACGGCCTGCCGGACGCCCAGGCGCAGGCACGGCGCCGGCTCGCCGAGCAACCGGCGAAGCTGCGCGCGCTGCCGGGCAACCTGCCAGCGGCGGTCGTGCGGCCGAGCGGGCTCGCACTCGCGACCAAGCGCGGTGCGGTCGTCGGCTACGTGATGCCGAAGATCGCGGGCCATCCGCTGCACGCGTACGGCGAGCCGCGATGGCGCCGCGACCATCCGCTCGACGGCAACGAGGTGATCGCCGCGCTGCGCGCGCTGCACGACGCGATCGCCGGGCTGCACCGCGCGGGCGTCGTGATCGGCGACTGCAACGACCTCAACGTGTTCGTCGACGGTCCGCGCGTCCACCTGATCGACGTCGACAGCTATCAGCTCCCCGGGTTTCCGTGCGCGATGTTCAGCGAGCGCTTCGTCGATCCGCGGCTGTGCGATCCGAGCGGCGCGCTCGTGAAGCCGCACGACGAGCACAGCGACTGGTTCGCGTTCGCGGTCATGGTGCTGCGCGCGCTCGTCTACGTCGGACCGTGGGGCGGTGTCCACCAGCCGGCGGATCCGACGAAGCGCTGTCCGCCGCCGGCGCGGCCGCATCGCCGCGTCAGCGTGCTCGGCCCCGATATCATCTATCCACGCGCCGCGCGGCCGATCGCGAGCCTGCCCGACGAGCTCGTCACCGAGCTACGCGCGATCTTCGAGCGCGACCAGCGCGGCGTGTTTCCGCGCGCGCTGCTCGACCGGCTGCGCATGCGCACGTGCTCGACGTGCGGCGACGAGCACGCGGCGCTGCGCTGCCCGCGGTGCGCGACGACCGTGATCGCACCGCCCGCGATCGTCCATGGCCGGCTGCGCTGGCAGCACGTCACCGACGCGCGCGTCGATGGCTACGAGGTGACGCGCGAGCCGCGGCACGGCGTGTGGCTCGACGGCGGCGCGCTGTGGCGGCGCGGCGCGCTCGGTCCCGAGCGGATCGGCGACGTGCTCGCGGGCCAGACCCGCGCGTGGGCGAACCGCCGGCTCGGCGTCGGCTTCTATCGCGCCGGCGGCTACGCGGTCGGCTTCGTGTTCCGTCCGGATCGCGGACGGCTCGACGATCGCGTCGCGCTGCCGAAGATCCGCGGCCAGCTCGTCGACGCGCACGCAACGCTCGGCACCGACCGCGCGTGGCTATGGCTCGTGACCGCGGACGCCGGCCGGCTCGTCACGACGTGCATCGTGATCGGCGACGACGCGCGCGTGCTCGCGGCCGAGGCGATCATCGACATCGCGTGGCTCGCCGGTGCGCGCGGTGCGTGCGCGATCGGTCCGCACCTGTTCGTGCCGACCGACGACGGCATCGTGCGCGTCGAGGTCACACCCGCGGGCATCGCGCAGACCCGCACGTTCGCCGAGACCCGTCCGCTCGTCACGAGCGCGGACGTGCTCGCACTGTCCCCCGCCGGCGACGCACTCGACGTGATGCGCCGCCACGACTGCATCCGCATGCAGCTCGGGTGAGCTGCCAAGGAGACCCATGACTCGAGCCCAGGCCCTGCCTCTTCCCGCATTCTTCGACGGCAAGCACGCCGCCGACTACCACTACCGGCCCGACGCGGCGCAGCTGATGAAGGCCGCTGCCGACTGGCGCGCGCAGCACGCGATCCGGCCGAGCGCCGCCGACGAGACGCGCGTCCACCTGCTGCTGATCGACGTCCAGAAGGACTTCTGCTTCCCCGAGGGCACGCTGTACGTCGCCGGGCGCAGCGGCACCGGCGCGATCGATGACTCGCGCCGGATCGCCGACTTCATCTATCGCAACGTCGCCGCGCTCACCGACGTGACGACGACGATGGACACGCACCTCGCGTACCAGATCTTCTTCCCGAGCTTCTGGCTCGATCGCGACGACCAGCCACTGTCCGCACACCGGACGGTGACGTCCGACCAGATCGCCGCCGGCGAGGTCCGGCCGAATCCGGCGATCGCGAAGTGGCTGTGCAACGGCAACTACGCGTGGCTGTGCAAGCAGGCTCTGCACTACACGAAGGAGCTCGAGCGCGCCGGCAAGTACCAGCTCTACCTGTGGCCGCCGCACTGCCTGCTCGGCTCGGATGGTCACGCACTCGCCGGCGTCGTCCACGAGGCGCGGCTGTTCCACGCGTTCGCGCGGACGTCGCAGTCGCACGTCGAGGTCAAGGGCGGCAACCCGTTGACCGAGAACTACTCGGTGCTGCGCCCCGAGGTGCTGTCGCGGTTCGACGGCGCGCCGCTCGCCCAGCGCAACACGCAGTTCGTGCAGACGCTGCTCGCCGCCGATGCCGTGATCATCGCCGGCCAGGCGGCGAGCCACTGCGTGAAGAGCACGATCGACGACCTGCTCGGCGAGATCGCCGCCCACGATCCGGCGCTCGCGAAGAAGGTCTACCTCGTGACCGATTGCATGAGCGCGGTCACCGTCCCCGACGGCAAGGGCGGGTTCGCCGTCGACTTCACGAAGCAGGCCGAGGACGCGCTGCAGAAGTTCGCCGACGCCGGCATGCACCTCGTCCGCTCCACCGATCCACTGCAGAGCTGGCCGGGCCTCCGGCTGTAAGGAGACACGATGAGTGACGACACGAATGACAAGAAGGTGAAGAAGCTGCTCGAGGATGCACACGGCACCGGCGCGCTGTCGAAGAAGTCGCTCGCGACGCTCGACGTCGTCGATGTCGGCGCGCAGATCCAGGCCGGGCTCGGCTGCACGATCGACGACATCGGCTCGAGCGAGGTCGTGCTCGTGACGATGATGCCCGACGACTCGCAGTCGATCGCGGGCGCCGGCAACACCGACGCGGTCCGCGACGGCCACAACTTCGTCCTCGAGGCGCTCGGCTCGTCGAAGCAGGCCGGCGAGGTGCTCGCGCACACGCGCTACCTGAACGGCCACGTGCTGTGTCCGTACACGGCACTCGAGCACGCGGTCAAGATGACAGCCGCGAACTACCAGCCGAACCTCGGTACGCCACTCTACGATCAGACCGCAGTCGTGCTCGGCACCGTGATCGCGAAGGCGCAGGAGCTCGCGCAGGCCGGCATCGCGGTCCGCACCGTGACGCTGATCATCACCGACGGCGCCGATTACGGCTCGAAGACCTGCAAGCCCGCCGACATCAAGGCACTTGTCGACGACATGCTCGCGCAGGAGCATCACATCGTCGCCGCGATGGGCATCAGCGATGGCTCGACCGACTTCAAGGCCGTGTTTCGCCAGATGGGCATCCCGGATCGCTGGATCCTGACGCCCGCGAACAGCGCGACCGAGATCCGGCGGGCGTTCGCGGTGTTCTCGCAATCCGCGGTGCGCGCGTCGCAAGGGTTGCAACTCGGCGGGTTCAGCAACTGACTCTCGTGTAGCGTCGGGGCATGGCGGACAGGCCCGAGCTCACGTTCGACGAGGCCGAGGCGCTGTGGCGCGCGTGCGCCGCGAATCCCGGCCCGATGCGACTCGAGGATGCGTTCGAGCAGGCGGTCGAGGATCGCGGGTTCGCGGAACATTCGCTGTCCTCGCACCAGCACGCGCTGATCGATCGCAAGTGCACGACCGAGCTCGTCGAGCTGTCGCGCGCCGTGCTCGCCTCGGGCGCCGAGTTCCCGACGAACTGGTTGCCGGCGCTCGCGAACGCGCTGATCGACGAAGGCAAGCTCGACGAGGCCGAGCCCGTCGTCCGCGAGCTGCTCGGTCAGCTCGAGAGCTACAAGTCCGAGATGCTCGAGACCGCGATGCGCTATCACCTCGCGCGCGGCGACGCGTCGAGCGTCACGCTGCTGTATCACGCCGGCAAGCGGTGGTTCACGTCGTTCCCGACGAGCAAGGCGCAGAACCGCCAGCACGGCAAGCCACCGGGCGACCTTGGCGCGCAGTTCTTCCGCTGGCTCGAGTCGTGGGTCGGCGCGTCGCACTGGGACGTCGCGAAGACCGATCAGATCGGGCACTGGCTCGTGTGGTTCGACACGCTCGGCAACGAGCACTGCGCGCCGTACGTCGCGGCGTTCGAGGCCGAGCGCGATCGCCGGCGCGCGCTGTACGACAAGCTCGAGCGCGCGCGCCGCGAGGACATGCCTGCGATCGCGGCCGAGATCCGGCAGTTTCCCGGTGATCCGGACTTCCTCGCGCCGCTCGCGCAGAACATCCGCGCGCGCAACCACGAGGTTGCGTACGACCTGCTGATGCACGTGATCACGAGCGAGCGCCGCCAGCACTACCGGTACCCGAGTGGCCAGCGCGTCGAGTGCGTCGTGATGCTCGTCCACGAGGCGACGACCGCGCTGCCCGAGCGGATCGCCGAGGCGTACGCGATCGAGCAGGGCTACGCGCGCGTCGGCAATCCGGCGATCCCCTACGGCCTCGCGTGCTGCGCGGCGCGCCTCGGTCACACCGACGACGCGGTTCGATACCTCGCGAAGGCGCTCCGCGTGTGGCCGGACCTCGAGCAGATCCGCTCGGACAGCGACCTCGCCTCGCTGCACGGCGATCCGCGGTGGGACGTGGCGTTCACGCGCGAGCTCGAGCGCCGCGCGCGCAAGCAGCAGAAGAAGCTCGGCAACGCCGCGCCGCCGGAGTTACCGCGACGCAAGAAGCCGGCGAAGAAGCCGACCGGCGAAGCGTCTCACTGACCGCAGCGCGGGACCGGCATCACGGTCACCGCGCCGGTCTCGACCTCGACGGTCGCGACGCTGCCACTCGCCGGAGCGCCGGCCACGATCGCGAGCCGACCGTCCGCGAGCCGGACGATCGCAGACTCGCCCGGGTTGCCCATCGCGGCGCCGCCGTCCTTGAACAGCAGGCTCGTGTCGATCGTCTTCTTGACCTTGCCGGTCACGACGTCCTGGATCACGAGCTGGTTGCCGTTCTCCTCGAGGAATGCCCACACCGGCCCGTCGACGCGCGCGAACGCGCCGCCCCACGTGCCGAAGTCCTTGCCGCCGACGTTCGCGACCTTGCGACCGCGCAGCGTGTAGAGCCCGCCGCGCGCGGCCGGCTGATCGCACATGCTCGCGCTGACGAAGATCGTGTCCTCGAGCACCGCGACCTCGCCGCAGCGAAACTCGCCGCGCGCGTAGCGAAACGTCGCGGTCTTCTTCGTCGTGGCGACGTCCCACACCTCGGCGTAGCCGCGGCCGGCCTTCGCGTCGCCGAGCAGGAACACGGCGAACGTGCCGTCCGGGTTCGCGGCACCGACGATCGTGCTCGCGTTCGGCAACACCTTCGGCGTCAGCGACGTGCACGACCCGAACGAGCACACCTTGAGATCCGGGTTCGTGGTCTCGACGCGCGCGTTCGATGCACCCGCGGGCTTCGGCGGACCGCCGAGCCGCTCGAGCTTGCCGGTCGCGGTATCGAGCGCGAAGCACTCGCGATCGCTGCCGACGCAGTACGCGACCTTCGTGCCGTCGACGGTCGCGTGCGTGATCTTCGAGCCGTCGTCGGGCGGCGTGATGCACGCGGGGCGCCTGTCCGCGCGCTGCGGTGCCGGATCCGAGGACGCCGCGCTCGTCGCGCCACCGGACCGCGCACCGCCGCATGCGGCAAGCGTCACGGTCGCGGCCACCCAGCGCAGGAGCATGCGCTCGCTATATCACGATCGCGTGATGCCGCAGGCCGCGGCCACTTCGTCGCGATACGCCTGCCACGCCTCGAGCGTCGTCGTCATCGCGGTGACGACGCCGGGGCGATCCGCCTCGGTGATGTGATCGAGGACGATTCGCCACGCGGCTTCGCGGTGGCTGCCCTCGACGCGGCGATGCGCCTTCGTCAGCGCGAGCGACTCGAGCGGCAGGTTGTAGTGGACGACGAGCGGGTGGTGCTCGAGCGGCGGCGCGGGCCGCTTCGGTGCGCTCGGGTCGAGCTCGCCGCGCTCGTGATCGGTGCCCTCGAGGAAGATCGTCGTCACCGCGCACGCCTGCGCCCAGCCGTGTCGCTGCGTGTGGACATCGAGCACGTGGCGAAACCGCCGCGCGCCGGGCAACAGCTCGACGCGCTCGAACCGCGTCATGTCCATGCCGAGGCCGCGCGGATACTCGAGGAACAGCTCGGGGTGCGGCCGGCCGGCGATGATGCCACCGGTCTCCTCCTCGTAGAGGTTCTCGGCGAGATCGCGGCGCGCGGCGGCGATCGGGCACTGCACGTACGCCCACCCGAGCATCACGGGGAAGTCGCGGACGTAGGTCTCGTACTCCTGCTCGAAGTGGATGTGCAGGCGCTCGCGCGCCACCTTGCCGGACGTGAATGATCGCCACGCCCAGTGCTGCTTGCGCTCCATGACTGCGAGGAGCGCTTCGCGAAATTCATCGCGGTTCATATCGTACTGACCCAGTGTAAAGCTAATGAGGCGGATCGACGAGCGCCGCGTCGAGCTCGAGGTGGACCGACGCGTTGTCGCCAGCGATCCGCACGCTCGGCCGCGCGGCGCGGATCACGAGCTCCGCGGGAAGTCCCGAGGCGCTGACCCGGCGATCGACGAAGATGTCGTCGAGCAGGTCGGAGAACGTCCGGGTGAGCGCGCCATGGAAGTCAGCGCCGCGATCGCGCAGCGCGGCCACGAGATCGGCGTAGCACGGCACGAGCGTCGTCGGCCGGCGCTCGCACGACAGCTCGAGCGCGCCGAGATCGACGGTGACCGGCTCGAGATCCGGCCGCTGTTGATCGGCGAACCGGAAGTCGAGCCCGCCCCACACGCGGCCGATCGTGGTCGCGGCGCCGTCGGCGATCGCGACGCGCGCGTCGGCGTAGAGCTGCAGGCGATCGTGCGCCGCGCCGAGCACCGGCGGCAGCGCGAGCACCGGCGGCGAGATCCGCAGCGTCAACAGCTCCGTGACGATCGGATCGGTGTTGAACCGGCGGTCGAGCCCGGCGCGCGCGAGCTCGCGATCGAGGTAGCCCGTTCGCCACAGCTCGAACAGCAGCGCGTTCGCGGCGTCGAGGTCGAGCTCGATCGCGAGCATCCCGGTGTCGGCGAGCGGCGCGCGCGGGGCAGGGCCGTGGCGCGGCGGTGCGAGCTCGCGATCGCGCGGCACCTCGCCGAACACGACCGCGAACGGCAGCGCGCCGGCGACGCCCTCGACGATCTCCGGCGGGCCGTCGCAGTACGCGAACACGAGCTGCTGGCCGCCGGGCAGCTCGAACGGCGGTGGCGGCGCGAGCGCGGTGACGAGTGCGCCCTCGATCTCGCGGCGTGCGAGCCGCGACGCGAGGCGATCGCCGCCGAGCTTGTCGCTGATCCATTGCAGCGCGCCGTTGTCGAAGTCGAGCTCGGCGCGCGACGCGATCCGGAACCCGAGCTGCTTCGCGGTCGGCTCGGGCACGAGCGCGACGACGAGCGGGATCCCGACGCGATCGAACACGAGCGTCGTCGTGACGCGCACGTAGCCGTGGGGCGCCGCGCCGACCATCGCGCGATCGTCGGGGTGGTTCACGAGCTGCGCCCACCGCATCGTCGTCGCGGTCGCGCGCTGGAAGTCGCCGATGCCGAACACGGTCATGCCGCGCAGCTCGGCATCGAGGCTCTTCGTCATCGTGCCGGCGACGGTGCCGGGGCTCGCCTTGCCATCGTCGAGCAGGCGCTGCCCGACGACGACGCGCCCGGTGCACGCCGGCTTCGCGCGATCCTGGAACGGTCCGACGAGCGCGGTCACGCCGACCGAGCGCGTGTAGCCGCCGCGATACGCGACCGAGTACCGCGCGTGCGCGAGCCCGTGCGTACCTGCGACCTCGCGCGTCGCCGCGATGCCGTCGGGCAACGTGCCGGCCGCGCTGCCGACGAGCCGCGGCGGTACCTCGAGCACGAGGTCGGGGCGCTTGCAGTCGGGCACGATCAGCGCGAACCCGACCGCGTGCAGCGCGACGATCGCGGCGCCGGCGAGCGCCTTCACGACCGGAACACCACGAGCACGGTGACGAGCTCCCACGCGACGACCCACAGCGTGCAGGCGACGACGCTCGCGGTCATCCCGCGCGTCACCGCATCGGCCTCGGGCTTCGGCGCGCCGCCCTTCGCGACGACATCGCTCGCGATCCCCCACGCGTAGATCCAGACGAGGAACCCGGCGCGCACCGCGTAGCGCAGTCGCTCGGGCCGCGGATCGAGCAGGTCACCGGTCAGCAGGTCCCACGCGTGGTCGACGCCGTACGCGCGGCACACGAGCACGCCGCCGACGATCATGCCGAGCGCGAACAGCGCCGCGACGCACAGGTAGCTGAGCGCGGTCGCGAGCCAGGCCGGCGCCCACAGGTACGACTTGCGATCGACGCCGAGCGCATCGAGCGCGAGCGTCTGCTTCGTCAGGCCCATCGAGCCGAGCCACGCGTTCGTCGCGCTGCCCGACGCGGCGACGAACAGCAGCGCCGAGAGCGCGGGTGCGAGCGCGACGACGTGGCTGCCGCCGATCTGGCGCAGGAGCGCATCCGGCCGCACGCCGGCACCGCCGACCTTGCTGACGACGAACAGCACCGTGTAGCCGATCAGCGTCGACACGATCGCGTAGAACACGAGCGGCCGCACGAGCGTCTGCGCGATCACGCGACGCGCGACGATCGCGAAGTCGCGCGGCCGGCGGACGAGCTGCACCGGCGCGCGTACCGCGGCGGTCACCGCGACGCGAAACGGCGCGACGAGCGGCTCGGCGGCGCGCGCGAGCCCGGCGAACGCCTTGCGCGCGGGCGGCGTGCCCTTCGGCGGCGCGCGATCGCCATGCAGCGCGAGGTGATCGACGAGCGCGGCCTCGAGCTCGACGAGCCACTTGCCGCGCTCCTCGTCGGTGTGTCCGGGATCCTCGAGCGCGCCGGGCCACGTGCCGACGAACAGCTGCTCGAGCTTGCGATGCTCGAGCGAGAGCAGGAACAGCCGATCGGCGACGCCGGCCGCGAGCGCGACGTCGTGGGTGACGACGATCGCCGAGATCCCGAGCGCCTTGACCTGCTCGCGGATCAGGCGCGCGAGCATGCGCACGCGGTGCGGATCGAGCCCGACCGATGGCTCGTCGAGGAACAGCAGCTTGCGCCGGCTCGCGAGCACGCGCGCGACCGCGACCCGCTGCGCCTGACCACCGGACAGCTGCGCGACGCTCGTGCCGGGCTCGGCGAGCTTCGGGTCGAGGCCGACGCGCTGCAGCCACGCCGGCACCTCGTCGGCCGATTCCGGCGTCGTGGCGCGGGCCGGCTCGCTCGCGTGGCGCAGCGCGAGCTCGAGGTTGCCGCGAATGTCGAGGTGATCGAACAGCGCGCCTCGCTGCGGCACGAGCCCGAGCTGACCGCGATCGAGATCGAGCTGCGCGGCGACGACCTCGAACCCGGCGGCGTCGAGCTCCTCGCGCTCGAACAGCACGCGCGCGAACGTCGACTTGCCGGCGCCGGATCCGCCGAGCAGCACGACGACCTCGCCGGCGCCGATGTGGAGGTCGACGCCGTCGATCAGCACGCGCCCGTCGGGCAGCGCGACCTTGAGCCCGCTGACGGCGAGCGCGCTCTCGGTCATCTCCCGAGGCGCTTCACGCAACGGCGCACGGTCCACCACGACGAGAACCTAGCACTGTCGTGATAGCCTGTTGCGAGCCTGCCCATGGCACAGCCGTATTCCGACGCCTCCAGCCACCTGCGCGACGAGCTGCGCCGCGTGTGGCTTCGCGTGGAGTACGAGATCCGGCGCGGCTGGGGACGCGGTCAGGTCGACGGCGCCGAGGACGAGGATCACGTGTGGCGTCCCGCCGATCTCGGCAAGCTGTTCTCGAACGCGCAGAACGAGTGGGCGCGCAGCGGCGAGGACGAGTCCGGCGCGCAGCAGATCCTCGAGCGCTGGCTCGAGTTCGGCCGCCAGGTCGACGAGCGCACCGCAGCGACGTTCGCGGCGAACATCCGCATCCCGCTGCTCGAGCTCGCGCGCCAGTTCCAGCTGACGCGCCGGCAGTGGGCCGCGCTGACGTTCGCGCTGATGCCCGAGGTCGATCCGAACCTCGTGCACGCGTATCGCTACCTCGCGCGCGACGTCACGTGCCGCGGGCTCGACGGCCGGCTGCTCGCGCAGCTCGTCTACGACACGCCGGAGAGCCGCGCGCTGCTCGCCCGCGATCTGTCGCCGGCCGCGCCGCTGATGTTCTATCGACTGCTCGAGACGAGCTCGTCCGCGGGCCAGCACGACTCGCTGCTGTTCCGCCGCATCCGTCCGGCGACCCGGCTCGTCCACATGCTCGACGGTGCGCGCGTCGGCGTCGATCCCGAGCTCGCCGAGCTCGTCGTGTACCGCGCCGGCGAGGTCCATGGCGTGTTCCCGCAGGCGGTGATCGATCATGCGGCGGCCGCGCTGCGCGCGAACGACGTGCTGCTCGCGGTGCAAGGCCAGCGCGGCGTCGGCAAGCGGCTGCTGCTGCAGATGGCGGCCGCGCGCTGGGGTAAGGGCCTGCTGCTGATCGACGGCAAGCGGATCGCGAACGAGCCGTTTCCGGTGCAGCAGGCGATGGTGCGCGCGATCCTGCGCGACGCGCGGCTGCTCGACGCGATCCCGGTCGTCCCTGACATCGACGACACGCTCGCACTCGACGGTGCCGAGCTGCCGTCGTTCGCCGCGAGCCTGATGGCGGAGTGGAACGGGCCGTTCGCGATCACGATCAACCGCGAGCGCATGCCGCGGCTGCACTCGCGTCCGCTCGTCCACCTCGCCGTCGCGGTGCCACCGGCGCAGACGCGCACGCAGCTGTGGCAGCGCGCGGTGCCCGCGCTCGACGATCCAGACGCGCACCGGCTGTCGGAGCGGTTCGCGATCCCCGGCGGCGTGATCGCCGCGGCGGCGCAGGCGGCCGAGGCGCAGCGGCTGCCCGACGATCCACCGCCCGATCTGCAGATGCTGACGCGCGCGGTCGGCGAGCAGCTGCACCAGCGGATCCAGCGGCTCGGCAAGCGGCTCGAGACGCCGCACGACATGGGCGATCTCGTCGTCGACGACGATGTCCGCGACGCGCTCGTCGAGATCGTCGCCGCGGTCAAGGAGCGCCGCACGGTGCGCGAGCAGTGGGGCCTGCGCGGTGCGCACGGCATCTCGGTGCTGTTCTCCGGCCATCCCGGCGTCGGCAAGACGATGTCCGCGACCGTGCTCGCGCGCCGGCTCGGGCTCGACATCTACGAGGTCGATCTCTCGCAGGTCGTGTCGAAGTGGCTCGGCGAGTCGGAGAAGAACCTGTCGGATCTGTTCGACGCCGCCGAGCCCGGTCACGTCGTGCTGCTGTTCAACGAGGCCGACTCGCTGTTCGGCAAGCGCACCGCGGACGTCAAGTCGAGCAACGATCGCTACGCGAACCTCGAGACGAACTACCTGCTGCAGCGGCTCGAGCGCTTCGGCGGCCTCGCGCTACTGACCACGAACCTGACATCCGCGATCGACAGCGCATTCAAGAGACGGTTTACGTACGACGTATTCTTTTCCTTCCCATCTCCGGAGATGAGAGTCGAACTGTGGGAGCGCACGCTGCCGAGGAAGGCGCGCGCCGCGGACATCGACTTCGTCGCACTTGCCGAGAAATACGAGCTATCCGGCGGGTTCATCAAGGTCGCGTGCGAGCGCGCCGCGTATCTCGCCAATGCGGCCGGCACACAAATTACAAACGAGCTACTTCGTCACACGATCGAAAGAATGTATCGCGAGCGCGGCAAACTCTCGGCGGTCGGTCCGCTCGAGTAGTTTAGAATTCACGGATGTTCGACCGCGAGCAGGAGCCCGACAAGCAGGCCGCGAGTTCCAGTCACACCGACGCGCAGCCCGCGCAGGATCCGCAGGCCGAGCGCTTTCGTGGCGGCATCCTCCCGGCGGTCAGCCAGCAGCCGGTCGCGCGCGAAGGCGGTCGCACGGCGTCGGAGCAGGCATACGAGGCCGGCGCGCAGACGCCGAAGCCGCAGGCGCAGCGCAATGCCGCGGCCGAGACGCAGCAGGTCCTCAAGTACATCCAGACCCAGGCGAAGACGCGCGCCGCCGAGCCCAAGCACATCAGCAAGGACTCGAACCTCTACAAGCGGCTGTCGACGCACTACATGAAGGACTACCTCGCGAACCCGAACCCGCAGGCGGGCAAGGCTGTCACCGAGAAGATCGGCGAGCAGACGTCGGCCGAGGACGCGGCGAAGAGCGACGACTACTGGGAGAAGAGCGCGCCGGCGTGGAACGAGCACAAGGTTCCGCAGGCGCTGAAGCTGCTGTCGCCGAACGCGCCGGACTCGATGGGCGCGGCGACGAAGATCATGAACCAGGAGAACCGCCAGCACCTGCCGTACCTCGACGTGCCGCAGATGGTCGGCAATCCGAACACCGACACCGGCGCGGATGCCGACGTCCACGGCGGCGGCAAGAACATCTCCCAGCTCATGCACTGGGGCACCGGCGTGAAGTACGCGGATCAGGATCCGCAGTCGATGCGCGACATGTTCCTCGCGTACGAGTACTACCACCTCGAAGGCTTCGACAAGTTCGGCGAGGACTCGATCAACGACATGATCTCCGAGGACGCGGGCCGCATCATGGGGCGTCAGCTCCAGGCCGGCGAGATCAACCAGGAGAACCTGCAGCAGAAGCTCGACGCCGGCTTCGACGAGTCACGCGCGTGGGTCGGCAAGATGATCAAGATGCGGCAGGGCGAGCTCGATGCCGTGATCACGTCGAAGGAGCCGGTCGCGTCGGAGATGTGGTACGGCGAGATTCCGGGCGCGGTCCAGCACTGGGGACCGACGACGATCCAGATGGAGCTCGAGTCCGGCAAGACCGTCGAGGACGTGCAGGCATCGAGCCTCGTCCAGCACTTCATCGATATCTACGCGCTGATCTTCTACTCGGACATCTGGCAGAAGGAGCACGGCAAGATCAAGCTCTCGAACTTCCAGGAGAGCATCCTCGCCGGCAAGTACAACAAGGTGTTCGAGAAGTCCGTCAAGAACCAGCCGCTCACCGGCAAGGAGAAGATGGACGCGTACATGGACGCGAAGGCGCCGTGGGTTCCCGGGTTCATCCGCGATGGCATTCGCAAGGTCGGCGGTAGCCGGCTCGGCCTCGAGGATGACAAGGAAGGGGCACAGCACGAATGACCGCCGAGCGTGACGACGTCGCGTGGGGCGCGCCGGATGCGAGCGGCATCGCGGTCGGATTGAAGCTCGCGTCGGGCAAGCCGGCCGCCGGCGCGGTCGCGTATCACGTCGCGTTCGCGAATCGCTCGAGCGAGCCGCGCGAGGTCACGCTGTTCGCGACGACCGATGGCCGGATCCGGACGCGGATCGTCGCGCGCGGCGCGGGCAAGGAGATCGTCCAGCCCGCGATCATGCCGCCACGCCCGGTGACGTCGAACTACGCGATGAAGGTGACGATCGCCGCGGGCGACACGATCGTCCACGACGGCACGCCGGCGGTGTTCGAGCTGTCCGGTGATGCGACGCTGCAGATCGTCCACGGCGGCGTCGCCGCGCATCCCGACGAGCTGCGCAGCGGCGAAGTCACGGTCACGCTGCTCGCGCCGAGCTGACGCAGACAACGCGTCGCCGCGGCGGTTGCACGAAATCGCGAGCGACGCGGAACGCGTGGATTCGCCACGTCAAGCGCGTTCCGAAGAAATTCGGAACCGCGCCTGACCGAGGGCTGTCCTACGGTTCGATTCGACGGCGCATTGCCGATGCGAATCCGACGGTCGTTTGACCGTGTCCCGCGACGACACCGATCGCACACGCGATCGGTCCGCGGGCGCCGCACGCCGGCTGTGCCGGAGGTCTACCCACCATGGCCCCTTCCAAGCTCTCGCTCACGTTTCGCGTCTTTCAAGGAGACAAGCTCGTCAAGGAGACCACGCTCAGCCAGGGCGTGATCAAGATCGGCAAGGTCCCGACCGCGCACCTGTTCGTCGACGACGAATCGGTCAGCCGCATGCACGCGATCATCGAGTGCACCGGCCGCGAGGTCAGCGTGATCGATCTCGGCTCGACCCGCGGCACGTTCGTCAACGGCGCGCGCGTCAACAAGGCGAAGCTGCAGCACGGCGACACGCTGCTGCTCGGCGACACGCGCGTCGAGCTCGCGATCGCGGAGCCGAGCGTCGTCGTCGCGGCCGTGCCACCGCCGGTGCCGACGATCACGCTCGCGCCGCCGCCGCCGGTCGCACCGCCGGCTCCGCGCACGGTCGCGGCGCACAGCGTGCTGCCGTCGGGGTTCCACGCCGTGATGGCCGATTCGATCGAGGAAGGCGGGGCGCGCGCGATCGAGGTCGCGGCGATGCTCGGCGACACCGTCGTCGGTGTGAAGCACTGCAGCGATCCGCGCGGCGGCAAGGTGACGCCGATGACGTGGGGCTTCCTCGCGGGCGGCATCGCGTGCCTGATCGCGTCGGCGACCGCGTTCTACACGTCGGTCGACACCGCGGCCCAGAACAAGGCGGCGCTGCGCTACCACGTCGAGAAGCTCGGCCGTCCGGCGCACGCGTTCCGCCCGCAGCAGCAAGGCGGGGCCGTCGATGTGATGGCGTTCGGCGGCCTCGCGCTCGGCCTGGTCGGTGTCACGGCCGCGCTCGTCCGTGCGCGCCGCGAGCGCAAGAGCCCGTACTACCGGATCGGCACCGCGCCTGGCGTAGAGCTGCCGCTCGTCGACGCGCCGAGCGAGGCGTTCCCGCTCGTCGCGCCGTCCGGCGATGACTTCGTGTTCAACTTCGGCGCCGGCATCGACGGCGAGCTCCTGCAGGGCGGCACGGCGACGCCGCTCGCCGATCTCGTCGCGCAGGGCAAGGCCCGTCCGTCGGCGACGACCGCCGGCGCGATCGAGCTGCCGATTCCTGCGCAGTCGCGGATCCGCGCGCGCGCCGGGCAGACCACGTTCCTCGTATCCGCGGTCGCGAAGCCGCGCGAGCACACTGCACCGCTCTTCGATATCGAGCGCCGCACGCTCGCGTACATCGGTGGCTCGCTCGCGGCGCACCTCGCGCTCGTCGCGTTCCTGAGCCAGGTGCCGATCGACGACGGCGGCGTCAACGTCGGGCTCGATGCAAACGAGGACATGTACCTGAAGTCGAAGATCGCGAGCACCGAGGATCTACCGCCGCCACCGCCGGAGCCGGACTCCGGCGACGCGATGGACAAGGGTGACATCGGCGCCGGCGGCACGATGCGGCTCGACGAGGGCGAGGCCGGCAAGCCGACCGCGGAGCGGATCGACGGCCGCATGCAGGTCAAGAACAACCACGTCGAGCCGCGACTGTCGCGCGAGGAGGCGATCAAGTACGCGCAGGAAGCGGGCGTGCTCGGCTCGACGCAGATGATCCAGGGCGGCATCAAGTCGATCACCGGCACCGCCGACTTCTCGAGCGGCTTCGACGACGCCGACATCTACGGTCCGCTGTTCGGCTCGTCGGGCGAAGGCAAGGGCAACTTCGGTATGGGCCGCAAGGGCTTCGGTCCCGGGGGCGGCTGTGCGCTCGAGCCGTGCGGCATCCTCGGCGCGGGTCGCTACGGCACGATCGGCAACGGCAACCGCGTCGGCGAGGGTTACAACGGTCCGCGCGGCAGCTGGGGCAAGCGCGGTGGTCGCGACGGTGCGGTGCCGCCGCCGACGATCGGCAAGCCGACGACCGGTGGCAACCTCGACAAGGAGATCATCAAGCGATACATCAAGCTGAACCTCCACAAGATCTCGTACTGCTACGAGAGCGAGCTGCTCGCGCACCCCGGCCTCGAGGGCCAGATGATGGCGAGCTTCCTGATCAGCGGCAGCGGCACGGTGACCGCGTCGAGTGGCTCGGGGTTCGATGCGAAGGTCGCGACCTGTGTCGCGGGCGTGATCAAGAACATCCAGTTCCCGAAGCCGACCGACGGCGGCGTCGTCCAGGTGAACTACCCGTTCACGTTCCACGCACCGGGCAAGTGAGCGCACACCGCTGGTTGCTCGTGATCGCGGTCCTTCCGCTCGGAGGGGCCGCGTTGGCCGTTCCGGAGGCCGGGTGAGGCGCGCCGCGATCGCGCTCGCCGTCGTCGCGTGCGGCATGCTCGCGCTCGCGGTGTGGCAGCGGCACGCGCACGCACCGGTCGTCCACGTGATCCCGATGCCGCCGCAGCCCGCGACAAGCGTGACGTGCTTCTGGACCGACTCGGCGGAGACCTGCCTCGCGCGCGTCGAGGCGGCCTACCAGCTCGGTGTCACCGTCGCGCCCGAGCCGACGAAGACGCAGCTGCAGCGCCCGCCGCGTCGCGTGGGACCGATGACGGGCGACGAATTTCGCGCGTGGATGATCGTGATGACACCGGACGCCGCACCGTGATCTATCGTCGGGCATGTCGCTCGACGCGCTCGTTCGCTGCCTGCTCGATCGCTCGCTCGTGCCGCCGGACGCGACGACGCCACGCGCGTGGTGGGATGCGACGCTCGGGCGCCGCGCCGCGTGGGCGACGCCGATCGATCGCGCGATCGTCGGCGGTGTGTGCGCGGATCGCATCGGCTTCGCGTTCACCGGCGGCTATGCCGAGGCGCTGCGCGCTCTCGTGCCCGACCTGCCCGCCGATGCACCGAACGCGCTGTGCGCGACCGAGGAGGGCGGGGCGCATCCGCGGGCGATCCAGACCCGGCTCGAGCCCGCGGGCGATGGCTTCACGCTGACCGGCCGCAAGAAGTGGGCGACGCTCGCGGACGAGGCCGGCACGCTGCTCGTCGTCGCGGCGACCGGCGAGATCGAAGGCGGCAAGCACCGGCTGCGCGTCGCGCGCGTATCGACGCGAGCCCCGGGCGTCACGCTCGCGCCGGCCGCGGCGGCGTTCGTGCCCGAGATCCGGCACGCCGAGGTCACGCTCGATCGCGTCGCCGTGCGCGCCGACGATCTGCTGCCGGGCGACGGCTACGACCGCTACCTCAAGCCATTTCGCACCGTCGAAGATCTGCACGTTCACGGCGCGCTGCTCGGCTACCTCGTCGGTGTCGCGCACCGTCACGGCTTGCCGCGCGAGCTCGTCGAGCGGTTGCTCGCGGCGATCGTGACGACGCGCGTCCTCGCCGCCGAGGACAGCCGCGCCGCGACGACGCACGTCGTGCTCGCCGGGCTGCTCGCGACCGTGACGCCGCTCGTCGGCGACGTCGAGGCCGCGTGGTCGGCGACCGGCGGCGACGAGTGGCAGCGCTGGCAGCGCGACCGCGGGCTGCTGCAGGTCGCGGGCAGGGCGCGCGCGGCACGACGCGAAGCGGCATGGTCGGCCGTCGACTGGTAGAGCGCTGGTAGACATCCAGCCCGTGGCACGTCGGCTGCTCCATCGAGCGGTCATGAAGCCAACCTGGACGATTCCTTCGTGTGTGGTCGCCTGCCTCGCCGCCGGGCCCGTGTGGGCCGAAGGCACCCGGGTCTCCGTCGAGACCGGCCCGCTCGATCTCGCACTCGGCGGCCTCGGCGCCGGTGCGGCCGTGACGCCGTCGAGCAGCCCGCACTGGCGCGTCGGCTCGACCGCGTACCGGCTCGAGCTGCCGAAGTTCATCACCGAGCTCGACTCCGCGAACGTCGGCTGGACGGCGACGTTGACGTTCGGCATCGACATCAACGTCAGCTACCAGGTCGCGGAGTCCGGCAAGGGCTGGTTCTTCGAGGGCATCGTGCCGTACGAGCGCTACCGCTACGAGCACGACGGCATGTCGACGACCGCCGCGAACCTCAGCCTGACCGTCGGTGCCGGCTACAAGTGGATGCCATTCGACAACGGCCTGTTCGTGCGGCCGCTGCTCGGCGTCGCGGTGCGGCTCGCGTCGACCGGCTCGCGCTCGGTCGGCGGCAAGGAGTTCGCCGATCCGCTGGTCAAGCCGCTCCCCGTCATCCACGTCGGCTACGAGTTCTAGGAGGTCCACCATGATCGATCACAACAAGCACGTCGTCCGCCGCATGTTCGAGGAGATCCTGCCGTCGACCGATCTGGCGGGGATCGAGGAGCTCGTCGATCCCGCGTTCGTCGATCACGCCCCCGCGGTCCTCGGCGCGAGCGAGGGAATCGCGTCGCTGCGCGCGACCCACGCGTACCTGCACGCGCGCGCACCGGGAGCCGTGCGGTTCGAGCTCGAGGACCTCGTCGGCGAGGGCGATCGCGTCGCGGTGCGGTGGCGGTTCGGACAGGCGCGCGCGATCGCGTGGTTCCGGCTCGCGAACGGCAAGATCGTCGAGCGCTGGGCACTGATCACCGGCCCGCGCGGCTGATCACGCGAACCGCAGATCGGCCGCAGCGAGCACGTGCGGCGCACCGAACGCGAGCGAGCGCTCGATCACGTTGCGCAGCTCGCGCACGTTACCCGGCCAGTCGTGCGCGACCAGCGCGGCGATCGCGTCGGGGCCGAGCAGGTGCGGTGCGAGGAAGTGGCGCGCGAGCGCGATCACGTCGTCGGGGCGCTCGCGCAGCGGCGGGACGCGCAGCACGACGACCTGCAGCCGGTAGAACAGATCCTGGCGGAACTGGCCGGCGGCGACGAGCTCGTCGAGCTCGCGATGCGTCGCGGCGACGACGCGGACGTCGACGTGGGTCGCCGCACCACCGACCGGCTGGACCTCGCCGACATCGAGGAACCGCAGCAGCTTCGGCTGCAGCTCGAGCGGCAGCTCGCCGATCTCGTCGAGGAAGATCGTGCCACCGGCCGCCGAGCGGATCAGGCCTGGCTGATCCGAGGTCGCGCCGGTGAACGCACCCTTGCGCGAGCCGAACAGCTGGCCCTCGAACAGCTCGCGCGGGATCGCCGCGCAGTTGACCGCGACGAACGGCGCGGCGGCGCGCGGCGAGCGCTCGTGCAGCAGCTTCGCGACGACCTCCTTGCCGCTGCCGGACTCGCCGCCGACGAGCACGGTCGCGCGCGAGCTCGCGATCCGCGCGACGTCCGCGTACAGCCGCCGCATCGCCGGATCGGCGGCGATCACGCCGGGTCCGAGCGCCGGCGCGGGTGCGTCCGCCGGTTCCGCGAGACCGCGCAGCGCGGCCGATTCGAGCGCGAGCGCCGCGACGCCGCCGAGCGCGCGCGCGATCGCTCGCTGGCGGGTATCGAGCGCGGCGTCCGCGACGATGCGCAACGGACCGGCGGGCCCGGCCGCGACCTCGACGTGGTCGCCGTCGACCGCGTCGCCGGTCACGCGGATCGCGACCCCGAGTAGCTCGCCGAGCGCGCTCGCGAGCTCGCCGTGGATCAGCGACGGCGGTGCGCCGCGCAGCAGCACGCGCTCGATCGCCGCGGTCGGGATCGCGTCGCTCGTCGGCGGCGGTCGGGGCGGCCTGGTCTGCGCGAGGACGACGCCGGCGAGGTACGGCGGCGCGACGACACCGAGCCGCGCGAGCTCGCCATCGTCGGGCGCACCGGTCGCGTGCGCGAGCGCGAGCCGCGACAGCGCGGCCTGTGCGAGATCGCCGCCGCCGACGAACGTCGCGACGCTCGCCTCGAGCAGCGGGCGCGCCTCGTCGACCCGGCCGTCCGCGGCGAGCGCGAGCCCGCGCAGCCGTCGCACGAGCGCGATCGTCCACGCCGACGGAAATCGCTCGAGCATCCGGTCGGCATCGTCGAGCGCGGTCGCGAGTGCGGGCACTATCCCCGGCGGCGAGCAGCGCGGCAACGCGGCCACACAGCGCATCGCGCAGCAGGTACGGAAATCCGCCGCTCGTGCGCGCGATCGCGATCGCCCGCGCGTAGCCGTCGGCCGCCGCGGCCACGTCGCCTCGCACCTCGTGCGCGGCAGCCTCGGTGTACGCGCGATAGCTCGAGCCGTCGGGCAGCCCGGCGCAGACCTCGTCGAGCGCGGCGGCGTCTCCCCGGTACGCGTGCAGCCGCACGAGCGGTGGCACGAGGTTGACGATCGGCCACCGCAGCTCGCGCGCGGTCGCGCACGCCGCGGTCAGCACGCTCGCGGCATCGCCGAGCTTGCCCTCGCGCAGCAGCGCGTCGGCGTGGGCATGCGCGGCGACGAGCGTGTGGAAGCCCGGCCGCAGGTGATGGCGCGCGGTGACCTCGTCCGCGGTGCGGGCGAGCTGCTGCACGCGCGCCGGATCGTCGAGCGCGACCAGTCGCTGCAGCGCCGCGAATGCGAGCGCGCGAGCGCGGGCGAGTGGCCACCCCGCGGTCTCGGCCGCATGCGCGAGCTCGTCGAACCGGCGCAGCGCGAGCGCCGGCTGCCCCTCGATCACCGCCTGGTGCGCGCGCAGCTCGGCAATCAAGAGCGCGATCGCCGGTGGCGCCGCGGCCTCGAGCGCGGCGGCCGCGCGGGAGAATGCTCGCCCGAGCACCGCGGGATCGGCGAGGTACAGCGCGGCGCCGATCTCGGCGAGCCGCGCGAGGTTCGCGACGTCGAGCGTCGGATCGGCGAGCGCGGCGGCCTCCGCGGCACGCACGTGATCGAACGCGCGCCCCGGATCGAACACGTGTCCGTCGGCGGAGCCGAACACGAACGCGGCGGCGACGTGAACCGCGGCCGGCACGCGCGGCGACGCGAGCGCGGGGACGAGCAGCGCGAGCGCGCCACGCGGATCGTTGCGATGCCAGAGCTGGAGCTGGGCGAGCGAGGCGAGCGCGAGCGCGTGATCGGTCGGTGCCAGCGTGGCCGACGCGACGAGCCCGTGCAGCGCCTGCTCGGCACGCTCGAGCTCGCAGCGCTGCAGCGCATCGATCGCCGCGATCAGCTCGGCGGGTGGCGGCGCTCCGGCGGGGGCCGCGACCCGTGCCGCGAACCGGCGCAGCGCCTCGAGCGAGGCTCCGGTCGGGCGTCGCGCCTGTGCCGCGCCGGGCTCGAGCTCCCACCGGTAGATCGTGTGCGCGGTCACCCCGAGCAGCTCGGCGAACCGAGCGCGGCTGAGCGCGCCGCGCAGCGCGCGGATCTCGGCGTGGCTCGGCGCGTCGTCGCCCATGCCCGGCGATCGTACACGGCTTTGGATGTCTACCAGCGCTCAACAGCGGCGGCCCGCGCGTTGCTCGTCGACGGGATATGCGTTCCATCCTCCTCCTCTCGCTCGTTGCCTCCGCCTGCACCACCGACGACTCGATCACCGCCGCCGACTACACCGGGCACTGGGTCTACGACTCCGGCACCGCCGTCGGTCGCTGTCCCGGCGTGCCGTCGCAGACGTTCGACCTCGCGGCGTTTCCGCCCGAGGGCAAGCCCGCGTTCTTCGACACGACCGTCGTCGCCGGCGAGCGACTGCGCGTCGTCGATGCGCTCGGGTGCGCGTTCGACGTCATGGTCGCGGATGACATCGCGATCGGCGACGGCGCGCGCTGCGACGTGTTTCCCGACGGCATGGGCGGGACGACGATGATGATCGCCGACTCGTTCCGGCACGCGCTGAGCGACGGCAACATCCGCGTCACGTCGACGGGACGGTTCGGCGCGTCGCTCGCGTGCACGATCGAGGTCGAAGGCATCGCGCGTCCCGGCGCCGGTGCAATGGCCAGTTTCGGCGTCAGATCACGCGGCCCTGCATCGCGCGGCCGATCTGACCGACGATCGCGCCGACGAGCGCGCTCACGAGCCCGAGTCCCGCGAACACCGCGGCGAGCACGCCGGAGTGCAGCGCGATGCCGGCCGCGGGCGCGCCGACGAACAGCAGGCCGATGCCGCCCCAGCCCAGGCCGTGGCTCAGGTTGACGAGCTTCTTCGCCTTCTCCTGCTCGGCCGCGGCCTGCGGCGACTGCGGTGGTCTTCGCGTCAGCTGGGTCATGCCCGCAGCGTAACAAAGCCGGCTGGCGCGATCGTGTACGTGTCTGTCCGGCGCGTGAAAGCACCGGCGCGGCCGGCGATCTACGACTCGGGCATGAGCTTCGACTTCTTCATCGCGCTCGACGGCTACGGCCTGAACGGGTTCGAAGGCTTCGCCGGTGTCGCGCGGCTCGTCTGCGATCCGGAGCGCGATCGCTGGGAACCAGAGGTGCGGTTCTTCTCGGGCGTTGCCGGCGGCCACGCGGTGCAGGTCGCGCCCGGCGGCACGATCGGCTTTCTCGGCAACCTGTCACAGCAGCTCGTGTTCTTCGATCCGCGCACGCTCGACGAGCTCGCGCGATTCTCGACGTTGCGGTTTCGCGCGCCCGAGCTGTTCTACGAGAGCCAGACCCACGTCGTGTGGCTCGACGACCGCCGGTTCGTCACCGCGATCGGCAAGGAGCTGTGGCGGTTCTCGATCGACGATCTCGAGCATCCCGACGTGCTCGGCGCGCACGGCGTAACACTACCGCACGCGATCAAGCGCTCGCCATCGGGCCGCTACCTGTTCTACGGCGCGATGGACGTCGAGCACACGTACGCGAACCAGATCGGCGTATTCGATCTGACGACCGGCAGCGCGCGCGTCGTCAAGCTGCCGGCGACCGCGTGGCACCTCGGCTGTCACCCGACGAAGGACGTCTGCTACGTGCCGACCCAGCGCTGCATCCCGCAGGACGGCGACTTCACCGAGTACGCGATCGCGCACTTCAAGAATTACCTGTTCGAGATCGACGGCGACACCGCGACCGTCACGCGCCACCTCGCGATCCCGAAGGACCTCCCCGGCGCGCTGACCGCGGACGTCGTCGTCACCGAGGACGAGGTGATCTACAACTGCTGCGCGTCCGGCGTGCTCGCGCGCGTCGATCTGCGCGAGCTCAAGCACGTGCGCTGGATCGACGAGCGCCCGCGGCCTCGCGAGCAGCTGCGCGCGTGGCGCGCCGGGCTCGGCAACCTCGTCGAGGTGCTATCGCGCGTCAACCTGCCGAGCGCGACGCACTGGTTCGTCAAGGCGCTGCGCGTCTCCGGCGGCAGCGCGATCGACGGCAGCTACGGCCTCGGGCTGTCGCCGGACCGCCAGTTCCTGCTATCGGCGCATCGCGGGCTCAACGAGGTGATCGTGTATCGCTACCCGGAGCTCGTCGTGCACCGGCGGATCGCGTTCCCGGCGCTGTCGACGTTCTACAAGCACCTCGGCCGGCTGTCCGATCCGCGGCTCGGCTTCCACCACGCGACGCTCGTCGCACATCGCGAGGCCGTATGAGCACGTTCACCCCCGTCGAGGAAGCCAGCTCGTTCCGTCGGATGGCCGCGGCGATGTGGCGGTCGCCGCGCGATCCGTCGATCTACGGCAGCATGGACGTCGACGCGACCGCCGCGCTCGCGTTCCTCCGCGATCACGAGGTCGCGACCGGCGTGAAGCTGACGATCACGCACCTCGTCGCGCGCGCGGTCGCGGTCGCGCTGCGCGATCAGCCGGAGCTCAACGGCAAGGTGCGGTTCTGGGGCAAGCTCGAGCAGCGCGCGACGATCGACGTGTTCGTCACCGTCGCGACCGACGGCCAGCGCGATCTCAGCGGGGCACGCATCGACCGCGCCGACGAGAAGTCGCTCGTCGAGCTCGCGCGCGAGCTGCGCGCCCGGGTCGGCCAGATCCGCAGCGGCAAGGATCCGAGCTATCGCCAGAGCAAGCGCGCGTTCGCCGAGCTGCCGTGGTGGCTCGCCCGCCCCGCGACGTGGCTCTCCGACGTGCTCGTCAACGAGCTCCACGTCGATCTCGCGAAGCAGGGCATGCCGGTCGATCCGTTCGGGTCGGCGATCGTGACGAGCGTCGGCATGTTCGGCATCGACTCGGCGTTCGCGCCGTTCGTGCCGCTCGCGCGCTGCCCGATGCTGATCCTCGTGCCCGAAGTGCGGCCGCGGCCGTGGGCGGTCGGTGAGCGCGTCGAGGTGCGCCCGGTGCTGCGGCTGTGCGCGACGTTCGATCACCGGATCATCGACGGCGCGGCGGCGGGCCGGTTCGCCGCGCGGCTGACGCAGCTGTTCGCGGAGCCGGGGAAGCTCGCCTAGCTAGGGAGCCTGTAGGCCATAGCCCTGCGGCCTATGGCTGCAGCCTCCCTTCAAGATCGGCTCGCGCGGCGCTCGCCTGTACGGATCGGCCTCGCAAGCTGCGGCCTAGCGCCGCAGCGCCATCACGTACTTGCGAAACTGCGGCTCGAACGTCGTCAGGTCCTTGCCGATGACCTCGGTCAGCGCCGTGATGCCCGTCGGATCCTTGCTGTCCGCGGTGAACTTTGCGTAGAAGTCGCGCAGCTTGCCGGTGTCCTGCAGGTACTGGCAGAGGAACCGCGCGTACGCGTACGAGTCGTAGCTCGCCGTGTAGAAGCCGTCGCGCGACGTCTTCAGCAGCGTCGCGAGATCCGGCAGGCTCTTGTCGCGGATCGCCTTCTGCAATCCCGGCAACCGCCAGTTCGTGCCGCCCCACATGTGGCCGTTCTTCTCCTGCGGCTGCTCGTACAGCGACGCGAGGCCCTCGTTGAACCACGACGGCACGTTCGGGAAGTTCGCCTCCATGTACGGATGCACGAGCTCGTGCGACAGCGTGCCGGGGCCCGGCCCGATGTTCATGATCAGCGCGTTGTCCTCGGGCGAGTAGTAGCCGTACGGCGTCTCGGGGGTGTCGTTGAAGAACTTCTTCGCACCGGCGCGGTACGTCTTCTCGTTCTTGAACAGCCAGACCTCGATGATCTTCTCGGGCCGCTTCGAGAAGAAGTCCTTCTCGAGCAGGCCGATGTTGCGGCGCAAGAACCCGGTCGTGCGCTTCTTCACCATCGCGGCCGACTCGTCGCCGATCACGACGAACGGCGGCTCGATCAGGATCGTGTAGCCCTGGCCGTCGAGCTTCTTCTCGAGCTCGGCCTTGCGCGCCTTGAGATCGTCGAGCGTCGGCTCGGCGGTCGCCGCGCGCGCGGTCGCGACGAACAGCATGAGGGCCAGGCAGGCGGCCCACACGGGCCGGAGGGATCGTTCGCTCATGTAGTCGGGAGAGTGTGGCGCACGAAATGTTGCGCGGAAAATCAGTCACCTGGCGACGAGAAAATCTCCCAAGCCACCGCGCGCCGGTGGTGTCTGACCTGCGCGCCCGGCGGCGTAACCACGCCCGCCTGCTACCGTAGCTACGTCGTGACCGAGCCTCGCGAGCTGCGCAGCCTGGTCCTCGTCGAGGTCGCCGCCGTGCTCGCGATCGCCGTCGTGCCGTGGCCCGATCGCGTGCCGGTCGCGCTGCCGCTCGTCGTCGCGGCGACGGTCGCGCGCTGGGTGCGCGGTCGGAGCTGGAGCGAGCTGTGGCACGGTCGCGGCCATGCGAAGGTCGGCGCGCTCGTCGGGCTCGGCGGCTTCGCGGTCGCGCTCGCGGTGATGACGCCGCTCGCGGGCGGCATGGTGCAATGGTCCGAGCACGCGATCGTCCGTGGCAACGCGAGCGCGCTGTGGATGGTCGCGTTGCTCGTCGCCGTGACCGCCGCCGCCGAGGAGGCCGCGCTGCGCGGCTGGCTCGTCGAGCGCGCGCTCGAGCTCCGCGCACCGCCGCTCGTCGCGGTGCTGCTCGGCGCCGCCGCCGAGGCGATCGTGATGCCGGGTGATCTGACGAACCGGCTCGGCGCCGCGGTGTTCGGCCTCGGGCTCGGCTGGATCTATGTCGCCGGCAAGCGCAGCCTCGTCGCCCCGGTCACTGCGCGCGTCGTGTTCGTGCTCGCGCTCGTCGCCGCCGAGTGGCTACGCCTCGTCGACTGAGCTCGGCGACGCTACCGGACGGTGCCGGCCCTCGAAACCGGACACCCGCCGTGACACCCCGTGCGATCGCAACCTCGAGCTCGCTCATGTGCGCGACCGTATCTCGATCGGGGTCAGGCTACACTTGCTCAACCTGGTGGCGCGCACGCGGTTGATCACGCGTGAGCCGTTGCGCGTCCGAATTTCGGACACCGTCGGTGTGCGGACGACGCCTCGTGCAACGCGGCTCGTGACATCTCCCGGAGTTGCAGCTCACCAGGTTGAGCAAGTGTAGCCTGACCCCGTTCACGGCGCGGCGACGGCGAGGTTCGTGCGCGCGACGAGCCACTGCGCGAGCGCCGGTCCCGAAGGTGCGGGCGCCACGGCGGCGAGCGGCCACAACCGGACGCGGTCGTCCTCGCTGCCGGACACGAGCGACTGGCCGTCCGGCGTGAACCCGACCGCCTTCACCGACGCGCGATGGCCGACGAGCGTGCGCGGCGCGCCGCCGGCGAGCGGCCAGATCCGCGCCTTGCCGTCGAGGCCGGCAGCGGCGACCCACGCACCGTCGGCGGACAGCGCGAGATCCTTCACGCCAGACGTGTTGCCGGCGAGGACGACGGCCGTGCCCGCGGCGAGATCGTGGACCGTGACGTTCGTGTCGCCGCCGGCGGAGACGAGGCGCGTGCTGTCCGGCGACCACACGAGATCGCGCACGACATCGGCGTGGGTGCCGATGCGCGTCGGCTTGCGATCGTCGAGCCGCCACACGGCGACCGCGCCGTCCTCGCCACCGGACGCGAGCCGCGTGCCGTCGGGTGACAGCGCGAGCACGCGCACTTCTTCCTGATGCGGGCGCAAGGTCGGGCCGGGCTTGCCGGTCGCGACGTCGAGCTCGAGCACGCGGCCGTCCTGGGTGCCGGTCCATAGCCGCGTGCCGTCGCTACTCCATGCGAGCGCGCGCAGGCCGTGGCTGTCGCGCAGCGCGACGTGGCCTTCGCCCGTGCGCACCGTCCACAGCCACAGCGCGCCGTCCTCGCCGCACGACGCGAGCGTGTTGCCGTCGGGCGAGAACATCACGCCGCGCACCGCACCGGTGTGCCCGGTCAGTGCGCGGTTCTCGTCCTTGAACAGATCCCACAGCCGGACGACGCGATCGGTCCCGGCGCTCGCGAGCCAGAAGCCGTCCGGGGACAGCGCGAGGCCTTCGATCTGGCCGGCATGCGCGGCCGCGCCGGCGCCGAGATCGACGCCGCGCCACGTCGCGAGCCGCCAGCGCCAGACGTGGCCGTCGTCGCTCGCGCTGTACGCGATGTGGCTGTCGGCGACGACGACGTGCTCGACATCGTCGCGCGGGCCGACGAGCTCGAATGCGGTGCCGCGCTCGGCCGCGTGGTCGGCGAGCTCGCGCGCCTTCGGTCGCGTCATGCCGCGCGGCGACAGCCGGCCGAGCCACGCGATCGTCTGCGACGGATCGCTCGCGAGCGCGCGCTCCGCCTGATGCAGCACGAGGTCGTCGCTCTCGTCCTGAACCTGGACGAGTGCGGCATTCGCGCGCGCGGCCGCGGCATCCGCGCGATCGCGTTCCTCGGACAGCCCGCGGATCCCGACGACGAGCAGCACACCGAGCACGCCGATCGCCGCGCTCGCGACCGCGACCGGCGCGCGGTGGCGGCGAATCCAGCGCCGGATCAGCTGGCCGGTCGAGTACTGGTGGCGCGCGACGAGCTTGCCCGCGGCGAACGCGCGCAGATCGTCGGCGAGCTCGCGCGCGGTCGCGTAGCGCTCGGCCGGCGCGAATGCCATCGCGTGCTCGACGATCGTGACGAGCTCGGGCGGTGCGTCCGGCGCGCGCTCGCGCAGCGGCGTGATCGCGCCGGCGCTCGCGTCGGCCAGCGCGCGCTCGCCGCTGACCGGCGCGCTACCTGCGAGCAGGTAGTACAGGATCGCGCCGATCGCGTAGACGTCGCTGCGCTCGTCGGCGGGCTCGCCGCGCGCCTGCTCCGGCGGCATGTACGACGGCGTGCCCATCACCGCACCCTCGACGGTGAGATCGCTCGCGCCGGCGGTCGGCACCGACGGGGCGCGCCGCGACCGCGGCTGTCCGGGCTGCAGCGAGTCGGGCTCGTCCGCGCGCAGATCCTTCGCGAGCCCCCAGTCGAGCACGACGGTCTCGCCGAACGAGCCTACGAGCACGTTCGCCGGCTTGAGATCGCGATGGATCACGCCCTCGCTGTGCGCGTACGCGAGCGCGTCGGCGATCGCGATCACGTGCGGCAGCAGCGCGAGCCGCGCGCGTGCGTCGTCGGCGGCGGCGACGACGCGATCGAACGACTGGCCGCGCACGTGCTCCATCACGTAGAACGGCTCGCCGTCGAGCAGCCCCGCGTCGTAGACGCGCACGATCGACGGATGCTGCAGCCGCGCGGTGATCAGCGCCTCGCGCTCGAACCGCGCCGCCGCGAGCTTGTCGCCGCGCAGCACCTTGATCACGACGTCGCGCCGCAGCTTGCGATCGCGTGCCGCGAGGATCCGGCCCATGCCGCCGCGCGCGATCTCCGGCCCGATCGAGTACAGCGCCGGATCGATCGCGGGCAATGCCTCGAGATCGCCGGGCCGATCGACCACCGACGGCAGCGACGGCGGCTTCACCGGGATCACCGACGCGGCGAGCGTCTCGTCGGTCGCCGCGGCCGGCATCAGCGTCGGGGCGAGCGCCGGAGCGACCGCCGGCTCGACCATCGACTCGATCGCGGGGGCGTAGCCGGCGACGGTCGACTCCGGCCGCGGCGGTCGGACATTCGCGGTGCTCGTGCTCGAGTCACGCCGGGGCGGTGCCGCCTCGCCGGTGCTCGCGTCCGAGTCCTCGCGTGACATCTCGGCGCATCGTACACCTCGCGCTGGCGCGAACGCAGACCTCGCTTATGCTCGTGCGGATGCGGTCCGTCGCGCTCGTGCTCGCGGTCCTCGGCGCGCTCGCGCACGCCGCGCACGCCCAGCCGTCAGATCTCGACGCGCTCGTCGCGCACGCGCCGACGTGCGATGCCGAGCGCGCGCGCTGTCTGCCGCTCGCTCTGCACGTCACCGTCACCGACACCGGACCGATCGCGACCGCGGACTGGCTCGCCGCGCAGGTTGCGGCCGCGAACCGCCACTTCGAACGGCTCGGCGTCGGCTTCCAGATCGAGTCGATTGCGGCGCTGCCGGCATCGGCCGCGCGCGTCGAGGATCGCGAGGAGCGCGACTCGTTCGCCGGCGGCGCGACCGGCCGCGTGATCCACGTGTTCGTCACCGGCCACCTCGACGACATCGACACCGCCGGCAAGATGGCCTACGGCGTCACGTGGCGGCGCGGCACGCGGAAGTACATCATCCTGTCGACGCAGGCGTGGGAGCGCACGCTCGCGCACGAGCTCGGCCACGTGTTCGGCCTGCCGCACTCGACGTACGCGATCTCGATCATGAACAAGACCGACCGCACCGATCCGCCGGTCGAGCAGCGCACGTTCCACGACGACGAGTACGCGATCATGAAGCAGCGCCTCGCCGCGCTCGTCCGCGCCAGGACGATCGTGCCGGTCAAGCCGCGCTGATCGTCACAGCTCGCCGTCGAGCACGCGGCGTAGCGTCGTGGCGTCGATGTTCGCACCCGACAGGATCACGGCCACCGTCTTGCCCGCGAGCTGCTCGCGCAGCGCGATCAGTCCCGCGAGCCCTGCCGCGCCGGCACCCTCGGCGAGGTTGTGCGTCGTCCGGATCATCAGCCGGATCGCCGCCGCGATCTGCGCCTCGCTGACCGCGACGAAGCCGGCGAGTCCATCGCGCAGCGCCGGCCACGTCAGATCGTAGGTCGCGCGCGTCGCGAGCCCGTCGGCGAACGTGTTCGCGGTGTCGGTGACGAGCCGCTGCTTCGCGTGCCACGAGTCGTGGATCGCGGACGCGTGCCTCGCCTGGACGCCGTACACCGCGACGTCCGGACGCAGCGCGCGGGTCGCGACGATCGCACCGACCGCCTGCGACCCACCGCCGACCGCGACGACGATCGCGTCGAGGCTCGCCGCCTGCTCGCAGATCTCGACCGAGAGCGTCGCGGCGCCCGCGATCACGTTCGCGTCGTTCGTCGAGTGCGCCATCACGAGCCCGCGCTCGGCCATCAGCCGCTTCGCGACCTCGACCGACTCGTCGTAATCGCGTCCTGCCTCGACGAGCTCCGCGCCGTGGCCGCGGATCGCGGCGTTCTTCTCCGGGTTGTTGCCTTCGGGCACGCAGATCACGACCGGCACGCCGAGCTGCGCACCGGCCCACGCGATCCCCGCGCCGTGGTTGCCACGCGTCGCCGCGACGACGCCGCGCGCGCGCTGCTCCGCCGGCAATGCGGTCATGAACGACAGCGCGTTGCGCGCCTTGAACGCGTTCGTCGGCAGGTGATTCTCGTGCTTCACGAGCACGCGCGCGCCGACTTCCTCGTCGAGCGCCGCGTAATGGCGCAGCGGCGTCGGGCTCAGGTGCGGAGCGATGCGCGCGCGCGCGGCCACGGCGTCGGCGTACGTGATCGGCAGGGCTTCCACGCGCGCAGTATGGCCCAGGCGCCCGGCCGGCGCTCCCACCCGCCCGGCGCACGGCGCCGTGGCATAGTCGTCCTCGTGGAAGTGTTCTTCCTCATGATGGGCCTGTGGCTCGTCGTCGCGGTCGCGCTCGGCATGCGCCGGCCGCGTGGCTTCGGCGGGCAGGCGCTGCGTGCCCGGCTCGACGCGGTGTACGGAGAGCCGCACGAAATGGCGCGCGTCTCGCCCGCGGCGTTTCCCGAGGCAGACCTCGAGTTCTACGATCGCGCGCGACGCGAGCTCGAGGCGCGCGGCTATCGCTGGCTCGCCGACGTCGAGGATCTGACGATGTCGCGGATCTATCCGCAGAACCGCACGTTCCTGCGGGTGTTCGTCGACGCGGGCGGGATGATCCGCGCCGCCGCGTACCACCTGCATCCGCGCGGCGTCGTGATCTCGCTGCTGCAGCTCGTCCAGCTGTTCCCGCGTCACCTCCGCGTGATCGAGCTCGTCACCGAGATCCAGGGCAGCTTCCTCGTCACGAGCAACACGCACGGCGTCGATCGGCTCGAGCCGCCGCCCGAGGCGAAGGTCGAGCGCATGCCGCTCGGCACCTCGCTCGCGGACGTCGTCTCGACGCACGAGAAGCGGATCACCGAGATCCTGCGCAAGCATCCCGAGCGCTCGCCGGCGACGTTCGAGGGCTACGAGGACGTGCTCGCCTCGATGGCGCGTGCCCACGTCGCGATGGCGCGCCACCGTCAGAAGGTCGGCGGCCTGTCGCGCGACGAGCTCGAGCGCCTGAAAGGCCGCCCGCTCAGCGCGACCGAAGAAGCGTTCCTGCGCGAGGTGCAGGACAAGCCGCAGAGCTGACCGCCGCCGTCACGCGAGGCTCGACAGCAAGAACGTCGGCGTCACCGGATGGCCGGACTGCCACGTCGACACGCCGGTCTCGAGCAGCGCGGCGTCGAGGCCCGCGGCGCGCGCACCCGCGATATCGGTCTCGAGCTGATCTCCGATCATCAGCAGGCGGCGACTGCCTGCGCGCCGGATCGCCTCGTCGAAGATCGGACGGTACGGCTTCCCGAGGCGCTCGAACGCGAGCCGCACGCCGCAGCGCCGCTCGACCGCTGCCTCGAGCAGCATCGCCGCCGCGCCCGCCGTGAAGCCGAAGCCACCATCCTGCGACGGATAGATCAGATCCGGGTTCGGCAGGCACAGCCGCGGACACGCGCCGCGCTCGACGTGCGCGAGGATCACCGTCAGCGCGAGATCGAGCATCGGCAGGAAGTCGTAGCCGCTCTCGTCGGCGAGCACGAGCACGTCGAGCTCTGCATCCGCGGTCAGCGCGACGATGTCACCACCCGCGCGCTCGACGTAGCGGCACGAGTCCGCGGTGCCGAGCACGGCCGTCCGCGCCCCGCCCAAGCCGGCCTCCGCGAACCATGGCGCGAGCAGATCGCCGCTCGTGACGATGCGCTCGACGGGGATCGCGAGCCCGAAGCTCGCGAATCGCTGCGCCACCGCTTCCGGCAGCCGCGCCGCACCGTTCGTCACGACCCAGAACGCGGGACCGTCGGCGGTCAGCCGATCGATCAGCGCGCGGGCACCGGGCAATGCGCCGCGCGCGTCGTTCAGCACACCGTAGGCGTCGAGTAAGAGTCCGTCGTACGCGCGCTCCAGCTCCCGCAGCGTGCAGCGGGGTGGCGACTCGCGATCATCTGCCACGACGCTCCCACTATACTGGTCGGAGCGACCCGACGACATGCGAGCTGCATCATCAACGAGTGCGCGCGCGTGGAGCGAACAGCTGCGGGACGCCGTCGCTGCGCTGCGCGCGCGCTTCAAGCCAACCCCGATCGTGCCGCTCGCAGATCCCGAGCTCGAGCTGCACGCCAAGCTCGAGTTTCACAACCCGACCGGCAGCCTCAAGGACCGCTCGGCGTTCTGGATCCTCGACAAGGCCGCGCAGCGCGGCGAGCTGCAGCCGACGACGCACCTGATCGAATCGTCGTCGGGTAACTTCGCGCGCTCGATGGCGGTGTTCGCGAAGGCGCTCGGCCTGCGCTTCATCCCGGTGATCGATTCGCTGATCACGGCCGACTACGAGGCCTGCCTGCGCCTGCACTGCGAGCGGATCGTGAAGGTCACGCGTGGCGATGACGTCCAGGCGTTCCTCGGCGCGCGGATCGCCGCGGCACAGCAGCTCCGCGACGAGCTGCCCGACGCATTCTGGACCAACCAGTACAATAACCCGGACGCCGCCGAGGGCCACTACACGTGGACCGCGGGCGAGATCGTCGAGCAGCTCGCACACGTCGACTACGTCTTCGTCGGCGTCGGCACCGCCGGTACGATCGCCGGCGTCTCGCATCGAGTGAAGGAGCGGTGGCCTGACGTCCGGGTGATCGCCGTCGACACCGAGGGCTCGGTCACGTTCGGCGGCGCGCCCGGCCGGCGCCGGATCCCGGGCCTCGGCGCGAGTGTCGTGCCGGGGCTTCGCGATCGCGCGCGCATCGACGAGGTGGTGATCGTGCCCGAGTCGGCCGCGGCCGCCGCGTGCGTCGAGCTCCGCGATCGCCACGGCATCTTCGCCGGTGGCTCGACCGGCTCGGTGTTCGCGGCGATCCGTCGCTACTTCGGAGCGCGTTCGCACGCGCACAAGCCACGCGTGCTGTTCGTGTGCGCTGACAGCGGCGAGGCGTACCGCGACACCGTGTTCGATCCGACGTGGGCCGCGAGCCTCGGCACCGCGTGAGCCTCAGCGCGTGGTCGCGGCCGACGCGGCTGTCGACGGCGAGGTCGACAACACGTGCGGCCGGCGTGCGCGGTACGCCCAGCCACCGGCGATCCCGAGCAACGTGATCACCGCACCGACGTACGACCGCACAGACAGCTCCGCGCGATGCTCGAACGCGGCATCGATCGCGAGCGCGATCAGCGGCTGCACGAGCACGAGCGAGTTCGCGAGGATCAGGCTGACCCGCTTCAGCAGGTAGAAGTAGCAGAGGAACGCGATCACCGAGCCGAACACGGCGAGGTAGAGCGTCGCGAGCGTCGGCTGCACCGGCGGCGGCCACGTCGCGTCCGAGACCTCCGGTAGCGCCGGCACCCAGCTCGCGATCGCGGTGATCCCGAGGAAGATCATCGTCGACCGGATCGGATGCACATCGCGCGTCGAGCGCTTCACGAGGATCAGGTACGCGACCGAGGCCACGACCGCCGCCGCGGCCATCGCCACGTGGACCCAGTGATCGCGATCGATCGCCAGCTGATCCCACGAGATCACCGCGACGCCGGCGAGCGCGACGACCGCCGCGACGACATCGCCTCGCGCGATCCGTTCCATCCCGAGCGCGTGCGCGGCAAGCCCCGTACACAGCGGCGTCGTTCCGTACAGCACGGCCATCAACCCGCCGGGCAGCTGCTCCTCGGCGCCGTAGATCGCCAGGTAGTTGAGCCCGTTGCACACCCCGGCGAGCACGAGCAGCCGGATCTGGCGCTTGCCGGGCCAGGTCTGCCTGCGCAGCGAGGCGGCGAACCACAGGATCACCGCCGCGATCGTGAACCGCATCGCGAGCGCGAGGTGCGGCGGGAACCCGGCGATCGACTCGCGGATCACGAACCACGTCGTGCCCCAGATCAGGGCACACGCGGCGTAACACAGCGCGATCGCCATCGTGTGCCCACGCTATCGCCAACCCACCGCGAGAGCGCGACGCCGACCGGACAAACTGCAACGCCCGGCGTGTCCCGAACGCGGGTGCGCGTGTCCCGGACATCGCCGACGAACGTGTCCCGGACATCGCGGTGCGCGTGTCCCGGACATCGCGGTGCGCGTGTCCCGGACATCGCGGTGCGCGTGTCCCGGACATCGCCGACGAACGTGTCCCGGACATCGCGGTGCGCGTGTCCCGGACATCGCCGACGAACGTGTCCCGGACATCGCGGTGCGCGTGTCCCAGACATCGCCGACGAACGTGTCCCGGACATCGCGGTGCGCGTGTCCCGGACATCGCCGACGAACGTGTCCCG
>DASTLB010000062.1:0-23702 GCA_035715365.1 Kofleriaceae bacterium | reverse complement strand
GTGACGAGGTCAAGATCATCTCGGAGGCCTACTACAACAAGATGCGCGAGCTCCTGGTCGGCAAGACCACGGCGTCGCGCCTGGTCGACGACAAGGGCAAGGTCCTCCTGCCGAAGGGCGAGAAGATCCTGCTCGAGCAGCTGAACGAGGTCCCGAGCCGCTACTGGCACGAGATCCAGCTCGACAGCGGCGAGGGCAAGATCGAGGAGCAGCTCGAGCAGCTCGCGGCCAAGCGTGAAGAGGATGTCTTCAACATCGAGGCGCAGTACTCGGAGAAGATCTCCAAGCTCACGAAGGGCGACGAGCTGCCGCCGGGCGTGATCAAGCTCGTCAAGGTCTACCTCGCGATCAAGAGGAAGTTGTCGGTCGGCGACAAGATGGCCGGTCGCCACGGCAACAAGGGTGTCGTGTCGCGCCTGCTCCCCGAGGAGGACATGCCGTACCTCGAGGACGGCACGCCGGTCGACATCGTGCTGAACCCGCTCGGTGTGCCCTCCCGTATGAACATCGGGCAGATCCTCGAGGTTCACCTCGGGTGGGCGGCGAAGTCGCTCGGCAACCAGATCCAGGCGTACCTCGACACCCAGTGGCAGGCGGAGATCCTGAAGCAGAAGCTCGCGAAGCTGTTTCCCGAGAAGGGCGACTTCATCGAGAAGCTGTCGCAGGACGACGTCGGCCGGTTCGCGAAGACGCTCGTCACGGGCATCCACCTCGCGACGCCGGTGTTCGACGGCGCCGACGAGCACGAGATCAAGACCGCGCTCAAGATGGCCGGCCTGCCGAGCACCGGCCAGGCACGCCTGATCGACGGCAAGAGCGGCGAGCCGTTCGAGAACCCGGTGACCGTCGGCGTGATGTACATGCTCAAGCTGCATCACCTGGTCGACGACAAGATCCACGCGCGCTCGATCGGACCGTACTCGCTCGTCACCCAGCAGCCACTCGGTGGCAAGGCGCAGTTCGGCGGTCAGCGCCTCGGCGAGATGGAAGTCTGGGCGATGGAGGCCTACGGCGCTGCCTACGCGCTGCAGGAGTTCTTGACGGTCAAGTCCGACGACGTGCTGGGGCGCACCCGCATGTACGAGTCGATCGTCAAGGGCGAGCACGTGCTCGAAGCGGGTCTGCCCGAGTCGTTCAACGTGCTGCTCAAGGAGCTCCAGGCCCTGTGCCTCGACGTCGAGCTGATCGAGGACCCGACCGCACCGCGGCGGGCCGAGCAGCAGGCGCCGGGCATCCCCGCCGGCCTCGCAGCGCTCGCGCGCGAGGTTGCCGACAAGATGGGCAGCGCGGGCTAGCGCCGCGCAGAACGAACCTTTTTCTCTCTAGACGTTTGCCGACCCAGGAGACCCAGTGAAGGACATCTTCAACTTCTTCGAGAAGCCGAAGGATCCGCGTTCGTTCAGCGCCATCCGCATCATGCTCGCCAGCCCGGAGAAGATCCGCGAGTGGAGCCACGGCGAGGTGAAGAAGCCCGAGACGATCAACTACCGCACGTTCAAGCCGGAGCGTGACGGCCTGTTCTGCGCGAAGATCTTCGGACCGGTCAAGGACTACGAGTGCAACTGCGGCAAGTACAAGCGCATGAAGCACCGTGGCGTCGTGTGCGAGAAGTGCGGCGTCGAGGTGATCCAGGCGAAGGTGCGCCGCGAGCGCATGGGCCACATCTCGCTCGCGACCCCCGTCGCGCACATCTGGTTCCTGAAGAGCCTGCCGAGCCGCATCGGTAACCTGCTCGACATCCCGCTCAAGGATCTCGAGAAGGTCCTGTACTGCGAGGCGTACATCGTGATCGACCCGAAGCAGTCGGGTCTGAGCAAGACCGAGCTGCTCACCGAGGAGCGCTACGGCAAGCTGCTCGACGAGATGGGCTTCGACGCGTTCGACGCCGGCATGGGCGCCGAGGCGATCCTCCAGCTGCTCAAGGACCTCGACATCGTCCAGCTCGCCGAGCAGCTGCGCACCGAGATGCGCGAGATCACGTCGGAGGCGAAGCGCAAGAAGATCGCGAAGCGCCTCAAGGTCGTCGAGGCGTTCCGCGAGAGCGGCAACAAGCCCGAGTGGATGATGCTGACGATCATCCCGGTGATCCCGCCCGACCTGCGGCCGCTGGTGCCGCTCGACGGTGGCCGGTTCGCGACGTCGGATCTCAACGATCTCTACCGCCGCGTCATCAACCGCAACAACCGCCTGCGCCGTCTCCAGGAGCTCAACGCCCCGGAGATCATCATCCGCAACGAGAAGCGGATGCTGCAGGAGGCGGTCGACGCGCTGTTCGACAACGGCCGCCGCGGCAAGACGATCACGGGCCCGAACAAGCGCCCGCTGAAGTCGCTGTCCGACATGCTGAAGGGCAAGCAGGGCCGGTTCCGCCAGAACCTGCTCGGCAAGCGCGTCGACTACTCGGGTCGTTCGGTGATCGTGATCGGTCCCGAGCTCAAGCTGCACCAGTGCGGCCTGCCGAAGAAGATGGCGCTCGAGCTGTTCACGCCGTTCATCTACAACAAGCTCGAGGAGCGCCACCTCGTCACGACGATCAAGAGCGCGAAGAAGCTCGTCGAGAAGGAGCGCCCCGAGGTCTGGGACATCCTCGAGGAAGTGATCAAGGAGCACCCGGTGCTCCTGAACCGTGCCCCGACGCTGCACCGCCTCGGCATCCAGGCGTTCGAGCCCGTCCTCACCGAGGGCAAGGCGATCCAGCTGCACCCGCTCGTCTGCGCGGCGTTCAACGCCGACTTCGACGGCGACCAGATGGCCGTCCACGTGCCGCTCTCGATCGAAGCGCAGATGGAAGCGCGCGTGCTGATGATGTCGACAAACAACATCCTCAGCCCCGCGAACGGCAAGCCGATCATCGTGCCGTCGCAGGACATCGTGCTCGGCCTCTACAACCTCACGCGCGAGCGTCCGTACGCGCGCGGCGAGTACAAGGAGGACAAGAAGGGTCGTCCGGTCCGCGGCGTGTTCGGATCGATCTCCGAGGTCCGCATGGCGTACGACCACGGCGAGGTCCACCTCCAGGCGAAGATCAAGCTGCGCATGGACAAGGAGGGCGAGGATGCCGAGGGCACCGAGCTGATCGAGACCACGGTCGGCCGCGCGCTGCTCAAGGACATCTGCCCGCCGCAGATCCCGTTCGAGGCGATCAACAAGGTGATGGGCAAGAAGCAGCTCGCCGAGCTGATCGACCTCGTGTATCGCGAGGCCGGCCAGAAGGCGACCGTGCTCCTCGCCGACGCGCTGCGCACGACCGGCTATCAGTTCGCGACGCGCGCGGGCATCTCGATCTGCCTCGACGACATGGTGATCCCGCCGTCGAAGGAAGTGCTGCTCGACGAGGCGAAGAAGGAAGTCGCCGAGATCGAGGAGCAGTACACCGAGGGTCTCATCACCGACGGCGAGCGCTACAACAAGGTCGTCGACATCTGGGCGCAGGTCGCAGAGGCCATCGCCAAGGACATGATGAAGGAGATCTCGACGGACGAGTTCAAGGAGCCGGACACCGGCGAGATCAAGAAGGCGCCGTCGTTCAACTCGATCTTCATCATGGCGGACTCGGGCGCCCGTGGCTCGCAGCAGCAGATGCGCCAGCTGGCCGGCATGCGCGGCCTGATGGCGAAGCCGTCGGGCGAGATCATCGAGACGCCGATCACGACGAACTTCCGCGAGGGCCTGTCGGTTCACCAGTACTTCATCTCGACCCACGGCGCTCGCAAGGGCCTCGCGGACACCGCGCTGAAGACCGCGAACTCGGGCTACCTCACGCGTCGCCTCGTCGACGTCTCGCAGGACACGATCATCTCCGAGTTCGACTGCGGCAACCGCCAGGGCGTCGAGATGATGCCGCTCATCGAGGGTGGCGAGATCATCGAGCGCCTCGGCGACCGCATCCTCGGCCGCGTCGTGCTCGAGGACGTCGTCGACCCGTACACGGGTGAGGTCCTCGTCGCGCAGAACAAGGAGATCACCGAGGAGGACGTCAAGACGATCGACAACGCGGGCATCGACCGCGTCAAGATCCGCAGCGTGCTCGCGTGCGAGACCCGCCGCGGCATCTGCTCGCTGTGCTACGGCCGCGACCTCGCGCGTGGCCACATGGTCAACATCGGCGAAGCGGTCGGTGTGATCGCGGCGCAGTCGATCGGCGAGCCGGGTACCCAGCTCACGATGCGTACGTTCCACATCGGTGGCGTCGGTCAGATCCGTACGGAGCAGAGCTCGCTCGAGGCCCGCAACGAGGGCACGGTCAAGCTCAACAACATCCACACGGTGAAGAAGAAGGACCACTGGGTGGTGATGAACCGCCAGAGCGAGCTCGTGCTGGTCGACGACATCGGCCGCGAGCGCGAGCGCTACGGTCTGCAGTACGGCGCGCGCCTGATGGTCGCGGACGGCCAGCGGGTCAAGGCGGGTCAGCTGCTCGCCGAGTGGGATCCGTTCGCGATGCCGATCGTCACGGAAGTCTCCGGCTACGTGAAGTACGGCGACGTGATCGACGGCGTCACGATGCAGGACTCGCTCGACGAGGTCACCGGCCTGTCGCGCAAGACGATCATCGAGAGCAAGGACGCGGATAGCCGTCCGCGCATCACGCTGAAGGACGCCGACGGCAACACCGTCAAGCTCCCCGGCGGCGATGCCGAGGCCCGCTACTTCCTCCCGGTGGGCGCGAACATCTACGTCAACGACGGCGACATGATCGAAGCCGGTGACGTGATCGCGAAGGTCTCGCGCGAGACCACGAAGACCAAGGACATCACCGGCGGTCTGCCGCGCGTCGCGGAGCTGTTCGAGGCGCGCAAGCCGAAGGATCACGCCGTCATCTGCGAGATCGACGGCACCGTGCACTTCGGCAAGGACACCAAGGGCAAGCGCAAGGTGCTCGTGGTGCCCGAGGTCGGCGATCCGGCCGAGTACCTGATCCCGAAGGGCAAGCACCTCTCCGTCCGCGAAGGCGATCGCGTTCGCGCCGGCGAGGCCCTGATGGACGGCCCGGCGAACCCGCACGACATCCTCAAGGTGCTCGGCGAGCGCGCGCTCGCGAAGTACCTGGTCGACGAGATCCAGGAGGTCTATCGCCTCCAGGGTGTGCGCATCAACGACAAGCACATCGAGGTGATCGTCCGCCAGATGCTGCGCCGCGTGTCGGTCACCGATCCGGGTGACACGAACTTCCTCATCGAGGAGCACGTGGAGAAGCACATCTTCGAGGAGGAGAACGAGCGGGTGATCGTCGCAGGTGGACAGCCGGCCAAGGGCGACGCGCTCTTGCTCGGCATCACCAAGGCGTCGCTGTCGACCGAGTCGTTCATCTCGGCGTCCTCGTTCCAGGAGACCACGAAGGTGCTGACCGAGGCGTCGATCAACGGACGCGTCGACTACCTGCGCGGTCTCAAGGAGAACGTCATCATGGGTCGCCTGATCCCGGCGGGCACCGGCCTCGGCGCGTACAAGCGGCTGACGGTCGACGTCCAGTCCGACGACGACGACTACGACGACATGATGGACCAGGACGATATGCAGGAGCCGTCGGCTCCGACCGCGCCTGCGCCGACGGCCGATGGCTCGACGCCGGTCACCGGCAGCGCCGCGGTCATCGAGTAAGCGCGAGCGTCCCTGCGCAAGCCGGCCGACGGGGCAACTCGTCGGCCGTTGTCGTTTTCGGGCTGCAACGGTTCTTCACGCACGCGGCCGGCGGCTCGCGTAGAATGGGAAACGGTGGGGACACCGGAAGATAGCGATCACACGCTACCTGCGCCGAGCGGTTCCCAGTCTCGCACGCGCGGTGACGCGACCGCCGAGGGGTCGACGCTGACCGAGAGCGGTGCGGTGCCGACGATCGGCGCGGACCTCGCGCGTGACACGCGGGTCGGCGAGTACGTGATCGAGGAGGTGATCGGGCGCGGCGGTTTTGGCACCGTGTACCGCGCAGTGCAGCCGGTGATCGGCAAGCGCGTCGCGATCAAGGTGCTGGCGCGCAAGTACTCCGCCGATACCGAGATGGTGTCGCGGTTCGTCGCCGAGGCGCGCGCGGTCAACCAGATCCGTCACCGCCACATCATCGACATCTTCTCGTTCAGCGAGCTCCCCGACGGCCGGCAGTACTACGTGATGGAGCACCTCGAGGGCGAGCCGCTCGATCGCTACCTCGCTCGCACCGGGCCGCTGACGCTCGACGAGGCGCTACCGATCCTGCGCGCGGTCGCGCGAGCGCTCGATGCCGCGCACGCGAAGGGCGTCGCGCACCGGGATCTCAAGCCCGAGAACATCTTCCTCGCGCGCGACGACGAGGGCGTGCCGTTTCCGAAGCTGCTCGATTTCGGCATCGCGAAGCTGTCGGGGCAGGAGGAATCGCTCGCCCATCGCACGAACACCGGCGTGCCGATCGGGACGCCGTTCTACATGTCGCCCGAGCAGTGCCGCGGCCGCGACGTCGATCACCGGACCGATCTGTACTCGTTCGGCGTGCTCGCGTACCGCATGCTGACCGGCGCGTATCCGTTCGAGGGCAACGTCGTCGAGATCCTGCACCAGCAGATGCACGACGAGCCACGCCCGCCGAGCGCGGTGCGCCCCGGGCTGTCGACCGACGTCGATGCCGCGATCGCGTGGATGATGCGCAAGGAGCCGGCGGCGCGGCCGGCGACCGCGATCAGTGCCGTGCTCGCGCTGTACGGCGACAACGCGCCGACGCCGGCGATCACGCCGTCGACGATCGCGAAGCTCGCCGAGCGCGAGCCCGCCGTACCGCCGTCGCGGCGCGCACGCTGGATCGCGCCGGCGCTCGGCATCGTCGTGCTCGGCGGCGCGGCGACGTTCTACGCGACGCGCGATCGCGCGGACGAGTCGCCGCCGGTCGCCGCCTCGCGTGCCGAGCCTCCGGCGCCGGCCGCCGCGCCGACGCCCGCGCCGCCACCGCCGAGCCCACCGCCCGCCGTTCCGTCGCAGGTCACGATCGAGATCCGCGGCACGCCGCCCGGCACCGAGGTGCTGCATCTCGGCAAGACGGTCGGCGCCGCGCCGGGCCCGGTCCAGCTGCCGCGCGGCGACGACGAGGTGCTGCTGACCCTGCGCGCCGAGGGCTACGAGCTGGCGTCGCAGAAGGTGCGTCCGGACCACGATCACGCGATCGACGTCGTGCTCGCGAAGAAGCCAGCGGCGCCGCTCAAGAAGCCGAAGAAGCCGGCGACGAAGCCGGACGACCATGCCGATCCGGACGATCTGATCCACGTGTTCCCGAGGGGCAGCGGATCGTGAGAGCGGCCGTGCTCGCGCTCGTGCTCGCGGCGTGCGGCAGCGAGTCGTTCGAGCTCGGCGTGTGCGGCAACGGCATCGTCGAGCCCGGCGAGGATTGCGACGGCTCGGATGTCACCGGCTGCATCGCATGCGGGCTGGCGTGCGGCTCGACCGAGGACTGCCGCGCGTACAGCGACGCGGTCGGGTTCGTGTGCGGTCCGGACGGCTTCTGCCACGCGCCGACCGGCACGTTCGCGATCGCCGGCGAGGCGACGACGTCGATCACGCGCTACACGGTGACCGACGTCGATCACGACGGGGCGGGGGACGTGCTCGGGCACTCGCAGACCGCGGTCAGCGTGCTGTTCGGCGATGCGACCGCGAGCATCACGCGCAGCACGTCGATGCAGACGCCGTTCGCGCAGGGCGAGCCATACTTCTCGGATCTCGACGGGGACGGTAGCGCGGACGTCCTGCTGCCGACCGCGGATGGCATCGTCGCGTACACCGCACCGGCGGGGCTGCCGGCGCCATTTCCATTCCCGTCGTTCGTGCCCGCGGACATGGCGAACCCGATGTTCGTGCACCCGATCCTCGATCGCGAGGTCGGCGTGATCTCGACACTCGGCGCGACGACGCAGCTCGGCTACTTCGTGCTCGATCCGTCCGCCGCTCCGCCGCAGGCACTCGGGGCCGGCCCGTTGTGCAACGCCGACGTCACCGAGCTCGCGCCGTCGGACATCGACGTGTTCGAGCTCGCGCCGGGTCACCAGATCGTCGCGCTGACGCTGCACGCGCCGGGCGGCACGCCGCGGCTGTGCGCGATCGATGTCGCGCGCGGCGCGACGAGCTACACGATCACGCCGCTCGCGATCACGCCGACCGGACCGCCGGTCTCGCGCCCCGTGCTCGCGAACCTGCGCGGCGAGGCCTGCCCGTCGCTGCTCGTCGGCCAGGGCGTGATCCCGGTGACCGTCGAGTACCGCGCCACGTCGCCGAGCCCGCCGTGCAGCTTCTCGTCGACCGGCAGCCCGCTCGGGCCCTTCGGCTCGACGCCGGTCGGCTTCGTGCCGCTCGTGCCGGCGCTCGCCGGTGCCGCACCGAACGCGCTCGTGCTGTCGACCGGAGTCTACCAGCTGCGCACCGCGAGCGGTCAGCTCGAGGAGGTGTTCCGCTCGCAGCGCACGATCGCCGCGAGTCAGGCGGTCGATCTCGACGGCGACGGCGCGCTCGATCTCGTGACCGCCGGCCAGCGCACCGAGGACTTCGAGCTGCTGCAGCGGATCGCTCCGGGGTTCATCCCGAAGCACTTCACGACCGCGGCGCCGGTCGAGCGGTTTCTCACCGGCGACTTCGACGGCAACCGCATCGTCGATCTCGCGTTCGTCGAGGCGCACGTCGGCACCGAGACCCTCGTGATCGCGTACGGCACGCGCGACGGCCTGTTGCCGGGCGTCATCGTCGGCACGTTCGACCACGTGCGCTCGCTGATCCGCACGCAGTTTCCCGATTCGACCGATCGGTTCGCGGTGATCGACGACCTCGCGGTGCTGTTCGATCGCGGCACGACGACCGCGGAGCTCGCGCTGCTGCACGGCAGCCCGGAGCGCACGATGCTCGCGTTCTTCGACCCGCGCGATCCGCCGATCGATCCGACCTCGATGTTTCGTGGCGTCGTCGCCGGGTACCTGCGCCCGGACAGCAACGGCAACGACGTGCTCGCGATCGAGGGCGGCACGCCATCGCTGCTCTGGCTGTCGAGTGGCGCGAACACCGGCGAGCTCCAGGCCGAGCAGCCGCCGAGCACCGCGACCGTGCTGCAAGCGTGCGGCGGCGTGACACCCGCGAGCGATCCGTTCTGCATCGAGGACGCGCACTACGTCGCGTGGCCGATCGGCGACACGTTCGACTACGCGATCGGCGTGTCGCGCGAGCAGCACGTCATCGGCTTCGATCCGTCCGCGCTCGTGCCCGATGCGGAAGCGGCGGTCGCGCAGTGGCGAGGCGCGCTCGGCGGACCCGCGAATGCCGAGCCGGTCGCGGTGCGCGCGGTCCGGCTCGAGGACGGATCGCGTCGCCTGATCGTGAGCTTCGGGCCGGCGGCGCTCGCGCCAAGCGACGTCGCGGCGGTGAGCGCGTGCACGTTCGATCCGGCGACCGGTCCGGTCTGCACCGAGCTGTCGGGACTGATCTCGGAGCGCAGCGGCGTGCCGTGGACGTGCGTCGATGCCGGCGTCGGGCGGGTCGCCGCGGCGCGCCGGTTCGAGCCGCCGGATCGCGATGGCGACGACTACGTCGTGCTGTGTCGCGGGCCTGCCGGCGACGGCGAGCTGTTTCGCGTGTCGATCGACTTCACGACCGTCGCGCCGCTGGCGTTCGTCGCGCCCGCGAATGTGATCGAGCTCGGCGACGTCACCGGCGATGGCATCGTCGACGTCATCCTGCTCGACACCAGCGCCGCGATCCCGCAGCTGCGGATCCTGCGGCAGTGCAACTCGCGCGACATCGCCGGCGACTGCGAGGGCGAGATCGAGGGCGCGCTGTGAGGTCGCTCGCGCTCGCGATCGCGCTCGTCACGGTCGGGACCGTCGCACATGCCGATCCGTCCGCCGAGGATCGCAAGACCGCCGAGAAGTACTTCCACGCCGGCGAGAAGGCGTACGAGGCGCAGAACTTCCTGGCCGCGGCGCAGAACTTCGAGGCCGCGTACAAGGCGCTGCCGCTGCCGGAGATCGCGTTCTCGGCGGCCCAAGCGTATCGCCGACAGTACCGCGTCGAGCCCAAGCTCGAGCTCGCGCAGCGCGCGGTCGCGCTGTACCGCATCTACCTCGATCAGGTGAAGACCGGCGGTCGCGTCGGGATCGCCGCCGACAACATCGGCGAGATGCAACGCGAGGCCGAGAAGCTGCTCGCCGCCGGCATGAAGGCCGCCGCCGAGGCCGTCGCGGTCGAGCGCACGCGGCTCGGCGTCAGCCCGGTGCTCGACATCGAGCATCGGACGTCGATGCGCGAGATCGGCGACATGCCCGATCCGTCGCGCGTCTCGATCCGGACGCAGATCGACGGCAAGTCGGTCCCGCCGTTCGAGATGGTCGATGTCGCGCCGGGCCCGCACACGATCCACGTCGAGGCCGAGGGCTACGTCGCGTCGACGACCGTCGAGCGCGTCGTCAAGGGAGCCTCGATCGTCGCCGAGATCGCGCTGCGCCCCGAGCCGGCTCGCGTCACGGTCCACACCGAGGACGGCGCGCACGTCCGCGTCGACGGCCGGCTGCAGGGCACCGCGCCGCTCGCGCCGTTCGAGCTGCCCGCGGGCCGGCACCTGATCACGGTCGCGCGCGCGGGGCGCTACACGATCTCCAAGGATGTCGAGCTGTCGCGCGGTCAGCGGATCACGCTCGACGCCGAGCTCGCGACGACGCCACGCCGGCACGCGGTACCGTTCGTCGGCATCGCCGCCGGTGCGGTCGCGGTGTTCTCGCTGTCCGGTCTCGTGTACGGCGCGATCGAGGATGGCCGCGCCGACGACGTGCTCGCGCGCATCGGCCGTGGCGATCAGCAGCCGGCCGCGATCACCGAGTATCAGAGCCACATCGATCGCCGCGATCAGGTGCTGACCGGGAGCCTGATCACCGGCGGCATCGCGCTCGGGCTCGGCGCCGCGACCGCGATCCTGTACTGGTGGGATCGCCCGGACGAAGAAGGCATGCGCGTCACGCCGACCGCGAGCGCGGGCGGGGCGGGCGTCAGCGTCAGCGGCCGGTTCTAAGTCCTGATTCCGACAACGCTGTGCGGCGTTCACCCACGCGCGCCGATTCACGGTCCGTGATTGCCGGGACACGGCAATTAACCAACCTGATGGAGAACGCGTCAGCGGCGTAGGGTTGCTCTACAGCGAGCACGGGCGACGCTCTTGCAATCGTAGGCAATCGACACGGTATGTCGGCTCCTACGTCGCAGCTCCCCGAGGGTGTCCCGGTCGACCCCGACCTGGTCCCCGGCCAGCGGGTCGGCGAGTACGTCGTCGACGGCAAGCTGGGGCAGGGCGCGTTCGGCACCGTGTTTCGCGCGACCCACCCGGTGATCGGCAAGCAGGTCGCGATCAAGGTCCTCGCGCGCAAGTTCTCCGTCGATCCCGACATGGTCTCGCGGTTCGCCGCCGAGGCGCGCGCGGTCAACCAGATCCGTCACCGCAACATCATCGACATCTTCTCGTTCGAGCGGCTCGACGACGGTCGCCACTACTACGCGATGGAGTACCTCGAGGGCGAGACCCTCGACGCGCGGCTCGATCGCCACGGCCGGCTGTCGCTTCCCGAGGCGATTCCGATCCTGCGCGGGATCGCGCGCGCGCTCGATGCCGCCCACGCCAAGGGGATCGCGCATCGCGATCTCAAGGCCGAGAACGTGTTCCTCGCGAGCGACCCCGACGGCGGCGTGTGGCCGAAGCTGCTCGACTTCGGGATCGCGAAGCTGCTCGCGCCCGACGACGGCGCGACGTCCGGGCTCAAGCACAAGACCCGGACCGGCACGCCGGTCGGCACGCCGTATTACATGTCGCCCGAGCAGTGCCGCGGTCGCGATGTCGATCACCGCACCGACTTCTACGCGTTCGGCGTGCTCGCGTATCGCCTGCTGACCGGCCGCTATCCGTTCGATGCCGACGACTACATGGGCATCCTGATGCAGCAGCTGACCCAGGACGCGGTGCCGGCGTCGACGATCGTGGGCGAGCTGCCGGCCGGGATCGACGAGGCGCTCGCGTGGCTGATGCAGAAGGATCCGGCGCGCCGGCCACCGAGCCTGCGCGTCGCGGTCGCCGCGCTCGAGACCGCGGCCGAGCATGCCGGCATCGAGCTCGCGACCGCGGCATGGGATCCGGTGACCGGGCCGCAGAGTCGCGTCGAGCCGGCGAAGGCGCCGAGCGTCAACATCGCGAACGCGCCGACCGTCGCGCCCCCGTTCCGGGCGAACAGCGGCGCGATCGCGACGCCTGCTGCCGAGACCGCCGCGCTCGCCGTCGCGCCGCCTGCAAAGCGCCGCGCCGGGATCGCGATCGCCGCGATCGGGGTCGTCGCGCTCGCGGCGGCGATCGTGATCGTGCCGCGCTGGCTCGCGACCCGCGACGCGACATCGAGTCCGGTCACGACGCCGACGAAGCCTGCGCCCGCGCCCGCGCCGCCGGCTCCGCCTCCGATCGAGCCGCCACCGACCGAGCCGCCTCCGATCGAGGCCCAGACCGTGATCGTGACGGTGACCGGCGTGCCCGACGGCACCGAGGTGATCGCGGGCGGGATGACCGCCGGCGCCGCGCCGGGCCCGGTGCAGCTGCCGCGCGATCACGCCTCGCTCGTCCTGACGTTCAAGCGCGAGGGCTACCTGCCGACCTCGCGCACCGTGACCCCGGACCGCGATCAAGCGCTGTCCGTGACGCTCAAGCGCAGGCCGACGATCAAGCAGCCGAACAAGGACGACCTCATCGACTACTTCAAACCATGAAGCACGCCATCCCCACGATCCTGCTCGCGTGCGCGCTGTTCGCGTGCAGCGACTTCGATGACCTGACCCGCGGCGTCTGCGGCAACGGCGTCATCGAGGCCGGCGAGGACTGCGACACCGACGACGCGAGCTGCGTGCGGTGCGCGATCGCGTGCGAGACCGCCGCGGACTGCCCCGGCGATCCGTACGCGTGTGGCGCCGACGGGTTCTGCCACGCGCCGAGCGGGGTGTTCGCGCCGCCGAGCACGCCGGTCGCGTTCGGCGCCGACGACGTGCGCGTGACCGACATCGATCGCGACGGCATCGGCGACGTGCTCGGTGTGTCCGCGACGTCGATCGCGGTGCGCCATGGCGATGCGAGCGGCCTGCTCGCGCGCACGAGCTCGCTCGTGACGCCGGCGCAGTCCGGGCCGCACGCGTTCGGTGACCTCGACGGCGACGGCACGATCGACGTCACCGTGCCGACGCCGGACGGCATCGTCTCGTACACCTCGCGGCTCGGCACGCTGTCGCCGGTCGACATCGCGACGCCGATCGTCGGCGATGCCGGCGAGCCGGTGAACATCCTGCGGCTGTTCAGCGTCGGTCAGTTCCAGCTCGGCGCGTTCATCGACGATGGCCAGAACCACGTGCTGCTGCTCGTGCTCGACTTCCTGAAGCAGAACGCGTCGTACATCGTCGCGCCATGCGTCAACCGGATCGGTCCGGTGTCGCCGTTGCAGATCGTCATGGATGACGTCGACCTCTATCGCGCGAGCGCGCCGACCGCGCTGACCTCGAACGTCGTCGTCGCGTTCCGGACCACGACCGGGGCGGTGTGCGCGACGTCGATCCACGGCACGTCGGCGGCCGGCTACACGTTCCTCGACATCACCGGCACCGGGACCGGCGCGCTCGCGAAGCGCCCGGTGCTCGTCGATCTCGACGCCGATGGTGATCCGTGCCCGTCGCTCGTCAGCTCGGACGGCGGCGCCGCGGCGCTGCGCGCGTGGGACGGTCAGCTCGTCAACGGGCGGTGCACGCTCGCCGCGGCCGGCGTCTCGGGCGCCGCGCTGCCCGCGGTCGCGGATGCACCCGCCGGTGCGGTCGCGGTCGGCCGCGTGCCGATCGAGCCGCCGATCGCCGGGCTCGCGAGCGATGCGCTCGTGCTGACGAGCGGTATCTACGGCTTCGCGCCCGGGTTCAACGCGTTCGGCGAGATCTACAGCTCGAGCTCGCGCCAGATCGCGCTGATCACGACCGGTGACCTCGATCGCGACGGCGACACCGACGTCGTGCTCGCGACCGCCGACGACGATCTCGACGTGCTGTACCGGTTTCCGCTCGGGCTCCAGCTGCTGCGCGTCGATACCGCGAGCCGCGTGACGTCGGTGACGATCGGCGACTACGACGGCAACGGCATCAACGACATCGCGTACACCGAGGTCGGCGTCGATCGCGAGGACATGCTGATCGCGTATGGCACGACCGATCGCCCGCTGCCGCCGACGAAGGTCTCGTCGTTTCGCACGGTCGGCTCGATCGTGCCGCTGTCGTTCGCCGACTCGGTCGACACGCTGTCGATCGCCGACGATCTCGCGGTGACGCAGCCCGCGGACGGCGACGCGCTGCCGACGCTGACGATCCTGCACGGCAGCCCGCAGCGCACGATGCTGTCGTTCTTCGATCCGCGCGACGAGTCGCTGCGCAGCTCGACGGTGCTGCGCGGCGGCGTGATCGGCAACTTCGCGGATGCGCCCGCCGGCCATCCCGATCTGGTCGCGTTCGCGGCGCCGCGCGACGGCGCGACCGGTGCGATGCGCGCGTTCCGCGTCGCCGGCACCGACGACGGCCTCGACGGCGCACCATCGCTCGGTACGCCGGCGACCGGCCTCGACGACTGCTCCGCCGGTGGGATCTGCGTGCAGAACGCCGAGTACCTCGCGTGGCCGCTCGCGCCGGATCACGACGTCGTGCTCGCGGTCGATCGCCAGCTGCCGCCGCACGCCGCGCTGCTCGATCCATGGGCGACGACCGGCCTCGCGCCGCAGGCGCTGCCCGCGCTCGTCGAGCGGTTGCCGCAGGGCGCGGTCGTCCACGCGCTGTATCCGTTCGACACCGACGGCGATGGCGCGCTCGACCTCGTCGCGTCATTCCAGGCCCCGGACGGGCTGACCGGCAGCGCACGGATCTGCCGCGTCACCGACGGCGTGCCCGAGGCGTGCGAGGAGCTCGCCGCGATCGTCGGCGCGACACCGGGCTCGTCGGTAACCGCGTGTGTCGACGCGGCACCGGCGCGCGTCGGGGCGCGCAGCGGGCTCGTCGTGCTGTGCCACGAGATCGGCAGCGACGCGCTGTATCACGTCACGCGCGAGCCGACCGGCTACGTCGCGACCGCGATCACGCGCGCGACCGATCTGCACGCGGTGCGCGTCGGCGACGTCACCGGCGACCAGCTCGACGACATCGTCGCGATCCAGGGGCGCGCGGGTGCGAGCTCGCTGATCGTGTTCGCGCAGTGCAGCACGCGCGATGCCGCGACCTGCGAGCAAGCCGCTGCCTCGGAGGCGCCATGATGCGCATCGTCGTGATCGCCCTCGTGCTCGTGTCGACCATCGCGCACGCCGATGATCGAGCCAGCGCCGAGCGCTACTTCCGCGCCGGCGCGAAGGCATACGCGGCGCAGAACTTCGCGGCCGCGGTCGCGAACTTCGACGAGGCGTACAAGGCGCTGCCGGTGCCCGAGATCGCGTTCTCGGCGGCGCAGGCGTATCGCCGGCTGTACCGCACCGATCCGCAGCCGCAGTACGTGCGGCGAGCGGTCGAGCTGTATCGCGTGTACCTCGACAAGGTGAAGTCGGGCGGCCGCGTCGGCGACGCCGCCGACAACCTCGGCGAGATGGAGCGCGAGCTCGACAAGCTCGAGGCGCGCGGCATCAAGACCCGCGTCCAGCAGGTCGAACGCACGCGGCTCGGCGTCAACGTCTCGATCGTCGGCAAGGCCGAGACCGGCGCGCTGCGCGAGATCGGCGACGCGACCGGCGAGACGCTCGCGGGCGTCACCGCGACACTCGACGGTAAGCCGGTCGAGCCGTACGCGCTCGTCGAGGTCGCGCCCGGCGAGCACACGGTCCGGGTCTCGGCGCCCGGCTACTTTCCCGTCGAGAAGAAGCAGCGCGCGGTCGCCGGCACGTCGTCGCTCGTCGAGGTCGAGCTCGCGCCCGAGCCCGCGAAGGTCACGGTCAAGACCGAGGCCAGCGCGCAGATCCTCGTCGACGGCCGCGAGCAGAGCTCGTCCGCGCTCGAGCTGCCGGCCGGCCGCCACGTCGTGTCGATCGTCGCGCGTGGCCGCGTCCCGATCTCGCGCGAGCTCGACGTCGCGCGCGGCCAGACGCTCGTGCTCGACGTGCCGCTCGCGAAGACCGGCCGCCGGCGCGCCGTGCCGTGGGTGCTCGGCGGCGCGAGCGTGCTCGCGCTCGGCGCCGCGGCGTCGGCGACGCTCGCGATCGTCCACGACGGCCGCGCGTCGGATCTCGACGATCAGATCCGCGCCGGCAACGCGCCGGAGCCGACCGGCGACGCGTTCGCGCGCGAGGTCGACGCACGCGATCGCTATCGCACCGGCGCCCTCGTGCTCGGCGGCACCGCCCTGGTCGCCGGCGCGATCGGCGTGTCGCTGTATCTGTTCGACAGGCCGTCGATCTCCGGGACGGTCGAATCGCTGCGCGTCACGCCCTCGGTGGGTGCGGGTGGGGGCGGCGTCACGCTGTCGCGACGGTTCTGACGTCGTCGCTGCGAGGGCTTGCGCCGCACGCGGTCCTGGCTATTCTCCGCCCGATATGGGCTCGCCGGGTAAGAGAGGTCTCGCCGCAGTTGCCAGCACGCTCAGCTTCGACAAGTTCTGGAGCTGGCTCGCCGGTCACGCGAACTGCATCCTGCGTGCGGGCACTCCCGAGGCGGTGCTGCTCGATCACGAGGACTTCCACTGGACGCTGATCACCGAGGACGAGCACACGCTCGTCGTCCAGCTCGCGCGTGCGAAGGAGCTCGTGGGTGAGCTGCTCGTGTTCCCCGCCGAGATCGCGTACGTCCAGGTCGAGCCTTCCGAGACCGACGGTGAATGGTTGTTCGAGTGCATCGTCGAATCCGAGAAAGCCCGCGAGGTCGCTTATCACTTCGTCATGGCGCACGAATACGAGGACGGCGAGCACCGTCGCGAAGAGAAGTGGACGCACTGATCCGCTGACCCGGGAGCGCGGCGGCGGGTCGTGCTACGCTGCACGCGATCATGTCTGAGCCGGCGGAAGACGAGGGCGATCCGCTGATCGGTCGCCTCGTCGACGAGCGCTACAAGATCCTGGAGCCGATGGCGTCCGGGTCGATGGGCGCCGTCTACAAGGCCGAGCGCGTCCCGGTCGGCAAGGTCGTCGCGATCAAGTTCCTGCACGCCGGGTTCTCGCAGGACACCGAGTTCCAGGCGCGGTTCGATCGCGAGACGCGCGTGATGAGCAAGCTCGCGCACCCGAACTGCGTGTCGGTCGTCGACTTCGGCGTGTGGGAGAACGCGCCGTACCTCGTCATGGAGTTCGTGCCCGGCACGACGCTGCGCCAGATCATCGACGACGGCCCGCTACCGCCCGCCCGCGCACTCGCGCTCGCGCGCCAGATCACCGCCGGCCTCGCGCACGCGCACGCGCAGGGCATCGTCCATCGCGACATCAAGCCGGCGAACATCATGATCAGCGACGAGATCGGGACCGGCGAGCACGTCCGGATCCTCGATTTCGGCCTCGCGCGGCTGCGCGGTGCGGTCGGCCGCGACGCGACGCAGACGAACATCGTCGTCGGCACGCCGAACTACATGGCCCCGGAGCAGACCGTCGGCGGCGGCACGATCGACGCGCGCACCGACATCTACGCGGTCGGCGTCGTGCTCTACGAGATGATCGTCGGCGAGCGCCCGTTCCAGGCCGAGGACACGCTCGCGCTGCTCGGCATGCACCGCGCCGCGCCGATCCCGAAGATCACCGACCGCGTCGGCGATCGCGTCGCGCTGCCCGACGGGCTGCAGGCGGTCGTCGAGAAGGCGATGGCGAAGGCGCCCGATGATCGCTACCAGAGCGCGATCGAGTTCGCCGACGCGATCGACCTGTTGATCGGGCCGCGGATCGGCGACTCGCGCCCGATCGCGGTCGCGCGGCGCAGCGGCGCCGAGGCGATGGCGCCGACGCTGCAGTTCGACGTCAGCTCCGAGATCGTCGACGACACCGCGATCGAGCCGCCGAGCAAGCGGCGCGCACGCTTCAAGGACGAGCGCCCGGTCAAGGTCGTCAAGAAGACCAGCGGTGGCATGTTCGCGCTGCTCGGCGTGATGCTGCTGCTCGGCACCGGCGCGTACGGCGCGTACTACGTGCTGAAGAAGCGCCACGCGACGTCGTCGGCGCCGACCGCGGCCGGCAGCGGCAGTGCCGCGTCCCCGGGCAGCGCGAGCCCGGGCAGCGCGAGCGCGGGCAGCGCGGTCGCCGCGATCACACCGGACGCGATGGAGCAGGCGGGCAGCGCCACGCCGGTCACGCCCGGTAGCGACGTCGCGATCGATGCCGCCGAGCCGACGCCGGTGACGACGCTCGACGCCGGCGAGATCATCGAGCCGGTCGGTCCCGGCAGCGGCGAGCCCGGTGCGGGCAGCGCGGTCGAGCCCGGCGCCGGCGCCGGCAGCGCCGCCGACGAGATCGAGATGGCGCCCGATCCGGTCGCCGCCGAGGATCTCGCGCCGAAGAAGGGCGACGGCCCCGACGACGAGGCCGACGACGCACCGAAGACGACCGCGGACGTCGAGAAGAAGGCGCCGCCGCCGCCGACGAAGGCGACGACGATCCACGACGCGGTGATGCTGATCAAGAGCGGGCAGGACGAGCTCGCGCTGTCGAGCCTGCGCGCGCTGTGGAAGAAGAACCCCAAGAGCGCGTACGTGCCGTTCCTGCTCGCGAACCTCTACTTCGACAAGCGCTGGTGGTCGGTCGCGCTCGATCACTACCGGATCGCGATCAACAAGAACGCGGCGTACAAGCGCAACCCGGTGCTCGTCCGCAACACGATCCGCATGCTCGCGAGCGGCAAGACGAACCGGCGCGCCGAGCTGTTCCTGCGCGGCGTGATCGGGCCGCAGATCGCCCGCCCGTACCTCAAGGTCGCCGCGACCTACGACAAGAGCCCGGCCGTCAAGGCGCAGGCCGGTCGTCTCTACCGCGCGATGGGCGGACGCTGAGTAAAACGATTTCGGTTCCGGTTCACTACTCACTATTCGAGGGAAGCCGGGACGTACCGCGGACGTCCCATCGCCCGGGATTTTCGGTCTGACTGAGGAAGCTGAATTTCGTCGATGAGAAGCCGGCACGGCGCACGGCGGACGTCCCATCGCCCGGGATTTTTGGATTGAACGTGCCGGCCGGCTCGCATGGTCGGTCCGCAACGGCCGTCCATCCATTGGTTCGGGAAGTATCTGCGCGTGGACGATCCGGTCGGAACGCCACCGGGTCTGACTGAGGGAGCTGAATTTCGTCGACGAGAAGCCGGCACGGCGGACGTCCCATCGTCCGGGATTTTTGGATTGAACGTGCCGGCCGGCTCGCATGGTCGGTCCGCAACGGCCGTCGATCCTTGGTTCGGGAAGTATCTGCGCGTGGACGATCCGGTCGGAACGCCAGGCATCTCGCGGGACTGCAGTCGCCGCGGGAGGGCGGCACCGGGGTCTGACTGAGGAAGCTGAATTTCGTCGACGAGGGAAGCCGGCACGGCGCACGGCGGAGTCCCATCGCCCGGGATTTTTGGATTGAACGTGCCGGCCGGCTCGCATGGTCGGTCCGCAACGGCCGTCGATCCATTGGTTCGGGAAGTATCTGCGCGTGGACGATCCGGTCGGAACGCCAGGCATCTCGCGGGACTGCAGTCGCCGCGGGAGGGCGGCACCGGGTCTGAATAGGGAACAGTGAACCGGAATGAGGAAGCTGAATTTCGCCGGGGCGACAAGCCCTTGACAGTGTCTCGCGATTCCGTAAAGTCTCGCGCTCCGTTACGCCCGCACCTTGTAGGACTCCGAATGCCCACCATCAATCAGCTCGTCCGTAAAGGCCGCGAGAAGATGCGCGTCAAGAGCGCGTCTCCGGCCCTGAAGCAGTGCCCGCAGAAGCGCGGCGTCTGCACTCGCGTCTACACCACCACGCCGAAGAAGCCGAACTCGGCGCTGCGCAAGGTCGCGCGCGTCCGGCTCACGAATGCGATGGAAGTGACGTCGTACATCCCGGGCGAGGGGCACAACCTGCAGGAGCACTCGGTCGTCCTCATCCGCGGCGGTCGCGTCAAGGATCTGCCGGGCGTTCGCTATCACATCATCCGCGGCACGCTCGACACGACGGGCGTCCAGAACCGCAAGCAGAGCCGTTCGAAGTACGGCGCGAAGCGCCCGAAGTAAGGATCCGTCATGCCCCGTAAAGGTGAAGTTCCCAAGCGCAAGGTCCTGCCGGATCCGAAGTACACCGACGCGCCGCCGGACGTGCGTCGCCGCCTGACGAAGTTCGTCAACGTCGTGATGCGCGACGGCAAGAAGGCGGTCGCCGAGGGCATCGTCTACAAGGCGTTCGACATGGTGGCCGAGCGCGCGAAGGACGATCCGTTGAAGGTGTGGGACCGCGCGCTCTCGAACGTGCGCCCGCGCGTCGAGGTCAAGAGCCGTCGCGTCGGTGGCTCGACGTACCAGGTCCCGGTCGATGTTCGCCCGGACCGCTCGCTCGCGCTCGGCATGCGCTGGCTCGTCGAGTACGCCCGCGAGCGCAACGAGAAGACGATGATGGATCGGCTCGCGAACGAGATCGTGGACGCGGCGCAGAACCGTGGCAACGCGGTCAAGAAGCGCGAGGACGTCCACAAGATGGCCGACGCGAACAAGGCGTTCGCGCACTACCGCTGGTAACCGGCACCCAACCTTTCGGACTTCAGGAGGCGAGGACAGAACGAAGCGTTTCCCACGCGGGGCTCGGAAGGTGGCGACTGCCAAACCACTGAGCTCGTCTCGAAGCCCGCCGCGGTGATCGCACCGTGGACCACTTCGAAGTCCTTGCCCCGCGGCGCCCGTTCCTCTCGAGGACGCCGTGAAGCCCGAAGCGAAATCCACGCCGCTCGCGCTGACCCGAAACATCGGGATCATGGCGCACGTCGACGCTGGCAAGACGACGACGACCGAGCGCATCCTCTACTACTCCGGCGTCACGTCCCGGATCGGGGAGGTCGACGAGGGCTCGACCGTCACCGACTGGATGACGCAGGAGCAGGAGCGCGGGATCTCGATCACCGCCGCGGCGACGACGTTCGCGTGGGGCACCCCGCGCCACCTCGTCAACCTGATCGACACCCCGGGCCACGTCGACTTCACGATCGAGGTCGAGCGCTCGCTGCGCGTGCTCGACGGTGCGATCGCCGTGTTCGATGCCGTCAACGGCGTCGAGAGCCAGAGCGAGACGGTGTGGCGGCAGGCCGACCGCTACCGCGTGCCGCGGCTCGCGTTCATCAACAAGTGCGATCGCGTCGGCGCTGACCCCGAGCGCGTCGTCGCCGAGATGCGGTCGCGGCTCGGCGCGCATCCGATCGTGATCCAGCTGCCGTTCGGGATCGCGGGCAGCTTCCTCGGCGTGCTCGACCTGATCACGATGAAGTGCCGGACGTGGGACGTGTCGAGCTTCGGCCGGACGTTTCACGACGGGCCGGTGCCGCACGCGCACGTTGCGAAGACCTACGAGGCGCGCGAGGCGATGATCGAATCGATCGCCGAGCTCGACGACGAGCTGATGGCGGCGTGGGTCTCGGGCCGCGAGCTGCCGGCCGAGCTGGTCCGCGCGGCGCTCCGCCGCGTCACGCTCGCGAACCGCGGGGTGCCGACGCTCGTCGGCGCGGCGTTCAAGAACCAGGGCATCCACAACCTGCTCGACGCGGTGATCGACTACCTGCCGTCGCCGCTCGACATCGCCGCGATCCGCGGCCGCGATCCGGCGGATCCCGCCGGCGCACCGACGGTGGTCCGGACGATCACCGAGCGCGCGGCGGACGAGCCGCTCGCCGCGCTCGCGTTCAAGGTCCAGAACGACGACGCCGGCGGCCAGCTGACGTTCGTCCGCGTCTACACCGGCCGGCTGCGCGTCGGCGACAGCGTGCTCGACGCGACGAAGGGCAACCTCGAGCACGTCGGCCGGCTCGTCCGGATGTTCGCGAACCACCGCGAGGACATCCGCCAGATCGAAGCCGGCATGATCGGCGCGCTGCTGCATCCGCCGAGCGCGACCACGAAGCTGTCGACCGGCGACACCCTGTGCGATCCGCGGTCGCCGATCCTGCTCGACGCGATCGTCGTGCCGAGCCCGGTGATGAACGTCGTCGTCGAGCCCGAGAACGACGACGAGGCGGTCAAGCTCGGCCGCGCGCTCGAGCGGCTCGCGGTCGAGGACCCGTCGTTCCGGGTCCGCACCGATCCCGAGTCCGGCCAGATCGTGATCTCGGGGATGGGCGAGCTCCACCTCGAGATCGTCGTCGAGCGGCTGCGCCGCGAGTTCGGGGTCAAGGCGCGCGTCGGCCATCCGCAGGTCGCCTACCGCGAGACCGTCACCCGGCGCGCCGAGGGCGAGAACAAGTTCGTCCGCGTCGCCGGTGGGCCCGGCGGGCCGCGCGGCGAGTACGGCCACGTCCGGCTCGTCGTCGAGCCGACCGACCGCGGCGGCGGCTACGTCTACGAGAACCGCGCATCCTCGACGGACATCCCGCAGGAGCACGCGCCCGCCGTCGAGGCCGGCGTCACCGAGGCCGTCGAGCGTGGCGTCCTGGCTGGCCACCCCCTGACCGACCTCCGGGTCCAGGTCGTCGGCGGCAGCTATCACCCCGTGGATTCGAACCATTACGCGTTCAAGGTCGCCGGCGGCAAGGCGCTCGTCGCCGCGGCGACAAAGGCGGGCCCCACGATCCTCGAGCCAGTGATGTCCCTAGAGGTCACGACTCCCGACGAGCACGTCGGGGACGTCCTCGGCGATTTGCATGCCAGAAGGGGAAAAGTCGCTGGAATTACCGCACGACCTGGTGTACAGACCGTCGCCTGTTTTGTCCCGATGTCCACGATGTTCGGTTACTCGACCGATCTCAGGTCCCGAACCCGTGGCCGCGCGACATACGCGATGGAGCTCGATCACTACGCCGAAGTACCCCAGCAACTGCGCGATGACATGACGCGCGCACGCGCTTAGTCGAGATCAAGAGGAGAACGATCCGTGTCGAAAGAGAAATTCGTCCGCAACAAGCCGCACGTGAACATCGGAACGATCGGTCACGTCGACCACGGCAAGACCACGCTGACCGCTGCGATCACGAAGGTGCAGTCGACGAAGGGGTTCGCGAAGTTCACGGCGTTCGATCAGATCGACAAGGCGCCCGAAGAGAAGGCGCGCGGCATCACGATCTCGACGGCGCACGTCGAGTACGAGAGCGACAAGCGGCACTACGCGCACGTCGATTGCCCGGGCCACGCGGACTACATCAAGAACATGATCACGGGCGCGGCGCAGATGGACGGCGCGATCCTCGTGGTGTCGGCGCCGGACGGCGCGATGCCGCAGACGCGCGAGCACGTGCTGCTCGGCCGCCAGGTCAACATCCCGGCGATCGTCGTCTACCTGAACAAGTGCGACATGATCGGCAAGGGCGACGAGGAGCTGCTCGACCTGGTCGAGATGGAGCTCCGCGAGCTGCTCTCCAAGTACGGCTACCCGGGCGATGACACCCCGATCATCCGCGGCTCGGCGCTGAAGGCGCTCGAGGGTGAGGCGTCGGAGTACGGCGTGCAGTCGATCCAGAAGCTGATGGAGGCGTGCGACTCGTTCATCCCCGAGCCGAAGCGCGAGGTCGACAAGCCGTTCCTGATGCCGGTCGAGGACGTGTTCACGATCACCGGTCGCGGC
>DASTLB010000061.1:0-195083 GCA_035715365.1 Kofleriaceae bacterium | reverse complement strand
AGCCTTCTTCGAGACCCTGCGGGGCGACACACAGCGCCTTGACCGGCGGCGCGAAGCCCGGAATCGCCGGCATCGCGCTCTCGATGCCGATGTAATACGCGCGCGCCGTGCCGCCGCGAATGCGCACGCCCTTGCCGCGCCGGACCTGGCCGTAATGAGCGGCGCCGAGCGCGACGGCGAGATCGAGGTCCGATCCGCCGAGCACCTTGACGTCACGGCCCGCCCACGCGCGCAGCAGATCGGTGATCCGCTGCTGCAGCTTGGTCGCCTTCATGACGCCGCCGTTGAACAGCACCGCCGTTGGCATCCGGCCGAACCGGCCGAGGAACTCGGCGAGGTGACGGGTCACCGCGGGATCGTGCGAGTAGGGCAGGCCCATCTCGCGCAGACCGACCGTGCGGCGGCGCGCCGCCTTCGCATCGGCACCGACCGTCGGGAAGAAGCCCTCGACGAGCATCTCCTCGGCCTGCTCGCGCGTGACCTCGGCCTTCATCGTGCCGCCGATCAGCTTGCTGCCGCGCCCGAGGATCGAGATCGGCACCGACTTCGGCGGCTTGTCGCCGAGCAGCTTCTCCTTGGCACCGCGGCACGCGTGGACGAGCGCGCGCTGCTGCATCGCATCGAGCGTCTTGCCGGCGTCAGTGATCTGCTTGCCCGCGATCGCCGCGAGCGCGAGATCCATGTTGTCGCCGCCGAGCAGGATGTGATCGCCGACCGCGATCCGTTCGAGCGACAGCGCACCCTCTTCCTGCGCGACCTCGATCAGCGAGAAGTCCGTGGTGCCGCCGCCGACGTCGCACACGAGCACGATGTCCCCGGGGGACAGGTCCTTGCGCCACGCATCGCCGCGCGCCGCGAGATACGCGTAGAACGCGGCCTGCGGCTCCTCGAGCAGCGTGACCTTGTCGAAGCCGGCCTCGCGCGCGGCGACGAGCGTCAGCTCGCGGGCGACCGGCTCGAACGACGCCGGGACGGTGACTAGGACTTCCTGCTCGTCGGCGGGCTCGTCGGGGTTCGCGTCGTCCCACGCCGCGCGCAGGTGCGCAAGGTAGCGCGCGCTCGCGTTGACCGGCGACACGCGCTCGCCGCCTTCCATCTCGGCCTCGAGCTCGCGCTGCGCGCCGCGGAACGGCAACACCTGCGCGGTGCGATCGATCGATGGATTGCACAGCCACGACTTCGCCGACGACACGAGCCGGTGCGGCAGCTCGGCGCCGCGATCGCGTGCGAACGAGCCGACCGTGTAGCGCATCGGGCCGGACCACGGCAGCTGCAGCTGGGCGGGCGGGACCTCGAGCTCGCTCGGCAGCAGCAAGAACGACGGCAGCGTCGGGCGCTCGGCGATCTCGCCGGGGCCCGTGACCTGGGTGATCGGCACCGAGCGCGCCGGTTCTCCCTCGGCCGCGACCGCGACCGAGGAGTTCGTGGTTCCGAGATCGATTCCGAGAATGCGTGTCATGACGAGAGCTCGACTTCAGCCGGCGCGATCACGGCGCGATCGACGCCATCGGCGAGGGTGGGAAGCTTCGCGTCTACCACGCGCCAACCGTGGTGACGAAGCGTGCCGCGAAACGGCGGCTCGCCCTTGGCCTCGCCGACGAGCCGGATCTCGCTCGGGTCGAAGCCCTTGGGAACGGAGACCTTCTCTTCCTCGGCGCCGGGCATCACCGGCTCGAACGACAGGTGCTGGTCGAGCACCTTGCGGCAGCCGCGATGGACGTCGCGCGCGGCGGCGCCGATGTCGGCATCGCTGTAGCCGTCGAGCGACTCGCGCAGGAAGTCGACGAGCCGGCCTTCGCGCTGGAGCAGGGCGAGCAGCGCGAGCGCGCCGTCACGCTGGTGCTGCGAGACCGCGACCTTCGGCCGCTCCGGCTCCTTCGGCCGGGGCTCGTCGACCTTCGGTTTCGGCGGCTCGGTGGTCTCGGGCAGCTGCTTGGCCGTCGTGCCCTCGGGCAGAAACCTCGCCGCGTCGGGCGGTAGCTTCTTGCCGAACAGGATCCGGAAGAAGCACAGGAAGGCGAGGAAGAAGCGTGACATCGCCGCGATCTAATGAGGGGTGGATGTCGGGTACAAGCCGGCCTTCCCGAAAACCACATCCGCGCTCGACGGCGTTCTCGGAAAACTGACGCGGATCGCGCTAACTCCGCGTGGCGGCACGGCCCGCGCGTGGCTCGTCGCTTGCTGAACCGGCGAGGCATGAGGAGCCTACTGAGCTACGCGGCGATCGCTGCGATCACCATGCTCGCCGGATGTGACCTGTACTTCGGCGGCGACGACGATCCCCCCTGCGCCTACGGCGCCGAGCTCGCGCCCGCGCAGGAGTTTCGCAATCCCTACACCGGCCAGTGCGAGCCGTTCGGCTACGGCGGCTGTGACGACCGCTGCGGGCCGTGCCCCGCGTACGACATCGCGTTGCCGGACTGGGGCGCGTGCTTCAGCGAGTGCGAAGGCCTCGACGAGAACAGCTGCATCAACACGCCGCTGTGCCACGCCGCGTACAACGCGAACTCGCGCGTCGATCAGGCGCCGCAGTTCCTCGGCTGCTGGGCGATCGCACCGTCCGGCCCGGCGCCCGGCTCGTGCGAAGGCCTCGACGGCTACGAGTGCTCGCGCCACGACAACTGCGCCGCGTACTACGACAGCGTGAACGACGGCTCGCTGCTCAGCTTCACGACGTGTCTGCCCGAGCCCGGGCAAGGTTGCTACAACGACGAGGAGTGCGGACCGGGTGCGCACTGCAGCGTCTCCGACGGAGATTGCCAGCCGCCGCCCGGCTGCGAGCCCGGCACCGCGTGTCCGGCGGTCTGCTACGGCCGCTGCGTGATGGATCAGAACGCGTGCTCGAACGTCGACTGCGGTCCCGGCTCGCACTGCGAGGAGCAGTGCTACCCGTGCGATTCGACCGACGGCAGCGCGTGCGACCCGATCTGCCAGCCGGTCTGCATGCCGGATCAGACGTGCGGCCCGACGACGTGCCCGCCCGGCTCGGACTGCGTCCAGAAGTGTGACGGCGTCGATCCGAACAATCCCGGGTGTGGCGTGTGCACGATCGAGTGCGTGCCGAGCGGCACGTGCGAGGCGATCCAGACCGAGCTCGAGTGCAAGGGCCGCGCGGACTGCATCCGCGTGTTCCAGGGCGAGAACTGCACCTGCTTCCCGAACGGCACGTGCACCTGCGAGACCCAGACGTACGACCACTGCCAGACCCGCTGACCGGGTCGAAAGCTTGCTCGCCCGGGCCGCGGCTCGGGCGTATGCTTTTTCGGATGGGTGTCCGGGGTGTTCCCGATGACGACCGGCCGACGGTCGATCTGGGCCCTCGTGCGCCTACCGACGAGCTCGCCGCGCAGCGTCCGCTCGACGGCGCCGACGAGACCGAGTCGATCGAGATGCCGGTCGAGATGGCCCGCGCGATCGCCACGGGCTCGGACGCGAGCGCCGGCGCGACCGTGCAGGGCCTGCCGCCGGACGTCGTGCACGCGCTGCCGACCCAGCAGCTGCCGAACCGGCCGCCGCGACAGGTGATCGGCGCGACGCCGTCGATCTCGCGCAACAGCGGCTCGGTGACCGCGACGTCGCCGGTCGAGGCGATGCGGCTCGACGAGATCCAGCGCACTCGCGTGTTCCTCAAGGTCGCGATCGCGACGTGCGTCGCGGCGATCACGGTGGTCGCGATCACCGGCCACGACGCGAGCGGCATGGCGATCATCGTCTCGGGCTGCACGATCGTCACGATCGGCGCGGTGTGGATCCTCGCGCTGATGCGCCAGCCCGACAACTACGTGCCGCGCCGCATCCTGCCGGGCGTCCTGCTGATCGCGCTCGGCGCGATGGGCGGCGTCTTCTACTGGGGCGCGGCCTCGCCGGTCGCGGCGATGGTCGTCTACGGCATCTACTTCTTCAGCCTCGGCGCGAACGCGCGGATCACGACCGCGATGTACGTGCTCGTCGCGATCCTGCACGGCGCGATCGTGCTCGCGATCATCTTCGGTGCGATCGAGGACCGCGGCATGATCCAGATGTCCGGACTGCGGACGCTCGATCAGGTCGCGATCCTCGCCGTGATCGAGTTCCTCTACTTCATCGCGTTCTACACCGCGCGCGTCAGCCAGAAGGTGACGCTCGATGCCGTGACGCAGCTCGAGCAGGCCGCGCGCACGGTCGCCCAGCGCGACGCGCTGCTCGCCGAGGCCCGCGCCGAGCTCGACCGCGCGCTCAAGATCGGCGGCCCGGGCCGGTTCACCGAGCAGGTGGTCGGCGCGTTCCGGCTCGGCGTGCTGATCGGACGCGGCGGGATGGGCGAGGTCTACGAAGCCTTCTCGGTCGCGGATCGCCGCGAGGCCGCGGTCAAGCTGCTGCACGCCGGCACGCTCGCCGATCCGACCCACGTCCAGCGGTTCCTGCGCGAGGCCCAGACCGCCGCGCGGCTCGACTGCCCGCACGTCGTGCGCGTGCTCGAGGTCGGCACGACGAGCGGCGAGGTCCCGTTCCTGGCGATGGAGCGCCTGCGCGGTCACGACCTCGCGCACCAGCTGCGCCGCCACCGCAAGCTCCAGCTCGCCCAGGCCAAGATCCTCGCGCTGCAGATCGCCGAGGGGCTCGAGGCCGCGCGCAAGGCCGGGATCGTCCACCGCGACCTCAAGCCGCACAACGTGTTCCTCGCGGTCGACGGCGAGCAGCGCCACTGGAAGATCCTCGACTTCGGCGTCAGCAAGTCCGGCGGCTCGGGCACGCTGACGAAGGGCCACGTCGTCGGCACGCCTGCCTACATGGCGCCCGAGCAAGCGCGCGGCGAGGACGTCGACCATCGCGCCGACGTCTACTCGCTCGCGGCGATCCTGTACCGCGCGGTCACCGGTCACCCGGCGTTCAGCGGCAAGGATGTGCCGACGACGCTGTACGAGGTCGTCTATCGCGTGCCGACGCAGCCGTCGATCCTCGCGAACATCAGTGCCGACATCGATCGCGTGCTCGCGATCGGCCTCGCGAAGGACCCGCGCGATCGGTTCTCCAGTGCGGTCGAGCTCGCCCGCTGGTTCGCGACCGCGTGCGACGGCCAGCTCGATCCCGATCAGCGCCGCCGCGGTGACGACGTGATCGCGAAGTATCCGTGGGGCACGCGGCCGGGCATGGCCGCGATCGCGTAGCGCGATCTCCATGCACGTCTGCGTGCACAGCACGCGATATCGCGTCGACATCGCTCCCGTGCGGTAGTACATGTAGAAGAGCAACGCTGCATGCCTCGGATCCTGATTCTCTGGAACCAGATCGACGACGATGTCTACGAGCACTATCGTCGGGATGGTCGGCGCTCGGTCGAGTGGGACCCGAACGTGCAGATCGAGCCGTGGGACACCGTCGAGGAAGAGATGCAGCTCATCGTGCGCTCGCTGCAGACGCGCGGTCACGACGTCTCGATGGTGAACATCCGGGACAACTTCAAGACGCTGCTCGACGCGATCGAGTCGTTCAAGCCCGACCTCGTGATGAACCTGGTCGAGTTCTTCCGCAACGACCCCGAGAACGAGCACCACGTGCCCTCGGTCTTCGAGTTGCTCAACATTCCCTACACCGGCAACCGGCCGCTCTCGCTGTCGCTGTGTCAGAAGAAGCCCCAGGCGAAGGCCCTGATGGCCGCGCAGGGCATCCCGACGCCGAAGGGCATCGTGATCGAGGTCGGCTCGACCCAGCAGGTGCCCGCGACGCTGCGCTTCCCGATGATCGTCAAGCCGGCGTACGACGATGCGTCCGGCGGCATCGACTCGAACTCGGTCGTCCACGATCGCGCCGCGCTCGAGGCGCGGATCGAGAAGCTGCACCGCGAGAACAAGATGGCCGCGCTCGTCGAGGAGTACATCGAGGGCCGCGAGATCCACTGCGCGATCCTCGGTGACCATCCGCTGCCGCTCTACGAGATGGAGTTCAAGGGCGGCGTCGACGACAAGGGCAAGCCGCTGCCGCGCATCATCACGTACCGCGCGAAGTGGGACCCGTACAGCCGCGACCACCACGCGGTCGAGGGCAAGTGCCCGATCGGGGACCTCGAGCCCGAGGTCACCAAGCACATCCAGGACACCGCGCTCGCCGCCTACCGCGCGCTCGGCTGCCGCGACTACGCGCGCGTCGACATGCGGCTCGACACGAACACCGGCGAGGTCTACGTCCTCGAGGTCAACCCGAACCCGGATCTCGCGGAGTCGTGCGCGTTCGCCGCGTCCGCGCGCGCGAGTGGCCGGACCTACGAGCAGATGATCTGCGAGATCGTCGACGTCGCGATCGAGCGGTCGCGGACGCCGAAGCCCGTCAGCACCGGCTTCGACACGCTGCTCCGCGAGTACCTCGCGAAGAAGCGCGACATCGGCTGACGTGGACGCCCGCGCGCTGAACCGCGCCACGCTCGCTCGTCAGCTCCTGCTCGAACGCGCCGCGATCCCGGTGCTCGCCGCGATCGAGCGGGTCGCCGGCCTGCAGGCCCAGCTCGCGCGGCCGCCGTTCGTCGGCCTGTGGACGCGCGTCGCCGGCTTCCGCCGCGACCAGCTCGCGACGCTCGTGCGTGATAAGCAGGTCGTCCGCGCGACGCTGATGCGCGGCACGCTCCACCTCGCGAGCGCGCGCGACTATCTCGCGTGGCGCCCCGCGCTGCAGTCGATGCTCGCGGCGAACGCGAGCGCGATCTTCAAGCAGCGCGCGAAGGGCATCGACCCTGCCGCCGTCTGCGCGTACGCACGGACGCAGCTGCCGGCGACGTTCGACGCGCTGCGGCCGCTGCTCGCGAAGCGGTTCGCCGGCTGCGACGAGCGCGCGCTCGGCTACACCGTCCGCACGCACCTCCCGCTCGTCCAGCTGCCGACCGACGATCGCTGGGCCTACCCGGCCGCCGCCGCGTTCGCCGACGCCGCGACGTGGCTCGGCACACCGATCGCCGCGACCGCCTCGGCGCACGATCTGATCCGCCGCTACCTCGCCGCGTTCGGGCCGGCCACGGTGCGCGACGCGCAGATCTGGTCGGGCGTGCCGAAGCTCGAGCCGGTGTTCGCCGACCTGCGCGACGAGCTCGTCACGTTCCGCGACGGCAAGCGCGAGCTGTTCGACCTGCCGGACGCGCCGCGCCCGCCTGCCGACACGCCGGTGCCGGTGCGCCTGCTGCCCGACTTCGACAACCTCGTGCTCGCGCACGACGATCGCCGCCGCATCGTCGCCGACGAGCACCGCGCGCAGCTCACGACGAAGAACCTCCAGGTCAAGGCGACGTTCCTCGTCGACGGCTTCGTCGCCGGCACGTGGACGATCGAGCGCGCGAAGGCCCGCGCGACGCTCGTGCTCGTGCCATTCGGCAAGCTCGGGAAGCCGGTGCGCGCCGCGCTCGAGGCCGAGGCCGACGCGCTCGTACGGTTCGTCGAGGCCGATGCGACGAGCTACGCGATCGCGTTCAGAACCGATCCCACTGCCACAGCTCGGGCACCCCGAGGTCGCTCCACCACGCCGGCTTCGCGTCGCCGCACAGCGCCTCGACGTGGACCTTGAGCCAGTGCCGCAGGCTCGCGAACTCCGGCCGCCGCTCGTCCTCCCACGCACCGCTCGCCGCGAGCTTCGCGCGTGGCGCATCCTGATGGTGATAGACGACCGGGTACTCGCCGGCCGCGTCGGGCGCCGTGATGTCGAAGCACCACACCGCCTCGTGGTGCGCGGACGCGAAGCCGATCAGGTGGCGCGTCGTCAGCTCCTCGCCGTCGTACCGGCACACGCCCGGCGGCATGTGCACGAGGTCGCGGTTGACGCTCGCCATCTCCCTGGCGTCGTAGACGACGATGCCGCGGCCGTCGTCGTCGGTCGCGCTCCACGACCGCGCGATCGCGAGCAGCGCGCGATAGCTCGGCGGCAGCCGCCACGCGCCGCCGGTGCGCCGCCGCTCGGGCTCGGCATCCGGCGCACCGAGCTCGATGTTCACGCCCGCCGCGCGCAGCCGCGCGAGCAATCCCTCGATCTCCACCACGCATCGACACTACCAAGGCGCGGGCGGTCGTGACCCATCCCGATGCACCCGTCCCCTTGACTCGCCCCCGACGATACGTCATCTATTGTGTCCCTCTTCCGGAGTAGCTCAGTGGTAGAGCAGGCGGCTGTTAACCGCCGGGTCGGGGGTTCGATACCCTCCTCCGGAGCCAGAAGCGAAGCGAGTTAGGCGAATGCAGCAACGCCGCCTCCGCGTGGAGATCCTCAAGGGCGCGGCGGATGGGCAGTCCGTCGACCGCGAGCTCTCGCTCGATCGCGTCGTGATCGGCGCGCACGCGAGCTGCGATGTCGTCGTCGGCGACCCGAGCGTCGCGGCTCATCACTGCGAGCTGGTCGCCGAGGACGGTGGCTGGGCGGTGCGCGACCTGGCGTCCGCGACGGGGACGTTCATCCGCGACGTGCGCGTCCGCGAGGTCGTGATCGCGGAGGAGACACGGCTGCGCGTCGGCGACGTCACGCTGCGCGTCGTCCCGCTCGATGCGGTCGACGTCGAGCTGTCCGCCGGGACGAGCTTCGGTCCGCTGGTCGGCGAGAGTCCCGCGATGCGGCGCGTGTTCGCGACCTTGCAGCGCGTCGCGCCGAGCGACTCGACCGTCCTCATCACCGGCGAGTCCGGCACCGGCAAGGAGGTCTGCGCGCGCGCGATCCACGAGGCGAGCGCACGTGCGAGGAAGCCGCTCGTCGTCGTCGATTGCGGCGCGCTGCCGGCGACGCTGATCGAGAGCGAGCTGTTCGGTCACGTGCGCGGCGCGTTCACCGGCGCGGTGCGCGACCGGGTCGGCGCGTTCGAGGCGGCGAGTGGTGGCACGCTGTTCCTCGACGAGATCGGCGAGCTTCCGCTCGATCTCCAGACCCGGCTGCTCGGCGTGCTCGAGCGCCGGCGCGTGACGCCGCTCGGCGGGACGCAACCGAAGCCGATCGACGTGCGCGTCATCGCGGCGACGAATCGCGACCTGCGCGCCGGCGTCAACGAAGGCACGTTTCGCCAGGACCTGTACTTCCGGCTCGCCGTGGTCACCGTCGAGATGCCCCCGCTCCGGCAGCGCCGCGAGGACATCCGCCTCTATGTCGAGCGCTTCCTCGACGAGCTCGGCGCGCGCGGCACGTTCACGTTCGACGACGACACGCTCGACCGCCTCGAGCGCAATCCGTGGCACGGCAACGTCCGCGAGCTGCGCAACGTGATCGAGCGCGCCGCGGCGCTCGGCTCGGGATCGATTCCGTCGCTGCGCGAGGAGCAGCCGGCGCTGCCGAAGGTCGCGACCGGCGTCGACGTCGAGGTTCCGTTCAAGACGGCGAAGGCGGCGCTCGTCGATGACTTCGAACGTGCGTACTGCGCGCGGCTGCTCGAGGCGCACGGTGGCAACATCACGCAGGCCGCCCGCGCGGCCGAGCTCGATCGCGTGTACCTGTTGCGCGTCCTCGACAAGCACGGCTTGCGCCCGAAACGCTGACGGCCCGCAGCGGGTCGGGTGCCCTTGACTGCGGGCTATGGACTCGAGGCAAGGGTGTCTCGCGTCGACGCGGTAACCGTGCGCGATCGCCGACGATGTCGATGGTCTTGCCGTTGCACGACGGCTCTCCATGCGAGGCGGTCGTTCGAAACAGGTGACGCGCGAGGTGGCCGACGAGCCACCGTGCCTGATGCTCGTCGGGCTCGGGCGTCACACGCAGGAAGACTACTTCCCGCTGCTCGAGCGGTCGCCGCGGCGGCCGCGCCTGGGATGTGTCGTCGAGCTCGCGTCGCGGCGGGCCGATGTCGAGCGGTTCCTCGATCGCCGAGGCTGGAAGCCGGCGTCGACGATCTACATCGACGACCACGATAGCGGCAGCCTGTCCGCGGCGCTCGCGAGCAGTCTCGACGCGAAGATCGCCGCGCACGGCATCCGCGGCGTGATGGTCGCGACGCCACCGGAACGCCACCTCGACTACGCGCTGTGGGCGGCGTCGCGCGGGCTGCACATGCTCGTCGACAAGCCGCTGACGTCGCGGCCCGGCGTGCTGTGGAACGAGCGCCAGGGGGCGGGCATGCTCGACGACTCCGAGCAGCTGGCGAGCGCGCTCGCACGCGCGCCGGCGCCGCGTCCGATCTGCATCGTCGCGGTGCATCGCCGGTTTCACCCGGCGTGGCAGCTCATGCAGGCTCGCGTGCGCGAGTGCGTCGAGCGCGTCAATTGCCCGATCACGTCGATCCACGCCGAGTACTCCGACGGCGAGTGGCGGCTGCCGCACGACGTCCTCGGTCAGCACTACCACCCGTACCAGCTCGGCTACGGGATCCTGTCGCATAGCGGCTACCACCTGATCGATGCCGCGATGACGCTCGTCGAAGCGTCGCAGTGTGCGGGCAAGGAGGTCGACACGCTCGAGGCCTCGACGGTGGTCGTGCCGCCCGCCGCGCAGCTGTCACAGACGAGCTTCGCGGACTACGAGCGGCTGTTTCCGGCGGACCAGTTTCGCGCGCGCAACCCGTACTCCGAGGGTGAGTACCGCCGCGCGACGGCGCAGTTCGGCGAGATGGACGTGTTCGCGATCGCGCAGTTCACGCGACGCGGCGACGCCGTCACGACGGCCACGTTTCAGCTCCAGCACAACAGCCTGTCTCATCGCGGGTGGGTCGACGTCGGCGATCGCAACCTCTACATGGGGAACGGCCGACTTCGCCACGAGAGCTACGTCATCCGGCAGGGACCGTTCCAGCTGATCCGGCTGCACTCGCTGCAGGCTCGCAAGGAGTCGTTCGGCACCGCGGTCGACACGCAGGTCGGTGGCAACAACCACATCGAGGTCCTCGTGTTTCGCAATCGCGAGATCTTCGGTCACGCCGATAGCTTCCGGCACTACAAGGCGGACGAGCTCGATCTCGGGCTCGAGACCGGGCTGCCGACGCACCTGCAGGCGTGTAAGCGCACGATGCTCGACGAGTTTCTTCGCGTGGTGTCCGGAGACTCGAGCCAGCTCGTCGGCTCGCTCGAGTCTCACATGTCGTCGATCAAGGTGATGTCGACGCTGTATCGCGCCGCGGCCCGACGCCTCGCCGGCAACTCCGAGGTATTGCGCGTGCCGTTCTCGTTCGAGCGCGAGGAGCACGCCGACGCCGTCGACGCCCGCCACCTCTCGACCGGCAGCGACGCATGCTGATCGCGTCGCGTCCTGTGCTCGCGATCCCGGCGGCGGCCGCGAGCTTTTACGTGATCGTCGACCACGTCCCGGCGGGGTTCTCGCCGCTGTACCTCCAGATCCCGGTCGCGTTCGCGATCGGCGCGGTCGCGATCGCGGTCGCGGGGCGCTGGCTCCCCGAGCGCCGCGACCACGTGCACCTCGCGATCGGCATCGCGCTGTTCGCGTGGCTCGCGGGTGTGCAGTACGTGCTCGCGATCACCGCGCTGACGTGGGCTGTCGATCGCTACGCGCCGAGGCTGCATCCGCATGTCGCGATGGCGGCCGTCGTGGTGACCGCGCTCGTCGCAGCTCGCGGGTTCGTGCTCTACCCACCGGCGCATCCTCGGCTCGTCGGACTGCTCGCAGGCATCGCCGTGCTGCGCCTCGTCTACTTCGCGTTCGAGGTCACGGCGATCCCGCCGCACCGCCGATCGTTCGTCCGGCTGCTCGTGTACGGGCCGTTCTGCGTGCCGATGACGTTCGGGCCACGCCAGGTCTCGTACTCGGACTTCATGACCGAACATCCGGTCACCTGGGAGAGCGGCTCGGTGCAGTTGTTTCGTGGGCTCCTGAAGTGGGCGACCGCGCTCGCGCTGCTCCACGTCCTGCATCGCGTGCTCCCCGATCCGCGCGCGCTCGTCGCCGCGGGCTGGTGGCTGCGGCTGTATCTGCTGTTCCAGCCGTACCTCGTCGTCGCGCTGCTGCTCGGTGCAGCCGCCGACATCGGCGCGGGGCTGTCGCGCTGGGCGGGCTACGGGGTCCCGGACGAGTTCAACTGGAACGTCCTCGCGACGTCGCCGGTCGACTGGTGGACGCGGTCGAACCTCAACCTGCTGCAGTTCCTCCGGCGCGCGTTCATCTTTCCGGCGCTCCGCCTGCGCCGCTCGATGGTGCTCGCGGTCGTCGTCGGATCGTCGGCGGCGTTCGTCTATCACGTGCTGCGCCGGTTGATCGCAGCGGGACCCGGGATGGACGACATGTGGCGCGCCGAGCTGACGCTGCTCGCGTTCGTGCCGATGCCGGCGATGCTGCTGTTCGGGCTCGTCATGGACCGCGCGTTCCGTGCCGTGAAGCGCGTGCGGCTCGCGCGGCCCGGCTTCGTCGTCGTGACCCAGCTGCTGATGGCCGCCTATTGCTTTCCGAACGGCTTCGGCGGGCCGGCGCTCGGCTACGCGCGAGACCGGGCGCTGACGTACGAGCAGAACGTCTGTGGTCTGCGTTCGATCGTGTTCGGTCGCGGAGCGGGCGATCCGGACTCGATCGCGTGCATGCGCCCTGCTGCCACGACGCTCGTCACCACCACCCATCGAGGCCCATGACGGAAGACACCAAACCGGTCGCAGCGCGGGCGTTCTGGATGTTCGCCGCGGCGTGGTCGATCTCGATCGCGCTGCGCCAGATCCATCGCCAGGACTTCTTCACGACGCCGCTGTGCAGCGCGGTCACGGTGATGGCGGTCCTGTGTCTCCTCCGTCCGTCGTCGACGTCGCGCTTCGTGCTCCTGAACTTCCTGTGTGTCCTGCACTACCTCGTGCACGCCCCGGCGGTCGGCCACCAGGAGCTCGTCGCGTTGTTCGTCGAGCTCGCGGTCCTCACCGCCGCCGTGGCGCACGCGATCGCGTCGCGAAGCATCTGGGCGGCTGCGAGCGGTGCAGATCTGCTCGCGAGATTCTCGGCGCCGATCCGCGTGGTCGCGGTGATCGTGTATCTGTGGGCGGTCGTCCAGAAGCTGAATACTGAATATCTCTGGAACCATGACCAGTCCTGCGGCGCATTGCTGTCGGCTGCGATTCCCGCGTCGTATCCGGGCGTCTACTCACAAGCGATCGCGAGCGTGCATCCGGGCGAGGCCGCGTCGCTGTTTGGCATCTGGTCGACGCTCATCATCGAGACCGCGATTCCGCTGCTGCTCGTGTTTCGCAGGACCGCGCTGCACGGCGCGCTCCTCGGCGTCGCGTTCCATGGCTTCCTCGGGTTCGTCTACTGGTGGCACTTCAGTCCACTGCTCTATGCGCTGTACATCCTGTTTCTGCCTGGAGATGCCGTGCACGCGATCGCGGACTCGCTCGCCGGCATCGTCCGGCGGCGTCCCGAGTGGCTGCAGCGTGGGCTGGAGCTGGCACTCGCGATCGGGTTTCCGATCCTCGCGCTCGCGACGTTCGAGAGTCTCGCGCTGCAACGCTGGCTCGCGAGCTACCAGACGTTTGCGTGGAAGGGACCCGGGCTCGATCCGTCGACGCTGTTCGGCTGGATCCCGTTCTGTGGCTATGCCGCACTCGTGCTGTACGTCACCGCGCGGGCGACCCGCGCGCTGCGCCGCACCCCGGTTCCGCGCGATGCGTACCTGAAGGTCCGCGCGACGCCGGCGGTGCTCATCTTCGGACTGCTCGCATTCCTGAACGGCCTGGCGCCGCACCTCGGGCTCAAGACGAGCCAGACGTTCACGATGTACTCGAACCTGCGGATCGGGCCGGGCACGAGCAATCACCTGTTCCTCCCGGCGTCGCTGCAGATCGCGAGCTACCACGACGACACCGTCGAGGTGCTCTCGAAGAGCGACGCGATCCCGAGCGGCCCGTGGTTCATCGGTGTCGAGGTCGGCTGGAAGTATCCGTACATCGAGCTGCGTCGCCGGATCTCGGCACTCGCTCGCAAGGGCGTGACCGGCATGAGCATCACGTTCCGTCGTAACGGACGACGCATCGAGATCGAGCGGGCGGAGCTCGATCCCGAGCTCGGCACGCCGTTGCCGTACCTCGCGGAGAAGTTCTTCGTGTTCGAACAGTACCGACCGGAAAGGATCGTATGCCCGTGAAGATCTTGATCGTCGGGGCGGGCCGGCTCGGCTCGCTGCTGGCAGCGTCGCTGCAGCGAGCGGGCGATGCCGTGGTGCTCGTGACCGGCACGCGCGCGGCCGAGCCGGCCGGCGAGCGCGACATCGCGATCGCGTCGCACGGTGACAGCTTTCGTGCGCGCGTCCGGACGGCCGCCACGATCGGAGACGCCGAGCGCCACGGGCCGTACGACCGCGTCGTGCTGTGCGTTCGCACGCTGGATCTCGACGCGATCGAGCCGGCGCTCGCCGAGCACGCGCCCGCGCTGCTCGCGCCGGGTGGCACCGCGCTGTCGATGCTGAACGGGCTCGATGGCGACGACGCGCTCGCGAGGTGGTTCTCCGCGGAGCGCGTCGTCGGCGCGGTCGCGAACCTCGCCGTCGAGCGCGACGCCGCGGGGACGCTCGTCGTGACCACCGGGGGAGACCTCGTCGTCGCTCCGCTCGCGACGAGCGCGGGCCACACGGCGGCTTCGATCGCGAGGTGGCTGACCGCGTCCGGCATCCCGTGCCGCGCGGCCTCCGACCTGCGCATGCTGCGCTGGACCAAGCTCGCGTGGAGCTGCGCGATCAACGCGGTCACCGCACTGGCGCAGCGACCGATGGGGGACGTCGCGCGCAACCCCCACACGCGCGCGCTCGTGCTCGGCGTCATTCGCGAGGTGATGATGGTCGCGGCGGCGGAAGGCCTGGCGCTCGCGCCCGCGCTGCCGGCCGTCTACCTGCGCGCTGCGATCGACGCCGGCGGTGCACGGTCGTCGATGCTGCAGGACGTGCTGTCCGGGCGGGCGACCGAGCACGCCGCGCTCAATGGCGCCGTGTGCAGCTACGCCAGACGGCATCGCCTGAGCGTGCCGCTCAATGCTGCGCTGTTCGCGTTGCTCGACGCGCGAACGGACCCGAACGTGTCGCGGGAGGAGATCTCGTGATCATCACCTCGACGGGCAGCGTCGGTGCGGTGGTCACCGGTGTGCAAGTCGCGAGCGCGACCGCCGCGCAGCTCGCGACGCTCCAGCAGGCCTGGTACACGCACGACGTCCTGATCTGCCGCGACCAGCGGCTGACGGATGCCGAGCTGCTGGCGTTCTCTCGCCACCTCGGCGAGATCGATCCGCCGCGGGCGGTCGCGTCGTTTCGCAACAACCGGTCGCCCGCTGACTATCCAGAGATCTTCGTGGTGTCGAACCGCGTCGACGAGCAGGGCCATGCGATTGGTGATCTCGGATCCGGAGAAGTGTTCTGGCACTCGGATCTGAGCTACCAGCCGGATCCTCCGGACGCGTCGATGCTGTACGCGCTCGAGATCCCACCCGCCGGTGGAGACACCTCGTTCGCGAGCATGAAGGCCGCGCTCGCCGCGATGCCGGCGCCCTTGCGCGACCGGATCGCCGGCCTCGATCTCAAGCACGACACGACGCGGGACGCGTGTGGCCAGCTCCGTCGTGGCATGGCGATGCAGGGTCCGCGCGAATCGCCGGGGGCCACGCATCCGCTGGTGATCGAGCATCCCGTGTCGGGCGCAGCGGCGCTGTATCTCGGTCGCCGCGCGAACGCCTACATCCCCGGGCTCACGCTCGCCGAGTCGGAGGCATTGCTCGACGAGCTGTGGTCGTACGTCGAGACGTCCGTGTACACGCACCGCTGGACGGTGGGCGATCTGGTCCTCTGGGACAACCGCAGCGTCATGCATCGCCGCGACGCGTTCGATCCGCGCACGCACCGCACGATGCACCGCACGCAGATCAAGTGCACGACGCCTCCTCGTCGCCATCCCAGCCGGAGTCGCTAGCCCATGTTCGCACTCAACAAGCTACGCGGGCTGCCGTCGCGCCCGGTCCAGGTGTTCACGAGCGAGCAGACCGCGCGCATCGCCGCGTTCTTCGCGGGACGCAGCACGAACTACAACGTCTACGAGACTGCCTATCGCAAGGTCGTGTATGGCTCGATGATCTGGGAGGCCGAGGGCTTCGGGTTCATCGCCGACTCGGTGCGCGAGCTCGTCGGCGACGGCCATCAGCTGTTCGGCGATCTCTATCTCGAGCTCGGTGACGACAACACCGGGTTCGAGGACTGGCACACCGATCACAACTCGCTGATGCCGCTCGAAGAGCCGTTCGACATGGTGTCGATCTGGATCTCGCTCGGCGCCCAGACACCGCGCACCGGGGGTGGGTTGTTCATCTCGGCGCCCGACGAGATCTCGATCCAGCTCGCGCGGATCTCTCACCTCGAGACGTATCACCCCGACGTCGCGGCGCTGTATGCGAGCGCGCGCCCCGCCGTCCACGGTCACCTCGAGCGCACCGGCGCTCTCCACCACATGCGTGATGGCGAGTGCCTCGTCTTCTCGAATGCGCTGTATCACCGGACCGAGCCGGTCAAGCTCGCGGGCTTCGTGCGTCGCTGTCTGATCCTGCGTGTCGTCAAGACGCCGCTCCGGGTCAGCCTCGAGCGCCTCGCCACCCTCGAACGCAAGGGCACTGCCGACGTCTGGGTCAGACGCTGGCGGCAGCTGCTTGCAAGGAGCCAGTAGTCATGGACCGTTCCCACGACATCGCCACGATCGTGAGCTTCCTGCGGACCACGTTCGGGCTCGACACCGCGACCGCCGATTCTCCGCTGTTCCAGATCGGCGGCATCGACTCGATGGGGCTGCTCGAGCTGGTCGAGTTCATCGAGACGCACTTCGGCACGACCATCCGCTCCAACGAGATCACGAGCGCGAACTTCGCGACGCCGGCGAGGATCGTCGAGGTCTTCGCGGGCAGGCGAGATCGATGACCGGGCCGCTACCACTCGTGATCGAGCCCGATCCGCAGCGCGGATGTTACGGCGGCGTCGATGGCGTCGTCGCCTGGCTCGCCGACCATCACGCCGTGCTCGACGCGCGCCTGCTCGCGCATGGCGCGGTCTTGCTGCGCGGCTTCGACGTTCGATGCAAGGACGACTTCGCACGGGTTGCACGCACGGTGATGCCGACGTTGAGCGCGTACACCGGCGGCAACTCGCCGCGCACGGATCTCGGGGATCACATCTACACGTCCACCGAATATCCGCCGCAGCTCGATCTGCCGCTGCACAACGAGCTCGCGTGCTCGAACCGCTGGCCCGCGACGTTGATGTTCTTCTGCCGGATCGCACCAGTCGAAGGCGGACAGACGCCGCTGGTCGACGGGCGGCGGCTGCTGCGGACGTTACCGGCATCGCTGCGTCGCATGTTCGAGCGCGAGCGCATCACGTACTGCCGGAAGCTGCGCACCAGGCACCACCCGGGACCGGGCAAGCCATGGCAGGTCGCGTTCGAGACCGACGATCGCCGCGAGGTCGAGGCAGTTTGTGCGCGCAGCGGCGCGAGCGTCGAGTGGAGCGCCGACGGCAGCTTGCGCACCCGGGTCTGCAGGCAGGCCGTGATCGCGCACCCCCGGACCGGTGAGCTGACCTGGTTCAATCAGGTCGTCCTGTTTCATCCGTCGTCGGTGCCGGCGGTGGCGCGGCGGTTCTCGCCGGAGGACCCGCGCGACTCGCACCTCTACTGTTGCTTCGAGGATGGCACGCCGATCGACGACGCGATCGTCGACGAGCTGCGCTCCCACATCGCGCGCTGCGAGTCCGCGACCCCGTGGCAGCAGGGCGACGTGCTCGTGATCGACAACCTGCTCGTCGCGCACGGGCGGCGCGCGTTTCGTGGACCCCGCGAGATCTTGCTCGCGATGGCGGGAGATGCGGCGGGAGGTGTGAATGCGTGACGCGATCGATCCGACCGTCGCGGCGCTGCTGGCGTGGCCCGAGGATCGCGTGGTCGTGCAGACGCGCGACGGATCGTGGACGGCGGGCGAGCTGCGCGGCGCCGCGGCGCGCGTGGCGGCCTCGCTGCGCGCGCTGGGCGTCACGGCGGGCGATCGCGTCGGTGTCGAGGCCGCACCGAGCGCCGAGGTGGTCGCGGTGCTGCTCGGTGCACGTGCGCTCGGGTGCCTGGTGCTTCCCCTCGAGCCGCGGCGCGCGCGTGTGCTCGCGCGGCAGTTCCGGCTCGCGGTCTCGGTCGTCGACGGCCCGACGGGCCCGAACGAGGTGTCCCCCGCGCAGCTGCTCGCGCACCCGACCTCTGCGCGTCTGCGCGCCGTGGCAGCCCCGCTCGCGTGGTCGATCTGCACGTCGGGGACCACGGGAACGCCGAAGGGTGTCGTGCTCGGCAGCGCCGGCATCACGGAGATGATCGCGAACGTCCAGCAGGTCATGGACTACCGGGCCTCGGATCGCGTGCTGTCGGCACTGCCGCTGCATCACGTCTACGGCCTGTCACAGCTGTGGGTCTGCCTGGCGACCGGCGCGACGCTCGTGCTCCCGCCATCCCCGCTGCTTGTCGGGGATCTCGAGCGCTGGCTCGACGGGATCACCGTGTGGCCCGCGATTCCGAGCACCGTGCGCGCGCTCGTCGCCGCGAGGTCGTGCCGGAGGCCGCGGCTGATCACGCTGTCCGGGCAGGCGACGCCCGCGCGCGATCGCCAGCAGCTGGTGACGCACTTCGCGACGACCCGCTTCCTCCAGTTCTACGGATCGACCGAGGCATTCCGGGTGCTGTGGACAACGCACGACGAGCTCGTGGCGGAGCCCGAGGCAACCGGTCGGCCGACGCCCGGCATGACGGCGTGGCTCGACGCGAACGACGAGCTGGTCGTCGAGGGACCCAACGTCGCGCTGGGGTATCTCGACGAGCCGGAGCTCACGCGCGCGAAGTTTCCCAGGCGCGGCCAGTTCGCGACGGGAGATCTGTTTCGCCGCCGCGGCGAGCTGTTCTGCTATCGCGGCCGTGCCGACGGTGTCTTCAAGTCGTTCGGCGAGAAGGTGATTCCGGAGGTCATCGAACGCGCGCTCGCGGCGCACCCCGGCGTCGAGGCGTGCGTCGTCGTGCCCGAGCTCGACGCGCGATCGGGCGAGTTGCGCCCGCTCGCCCGCGTCGTTCTGCGCGACGCCACGTGCAGTAGCGCGGAGCTCGTCGCGTTTCTGCGCCCGCAACTGCCATCGATCCTGGTTCCCCGGATCGCGCTGGTCGAGGCGCTGCCGACGACCTCTTCGGGCAAGCAGCTCCGAGGCCGAGGCTGATCATGCGAGCGTCACACGCGACATACGAACACGCCGGCACGGGTCTCGACGTCGAACGTGCCGCGCTCGCCGAGGATCGCGGCGAGCCGGCGCTCGATCTCGCAGCGCATCGCCTCCCACGCGATGTCGGCGGGCAGCAGCGGCTCGATCCACGACCGCCGGCTGTCGACGAACGCCATCACCGGCTCGACGTCGGGCACGCGCAGCACGCACGGCAGATCGTGACGTTCCACGCTCGCGAACTGGCGACCGAGCAGCGCGTCGCCACCGTCGAGCGAGAATCGGCGGCGGCTCGGCAGCCGCGCGGGCTGCGCCGACAGCGCGCGGATCGACGCGGCGCACAGCTCGTCGAGCTCGGCCAGATGCGCGGTCGAGTGGTTCGTCGCCACGAGCGCGACACCGCCGGGCCCGAGCACCCGGCGCAATTCGCCGATCGCGAGCGCGATGTCGGGGACGTGATGGAGGACGTGCATCGCCAGGACGACGTCGCAGCAGCCATCGCGCAGCGGGATCGCCCGCGCGTCGGCGACCGCGAGCGACGGCAGCGGCGCCTCGCAGGTCCAGTCCCGCACGAGGTCGCGCAGCATCCCGCGCGAGACGTCGATGCCGAGCAAGCGCAACCCGCGGTGCGTCGCGAGCCGGCGCAGATAGCCGCCCGGACCGCAGCCGACGTCGACCACGCGCTGCGACGACCACGGGACGTGATCGAGTGCCCAGCCGACGAAGTCGACGGCGGGCTCCTGGTAGCGGTAGAGGCTCGTTCGCGCGGCGAGGTTGCGGCTGTCGGCGTAGGCCTTGCTCGCGAGCTCGCGCGGATCGGTGAAGGAACGATCGGACGGAGCCATGCGTCGCGTGCTCGATCCTACACGACAACCGAGGAGGCCCCGTGCACGCGCGACCGCTGACCGGCAAGACCGCGCTCGTCACCGGCGCCGGTCGCAACATCGGCCGTGCGATCGTCGTCGAGCTCGCACGGCAAGGTGCGAACGTGATCGTCAACGCGCGGTCGAATCGCGCGGAGGCGGAGGCCGTCGCGGCCGAGGCGCGTGCACTCGGCGCCGGCGCGATCGTGGTGCTCGGTGACATCGCGGCGCTCGCCACGATCGAGACGGTGGCGCGAGAAGCGGAGGCCGCGTTCGGAGGCGTCGACATCTACGTCAGCAACGCGATGTATCGCAAGCACCAGGCGTTCCACGACACGACGGTCGAGGACTGGCACCGCTACCTCGAGATGCAGCTCGGCGCCTCGTTCTATCTCGCGCGCACGTTCGCGCCGGCGATGGCGCGCCGCGGCTGGGGCCGGATCATTCACATCACGGGTCCCGACGGGTTCGTCGGCGTCGCGAACCGGATCGCGAACGTCGTCGCCAAAGGCGGCCTGCGCTCGCTCACGAAGGCGCTCGCCCGCGAGCTCGGGCCATCCGGCATCACGGTCAATGACATCGCGCCCGGGATGCACGACACCGTTCGCGATCCCGTCACGCATCCCTTCGTCAACGATCCGGACTGGATCGACAAGGCCGTGCGGAGCATCCCCGTCGGGAGGCTCGGCACCGCGGAGGACGTCGCATGGTGTTGCGGATTTCTGGCGTCTCCTCGCTCGGGCTTCATCACGGGACAGGTGCTCGGCTGCAACGGCGGCGAGCTGATGATCGGTTGAATGCATGAAGCGGCGCTCGCCACTGCTCGCGATCTATCTCGTGGTCCTCATCGACGCGATGGGGTTCACGATGGTGTATCCGCTACTGCCGTTCTACGCGGAGGAGCTCGGTGCGACCGCACTGCAAGCGACCGCGCTGGTGTCGGTGTACGCGGTGTGCTCGATGATCGCGACGCCGGTGCTCGGCCGGATGTCGGATCGCTACGGGCGGCGACGGCTCCTCGTCATCAGCCAGGCCGGCACGCTCGCCGGATTCCTCGCGATGGCATTCGCGAATCACCTGTGGATGCTGTACCTCGGCCGCGTCCTCGACGGATTGACCGCCGGCAATGTCTCGGTGGCCCAGGCGTACATCTCGGATCACACCCGAGCCGAAGCCCGCGCGAAGGCATTTGGCATGATCGGCATCGCGTTCGGGATCGGGTATCTCGTCGCCCCGGTCGCCGCCGCCTGGCTGAGTACCGCGACCGGCGAGGTCGGCACGCCATTTCTCGTCGCCGCGGGACTGTCTGCGATCTCGATGCTGTGCAGTCGCACGCTGCTATCGGACTCGAAGGTCATCCCGGCAGTGCGCCCCGTGAGTCGGTCGAGGTCGAGCTATCTCGCGTACCTCCGGCGTCCGAAGCTGCGGGCGCTCTATCTGCAGTACTTCATGTTTGCATTCGCGTACTCGGCATTCACGAGCGGATTTGCGCTCTTCGCCGAGCGCCGGCTCGTGACCGCGGACGGCGCACCGTGGACGCCGCATGAAGTCGCATATGTCTTCGCGTACTCGGGCGTCCTCGGGATCGTGTTCCAGTCCGGGGTGCTCGGCTGGCTCGTGCGCACGCTCGGCGAGGCGCGGCTCGCACTCGTCGCGTTCGCGGCGGCGTCGATCGCCTACGTGACGCTGGGCTTCACGTACGGGGTCGTTGTGCTGGTCGTGGTGTACACGCTGACCACGCTCGCGAACGTGGTGTTGCGGCCGGTGATCACGAGCCAGATGACGATGGTCGTGGAGCGCGCCGAGCAGGGCGTCACGCTCGGCATCGCGGCGTCGCTGCTGTCGCTGGCAAATGCAGTCGCGCCGCTGTGTGGAGGACGCTTGCTCGACCATCGCTGGACGCTCGCATGGGCGGTCCTCGCGGGCGGAGCGACGTTCGCTGGATTCCTGATCGCGGTCGCGAGCCGGCCGCGCGCAGCTTCGAGAGGTGTCAACCCATGATGCACTCGCACTCGATCTCGTCATCGCCACGTGACTCGTTCGTCCGGTTCGAGGACGCGGACGTCGAGCAAACGATCTACGACCGGTTCTCGCGACTCGCGACGCGCGATCCGGACCGGCCCGCGATCGTCCAGCGTGCCGGCACGACGACGTACGGTGCGCTCGACGCCAGGGCGCGAGCCGTCGCCGCGCGGATCGCCGAGCGCTGTCCCGCGGGAGCCGTGGTCGCGCTGCTGCTCGAGCAGGGAGAGCGCTTCGTCGCCGGGATGCTCGGTTGCCTCGCCGCGGCGACGCCGTACGTGCCACTCGACGCGAGCTATCCCGAGGCGCGGCTCGAGCGAATGCTCGCGGTTGCGCGTCCCCGGCTCCTGATCGCGAGCGAGACCACGCGCGCGCTCGCGCACCGGCTCGCCGACGGGCGGTGCGACGTGATGTCGATCGACACCCTCGCAGCGGCCGATCCGGCGGTGCGTGTCCAGCGCGCGACGCCATCGTCGCCGGCCTACATCCTGTTCACGTCGGGATCGACGGGCGCGCCGAAGGGCGTGGTCGAGTGTCATCGCAACATCCTCCACAACGTCCTGCGACAGACGAACTCGTTCCGGATCTCGCGCGATGATCGGCAGACGCTGCTCTACACGTGCGGAGTCTACGGCGGTGCACGTGACATCTTCACGACGCTGCTCAACGGCGCCTCGCTCCATCACTACGACCTGCTGGTCGATGGCTATTCGGGATTCGGTGCGTGGGTGGCGCGACACCAGATCTCGCTCTACTGCTCTGTGACCTCGGTATTTCGTCAGCTGATGCGACACGCGCGCCGGCGCGACGACTTCGCATCGATCCGGATCGCGAAGCTCGGCGGCGAGGCCACCCGGCGGTCCGACGTCGCGACGTTTCGCCGGTGGTTCCCCGCAACGTCCACCCTGTACACCGGGCTCGCGAGCACCGAGACCGGCACGGTGTGCCAGCACGCGATCACGTCGACCACTCCGGCCACCGACGCGGTGCTGCCGCTCGGGCTGCCGGTGCCCGGAATGACCGTCCGCCTGGTGTCTCCGACCGGCGACACCGTCACGACCGGCGTCGGCGAGATCGTCGTCGAGAGTCACTACCTCGCGCTCGGTTATCACGGGGACGCCGACGCCACCGCGAAGAAGTTCGTGCTGCTTGCCGACGGCCGGCGTGCCTATCGCACCGGCGATCTCGGACGGTACGCACCGGACGGGGCCCTGATTCACTGCGGGCGCGGTGATCGCCAGATCAAGATCCGCGGCAATCGCATCGAGCTCGCCGAGGTCGAAGCCCAGGTGCTCGCCCATCCCGAGGTCGAGGACGCGATCGTCGTCGCGCAGCCCGACCGCCACGGCGACGACATGCTCGTCGCGTACGTCGTCGGATCTGGAGGTGACGCGCTCGCCCGGTCCGTGCGTGCCGCGCTCGTGCGCGAGCTTCCGGCCTTCATGGTGCCGGCGGCGATCACCGTGCTCGACGAATTGCCGCGCACGGTCAACGGCAAGGTCGAGATCGCGAGGCTCCCGGTCCACTCGCCGCACGAGCAGCTCGCTGCGGCGGCGGAGCTCGCGTCACGCGCACCGTCCCCCGAGGAGCTCTGGCTGCGGGCAGTCGACGCGCGTGACCGACGACCGGGCGACAACTTCTTCGCTGCCGGTGGCGATTCGCTCGAGGCGATTCACCTGGTCGAGCATGCCAACCGGGTATTCGGCATCTCGATCCCGCTTCCGGAGTTCTTTCGCGACTCCTCGCTCGAGCACTTCGTGGCGCTCGTGCGTGCGGAGCAAGCGCGGTTGCCCGCGCCGCCGGTCGCCGCGGTGCCGTACGCGGTCGGCATCGAGCGACCGGTATCGCTGACCGAGCTCGGGTTTCTTCCCGAGCGCCTCGAGGATCTCAACGCCAATCCGCTGCACGGTCGCATCGTCCGCGCGCTGCGGCTCGTCGGAGATCTCGAGCTCGAGCTCGTGACGGCGAGCTTGAACGAGCTCGTGCGGCGGCATCCGATGCTGCGCACCACCTACGAGCTGCGCGCCACGGGCTGGCACGCGATCGTGCGCGCTCCCGTGCCGGTGGACTTCGACGTGATCGTCACGAGCGATGCCCGGCTGGTCCAGCGACTCGCAGCCGCCTGCCGAGAACGCCCGCTCGATCTCGGCGCGCTCCCACACCTGCACGCGCAGCTCGTGCAGTGCGGTCCGCGCGAGCACGTCCTGATCCTCGATGTCCCCCACGTCGTCGCGGATGGTGCGAGCGCCGGCATCCTCGAGCGCGACTTCGTCCACCTCTACGACGCGTTCGCGTCCGGGCTGCCGGCGGCGCCCGGGCCGGCCCGGGACTATGGCGAGCACGCGGCGCGCGAGCGGGCGCGCTTCGCGAACGGGCTGACGGCGCACGAGCGCGATCAGCTGCTCGGCAGCAGCAGCGCGCCGGCGCCGCGGCTGCCGTGGCGTGCTGGCGCGACGCTCGATGCTCCTGCGCGCACACAGGAGAAGGTGCAGCTGTCGATCGACGAGCTGATCGCACGGCTCGACGCGCTCGCCCGGAGTCAGCAGGTGCCGGGTCACATCGGCTCGATCGCGGCGCTGATCGCGCTCGTGCGCAGGTACTCACCGATCGACGACATCCAGATCGTCATGCCGTGGGCGAACCGGCCCGAGGGCTTCGAGGATGTCGTCGGCTGCTTCATGAGCCTCCTCTCGATCCGCGTCGACACCGCCGGCGCCTCGTTCGCGGACCTGCTCCAGCGCACGTACGCGGCGGCGCGTGCGAGCTATCCGATCGCGGCGACGCCGCTCGTCGTGCGGTTCGCGCTGCTCGGTGCCGCGAACGGTGGACCCGATCTGTCGGTGAACGTCAACTTCATGAAGTCACCGCCGCTGCCCGCGACGACGACGCTCGCGGTCGAGCGCATCCCCCTCGAGGCGGGCTCGATCAGTCCACCACCGTTGACCCTGATGCGGTCTGAAACTGGTTGCCAGCTGAAGTTTCGTCCCGACCTCCTGGCGCGCAGCACCGTCGAGCGCATGGCCGACGAGCTTCGTGACCTGATCGAGCGCTTCGTCGCCGATCCCGATCGTCCCCTTCTCACCGAGGAGCATCCGTGACCGATTCGCGAGCCATTTCGTTTCGATTCCTCAGCCAGGAAGACGTCATCGCGTGCGGTGGCCTGGACGCGCGCGCGACGATCGCCGCCGTCGAGACCGCGCTGCAACTCCTGGCCGGCGGTAACTGCGTCGAGCCGCCGGTGTCGTTGCTGCACTGGGGAGAGCCGCATCGCCGGCGAATGACCGCGCACCTCGCCTACGTCGGCGGCGAGATCGACGCCGCGGGGATCAAGTGGATCGGCAGCAATCCCGACAATCCAGACCGGATCGGGATGCCGCGCGCGACCGGGTTCTTCGCGCTCACCGATCCGGCGACCGGCCATCCGCTCGCGATCATGGACGGCACCGTCATCAGCGCGATGCGTACCGGCGCGGTCGTCGGCGCGGCGGCGCGGCGGCTCGTCCAGGGCGAGCCGCGAACGGTCGCGGTGATCGGCGCCGGCGTGATCGCGCGTACGCAGTTGCTCGCGCTTTGCGCGGCGCTGCCGACGCTGGCGCGCGCGGTCGTCTTCGATGTCGATCGCGCGCGGACGGCGCGATTCGTCGAGGATCTGGCTCCCGAGCTCGGACTCCAGTTCGAGATCGTGAAGACCGCGCGCGACGCGACGCAGGACGCAGAGATCGTCGCGCCCGCGACGAACGTCGGGACGCACGAGCGCTACATCGAGCGCTCGTGGCTGAAGCCGGGAGCGTTCCTGGCCAACGTGTCGTTGAACGACTATCGACCCGATGTCGTGGAAGCATGCGCCCGGATCGTCGTCGATACGCGCGAGCAGCTGAACGTGCGCGGCCTGCTCCTCGCAGACATGGTCGCCGACGCGGACCTCGATCCGGCGATCGTCGACGAGCTCGGCTCGCTGCTCTGTGGTGATCCGGGCCACGTCCGGCAGGGCGACTTCACGATGTTCAGCCCGATCGGCCTCGGCATCGAGGACGTCATCAATGCCCATCGGATTTACCAGGAGGCCGCACGCACGCAGGTCGGTCAGATGTTGCGACTGTGGAATGCGCCGATCTGGTGCTGAGGTGTGACCGGCCCGCGTAACCGGGCGCTACCATCGCGGGCATGGCTTCGTTCGACGATCCAGAGCCCGTGACCTTGGACGACCGTCCGGACGCCGGACGCGATGTCTCGACGGTGCGCGAGGTGGGACGCTACGAGCTCGGCGCGGTGATCGGACGTGGCGGGATGGGCGAGATCCGCGAGGCGGTCGACCGCCAGATCGGGCGGCAGGTCGCGGTCAAGACGATCCGCAGCGCCGAGCCGAGCGACCAGGTGATCGCGCGATTCCTCCGCGAGGCACGCATCCAGGGACGGCTCGAGCATCCGGCGATCCCCGCCGTCCACGAGCTCGGGCGCGATCGCCGCGGGCTGCCGTTCTTCGTGATGAAGAAGCTATCGGGTACAACGCTGACGAAGCTCCTGCGCAAGCACCCGCCGCCGCGTCAGTCGCTGTTGCGCGCGTTTGCCGATGTCTGTCTCGCCGTCGAGTTCGCGCACGTCCACAACATCATCCACCGCGATCTCAAGCCCGATAACATCGTGCTCGGGGAGTTCGGCGAGGTGTACGTGCTCGACTGGGGCGTCGCGAAGGTGATCGGCGAGCACGACAGCTTCGATGATCTCGACGGCAGCGCGCACGACACGCGCACCGGCGTGGTGCTCGGTACGCCGGGATTCATGGCCCCCGAACAGAGCCGCGGCGAGCCCGATATCGACGCGCGCGCGGACGTGTATTCGCTCGGCATCGTGCTTCGCACGATCCTCGAGCTAGATACCGAGCCGCCGCCGGAGCTGTCGGCACTTGCGGATCGCGCGACGGCCGAGTCCCGTGACGAGCGGTTACCGTCCGCGCGCGCGCTCGCCGAGGGCGTCCAGCGTTACCTCGACGGTGACCGCGATCTCGCGCTGCGCCAACAGCTCGCCAACGAGCACCTCGCGCGCGCTCGCGACGCGTTTGCGCGCGGCGACGATGCTCGCTCGCTCGCGATGCGCGAAGCGGGGCGAGCACTCGCTCTCGATCCGCAGCTCGACGAGGCGGGCGATCTCGTCGGCCGCTTGATGCTCGAGCCTCCCGCGATCACCCCGCCGGAGGTCGAACACGAGCTCCGCGCCGACGCGCTGCAACGCATGCGGGCGAACGCGCGTGGCGCGCTGTGGGCGTTCGTCGCGTTCCTCGCGTTCCTGCCGGGCCTCGCACGCGGCGATCACGGCATCGCGCTCGTCGCCGCCGCCGCGATCGCGTTCGGCGTGACGCTCGTCGCCGCGCGCCGGCAGCGATCGCTGTCACCGTGGTGGATCGCACTCGCGCTAGCTCCGATCATCGTGCTCGTCGCGCGGATCTTCACGCCGACGCTGATCGCACCGGGTCTCGCTGCGCTGATCGCCGGCGCACTCGCCGCAAACCCGCTGCTCGGATCGCGCCGCGCCTCGCTCGGCCTCTGGGCGCTGATGAGTGCGAGCGTGCTCGGTCCGCTGGTGGGCGAGCGCCTCGGCTGGCTGGAACGTACGATGGAGCCCGTCCCGAACATCGGGCTGCTGCTGTACGCGCCGGTCATCACCGACTCGGTGGAGACCGCGAGCATTCGGGGCGGCGCGTTCGTGCTGGTGCTCGTCGGCGCAGCAGTCGTCATCGCGCACGTCATGCGGCGGACCGACGACCAACTGCGGCGCCGCCTGCACCTGCAAGCATGGCATCTGCGCCAGCTCGTCCCGGCGTGATGTCGGTCAGCGCGGCGTGACCGTCTTGCCGCCCCACTGCTCGGGCGCGGTATCGACGAGCGTCTGCGTCAGCACCCACTGATGACCGAACACGTCGTCGATCGCGGCCTGGCGCTCGCCGTACTCCCAGTCATGCGGCTCGTCGGTGAGCTTGCCGCCGTGCTCGGTCGCGCGGGCGACCGTGGCGTGGACGTCCTCGACCTTCAGCATGATCTGGTGCGAGCGCGCGTCGGTGGGCAGCCGGCGGCCGGGCCGCACCTCGGCGACGATCAGCTCGGCCCCGCCGCCGGGCAGTCCGAGCTGCGCGCGGTGGCCCTCGCCGATCTGGACGTGCTCGACGAAGCCGAACACCGCCGCGTACCAGGTGACGGCCGCGCGGACGTCGGCGACGGTGAGCACGGGGACGACGCGCGCGTGCGGCGCGGAACGGTTCATCAGCATGACAGCGGTGCTAGCACGGCGACGAGGCTCGCTGTCGGCGCCAGGCGCCGGGTGCGGTGCCGACCGCTTTCTTGAATGCGCGGTGGAACGCGGCCTCGGACTCGTAGCCGACCTCGGACGCGATCGAGGCGATGCCGGCGTTGCCGCGCGCGAGCATGCCGGCCGCGAGCTGGATCCGCCACTGCGCGAGGTACTGCATCGGCGGCATGCCGACGACGGCGGTGAAGCGTTCCGCGAGCGCGGAGCGCGAGGCGCCGGAGGCGCGCGCGAGATCCTCGACGGTCCACGCCTAGGCGGGGCGCTCGTGGAGCAACGTGATCGCGCGGCCGACGATCGGATCGCGCAGCGCGCCGAGCCAGCCGGTGCGATCGGCAGGCAGCGTCTCGAGGTGGCGGCGCACGACCTCGAGGAACATCAGCTCGCTGAGCTTCGTGAGCACGGTCGCGCTGCCGGGGCGGGGCGCGTTCGATTCGGCGACGGCGTGGCGGATGAACTGCGAGATCCACGCGCCCTCGCCGCCGCGATCGCGGCTCGCGTCGTCGTGCAGCACGCGCGGTAGCGCGGCGAGCAACGGGTTGAACGGTGCGCGATCGCAGGTCAGGAAGCCGCAGATCATCTTCACGTCCGCGGGGCCCTGCGGCCCGCCGTGGATCGTGATCGGCAGGCGACCGAACGCCGGACCGTAGGTCGCGACCGCGCCGCGCATGCCGGGCCGGCTCGACATCACGTGCGAGTCGCCGTGCGGGAACGCGATCACGTCGCCGGTCTCGAGGCGGATGGGCTCCTCGTCGACGAGCCCGCCCCAGCACGAGCCGTCCGCGATCACGTGGAACTCGATCGCGTGCTCGGCACCGCGAAGGATGTGCGGCGCGAGCGTGGCGGACGGCGGCGCCTCGGCGGCGAACGGCGCGGCGGCGTGGAACTCGAAGAACACCGCACCGGTGAGCCGGACCGCGTGCAGCACGTCGGAGAGCGGATCCGTCGTCGGTGCCGCGTCGTCTGGACGCTGGAGCAAGTCTTGTGGAGGGGGAGTCATGGCTGGAATCGCCCCGGAGGCGCAGAACGAGGACAGCAACGCGAGCGTACCTCGCAACCCCATGACCGACGTGATGACAAGGAGCTTTCCCGTGACTGACCTGATCTCCACTTCTGCGAGTCCATCTGTTTCTCCCGTTCTCGATATCTCGGCGATCAAGTCGCGCCAGCAGGCGACCTGGGCGTCCGGCGCGTACGGCAAGATCGGCGTGACGCTGCAGCTCGTCGGCGAGCTGCTGTGCGAGGCCGTCGATGTCGGGCCCGGTGACCGCGTGCTCGACGTCGCGGCCGGCAATGGCAATGCCGCGCTAGCGGCCGCGCGTCGCGGTGCGGCCGTGCTCGCGTCTGACTACGTGCCGGCGCTGCTCGATGCGGCGCGCCGGCGCGCGGATGCCGAGGGCCTCGCGCTCGCGACCGAGGTCGCGGACGCCGAGGCGCTGCCGAGCCCGGATGCCGCGTTCGACGTCGTGCTGTCGACGTTCGGCGTGATGTTCACGCCTTCGCAGGAGGCCGCCGCGGCCGAGCTCGCGCGCGTGTGCCGGCGCGGCGGCAGGATCGGGCTCGCGAGCTGGGTGCCCGACGGGTTCATCGGCGAGCTGCTGCGCACGATCGGCCGCTACGTGCCGCCGCCCGCCGGCGTGCGATCGCCGTCGCTGTGGGGCACCGAGGCGCGGATCCGCGAGCTGTTCGGCGAGCGCGCGCGGATCGTCACGGCGACGCGGCGCACGTTCCTGTTCCGCTATCCATCGGCCGCGCACTTCGTCGCGTTCTTCCGCGCGTGGTACGGCCCGACATTGAAGGCATTCGGCGCGCTATCGCCCGAGCGCCAGGCCGAGCTCGCGCTCGAGATCGTGGCGCTCGCGCGGCAGCACGACCGCGGCGATGGGCGCCGGCTCGTCGCCGCGTCCGATTACCTCGAAGTGGTGCTCGAGCGCCGCTAACCGCCGCTTTCCCGAAGGAGCGTGTCATGAACAGATCCAGGTTCCAGGTGTGGCGCGTGCTGTCGATCCTCGCGATCGCGGCACTCGCAGTGGCGTGTGCGACCGAGTCCGAGCCCGACGAGGACGAGACCGAGGCGGACGCCGAGCTCGCCGCGAGTTACAAGGTCCAGATCAAGAGCCGCGTGCTGTCGGTGATCGGCAACACCGCCGACTCGGCGCTCGCGCTGCGGCTCGGCGCGACGTCGAGCACGCTCGTCGTCGACGTCGGTGACGATGGCAGCGCGGACTTCGAGCTCGATCGCTCGCGATTCGAGCGGATCGTCGTCGACGGTGGCGGAGGCAACGACGTGCTGCGCGTCGACGAGTCGGTCGGGCCGTTCACCGATCAGGAGCAGGTCACGCTCCAGGGCGGGGCAGGCAACGACACGCTCGTCGGCGGGATCGGCGTCGAGACGCTCGTCGGAGGCACCGGCAACGACGTCCTCGACGGCCGGTTCGGCAACGACTCGATCGTGGCCGGTGCCGGCGACGACACCATCGTGTGGGTGCCGGGCAGCGGTAGCGACGTGATCGAGGGCAACGACGGCTTCGACACGTTCGACATGCGGATGGGAGGCGCGAACGAGCAGGTCGCGCTCGCTGCGGTCGGCGATCACGTGCGGCTGACGCGCGACGTCGCCTCGATCGTCCTCGATCTGCACGCGGTCGATCGGATCGCGATCGCGACCGCGGGCGGCAGCGATGGCGTCGCGATCGGCGATCTCGCCGCGGCCGCGGTCGCCGAGGTCGACGTCGATGTCGCGTCGCCGCTCGGCGGACCCGACGGTCAGGTCGACACGATCACGGTCGCCGGCACGCCGGCACCGGACACCCTCGACATCGCTCTCGATGGCGTGGCACTCGTCGCGACCGGTCGGCCGACCGAGGTACGCGTGACGAACGGCGAGCCCGCGCTCGACCGGCTCGTCATCGACGGCGACGCGAGCGATCGCGTGAACGTCGACGGATCGGCGGGAGCGGACGCGATGTTCGCGTTCGCCGATGGCGCCGCCGTGCTGTACGACGGCGGCGGCTATCACACGCTCGTCGCGCCCGCGGCGCCGATCGCGGTGACGCTGCGCGGGCTCGCCGGTGACGACACGATCGTGGCGTCGGGCTCGGTGTTCACACCGCTCGCGATCGATGGCGGCGAGGGTGCCGACCAGATCACCGGTGGTGCCGGCGCCGACCTGCTGATCGGTGGCCCGGGCGCCGATCGCATCGAGGGCCGGCTCGGCGCGGACACCGTGCAGCTCGGCGACGGCGACGACATCGCGGCGTGGAATCCCGGCGACGCGAGCGACGTGATCGATGGCGGCCTCGGCAGTGACACGCTCGTGTTCACCGGCGCGAACGTCGGCGAGACGCTCGATCTGCACGCGACCGGCAGCCACCTCGTGCTGACCCGCGACATCGGCGCGGTCAGCCTCGATCTCGCGGCGCTCGAGCGCGTCGACGTCCGCGCGCGCGGCGGCGCCGATCGGCTGACGGTGCACTCGCTCGCGGGCACGCCGGCGACCGCGGTGACGGTCGACCTCGCGTCGAGCGATGGCATCGGCGATGCCCAGGCGGACACGGTCGTGCTCGACGGCGCGACCGCGATCGATGTGACCGGGGACGGCGCCACGGTGATCGCGGATGGGCTCGGCGCCACGGTGCGCGTGGCCAACGGCGAGCCCGCCCTCGATCGCCTGGCCGTCACCGGCGGCGCGGTGACCGTGCACGGCTCGCCGGGCCCGGACGCGATGGCCGTGTTCGCGGACGCGGCCGGGCCGGCGTACGACGGCGGCGGGTTCGGCGGTGCTCGTCGCGCCGGCGGCGGGCCTGGCGGTCGCGATGCGCGGCGAGGCCGGCGACGACACGATCACGGCGTCGGCATCGGTCACGGTTCCACTCGTGCTCGACGGCGGCGATGGCAACGACCGACTCGTCGGCGGCTCGGGCGCAGATCGGCTGAGTGGCGGCGCTGGGAACGACGTCATCGAGGGCCGGCAGGGCGCCGACACCGTGCAGCTCGGCGACGGCGACGACACCGCGCTGTGGAACCCGGGCGATGGCAGCGACGTGATCGACGGCGAGTCCGGCAGCGACGCGCTCGTGATGCAAGGCGCGAACGTCGACGAGACGTTCGAGCTCCGCGCCGCGGGCAGCCGGGTGACGCTGCTGCGCAGCATCGCCGCGATCGCGCTCGACCTCGGCGGCCTCGAGCGGATCACGATCCGCGCGCGCGCCGGCGCCGACACGCTGTTCGTCGGCGATCTCACCGGCACGCCGGTGACCGACGTCGAGCTCGCGCTGTCGCCCGATGGCTCCGCGCTCACCGACGGCGTGATCGACACGGTCCACGTCTCCGGATCGGCGGCCGACGACGCGATCGCGCTCACCGGCGCGCCGGGACTGGTCACGCTGTCGGGCCTGTCCGCGACGGTCCGGATCACGCAGCCCGACACGTTCGACCTGCTCGTCGTCCACGGGCTCGGCGGCAGCGACACGTTCGCGGCGACCGGCGTCGACGGCGTGATGACGCTGTCGACCGTCCAGGATTGACGCCAGAGCTGCTACAACCTGCGCGTGACTCTGCGCAGGCTCGCAGCGCTTCCCGTGCTCGGTGTTGCTCTCGTCGTGCTCGCCTTCGGGGTCGTCCGCGGCCTCGTGTCGACCGGCCCCGCGCGCGGCACCCGGCTCGCGATCGTCGTCGATCCGCCGCTCGACGAACGCTCGCACGGGCTCGCGTTGCGCGCGGTGCACGAGCGGCTCGACGACGAGGTCTCCGCGGTCGGGCCGCGGATCCTCGCGACGGCTGATGGCGTCGTCGCCGAGGTTCCCGAGCAGGATCCCGAGATGGTCGATCAGATCGTCGCGTTGATCGAGCGCACCGCGAAGCTCGAGATCCGCTCCGGCGGCCGCACGCTGCCGGCGTCGGCGATCGTGGAGGCGCGCAGCGAGCTCGGCGTCACGATCGAGGTCGCCGATCCCGCCGCGCTCGCAGGCTTCGCGGTCGGCACGCGGGTCGACGTGATCTTCGACGGCAAGCCGAAGTACACCGGCGCGCCGGATCGGATCCAGGGCACCGAGCTGCACCTGCCGGTCACCGACATCCGGGACGCGATCGATCTCGCGGCAGCGATCGAGGCCGGCGCCACGCCGCCGATGCACGTCGTCCGGCGCGACGCGTTCGAGCGCGCGACCGGCTTCCTGCCGCGCGCGTGGCCGTTCCTCGCGATCGCCGGCGTGCTGCTCGTGATCGCGGCCGTGCTGTGGCTGCGCCGGAGCTGACGCTCACTTCGAGCGCGACCGCGACTTCGAGCGCGACTTGACGGCGCGGTCACCACGATCGCCCTGTCCGGGCTTCGCGGTGTTGCGCGCCTTGCGCTTGCGGTCCTGCTGCAGCGACCGCCCCACGTCCTCGACCTCCTTGAACTGACCCTGCTTGTTGCGTCGCACGAAGCGCGCGCCGCCGCGGCTGTTGATGCGTGTACGTTTGCTCGGCATACCCAGCGGGTTTGCACCTCGCGTGCCTCGACGGGAATCACCGAGGTTGCGCGCGTCTAACGCTCTGCGATCGGCAGGTCGTGGCCGATCACTGCGTCCTCGCGACGCACCTCGCCGGTCGGAAACACGGTGAGCACGCGGTGGACGAGCGCGCGATCCGCGATGCCCCACGTCTTGACGAGCACGCGATCCGCGAGCTGCTCGACGACCTCGCGATCGATGCGGCTCAGCTGGCGCAGCTCCTCGATGTAGTGGCGCTCGTCGTCGGTCAGCGTCGCGCGCCAGCGGATCGCGCCGAACCACTCGATCCTGCGCAGCTCGCTCGGCTCCGTGACCCGATCGGCATACTGCGCGTAGCGGCGCGCGCGCTCGAGATCGTCGAGCCCGGCCGGCGGATCTGCCGCGGCGATCTGCACGAGGTGATCGAGGTGGTCGGTCAGCACCGTGACGTGACCGTCGTCGTCGAGCGCGACGTGCAGGGTGCGCGCACCGAGATCGATCTCGGCGACGCAGTGGCGTGCGAAGAACTCCCAGCGCTCGACCCAGCGCGTGCGCAGCGGGCCCGGCGCGATCGCGGCGAGCTGCGGACCGACGAGCGCGCCCGCATCACCGCGCGTGTTCGCGCGCATCACCCACGTCGTGCCAGAGCGGACGAGCTCGCCGTCTTCGAGTCGCAGCGGGACGATGTCCTCGTGGTGCAGCAGCTGGCGGAGCTCGAGGCGGTCGTAGTGGTAGGTGTCCTCGCTGCCGCCGTAGATGAACTCGTACTCGTAGTCGTAGCGATAGATCCGTCCGCAGCCCGGACAGCGCGGGAACGTCGCGCGCGCGCCCGCGATCTGGAGGAACGGCACGAGCTGCTCGACCTCCGGCGGGATCGTATCGGTCTCGACGTCGCCGCCCTTCACGAACCGCCGGCACGACGCCGGGATCGCGCGGCAGATCGCGCACGTGTCGAGCGGCCGCGTCGGCTCGCCGAGTGCGTCGCGCACGCCGGCGTAGGTGAGCGGGAACGGCCCGGCGCTCAGAGCAGCAACCCGGGAATCGTCGTCGTGCCGTCGTCGCCGAACGTCGACTGCGCGACGCCGAACGCCTGCAGGAAGCTGACGAACAGGTTGCCCTGCGTCTGGCCCGGCAGCCGGCGATGGACGCCGGTCGCGAGCTTGCCCGAGCCGCCGCCGGCGACGATGATCGGCATGTTCGTGTGGCGGTGCGCGTCGCCGTCCTCGATCTCGCTGCCGAAGAAGATGATCGAGTTGTCGAGCGCGGAGAACCCGTCGCCGTCGTCGATCGCGTCGAGCTTGCTCATCAGGTACGCGAGCTCGCCGACCTCCCACGTGTTGATCAGCGTCAGCTTGTCGAGGTTCGACTGGATGCCCATGTGGTGGGACAGCTCGTGGTGCGACTCGGTGACGCCGACCTGCGGGTGCGCGTGATACGAGCCCGCGTTGCCGAGCATGAACGTGATGACGCGCGTCTGATCGCAGGCGAACGCGACCGCGATCAGATCGATCATCGCGTGCGACACCGCAGCGAAGTTCGTGTCGGGGTCGAACTCGGTGCCGGGGCGCGTGCCGGGCTGGCACACGCTGACCGGGCCGTCGACGCGCTGCTCGACCTCGCGCACGCTCGTCAGGTACTCGTCGAGCTTGAGCTGGTCGGTGCGGCCGAGCTGGTCGCGCAGCGCGGTCGCGTCGTCGAGCGCGTAGTCGAGCACGCTCTTGCGGTAGGCGCGGCGCTTCTCGAGCTCGGCGGCGGTCGCGTCGGGATCGTAGCCGGCGAACATGCGGTCGAACACGCCGCGCGGGCTCGTCTGCTTCGGCAGTGGCGTGGTCGCGTTCTTCCACGCGATCGAGCGCGCGTACGCGCAGCTGTAGCCGGTGTCGCAATCGCCGACCGCGGCGCCACCGTCGGTGCCGAGCTCGAGCGACGGGAACGGCAGGCCTTGCGACAGCGTCGGCGCGATCAGCTGATCGAGCGACGTGCCGTTGCGGATGTCGGCGCCCGTCGTCTTGTAGACGTGCGTGCACGTCAGGAACGAGCCGGTGCCGGCCGCGTGGTCGCCGCCGCCATCGGAGCGGCCCGGCGAGTTGTTGACGCCGGTCAGCACGAGCGTGCGGTCGCGATATGGCTCGAGCGGCGACAGGATCGGCGTCATCGACCACGACGCGCCCTCGTCGGGCGGCGTCCAGTTCGCCATCACGATCCCGCACGGCACGTAGAAGCCGACGAAGCGCTTCTTGCGCACCGGCTCGGCACCACGCGCGCGCCGCGGCAACAGCGACGACAGCAGCGGGAGCCCGATCATGACGCCCGCACCGCCGAGGAAGCGGCGGCGATTCCAGCTCGACTTGCGGCTCATGGCTCACCTCGCCGGGACGTGAAGGATGGGTGCGTGGCCATCGCGACCACGAGCTCCTTGAACGAGTAGTTGCTCGCCTCGAACGCGCGCGTCAGGTCCTCGATGTGCTCGACGGCGTCGATCCGGATCGGCGGCCGTCCGCTGTACGTGTAGAGCTTCTCGACGATGCAGCGATAGACATTCGGCTGCTCGGCGAGCGCGGCCGCGAGCCCGCGCCCGTCGTTGAACGGGATCTGGCCGAACAGCGAGCCGGTCGCGTCGATCGCGTAGCCGCCGTCCTCGGTGCGGTACTTGCCGATCGCGTCGAACTGATCGAGCCCGAAGCCGATCGGATCCATCACGGTGTGGCAGCTCGCGCAGACCGGGTTCGTGAGGTGGGCCTCGAGCTGCTGGCGCAGCGAACCGGTCGTCATCTGTCCGTCGCCCAGATCGCCGACGCCCGGCGGGGGTGGCGGCGGTGGCGCGCACAGCAGGTTGTCGAGCACCCACTTGCCACGCAGCACCGGCGACGTGCGCTTCGGCCGCGACGTGACGCGCAGGAAGCTGCCCTGCATCAGGAACCCGCGGCGTGGCGTGTCCGCGAGCGAGACCCGGACGAGGTTGTCCGTGCCGGTGACGCCGGGGCGGGGCAGGCCGTAGAAGTCGGCGAGCCGATCGTTGACGTATGTGAAGTCGGCGGTGAGGAACTCCGTCATCGGGATGTCCTCGCGCAGGAACGCCTCGAAGTAGCGACGGGTCTCGGCGCGCATCGCGGCCTCGAGCTCGTCGTCGTACTCGGGGAACAGCGTGTAGTCGGGATCCTGCGAGCCGAGCGCGCGCGTGAACAGCCACTGCTCGGCGAAGTTGTCGATCAGCGCGACCGCCTTCGGATCGTCGAGCATGCGGCGGACCTGGCGCTCGAGCTCCGCGGGATCGCGCAGCGTGTCCGACTCGGCGAGCGCGAACAGCTCGTCGTCGGGCATCGAGCTCCACAGGAAGTACGACAGCCGCGACGCGAGCTCCCACGACGTCACCGGATGCGGCGTGCGCGAGTCCGGGGTCGGATCGACCTCGACGCGGTACAGGAAGTGCGGCGACACGAGCACGGCCTGGAGCGCGAGCCGGATCCCGGTCTCGGCGGAGTCGCCGCGGGACACGGCATCGGCGACGATCGCGCGCAGCCGATCGATCTCGGCGGTCGTCGTCGGCCGGCGCCACGCGCGCTTCGCGAAGCCACTCAGGATCTGCGCCTGGCAGTCCGCGCTGTCGAGATCGGCGCACGTCAGGATCCGACCACGTCGGCTGTCACCGCCCGTCGGGCCGCCGAGCGGACCCTCGACGATCACGTGATCGACCCACAGGTTGCGATCCGCCATCGACGCCGGATCGTAGAAGTCATTCGCGAACCCGACGACGATCTGCTGCGGCCCCGCCGCGAGCGTGACGTCCGCGGTGTAGACCGCAGGCGCCGCGGCGAGCGCGGTCACCGGGATCAGCTGCGGCTGCTGGCCGACGACCTCGATCGAGAGCAGCGCGGGATCGGGGCCGGCGGCCTGCTCGTACGCGCGCACCGAGATCCGGTACGAGCCCGCGGCCGGCGCGGTGTACTCGACGTTCGCGGTGCCGGCCGAGAAGAACAGCCAGCCATTGTTGAGCGGCTGTCCGCTCGTCGTGCTGCCCGCGATCTCGAACTGCTGGCTCGTCGCGCCGATCCCGCTCGCGAGCGTCTCGGTGATCAGGTTCACCGCCGCGGTCTCGTAGAGCTCCATGCCGAGCGTGCTGACACGCAGCACGTCCGCGACGGTGTCGAAGCCATACGCGCGGTCGTCGGTCGGGAACTCGTCGGCGGGCCGCAGCGAGGTGCCGAGCAGGTCGCGGACCGTGTTGTTGTACTCGGCGTTGTTGAGCCGGTGCAGTGTGACCCGCCCCGGATCGCCGCGTTGCTCGGAGCTGCCGCAGGCCGCACATAGCGCGGCCACTGCCCAGAGATGTGCGCGCATGGCCTGTGACCCTATCAAAGGATGGATGGCAATGTGCACGCGAAGATCACACCAATGTCATATATAGTGCGCGCCGCGTGGGGCAGTTTGACCTCAAACGATTCGCGCTGTTGAGCGCGCTCGCGGGCTTGGCCGCGTGCGCGGATGCGTCGGATCGACCTAGTGACTGGGACTACGTGTTCACGGCGATCGTCCGCCCGAGCTGTGCAACCGCGGCGTGCCACTCCGCGATCACCATGCAATCCGGGCTCGATCTGTCGACGCGCGATGCCGCGTACGAGTCGCTGGTCCGCCGGCCGTGCGGCTCGACCGAGACTCCGAGTGATCCGCGCGGGGTCAACGTCGATCCCGGCCATCCGGAGACCTCGCCGCTGATGAGCTGGCTGCGCGGCAGCTTCAACCAGACGATGCCACCGGATCTGCCGCTGCCCGACGTCGAGATCGACGCGATCGAGCGCTGGATCCTGGCAGGAGCCCCGTGCGAGCCGCGGTGATCGCGTGCGCGATCGTGATCGCGTCGGCGCGCGCCGCCGCCGCGTATCCGATCTTCCAGTTCTCGTCGGGCAGCGATCGCTGCGAGGCGTGTCACTTCGCGCCCGACGGCGGTGGCCTGCTCAACGACTTCGGTCGCACCGAGGCCGGCGACACGATCAGCTGGCGCGGCGGCGACGGCCGGTTCTTGCACGGCACGTGGACGCCGCCGGATGCGATCGCGCTCGGCGGTGACTTTCGCGCCGCGGGCGCCGGCATCGCCCGCTCCGAGGATGATCCGCAGGTGCTCGCGTTTCCGATGCAGGCGGACCTCTACGCGCGGATCGCGGCCGGCCCGATCTCGGTGCACGTGACCGGCGGGCTCAACGGCGCGGCGCGATCGCGTCCCGATGGCGCCGGCCCCGAGGCGTACGTCGTGTCGCGCGAGCACTACGTCATGTACCAGCGCGCGCCCGGCGAGCTCTACGTCCGCGCCGGCCGGTTCTTTCCGGTGCTCGGCCTGCGCTCGGCGGATCACACCGCGCTCGCGCGCCGCGCGCTCGACTTCTACAACCTCGAGGAGCCGTACGCGCTCGGCATCGGCACGAGCGGCGGCAGCTGGGACTTCCACGCGTCGGCGTTCGTGCCGAACCCGTTCCCGTCGACCGCGGCCGGCGCGCAGGCGTACGGCGCGACTGCGTACTACGAGTGGTTCGGCGACGCGTCCGCGATCGGCGGCCAGGCGCGCTATGCCCAGACCGCCGATGACAAGCGCATCCTCGTCGGTGCGACGGCGAAGCACTGGATGCCGGGACCGCGGCTGCTGTGGCTCGCCGAGCTCGACCTGCAGCGCCAGCAGATCACGGATGCCGACCTCGCACGGCTCCAGCTGCTCGGCTATGCCGGCGTGACGCGCGTGATGCTGCCCGGGCTCGCGATCGGCGTCGCCGCGCAGCGCTGGGATCCCGATGTCCTGCTCGGTGGCTCGTCCCGCAACACCGGCGAGCTGAACGTCCAGCTGTTCCCGTGGGCGCACTTCGAGCTCCACCTGCTCGGCCGCGTCGGGCTCGTCGGCGGGCGCGCCGGCTCGCCGGACTCGCTCGCGCTGCTCCAGATCCACTACTACCCATGAAGCGTCTCGTTCCACTCACGCTCGTGATCGCCGCTTGCAGCAGCGACGCGGCACCCGATCGCCCGAGCTGGCAGGTCGACGTGATGCCGCTGTTCGCCGCGAACTGCGTGCGCTGCCACGCGTATCCGTTCCGCGGCGACGGCGCGACCGCGCTGCGGCTCGACTCGTTCGACGACACCGAGCTCGCCGATGGCAACGTCGCGTCCGGCGCGTCGAAGAGCGTGCAGGCGATCTTCCGTCACACGCACGACATCGCGCTGCTGCCGGGCCAGCGCGTGATGCCGCCAGATCGCCCGCTCGACGACTACGAGCTCGCCGTGATCCGCAACTGGGCGAGCCTCGGCAATGGCGAGACCGCCGTGCGCGGCCCGGGTCACCCCGATAACCACGCGCCGGAGCTCGCGCTGACCGAGCTCGCGCGCGACGCCACGTCGATCACGTTCGGCTACGAGCTGCGCGATGCCGATCGCGATCTCGTCGTCGGTACGGTGATCGGACCGCGATTCGACGGCACGATGCTCGATCCGATGGCGGTCGTCGGCAACGTGACGGCCGGCCGCGATCAGTTCACGTGGGACATCACCGGCGTCACGCCTGGTGACTATCCGATCCGCGCGCGGCTCGACGACGGCGCCGACGTCGATCCCGAAGGTAGCGCCGACTTCGTCGAGGTCGACCTCGGCCTCGTCACGATTCCTTGACCGGCAGCACGAGGATCGCGCGCACGTAGCCGACCTCGAACCCGCTGCGCACGATGTTGTGCTGCGATAGCGAGCCCGGCGCGGTGACGACGAACGCGAGCTCCGCGCCGGCCTCGCGCGCATCGCGCAGCCGCGTCGCGAGCAACGCGCGCTGGACCCCGCGCCGGCGCGCGGCCGGCAGCGTCGTCGCGCCCGCGAGCAGCGCGATGCCGTCGTCGACCCGCATGCTCGCCGCGCCGACGCGCTCGCCGTCGAGCGACGCGACGTAGCGCGAGAAGCCCGGCGTGTGCGCGAAGCTCTTCATCACGCGCTCGAGCGCGCCGCGATCGAAGTCATCGACCGGCGCGCCGGTGCCGTCCGGCGTCGCGAAGCCGTCGACCGCGATCCGCATCCAGTCGGCGGGATCCGAGACGCGCTCGACGGCGATGCCGGCGACCGGCTCGGGCAGCGCGTCGAGTCGCCGCACGAGCACGTGCTCGAACCCGACCAGCTGGTAGCCGCGCGCCGACAGCAGCGCCGCGGCGTCCGGCTCGGCGACGGTCGCGAGCTCGACGCGCACCGGCTCGCCGCGCGCCTGCCACGCGGCCTCGACCTCGTCGAGCGCGGCCGCGAGCGCGGTCGTATCGAGCGGCGCGAAGCCGAGCCCGATCAGCTTGTTCACCGGCGCGCCCGCACCCGCGAACACCGCGGCACCGCCGCCGACGTCGAGCACGAGCATGCGCGCGTCCGGATCGCGGACGGTCCGCGCGATCGCGGTGCACATCTGGGCCTCGACTCGATCGATGCGTGCGGCCAGTGCGGCGTCGACGAACATCGCGGCAGTGTGTCAGATGCGGCGCGAAAATCCACGGATGCAGACCCACGACAGGCGCGCGTGAAATCAGCGCGGGCGATGCGCTCGGATGAACGCGGTCGGATCGAGGTAGCCGGTCGTGTCGTCGTCGTAGCCGCCGCCGAGCGGCAACGGACGATCTCGTAGCTCGAAGTGCAGGTGCGCCGGGTACGTGCCGTGCGCGGTGCCGATCGTGCCGATCAGCTGGCCACGCATCACGGTCGCGCCTCGCACGACATTGACGAGATCCAGATGCGCGTACACCGACTCGACCCCGCACGCGTGCACGATCCGCACGACGTTTCCCCAGTCGCCCCCGATGTCGATCGCCTCGATGACGACGCCGGACGCCGCGGCGAACACCGGATCGCCGAGATCGGTATTGCCGCCACCGTTGCCGTTCCAGTCGTTGCCGAGGTGGTCGTTGCGGCCGAACGGTTGCGCGTCGTAGTAGCCGATCGCGTCCGGCGGCCCGACGGGAAAGTCGAAGCCATCGCAGGGCGGCACGTCGGTCACCGGCCACGGTAGCGCGCGATCGTCCCACCGCGTCAGCGCGAGCACGAGCGCGCACAGCGCCGCTGCGACGACGACAAGCTCTGCGATCGCGGCGCGGCGCACGAGGATCCAACGCACGACGAGGGCGACTGCATCCATCGCATGAGCCACATGTCCTACCCGCGCGAAATCTGTGCCGGCGCACCCGGAATGCAGATCGCGGGAGTTGTCGACGAGGTGCGACGAGGTTCTGCGTACACTGGATCGCATGGGCGCGGAGGATCCGAGTCGGGGCTGGCAGCCGCCGACGGCGCTGAGCGAGGCCGACGCGATGACCGCACTCGACGAGGCGATCGTCCGGGTCCGGTTCTCGCCGCAGAACCTCGAGCTGCGTCGCCGCCTGCGCGCGATCGCGACGTTGCCGAGCCTCGGAGACCGTGCGGTGGCGCTGCTCGGCGACGCGGTCGGCAGCACGCTGTGCGACGAGCCGATCGCCGCGGCGGCGCTGCTCGAGGTGCTCGTCCACACGCTCGAGACGTTCGATCGCCCAGTCGAGGCGGTGACCGCGGCCGAGCAGCTCGTCGCGCTCGCGCCAGACAATGTCCAGAACCTGCTCGGGCTCGCGAACCGCTGCGTCGCGCTCGGTGCCTGGCTGAAGGCGGCCGAGGCGTTCGAGCGGATCGGCGCGGTCGGGACGCGCGAGCAGGCGGCGATGGCGCTGCGCTCGGCGGCGAAGCTCTACGTCGACAATTCGCAGCCGGCACGCGCGCTCGACTCGTATCGCGCACTCGTCTCGCGGCGGCCGAACGACGCCGACGCGTGGCACGAGCTCGAGGGCGTGCTCGAACGACTCGAGCGCTGGCACGAGCTCGCCGAGGTGCGCGGCCAGCGCGCGCAGCACGCCGCGACGCCGGTCGACAAGGCGCGCGCGCTGCGCGGTCAGGCCCGCGCGCTCGAGATGGCCGGCGAGCTCGCCGCGGCGTCTGCGGCGATGGCGGAGGCGACGCGGTTCGTGCCCGACAACGTCAGCGGGCTGCTCGATTACACCGAGGTGCTCGTGCGCACGGGCAAGCCGCACGAGGCCGCCGAGCTGCTCGCGAAGCGGATCGACGAGGCGATCGCGCGCGGCAGCTCGGCCGACGAGATCGCCGAGCTGCGGCTGCGTCACGCAGGGTTGCTCGAGGAGGCATCCGGCGATCGCCCGACGGTGATCGCAGCGCTCGATCGCCTGCTCGCCGATCACCCGAGCTACCTGCCGGCGCTCGAGCGACTCGTGTGGCACGCGTCGCACGATCCGGATCCGCGCGTCCATGCCGCGGCGCTCGAGCGCTACGCGTCCGCGATTCCCGAGCCTGCCGCGCGCGCGAACCTCTACGTCGAGGCCGCCCGGACCTACCGCGACGCTCGCGATGGTGCGGCGGCGGCGCGGCTGTTCCAGCACGCGATCGAGCTCGCCCCCGACGAGCCGGGCCTGCACGCCGAGCTGGAGGCGGTGCGTGCGCTGCTCGAGGTCGAGCGCGCGACCGCCGATGCGGCGGGCGGTGACGTCGAGCGCGCGCAGCACCGGTTGCGCGAGCTGCTCGCAGCGCGGCCGTACGACGTCGAGGCGAACCTCGCCCTCGCGCGTCTGCTCGCGATGCGCGATCGCGATGCGGCGCGCGCGCACCTGCAGTCGACGCTTGCTGCCGCCGATGCCGACCTCGCGAAGTCAGGGCTCGCCCCGCTCGCGCTCGAGTACGCGCTGCTCGTCGACGCGACCGGCGATCACGACGAGGCGCATCGCCTGCTCCAGGAGGCGCACCTGCTCGATCGCAGCTCGCTGCGGATCACGCTCGCGCTCGGCCAGAGCTGCATCCGCCGCAAGCTGTGGCGGCAGGCGATCCTGCACCTCGCGCCGCTCGCCGAGCACCCCGAGGCACCGCGTCACGCCGCGCGCGTCGCCGAGGGGCTCGTGCAAGCGGGGCAGGCGGAGGTCCGTGCGTTACGGCCCGCGAACGCGCGCAAGCACTACGAGGCCGCACTCCGCCTCGATCCGGCGTGTCCGTCGGCATGGCACGAGCTCGGCGCCGACGCACTCGAGCACGGCGATCTCGCGCGCGCCGTCGAGTGCTTCGAACGCGAGGCGAAGGGCACGACGAGCGCGGCCGACCGCGGCCGGCTGTTCGACGTGCTCGGCGACATCGCGCACGACAAGCTCGGCGATCCGGCGCGCGCCGAGGCGTACTGGGCGCAGATCGCCGATCCCGACGCGGCGGTGCTACGCAAGCTGCTCGCGGTGCAGCGCGCGCGGGGCGCCGAGCTCGAGCGCGCCGAGACCTGCATGCGGCTCGCCGCGCTCGAGCCGGCGGAATCCAAGCCGCTGCTCGTCGAGGCGGCCGAGCTGTTCGCGGCGTGCGGTGACTTCGTGCGCGGTCGCGCCGCCGCCGAGCGCCTGATCGCGGAGCATCCGCTCGACATCGACGCCGTCGGCTGTGCAAGCGGCGTCGTGCTCGCGGCGTGCGACGCCGACACCGCCGCGACCTGGCTCGAGCGCGCGCTCGAGTCGCGATCGGTCGGCAAGCAGCGCGAGCCGCGACTCGCCGAGCTGTGGCGGCGGCTCGGCGACACCGAGCGCTCGCGCGATCGCAAGACCGAGGCGCGTACCGCCTACGAGCGCGCCGTGCTGATCGCGCCGACGTCGCCGGACGGCATCGCGGCGCGGCGCGCGCTGATCGATCTCGTGCCGCGGTCCGCGCGCACGCTCGACGCGCTCGAGATGCTCGTCGAGGCCGAGCAATCGCCCGACGAGGTGATCGCGCTCGCCCGCGCGTTCGTCGCGGCGGAGCGCCTCGACGACGCACGCACCGTGGTCGACCTCGCGCGCGCGATCGGCCTCGAGCTGTCCGACGACGACGCGCGCCTCGGCGATGCGGCCGCCAGCAAGCCGCTCGCCTACGACGAGGCCTACGGCGGCACGCTCGACGAGGACGCGCGCTACGCCGCGATCGACGATGCCGCCGACGAACCGCTCGGCTCGGTGCTCGCCGCGCTCGGCGAGTCGATCTCGCTGCTCGCGCGCGACGCGACGACCGCGCTGCGCAACGCGGGCCTCGGCGACGCGGCGCGGCTCTCGGTCACGAGCTACGCGATCGTCGCCGCGATGTATCCGCAGGTCAGCAAGGCGCTCGGCGGCCCGGCGACGCTGCTGTTCACGAGCGAGCAGGTCGCGACCGGGCTGCGCGTCGTGCTCGCGTCGCCACCGGCGATCGTCGTCGGTGCCGACCTCGCAGCGATCCGGTCGATCGAGGATCCCGCGACCGATCCGATGCTTCGATTCGAGCTCGGTCGCGTCGTCGAGCTCGTGCGCCCGCGCCGGCTGCTCGCGACCGGCGTCGATCGCGACGCGTTCGTCCGGTTCGTCGACGGCCTGTGGCAGGCGTTCGGCCCGGGCGGCGATCCCACTCGCGACGACGAGGCCAAGCGGATCCACGCCGCGCTGCCGGTGCCGCTGCGCCGCAAGATCACCGAGCTGATCGCGGAGCTGCCGCGAGATGCGGTCGATCCCGATGCGTACCTCGCGGCGTGCGAGCGTGCGGCCGATCGGTCGGGCCTCGTCGCGTGCGGCAACGCGACCGTCGCGATCGCGCGCGCGCCTCATCTGCAGAGCTTCGCGGCGTCGCGCGCGTATCGCTCGGCGCGCCAGCGGCTGCATCGCCGGACGCGCTGACCTGGTTGGTGTCGCGGCCGATGCACTCGCTCGCTCTCGCGCGACACCGCGCGCCGAGCGCCAGCAGGGTCGACGTCGACGAGACGCGCACGTCGGTGCCCGCGCTCGTCACGGGTCTCGCGCTCCGCTCGCATCGGTCGAACGGCGCCGCGGCCCTCGGACGGCCGAAGGATTCCTTTCAGGGGCGAACGTTCGGGAGAGCGCGGACGCGAGGGCGCTCGCGCGCATGCCCGCGCCGGACACGCGCAGTTGGTCCCATGGGATATCGGCATCTCCTGTTCGCGGGAGCGGGATGCGAGGGTGCTCGCGCGCATGCCGGCGCCAGCAGCGGAGCGCGTTTGCGATGACCACGTCGCATGGACCTCGGTCGCGATCGCGAGCACGTCGAACGACGGTTCTCTCGCCTGGATCGATGTCCCATGGGACGTCATGACTCGTCGTGGTGGGAACGTAAGCGTTCCGCTCGGTCGTCGGAGGGCGTGTGCTCTCGTCGCCTCGGTCCGCGGCGCCGCGCCCTCGCTCGCTCTCGCGCGAGACCACGTGCCGAGCGCCAGCAGGGTCGACGTCGCGCGTGGACCGGCCGCACAGGAGCGGCGCCGACGAGACGCGCACGTCCGTGCCCGCGCTCGTCACGGGTCCCGCGCTCCGCTCGCATCGGTCGAACGGCGCCGCGGCCCTCGGACGGCCGAAGGATTCCTTTCAGAGGCGAATGTTCGGGAGAGCGCGGACGCGAGGGTGCTCGCGCGCATGCCCGCGCCGGACACGCGCAGTTGGTCCCATGGGACATCGGCATCTCCTGTTCGCGGGAGCGCGGATGCGAAGGTTCTCGCGCGCATGCCGGTGCCAGCAGCGCACGTCGTTTGCAATAAACACGTCGCATGGACCTCGGTCGCGCATTCACGGGTCCCGCGCTCCGCTCGCAGCGCTCGAACGGCGCCGCGGCACTCGGGCGGCGGACGTGTTCGGGAGTGATCCCATGGGACGTCACGAGCCATCGGCATCTTCACGTTCGGCTTTCTCCGGTGGGTCTGTGTCCCATGGGACGTCTCGGTTCGACGCAACGAGCTGGGTGACCTCGTCGCGACCGATCCATTCGAAGATCAGATCGCCGGGTGCCTCGCCGCGGATCCGTAGCTTGTCCTTGTGCACGGCCGCATGATGGCCCGTACAGAGCAGGATCGTATTCGACATCTCATGACCTCCACCGCGTGATTGGAACGTCACGTGATGAACATCGAGATAGCGAGTCATCTGGCAGCCCGGAACCGCGCAGCAATAGCCATCACGCGCATAGATCTGGCGGCGCTTGCGCTTCGTGACCGAGCTCGTCACGCGCGCGGGTTCGTCGGCTTCGAGATCCCCGAGGTGCTCGTGATCGCATTCAGCGCGCGACAACGTCGCCGCGTCGACCTCGACCTCCTCGCCGGCGACGTCCTGATACGTGCGCTTGCAGCGCTTGCAGGTGCTGATCGCCATCTGGAAGCCAGGCCGGCCTTCGGACGCCGGCAGTGCCTCGAGCGCGCGGCGGTAGATCGTCTCCACCAGCTCGTCGTCGTCGAGTCTGCCGGTGCCGACCAGCGCCTCCAGCTCCATGCGCGCGCGCACCGCGAACGCGTGCACGCTCGGCGACACGCGGAAGGTGAGTGTCACGACCTCGTTCTCCACGTCCTTCGGGTCTCCCGGTCGATCGCCCGGCGCGCGGCCCGCGACCATGCGCTGGACCTCGTGCACGGTCTTGCCGGCGACGGCCGCGAGCCATTCCTCCTCGGTGTCCGGCGTCGCGATGCGCGTGAGCTCGCGGATCGCGGTGGGGAACACGGCGCCTGCTTCGAGCGCGGCGGTCATGCGTGGCAAGCTCGCCAGCGCCTTCGCCGTGCGAATCAGCTCCAGCGCGGTGTGCGCGCGATAGCCCAGCTCGTGCTCCATGTACTGCACGAGCGAGGCGTGGCCGAACTGCTGCCAGAGCGTCATCTCCTCGGCGAGCCGGAGCAGCGCGACCTCGCGCGCTTCCATCTGCGCTCGCCGCGCGCTCAGCGCCTTGAGCCCGAGGTGAACTTCCAGCCACGGCTCGCGATCCGTTCCCTGCATGATCCCACTCCGTCGTGTTGCGTGTGCACGACCTTCCTACCACCCGCTTTTTGCGTTCGATCTCCTCGCTCTGGCGCGCGGTTTCGGCTCGAAACGCAAAAACTCTCGTCAGCCGCAGCGAACGCTCGGACAAGCGATCTCATCGCGTATGGCGCGATCAGATCGGCAGTCGCTCGACTGGCACGTTTCTTCGCCAGCGAAACGTGTCAAGCAAATAAAACACAATATTACGCTGCGTCCGCAGCGATCGCGATCGGCTCGCCGCGGATCGCAGCGGCCACGGCGTGCGCGAACGCGTCCGCGGTGTACGGCTTGTCGAGGAACCCGGCGGCACCGGCGGCGAGGCAGCCGCGCGCGTCCTCCTCGATCGTGTAGCCCGACGCGAGCAGCACGCGGATGTCCGGATCGTGCGCGCGCAGCCGCTCGAAGCACTCGGCGCCGCTCATCACCGGCATCGCCATGTCGAGCACGACGAGCTGGAGCTCGCCGCGGCGCTGCTCGAAGATCGCGAGCGCCTCCGCGCCGTCACCGGCCTCGTGGACCTGGTAGCCGCGGCCCTCGAGGATGCGGCGCGCGCCGCGGCGGATGCGCGGATCGTCATCGACGACGAGCACCGTGCCGGCGTGCGCGACCGACGGTCGGGGGCGTGCCTGCGGCAGCGTCGCGATCGACGGCGCTTCCGAAGCGCGGAGGTACATCGTGAACGTGGAGCCCTTGCCGAGCTCGGACTTCACCTCGACCGCGCCGCCAGAGGAGCGCAGCGTGCCGTACACCATCGCGAGGCCGAGGCCGGTGCCGTGGCCGAGCTCCTTCGTCGTGAAGAACGGCTCGAAGATCTTCGCCATCACGTCGGCGGACATGCCGCAGCCGGTGTCGGTGACCGTGAGCGTCGCGAACTCGCCGGCGGAGACTCCGAGTGCCGCGGCGCGGTCGGCGGCGATCGACGCCTGGCCGACGCCGATCGTGAGCCGGCCGACGCCGCGCATCGCATCGACCGCGTTGAGACACAGGTTGACGAGCGCCTGCGTGATCAGCGAAGGGTCGCCATCGGTCGCGGCACGCGGCGCGGTCGCGACGGTGTCGAACACGACGCCCTTCGGGACGGTGCGCGCGAGCAGGCGGACGACGCTGCCGACGAGCTGCTCGAGGTCGACGCGCTCCTTGCGGTACTGGCCGCGGCGCGCGAAGCCGAGCAGGTTGCGCGTCAGCTCGGCGCCGCGTCGCGTGGAGGCGATCAGGTCGTCGAGCTCCTCGTGGAAGCTCGGGCTCTCCTCGCGCAGCAGCTCCGCACTCGCGAGGATGCCGCCGAGCACGTTGTTCATGTCGTGGGCGAAGCCGCCGGCGAGCGTGCCGAGCGCCTCCATCTTCTGGGCCTGGATCAGCTGCTCGCGGAGGCGTTCACGCTCCGAGATCACCCGCGCGCGCTCGGCCTCGGCGCGTTCGCGATCCGCGAGCTCGCGGCGCGCGTCGGACAGCGCCTTCTCGAGCGCGTGGTGCTGGTGGCGATCGCGCTGGCGCAGCGTCTCGATGTAGACGACGTAGCGCCGGCCGATCAGGTGGAGCAACGCGCACGTCGAGCAGGCCGCGCCGAGCAGCATCGCGTCGGAGCTGAGCGTGTGGCCGGGCAGGTGGACGATCGCGAGCAGGATCGTCGAGCCCGCGAGCGTGTAGACGACGACCCACATGGTGTGCAGCAGCAGCGCGCCGGCGACGAAGATCGACAGCGCGGCGATGTAGAACTGGGTCGAGTCCGCGTTCGTGCTCGCGATGTAGGCCTGGACCGCGAGCTGGACGAGGCCGAGCGCGACGCCGATGCTCGTGATCGCACTCGAGCTCGCGCCGCGGACGCGAGGCGCGAGGCCGAATCCCAGCGCGGCGAGCGCACAGAACCCGACGTTCACGAGGCTCGCGTCGGTGGTCCAGTCACCGTCGATGCGAAACCAGATCGCCCACACGATCGACCAGCACGCCGCGAACGCCGCGTAGAAGCGCAGCCGCTCGTAGACCAGCTCGCGGAACGTCTCCTCGAGCACGCGCGGATCGACCTCGTTGGTCGCGCGCGACGGGATGCCGATCGCGGAGAACAGGACGGTCTTCACGTGAGCACCTGTGAGGACGGTACGGCCGGAACCGCCGCGGGCCGGGTAGCGGCTCGGGTAGCGGTCGGTGGCGGCCGGGTCGCTGCCGCAGGTCAGGCGAGGTCGGGCGGCTGCTTGCCGAACACGCGCGCGAGCACGCTGCGCGCCGCGTAGTAGCCACACATGCCATGGACGCCGCCGCCCGGGGGCGTCGACGACGAGCACACGAACACGTCGGGCAGTGGCGTCGCGTACGGGTCGAACCGAGGCATCGGCCGGAAAAACAGCTGCGCGAGGTCCGAGATCCCGCCGTTGATGTCGCCACCGACGTAGTTCGGGTTGTAGCTCTCCATCTGCGCCGAATTCATGGCGCGGCGCGCGATGACGAGATCGCGAAAGCCGGGCGCGTGCAGCTCGAGGTGGTCCTCGATCGCGCGCGTCACGTCGATCGTCGAGCCGTTCGGGACGTGGCAGTAGGCCCACGCGACGTGGCCGCCCGCGGGTGCGCGCGATGGATCGAACAGCGTCGGTTGCACGAACAGCAGGAACGGCCGCTCGGCGATCTTGCCGGCGTGCGCAGCGTCCTCGGCGGCGGCGATGTCGTCGAGCGTGCCGGACAGGTGGACGGTCGCCGAGCGCGCGCACCGCGGATCTCGCCACGGCACCGGCCCCGACAGCGCCCAGTCCATCTTGAACACGCCGAGGCCATAGCGGAACTGCTCGAGCCCGCGGCGGTAGCCGGCCGAGAGCCGTTCGCCGGCGATCGCGAGCAGCTGCTTCGGCGTGACGTCGAGGACGTACGCGCGCGCCCGCGGCAGCTGCTCGAGCCGCTCGACGTAGGTGCGCGTCACGAGCTCGCCGCCCTGCGCGCGAAACCGCGCGACCATCGCGTCGCAGATCGCCTGCGAGCCACCGCGCGCGATCGGCCAGCCGACCGCATGCCCCGCGGTCGCGAGCACGAGCCCGAACGAGGACGTCGCGAGCCCGTCGAGCGGGACCATCGAGTGCGCCGCGATCCCGGCGAGCAGCGCGGGCGCCGCGCGCGTACGGAACGTTCGGCCGAGGCCGCGCATCGAGCGCAGCGCGCGCAGCCCGAACTGCGCCATCACGAGCGGATGGCGCGGGATCCGCAGTGGCCCGAGGATCGCACGCAACAGCTCGTCGAACTTCTCGACGAATGGCTCGACGAGCGCGCGATACGCGTCACCATCGGGACCGAGCTGGGCCGCGGTGTCCGCGATCGAGCGCTCGAGCGTGACGACCTCGCCGGGGCCGACGACGTGCGCGACCGGCGCGGTGGGATGGATCCACTCGAGGCCGTGGTCCTCGAGCGCGAGCGCGCGCAGCCACGGCGACGCGAGCCCGAGCGGGTGGACCGTCGAGCAGACGTCATGCAGGTAGCCCGGCGCGGTCAGCGCGCTCGTCCGCATGCCGCCGCCCGGCGTGTCGCGCGCCTCGACGACGAGCGTGTGCAGCCCGAGCTCGGAGAACGCGAGCGCGGCCGCGAGCCCGTTCGGGCCGGAGCCGACGACGACGACATCGTACGCGGTCATGCACCTCGTCCCTGCGCGGCGCGTCCGGTCGCGCGCTTCGCGAGCCGGCCGATCGCCTCGACCTCGTTGCGCACGAGCCGCGCGGCGACCCAGCCGAAGAACTGCGGCGTCGACAGCTGCGGCGGGCGGTCGCCGTGGACCTTCGCGTCGCCCTCGGGCTCGTACAGGTTGCCGTCGCCGGTCTGCTCCGGCTCCTCGCTGACGTGCCAGCGGCGCAGCGAATCGAGCAGCAGGCGCTCGACGGTGCGCGGGAACAACCGGTGCAGCGCGAGCCCGAGCACGATCGCGCGCGGCACGAACATCGTGCGACGCGGGCGCTCGACGAGCTTCGCGATCGCACGCGCGACCTTCTCCGGCGCTTGCACCGGCGGCATCGCGCGCGGCGTCTTGCCGATCGCGTTCGCGGCGACCTGGAAGTGCGGCGTGTCGACGGCGTATGGCATCGCCGTGCAGACGTGGATGGCGGGCTCGTTCGCGAGCTCGACGCGCAGCGTCTCCGAGAGCCCGTGCACGGCGAACTTGCTGATCACGTACGACGGCACGAACGGCTGGCCGACCTCGCTCAGCACCGATCCGACATTGATCAAGATGCCGGCATGCTGGCGACGAAAGATCGGGACCGCGGCGCGCGCACCGAACACGTAGCCCCACAGGTTCGTCTCGATCACGCGGCGATGCTGCTCGATGTCGCCGGTGATCAAGGGCGCGTATAGCGTGACGCCCGCGTTGTTGATCCAGACGTCGAGCCGGCCCCAGCGATCGACGACGGTCTGCGCGAGCTGCGCGACCTCCGCCTCGATCGTGACGTCGGTCGGGACGACGATCGCGGCGCCGCCGAGCTGCTGGCAGCGCGCGGCGACGTCCTCGAGCGCCTCCTCGCGGCGTGCCGCGAGCGCGAGCCGCGCTCCTCGACCTGCAAGCTCGAACGCGAGCGCTCGGCCGAGCCCGCTCGATGCTCCGGTGATCACGATGACGCGGTCGCGGATTTCCATGATCTCCGGGCGATGCAGACCGTATGCCGCGCGGGCTCAGAAGATGCTGCGCGCGCGACGGGTTACACGTCAGCCCGCGAGGCGATCCTCCGGCAACAGACCGAGTCGCACGTAGAGCGGTCGCGAGGCGATGCGCAGGCGGGGCAGGGCGCGCAGATACGCGATGCCCGCGAGCGACACCGCCACACCGGCGCATAAAAACGTCGTCATCGGTCCGAGCCGGTCCGCGAGCCAGCCTTCGAGCAGCGCGCCGACCGGCATGCCGCCGAAGAACGCCATCGCGAACAGGCTCATCACGCGCCCGAGCTTGTCGTGATCGACGATCGTCTGGATGATCGTGTTCGAGCCACCGAGCTGCACCATCCACGACGCGCCGGTGATGAACAGCAGCGGCATCGCGACCCAGACGTTCGGCGCGAACCGCATCGCGATCAGCGCGAGCCCGAGGCCGAGCGTGCAGCGTCCGATCACCGCGCCGAGGCCGAGCACCGTGCTGCGGCTCGCGAGGTAGAGCGCGCCGGCGAGCGCACCACACCCGGCGGCACCCATCAGGATGCCGAGCGTGTGCGGACCACCGGCGAGCGTCGTGCCGGCGACCATCGGGAGCAGCGTCGTGTACGAGCCGCCGAGCACGCTGGTCACGGCGAGCAGCAGCATCACGGCGCGCACGAGCGGTGCCTTCGCGACGTAGCCGAGGCCTTCCTTCATCTCGTGCCACACCCGGCCGTGCCCGGTCACGCGCGGCTGCACGACGACGCGCATCATCAGCAGCGACGCGATCACCGCGATGTAGCTCGCGGCATCGATCGCGAAGCACCACGCCTCGCCGAACAGCGCGACGAGCGCGGCGGCGATCGCCGGCCCGACGAGCCGCGCGCCGTTGACCATCGACGAGTTGAGCGCGATCGCGTTCGGCAGATCGCCTTTGTCGTCGATCATGCTGCGCAGGAATGACTGGCGCGCCGGCATGTCGAACGCGTTGATCACGGCCTGCACCGCGCCGAGCACCATCAGGTGCCACACCGTCATGAGGCCGGTGAACGCGAAGAACGCGAGCGCCGCGGACTGCAGCATCGCCGCGACCTGCGTCACGACGATCACGCGGTGGCGGTCCCAGCGATCGACGAGCACGCCCGCGAGCGGCGCGATCGCCGCGCTCGGCGCCTGGCCGAAGAACGCGACGAGCCCGAGCAGCGCGCCGGAGTGGGTCAGCCGGTACACCATCCACACGGTCGCGAACCGCGTGAGCCAGGTGCCGATCAGCGAGATGCCCTGGCCGAAGAAGAACAACCGGTAGTTGCGATGGCGAAGCGCGCGACCGATGCGAAGGGGCGCACGTACCGGCATGTTCGCAGCTTAGCGCCAGCGCCGTCGATTTCACGCGACGGATCGGCGGGCCGGCGCTCCAGGACCCGAACGCCGGTGTGCGTTCGAGGTGGGTACATGCTGCATCGACTCTGTCTGTGGACTGCGTTCGCGATCGGAGCGGCGGGGTGCGTCGGAGCGGATCCGCCGCCGGCTGCGAGCACGACAAGCTCCGCCGTGACCGCCACGCCGATCCGGCGCAACGTGCTCGTGGTGATCGCGGGCTGGAACGAGATGCCGAAGCACGAGCGCGCGGGGCTGATCGCGCAGCTCGAGCGCACGGACGAGCGCAACGACCAGCGCAAGGACGGCCGCTCGATCACCGTGCACGGCTCGGATCCGCGCGAGGTCGCCGCGAGCTTCGCGTCGGCGCTGTCGAACCAGGCGTCGGGCGGCGCGGTCGCGTACACGATCGCGGACGTCGTCGATCTGACCGCGACGCCGAAGCTCGACCATCCGTTCGACGACGAGATCGTGAATCGCACGAATCACGGCGTGACCCGGACGCTCGAGTCGTGCGGAATCGGCGTCGGCACCGAGCGGCTGACGTTCGCGCAGATGTGGTGTCTGTACACGTGGCGCGTCACGACCGCGAAGTACCTCGCGCCGCTCGCGGCCTGGCTCGATCGCGATCCGATCCAGCTCGATGATCTGGTGCAGCTGCCCGAGCTGAACACGCCGCGCGCGCTCGTGTCGCGTACCGACGCCGTTGTCGACGACAGCTCGCCATATCCGCACCACGAGATCAACGAGATCTGGATCTTCGGCGCCGCGCTCGTGTGGAAGATGCCGGAGTGGACCGAGGTCACGCTCGGCGGCCGCGCGGTGCCGGTCATGGGCTTCGCGTACACCGTGCGGCCGACCAACATGTGGGAGAGCTTCGCGCATCGCGCAGAGGACTATCTGAGCCGGTGGTACGGCTCGAGCTGTCAGGGCCGCGCGTATGGCACGAACGAGCTGCTGAGCCGCGAGGCGCTGCAGACGTTGACGCTGTGCCAGAAGTACATGACGACGGGCACGATGGTCGTTGCCGGCAATGCGGGTGGATTTGGCACCGCACATCATCCGGTCAACGCACGCAACGAGGCGACGTCCGCCGGTCAGGCGAGCCCGAAGGACTACGACTTCGCCAACACGGTCGCGGCGTTCAGCGCCGGCCCCGCGTGGGATCGCAAGACCGATCTCGTGCTGTGGGAGCCCGATGCCGCCGGCGAGCCGGTCGACTGCGGCACCTGGCACTGCAACGAGGAGGACTACCAGCTCTGGCTGTTCTCGCACATGCCCGACGGCACGGCGACGAGCCGCGATGGCGTCACGAAGCTGAACTGGTGGGAGGCGATCACCGCGACGACGCTCGTACCGCCGAGCGATCGCGATGCGCTCGAGTTGCCGCGTGCGGGGAGCTCGCCGTGCGGTGCAGGCGAAGTCCGCGCCGGCGCTCGCTGCGTCGCGCTGCCGGCCGGCTGTACCGGCGAGACGTACCGCGAGCATGGCTACGGGTTCTGCAGCGGCGGCTTCACGTGGCAAGCGGCGCAGGATCGGTGCGTCGCGGCGGGCGGCCATCTCGTGACGATCGGGGATCAGTACGAGCAGGAATTCGTGATCTCGCACCGCTCGAACGACCAGTGGATCGGGCTCGCGCGCTCGACCACCGATTGCCAGTGGCGGTGGGTCACCGGCGAGCCACTCGCCTACGGCGTGCCGTTCTCCGGCGACGGTGCGTGGCAGGCCGGCATGCCCGACAGCAGCTGCGGCGATCAGGACTGCGGCAGCTTCTGGTACGCGAATGGCTGGGACGACGATTGGTGCGGGACCACAAACGCGTCGTACATCTGCGAGTGGGAGTGAATGGCTACAGGCAGGTCGTGCTGATCACGTCGGTGTGCGGGCAGTGCGTCGTCGGATCCGTCGTCGCCAGCGTCAGGTGGTAGAGCCGGCACTCGATCGTGTTGCCCGTGCTGTTGATGCTGTACGGCCCCATGCTCGGGATGTTGCTGGCGCGGTTGCCGCACTGGTTCGCCGACCACTGCGTCGGGCAGATCGTCGGCGCGATCGAGCAGAAGTCCTCGACGATCGTCGCGCCGCACATCGTGCCGCCGCTCGGGCCGGCATGCTCGCAGTGGGTCATCGCGTCCTGGCGCGCGAAGTCGGTGTGATAGACGCGGCAGCCGAGCGTGTTGCCGGTGGTGTCGTTCTGCGTGCCGACGGCGAATTGCTCGCAGGTGCCGAGACAGGTCTGCATCGACTCGTACTGCGCGAGCGCGCCCGTGCACGCGGCCTGGATCGCGCCGCAGTAGCTCGCGCAATCGAGCGTGATCGGAGGCAGCGCGGCATCGCTACCGTTGTTGTTCGGCGCGTCCGGCGACGGATTGTCCGGCGGGTTCGCCTTGTCATTGCCACAGCCGACCACGAGGACCAACGCGAGTAGAAAGCTCCGCATGACGCCATGGTAACCGAGCTACGACGCTCGCTGGCTCCGAAGTACGCTGCAGGTGTGGAGACGCAGCCCGGTGACTTGATCCTCGTGCAGAGTCGTGGCCGGGTGTACGGGCTGGGCCGACGCGTGACCGGCAATGCGTACGATCACGTCGCGGTCGTCGCGAGTGACGGGCGCACGATCAACATCGACAAGCCGAACACGCGGATGCTCCCGGTCGAGCGCCTGCTGCGCGAGTCGCTGCATCCGCGCGTGCTGCGCCCGGTGTTCGGCGATCCCGACGAGCGCGCGCGGTTCGTCGCCGAGATCGAGCGGCTCGTCGACGCGCCGTACGATGTGCGCCGCACGCTGTGGCTGATCGAGCGCCTGCTCGAGCGCAAGCTCCTGCGGCGGGCGCGCGCACTGCCGGCGCTCGGGCGCGACCGCCGCGCGTGGATCTGCACCGACGCGGTGCTGCTCGCGCTCGAGCGTCACGTGCCCGCGTTCGCGAAGCTGCGCGAGCTGCCGCTCGACTGGGTGGCGATCGGGAGCGCGACGACGAACGATCTGCTCGCGATCGAGCGCCTGCGACCGGATCTGATGGTCCGCGTCGCTTAGAACCAGAACCGGATCCCGCCGGCGAGATCGACGTGCAGGTTATCGTCGTCGTCGTCGATCACGTCCGCGATCAGCGCGGCCTCGAGGAACACGTCGAGCGGGACGGCGTTGAACTCGAACGCGATGCCGAGCGGCACGCGGACGCCGACGTCGACGCCGTTGTCGGTATCGAACCGTCCCTGATCGCGGTCCGCGGCGACGCGCCCGCCGACGCCGAAGTACAGCGGCAGCGAGAACACGCCGAAGTTGCCGAGGCTGAACGGATGCCACAGCAGATCGGCGTGGCCACCGCCGCCCTCGTCGTGACCGAAGCCGCGATAGTAGCCGATCGCGAAGTCGAACGCGAAGCTGTCGGACAGGAACAGCTTGCCGCTGAGACCGGTCGGGCCGCCGAGGATCAGGCCGAGCCCGAACGTGCCCGGCGGGCTCGAGTCACTGTAGACGACCGCGCGCGCGTGGCGATGGTGGCGACGGTGATGACGGCGCGGTGCGGCGGCGGCCTCGCTCGCGAGCGCGCCGACGAGCGCGAGCGCGACGAGACCCACGACCGTGCGAGTGCGGCACGAGTGGTTCATCGGATCCCCCGCGCACGAGCTTGCCCGACGCCGCGCGGAGGTCGCAATGCACCGCTGTGGGCGCATGACTGCACGCGGCCACTCGCGGGAACACATCGTGCGCCGCGCGCGTTATGTCCCGTCCATGGGTGTCATCGGCAGCTACTGCCAGCTCTGCCGCCTGCCGCTGTCGCACGATCACTACGTGCAGTCGGCATCGCTCGGCATGCTGAAGATCTATCGCTCGACCGCCGAGCACGGCGGCCACGACTGGGAGCCCGGCGAGCGCGTCGTGCGCTTCGGGCGCGAGCATCGGTGGCTGCGCGACGCGATCGCGATCACCCGCGAGGAGACGCCGCGCGTCGTCGAGGGGCCCGTCGAGGACGGCGTGCTCGAGGCCGGCGACGATCACGTGTTCATCTGGGAAGGCGACGACGACGGCTTCGCGTATCACCGGTTCTGCTACGAGCGGATCGGCTCGCCGCGCACGCTCGAGGCGCTCGTGCACGGTCGCGGCACGCACGCGGCGTCGGTGGTCGACACGTACGGCGGCCAGCTGTTCGAGTTTCACGAGCTGATCGATCAGGGCAAGGGCTGGATGCTGGTCGATCCACGCCTCGACACCGACGACGCGCGCCGCAGCCGAGCGCGTATCGAGGAGATCCTCGCGATCGCGCAGCGCCCTCGATCGGAGCGCAGGCCGGCGCGCGTGGCCGACGTGCTCGCGGTCGACCGCGACTGGCGCGGCATGATGCTGCGCGGTGACGCGCACGCACCGCGCGACGTGATCCGGTACCGCGCGAGCGTGCATCCCGCGCTCGACTGCGCCGAGTATCCCGTGCTGGTGTGGGCGATGAAGGAATACGTGACCGCCGGTACCGCGCTGCCCGAGGCCGCGGTGTTCGACGAGCTCGAGCGCTTCGAGCACGCGCTCAAGGCGAGCGTCGAGCGCGATGCCGCCGCGATCCTCGTGATGGTGACGATCGGCGCGACCCAGGCGCAGTTCCTCGTCCACGCGCGCGACGAGGCCGAGACCGTGGCGCGGATCCAGGCACTGCCGTCGGGCCCGGCGACGAAGCCGATCGAATTCGACAACGAGCGCGATCCGGCGTGGAACGTGTACTTCAGCCAGATGGCGCCGAAGCGGCACGGCGAATAGAACGCGATTCGTCCGACATCGGCCCAGAGCACGCCGGGCTGCAAACAGGTGGTTGCGATCGCGTGCGTGCGCGACGCAACCGCACGGATTCGCATCGCTCGCACTCGGCACGCCACGTGAACTTGCACGCGCGCGATGATGAGGAGCTTCGTGCTGTGCGCAGCATGCGTGGGCCTGTTCGCGATCGAACCGGCCGCGCACGCAGAACCAATCGGCGGTGGCGTGCGGATCGATCCCGCGCCGGGTCCGGTGTTTCTGACCGAGGCCCAGCGGCGCACGCGCGCGGAGCTGATCCGTGACACCGCGGCGGCCGCCGGGATGACGAACGCCGCGTTGCTCGCCGGCATCGGCGAGGTCGAGACGAACTTCGCGCACTGCTGGTCCGAGGCGACGTGGGCGTGTCAGGGCCCGGCGTCGTCGACGTGCGGCGGTGGTCCGGTGATCGCGGGCGCGGCCGATGGTCCGTGCTCGGCGGAGCAGGGCGGCCTCGGGATGTTCCAGTTCGACTCCGGCACGTTCGCGGACACGATCGCGACGTACGGGCCGGACATCGTGACGATGCAGGGCAACGTCAACGCGGTGATCCCGGTCCTCGTGACGCGCGCGATCCAGTCGGTCGACGGCGTCGACAACGAGCAGCAAGCGCTCGACTGGATGAACTCGATCACGATCGCCGACGGCGACCCGCAGTACGAGGCGTGGCTGTACTTCGTCGCGTGGCGCTACAACGGCTGCATGGGGTGCACGACGCAGATCAATAAGTACCGCAACGGTACGAACAAGCTGCGCGACGAGTTCGGCCCCGACTTCTGGACGGTGTCGACCGCGCCGGTGACGTGCGATCCGATCCCCGCTGCCGGCGGCCGCACGATCGACGAGACCGACAGCTGCTTCGTCAAGGCCGGCACGTCGACGTCGTGGTACGCGGCCGAGTCCGGAACGAACGGCGCATGCCTGTTCACGTACACGACCGACGATCCCGCCGCCGACAACCAGGCGACGTGGCAGCTGAACGTCGAGGCCGACGGTCGCTACACGATCGAGGTCTACACCGACGCGGCGCTCGCGAAGACGCACCAGGCGAAGTACGTCGTCACGCATGCCGGAGGCACGACCGACGTCGTGATCGATCAGAGCGCGGCGACCGGCTTCCAGGCACTCGGCGACTTCGAGCTGACCGCCGGCACGACGTACTCGGTCTATCTCGGCGACAACACCGGCGAGAAGTACGTCTCGGACAACAAGATCGAGATCATGTTCGACGCCGTGCGCGTCACGCCGGCGGGCCAGGTCCCGGGCGACACCGACGGTGACGGCGAGCCCGACGACGGCTCGACCGAGAGCAGCGGCTGCTCGACGAGCAGCGGCGGTGGGCTCGCGCTCGGGCTGGTCGCGCTCGCGCTCGCATCACGTCGTCGCGGCCGCGGGCGCTGACGACATCGGCGACGCCTTCGCCGACATGATCCGCGCGACGTTCGCTTCCGCGAAGAACTCCGCGGGCGAGGTGATGCCGGCCTGCATGCGGCAGAACTCGTTCATCGCGGCGGTGTTGCCGTGCACGGCACCGAGCAGCATCTGCATCGGCGGAGGTGGTGGCTCGAGCGTCGCGAACTGACAGGTCAGCTCGTACATCGGCATCACGCGCGCATCGCGTTCGCGCTGGTACGCGCCGAGTGCGGCGTCGAACGAGCGGCGGCCGGCGAGCACGTCGTCGAGCGCGGACGCGACCGCCTCGGCGTCGCGGAACGCGTCGAGGATGCCCTGCGCGGTGATCGGATCCTTCAGATACCCAGCGTCGCCGACGAGCACCCAGCCGGGGCCGTATGGCGTGCGGAAGAAGTTCGGTGTCGGCATGCCGATGATCTTGCTGACGCGCGTCGCGGCGCGGATGCGAGCGGCGAACGCGGGCGCGAGATCGAACAGCGCGAGGTAGCTCGCCTCGAGGTCGTCCTTGTTCGTCGCGAACTCGGCGTAGGGCCAGCCGCCCATCACGATCGTGATGCCGTCGTGCGTCTCGACCGCGGCGAACCCGCGACGATCGCGAATGTAGGTCTCGAAGCGGCCGTGCATCGGCAGCCCGGTCCAGTACGCGTAGTACGGGCAGAGCAGCGGTGGCCGCTCGTGGTAGTGCGCGGGCTGCACCGCCTCGGCGACGACCGAGTGCCGGCCGTCGGCGCCGATCACGACGTGCGCCGTGATCGTCTCGCTCGGGCCATCCTTGCGGTGGCCGCGGATCCGGTGACGCGACCGTCTTGTTGCAGGATCTCCTCGATGACGAACGCCTCGCGGACCTCGGCGCCGGCCTCGCGCGCGGCATCGACGAGGAGCTTGTCGAGCACGGTGCGCCGCGGGCAGTACGAGACCGGCATCTCTGCGGTGCCGGGCGCGCCGGTGATCGCGAATGGACCGAAGTCGAACGCGTAGGTGTCGACCGGCGGGCAGCCGGTGGCGACGAGGCGCTCGAGCAGGCCCCAGCGTGCGAGCGCCGCGATCGCGGGCGGATGCACGAGGTGCGTCGACAGCGTGTCGCTCGGGAATGTCGCGCGATCGACGACGAGGACGCGGTGCCCCGCGCGCGCGAGCAGCATCGCAGTGGGTGAACCGGCGCAGCGCGCGCCGACGACGATCACGTCAAAGTCGGGTCCAGTCATGGCAGCTCCTCCGGCAGTCGGGCGACGACAACGGTGGTGGAGGACGGCGCCGCGAAGCCGTCCGCAGTCCTGTACTGCGCGAGCGCGGCATCGATGTCAGCCGCGATCGCGGCATACTGCGATGGCGAGACGTCGTCGAGCGCGAACCCGAGGGCACCGAGGCTCGGACGGATCGGCAATTCGCGGTGGTGCTCGGTGAGCGTCACGCGGACGAGCCGCAGGTCTGCGAAGCCCGCTGCGATCAACCGTTCGCGCAGCTCGGCTCCGGCGAGCGAGAATCGACGGTCTCGCGACGGCCCGAGGTGGCGCTCGGCGACGGCGGCGATCGCGTCGTGGAGCGGCTGCTCGCGGCGCGCACCCCACACGCTGACGACGAAGCGGCCACCGGGTGACAGCACGCGGCGGACCTCGCGGAGCACGGCGTCGCGATCCGGCGCGAACTGCAGCATCTGCTGGCAGACGACGATGTCGAACGCGCGGTCGCGGAACGGCAGCGCCGCGGCGTCGCCGACCTGCCAGTCGAGCTCCGGCGCGAGCTCGCGCGCCTTGCCGATCATCGGAGCGCTGAGATCGATCCCGGTGATCGCGGCAGCACCCCCGAGCCGCTCGCGCAACAGCCGCGCGACAATGCCGGTGCCGCATCCGAGGTCGAGGATGCGGTCGGCCGGGCCGATCGGCCGGATCCGTTCGATCAGATCGCGCGCGTAGGGAGCGAAGATCGCTGGGACGAGGGCGCGCTCGAACACGTCCGCGATGTCAGGCTGGCGAAGAGCAGTCTCCATGCCTCCGAGGCGTGACAAATCATGGAACGGCGTTCCGCTCAGTCCGCGGGCTGATATCGGCAGTAATTTCCAGTGTGAACGGAGCGCCGGAGCCAGCTGCCGAGGTCGGCGTCCTGGTCGGCGATTCGATCGAGCGCGTCCTTGATCCGGCGCTGGACCGCGCTGCGCGCCCGGTCGACCGCCGATTCGCTGCGCCGGGCCCGTCCGCCGCGGCCGGTCGCCCGCGACAGCTCGGCGGCGATCTCGGTCATCTCGCTGCGCGCTTGCTCGGCGCGGTCGGTGTGACCGATCGCGTCCGCGTCGTCGGCCGCGGCGCGTAGCAGCTCGAGCCGCGCGCGGTACGCCGCGAACGCCTTGCCGTCGAGCAGCTCGCCGCCGTCCCCGCGATCGGCATCGCTCGAGCCGACCAGCTCGAGCACGTGGAGCTCGACGCCCGGGCGCCCGACGAGCCGCGCGAGGTAGTGCATGCCGCGGCTCGCCTTGAAGCGCAGCGTCGCTCGCGCGGTCGTCACCGCGAAGTACTCGCCTTCGAGCGCGATCGCGAAGCCGCCGCGTGGCGTCGCGGTCGTCGGAGTCGCAGCGACCGGCGCGGCGTGGCGGGCATCGATCAGCGCGACGAGATCGCCGAGCCCGGCCTCGGTCGCGCGCCGCCGCGCGTCCGCGAGGAGCGCGTGGCCATCGCGGCCGCCGCGCACGCGCAGGTCGCCGTACTCGAACCGCATGCGCGCCGCGAACGCGCGCCGGCCGGCGGCCTCGACCTCGTGCAGCGCGCGCTCGAACCGGCGATCGGCATCGTCCCAGCGGCCGAGGATGCCGTCGAGGTACGCGCGGATCCGGCCGAGCGGCCCCTCGACGATCTCGACGTCGAGCCAGTACATCATCCAGCGATCGCCGAGCGCCTCGACGACCGGATACAGCTTCGCCGCGTGGCTCGGATCGCCGGCGAGCCAGATCGCCTCGCCGAGCGACACGACGTTGATCTGCTCGGCGAACGCGACCTCGGGGAGCTGCGCGAGGATCGCGCGGGTCTCGCGCTCGTCGCCGAGCCGCGCGAACGTCGACGCGACGCGCGGCTCCGCGAGGATCACGCCGTACGGCATCGCGAGCCACAGGTTGCGCAGCTCGGGGATGCGAGCGCGCAGCTCGGCGTGGCGCTCGGCGGCGCGCGCGAAGCAGATCCGGTGAAACGCCTGGGCGCGGCGCGCCCGTGGATGCGTGCCATCGATCTCCACCGACGCGGCTTGCCAGCGCTCGGACTCGTCGAACCGATCGGCGGCGAGCGCGATCATCGACCGCATCAGCGGCACGCGCCACGGCGCCGCCGCCGGCCCGACGCGCTGCGCGAGCGTCTCGTACGTCGCTGCGAGCTGCGCGTACGACGCGAAGTCACCGAGCTCGAGGTAATCGAGCGCCATCCGGGTGCGTGCGTGGAGCAGCCGCGTCGTGTCGCCGAGCTCCTCGGCGAGGTGCTCCATCTCGCGCGAGATCGGCAGCCGCAGCGACGGATGCGCGGCGCCATACAGCGCGCCGGCGGCCGAGTGCAGCACGTCGAGCAGCTCGCGCGGCGATGCGAGCTCGCGCGCGAGCGCGATCGCCGCGAGCCCGAGCTCGATGTCGCGCGCACGCTCGGCGGGCGGCGACGGCTGGCGCGCGGCAGCGAGTCGCGCCATCACGCGTGCCCGCAACGCGGACGCCGGTGGCAGACGCGCGAGCGCGTCGTCGAGGATCTCGACGAGCGTGCGGTCGACCGCGCCCATGACGAACACCGCGCCGTACGCCAGCCCGGCGAGCGCGAGCAGCGTCGGGTCGGCTAGCTCGCGCGCCGTGCGAGCGGCGTCGAGGCAGAGCTCGCGGCCGCCGGCATCGCCGCTGCGGATCCGCGCGTGGCCGATCGCGATCGTGACGCGACAACGCAGCGCGAGCTCGCTGTCGCCGGTCGGGATCGCGGCGCGCGCGCGCTCGAGCAGCTGCATCGCGTCCTCGAACGCGAAGTTGTCGAGCGCCTGCTCGGCCGCGCGGATCGCGTGATCGATCGCGGCCGCCGCGTGGTCGGGGCCGGCCTCGAGCAGGTGGTGGGCGCGCTCGACGAGCGGCGCGGCGGTCGCGGCAAGCGCGCGGGCGGCATCGGCGTGTAGCGCCTGGCGGCGCGCGCGCGGTAGATCGTGATACAGCGCCTCGCGGTACAGCGCGTGGCTGAACCGGAACCGCTCGCGTTGCGCGACCACGAGCCCGCTCCGGGTCGCGTCGTCGAGCAGCGCGCGAGCGTCGTCGAGCATGCGCGTGATCTCCGCGGTCCCGAACGACACGCCGACGACGGCCGCGGCCTCGAGCACGCGCCGGACCTCCGGTGCGACGAGCGCGATCCGCTGCCGGATGATCTCGCGGACGCCAAGCGGGATCGGGAGCTCGCCCCCGGCGCCGCGCGCGCGGACCTCGCGCACGATCTCGTCGACGAACAGCGGATTGCCCTGCGTGGTCTCGTACACGGCCGCGATCAGCCGGGCATCGGCATCCTCGATCGCGTCGCGGACGAGCACCTCGACCTCGGGTGCGCGCAGCCGTGCGAGCTGCAGCACGCGGCCACCGCGCCCGAGCCGCGCGAGCGAATCGCCGACCTCGGCGCGCAAGCTCGCCTCGAGCTCGCGATACGTCCCGACGACGACCAGCGGACACGCCCGGACCTGCGCGGCGACGTGCTCGAACAGCAGCAGCGACGACCGATCCGCGGCGTGCAGATCCTCGAGCACGAGCAAGGTTGGCTGCACGGTCGCCTGGCGCGCGAGTTCCTCGCCGACCTCGCGGAGCAGCGCGAACCGCGCCTCGCCCGGATCCGTCGCCGTGATCGCACCCGGTTCGGGAAACCGCGCGCCGAGCCCTTCGATCGCCTCGCGCCACGGCCAGAACGCCGGCGCACCGCCGGACTCCCAGCACCGTCCCCACGCGCTGCGCACCGACCGCGCGCGTGCCGCCGACTCGATCTCGGTCGCGAGTCGCGTCTTGCCGATGCCCGGCTCGCCCGCGAGCAAGAACACGGCGCCGCGCCCGCTGCCCAGCTGTGCAAGCGCCCGCTCGACCTCGGCGAGCTCGCGATCCCGACCGACCAACACGCCTCATGATACCCCCGGCGACGCGCGCGACGACACCGGGGACGCGCACGTGCCGCGTACGATTTCTTGCGACATCGCGCGCGACCCCCGGTCTCCCGCCATGACCGCCACAGGGCGGCGACGGAGGATCGCCATGTTCTCGAAGTCTGGTTTCACGACGCTCGCCACGCTCGCACTCGTCACCGGTTGCTTGAAGAACCCGGCCACCGGCGTGCCGGGCACCGGGGCTCCGCTGCGAGTCCAATATTCGACAGGCACCGGCACGTACGTCTCGAACGACGTCGTCAGCAGCACCGTGCACAAGGACGCCGACGGCAACGAGGTCGGCACGAGCGAGACCTACGAGGAGCGCGAGCACTCGTTCAAGTGGAACGACTGGAAGTACTTCCAGGGTCCCGACGAGCTCGACGAGCAGGACTACTACCGGATCGCGGGCGATACGCAGGCGGCCGATCAGGTCGACAAGATCCGCGCCGGGGCCGCGCGCAAGATGAAGGTCGGCGCCGTGATCGCGGCAGCGAGCGTGGTCGCCGGCATCGCGGCGGCCGTCGCGCTCAACAGCGGCGACAGCAGCGCCGGCACCACGGTCGGCTACACGCTCGGCACGATGGGCGCGACCGGCGGCATGCTGGTCTGGTACTGGGGCGCGAACGACATGAAGAAGCCGCATCACCTGCCGATGTCGCGCGCCGATCGCAACGCCGACGTCGTCGAGGATTGCAACGAGGGTCGCTGCATCCGCATGCGCGGCGGTCGGCAGGCCACCGCGCGCTAGTGCCGCGTCGACAGGTGGTGCTGCTTCATCCACGCCTCGATCCCGGCGACCTGCTCGGTCAGTCGAGGGTCCGCGGCGATCTTCGGATACGCGTCGAGCACGAGCTGCTTGCCGCGGCCCGGCGCGCGTCCGCTGACGACGAGCGCGCGCCCGAGCTGGGCATCGAGCCACGCCGCCGTGCCGGGATCCATCTGGTCGGCGCCGAGCCGTCGCGCTGCCTCGAACGCATCGCACGCGGCCGCGTACTCGCCGAGCCCGAACTGCGCCTCGCCGAGCGCGGCGAGCTCGACCGACGGATTGTACGCATCGCCGAGCAGCTGCTCGAGCATGCGCCTGGCCTCGAGCGCGTGATCGCGGGCGGCCGCGTAGCGGTGCATCGCGAGCTCGATGTACGCGAGCAGATCGAGCGTCGCGGCGGTGTCCTGATGGACGCCGAGCCGCGCGCGCTGTGCCGCGAGGATCGCCTCGACGAGCGTCACCGCCTCGGCGTCGCGGTGCGCGTCGGTGAGCGTCGTCGCGAACCCTGTCTTGTAGGTCAGCGTCACGGGATGCGTCGGGCCGAGCACGCGCTCGGCGATCGCGACCGCGCGGCGATGCAGCTCGACGGCACGCGCGGCCTCGCCGCGGATCTGGTGCGCGGTCGCGAGGTTCGTGAGCACGTTCGCGACCGGCAGGCTGTCCGGCCCGACCGAGCGCTCGTAGATCGCGAGCGCGCGCTCGTACGTCGCGATCGCGCCCGCGTAATCGTTCACCGCGTACGTCGCGCCACCGAGCATCGCGAGCGTGCGCGCGTACGCCGGATGCTGATCGCCGAGCACGCGCGCCTGGATCGCGAGCGCGCGCTCGAGCAGCGGACGTGCCTGGTCGCCGGCGTCGCGCTCGAGCTCGAGCGAGGCGAGCGACTCGAGCGGACGCACGACGCGCAGATCGTCGCGTCCGTACAGCTGCTCGTACGCCGCGAGCGCCGCGCGCAGATCGCGGTCGGCATCCGCGAGCTGACCGGTCTGCAGCTCGACCCAGCCGACCGTGTCGAGCAGCGCCGCCTCGAGCCGCGGTGGATGATCGAGGCGTTCGAGCAGCGCGCGGGCGCGCCCGCGCAACGCGTCGAGCTCGGGTGGCCGCGTGCGGCCGTGACCGAGCACGCCGATCAGCGCGATCACCGAGTCCGCCGTGCGCGCGTCGTCGCGGCCCGCCTCGGCGGCGAGGATCGCCTGCTCGTACGACGCGCGCGCCGTCGCGAAGTCGTCGGTGTCGTCCTCGAGCGTCGCGACGAGCGCGAGCGCCTCGCCCTCGAGCGGTCGATAGCCGAGCGCCTTCGCGCGCACCGCGAGCGTACGCGCGGGCGCGAGCGTCGGCGCATAGAGCCCGGCGTCGCGGCGCGCGCGCAACGTCGCGAGCTCGGCGCGCAGCGCGGCGACCTGTGCCGCGACCGTGGCATTCGGCGGCCGGACGCGGGACCGCAGCGCCGCGATGTCGCTGCACGGCCCGAGCGCGGGCAGCGCGGCTGCGGCTGCGGCGGCGTGCTCGGCGACCGTGCGATCGGTCGCGTGATCGCGGGCCGCGAGCGTCGTGACGAGCGCGTCGAGCGCGTGCCGCCGCTCGTCGAGGCACGCCATGCGCAGGTCGAGCACGTCCTCGCTCTGCTCGGCGCGCACGCGCGTCGCCTCGCACGCCGCGGTGTAGGTCGTCTGCCAGTCGGCGGCGTAGCGATCGAGCCGGCGCTCGACCTCGCGCCACGTCGCGTCGATGTACGGCAGCCCGGTCGCGGCGAGCGCGCTCGCGACCGCCTGCTTGCGCGACGGTTCCCACACACCCTGCAGCGCAGCGCCGGCGCCGGTGCACTCGCGTGGCTCGTCGGAGCCCGCCGCGAACGCGAGCGGCGTGGCGAGCGCGACCGCGGCGAACGGCGCGGCGATCCACGGCCACCGTCGCGGTCGCGGCAGCAGCGCGGCGATCAGCTCGTCGATCGCCGGAAACCGCGCCGCCGGATCGACCGCGAGCCCGCGCTCGATCGCGGCCGCGACGCGGCGACTCGCGCGCCGGCGCGGCACGCGGATCCGCCCCGCGGTGACGGCGTTCGCGAGCGCGTCGAGCGTCTCGCCCTCGAACGGCCGCTCGCCGTACAGCGCGACGTACAGCGCGACGCAGAAGCTGAACTGATCGCTGCGCGGGTCGGCCTCGCCGCCGCGGTACAGCTCCGGCGCCATGTAGAACGGCGTGCCGCCGATCGCGCTCTCGGCGCCACCGCGTGCGGGCGTCGTCGGCGCGTACGGCGACACGCTCTCGCCCGCGGTCGCCGCGGCGACGAGCTGTCCCGCGTCGCGCGCCAGCCCGAAATCGACGACGCGCACCCGGCCATCCTGACCGACGAGCACGTTCTCGGGCTTGAAGTCGCGGTGCACGATACCGACCGCGTGCGCCGCCGCGAGCCCGCGTCCGGCGGCGATGAACGCATCGACGATCGCGCGCTCGGTGCGCGGGGTGCGCAGCCACTCCGCGAGCGTCTCGCCCTCCACGTGCTCCATCGCGACGAACGTGCGGTCGCCGTGGACGCCGACATCGAACACCGCGACGACGTGCGGATGCGCGAGCTGCGCCATCGCGCGCGCCTCGCGCCGAAGTCGCTCCTGGGTCTTCGGATCCGCGCTGCCGCGCAGCAGCTTCACGGCGACCGTGCGATCGAGCTCGGGATCGCGTGCGGCATACACGATGCCCATGCCACCGGCGCCGAGCACGCGCACGATCACGTAGCGTCCGACCTGCAGCGGTGGCTCGTGCGCCGCGTCGCGCTCCGGCAGCGCTGCCGGCTCGGAGCCGCGCGCGAGCGACGACAGCACGCGCCGGCACGAGTCGCAGCGCGACGCGTGCTCCTCGATCCGCGCGCGCAGCACCGCATCCGATCGACCCTCGACGAGGTCGACCAGCGTTTCGGTTCCGAGGCACGCGTCCATCGTCATCTGGCGATACGCAGAGCGGCTGATATACCATCGCCGTGTGGCGACCTCGGCCGACGATTTCGAGCCGGTCGTCGCGCGCAAGCTCGCGGACGCTCGTGCCGCGTGGCCCGGCATCGCCGTCGACGACGAAACGTTCGTGCGCGCCATCACCGAGCGGCTCGCCGATGAGGACTCGACGCTCCACACACTGCACACGACTGACCTCTATCTCGCGCTCGCCTGTGCGCAGGGCGACCCGGCCGCCCTCGCCGCGTTCGACGCGCACTGCGGGCCGACGATCGATCGCGCGGTCGCCGCGACCGGTGCCTCGCCGGCCGAGCGCGCCGATCTCGGTCAGGTGATCCGCGCGCGCCTGCTCGTCGCGCGGTCGCCGGGCGACACGCCGCGGATCGCGACGTACTCCGCGCGCGGTGCGCTCGCGTCGTGGGTGCGCGTGGTCGCGACGCGCGAGGCGATGCGCGTGCTGCCGCGCACGAATCGCGAGCTCGCCGCGGAAGACGATCAGATCGCACGCATCGTCGCGCCCGACGACGATCCGGAGCTCGGCTACCTCAAGCGGCTGTATCGCGACGAGCTCAAGCGCGCGTTCGCCGCCGCGGTCGACGCGCTCGACGATCGCGATCGGCTGCTGCTCCGCCAGCACGTGATCGATCGCGTCGGCATCGATCAGCTCGCTGCCCAGCACGCGGTCCATCGCGCGACCGTCGCGCGGTGGATCGAGGCCGCGCGCGAGGCCGTGGTCGCCGGCACCCAGCGCGCGTTGCTGCGCAGCCTGCGACTTGACCGCGACGAGCTCGCGAGCGTCCTGCGATTGATTCGCAGCGATCTCGACGTCAGCTTGCCGCGCGTGCTGTCCGGGACACCGCCGGACGTCTGATCTGTCCGCCGGACACTGTCCGGCCGGCTTTGGTCCGGACACGTTGTCCGGCCGGACACGGTCCGATGGACCCTGTCCGGCCGGACACTCACCGGACACACCGGACACACCGGACACGTGGGATGTCCGGCAGTTGGACGCGGCACGGGCCCTGCTCTTAGGGGCGGTGTCCATGATTCGCGATACGTCCGCACAAGATCGTCCGCTCACGAAGCCCGCCGTCGCGCGGTCGTGGCGGCGCTACGTGCCCGCCGCCGTGGCGGTGGCGGTGGTGCTCGGCGGCCTCGGCTACGTCGCGAAGGGCTGGCTCGGGGCCGAGAAGTCGGTCGATCGGTCTCGGATCCGGATCGCGCGGGTCGTGCGCGGCACGCTCGTGCGCGACGTCGTCGCGGATGGCCGCGTGGTCGCCGCGAACAGCCCGACCCTGTATGCGGTCGCGGCGGGCACCGTCGAGTTTCATGTCCGGCCGGGGGATCAGGTGAAGAAGGGCGGCAAGCTCGCGACGGTCGCGAGCCCCGAGCTGCAGAGCCGGCTGCTGCAGGAGCAGTCGACGCTCGCCGGTCTCGATGGCAGCGTCGGTCGCGCGGGCCTCGACATCGAGCACGGCAAGGCGAACGCGCAGAAGCTCGTCGCGCAGGCCGAGATCGATCGGCAGAGCGCGGCGCGCGAGGTCCAGATCAACAAGGAGATGTACGAGAAGGGCGTCATCCCGGAGCTCGAGTTACGGCGCTCCGAGGATGCCTTGAAGAAGGCGGACATCGCGGTCGCTCACGCGCGCAAGGAAGCCGCGCTCGCGAGCAAGGAGCTCGTGTTCGATCTCGGCACGAAGCAGCAGAGCCTCGACCGCCAGCGCGAGGTCGTCCGCGATCTCGAGCGTCAGGTGACGGCGCTCGAGATCACGTCGCCAGTCGACGGTCAGGTCGGCCAGCTGCTGGTCGCGCAGCGTGCGACGGTGGCGGCGAACACGCCGGTCGTGACGGTCGTCGATCTCGGCGCGTTCGAGCTCGAGATCCGCGTGCCGGACAGCTTCGCGCGCGACCTCGCGATCGGCATGGCCGCCGAGATCCGGTCGGGCACGAAGAACTTCGCGGGCCGCGTGCGCTCGGTGTCGCCGGAAGTCGTCGACGGCAACGTCGCGACCCGGCTCGAGTTCGTCGGCCAGCGGCCGGACGGGCTGCGCCAGAACCAGCGCCTCACCGCGCGCATCCTGATCGAGGAGCGGCCGAACGTGCTCGAGGTCGAGCGCGGCCCGTTCCTCGAGGCGGGCGGTGGCAACTTCGCTTATTTCGTCGAGGACGGCGTCGCGGAGCGGCGTCCGATCCGGACCGGGGCGCTCAGCCTCGACGCGGTCGAGATCCTCTCGGGCGCGCAGGTCGGGGACCAGATCGTGGTGTCCGGCGCCGACACGTTCGGCACGGCGCAACGCGTGCGAATCGCAGAGTAAGGAGCAAACGAATGCTGCACATGAAAGACGTTTCGAAGGTGTACCGGACCGCGATGGTCGAGACGCACGCGCTGCGCAACCTCTCGCTCGAGGTCAACGCGGGCGAGTTCGTCGCGGTGACCGGACCTTCGGGCTCGGGCAAGACCACGTTCCTGAACATCGCGGGCCTGCTCGAGGAGCTGACGGGCGGCGAGTACCTGCTCGACGGCGTCGACATCAAGAAGCTCGACGATCGCGCGCGGTCGCACCTGCGCAACGAGAAGCTCGGCTTCATCTTCCAGAGCTTCAACCTGATTCCGGACCTCGATCTGTTCGACAACGTCGACGTCCCGCTGCGCTACCGCAAGTTCACGCGCGGCGAGCGCAAGAAGCGGATCGAGGCGGCGCTCGAGCGCGTCGGGCTCGCGTCGCGGATCCGGCACTATCCGGCCGAGCTGTCCGGCGGCCAGCAGCAGCGGGTCGCGATCGCGCGCGCGATCGCCGGCGATCCGAAGCTGCTGCTCGCCGACGAGCCGACCGGCAACCTCGACTCGCAGATGGCGCGCGAGGTCATGCAGCTGCTCGAGGAGCTCAACGCGCAGGGCACGATCGTCGTGATCGTCACGCACGATCCCGAGATCGCCGCGCGCGCGCAGCGCAACGTCCACATCGTCGACGGCGTCGCGACCGACCTCGAGCGCGGACCGACGCTGATGCGTCCGACGCTCGCTGCCGCCGGCGGCGCTCGCCCGGTCGCGTGAAAGGACGCCGCCATGTTCCCCTACTACCTCGATCTCGCGCGGCGCAGCCTCAAGCGCAACGTCGCGCTCACCGTCCTCATGGTGCTCGCGATCGCGTTCGGCGTCGGCGCGAGCATGACCACGCTCACCGTGCTCCGCCTCCTGTCCGCCGATCCGATTCCCGGCAAGAGTCACCAGCTCTACTACGTGCAGCTCGATCCTCGAAAGCTCGAGAACTACCTGCCGGGCGAGGAGCCGACCGGGCAGATGACCCGGCGCGACTCCGAGGCGCTGCTGCGCGCGAAGAAGGCCGATCGCCAGGCGATGATGTCCGGCGGCGAGGCCGCGATCGAGCCGCAGCGCGCCGGCCTCGATCCGTTCTTCATCGAGGCGCGGTGGACGTCGGCGGACTTCTTCCCGATGTTCGACGTGCCGTTCCTCGCCGGCGGCGGGTGGAGCGCCGAGGACGATGCGAAGAACGCCCGCGTCGTCGTGATCGCGAAGCCGCTCGCGGAGAAGCTGTTCGGCTCGACCGACGTCGTCGGCAAGACGATCCGCGTCGAGGCCACCGACATGCGGATCGTCGGCGTGATCGATAACTGGCGGCCGACGCCCCACTTCTACGACCTGACGACCGGCGACTACGGCAAGCCCGAGCAGCTGTTCGCGCCGTTCTCGACATCGATCGAGCTCAAGTTCTCGCGCAGCGGCTCGATGAACTGCTGGGATCAGAACGAGGATCCCGAGGCGCTCGGTGCGCCGTGCGAGTGGATCCAGTACTGGGTCGAGCTCGACAGCCCGGAGAAGGCCGCGGCGTATCGCGACTACCTCGTGCGTTACTCCGAGGAGGAGCGCCGCGCGGGCCGGTTCGAGCGCCCGGCGAACGTCCGGCTGCGCGATGTCCGCGAGTGGCTCGAGTTCCGCGAGGTCGTGCCGAAGGACGCCAAGCTGCAGACCTGGATCGCGCTCGGCTTCCTGCTCGTGTGCCTGATCAACACGGTCGGCTTGCTGCTGACGAAGTTCCTGCGGCGGTCGTCGGAGATCGGCGTGCGGCGCGCGCTCGGCGCCTCGAAGCGCTCGATCTTCTTCCAGCTGCTCGTCGAGGCCGGCACGATCGGAATCGCGGGCGGCGTGCTCGGGCTCGGGCTCGCGTGGCTCGGCCTGTGGGCGGTCCGCCAGACACCGGTGTCGTACGCCGAGCTCGCGCAGCTCGATCTTCCCATGCTCGCCGCGACGCTCGCGCTCGCGGTCGCCAGCAGCCTGCTCGCGGGCATCCTGCCGGCGTGGCGCGGTTGCCAGGTCACCCCCGCGGTCCAGCTCAAGTCGCACTGAGGGCCACCATGCATTTCATCCCCATCCTGTCGTCGCTCCGTCGTCACCGCACCGCGGCGACGCTGATCGTCCTCGAGATCGCCGTCACCTGCGCGATCGTCTGCAACGCGGTCTTCCTCGTCACCGATCGTGTCGCGCGCATGGACCGCGCGAGCGGCGTCGCCGAGGACGAGCTCGTGCGCGTCCAGATCGCCGGCATCGGCAAGGGCCAGTCCGATGCGCGGGCGATCACCGCGCAGGACCTCGCCGCCTTGCGCACGATCCCCGGCGTCAAGTCGGTCGCGAACACGAACATGGTGCCGTTCGGCCGGTCGTCGTGGAACAACAGCCTGTCGGCGATGCCCGACGATCCGCACGCGCCGCTCAACGTCGCGACGTACATGGGCAGCGCGGACCTCGTCGAGACCTACGGCGTCCAGCTCGTCGCGGGCCGTGACTTCAACCCCGACGAGTACGCCGACTTCGAGGCGATGGCGCAGAACAAGGCGAAGATCGGCTCGATCATCGTGTCGCGCGGCGTCGCCGAGAAGATCTTCCCGGGGCAGAACGCGCTCGGCAAGACCGTCTACACGTGGGGCAAGGACCCGCTGACGATCGTCGGCATCATCGAGCGCATCGCTCGCCCGAACGAGTACCAGGGCTCGGTCGGCCGTGACTGGGCCGTGTTCCTGCCGATCACGATGCCGTACACGCTCGGCAGTCACTACGTGATGCGCGTCGATCCGGCGCGCAAGGCCGAGGTGCTCGCCGCCGCCGATGCCACGCTCGACAAGGTCGATCCGCGCCGCATCATGCTCGAGCACGACACGTTCCACGAGATCCGCACCGAGTACTTCCGGCAAGACCGCGCGATGGCGTACCTGCTCGTCGGCGTGTCGATCGCGCTGCTGATCATCACCGCGCTCGGCGTCGTCGGGCTCGCGAGCTTCTGGGTCCAGCAGCGGACGCGTCAGATCGGCATCCGGCGCGCGCTCGGCGCCACGCGCAAGGACATCCTGCGCTACTTCCAGACCGAGAACTTCATCCTCGCGAGCCTCGGCATCGTGCTCGGCATGGGCCTCGCCTACGGGATCAACCTGTGGCTGATGCACAAGTACCAGGTCGAGCGGCTGCCCTCGGAGTTCTTGCCGATCGGCGCGCTGTTGCTATGGCTGCTCGGTCAGGTGGCCGTCCTCGGGCCCGCGCTGCGAGCGTCGATGATCCCGCCTGCGATCGCCACCCGCACCGTGTAGCCTGCTACCGAGTCTCCCGATGCCGACCGCACTCGTGATCGATGACAACCCCGCCGTCGCGACGGCGCTCGAGGTGCTGTTCTCGCTTCGCGACCTGCGCACGCTGAGCGCGGACTCTCCGGCGGCGGGCCTCGCGATCCTCGAGCGCGAGCCGGTCGATGTCGTGATCCAGGACATGAACTTTCGCGCCGACACGACGTCGGGCGAGGAGGGCGCGGCGCTGTTCCACCAGATCCGCGCGCGGTTCCCGGACATGCCGGTGATCTTGCTGACCGCGTGGACGCAGCTCGAGTCCGCGGTCGAGCTCGTCAAGGCCGGCGCCGCCGACTACCTCGCGAAGCCGTGGGACGATCGCAAGCTGCTGACGACCGTCCAGAACCTGCTCGAGCTGTCGCAGACCAAGCGCGAGCTGGCGCGCCGCAAGGCCGCGGACAACCGCCGGCGCACCGATCTCGAGCAGCGCTACGACCTGCGCGACGCGGTGTTCGCCGACGCCGCGACGGAACGCGTGATCGCGCTCGCCTGTCAGGTCGCGCGCGCCGACGTGCCGGTCCTCATCACCGGTCCGAACGGCGCCGGCAAGGAGAAGATCGCCGAGATCGTGCAGGCGAACTCCGCGGTCAAGGACGGCCCGTTCGTCACGCTCAACTGCGGCGCGCTCCCCGGCGAGCTGATCGAGGCCGAGCTGTTCGGCGCCGAGGTCGGCGCGTACACCGGTGCGACCCGGGCGCGCGAGGGCAAGTTCGAGTCCGCGGACGGCGGCACGCTGTTCCTCGACGAGATCGGCAACCTGTCGGCGAGCGGCCAGATGAAGCTGCTGCGCGTGCTCGAGACCGGACGGTTCGAGCGCCTCGGCTCGAACAAGGAACGCCACGTCAAGGTCCGCGTGATCAGCGCGACGAACGCCGATCTCGCGGCGATGATCCGCGCCGGCACGTTCCGCGAGGATCTCTACTACCGGCTCAACACGATCGAGCTGCGCGTGCCGCCGCTCGCCGAGCGCCCCGACGATATCCTGCCGCTCGCGAAGCACTTCCTCGCCGCCGGCAAGAAGCTCAGCGCCGACGCGCGCGAGGCACTCCGCCACCACGCATGGCCGGGCAACGTTCGCGAGCTCAAGAACGCGCTCCAGCGCGCCGCGCTGCTCGCCGCCGGCCCGACGATCACCGCCGCCGATCTCGCGCTGCCGACCGCCGCACCGCCGCCCGACGACGCGCTTGACCGGCCGACCGTCGAGGCCGCGCTCGCGCGGGCCGGCGGCGTGATCGCGCAGGCCGCGTCCGAGCTCGGCTTGAGTCGACAGGCGCTGTACCGGAGGATGGAGAAGCTCGGCATCCCCCGCGAATGACCTCGACGCCCACCTCGAAGCCCGATCCACGCCGTCGCAGCTCGCTCACCTGGCGCATCACGCTGCGCGCGGGCGTCGCCGTCGTCGTCGCGATCGCGCTCGCGTTCGTGCTGCTCGACTGGCTCGACGATCCGGTGCTCGCGGGCGGCATCGCCGCGGCGGTCGCGATCCCGCTCGCGATCTCCCTCGTCCGCGGTCCACTCGCCGAGGCCAGCGCGATGTTCCGCGCGCTCGCGGGCACGGTCACGAGCTACCGCGACGGCGACTTCGCGTTCAGCCTCGCCTGGAAGCGCAACGACGAGCTCGGCGAGCTGGTCGCCGCCCACAACCGGCTCGGCGACACGCTGCGCGGCCAGCGCGAGTCACTCGTCCAGCGCGAGCTGCTGCTCGACACGATGGTGCAGAACACGCCGGTCGCGATGCTGCTCGTCGATCCGATCGGCCACATCGTCTACGGCAACCTCGCGGCGCGCAAGCTGCTGTCCGGCGGCCGCCGGCTCGAGGGCGTCCGGCTCGACGAGCTGCTCGAGCAAGCGCCGGACCCGCTGCGCGAGGCGATCGAACGCGGCGGCGACGGGCTGTTCGTTGTCGAGCGCGACGACGAGGAGGAGATCTTCTACCTCGCGCGCAGCGGGTTTCGTCTCAACGGCCGCCCGCACGAGCTGTTCGTGCTCCGCCACCTCACCGTCGAGCTCCACCGCCAGGAAGTCCGGACCTGGAAGAAGGTGATCCGCGTGATCAGCCACGAGCTCAACAACTCGCTCGCGCCGATCGCGTCGCTCGCGCACTCCGGCGGCGAGCTCGTCCAGCTCGGCAAGCACGAGCAGCTCGCGAAGGTGTTCGCGACGATCGCCGATCGCGCGCGCCACCTCGAGCAGTTCATCCAGGGCTACGCGAAGTTCGCGAAGCTGCCGACGCCACGCCCCGAGGTCGTGCCGTGGGCCGAGCTCGTCGACCGGCTGCGCGCGCAGTGCGCGTTCCAGCTCGACGGCACGCTGCCCGACACGCCCGGCAAGTTCGATCCCGCGCAGCTCGAGCAGGCGCTCGTCAACCTGCTGCGCAACGCGCACGAGTCGGGCTCGCCGCCCGAAGGCGTCCACCTGCGCGTCAAGAAGCTGCCGAGCTCGGTCGCGATCGAGGTCAGCGACCGCGGCAGCGGGATGACCGAGACCGTGCTGTCGAACGCGCTGCTGCCGTTCTACTCGACGAAGCGCGGCGGCACCGGCCTCGGGCTCGCGCTGGTGCGCGAGATCGCCGAGGCGCACGGCGGCCGCGTGTCGCTCGCGAATCGCGAGGGCGGCGGGCTCAGCGTCACGGTCACGATCCCGCAGTGATCAGCGCGCCAGCCACGCGCGCGGATACAGCGCCGCGACGCCGCACGCGGCGAGCTCGGGCGCCATGAATACCGGCCCGTAGTAGAGCGCGTACACGGTCGCGACCGCGACGGTGAGCAGGACGAGGCGCTGGCCGCTGAGCTCGACGACGCCGTACAGCACGAGCACGGCACGTGGATATTGCCGTGCCCACGCGATCACGAGCGCGTCGATCATCGCGAGCCCGCCGAAGCGGTGCAGATCGCCGTACCCGGTGACGAGCGCGAGCAGGCACGTCGCGACGCCCGCACCGATCGCGACCTCGAGCGCGAAGCGCCGCAGGCGCCGGTCGCCCCAGCGCGGTGCGAGCTCGCCACCGAACTTGTAGATCGCGACACACGTGAAGACGAGGTTGATCGGGCTCGCGTGGACGAACGGCCACGTGACGAGCCGCCACACCTGGCCATGCAGGATCTTCGACGGCACGAGCGCGAGCGCGAGCGGCACCGACGGCGAGCCGATCGCGGCGACGAGCGACACGACGACCGTCGCGACGATCCATTGCGACACGAGCTTGCTGCCGAGCCGCGGCCACCAGGGCCTCACGTCGGGTAGCCGATCTCGTCGAGGTCGTCGGCGAGCTCCGCGAGCGTGCGGTCCGAGACCCGGGCGACGATCCGATCGTCGAGCGGACCGCCGGCATAGACGTGCGCGATCACGTCGAGCGGGACATCGCGCTCGAAGTACTCGGCCGCGTACTCGCGGTACGTCTCGGGCGCGCCGGCCAGGATCGCGAGCCGCTCGACCGCCGCGCGCATCGCATCGGGATGGCAGCGCAGCGTCCAGCCGTCGTCGTACCAGCCGCCGTAGTTCGTCCACGCCATCGAGAACGCGGGCTCGGTGCGCTGCGCGTCGAGCGCGGTCGGCAGGCCGGCGTAGATCGCGTCGACATCGCCGCGCGGGTAGTCGTGCGCGAGGCCCTTGAGGAACGCGCGCGGCCCCGTGAACACGAGGAACCACTCGTCGCCCGAGCCATCGCGCATGCTCGCCTTGCGCGCGCCATCGCCCCAGTGGCGATCGAACGAGTAATAGCGATGCTCCAACTCGGCGCACAGGAGCGCGTCGAGCGTCGCGATGCCGCGCGCGATCGGCCCGAGCTGCGTAGGCGCCGGCAGTGCGAGCTCGAGGCGCAGCATGGCTTCGAGTCTATCAGTCGACCGGCACCGTGGAGCTCGTGCGCCAGCCGACCTGCGCCATCACGCGATGACCGTACGGCGGCATGGTGCCCGTCGTGCCGGTCATCGCCGGCTCGGCGAACACGAACGATCGTCCGGTCTCGGCCGTCGCGCCGACGAGCAGGTGCTTGCCGGCGCGGACCCATGCCTCGCCTTGCACGCCCCAGGTGTCGTACTCGGCGTCGACGTCGTCGCCGGGGCCCTGGAACAGCTTCAGGTGCGCGCGGTACGCGACGGCGTCGAGATAGAGCGCCGCGAGGTCGACGTGCAGACCGATGCTCTGCTTGCGCTCGGCGAGCGCCGCGTTGCCGAGCGCCGGCAGCAGGTGCTGGCGGTCGACGGCGTCGAGGTGGACGCGCGGCACGCCGAGGTGCGCGGCGAGTCGCCACGAGCCGATGCCGAGATCGGGTCGCGCCGCGATGTCCTCGGGCGTGTCGTCGGCCTGGTCGGCGCTGAGGTCGAGGCCGCCGGACGCGTCGACGTAGACGCCGTGCGTGCCGAGGCCGACGATCTCGAGCGGCACGAGCGACAGCATGCTGATCGTGTCGCCGGACTCGATCTCGTCGACCGCGAGCGGGAACAGTCGCATCGCGAAGTCCATGAGGTCGCTCGGATCGCGGTGGTAGTGGAGCTCGCCGAACCACGCGGACGCGGTGAGCCGCGCGAGCCACTCGCGGTCGCCGTCGATGCTGCGGGTCAGGATCGACTGGCTCATCGCGACCTGGCCGCCCGCGATCGACCACCGGCGCTTCGCCCAGTAGTAGCGCATGCCTTCCATCGACAGCCCGGCCTCGGCGAGGGCGTAGCGGCCACCGTCGAGCACGGCCGAGCTGTCGACCGACGGCCGGACGTTGAGGCCGGCGGACTCGTACGCGTTGATCGCGAGCGCCTCGACCTTGTGGTCCTCGGTGGTCTGGAAGTTCTCGTCCTCGAGCTCGATCGCGCCGAGGCACAGCCGTGCCGATTGCGCGAGCGACGGGCCGTCGTGGCTCGCGAGCGACGCGCGCGCGCCTGCCTCGAACAGCGTGCACGTCGGCCCGCTGACCGCGACGCCGGCGGCGACCGCGAGCTCGCCGGCGTTCGTGCGCGCGTCGATCGCGCGGCGGTCCCCGGCGCCGAGCGCGACGGTCAGGTACGTGGTCTCGGCGGTCGGGTGATTGGCATCCGCGAGCAGCAGGCCGAGCTCGAGCGTGTCGGCCGCGATCGCCGCGGCGTTGGCGAGCCGCGACGCTTCGTGGCTGCCGGTATCGACGCCGACCTTGCCGGCGAGATCGGACAGATCGCGCAGCGCCTCGGCGAAGTGTCGGACCTCGTCGCCGGTCGTCGGCGCGGGCGCGGGCGCGGCTGGCTCGGCGGGCGGCTCGTCGACGGGCTCGTCGGCGGGCTGTGCATGCGCGAGCGCGGGCAGGGCGACGAGCGCGGTCACGAGGATGCAAATGCGCACGCTGCATCGTAGGGTCGCAGGTCTGCGACACCAGCACGCCGACGGTGTTTGCCGCAGTCCGCCGTCGAGGTCGCCACCGCCTGCCGGGTTTCGCCACGCGGTCGTCGCGATTCGACACAGCCGCGTGACCCCGGGTTCTCGGATCGAGACGGCGCGGCCACGGCGCGATCCGTGCTGGAGGGCTCGGCATGCGCCACGTTGCTCTGACGATCCCTCTGCTCCTGGTGTCTCAGGTCGCGCTCGCCGACGAGGCGGGCGTCGCCGCACCTCGCACCTCGGCCACGTACGACCTCGGCGTGCGCGTCGGCGGCTACGGCTTCCGGCGCGACGGCGCGGGCGGCGACGAGGCGTGGACCGAGTGCCGGATGAACGGGCTCGGCGTGTTCGGCAGCCGCGTGCTGACCGGGCCGCTGTACCTCGAGGCGGGGCTCGACGCGTACACGTCGGACCCCGAGGCCGCCCTGCCGACCGACCTACCGATCTCGCGGATGAGCAGCGTCGCGACCGTCGCCGCGGGCGCGCGCGCGAGCTTCACGTCGCGGCTGCGCGGATTCGTGCAGCTCGGTGGCGGGGCGGAGCTGACGCGCGTGTCGGTGCCGTATCGCGAGTCGCTGACGATCCGCGACACGAAGCTGATGCCGGCCGGGTTCCTCGGGTTCGGGCTCGACGTCCGGCTCGGCAAGCAGACATATGTCGGCGCGAACGTCCGCACGCTGATGATGGGCAACTTCAACTACACGCGCGACCAGCTCGAGATGAGCGAGCAATGGGACGGCGCGCCGTCGAGCGATCGCGTGTTCGACGCCTCGCTCGACTTCGCGGCCCAGGGTCAGCTGTACGTCCGGCGCGACCTTTAACGCGACCAGAACGTCCAGGCCTGCGCGGCCGAGCCGTCGCAGGTCGCGAGCGCGAGCGGCGTGCCCGCGGCGAGGCAGAGGTCGCCGCGCGCATCACGGATCGCACCGCGCAGCGCCCACCGCTGATCCGCCGAGTCGTTGCAGTCGTCGAGTGCGATCGTCGTCCCGGTGAGCGCACCCGACGGCACCGCGAGGCAGCGCGCGGTGTTCGCGCGGGTCACGAAGCCGCCGCGGCCCTGAAACCACTGCTGGCTCGCGCGGCCGTCGCACGCGGCGAGCGTGATCGGATCGCCGGTGGCGGCGGAGTCGGCGGCGGTCACGCACTGATCGCCGGCGCGAATCGTCTCGGTCGTCGGGTCGTAGTCGAACTTCTGGTCGGCGGCGCCGGTGCAGTCGGCGAACGCGAGTGGCCCGGTCGTGGTCGCCTGCAGACACTTCGCCGCGGCGCCGTTGATGATCTCGACCGCCGCGAACCGCCACTTCTGGTCGGGCGCCGTCGGCGAGCACGTCGTCTGCTCGACGAGCGCGCCCGGCGTGCTGCAGCCGACGACCGCCGCGCACTGCAGCGTCTGCTGGACGCGCAGCTGGCCATCGGTCGTGGTGCGCCAGTCCTGATCGTCGAGCGCCTCGCACGTCGTGGTCTCGAGCAGCGCGCCCGGATCCGTCGCGTGGCTCGCGATCCCGACGCACTGGCCGCCGGCGACGAGGCTGCCGGACTCGGGAAGACCGTCGACTGGCGAGGTCGCGGACGTGCCGTACATCGTCGCGACCGCGCTGAGGTCGCGGCTGTTGAGCTGCCAGTAGTGCGAGATCGAGCTGCCGTCGAGGTTCAGCAGCACGGGGCCGGTGCGGCAGTTCGACAGGTCGGTCGTGCGGTAGTGCATCACCGAGCTCTTGTTGTAGAGCCCGACCTTCTTGCAGTCGCTGCACACGCTGAACTGGTAGCGGCAGCCGTCGCTGTCGACGATGTTGCCCGTGCGGACCTGGATGTACGAGCTGCGGTCGAAGCGGCGCTGCTCGTGATGGAAGCCGACGACGTGGCCGAGCTCGTGCTTGATCACGGTGATGTACTCGCTGTCGCGCAGGTACATCGTCGACACCTGATCCTTGCGGTAGCCGACGAACGGGCCGACGCGCGGCGAGCCCTCGGTGATCACGAAGTACGCGGTATCGGTCGAGAGCTTCGGGCGGAACTTGATGCGGCCCTCGGTCAGCGTCTCCCAGTTCGTCATCGCCTGGCCGACGCGCTCGCGCGTGGTGTAGTTGACGAGGTAGTTGCCGGCGCTGTCCTTCGCGAACCGGTACGGGATCCGGCCGTTCGGCCACGTGTGGAAGTGGCCCGTCGAGGTCAGCGGATCGGCGAGGCCGCGCAGGCCGGTCGCCGGATCGACGGCGATCGCGTCGACGTCGGGATCGGCGATGCCGTCGTCGTCGACCGCGTCGGGCTCGTCGAGCCGATCGCAGTCGGGCGCGTCCGCGGGGCACGGCGGCCGATCCGAGTCGAGGTCGCGACCGAGATCCCATGGCAGCTCGCCGTCGAGCCGTGCCTGCGCCGGTGGCGCGGGATCCTCGGCGCACGCCCCGGCGACCGGATCGTCGGCGGGCTCGATCCGGCTCGTGCATGCCATGCACGCGATGAAGATGCACCACGACCACTGCGAGCGCTTCGCGCGTTGGTTCCTCATGCGCGGACTGTCGGATCGCCCGCTCGCGGCCGGGTTGACCGCAGACGTCAATGCGTTGACTACGGGCGACGCACGCGCGACGGCCACTCGCTCGGTGCCACGCCGGTCCACCGGCGGAACGCGCGGCTGAACGCGGCGGTCGACGCGAAGCCGAGCTCGTACGCGAGCTCCTGGACGGAGAGCGCACCGGCCTCGAGGCCGCGCTTCGCCTGCTCCTCGCGCGTGCGCTGGACGAGCTCCTTGTAGGTGATGCCGTGCTCGGCGAGCTTGCGCTGCAGCGTGCGCTCGCCGACGCCGAGCTGCTCGGCGAGGCCCTCGAGCGAGAGCCGCGGATCGCGGAGCAGCACCGGCAACAACGTCTGCGCGCGGACGAGCAGGTCCTGATCCGACGGCACGCGCGCGAGCAGCTCCTCGGCGTGGCGGCGGACGAGGCGGTGCAGCGTCGGGTTCGACGATAGCAGCGGCTGCGCGAGGTGACGCGCGTCGAACACGAACTCGCCGATCGGATGGCCGAATCGCACCGGGCAGCCCAGCACGCGCTCGTACTCGGCGGCATCGCCGCGCCCGCTGTGCATCAGGTGGATCGACTGCGGCGTCGACGCGCCCGGCGGCAACGCGCCGCGGATCCGCTTGAGCGAACCGGAGAAGAAGTAGTCCCACGCGTGGCGCAGCGGCTCGACGTACTCGGCCTGGACCCAGTGCCGGAACCGCGCGACGTCACCATCGACGAGCAGCTCGAGCCGCCAGATATCGGCGACGATCCGGTGATAGCGCTCGAGCGCGCGGCACGCGTCGCCGAGGTTCGCGGCGGTCAGGAACAGGTAGTCGAGCAGGTCGTAGCTGCCGATCTCGGCGTGCTGGCCGGCGTGCAGCCCGAACCACGGATCGCCGCTGAGCTCGGGCGCGAGGATCCACGCGCGGGCCATGACGAGCGTCGGCACCGAGTGATCGGCCTGCAGCTCGGCCTCCCCGATCCCGAGCTCGCGCAGCAGCCGCGCGCGATCGACGCCGACGGCGGCCGCGGCATGCACGAGCCCGCGCAGCAGGACCATCGCGCTCGTCCCGGGGGCGCGCATGCCGCAGCATAAACCGTCAGCGCGGCGCTGTGCGCGACGCGGTCGGCCGCGTCGGCGGATCGCCGAGCGGCTCGATCACCGCGCCGGTGATCGCATCGGCGGGCTCGGTCACCGGCTCGATCACGGGCGCGTCGAGCGGCAGCTCGAGCTGGCCGGCGTTGTCTTCGGGCGAGTGCGCGACGCGCGACAGCGTCGTGACGAACTGCGCGAGCTGCGCGGTCTCGCGGTCGAGCACGTCGACGACGCTGGCGTCGAGCCGGTCCGCTGCGCACTCGATCCGGTCGACGACCGACCGCAGCGCCGCGATCGGCTCGCCGACCTCGCGCGCGACCATCGCGAGCAGCTGGTCCTTGCGGCGGTCGGCGTCGGCGAGCAGCTGGTTGAGCCGCGCGAGCTCGGTGCGCGCGGCGTGCTCGCGGGCCATCTCGCGTCGCAGCGCCGCGGTCTCGAACGTGCGGTGGCGCGCCTCGAACTCGCGCTCGAGCCGCTCGGTCGCGAGCTCCTCGGTGCGATCCTGCAGCGTGACGAACACCGACGCCTTCGCGCGCAGGATGTCGGGCTCGATCGGCTTGACGAGGAAGTCGACCGCGCCGAGCCGGTACGCGTGCAGCACGCGCGACGGCTCGTGGTGGTGCGCGGTCAGGAAGATGATCGGCAGGTGGCGCGTGCGCGGGCGCGCGCGGATCAGCTGCGCGGTCTCGAAGCCGTCCATGTCCGGCATGTGCGCGTCGAGCAGCACGAGCGAGAAGTCGAGCTCGAGCAGCTTCGCGAGCGCCTCGCGGCCCGACAGCGCGGTGATCACCTGGCGGCGCAGCGGCTCGAGCGCGGCCTCGACCGCGAGCAGGTTCGCGGGGACGTCATCGACCACGAGGATCGGGCGCCGGGTCGACACCGGCTGGGTGTCGAGATCGTCGACCGCGATCGGGACCGGCGTCTCGGGATCGTCCTTCATCCGCGACAGCTCCGAGATCAGCTTGGACGAGATGCGATCGAGCGTTCAACGTGCGCGTCGCGCGACGGCCCCGGACTCACCCGCAGCTGGCTGAGCGCCCGCGCTCGCCGGTCTCCGACGTGCCAGGGGCTGATAGCACCCCGCCGATCGGGTCGGGAGTGCGCCGCTTAGGATGCGCGGCGGCCTGCACATTTCGCTTTCGCTTCGGGGCCCGCCGTTCGACTAACCGGTCATGTTCCGCTCGCTCGCACTCGCCATCGTCCCCGTCGCTGTCGCCACCGCGCCGGTCGCGGAGGCTCGTCCGTCGGTCACCGTCGTCGGAGACGCGCCGTTCAGCGAGCGCGAGCTCGGCGATGCGGTCGAGCTGCGGTCGCCGCGCGACGTCGCGGTCGAGGTCCGGGGTGACGATGGCGGGCGGCTGATCGTCGAGGTCGGTGGCCACGCGCAGGTCGTCGAGCTCGGCACCCGCGACCCGCAGGCGGCGGCGCGCGTCGTCGCGATGGTCGTGGTCGCGCTCGCGGACCAGGGCAGCGTCGCGGCCCCGTCGGATACCCCGGCGCTCGCGCCGCCCGCCGTGGTCGCGTCCCAGCCCGCACCGCATGCGCCGTCGCGGCTCAGCCTGCGCCTCGTGCCGACGCTCGTCCACGACGACGGCGGCTACACGAACCCGGTGCTCACCGGCTCGCTCGGGTACGAGCTCACGCCGTACACGAAGCTCGTCGCGACCGCGGGCATCGGCCGGATCAAGGACAACGCGTCGACCGACATCGCGGTGCCGCTGCGGCTCGGCCTCGAGGGCAGCGCCGGCGCGCTCGGTATCGAGCTCGGCGGTTACACGACGCCGTTCACGCACGCGAGCTGCGAGATCGGCAGGCCGGGCGGGATGACCGCGGGTGCCTACGGCGCGGCGCGGCTGTACGTGCCGGTATCGGCGACCGCGCGCGTCGTCGTCGAGGGCGGAGGCGAGTACGTGCTCGCGACGCGCCAGGACGACCGCTGCCAGGGGCCGCTCGCGTGGGAAGGCTACGCCGGGTGGCTCGGCGCCGGAGGCGAGTGGGCCTTCTGAGCCGAGCGCCGATGGTCGTGCGCGAGCCGATCGCGGGCGATGGCGGGGATGCGATCGAGCCGAGCGATGCCGAGCTCGTGCGCGGCGTCGTCGCGGGCGAACGCATCGCGTTCGAGCGGATCTATCGCCGTCACGCCGACGCGGTGTTCGCGCTGCTGACGCGCCTGATCGGTCCGGATCGCGAGCGCGAGGATCTGCTGCAGGAGACGTTCATCCGGCTGCATCCCGCGCTCGGGCGGTTTCGCGGCGAGTGCGCGCTGCGCACGTTCGTGTTCCAGATCGCGACGCGCGTCGCGATCGATCACCTGCGACGCCGCCGGCGCACGCCGACCGAGCTCGACGACTTCGATCTCGACGGCGAGATCGATCCGCGCGCGACGCCGGTCGAGCAGGCGCAGCGTCGCGAGCAGCTCGCGCGCGCGGTCGAGGTGCTCGGCAAGCTGCGGCCGAAGCTGCGCGTCGCGTTCGTGCTGCGCGAGGTGATGGATCTCAGCCACGAGGAAGTCGCGCGGATCGTCGACGCGCGGCCGGCCGCGGCGCGGATGCGCGTCGCGCTCGCGAAGCGGGCGATCGCGAAGCTCGGGAGGCACACGTGACCGAAGGTCAGCTGCGCGATGCGGTGCGTTCCCTCGACGGCCGGCTCGACGACGTTCGCCGCGAGCAGGCGTGGCGTCGCGTCGAGCGCGAGCTGACGACGCCGGTCCAGCCGCCCGCCCGGCGCTGGCGGTGGCCGGTCGCCGGGCTCGCGATGGCGACCGCGGCCGCGCTCGTGATCGCGTGGCTCGCCCGCGCGCCGCACGCGGTCGACGATGCCCCGCCGGCGACCGCGCTCGTCGCCGAGGCCGGCAAGCAGTCGATCTACCAGCGCGACGGCGTCTCGCTGACGCTCGTCGGTCCGGGGACCGCATCGGTGCACGAGCGCGCCGGCACGCTGTACGTGCACGTCGACCGCGGGACGCTGCTCGCCGATCGCACCGACGATGCGCCGCCGCTCGCGATCGACGCCGCCGGCAACACGACGACGACCCGCGATCGCCGGTTCACGGTCCGCGTCCAGCCCGGCACGGTCGTGTTCGGCGCCGGTGACCACGCACGCGCGCTCGTCCAGCGCGACGAGCTCGTCGTCACACCGCCCGCGCCGGCACCGGCGCCCGCGCCGGCACCGCCGATCCCGCCACCGCCCCCGGCGAAGCCTCGCGTCGAGCGCGCACCGGTCGAGCCCGCGGTCGTCGAGTCTCCGGCGCGCGCGCCCGAGCTGCCGCCGATCGTCGTGACCGCGCCCGAGCTGTACGCGCGCGCCGAGGCCGCGCTGCGCGTTCGCGATCCCGCCGCCGCGCGCACGCTGCTCGAGCGCGTGATCGCCGAGTATCCGGCCGATCCGCTCGCCGACGCCGCGCACTACGATCTCGCGCTGATCGCGATCGAGGCCGGCGATCGCGACGCGGCGCTCGCGCACACGCGGGCGCTCGAGTCGGCACGCGATCCGAACCTCAAGGCCGCCGCCGCGAAGCTGCGCGCGCGGATCCGCTGACCGTCACGCCGCGTGGCGCGGCAGCACGACGACGACCGACGTACCGGTCTCCTCCGACGACGTGACGTCGATCGTGCCGCCGTGTGCGACCACGATCTGGCGGATGATGTAGAGGCCGAGCCCGAGACCGCGCGAGTGATCGCGAGGATGGCGGGTCGCCAGGAATGGATCGAACAGGGTCGGCTGCAGCGCCTCGGGGATCGCGCCGGCGTTGTGGACCTCGAACGTCACGCGGTCGGCGTGCGTGCCGTCGAGCCGGATCCGAATCTCGGCGTCCGGGGTCCCGTGGTGGCCGGCGTTCGCGACGAGGTTCGAGACGACCTGCAGCAGGCGGTCGGCATCCCACGTGCCCGCGAGCTCACCGCGCGCGTCGCAGGTGAGCCGCCAGCTCGGATGCACGAGCTCGAGCTCGGACGTCGCCTGCTGGCACAGCTCGGCGAGGTGCGTGTCGCGCGGGTGGATCGCGATGCCGCCGCCGACGCGCGCGCGCGTGAAGTCGAGCAGCTGATCGACCATGCGGCTCATCCGCTCGGTGCTCGACAGGATGCGATCGACCGGCCGCCGGATCTTGTCGACGTCGACGTCGGCGCGGCGCAGCAGCAGATGCGCCGCGGACATCACCGCGCCGAGCGGGTTGCGGAGATCGTGCGCGAGGATGCCGGCGAAGATCTCGTTGTAGCGCAGCGTCTCCTGGAGCGCGCCGAGCGCATCGAACCGATCGATCACGCCGGCGAGGTGGTTCGCGATCGCGAGTGCGAGCTCGGTCTCGGGCTGCGAGAACACGTGCGGCACGTCGTGGTAGACCATGAACTTGCCGATCAGCCGGCCGCGCGTGACGAGCGGAACGAACGCGAGCGCGTGGATCCCCTCGGTGCGGAACACGCGCAGGTACGGCTGCATCGCGGGATCGAGCGCGACGTCGTGGACGAGCACCGGCGTCGGCGCGATCGCGTCGCGGCTCCACGGCGAGTGGCCGTCGACCGCGCGGCGATATCCCTCGGACAGCTGACGCCACGCGCGAAACCGCATGACGCCGCGCTCGTCGAACACGAGCACGGACGCGCGCGACGTCCCGAGCGCCGCCTCGATCGCGTCGAGCGCGGCCTCGTAGACCTGCTCGATCCGCTCGGCGACCACGACCCGCTGCGCGAACTGGTACAGGATCTCGAACCGCTGGCGCGCTCGCTGCTCGCTCTCGTGCAGCCGTGCGCGCTCGAGCGCGAGTGCGGCCTGGCTCGCGAGATCGCGGGTCAGCGTGCGCTCGGCGTCGTCGAATGGGTGGTTGTCGAAGTAGCCGAAGCCGACCGCGCCGAGCCGGCTCTCGCCGACGCGCAACGGCAGGCACGCCATCGCGGCGGTCGCGAGCTCGTAGCGCGGCGCGCCGCCGAGCTGGGCGATCGTGTCCTCGCGCGACGACGACCAGAACGCGCGGCCTTCGCGCACGACGCGCGCGAGCGGCACGTCCGCCTCGATCGCGAACCTCGACAGCGAGCCGGTCGTCGTCGGCCGTAGCCCGGTGTGATCGAGCAGCTCGAGCGCGCTGCCGTCGTCGGTCACCGTCGCGATCACGCCCTGATCGGCGCCGAGCACGCGGACCATGTCGGTCGCGACGACGCGCGCGACGTCGGCGGGCAGCCGGGTCTGCGACAGCGCAGCCGTGATCGCTTGCAGCTTCGCGAGCGAGCCGAGCTCGTTCGTCGTCACCCTGTCATTCGGCTCGCTCATCGATCGCGCATCGACCCCCGGACGGATCCCAGCACGTGCGATGACGCCGTGGTTTGTCGACGAAGTCAAGCGAGCCGTGTCGGGCTCACTCCCGCGCGCTCAACGACAGGTGTTCGTCACCTCGCAGACCGCGCTCGCGCAGTCCTCGTGCGAGCGGCAGTGCTCACCGCGTGCGCATCCGCCACAGTTCCAGCCGCAATCGACGTCGGTCTCCATGCCATCTCGCACCCCGTCGCTGCAGCTCGGCGCGTCGCAACTGCCGCCGGTGCAGAGGCGCGACTGGCAATCGCCGGCATCCGCGCACGCCGCGCCGCCCGCACACGCGAGGCACGATCCGCCGCAGTCGACCGCGGTCTCGTCCCCATCCTGCACGCGGTCGAAGCACGGGTCGTCCGGCGGCGTCGTCGCACACCGTCCGCTCGCACACGGGCTCAGGTGGACCCGGAACGCGAACGACAGGCTGTCGGTGAACGTACCGTCGACCGAGACCTGGAAATCGGGCGCGAGCAGCGACTGCACGAGGGCGGTGCTCGCGATCTCCTCCTCGGTGCTGATGCCGTCCTCGTTCGCGTCGAAGAACCGGGTCGCGTCCGGGTGCGCCTGCGGATCGGCCGCGACCATCTGGGCGAGGCCGTGCGCGGCCTCGGCGAGCGTCGCCGCGTGCAGCGTGGCGCCGCGCAGCGTCGCGTCGTAGCCGCCGGCGCCGTCGGGCACGAGATCGATCTCCATGCCATGTAGCGTGATCACCGACGGATCGGCGTCGCGGAACACCGGCAGGTGCAACGTCGCGCGGCCCGGTACGCGGGTGTGCTTCGTGCGGTTGGACGCGAACCGGCCGTCCGCGAACCGCCCGCCGGCCTCGATCGCGGGCTCGCCGGGCGCGCCGAGGTAGGTGACCGAGACCGTGTCGTCGTCCGCGAAGTCATCGGCGACGATCTCGACGACCGAGGCGATCGACCCGGCCGCGATCATGTCGTCGCCGTGCAGGTTCAGGTTGTCGCTACCGGCGAGCGCGCCGAGCGATGCCCCGAGCTGGTTGTCGCCGACGCCGTCGCCGTCGAGGTCATCGGCGATCGCGCGGGCCTCGGTGCTGTTCGTCGCGAGCGTGATCCGGTCGACCACGAACCGGCGGACCTCGCCGGTGTACGGGCCGGTGACATCCGGAGGGTCCTCGTCGTGAGGAAAACAGCCGGTGCCGAGAGCGATCGCGAGCAAGCCAAGCGGACAGAGACGGATCATGGGTTCACCTTCCACCCCGAAGACACGCCGGGCACGGCGCGCGGGAAGGCAGACCACGACAACACCAGGCAGGCTCGCGCCCGGGGCGGTTACGGCCTAGAGTCCCCGGACCGTGTGGGCGCGCGTACACAAGATCGACCGCATCCGGCCGCAGCCGGACGGCCGCGCGATCGTCCTGATCGAGGACGAGCGCAGCGCGACCGCGATGAGCCGCGCGCCCGCGATCTCGACGCTGATCGCGATCGCCCGCGTGATCAACGCACGCCGCGTGCTCGAGGCGCGCTACGGCGGCAAGGGCGAGGTGCGCTACGCGTCGGCGGCTGCAACCCCACCGTCGTTCCTCGCCGAGGCGGTCGCGCGGGCCGGCGCCTCGATCGCGAGCGCGAACGGCGAGACGATCGTGATCCCGGCGTCGCCGAGTGGCGTGTCGTCGGTGGTCGACTCCGCGTTCGCCGAGCTCGCGCACCAGACCCGGACGAACGTCGGCGCGACCGACATGATGATGGCGATCCACAAGGTCGAGACGAACCGCCGCAAGTCGCCGCTCGACCGCGAGACCCAGCCCGCGCTGTACTGGCCCGCCGTGCTCGAGCTGACCGCGCTCGCCGGCGAGCTGTCGCGATCGCGCGGCGGCCGGTGGGTCGACACCACCGAGATGCCGGTGCCGTTCGCGATCAAGTTCCCGGGCGGCGAGCTCGCGACCCCGGCGAAGCTCGCCCAGCGCATCGTCGAGGGCGGCGGCGACGACGAAACCCTCGCGAAACCCGAGCCTTCCGAGCCCGGCTCCGGACCGTCCTGAGCGCGCGCCGGGCCTTGCCTCCCGGTCGCGGCGAGCTTATCGGTCCGGACGCATGACCGAGCCCCAGCGCCACGAGTTTCAGGCCGAGGTCAAACAGCTGCTGGACCTGATGGTCCACTCGCTGTACTCGGACAAGGACATCTTCCTGCGCGAGCTGATCTCGAACGCGTCCGACGCGCTCGACAAGCTGCGGTTCGAGCAGCTGACGCGCACCGATCTCGAGACCGGCGAGCTGCAGATCCGGCTCGAGGTCGATGCCGCGGCGCGCACGCTGTCGATCCACGACAACGGGATCGGCATGACGCGCGAGGAGGTCGTCCGCAACATCGGCACGATCGCGAAGTCGGGGACGAAGGAGTTTCTGTCGCAGCTGCGCGATGCGAAGCGGAGCGAGGTACCGCCCGAGCTGATCGGTCAGTTCGGCGTCGGCTTCTACTCGGCGTTCATGGTCGCCGACCGCATCGAGCTCGTCACCCGGCGCGCCGGCCATCCCGAGGACGATGCGACGCGCTGGGAATCGACCGGCGACGGCGCGTACACGCTCGCGCCCGCGACGCGCAAGGACTTCGGCACGACGATCACGCTGCACCTGCGCGCCGAGGACACCGAGCACGGCCTTGCCGACTACACGAGCGATCGCGTGCTCGAGCGGATCGTGAAGCGGTACTCCGACTTCGTCACCTATCCGATCAAGCTCGGCGACCGGACGCTGAACTCGATGAAGGCGATCTGGGATCGCGCGAAGGCCGAGGTCTCCGACGACGAGTACAAGGAGCTGTACCGCCACATCTCGCACGACTGGACCGATCCGCTGCGCTCGATCCCGGTGAAGATGGAAGGCGCCGTCGAGGCGAACGCGCTGCTGTTCATCCCGTCGCGCGCGCCGGTCGATCTGTACAGCCCCGAGATGAAGCGCGGGCTCCAGCTCTACGTCAAGCGCGTGTTCGTGATGGACGAGTGCAAGGAGCTGATGCCCTCGCACCTGCGGTTCATCAAGGGCGTCGTCGACGCGCACGATCTGTCGCTCAACGTGTCGCGCGAGATCCTGCAGAAGGATCGCCAGATCCAGGTGATCAAGAAGCAGCTCGTCAAGAAGGTGCTCGCGAGCCTCGAGGACATGAAGCGTGACAAGCCCGAGGACTACCTCGCGTTCTGGGCGCAGTTCGGTCCGGTGCTGAAGGAGGGGCTCGTCAACTACGACGTACCCGACAAGGACAAGCTGCTCGAGCTCGTGATCGCGCCGTCGACGCACGACAGGACGAAGCTCGCATCGCTCGATGACTACCTCGGCCGCATGAAGGACGGCCAGGACGCGATCTACTTCCTGAGCGGCGTCTCGAAGGAAGCGGTCGCGAAGTCGCCGCTGCTCGAGGGCTTCGTCGCGAAGGGCTACGAGGTGCTGCTGTTCTCGGATCCGATCGACGAGCTGTGGCTCGAGAACGCGCCGCGCTACAAGGACAAGCCGCTGAAGTCGATCGGCCGCGGCGACGTCCAGCCCGGCACCGAGGACGAGCGCAAGCAGAGCCAGGACAAGCTCGAGGAGCAGCAGCGCGAGTACCGCGACCTGTTGACCTGCCTGCGCGCGCACCTGCAGGACGACGTCAAGGAAGTGCGGCTGTCGAGCCGGCTCACCGCGTCCGCCGCGTGCCTCGTCGCCGACGAGCACGACCTGACGCCGCGCATGCAGCGCATGCTCGAGCAGCTCGGCCAGGCGCCACCGAAGACGAAGCCCGTGCTCGAGCTCAACCCGGCGCACGGCGTGATCCCGAAGCTGCAGGCGATGTTCGCCGAGGACAAGTCCGATCCGCGGCTCGCGACGTACGCGAAGCTGCTGCTCGGCCAGGCGTATCTCGCCGACACCGGTCAGCTGCCGGACGTCGAGGCGTTCAGCCACGCGCTGTCCGACCTGATGCTGCGCGCGACCTGAGCGATCAGCAGCCGGAGATCCCGCCGGCCGTGCAGATCTCGGTCTGCGACAGCGCGCGGCTGTACACGCGCACCGAGTCGATGTTGCCGACGAACCGCGAGCTCGGGTTGTTGCTCGTGTCGAACAGCGCACCGACCGCAGCGCCGATGTTCAGGCTCGTATCGACCGGATCGCCGTTCGTGTTGCCGCACTGCTTCGTCGCGGTCGCGCTGCCATTGCGGAACGTGTACATGCAGAGCTGCGGCTCGTTGTAGGTGCACGCGACGAGCGCCCACTCGTTGATCCCGGTCGCGCCGCCGGTGCCGACCCAGATGTCGTCCGTCGTCTTGACGAGGCACACGACCTTGCCGGCGTCGTCGATCGCGAGTGCGGCCTGGCGGTTGCCGAGATCGAACACGCCGAACCGCTGGCCGCTCGCCGGCAACCCCGCGCGCTGCACCCAGGCGCTGATCGTGACCTGCTGGCTGTCGAAGTCGCTCGAGTCCGGAACCAGGATCGACGTCCCGCTCGCGATGCCGACCGCGCGCGAGGTCGCGGGCACGTCGCGCGTCGTCTGGGTCGCGTTCGCCACGCTCGCATCGTGCGCGCCGGTCGATCCATCGCGTGCGGTGCCGAGCGTCGGATCCTCGAACTCGAGGCACAGCTCGAGCGCGCTGTCCGACGTGGCGCAGGTGATCTGCGCGGGCGGCCCGTCGGGTGACGGCGGCGCATCATCGCTGGCGCGGCCATCGCCGGACGAGCCGTCGACGGGAGCGTTCGAGGCGTCGCCGCCGAGCGGCGCGGGCTCGAAGCTGCAACTCGCGAGTAACAGGAGGGCAACGACAGCTGGACGCATGATGGCGTGCGCAATTCGAGCAAGCACCGGGCCGCTTCAATACACCGAAATCGCAGCCCGGGTGGGTGGCAGCTCGGGTGGCCGTTGCCAGGGACGCGGGACCTCGGGCTTGCGAGACATCACACGGCTGTCGTCAGTGTTGCATCGCGCGTTACGGCGCGAGCGTCCAGACCGCGCGCTGCTCCTCGTTCTCGTAGCGACCCGCACGCTCTTCCGCGTTTGCCGCGCCCTCGCCACGCACGTACGCGAAGCTCAGATCGACGATGCCGAGCTCCTCGCGGAAGTACGTACGTAGCAGCGACTCGACAGTTTCGGCGCGATGCTGGCTGAGCGGTCCATTCACGCCACGCCGGCGTTCGGTTCGGCTTGCATAGCCACTCACGCGGAACCGCAGCTGACCGGCCCGAATCTGCGCGACCAGTTGAGGATCGCGGCCGATGCGGCGCACGAACCGGGCGATCGTATTCTGCGCGCCGGGGCTCGCCTCGGATTCGCCGGTCTCGAATCCGATGTCATCGCCGAGCATGCCACTGGTTGCCGGCTGCGGCTGCGACTGTGGCTGCGGCTGTGGTGCCTGCCCTGGCGGCATGACGATCGTGACGTTGTTCCCGGTCGCGGTCGCCGTCGCGCTGCCGCCCTGAACGTTGGCGACGCTGCCGCCCTGCGCGTTCCCGCCCGCACCGCCTGCGCCACCGGTCGCCTGGATGTTTGGCGAGACCGTGTTGGAATTGGAGTTGGTGTTCGAGCTGGAGCTCGAGCTGGTGTTGGTGTTCGTGTTCGTATTGCTGTTCGAGTTGCTGTTCGTGTTCGTGGCGCCCGCACCGCCGTTGCCGCCGCCGGGTGCTTCGTTCGGTCGTGGGGCGGGCGCACCGATCACGTTGACGAGCACGTGAAAGTACGCGGTCGGATTCGGCGCGGGCGGCGTGAACTGTCCTGTCGTGTGCGAAGCCTGGCCGGCGCGACCCTCCGGCGACGTCACCGTCTGCGTCGAGCCGGTCCGGTTCCCGCCGTCGAACACGAACGCGAACCGTGCATCGAAGGGTCCGGCCCCGGCGCCCGCTGCAGGTGGCGTCACGCGCTGCCGGATCATCATGCCCTCGACGAGATCGCCGGAGATCAAGTGCGGTGCATCGCTGTCGTACTCGTTCGTGAACTCGATGCTGCCGTCGGGCCGAAACCGATACACGATACTCGACGTCACGACCATCGAGCCATTCTGGCTGCCCTGCAGGCGTTGCGAGATCTCGTAGCCGACAACGAGCCGGATCCGGAACGCGCCGTTGACGCCGTGCTGGACGTCGATCGTGACCGGTTGTCCGGGTGGTGCGTACGCCGTCTGGACCGGCCGCGGGTTACCGTTCACGAACCGCTCCATGTAGCCGTTGAAGCCGACGCGCGAGCTGCGCGCGAAGAACGCGCTGTCACCGGCGGGAATGCCCCAGATCGTTCGATACTCGCTGTTGCCGAAGCGCATGATCTTGCGCGCCGCGCCGACGCCCGCGCTCGCGACGCTCGCGGATCGTCCCAGCACCATCGCGGTCGCCGCCTGATCGGCATCGGCCTCGAGCGCGTCGCCGGGCTCGCTGACCTCGAGCTTGCACTGCGGCCCCGTCGAGGCGCCACGCTGCTGCACGGTGTGCGCGACCTCGTGCGCGAGCAGGAACGCCCCGTCGGGCGAGCTCGGGTTGTACTGGCCGGCGCCCATGTAGACATCCTGGCCGACTGCATACGCGCGCGCGCCGAGCGCATCGGAGGCGGCGGCCGCGGCGCCATCGGTGTGAACGCGCACGCCGCCGAGATCGGTGCCGAGCGAGTGCTCGAAGGCACCGCGCAGCTCGCCGGGCAACGCGTGGCCCGAGCCCTGTGCCGCGCGCGAGACGAGCGCGGTCGCGCCGTGATCGATCTCGCCGCCGCCGCTGCGCATGACGACGAGGCCGGCGTTGATCGCGTCGTAGAACCCCGAGCCACCGGCGGGCGCGGGATCGATCGCCTGTCCGCCGCTCGGTGCGGACAGCGCGCTGCGATGGATCGCGGCCGGCGGCGCGTCGTCGAACGCGGATGCGTCGAGCGCCGGAGCGTGGTCGTGATGGTGTTCGTGATCGTGAGCGACGGCTTTCATGTGGGTCAGTCCATGCGTCCGGAGGTGGAGAGCTTGCCGAGCTCGCGGTACTCGAGCTGGACGGCGCGTACGAGGTGGTCTTGCGACAGCGGCCGGCGCTCCTGAGCGGCGAGGAACGCGGCCCGCAGCGCACTGTTGCGGATGTAGCCGCCCGAGAGCGGGTAGCGGCGCGCGAGATCGGTGAAGTCGAGGCTGCCGGCACTCGGCACGCTCGGCGGCACGTGCGCGGCCCACAGCTCGGCGCGCAGCTCCTCGTCGGGAAACGGGAAGTACAGGCGCATCGACAGCCGGCGCTTGAACGCGGGATCGATCGAGCCTTCGAGGTTCGTCGTCAGGATCGCGACGCCCTCGAAGCTGTCGAGCCGCTGCAGCAGGTAGTTCGTCTCGACGTTCGCGTAGCGGTCGTTGCTGCTCTTGACCTCGCTGCGCTTGCCGAACAGCGAGTCGGCCTCGTCGAACAGCAGCAGCACCTGGCCTTCCTCGGCCGCCTCGAAGACCTCGGCGAGGCTCTTCTCGGTCTCGCCGATCCACTTCGACATCACGCGCGCGAGATCGATCCGCCAGACATCGAGCCCGAGCTCGCGGCCGATCAGACCGGCGACGAGCGTCTTGCCGGTGCCGGGCGGGCCGTAGAACAGCGCGGTGAGACCGCGCGCGGTGTGGATCCGGCGATCGAAGCCCCACTCCTCGTAGACGGTGCGCTGGTACCGCATGCGGCCGATCAGCTCGCGGACGCTGTCGCGCATCTCGTCGAGCAGCGTGACCTGATCCCAGTCGGCGAGCCGGGTGATCCGCGACGCGACGCGCTCGAGCCGGCCGGCGACGTGCTGGCGCGCGGCGGCATCGAGCTGGATCGCGAGCGGCGACGGGTCGCGCACGGTGCGGCGCACGACCTGATCGGCGACTCGCTCGATCGTGCCGGGCCCGAAGCGAAACCGCGTCGCGAGCAACTCGAGCTCGCCGTCGTCGGGGACCGCGAGGTCACGCGCCGCCAGCGCGCGACGCCACACGTCGATTCGCTCGCCGAGCGATAGCGGCGGCAGCGTGACATCGATGCGATCCGCGTCGAGCGGCAGATCCGCCTCGGGCGCGGCGCGGACGGCGAGCGGGCCTGGATGGCGGCGCAACACGTCGGCGAGCGCGCGGCGGAGCTCGGCTTCGCCACGGTCGAGCGTCTCGAGGCCCGACACGATCGGGACGGCGCCGGCGAGCTGTGCGCGCACGAGCTCGAGCGCGAGTGCCGGCGGCAGCTTGTCGCCGCGCGGCAACCGGCCGCAATCGATCGCCGCGATCGTCCGATCGACGCGAGCAGCAAGCGCGGCGAACAGCGTGTGGCGGCCCGAGCCGCCGCGGCCGCGCAGCACGACGCGCGCTGGTCGCTCGCGATCGCGATCCGCCAGCGCGAACACGAGGCTGCGCTTGACGTCGAGCGGCGCGACGACCTCGGCGAGCGTGCGGTCCGTCGTGCGGCGCTCGCTCGCGATGCTGATCTCCTTGACTCGCTCGATCCCGCGCAGCCGGTCGGCGAGCACGTCGTCGATCACGAGCAGCGTGCGATCCGCGTGCGGCTGGATCGCGACGAGGCCGCCGCGCAGGAGCGGCGCATCCGGCGCGAGCTCGGTCGCGAGCGTGTGGCCGAGCGAGCGGCCGGGCTCGGCCTCGACGAGCGGCTCGAGCAGGTGGTCGAGACACGCGGTGCGGCCCGACAGCCCGGCGAGCACGCCGTAGAGCCGCGCGATTCGACCGCGCAGCTTCGGCGCGGCGACGCACGCGAGGATCTGCGTCGCGATCGGTGATAGCGCGTGCTCGCGCGCGATGTCGACGAATGGCAGCGCGATGCCGATCGCGAGCGTCGTCCGCGTGCGCGCGGCGAGCTCGGCCGCACGGGACGCGAGCCGCAGCCTCGCCTTCGCGAGCGCGTCGGCCGCGAGCCCGACGTCCTCGCCGAGCAGGCCGAGCACCTCGCGCTCGCACGGCAGGCCGCCGGCATCGTGGCTCGTCCGGCCACTGTGCCAGCCCTCCGCGATCACGAGCGCGGCGCGCGCCGCGACGACGTCGAGCAGCGCGGCGAGGTGGGCGTCCGCGTCGAGGTAGGGCGGCGCGTCGGTCGGCTCGACATCGATCGCGGCGGCGACCGGCGGCGCGAGCGCGAGCGGCACGAGATCGGGCAGCGCGTCGGGAACTGGCGCCGGATCGGGGATGGGCGCGGGCACGGGCGCGGGCACGGCTTCGACCGCCGGCGCGAGGTCGACCGTGACCGGCACCGCGGCGACGCGCTCGCGAAACGCCTCGTCCATCGCGAGCACGCTGACCGCGATCGCAGCTCCCGCGCCCCGCGCGAGCACGAGCCGGCGGCCCAGCGCATCGATCGCGACGTCGACCGCGTCGACCTCGCTGCAGGTGCCGCGCAGCTGGCCGTAGCGCAGATCGAACGCGCACAGCTCGGAGCCGGCGATCCCGACCGCGCTGCCGCCGTCCTCGGCAAACGCGCAGGCGGTCAGCGACGGCGCGTCGATGCGGTGGATCAGCTTGCCGCTCGGCGTGCAAGCGACGATCGCGTCACCACGCTCGCCGCGCAGCCACAACGCAATCGCACGGCCTCCGAACAGCCACGCGCCCGCGATCGCCGGATCGCGCACCGGGAGCGCGACCGCGTCGTCGCGTCCGAACGTGCGGAGCGCCGTGGTCGCGCCGGTCGTGACGACGCGTCGGCCCGCGCCGCACACGATGCGCTCGCCGCTCGTTGCCGTCGTCGGGCCACCGGGCTCGACGAGCGTGCACGCGGACCGTGACTCGGCGACGACGCTCGGCGCGCACGGCACGAGCCGCGTGACACCCGGGAGGTCGTACGAGGTGATCGCGTCGTCGCCACCGAGCGGCGTGCGCACGATCGATCCAGCGTGCGCGAACCACAGCTCGGTCGCGGTGCACGCGAACGCGGCGTCGGGAGCGACGTCGATCACGCGGCGCGGTGCCGGCCCGAGCACGTCGACGACGTGCAGGCCATCGGGCTGGCGGAACGCGACGAACCGCCCGCTGCGTGACATCGCGACCTGGTTCGCCGTCTCGATCGAACATGACCCCATGCAAGGGCGGTAGTCGCGGGATCCCGGCGCGCGTTACACGCGGTACGATGCGCACGTTGGACGCAGATCTCGAGCTCCTCGAACGCTGGCGCACCGGCGACACCCGCGCGGGCCAGGAGCTGTTCGCGCGCCACTTCGCATCGATCTATCGGTTCTTCGAGCACAAGGTCGGTGGCGACGCCGATGACCTCACCCAGCGGACGTTCACCGCGTGCGTCGCGTCGCGTGACCGGTTTCGCGGCCAGTCGAGCTTCCGGACGTACCTGTTCGCGATCGCGCGCAACGAGCTGTACACGTACCTCCGCAAGCTGCCGCGCGGCGAGCACGTCGACTTCGAGCTGACGTCGATCGCGGCGCTCGTCACGTCGCTGTCGAGCCAGCTCGGGCGCGCGCGCCAGATCGAGCAGCTCCGGCTCGCGCTCGCCGAGCTGCCCGCGGAGCAGCAGCTCCTGCTCGAGCTGCACTACTGGCACGATCTCGACGCCGCGGCGCTGTCCGAGGTGTTCGAGGTCCCGCCCGGTACGATCCGGGTCCGGCTGCTGCGGGCGCGCAAGGCGCTGCGGGCGCGGATGGCCGAGCTCGGTCCCGAGGCGCTCGCCGGCACGGACCGCCTGGTCGCGTCGCTGAGCCGGCCGGACCTCGACGCCGCCGACGACGAATAGCGCCGCGATCGCGCGCGGTTGCGACGCCGGAAGATTTTCGTCGGGCGCGCGTAACAGGTCGGTCCGTCGCGCGACTACCACGCCAAGGAGCAGCACGACCATGGACGTTCGGAAGCTTGGTTTGCTTGTGGGGATCAGCGTGATCGGGTGTGTCGCGCCCGACGAAGAGACGATCGAAGAGACGACCGTCGAATCGACCCTGTGGGGCGACGCGACGTGCTCGATCTGGAACTGCGGCTCGAACGCCGCGACCGTCGGTGACGGCATCGTGTTCGACGAGCTCGACCTCAGCGGCCGCGAGACGAACGCCGGCGGCGTGCGGTACCTCGGTGCGGTCACGCGGTGGGGCGAGCCGGTGAAGCTCGATGTCTACCGGGACCACTTCTACGCGTACTCGAGCTGGTACGGGTTCTGGTTCGACGGCGCGAACCTCGAGGGCACGGTGCTGACGCTCGAGCACGTGCCGACCGGCGAGAAGATCGAGGTCCAGATCTATCGTTACGATCCGCAGGCGCTGCACTACTGGGCGGGAGACGCCGAGGTCGTGCCGTCGTACGAGATGCGCGCGCGCCGGCCGGCGCTCGGCGAGACGAAGTTCGATCGCCAGATCTGCAAGGGCGACAACCTCGCGTCGGATCCGGGATGGAACGGCAAGATCTACAACGCGCTCGTCTACGAATGGGATCGGCTCGACGCCGCGCGCAAGCTCGACACCGAGGTCAGCCGCGATACGACGTGGTTCAACCTCGCGTGCGCCGGCACCGCGATGGCGAAGCTGCACCTCGTGCGGCACACGCGCGCCGGCAGCTACAACGCCGCGGGCGCGATCGCGTACGACACGACGCAGGCCCAGCGCACGATGATGCTGAAGCTCATCACCGCGGACTACTGCGGCAAGGGTCAGTCGTTCACCGTCGACGGCACGCCGCTCTGGTACATGGATGCGACCGGCTACCTGCCGCGGTTCGAGCCGAGCACGGCGGCGTCGCGCGAGAGCGTGTGGACCGCCGCCGGCGCCGCGTGCCTCGACACGCCGCGGCTGTCGATCTACACGCACGCCGACATCGAGGCGAAGTGCGGGTTTCAGATCCCGCGCTGCGACGGCATGACCGACTGGCGATCGTACGGCGGCGCTATCTCGGCGAATCCGCCGTGACGGCCGCGAGCTCGCGGCGCGCGCGCACGAGCCGGCGCTCGTTCGCGGTCTGCGCATGATCGCGCGCGATCGCGGCGAGATCGTCGACGGCGGCGGTCAGCGACGTGCGAGCCGCGTCGCGCTTGCCGAGCGCGCGCTGCGCGGCACCGATGCCGAGCACGAGCTTCGCGCGCTCGTAGCGCCGGAACCACGGCTCGTCGGGGACCGGCGCGAGCTTCGCGAGCTGTGCCTGGTAGTCCGCGAGCGCGCCGGTGGCGTCACCGCGCCATAGCCGGGCGTTGCCGGCGAGGTCGTACGTGAGCGGATTCGTCGCGGCGCCGCGCGCGATCGCGCGATCGGCGGCGGCGAGCGCGCCGGGCGCGTCGGCGAGCGCGATCCGCAGCTCGGCAAGCTCGGCCCAGCACGGCGCGACATAGAACGCGATGCCGTCGTGCTGCTCGAGCGACTCGCAGGTCGGCGCGAGCAGGCGAGCGGCCTCGGCGCCGTCGAGCGTCGACGTCGCGCGGACGAGCCGCGTCAGCAGGACGTCCGGGTGGCCCTCGCCGAGCACGCGCACGAGATCGGCCTCGACGCTCGCGAGCAGGCGATCGCGCTCGGCTCGATCGTCGAGCACGAGCTGGAGGTTGCGCCGGATCGCGACGAGCTCGATCGCGCCGGGCCCGGTGACGTCGCGCGCGATCGCGATCGCACGCTCGAACGCGGCGCGGGCATCGCTGCGATGATCGCGCGCGAGCTCGACGCTGCCGACGTTGTTGTAGAGCAGCGCGCGCGCGAACTGGGATGACTTCGTGCGCGCCGCGAGCGCATCGATCACCTCGAGGCCCGCGAGCGCCTTCGACGGATCGCCGGTCGTGCCCTCGACGTACGCGCGCCGCGCCCACGCCTCGACCGCGACGGCATCACTGCCGGCCGCGATGCCGGCCTGCGTCGCGTCGCGCAGCGTCGTGGCCGCGCGCGGCGGATCGGTGCTCATCTGCGTCTGACCGTCGACGAGCAACGCCTCCGCGACGAGCGGCTGGTAGCCGAGCGTGCGCGCGCTCGCGACCGCGCGATCCGCGAGCGCGTGCGCGACCGCGGCGCGACCGGCGGCGAGCTGGACGCGGGCCCGCTCGAGCTCGGCGCGCGTCGTCGCGACCGGGAGCGCGAGCGCGGGTGCGGGCGGCTCGATGTCGAGCGCGAGCGCATCGAGATCGCCGCACTGCCGCGGATCGGGCAGCGAGCTCGCCGCGCGTGCGACGTCGGGCAGCGCGTGCGCATCGGCCGCGCGCGTGATGTCGGCGATCGTCGCGAGCGCGGTCTTGCTGCGTGCGAGGCACGCCATCCGGCGATCCAGCAGCTGGTCCGACTGCACGCCGCGGCGATGCGCGAGACAGGCATCGCGATGACCGGCGATCCACTGCGCGTCGTGGTCGGCGAGCTGCTGGCGGAGGTGCGGAGCGAGCGTCGCGCCGTAGCTCGACAGCCTCGCGATCCGCGCGAGCTCGGCGTCGCGCGCCGTCGGCTCCCACGCGGCTGCGAGCTCGCGATCCGCTCCGCTGCACGGCTCGATCGCGGTCGCCGAGCGTGCGCGTCCGACGAAGAACGCGGTCAGCGCGACCGCCGCGGCCGCCGCGATCGCGATCCGTCGCCGCCACACGCGCGCCGGATCGCGGCCGAGCGCGTGCAGCAGGTCCGCCATCGCTGGAAACCGCGCGGCCGGATCGCTCGCGCGCCCGCGCTCCAGGATCGCCGCGATCCAGCCCGGCGGATCATCGGCGTCGCTGCGCAGCGCCTCGTCGAGCGCGACGCAGAAGCTGTACTGATCGGCCGCCGGGGACACCGCGCCGGTCGCCTGCTCGGGCGCCATGTACTTCGGCGTCCCGCCGACGCGCCGCCGCGAGCTCGTGTCGGGCGCGGTCGTCTCGCACGCGAGCCCGAAATCGACGACGCGCACGCGGCCGTCGCTGCCGACGATCGCGTTCTCGGGCTTGAAGTCGCGGTGCACGAGCCCGGCCGCGTGGGCCGCCGCGAGCGCGAGCCCGGCCTGGCGATACACCTCGAGCCGTTCGCGCCGCGACCGGTTCGCGATCCACTCGCGCAGCGTCGCGCCGCGCACGAGCTCCATCACGAGGTAGACGTGATCGTCGATGATGCCGACGTCGTAGATCGGCACGACGTTCGGGTGCGACAGCCGCGCGAGTGCCTTCGCCTCGCCGAGCGCGAGCTCGCGATCACCGGCGACGTGCACCATCTTGAGCGCGACGCCGCGATCGAGCTCGGGATCGTACGCCGCGTAGACGACGCCCATCCCACCGCGGCCGAGCCGCTCCATCACGTGGAACCGCCCGAACCCGACCGCGCCGCCGAACAGCGCACCGGCGACCCGGGCCCGGGCGAGCGCGAGCCCGGCGGGATCGTCGGGGCGCGCCTGCTCGAGCGCGTCGGCGACCGCGCCTGCCTGCGTCTCGTGGGACGGCTCGTGCTCGCTCACCCGCGAGGTGAGTCTACACGCGACTCACTTCATGTCGCCGAGCACGTTCAGCGACTCCTCGACCCACGGATCGTGGGCGAGGTTCTCGCGCCACTTCGCGAGCGGATCCTGCGGCAGGCTCTTCTTCGTCTTGTCGCTCGGCGCGGCGGGCGGCGGCGGAGGCGGCGGCGCGGCGCTCGGGTCCTCGATCACCTTGACCGTGGTCTTCGTCGGGATCGCCTTGTAGTCCGGCGATGCGGCATCGAGCGCGGCCTTCTGCTCCTTGCGGCGGGCGTCCCACGCGGCGCGCTGCAGCGGCACGCGCGTGTCGTTCTTGCGTGCGCGCAGGACCTCGACCGCGGCCGCGATCTTCGACAGCGCGGGCTGCTTCGCGACGCGCGCGAGGCTCTTCTGCGCGAGCACGGTCTTGTTCCAGCTCGCCGGCCACTTCGCGAACGGCACCGGATCGATCTGCGACCACGGCAGCGAGTGCTCGAGCTCGCGCTCGCCGGAGTCGACGTAGCCGAACGGGTTCGGCAGCACGATGTCCGGCTTGACGCCTTCGCGCTGCGTCGACGCGCCGGTGACGCGGAAGAACTGCTGGATCGTGATCTTGAAGCTGCCGAGCTCGATCTTGCCGCCGGTCGCGCGGTCGAGATCCGCGAGGGTCTGCACCGTGCCCTTGCCGTGCGTCGGACCGGTCCCGACGATCACCGCGCGGTTGTAGTCCTGCAGCGCGCCGGCGACGATCTCGGATGCCGAGGCGCTGAACTGGTCGACGAGCACGACGACGTTGCCGTCGTAGATGAAGCCCGGCTTCGGATCCGACAGCGTCTCGCGCTGGCCCTGGCTGTCCTGGACCTGGACGACCGGGCCGCGATCGATCAGGTGGCCGGTCATCTCGACGGCGTCGCCGAGGATGCCGCCGCCGTTGCTGCGCAGATCGATGATGACGCCGGGCACCTTGCGCTGCTTCATCTCGAGTAGCAGGCGCTTGATGTCGTCGGACGCCGTGCGCTGCCCCGGGCCCTTGCCGCCGTAGAAGCTCGGCAGGTGAATGTAGCCGTACGCCGGCTGGCCGGGGCGCTGCAGGATCGCGCCGCGCGCGTACGTCTCCTCGATCACGATCTTGTCGCGCGTGATCGCGATCGTCTCCTCGTTGCCCGCGGGCTTGAGCACGCGCAGCCGCACCGTCGTGCCCTTCGGGCCGCGGATCATCTTCACGACGTCGTCGATCTTCATGTCCGCGGTGTCGACCGCATCCGCGCCGTCGTTCTGCGCGACCGACAGGATCAGATCGCCCTGACCGAGGTTGCCCTGACGCCACGCCGCGCCACCGGCGACGAGCTCGACGACCTCGACGTAGTGATCGCGCTCGCGCAGCACCGCGCCGATGCCCTCGAGCGAGCCGGTCATGTGGATGTCGAAGTTCGCCTTGTCCGCGGGCGGCAGGTACGTGCTGTGCGGATCGAGCGTCGCGGCCACCGCGTTGACGACCTCGGCCGCGGCATCGAGCGAGCCCGGCGTCTTCAGGCGTGCGAACCGGCCCGCATACGACTTCGCGAGATCCGCACGCGCCTTCGCCTCGCGGCCTTCGGGCGTCGGCGGGATCTGCGACGCCGGCATCGCGGCCTTGTCGTCGTCATCGTCGTCGCGCGGCGGCTGGACCGGCGGCTGCGGTTTGCCGTTCTTCTTCGCGCCGTTGTTACCCGGCTTCGCGTTCGGATCGACCTTCGGGGCCGGCGGCTTCAGCCGCGCCTCCATCTGCGCGGTCTTCTCGAGCACCTCGAGCTCGAGCCGGCGGCGCCAGCGCTCGCGCAACTCCTGGTCGTTCGCCGCGAGCTCGACCTTGTCGCCATCGAGCTCGATCCACTCCTCGTCGTTGAGGTTGAACGGCTTGTCGAGCAGCTCGGCCACCATCTTCTCGACGACCGCGACGCGTGCCGCGAACACCTTCGCACCGTCGTGTGCCAGATCGAGCGATCCGTTATGCAGCTCGTCGTCGATCTTGTCGGCATGGACGGCGAGCGCGTCGCGATCCGACTTGAGCAGGAACATCTTCGTCGCGTCGAGCCGCTTGATGTACGTGTTGAACGCCTCGCGCGAGATCTGGTCGTCGATCTTCTTGCGCAGCAGGTGCTCCTTCTCCATGAGATGAACCACCGCCGCGGACAGCGCCGCCTCGCGCGGATCCGCAGGCGCCGATGCCATCGTCGTGCCGGTCGGAGCGGCCAGCGGGGGCGGCTCCGGCATCGACCGCGGGGAATCTCCCGACGTCGTGGGCGGCGCCTTCGCGGAGCAGGCGACCGCGCAGAGCGCGAGGGTCAGGGCGAAGCCGGTCTGTTTGCGCAGCACCCGTTGATGCTAGCCCGAACTTCCGCCGAATCCACGCTGACGTCGGTGTGGATTCGGTGAAGGCCGTCGGGCGCGCGCGCAGACTGCGTGGGGTGGCAACTGCCATCGTGGCACCGGCTATTCCCGCCGGGAGCACACCGGGCGAGCGCGCGGATCAGGGCGACAGATCTTCGTACGAGATCCGGCCGAACGTCGGATCGGTGATCAGCTCCGCGTAGTCGACGACGTTCAGGATGTTCGCGCGGACCGAGTCGTAGCCGAACGGGACGTCGACGGTCGACAGCCGCACGACGTCGACCGCGTCGCCGGGCGCGGGATCGAACACGGCGAGCTCGCCGGGCGTCGGCGACAGCTGCGGGTAGGTGACGACCGGGCCGACGTACGGCGTCGCGATCGTCCAGTCGAACGTGCGGTCCGGGCGCGCGACGTGAAGCTTCGCGATCACGACATCGGGGATGCCGATGTTCGGCGGCACGCTCGACTCGAAGTTCGGTGCGTCGTCGAGGATCCGCGCGCCGTTCTGCGTCTCGCTCCAGAAGATGCTGCGCGGCAGGCTGAACGTCGGGCGCTGCGCGTAGTCCGGCAGCAGCAGATCCCACAGCTGGACGAAGTTGTTCGTCGAGAACGAGCTCCACGTCAGCACGCCGTGGACGCCGAGCTTCGGCGCGGCCGGGACCGGGTGCGCGTCGATCCGGAGCGCGGTGTCGAAGAACCCGGGCAGCGCGAGCATCGTGTTCGCGATCCCGAACTGGACGGCGGCCGTCGCGTCGGCCGACAAGATCGGCGCCTGCGTGGTGATCGTCGCGTGGGTCTCGATCGACGTGTACGCGTCCGGGACCGCGCTGTACTCGATGCCGACGCTCGCGATCGGCTCGTACGTGCCGGTCAGCTGCAGCGTGTCGCCGTCGAACACCGCGAGCCCGCGCGCGATCAGCGCTCGCAGCGGCTTGCCGGTCGCATCGTTCGCGACGACGATCATGTCGACGGCGCTCGTGCAGCCTTGCAGCGTGACGAGCGCGGTCGGCTTGCCCGTGCCGGTCGCGACGAGCGTGCCGGTGCCGCACGTCGTGTGCAGCGTGTAGCTCGCCGCGTTCTGTGCGACCGGCGCGGTCACGCGCACCTGCAGCCCGGTGCGGGCATCGTCGCGCCCCAGCCGCAGCTCGTCGAACGGCCGCACGCCGGCGAACGTGCGCAGATCGTTCGCGCCGCCTGCCGCCGGCGGACCAAACGGATCGATCGCGGTCACGAACCCGCCGGCCTCCATCGTCATCGACGCGACCCCGCTCGCATCGGTGACCGCGGTGCCGACGACGTGCGAGTCCGCGGCCTGGAACACGACGGTGACCCCGGGATGCGGTACGCCGTCGCTCGCGATCCGTAGCGACACCGGACCGGACGGCGGCGGCGGCGGCGGTGCCACGTCGGGCATCGGCGGTGACATGCCGTGCTCGCTGCACGCGGCGACGAGCACGACCACGATCCCACCCACGATCCCGAGGGTCCTGAACGAACGCATGGCCGGCCCTCAAGCATGCCCCACACCGACGCACCGCCGTGGATCCATGTGACTTGCGTCGCGCGCGTTCGCGAGCCAACGCCAGACCGCGACATCGATGTCGCGACGTCCGTCAGGCCCGGACGCGGCCGGCGAGCAGGCCGTCGTCGGCGAACAGCTGCGCGTGCCACGCCGCGAGCAGTGGACGCGTGTCCCTATCATCGGGATGAAACGACGGCCGGAAGTACGCGAGGTACGCCGGGACCTGCCGCACGAAGTAGCCCGGATAGATCCACATCCGGCCGATGCCGCGCAGCCACGTCCACGGTCGCCACAGGATCCCGCGCGTCGCCATCAGCCGCGCGTGGACGATCGCGTGCACCGCGACGAACACGAACGTCGTCACGAGCATCATCCCGCAGCGCCGGACGTAGCCGCCGCCCGCGGCGCGATAGAGGTCGAACGCGACCGCCTTGTGCTCGGACTCCTCGTAGGCGTGCCACAGCCACAACGCGCGGACGCTCGGATCGAATTCCTCCTGGACCTGGCGGTTGCCGAGCAACAGCTCGGCGAGCATCGCCGTGAAGTGCTCGAGTGCGCACGTCACCGCGAGCTGCGATCGCGCGGGCAGAGCCCGGCGCACACCGCGCAGGAACCGGCGCAAGCGCGCCTCGATCCGAGGGGCCTCGGGGTAGCCGTGCGCGACGAGCAGGTCGTTGAACGCGCGGTGCTCCTTGCCGTGCATCGCCTCCTGGCCGATGAAGCCGGCGATCTGCTGCTGCAGCGCGGGCGAGTCGGCGGCGGCCGCGAGCTGCTTCACCGACTGGACGAAGAACTGCTCGCCTTCGGGGAACAGCAGCGACAGCGCCGCGTTGTAGGTCGTGACGTACGGGTCGCTCGCGCACCAGTCGCGCGGGACGGCCGCGGGATCGAGCGCGAGGTCGACGTGGCGGCGGGGGATCAGCTGCATGCCGACACGATGCGGCGCGCGCGCGTTCCGCCCTAGGTCCGCGCGTGCCGAGTCGTTATCATTTCGGGCCACGTGCACGACCTGCCCGGCGCCAACATCCGCGACATCGTCGAGCTCGTCCGGCGGTGGAACGTGACGCCCGAGGCGCTGCTCGACGGGCTGCCGGTCACGGTCGAGGCGCTCGCCGAGCCGACGACGCGCGTGCCGATCCGGGTCTGCGAGGCGATCATCGCGCGCGCCCACCAGCTGACGAACGAGCCGGCGCTCGCGCTCCATCTCGGTGCCCAGATGCGCGTGTCGACGCATGGCTTCCTCGGGTTCGCGGCGATGACCGCGAGCACCGCCCGCGAGGCGCTCGAGCTCGCGGTCAAGTTCGCGAGCACGCGGACGTCGGCGATCGGGCTCGCGCTGTACATCGAAGGCGAGACCGCATCGATCGTGATCGAGGAGCGCACGCCGCTCGGCGCGATGCGCGAGTTCGCGGTGCTCGCGCTCGCGGTCGGGATCTGGCAGATCGGCCGTGCGCTCACCGGCAAGCCGCTCGATGGCATCGTCGAGTGCGCGTTCGCCGCGCCGCCGTACATCGATCGCTGGCCGCACGGCGGCCGGCTGCACTTCGACCGCCCGGCGCACCGGCTCGTGTTCGAGGCGGGCGTGCTCGACCTGCCGCTCGTCACCGCGGACCTCGTCGCGCGGCGGCTCGCGACCGAGCAGCTCGAGCGCGAGCTCGCCCGGATCGAGGAAGGCATGCTCGCGAGCCGGATCCACGCGGCGCTCGCCCGCGATCCGCGCACGTCGCTCGACACGGTCGCGAAGCAGCTCGCGATGTCGCCGCGCACCGTCAAGCGCAAGCTCGCGGACCAGGGCACGACGTTCTCGGTGATCCGCGACGAGCATCGTCGCCAGCGCGCGCTGCTCCTGATCGAGAACCGCGGGCTCTCGATCGGCGAGATCGCGCAGCGCCTCGGCTACACCGAGCTGCCGAGCTTCACGCGCGTGTTCCGCAAGTGGACCGGCGCGACGCCCGCGGCCTACCGTGCTCGGTTGCGCGACGTGCCGCCATGACGCCCCACTCGCGCGCACATGTCGTCGATCGTTGGCGGGCCGCGATCGATTTTTGACTTCAAAAGATCACGTGAGCGTTGTTACCCTCTGGGCCATGGGGATCGGTGATCGCCACAGCCGGCGCACGACGCGGTTTGACAGTCGCGAGCTCGCGAAGCTCACGTCGAAGGACGTCCCCGACGAGACCGTCCCCGCGCCAAACGATGCCAACAAGACGGCGGCGGAAGCGACACTCGAGATCGTCGCCGAAGAGCCGGAGCAGACGGCTGACCAGAGCCACGCCGGTCAGCTCGCGCATCGCGCACGAACCTCGACCGTGCACGACCCGTTCACGACCGGACTGCTCGCGGAGGTCGCGCGTCGATCGAAGACGATCGAGGTCTCGCCCGAGATGGTCGAAGAAGCGACGGCCAACGAGCCCGAAGCGCGCGAGCGCACGGCACCGCCGAACAAGCCGAGCCGCGCGCGTCGGTGAGCGCGCTCGCCTGACCCGCCGGCACGGTCCGCGCGCACAGTAACGTCGGTGCGACGCTCCGCCGCACGCGCCCGCCGCGCGAGCCACGACGGCGCGCAGCATCCGCACACCGCGCTCGTCCTCCCGCGCACGGACGGCTAGACTTCGGTCGGAACGATGGCGCGCTCCCCGGCGCCAGTGCTCCGGCCCCGCGGCGCATCGCGGCGCGCGATCGCGGGCGGCCCCGGTGATCGGTTCCTGACGCGCGCTCCACGCCTCGTCGATCGAGTCCGTGCCGCATCGCGAGGCGCGTCGAGAGTTTTTCCGACGCAGACTCGGCGCGAGCGTCGCCGTCACAGTGCGAGTTGATCACGCTCGTGCGCGGTGTGCGGCCGGCCGCGCACGACGCTGTTTCGAGCCATTTCGAGTTGGGCACGCCACGCGCAAGGAAGCCGGATCAAGGAAAGGACACACAGCCATGCATATTCTCTGGATGCTCATCATTGGTCTCGTTATTGGTGCGATCGCGAAGCTCATCATGCCGGGGCGCGATCCGGGCGGCATTCTCATCACGATGCTCCTCGGTGTTGCCGGCTCGCTGATCGCGGGCTTCCTGGGCCGGGCGCTGGGCTGGTACAACGCGAACGAGGGCGCAGGCTTCATCGCATCGGTGATCGGTGCCGTGTTGCTGCTGGCCATCTACCGCGCTGTCATCGGACGCCGCCACGTAACGGTCTAAGGACGCATCGATGCAGGTCCTCGTCAGACATGACGATCACATCTCGGGCAATGGCCTCGAGCAGCGTGTGACCGCGATGGTCGAAGCATCGCTCGACCGCTACCGCGACCAGATCACGCGAGTCGAGGTCCACCTGGCCGACGAGAACGGACCGAAATCGGGCAACGACGACTTCCGCTGCACTCTCGAAGTTCACGTCGGAGGTCGTCCGCCACTGGCGGTGACCCAGAAGGGAACGAGCGCAGAGGTCGTGATCGGCGACGCGGCAGACAAGATGCTCCGCATGCTCGATGATGATCTCGGCAAGCTTCGCGACCCTCGCGCCGCTGGCTGACCACATATCCCTCGTACCAAGACGCGAGATGCAGAGATTGCATCTCGCGTTTGTTCGTTTCGGGAGCCGCGAAGTGGTTCCCCTGTCCGAGGCAACCGCCGCGGCTGCGTCTGAACCGCAGAGGAATTGCCAGCTCGCACGGGCGCTGCGTGTGCCCCTGAATAACGCAGAGCAAGCGAAGGCCACAAAGCACGCGAAGGGTCGGTTGAAGCCCACGATTGCGGACGCCGACGAGAACGCTCGATCTTCTTAGGAATCCTCTGCGAGCTTCGAGGGCTCCGCTAGCTCTGCGGGGCACACGTCCTGGCCGTGCGACGTGCGGCTCTGCGGTCGGCGGTACCGCGACGCGGTCACGCCGCGCGGGGTGTGTCGAGCATCGCGAGCAATTGATCGATCTTGAACGGCTTGCGCATGACGCGGACGCCGTGACCGACCTTCGCGTCCGAGCCGGTGACCACGATGACCTCGGTGCGCGCAAATCGCGAATCGTCGCGCAGCGCTCCGAGCACTTCCCACCCGTTCATGTCGTCCATGTGAAGGTCGAGCAGGATCAGATCCGGCGTCTCGTAGGTCAGGTAGGCGAGTGCCTCCGCGCCACTGCCGACGGCAACCACGTCGTAGCCGCGACGTTCCATCGCGTCGTGGGTCGCGATCCGAACATCGTCATCGTCGTCGACGATCAAGACTTGTCCAGGCACGTGACAGTTGTAGCCACTTGTCCACGGCTCACCAAGTGCGACTTGGTGAGGACAGCGTTGGTCAGACGTGTGTGCGCTGCGCCGTCACATCGTGCTTTGGCGAGCGCCGTGTTCACGCCAGCCGCCGCCGAGCGCACGGTACAGATCTGCCAGGTTCAGCAGGCGCGCGAGCCGAACGTCGATCAGTTGCTGCTGCGCCTGGTAGAGGTCCTGCTGCGCGGCGAGCACGGTGAGGTAGCTCTCGACGCCGGCTTGATAGCGCTGCTGCGAGATCTCGAAGCGCTTCTGCTCGGCGCTGGCACGCGCGGTCTGCGCCGCGAGCTGCTCGTCGAGACTCGCACGCGCAACCAGTGCGTCTGCGACCTCGCGAAACGCGACCTGGATCGCCTGCTCGTAGCGCGCGACCTCGATGCGCGCGCGCACCTTCGCGACCTCGAGCGTCGCGGTGTTACGCCCGCCGGTGAACAGCGGGACCGTGAGCTGTGGCGAGAACGTCCAGACCGCGGCGCCGCCGGTGAACAGGCTCGACAGCGCCTTGCTCGCGAGCCCCGCGAACCCGGTCAGCGAGATCGATGGAAAGAACGCGGCTCGGGCCGCGCCGATGTTCGCGTTCGCGCCACGCAGCGCGTGCTCGGCCGCCAGGATGTCCGGCCGGCGCTCGAGCAACTCGGACGGCAGGCCCGGCGACAGGTCGGCGACGATCGTCGTCGCGTCGAGCGGCTGACCGGTCGGTAAGCTCGACGGCAGCTCGGCGCCGACGAGCAGCACGAGCGCGTTGTGTGCCTGGGCGCGCAGTCGCGTGACGCGCGCGAGCTCGGCGCGTGCGCCCTGGACCTGCGCCTCGGCGGTGCGGACGTCGAGCTCGGAGCGCTGCCCGGCCTCGAGCAGCCGCGCCGTCATCTGCTGCGACTCTCGGACGGCGGCGAGCGTCTGCTCGGCGAGCTGACGCTGCTCCTCGAACGCGCGTTCGCGCAGGTACTGCGAAACGACCTCGGCGACCAGCGAGAGCTGCGCGGCGCGCTGGGCTTCCTCGGTCGCGAGGTACTCCTCGAGCGCGGCGGCCCGAAGGCTGCGCACGCGCCCGACCAGATCGAGCTCGTACGCCGCGCTGACGCCGACGCGGTACTGCACGCTGACATCGTCGGACGTGCCCGTGACGTCGGCGCCCGCGACTCCGGACACCGACGGAACCAGCGGCGCTCGCTCGATCCGGTACTGGGCGCGCGCGAGCTCGACGTTGAGCGCCGCGACGCGCACGTCGCGGTTGTTGCGCAACGCGAGCGCGATCACCTCCTGCAGTCGCGGATCGCCGAATACATCGCGCCAGCCGACCGCGTCGACCGCGGTGCCGCCGGTGCCGTCGAACCGGTTCGCGACCGGCGACGCGGGGCGCTCGTAGCGCGGCGCGAGCGTGCACGCGGCGACTGCGATCGCGAGCAGCGCGGCGACCCTACGCATGGGGCCCCTGTGCGATCGACTCCGCACTCCCTTCGGCTGTGCTGCGCGCGCCGGCGGAGCCCGCACTTGCGATCGCCTCGGGCAGCTTCGCGCGTGGCCGGCGCGCGATCAGGACGAAGAACACCGGGACGAGCAGCACGCCGAGCAGCGTCGCCGCGAGCACGCCGCCGATCACGGCGACGCCGATCGCGTTCTGCGCACCGGCACCGGCACCGCGCGCGATCGCGAGCGGCAGCACGCCGAGCACGAACGCGAGCGACGTCATGAGGATCGGCCGCAACCGCATGCGCGCCGCCTCGAGCGCGGCGTCCGCGGGTGACTTGCCGTGCTCGACGAGATCCTTCGCGAACTCGACGATCAAGATCGCGTTCTTCGCGGCGAGGCCGATCGTCGCGAGCAGGCCGACCTGGAAGTAGACATCGTTCGCCGTCTTGCCGACGAGCGTCGCGACCACCGCACCGAGCACGCCGAGCGGCACGACGAGCATGACCGAGACCGGGATCGTCCAGCTCTCGTAGAGCGCGGCGAGGCACAGGAACACGACGAGCAGCGACAGCGTGTACAGCAGCGGCGCGTTCGCGCCCGAGCGGCGCTCCTCGTACGCGAGCCCGGACCACTCCGAGCCGACGCCGTCGGGGAGCTGCTTCACGAGATCCTCGATCGCGGCCATCGCGTCGCCGGAGCTGTAGCCCGGCGCGGGCTCGCCCTGGATCGAGATCGTCGGGAAGCCGTTGAAGCGATCGAGCTTCGGCGGGCCGTACGTCCAGCGGCCGGTCGCGAACGCCGAGAACGGCACCATCTGGCCGGCCTTGTTGCGCACGTACCAGCGGCCGAGGTCGTCGGGCTGCATGCGGAATCGCGCGTCCGCCTGCATGTAGACCCGCTTCGTGCGCCCGTCGTCGATGAAGTCGTTGACGTACGCGCCGCCCCACGTCGACGACAGCGTCGTGTTGATGTCGGCGAGCGACAGTCCGAGCGCGGCCGCCTTCTCCTGATCGACGTCGACCTTGTACTCGGGGCGATCTTCGAGGCCGCCCTGGCGCACCTTCGCGAGCGCCGGGTGCTTCGCGGCGAGCCCGATCAGCTGGTCGCGCGCGGCGACCAGCGCCTCGTGGCCGAGCCCCGCGCGATCTTCGAGCTGGAGCTGGAAGCCGCTGACATTGCCGAGCTCGCTGATCGCCGGCGGCGCGAACGCGAACACCGTCGCTTCCTTGATCTGCGAGAACGCGCGCATCGCACGCCCGACGACGGCCTTCGCGCTGAGCTCCGGCGACTTGCGCTCGTCCCAGTGCTTCAGCTTGACGAACCCGACGCCCGAGTTCTGACCGCGGCCACCGAACCCGAAGCCGTTGATCGCCATGATCGACTCGATCGCCTGCGGCTCGTTCTTCAGGAAGTGATCGGTGACCTTCTCCATCACCGCGCGGGTCTGCTCCTGCGTGCTGCCCGGCGGCAGCAGGACCTGGACGTTGAACTGGCCCTGATCTTCCTCGGGGAGGAAGCCCTTCGGCATCCGCGTGAACAGCAGCGCGAGCGCCGCGGCGAGCCCGCCGTACGCGAGCAGCGCGAACAGCTTGCGGCGCACGAGCACGCCGGTCGTGCGTGCGTAGGCATGCTGGCCGCGCGCGTAGCCGCGGTTGAACCAGCCGAACGGTCCCTTGCGCTTGTCGTGCGCGTGCGGCTTCAGGATCGTCGCGCACAGCGCCGGCGTCAGCGTCAGCGCGACGACGACGGACAGCGCCATCGCCGAGACCAGCGTGATCGCGAACTGGCGATAGATCACGCCGACCGAGCCGCCGAAGAACGCCATCGGGATGAACACCGCAGCGAGCACCATCGCGATGCCGACGAGCGCGCCGGTGATCTGCTCCATCGACTTGCGCGTCGCTTCCTTCGCCGGGAGCTTGTCCTCGGACATCACGCGCTCGACGTTCTCGACCACCACGATCGCGTCGTCGACGAGCAGGCCGATCGCGAGCACCATGCCGAACATCGTCAGCGTGTTGATGCTGTAGCCGAACGCGGCGAGCACGCCGAACGTGCCGAGCAGCACGACCGGCACCGCGAGCGTCGGGATCAGCGTCGCGCGCCAGTTCTGGAGGAACAGCAGCATGACGAGGAACACGAGGCCGATCGCCTCGGCGAGCGTCACCACGACCTCCTCGATCGAGATCTTGACGAACGGCGTCGAGTCGACCGGATAGACCGTGCGCAGCCCGGGCGGGAACGACGCCGACAGCTCGGTCAGGCGCTTGCGGACCGCGTCGGCGGTGTCGAGCGCGTTCGCACCGACCGCGAGTCGGATGCCCATGCCCGACGTCGGGTTGCCGTTGTAGAAGCTCTCGATGTCGAAGCTCTCGCCGGTGAGCTCGACGCGCGCGACATCGCGGAGCCGGACCTGCGAGCCGTTCGGGTTGACCCGCAGCAGGATCGCCTCGAACTGCTCGGGCGTCTGCAGCCGGGTCTGCGCCGTGATCGTTGCGTTCAGCGACTGGCCCGCGACCGACGGCGTGCCGCCGAACTGACCGGCGGAGACCTGCGCGTTCTGCGCCTGGATCGCTTGCGACACGTCGATCGGCGTCAGGCCGCGCTGCGCGAGCTTGTCCGGATCGAGCCACACGCGCATCGCGTACTGCGAGCCGAACGCCTGGACATCGCCGACGCCGGGCACGCGGCTGATCGGATCCTGCAGCGTCGAGATCACGTAGTCCGCGATGTCGTTGCGCTTCATGCTGCCGTCCTCGGAGACGAACGCGGCGATCATCAGGAAATTGCGGTTCGACTTCGCGACGCGAACGCCCTGGCGCTGGACCTCCTGCGGCAGCTGCGGCATCGCGAGCTGCAGCTTGTTCTGGACCTGGACCTGCGCGATGTCCGGGTCGGTGCCGGGCTCGAACGTCAGCTCGACGCTCGCGATGCCGCTCGAGTCGCTCGACGACGAGATGTAGCGCAGGCCGTCGAGGCCGTTCATCCGCTGCTCGATCACCTGGGTGACCGTCTCCTCGAGCGTCTGCGCCGACGCGCCGGGGAACGTCGCGGTGACGCTGATGCCCGGCGGCGCGATCGCCGGGTACTGCGCGACCGGCAGCCGCAGGATCGAGATGCCACCCGCGATCATGATGATGATCGCGATCACCCACGCGAAGATCGGCCGGTCGATGAAGAACTTCGCCATCACTTCACCGCCGCGGCCTGGCTGCCGGCGGTCTGCGCGGGCACCGCGGTCACCGGCGCGCCGGGACGGACCTTCTGCAGCCCCTCGACGATCACGCGATCGCCGGCCGCGACGCCGTCGGTGACGAGCCACGCGTCGCCGATCGCGCGATCGGTCACGAGCGTGCGGCGCTCGGCCTTGCCGGCCTTGTCGACGACGAGCGCCTGCGGACGGCCGTTCTGGTCGCGCATCACCGCGCGCTGTGGAACGAGCAGCGCGTTCGGGTTCTGGCCCTCGTCGATCCGCGCGCGCACGAACATCCCGGGCAGTAGCTCCTGCTTCGGATTCGGCACCACCGCGCGCAGCGCGATCGAGCCGGTGCTCTGATCGACCGAGACGTCGGCGAACTGCAGCGTGCCGGGCTGCGCGTACTCGCGGCCATCCTCGAACACGATCGTGACCTTCGCCTCGCCCGCGACGGTCTTCAGCTCACCGCTCTCGATCATGCGCCGCAGCCGCATCACCTCGGACGTCGACCACGTGAGATCGACGTACAGCTTGTCGAGCTGCTGCACCGTCGCGAGTAGCGTCGCGCTCGAGGCCTGGACGTACGCGCCCTCGGTGACCTCGGCGCGGCCGATCCGCCCGGCGAGCGGCGACTTCACCGTCGTGTAGTCGAGGTTGATCCGCGCGGTCTTCACGGCCGCGCGCGCCGCGGCGACGTCGGCGTTCGCCGTCTTCAGCTTCGCGACCGCGTCGTCGTACTCTTGGCGGCTGATCGCGTTCGTCTCGATCAGCTTGCCGTAGCGCTCGGACAGCGACTTCGCCGACTCGACGGTCGCCTCGGCGCGGACGAGCTGCGCCTGCGCGCTCTCGAGCGCGGCCTGGTACGGCGCGGGATCGATCGCGAACAGGACCTGGCCTTCCTTGACGTCGCTGCCCTCGGTGAACAGCCGCTTCTGGACGATGCCATTGACGCGCGCGCGCACCTCGGCGACGCGAAACGCGGACGTCCGACCGGGCAGCTCCTTCGTCAGCGTGATCGGCTTGGCCTGGATCGTCACCACGCCGACCTGGACCGGCTGGGCGGGTGCGGTCGCGGAGGCGGCGGGCGCTTCGTCCTTCCCGCAGGCGGCCACGAGCGCGACGCTGAGCAGGGCGTACTTCACGGGGAACCTCGTTCCATGCCGAGTACCAACCCGGCGACCTCGCGGCAACGGCCGCGACGACAATCGCCTCACAAAGGACCGTTGCGGACCCGCGAGCCTACACACTCCGCAATCATCCGCGAGCACGTACGCAACACGCCACCCGGCCAAGCTGCCAGGTGGCGTTGCGGTCGGACCGCTCGGCTAGCGCAGCTGCTTCTTCAGCATGCTCAGCCGGTCGTGCGTCTGCTGCTGCAACGGCAACAGCTGGCCGACCAGCAGCTGGCGCGACTGGACGTCGAGGTCGTCGTCGTCGAGCTCGCGCTTGTAGTCGGCGAGGCCGTGATCCTCGCCTTCCTCGAGCGCCGCGACCGCGGCCTTGTCGCCGAACAGTCGCGCGCCGCCCTCGACCGTCTTCGCCCACACGCCCCACGGGCCCGAGCTATCGGCTGGCGTTCCGCCGCACGCGATCACCGCGTCGCGCAGCATCGCCACGCGGTTCTGGTGCGACGCGAGGCAGGACTGCAGCTCCGTCCGCGCGAGGCTGTTTGCATCGAGCTTGTCGAGCGCCATGCGATAGGTCTCGACCGCCGACAGCTCGCCTCGCAGGAAGCTGTTGAGTTGTTCCACGCTGGATTTCGTACCCATGTGATTTCTCCTTTTGGGGTGACGCCGAAAAGAGTGCAATCCGTGCACCGGGTCCGCGCTTCCGAGCCTGACCTACGACCAAGCCCGACGGTGTAACCCGATGAGCCCGAGACATCAAAGCGCCGGCCTCCACTCCCGCCATACCGAGGGTTCGTAGGTTTCTCCTCGCACGTGAGTTTTTTTGGCAACCGCGGCGGCGTGCAGCCGAAGTGGCGCGGGGTCATGACCCGACCTCGACAAGTGATGCCCGCCCGGTTCTACCTCATCACGCGTCGCACGCTGCGGAAGCAGTACCTGCTCCATCCCGACGACAAGACGCGCGAGACGTTCCGGTTCTGCATCGCGCGTGCAGCGGAGAAGCACCGCATCGACGTCGTCGGGTACTGCTCGATGTCGAATCACTATCACGCGGTGATCTTCGACCGGTACGGCAACTACCCGGCCTTCCTCGAGCTGTTCCACGTACTGCTCGCACGTTCGATGAACGCGCTGCGTCGACGTACCGATTGCTTCTGGTCGTCGTCGCAGACCTCGGTCGTCTGGCTTCCGGACATCGCGACGGTCGTCGACAAGCTCGTCTATACCTTCACGAATCCGATCAAGCACCGCGTCGTCGAGCACATCGACCAGTGGCCGGGCGCGAACGGCTACGAGTCGTTCGTGACGGGCGCGATCGTGGAGGTGAATCGGCCAACGGCGTTCTTCAAGCGAGGCCACGCAGCTACGCAGCCGAAGCAGCTTGTCCTGGAGATGGTCATTCCGCCCGAGCTCGGTGACCCCGACGAGTTTCGTGCGCGCGTTCAGAGGGCGATCGAGCTTCGGCTCATCGAGCTCGCCCAGGAGCGACAGCAAGAAGGCAAATCCATCACCGGCCTTCGCCGCGTCCTGGCTCGCGGCTGGCAGTACATCCCGAAGGACAAGCCGCTGACGCGCGCGCAGCGGATGGAAGTCAGTCCGACATTTGCCTCGAAGGATCCGGAGGTCCGCGCGGCGGTCCTGCAGATTCGCAACGACTTCCTCGACCGATATTACGAAGCGCGCGCGAACTGGCTCGCACAGGAAGCCTATCGGTTCCCGATGGGGACGTACTGGCTCGCACGCCGAGCACGCGTGCGGGTCAACGAACCGATCTTCCTCTTCGAGGATCGAGACGAGGCCTGATCGAGCGCGCTGCGTCCGTCGTCCACGATTCGATCGCCACGAGCAAGACCGCCGTACCTGTCGAGCACCGCTCGTCGGGAGAAACAGCTGTCCGGACCCGTTTGACCTCGCGTTCGCCGCGCGACGGATCGGGGTCGGTGCGTTCATCCGCATGCTCGATCGACGCGGATCTAGCGTCTCGCGCAGCAATCACGCGTGATCGCGCGTGCGGGAGCGAGAGCGTACCCCCGGTCTGGTGTACGGGAGTGAGGGCGAACCCTCGGTCTGAGGGGTCACCACGATCCGCCGACGAGCAAACGCGTACCCGGACCCGCGTCGCCTGCGAATCCTTCGAGCGTGATCTCGACGTCGAGATCCGCGGGATCATCGTCGTGATGGCCGCCGGTATGTTTCCAGGTCACCGCGGCGCCGGCCTCGCTCGGGCTCGTCATCGACGCGCGCAGCGAGGTCGCGACGAACAGATCGTTACGCGCGCGATCGAAGACCGTACGTCTCGCGAGCAGCGTGGCGATCCTGCCGAGCGTCGTCGCCGAGCCGTGGATCCGCGTGCGCCGGCCTTCGAACCGCAGGAACGCCTCGCCGCCGAGGCGCTCGCCGTCAGGGTCGAGCGCCTCGGAGCGCGCGCGCGCCGCGAGCCCGAACATCATCGGCTGCTCGCCCCAGTTCGGGTTCCACGCGAAGCCGGTCGCGACCTCGTCATGGGCGAGCGGTGACCGGGGGTTCGTGAGCCAGGCGCCGGGAGCGCCGTCGAGGTGCGGGATGCGGTCGTACGCGACGAACACGTCGGCGCGGCCTTCCTTCGTCGGATCCCAGCTGATCGACGCGCGCGGCGCGATCACGCTGACCTGCGCGTCGCCGAACCGCCGCAGCTCGCAGCGCACGCCGGCGACGAGCGTGACGTTCGGCTCGATCTGCCAGTCGTCGCCGAGCGCGGCCGACGCGTCGCGGTGCTCGACGAGATCGCGGTGCCCGGTGCCGCCCTGCACGAGCGCCTCGAGCTGGTGGTAGCCGTGCGCCTTGCGCCGCAGCGTCGCGCGGCCCTGCGCGCCGAGCCGGTCGGTCAGCGACGACACCGGCGTCGAGCCGAGCGCGACCGCGGCTGGCGCCTCGAGCCGCTCGCCGACGACGTGCGCCTGGAGCACGAGCTTGCCGTCGTCGAGCTTCGCCGTGTAGGCCGCGCGCGACCACACGTCGCTCGAGCTGTCACCGTGGTCGATGTGGCCGATCCCCATCAGCGACAGCTGGTGCTCGATCGTCGGCATGACATCGAGCCGCAGCAGGCCGTCGGTCGCGTAATGGGCGTCGGGCTTGCGCGCCGCGAGCAGCCCGGCGGCGAGCCATGCGTGGTCGTGCACGATCGGCCCGCCGGCGACGAGCTGCGCACGCGCAGAGCTGCCGGCATCGCGATCGTAGCCGCCGATCGTGCGCGCCTCGACCTTGACCTGGTTCGAGCCCGACACGACACCGAGCTGCGCGGTGCCACCGGTCCCGTGCGGCAGCCAGATCGGCGCGCGCATCGTGTACGTCGAGCTATCGGACAGAAACGCGATCGGCACCCCCGGCGCGCCCGCGAGCCGGACGGCATCTTCGAGGATCGCGACCGCGGTCAGCGGATTCGCCGCGGCCGCCGGTGCGATCCACGCACGGTGCGTGCGATCGCGCGCGACCGGCATCAGCGACGACCAGCCGGTCCCGAAGCCGAACCGCGGCTCGGAGGACTGCTCGGGCCACGTGCCTTCCCAGAACGTGCACCCGGTCTCCTGGATCGACTCGTCGAGGATGACGTCCGGCAGCACGGTGTCGCGCGTGACGGCGAGGTCGTGCGCGACCTCGACCGTGGTCGCGAGGTAGTAGATGAGCACCTGATACGTGCCCGGCGGCACGTCGAGGCTGTACGCGCCGTTCTCGTCGCTGATCACGACCTCCTCGCCGGAGAGTGCGGGGCTGGTCGCGACCACGGTCGCTCCGATCGCCGCCTCGCCGGTCTGCTTGCTGCGGACGTGTCCGGTCAGCTTCACGCGACCTTCGCGCGGCGTTGCGGGTGGCGCGGGATCGTCGGGTGCGACCGCGCATGGGTCATCATCGGCACGCGCGGCGCGGTCAGCGGTTGCCAGGATCACCAGGACGAGGAGCCAGCGGTGCACGTTTCGGTGATGCCAGCGTTTGGCCGATGTACCGCTACTCGTTCGTTACACGCGGTCCAGCAGCGAGGCGTCGAGCTAGCGTCCCGCGACACTCAGAACCAGATCCCGCTCGCGACGAGCTGCGCGCCCATCGCGTCACCGGCCTTGTAACCTTCGAGTGACACGTCGACGTCCATCGCGCTCGGTGGACGCACCGATCCGCGTCCGACGCGTGCCGCCGTCCGGCGCCAGTGGATCGCAGCTCCCGCGCGGGTCGCCTCGTCGGTGCGCTGCGCGCTCGCGGCGATCGCGATCGCGTCCGGGCGGTTGCCGAGCACGGCCTGGTCGACCGCGATCGACGCGAGCCTGCGGATCGACGACGCGCCGGCGACGAGCTGCGTCCGATCGCCGCGGTAGTCGATATGGCCCTCGACGCCGCGCTCGATCCCGATGCGATCGCGCACGATCGCGCTGATCGACCACCGATCGTCGCCGTAGACGTAGCCCGCGACGACCTCGTCGTGGGACCGGGTCGTCGCAGCGAGCCAGGCGCCGGGCGCGCCGTCGACGTGCGGCACGCGCTCGTACGCGATCACGAAGCCGTGGTCGCGCTTCGCGGGATCGAACGCGAGCAACGCGCGCGGCGCGATCACCCACGCGTCCCGTGCCGCATACGCCCGTTGCTCGGCGCGGACCCCGGCCCACAGGTTCCAGTGCGCTTCGGGCTTCCAGTGCTCGCCGAACCCGAGTGCCGCGTCCGCGTGACCGACCCCGTCGCGCTGGCCGGCTCCACGCGACGCGATCGCGCGGAGCTCGTGCCCGTCGTCGCGCCACGTCGCCGCGAGCTCGGCTCCGGTGCGCTCGAGGACGTGCGCGTCGAGGCTCGCCGCGCGTGCCGCCTCGTCGGCCGGCGTCACGAGCCGCTCGGTGGTCGCGCGTGCGGTGATCGCGAGCCGTGCGTCGAGCAGTGTCCGCCGGTACGCGGCGCTCGCCCAGCGGTCGCGCGTGTCGCCATGCGCCTGCGCGAGGACGGTCGCCGATAGCTGCTGATCGGCGGCGAGGTCATGCGCGACGCGCAGCAGCGCATCGCGATCGTCGCCCTGCGCAGCGATCGCTGCTGCGACCGAGGTCGCGGACGTCAGCGGAGCGGTCAGCGCGAGCTCGGCTCCCGGCGTCGCAGCGACGAGCACCGTGCCGGTCGCCTCGGGCTGGCCTCCGGCACGCAGCAGCGTCAGCGCGGTCGCGCCGCCGACGCCGCTCGCGACATCGATCGGCGCCGCGGCCTGGAACGTCTCGATCTGGTACAGCCACGCGAACGGCACGCCCGGCGCGCCGGCGAGCCGCGGCGCACCGTCGAGTGTCGTCACGGCGGTCGCCGGATCGATCGTGCCGTGCATCGCGAGAAATGGAACGTGCGTGCGGTCGCGCCCGACCGGGCGAGCCGGGACGAGCCGCTTGACCTCGACCTGGCCGGGGCACACGCAGGTGTACGTGGTCTCGACGATCGGCATCGTGATCGGGTCGAGCGTCGTGTCGCCCGCGACCGCGACCGACAGCTTCGGGACCGAGATGCCATTCGCGCGGATCACGAAGTCATACGTGCCCGCCGCGAGCGCGAGCTCGAAGTGCCCACCCGGCGAGGTCGTCGTTTCGTGACGCTCGCCGGAGTCGCGCGCCGTCGCGGTCACCGTCGCGACGACCGGCAGCGGCGTCCCCTGGACGTCCCCGGACACGACGAATGCGGCGACGAGCCAGATCGGCATCCCTCAGCGATCGCAGAGCCGGCGCGCGCGTGCTGGAGTCTTCCATCACGCGTGCTCGAACGCCGAGGCGTGATCGCAGCGCCTGCGTCACGTCCGCCCCGCCGCGTGATACAGCACGCCCATGCAGGTCGTCCCTCCCGAGGCGTGGCGCGAGCGCGGAGACACGTTCGCGTGGCGCGATCACTCGATCTTCTACCGCGCCGAGGGCAGCGGCGATCCTCTGCTGCTGATCCACGGGTTTCCGACCGCGTCTTGGGACTTCTTCCCGATCTGGCCGGCGCTCGTCGCGCGCCATCGCGTGCTCGCACTCGACATGCTCGGCTTCGGGTTCTCGGCGAAGCCGCGGCCTCATCGCTACTCGATCTTCGAGCAGGCGGATCTGTTCGAGGACTTCCTCGCACGCGAGCAGGTCACGCGCGTCACCGTGCTCGCGCACGATTACGGCGTCACCGTCGCGCAGGAGCTGCTCGCGCGGCAGCCGGGCGCGGCGGCGCGCATCGACCGCGTGTACCTGCTGAACGGCGGGCTGTTCCCCGAGACCCACCGCGCGCTGGCGATGCAGAAGCTGCTCGCCTCACCGGTCGGCCCGCTGCTCGCGCGCGTGTCGTCGTACCGGACGTTCGCATCGAGCATGCGCCGGATCTGGGGCACCGTCCGGCCGCCGGACGACACCGAGCTGCGCGCGATGTGGCAGCTGGTGTCGCATGCCGAGGGCGCCGCCGTGCTGCCGCTGCTGCTCCGCTACATGGAAGAGCGGCGCCGAAATCGCTCCCGCTGGGTCGGCGCGCTGACGTCCGCGACGATCCCGATCCGGCTGATCAACGGGCTCGTCGATCCGATCTCGGGCGCGCACATGGTCGCGCGCTATCGCGAGCTCGTCCCGAATCCCGACGTCGTCGAGCTCCCCGGCGTCGGCCACTACCCGCAGGTCGAGGCGCCCGACCGCGTGCTCGCCGCGCTCGCGTGACGCTCACACCGCCGGCGTGATGCCGGGTGGCGCGGTGTCGTCGACGATCTCGAACGCGGCGCGCGACGAGTGCAGCACGAGCGGCAGCTTGTCCGGCCTCCGCAGCGTGAGCTCGCAGCGCGCGACCTTCGAGTTGAGACAGATCTTCGTGCCGCCCGGCGGATTCGCGTAGCGGAGCGCGACAAAGTCGGCCGGATCGGCGTGGATCCGGATGTCGAGCGTGCCGTGCTGGCGATCCGTGGTCTCGATGTGCCACTGGTACGGCGCGTACGCGCCGAGCGCGCGCGCGGCCCGCGTCAGGCCGTTGTACCCGAGCACCTCGTCGCCGAGCCGCAGCACGACCGGGCTCATCGGCGGCGTCATCACCGGGCCGAGCTTGAGCCGCGCGGTCGAGCACTCGAGGAAGGCGTCCGGGCGCTCGTCGAAGCCGGCGACCTGGCCCCACGCGTAGCGATCGGTGTGGCGCGAGCCCCAGTTGTGGTTCTGGCTGCCGACCCAGCTGTCGATCGTGAGCGGCTCGCCGTCGACGGTGATCGTGCCGGAGAACGTCGCGAGCGGTCGGTTCACGAGCGCCTTCGCGCGCGGCAGCTTCATCGTGTACAGCCGTTCGGGCAGCAGCAGCAGCGGCGGGCCGCCGCCCCCGTACTGCAGGTCCCACGCGATCGTGTGACCGTTCGCGGACGCACTGCCGACGAGCGTCGTCGCGTCGAGCTTCGCGGCCCCGATCGTGACCGCGAGCCGGTCGCGCGCGAACGAGCACTCGGTCATCGCGTGCACCTGCTTCGCGGGCACCACGCGGCGATCGTCGTCGCGCGCGCGGTCGAACACGATCGCCCACAGCTCGCCGACGGCGTCGCGCGGCCCATGTTTCGGTGCGAAGATCGTGTAGCGGATCCAGAACGCGCGTCCGCCGGCGTCGTTCGCGCGCAGGAACCAGCTCTCGTAATGGCCTTCGCTCGAGCTCGCGTCGTAGCGAGATCCGTTCCAGTAGTCGTCGTCGGTGGTCATCGTTCCTCGGGCCGGGGCCACTGCTTGAGAATGCGGTCGAGCTCGTCGAGCTCGCGCTTGCCGAGCGGGACGGGATACAGCGAGTCCGCTCCGGCCGCCGTCAGGCCGAATCGCTTGCGGTCGCGCGCGGCGCGCCAGAACACGTGGAACCGCGCGTCGCACAGAAAGATGCATTCCACGCGCGCATCCTCCCAACCCTCGTCGAAGCCGAGCGCCTGCGCGATGCGCTCCTCGTCGGTCTGCGGCGTGTACTTCGTCGGGATCGCCCACCCGGCCTCGTCGTGGTGCGCGAGCTCGAACGACTCGAGCTGCACGACGAGCACCGGCGGGCGATCGCGATCGGCGACGCGGCGGGCCGCGAGCTTCACCGGATAGCCCCGGTCCTTCGCGTAGACGAGCTTGCCTTCGGGCAGCTGGAACACCGGGAAGTCCGGATCGCCGGGGATCGGGATCGATCGCGTCCACTCGAGCTCTGCATGGCCGTGGGTCTCGGCGATCAGGGCCAGCAGGTCCGGGTCGATCTGCTTCACCGCCGGAAGACTATCCGACAACCGTCACGCTGTATGCTCGCGGAGTGGCCGAGCTGCGCACGCTCGATACATCGTCCGTCGCCTTCGTCGAGGTCCGCGAGCGCGGGGCGACGCGCCGGATCCTGCTGCGCACCGCCGCGGTGACGATCGGCAGCGATCCCGAGTGCGACATCGCGATCGGTGACGCGCAGCTCGCGGCGCGCCACGCGCGGATCGAGCTCGTCGCCGGCGCGCACCGCCTGGTCGCCGAGCCGGGCGCACGGGTCGTGCTCGGCGACGAGCCGGTCACCGACAGCGTGCTGCACGACGGCGACAGCGTCGAGCTCGGCCCCGACGGTGGCGCGATCCGCGTCATCTATCACAACCCGCTCGCGCAGAAGATCGCGCCGGTCCAGCACTTCGCGACGCCGCCGGGCACACCGCTGCTGACGATCGGACGGATGGGCGCCGACATCGTGCTCGACCAGCCGCTCGTGTCGCGCCGTCACGCCGAGCTCGCGTGGCTCGACAACCATCACGTGCTGCGCGACTGCGACTCGGCGAACGGCACGTGGGTCAACGGCCAGCGGCTGCGCGGTGCGCGGATCCTCGCGCCCGGCGACGTCGTCCAGATCGGCACGTTCCGGCTCACCTACGACGGCGACAGCCTCGATTCGTTCGATCAGCGCGGCGCGATCCGGATCGACGCATCGCACCTCGAGCGCAAGGTCGGTGCGCGCACGCTGCTCGCACCGACGACGCTGTCGATCGAGCCGTGCGAGTTCGTCGCGATCGTCGGCGGCAGCGGCGCCGGCAAGTCGACGCTGATGACCGCGCTGTGCGGGTTCGCGCGTGCGACCGGCGGCAAGGTCGAGGTCAACGGCGACGATCTGTACGCCGGCTACGACGCCTACCGCTCGATCATCGGCTTCGTCCCGCAGGACGACATCCTGCATCGCTCGCTCACGGTCGCCCGCGCGCTCTACCACGCCGCGCGGCTGCGGCTGCCTGCCGACACGACGCCCGGCGAGCTCGGGATCCGGATCGCCGCCGTGCTCGACGCCGTCGAGATGACCGATCACGTCGACAAGCGGATCGACCAGCTGTCCGGCGGCCAGCGCAAGCGCGTGTCGATCGCGTGCGAGCTGCTCGCGGATCCGGTGCTGCTGTTCCTCGACGAGCCGACCTCCGGCCTCGATCCGGGGCTCGAGCGCAAGCTGATGGCGACGCTGCGCAAGCTCGCCGACGGCGGCCGCACGATCGTGCTCGTCACCCACGCGACGACGAACATCCGGATGTGCGATCACGTCGCGTTCCTCGCCGCCGGCCGCCTGACGTACTTCGGGCCGCCATCGCAGGCGCTCGAGTTCTTCGGCGTCGACGACTTCGCCGACATCTACACCGCGATCGATCAGCCCGACGCCGCGAAGCAGTGGGAGGACCGCTACCGCCAGTCGCTGCAGTACCAGAAGTACGCGATCGAGCGCCCCGCACGCGCGCCGTCGGCCCCGTCGGTCGAGCAGCGCGCCGAGACCGCGCGGCGCCAGCGGTCGTTCTCGCAGTCACGCTGGCGCCAGCTCGCGGTGCTGTGCCGGCGCTACGTCGAGCTGATCGTCGCCGATCGCAAGAACCTCGCGCTGCTGCTGCTGCAGGCGCCCGTGATCGGCCTGCTGCTCGTGCTCGTATCGAAGCCGGATGCGCTGACGGCCGGCCGGATCGAGGCGAAGAAGCTCGTGTTCATGCTCGCGACGAGCGGCGTGTGGTTCGGCGTGATCAACGCGGCGCGCGAGATCTGCAAGGAGGCGAACGTGCTGCGCCGCGAGCGACTCGCCGGCCTGCGCGCCGGGCCGTATCTCGGCAGCAAGCTCGTCGTGCTGTTCGCGCTCGTGCTCGTGCAGACCGCGCTGCTGCTCGGCGTGATCGCGCTGCGGATCGATCTGCCGCATGCGGGCATCGTGCTGCCGGCGGCGGCCGAGCTGTTCGCGACGATCGCGCTCGCCGGGCTCGCCGGCATCGCGCTCGGCCTGTGCGTGTCGGCGGCGACGTCGACGCCGGACAAGGCGACGAGCCTGATCCCGATCGTGCTCGTGCCGCAGGTGCTGTTCGCCGGGGTCATGTTCTCGCTGCACGGCGTGCCGAGGCTGCTGTCGAACCTCGTGTCGTCGCGGGCCGCGGTCGATGCGATGAGCGCGACCGTCGACACGAACGCGCTCGCGGTGCCGGTGCTCGTGCCGATCCCGCCCGAGCCGCAGTACGCGCACACCGCCGAGGTCCTGCTGACCGCGTGGGGCACGCTCGCGGCGCAGGCGTTCGTGTTCGTGATGATCGCGTGGTGGTTGTTGCGGCGCCGGGGTAGCTGAGGAGTCGAGTTCTCTGTTCCTGTTCTCGGTTGCGTATTCACTATTGATGAGGGGCGTAGCGTGCCGCCGACGAACGAGCGCACTTCGATCTGCTCGGCGCGACCGGAAGACCGGGTTCGTGCCGCCGATGATCGGCGCGAACGTCTCGATCCGGTCTGCGTCGGTTCGCGACGGGTGGTTCGGCATCCGCTTTCCGCTTCGAGCATTCGAAGCCCAGTCGAATAGGGAGTACGGAGCCGCGACCCGGGAAGGCGAATGGCTCGTTGCGAGCTGCGCGCGCGCTGCTTAGCTTGCCAGCGCCATGTATCGCGAGGACATCCTGATGCGCTGGATCCGGCAGTTCGCCGAGGCCCTCGCGCGGCTCGCGGGCCTGCGCAAGTCGGGTGATCTTCGCGCGGCGCGCGACGAGATCGAGCGGCTCTACGAGGAGCTCGGGATCCCGCGCGAGCTCGTCGATCTCGTCGATGCCGCGACGCTCGCAGGCATGCTGCGGACGCCGGACCGCATGCGCGCGGCTGCACGGCTGCTCTGGGAAGAGGGCCACGTCCTGCGCGCGACCGGCGACCCGCTCGCCGCGGGCATTCGCTATCGCCGCGCGCACGAGCTGTTCCTCGAGGCCCGCGCGATCGCGCCCGAGCCTGACGACGACGCGGCGATCCTGGAGCTGTCGCGCGTCGCGCCAGGCTGGGAGCTCGCCGAGCGCTATCGCGCTACTCGAGGATCGACGTCAGGTTGAGCCCGCCGGGATACCAGTAGCTCGTGTACTGCCCGTAGCCGTAGACGGTGATGCCGAACGGCTGGTCGCCGAACATGCTGTGGTTACCGTCGTTGCCCGGGCCCTGGTTCAGCGGATACACGCGCACGAACCCGAAGCCGGTCGTGCCGATCGGCGTGAACGCGAGCGGCGCACCGTCCAGCGTGACCGTCGCGCCCATCGGCGCGGTGACGTCGACGTAGTTGCTCTCGTAGTTCGTCGGTGCGTGGAACAGGTACGTCGTCCGGAACTGCTCGAGCGGGACCGCGAGCGCCATCGCCGGATCGCCGGTGCCACCGCCGGCGTCCTGGCCTTCCATGTACTGCGCGACGAGCACCTTCTGATCGGCCTCGATCAGGAAGCTCGCCGCGGTGCTCGGGATCTCGATGAAGTCACCGGGCTGCGCGATCGTCGTCGGCGCGCCGGGCTGCGGCGGGTTGTACGTCAGGTTCGTGTTCGGCTGCGTTGCGATCACGCGCACGACCTCGACCTTGCCGGACGGGATCGTCGTCACCGCCGGTGCGTTGACGAGATAGCGTCGTCCGAGCGCATCGATCGAGAACATCGACTCCTCGATGTGATCGCAGTAGCCGACGCCGTCGGGCACGTTCGCGCAGTAGTGGCCGCTGATCAGCTGCACCGGCTTGTCCGCGGTGATCCGCGAGCCGGTGAGATCACCGGTGCGCGACGACACTTCGATCACGTCGCCGGCGTTCAGCGTCACGGTCTGCGGCGTGCCGGGCTGCAGGGCAGGGGCGCCGTTTGCCGCGTTCGTCTGCGCCTTCGACGTGATCGTGACCTGCGTGTTGTCGAACTGCGCGGTGACCGCGAGCTCGCTCGGGTTGACGCTCGCGGCTTGCTGCCACGCCGCGGCGTAGTAGTCGTTCTTCCACACGTTCGTCGGCAGCAGCAGCGACGCGTCGTTCGAGAACGAGTTCTCACCGACGGTCGCGACGAGGTCGTACTCGAGCGGGTTGAACTGATACACCGTGACCGGCGACGTCGACCGCAGGTGGAACGCGCCCTTCGGAGCGAGCGCGCCGTCCATCTGCACGCCGCCCGAGCAGTTGATCCACGACGGCCCGCTGCACAGCTTGAGCTCGGGCTGCCACGGCAGCGTCTGGACCTTGACCGCGTTCGGCGGCACCGCGATCACGAGCGGCGTCGCGAGCGGCCCGCCTTCGATCGTCACGTTCGCGACGTCGGTCGTCGTGTTCGCGATCGCGACCGCGAAGTTGTAGCCCGCGGACACCATGTTGCCGGTCACCGTCGGGTAGTACTCGCAGCCGATGTAGCTCGAGCCGAGGTTCTGCGGCGCGCACGGTCCGGTGCACTCGCCGCTGTTCGGATCGCAGGTCATGCCCTGCGTCGGATCGCAGGTCGTATCTACGTACCCGCTGCCGTCGCTATTACACGCATGGCCATCATTGCCATTGCACGTCCCGGTGCCGGGCACGCAGACGCTGCAGCCGATGCCCTCGGCACATGCGAGTGGACACTCCTCGGTGTCCTCGAACACGCCGCCGGCGCAGGTCTGCAGGGTGTTGCCCACGCAGTGCAGCTCGCCGTCGACGCAGCCGCCGTCGTCGTCGCCATTCGCCCGCGGATCCGGACCGCAAGCGAGCAGCGGACACACGAAAAGAACAACCACCGCGCACGTGGCTACCCTCATGCGGCGAACACTATTCGATTCGGACTTCAGTTGTGAAGAGTGTTGCTCATGATGTGATGCTCACTCCGCAGTTGTTACAAACACGGAGCTTGCGCCACTGAACACCTGACACGTCAGCGCGCTCTATCGACTCAGCGCGCGATCCCGATCGACCGCCGCACGCGCTCGAGGATCGGTCCCGCGGTCGCGCGCGCGCGCTTCGCACCGATCGCGAGCAGCGCGTCGATCTTCGACGTATCTGCCATCAGCGCGTCGTAGCGCGCCCGCGCGGGAGCGAGCTCGGTCTCGAGCCGCTCGGTCAGGATCTTCTTCGCATCGCCGTAGCCGATGCCGGCACGCATCCGCTCGGCGAGCGCCTCGGCCTCCGCCTTCGACGCGACCGCGCGATAGATCTGGAAGATCGTCGACTTGTCCGGATCCTTCGGCGCCTCGGGCGGCAGCGCGTCGGTCACGATCCGCGACACCAGCTTCTTGAGGTCCTTCGCCGGCGCGAACAGCGGGATCGTGTTGTCGTAGCTCTTGCTCATCTTGCGGCCGTCGAGGCCGGGCACGACCGCCGTCGTCTCGTCGATCGCCGCGGCCGGGAGCTTGAGCACCTCGGTGCCGTAGTTGTGGTTCATGCGCAACGCGATATCGCGCGCGATCTCGAGGTGCTGCTGCTGGTCCTGGCCGACCGGCACGAGGTCGATGTCGAACGCGAGGATGTCCGCGGCCATCAGCACCGGGTAGCAGTACACGCCGATGTTGATGCCCTCGTCCGCGTGCTGGCCGGCGGCCTCGTTCACGGCGACCGCGGCCTTGTAGGCATGCGCCTTGTTCATCCAGCCCTTCGGCGTGAAGCACGACAGGATCCACGCGAGCTCGAAGATCTCGGGGATGTCGGACTGGCGATAGAACAGCACGCGATCGGGATCGAGGCCCATCGCGAGCCACGACGCCGCGACCTCGTAGGTCAGGTGCGCGAGCTCCTTGCGATCCTGGATCGTGGTGAGCGCGTGGTAATCGGCGATGAAGTACATCGCCTCGAGACCCTGGTTGGCGAGCTGGAGCGCCGGGCGAATCGCGCCCAGCAAGTTGCCGATGTGAGGACTACCCGTCGGCTTGATGCCCGTGAGCACCCGTTGCATGGGACGTTCGTACCGTCCGGCGGCGATCCGCGCGAGCGAACGAGCGGCTAAAACGCGCAGCCGAACGTCGGCGCGCTGACGCCGGTCGCGCCGGGCGCCGCCGAGCTGCCGCCCGCACCGCCGGTCCCGCCCTGCAGCATCGACGCGATCGCGCTGACCAGCTGCTCGCTGGTCCCGAGGCAGACGACCGCGATCGACGGTCCGCCACCACCGCCGCCGCCATCGCCGCCGAGGCCGCCCGCGCCGCCGTTGCCGCCGCGCGCGCCGTCGCCGCCATCGTCCTGCTCGCTGCCGCCGCCGTACGGGCCGCCCGCGCCACCGGCGCCACCGAGGCCGCGCGCGCCGCCGGCGCCACCGCGACCGCCGGCGCCGCCGGTCCGACCGAGCACCGTCGACGAATCGATCACGAGCTGCGAGTCGACCGCGATCACGCCGAACGAGCCGCCGCCGCCGGTGCCGCGCGTGCCGCCGGTGCCGCCGCAGCCGCCACCGCCACCGCCGCCGCCCGACGAGCCGTACGAGTCGCAGTTCGTCGTCCCGCCGCCGCCACCACCACCGCCACCGCCGCCGTTTCCTGGGGCGCCGAGCGCGCCGTTCGTGCCGTTCGCGGGCAGGTACGTGGCGCCGCTGAACGTGCCGAGCGAGCCGCCGGGCGCGCCGGTGTTGCCGTCGGTGCCGGCGAGGCCATTCGCGCCGGCCTGACCATCGCACGCCGTCGAGCCGCTGCAGGTCGCACCCGCGCCGCCGGGCGTGCCGATCTGTCCGGTGCCGCCGGCCGAGCCGTTGCTGCCGCCGAGCCCGGGTAGCCCGCCGACGCCGCCGGCGCGGCTGCAGCTCGATGCGCCGGCAAGCCCGCCCGCAGGCCGGCTGCAGCTCGAGCATCCGATGCCCGAGTTCTCGCAGCCCGGATTGCCGGTTCCGCCGTTGCCGCCGGACAGCCCGGCGGTGCCCGTCGTGCCGTCGGTACCGGCGGTGCCGTCACCCGGATCGACGAGCACGGCGCGCAGCTCGACGCCCTGCGAGCCGGTGACGAGGATCCCGATCGAGCTGCCGCCCGTGCCGGTCGCGTTCGCGCTCGTCACGATCACGTTGTCGAGCGTCGTCGGTTGCGTGATGTTCGTGAACTTCACGGCGGTGACGCCGCCGGCGAGCGTGACGATGTGGCCGGGCACCGCGTGCGAGTCGCGCTGCCAGTTGACGTCGTAGCCGCCGAACACCGAGATGCCGTCGACCATCGTCAGCGTGCCGGTGTACGTCCCGGACTGGACGTAGACGTGCGGCCGGCCGGTCGCCGACGCGCGCGCGATCGCGAACGGGATCGTCTGGCACGGCGTCGCGAACGACAGGCCGCAGTTCGCGGTATTCGCGCCGGCGCCCGAGACGAGGATCGCGCGGCTCGCGTCGCCGTCGATGCCGTCGCAGTTCGAGTCCTCGAACGCGGGATCCGGATCGTCGGTCTGCGACGGCGGCAAGCACGCTCCCCAGCCGGTCGCGCCGCCGCACGTCTCGGTGCCCGCGCACGAGCCGAACGGCGTCGCGATCGTACACGGCTGGGTCGCGCCGGGATTGCTCGCGTTGCAGTCGCACGCGCCGCTGTCCGGAATGCACTGCTTGAAGTTCGTGCCGCCGACGTTGACGGTCTGGCAGCCGTAGCCGGTCGGGCAGCTGATCGTCGAGCAATCCTGCGAGCAGTACGTGTCGCCGTCGGGGTACGGCACGCACTTGTCCATGCCGATAAGCGTGCACTCCGAGTCCTGCGTGCACGTCGTGCAGAGCTGCGTCGACGACGGCACGCAGACGAAGCTGACCTGGCCGTCGGCGTCGACGCCGAGCACGCCGAGGCAGCCCCAGCCCTCGGGGCAGTCGCCGCACAGCTTCGTGCAGCTGCCGGACGTGCCGATCACGATGCACAGGTTGCTGTCGCACTGCGCGCGATCGGTGCAAGGCTCGCCGAACCCGCGCTTCGGCGGGCCGTCGGGCGGAGCATCCGCGATCGGACCGTCGACGGCGACCGGCGCGTCGACGCAGGTCTCGGTCGCCGGATCGCACTCCTGCTGCTGCCCACGACTCGACGCGCACGCCGACACGACGGCGAGCGCCAAGACCGCCCAAGTCCTCATTCGCGGGAGCGTACATCGCCCCGGCACGAGCCGGCGATCCGAATCGTCGCGCTGTGACCTGGCGCGCTACATCGCGAGCGGGTCGGCGTGGCCGGCCGGCACGAACGTCACCGTCGACGCATCGATGTCGTCGCGCAGGTTGCAGTCGAGGAACGCGTCCAGCACATCGTCGGTCATGTCGGTGAGCGGGTTCGCGGCCGGCGCCTGCTTCTTCGCCGGCACCGTCGCCGGGTGGGCGCGCGGCGGCGTCGGGGTCGCCTCGACGTTGAGCGGCGGCAGCTCGGGCTCGACGACCTCGTCGTGCGAGCGCGCACCGGACGCGAGCGCATCGAGCAGGTGCGGCGCCGCGTGCGGGACCGTCTCGTCGATCATCTTCAGCTGCATCGCGAGCGGGACGCGGGTCGCGGTGCTGCGCGGCACCGTGATCTCGTCGAACACGTCCTTGCTCTCCGGGGTCAGGCGGTTGATCGCGACCCGGATCCCGGAGCGCCGGAACGGATTCGCCGCGGTCGGCCACGACTCGATCACGACGCCGTCGCCGTGCAGCATCAGCGTGCCGTCGGCGAGCAGCAGCTGAAACGCCGCGAGCACGCCGACGCTCTGCGCCTGGTTGTCCGGGCACGGAATGAAGCAAGACGTCGCCGTGCAGTAGCGACGGAACATGTCGATGAACTGCACCCGCGAGGTCGCTCGCGTCACGACGCAGATCGTCTCGACCTTGATCGGCGCGGTCTTGTCAGCATCACCCACGCCACCATTAAACCCCGGCCGATCGACGGCGAACAGGGAGTGAATGTGGGACTGCGTGTGCTTCACGTCGCCGATCGCACGCGGTCGCGAATTCGTTGCTGCTCATACGGATTGGTGATCGTCGTCGAGAAAACGCGGTTCCTCGACGGTGACCACATCTGGATCCGATGTCGGCACGTCGCGAACCAGAGTTCCTCCGATTGACGTCGTCGACGACAGCCTCGATTCTCGTCGACAAACATGGGTTGGCCAGCAACGAAGCTGGCACTCATCGTCGCGCTGGGGGGCGCGGCGATGAGTGCCGGTTGTGCCGTCGACGCGTACGACGACGAGGTCGTGAGCGACGACACCACCGATAACGACGACAACGTCGACACCAGCGAGACGTCGATGGACTCGACGAGCTGCGTGGAAGGCAGCGACGTCTACACGCCGTACTCGGCGAGCGCGATCGCGACCGGTACCGTCGCGCAGTATCCATGGCGCGGCAGCTCGTCGACGTATCCAGACGGCGTCGAGGACTTCCGCGGCTACGCGAGCATGCCGGTCACCGTCGAGTGCTCGACCGACAAGGCGCGGCGATCGTACGTCGACGTCACCGCCGGTTGTCTGACCGCCGTGCAGCTCGGCTCGTACACGCGTGGCCAGATCGGCAGCGATCTGTATCGCGCGCTCGCGCTCGGCCGGACGTCGAGCCAGACCGCACCGGTCAAGTGGACCGATCAGAGCGCCGAGTACCGGTTCTATTACTCGGGCCAGACGAACTCGATCAACAACCCGGGCTTCAAGGTGTTCCTGCGCTACCGCAGCGAGGACGATCTGTACGTCGCGTCGTGGCGGATGGACGGCGTCGTCCAGATCCAGAAGAAGCAGTGCGGCGTGTACACCGCGCTCGCGGTCCTCAAGACCTACGGCCGCCCGTCGACGACCACGTGGCACAAGATCAAGTTCACCGCGGTCGGCGACCGGCTCGAGCTCTACCTCGACGACGTCCACGTCCTCGGCGCGACGAGCTCGACGTTCGCGTGGGGCACCGCCGGCATGCGGATCGATTCGCTCAAGGGCGCGTACATCGACGACTGGCACGTCTCGCAGCCCTGAGACACGTGCGACACGTGCGGCGCGCGCCGTCGGGTTAGCGCCGTATCATGACGTTTCATTCGCGAGCGCTTCCCGTCGCGAACGCGTGCGGTAGTGTCCGCGCATGAAACGTCTGATCGCTGGAGCCATCGCGCTCGCGTGCGCGCAGCCCGCCTGGGCCGACGAGCCCAAAATCAACTACGACAAGTTCGAGCTGCCGAACGGCATGCGCGTGTACGTGATCGAGGATCACAAGTCCCCGACCGTGTACGAGGTCATGTGGTTTCGCGTCGGCTCGAAGGACGAGATCGCGAATCGCACCGGGTTCGCGCACCTGTTCGAGCACCTGATGTTCAAGGGCTCGGCGCACCTCGCCGACGGCATGATGGACAAGCTGCTCGAGGGTGCCGGTGGCTGGTCGAACGCGTTCACGTCGAACGACATGACCGTGTACCAGAACGTCGCGGCGTCGAACTTCCTCGAGATGATGCTGTGGATCGACGCCGATCGGCTCGCCGGTCTGCTCGACACGTTCGACAAGCCGAAGCTCGACAACCAGCGCGACGTCGTGCTGAACGAGCGCCGGCAGAGCTACGAGAACCAGCCGTACGGCATGGCCGAGCTGATCATCCAGGAGAACCTGTGGCCGAAGGACCACGGGTATCACTGGTCGACGATCGGCTATCCCGCGGATCTCAAGGCCGCGTCGGTGCCGGACGTCGCCGCGTTCTTCAAGACCTACTACGTGCCGAACAACGCGACGATGGTCGTCGCCGGTGACGTCAAGACCGCCGACGTCAAGAAGCTCGTCGAGAAGTACTTCGGCTGGATTCCGCGCGCGGCCGACCCGGCGCGGCCGCAGTACAAGCAGCCGGCGGCGATCACGAAGGAGATCGTCGTGCGCACGACCGACGACGTCCAGGTGCCGCGCGTCTACCTGTCGTGGCGCGGCCCGAGCGTGTTCACGCCCGAGGAGCCCGCGCTCGATCTGGCGGGCGCGATCCTCGGCGACGGCAAGTCGAGCCGGCTCTACAAGCGGCTCGTCTACGATCTCAAGATCGCGCAGGACGTCCACGCGGGGTTCGACGGCGGCGAGCTCGGCGGCATGTTCCAGATCGTCGCGACCGCGAAGCCGGGCGTCGATCCGGCGCGGCTGACGAAGGAGATCAGCGACGAGGTCGCGAAGCTGTCGACCACCGCACCCGACACCGTCGAGCTCGAGCGCGCGCAGAACTCGCACGAGGCGAGCTTCCTGCAAGGCCTCGAGCCGACGCTGCAGCGCGCGATCCTGCTCGCCGGCTACGACGTGATGGCCAAGGACCCGGCGTACTTCGCGAAGGACCTCGCTCGCTATCGCGCCGTCACCGCGGCGCAGATCAAGGACGTCGCGGCGAAGTACCTCAAGCCGACCGCGCGCGTGAACCTGACGATCAGCCCCGGCAAGAAGCCGACGGAGAAGAAGTGATGCGTAGCCTCCTCTGGTCCTCGTGTGTCCTCGCGGCGGTCGCCGGTACAGCCGTGGCCGCGCCGAACCCCGCGTTCGAGAAGTCCGGCATCTCCGACTGGAACAAGACGCCGCCACCGACGAAGGAGCCCGCGTTCAAGCCGCCCGTGGCGAAGCGCATGAAGCTCAAGAACGGGATGGCGCTGCTCGTCGTCGAGAATCACAAGCTGCCGATCGTCGCGATGACGCTCGTCGTCCCGGGCGCCGGCGCGGCCGCGGATCCCGCCGACAAGGGCGGGCTCGCCGCGTTCACCGCCGATCTGCTCGACGAGGGCGCGGGCGGGTTGTCCGCGCTCGGCATCGCCGAGGAGCAAGATCGGCTCGGCGCGAGCATCGGGATCGGCGCGGACGTCGACGCCGCGATGGTGTCCGCGACGACGCTCGCGAAGACGCTCGATCCGACGCTCGATCTGCTCGCCAAGGTGCTCACGCAGCCGACGTTCGACGCGAAGGAGTTCGAGCGCGTCAAGGGCGATCGCGTCACCGCGCTCGAGCTGCGCCGCGATCGGCCGCGCGAGGTCGCCGCGATCATGCTGAACGCCGCGCTCTACGGCGCGAAGTCAGCGTACGGTCATCCGGCCGCGGGCGTGCGCGAGCAGTTCAAGTCGATCGCGATTGCCGATGTCCAGGCGTTCTACAAGGAGCGCTGGAACCCGGCGGCGATGACGCTCGTCGTCGCCGGCGACGTCGACACCGCGGCGCTGCGCAAGAAGCTCGATGCCGGCATCGGCGCGTGGAAGCCCGCGGGCGTCAAGCCGGCCGGCAAGGTCGTCGCGACGCCCGAGAAGGTCGGCAAGCGCTTGCTGCTCGCCGATCGTCCGGGCGCGGCCCAGTCCGACGTCCGTGTCGGGCTCGTCGGCCTCGATCGCAAGGACAAGCGCTACTTCGCATTCGAGGTCCTGCGCACCACGCTCGGCGACGGCTTCACGAGCCGGCTCACCCAGAAGCTGCGCGAGGAGATGGGCATCACCTACGGCGCCGGCGCGATCCAGAGCTGGCGGCTGCAGCCGGGGCCGTTCCTGATCGCGACCGCGATCCAGACGCCGGACACGGGGCGCGGCCTCACCGAGATCGTGCACATCCTCGACGATCTCGCGACGAACGACGTCCCCGCCGCGGAGCTCGAGAAGTCGAAGCAGAACATCATCCGCGCGCTGCCGTCGATGTTCGACACGAACGCCGGCACCGCCGGTGCGTTCGCCGATCTCGCGCTGCACGGCCTGCCCGACACCTACTACGCGACGTACGCCGCGCAGATCCGCCGGATCACGGCGAAGGACGTCAAGGCGGTCGCGAAGGCGGTGATCCCGTCGAGCCGGATGGCGTTCTCGATCGTCGGCGACCTGTCGAAGATCCGCGCGGATCTCGACAAGCTCGGGCTCGGCGAGGCGGCGATGCACGATCTCTACGGCGTGCCGCAGGCGAAGTAGTCAGAACGTGACGTGGCGATCGCGCGGCACGAGCGTCGCGAACGCGAGCCACGCCACGACGACGATCGCCGCGTACACGCACGCGACGACCGGGTACGTCCAGATCATCGCGCCCATGCAGACGAGTGCGAGCGCGAGTGCGATCACCGGCGTCGCCGGATAGCCCGGCGCGTGATACGGCCGGTCGAGCGCCGGCTCGCGGCGGCGCAGCTGGATCACCGCGGCCGACGACAGCACGTACAGCGTCAGCGCGCCGAACACCGAGATCAGGATGATCGTGTTCGTGTTGCTCGTCAGCAGCACGACGATGCCGACGACCATGTTCGCGAGCAGCGCGGCGACCGGCGTCTGCGTCCGCGTGTGGATGCCACCGAGGATCGCGGGCGCGTAGCGCGCGCGGCCGAGCTCGAGCAGCGAGCGGCTCGCGGCGATCAGGATGCCGTGGAAGCTCGCGACGAGGCCGATCAGGCCGATGCCGGTCAGCAACAGAAAGAACGGGCTCGAGCGATCGACGACGTGCGAGATCGCGAGCGGCAATGGCGAGTCCGACGTCACGCTCGGCTTGGCGGGATCGGGATAGACGACGTGCTCCCAGCCCGCCGCGCCGACCGCGCCGAACAGCGTGATCGCGGTGAGCACGACGAGCGTCAGCATCGCCGCGACGAAGCCGCGCGGCAGATCGCGCTGCGGATCGCGCGCCTCCTCGGCGACGTTCGCGATGCCCTCGATCGCGAGGTAGAACCACATCGCGAACGGCAGCGCACCGAACGCACCGGCGAGGCCGTTCGGCAGCGGGTTCGCCGAGAACCGCTCCCACGAGAAGTGCGGCAGCACGACGATGCCGAACACGAGCAGCTCGATCACCGCGACGACGGTCAGCACGAGCTCGAAGCCGACCGACAGCTTGACGCCGACGATGTTGACGATCGTGAACAGGATGTACGCCGCGATCGCGACCGCGAGGATCGGCACCGAAGGCTCGAGCTGGTTGATGTAGCTGCCGATCGCGAACGCGATCGCGGGCGGTGCGAGCACGTACTCGACGAGCTGCGCGACGCCACCGACGAACCCGACGTGCGGCCCGAACGCGCGCGACGTGTAGACGAACACGCCGCCGGCGCGGGGCAGCGCGCATGCGAGCTCGGCGTAGCCGAGGACGAACGTCGTGTAGAGCACGGTGACCGCGATCGTCGCGATCAGCAGGCCGTACGGCCCACCGACCGGCAGGCCGAGGTTCCAGCCGAAGTACGCGCCCGAGATGACGTAGCCGACGCCGAGTCCCCAGATCAGGATCGGGCCCAAAGTTCGTTGCAGCTGCGCCATCGTGGTGAAGCTTCGCCTATCCTGCGCTGGAACCGATCAGGAGCGAATCGTGCCTGAAGTGATTATCGTCGGCGATGGACCGGGCGGACTGTCCGCGGCGCTGTTCCTCGCGAAGAACAAGGTCGACGTCGTCGTGCTGGGTCAGGACAAGACCGCGATGCACTACGCGCAGCTCAGGAACTATCTCGGCATTCCCGAGATTCATGGCAGCGAGCTCCAGCGCATCGGCCGCGAGCAGGTGACGAGCTTCGGCGGCCGGCTGCGCGACGAGCGCGCGGACCAGGTCGCGCAGACGAGCGACGGCTGGATCGTGACGCTCGACGGCGGCGATCGGTTGACCGCGAAGTTCTTGATCCTGTCCGAGGGCAAGAGCCCGCGGCTCGCGAAGCAGCTCGGGCTCGAATTCGACGAGGCGACTGGCATTGCGACCGACAAGCACGCGCGCACGCCGATCGGAGTCTATGTCGTCGGCAGGTCCGCGCGCCCCGGGCGAAGTCAGGCAATCATCAGCGCCGGCGATGGCGCGGCCGCGGCGATCGACATCCTGTCGCGCATGAAAGGCGAGAGCTTCGTCGACTGGGACGAGCCGCCCGCCGCGACGTGATCTGGCGTGCGAGCTGCACGCCGCAGCCCGCGATGAGATCCGCACTGGTGATGTGCGTGCTCGCGGGCTGCGCGCTCAATGCCGAGCTACCCGACGACACGCGAGCGACGGGAACCGAGATCCTCGACGGTGCGTGTGGACCGCCGCCGCGCAACGACGGTGGCGCGTTCCGGCGTACGCGCAACCGCATGGTGGCGAGCTTCGGCGGACCACGGCATCGCGGTGTCGACGTGATCGCGGTGGAAACCGACGAGAAACAGACAGTCGCCGGCAAGCTCGCGTACACCGCGGCGGACAAGGACGTATCCGGAGAAGACGTCGAGCTCTACGCGTGCATCGATCGCGACTGGGCAAACCTCGGCAAGGCGACGACCGGCAGCGACGGTCGATTCGCGATCGAGCTCGCAGGCGAGCACCGGTTGCCGGTCGGGATGCGCGAGCTCGCCGCGTTCGTGCCGGGAGATGCCACGACGTTCCGGTTCCTCGCGTTCGTCGCACGTGCCGGCGAGAGCGTCGTCGTCACCGATGTCGACGGCACGATCACGGAGTCGGAGAACGCGATCGTCAACACGGTGCTGTTTGGCGATGACATCGGACATCGTCGCGGTGCACCGGAGGCACTCGCCCGGCTCGGCAAGCCGATCGTCTACGTCACCGCGCGCGGCGATCAGCTGACCGACGTGACGCGGCGGTGGCTGCGCGCGCACGGCTTCCCGCCCGGACCCCTGCGGCTCGCACGCGAGACGATCGTGAAGCCGGGAGCGCCCGCGCTCGCGTTCAAGACCGAGGCGCTGCGAACGCTCGGCGTACCCATCGCCGCGGCCATCGGCAACAAGCTCACCGACATCGTCGCCTATCGGCGCGCGGGCATCCCGGCGAACCGGATCTTCGTCAAGCTGCCGGAGTTCGAGGCCGAGGTCGCGCCGGAGCTCGCGGCTCGTCACGCGATCGGATTTCGCGACTACCAGCGGCTGAATCTATCGGCCGTATTTCAGTGACCCCGCAAACGGGAAAACCACTGTGAGAACGTGGCAGCCCGCCTCGACGGTCCGGACATCACTCGACTGTTGCAGAGCGCGCGCCAGCTCGGATCGGTGCGATCGATCGACGAGCTCGCGACGATCGTCTGCCGACTCGCGCGCGAGCTGACCGACGCCGATGGCGCGGCGTTCGTGGTGCGCGAAGACAGCACTGTTCATTACATCGAGGAGGACGCGATCGGTCCGCTGTGGAAGGGCCAGCGGTTCTCGATCGAGAGCTGTCTCTCGGGCTGGGCGATCCTGCATCGCGAGACGGTCACGATCGACGACATCGATCGCGACGACCGCGTCCCGATCGAGCTCTACCGGCCGACGTTCGTGAAGAGCCTCGCGGTCGTGCCGGTCCGTCCCGAGGAGCCACTCGGTGCGCTCGGCCTGTACTGGCAGGAACCGGGGCGACCGAGCCGCGAGACCGTCGAGCTCGCCGAGGCAATCGCGGCGTTCGCGACGCTCGGCCTCGAGAGCTTGCGCCGGATCGACGCCGAGGCCGAGGCGCGCCGGCTCGCCGAGGAGGCGGTGCGCGCGAAGGACGAGTTCCTCGCGCTGCTCGGTCACGAGCTCCGCAACCCGCTCGCGCCGATCGTGACCGCGCTGCACCTGATCAAGCTGCGCGGCAACGACCCGTTCGAGCGCGAGCGCTCCGTGATCGATCGCCAGGTCCATCACGTGGTGCGGCTCGTCGACGATCTGCTCGACGTCTCGCGGATCACGCGCGGTGCGATCCAGCTGCGGCGCGCGCCGATCGAGCTCGCGCAGATCGTCGCGCGCGGCCTCGAGGCGGCGAGCCCGCTGATCGAGGAGCGCTGGCACGCGGTCGAGGTCTCGGTGCCCGACGGCGGCATGGTGATCGACGCCGACGTCGATCGGATGACCCAGGTCGTCGCGAATCTGCTCACGAACGCCGCGAAGTACACGCCGCGCGGCGGCCGCATCGAGGTCGTCGCCGACATCGAAGGCGGCTGCGCGCGACTCGTGATCCGCGACAACGGCTCGGGCATCGCGCCCGAGCTGCTTCCGAAGCTGTTCGCGCCGTTCACGCACGGCGACCGCCAGCTCGAGGGCGGGCTCGGCCTCGGGCTCGCGATCGTGCGCAGCCTCGTCGAGCTGCACGGCGGCGTCGTCTCGGCCGCGAGCGAGGGCCCCGGCCGAGGCGCGACGTTCACGATCCGGCTGCCGCTCGGCGATCCGAGCGAGCTCGAGCAGACGCTCGACGAGGAGCTCGTTCCGGCCACGCGGCGCAAGGCGCTGCGCGTGCTCGTCGTCGACGACAACATCGACGCCGCCGAGACGCTCGGCGAGCTGCTGAAGCTCCTCGGCCACCAGCCGCTCGTCGTGTACGACGGCCCGAGCGCGCTCGCCCGGCTGCAGACCTTCACGCCGGACCTCGCGTTCATGGACATCGGGCTCCCGGTGCTCGACGGCTACGAGCTCGCGAAGCGGATCCGGTCGACGACGAAGCTCGCGCACGTCCGGCTGATCGCGCTCACCGGCTACGGTCGCGCGGCGGACAAGCAGCGCGCGCGCGATGCCGGCTTCGACGAGCACGTCGTCAAGCCGATCCCGGCGGACACGCTGCGCGGCCTGATCGATCGCATGGCGCACTGACGGTCACAGCGCAGCTCGGGCGCACGCCCGGGATCGCCGCGAGCGCACAGCGCACCGCTTCCTCCTGATCGAGGGCGAGCGTGTGACCGTGCGCCGCCACGTGACAGCTCGTGCGCCACAGCAGCGCGCCATCGCCGGCGGCGTGGAGCTCGACGTCGGCGTGCAGCGTCGTGTCGCGGCCGAGCAAGCCGCGCTGGGTCGCGCGCACCCACACGAACGCGATCCCGTCGATGCCCGCAGCGGCGATGCGGTCGCGGTCGTCGGGCGTCAGCCGATCGTAGGTCGCGAGGCGGAGCTGGACGAGCTCCGGTCGATCGGCGTGCACGGTCTCGTAGCCGGCGGCGAGCAGCGACAGATCGGTCAGGTAGCCGATCGTGTCCTCGTCGCGCGCGATGCAGCCCGGCGGCCCTTGCCCCATCTCCTCCGGGAGGTCGAACGCGGTCGGTTCGTGCTCGGGCAGCCCGCAGTTCGGCGCGACGACGAGCACGCGATGGGCATCGGGGCGGCTCGAGTGCACGACCTCGGGGACGCTCGGCGCGGCCGGTGGCGGGGGATGCGCGCAGGAGGTCGCGATGACGACGAGCAGGGACGCGAGCCGGATCATCGACGCACCGATCCGCAGCCGGGCGCGGCGATCGCGGCGACCGCGCAGCGCGCGGCGGAGATCGCGACGTCGACGGGCTCGGCCTCGACGAGCGTCGCCGCGGCACCACTCCAGCGTGCCGACTGACAGGTCGCGACGTGCGGTCGCGGATCGGTGGACCTGAGCACGAGCGTGACGCGCGCGCCGAGCTGCCACGACGACACCGCGACGTCGACGGTGCCGGCGCCCGGCGTCGCGAGCGGCACGATGCGATAGCCGCGCGCGGTCAGGCCGTCGCGCACGCGGCGGTCGATCGCATCGACGAGCTCGCGCGAGCACGGCGCGTCGCCGGGACGCACGCGTGCTTCGTCGCCCCAGTGGCTCGGCTCGTGTCCGCTGCACGCGGCCGGTAACACGGCAATGTCATGCGGTGGTGGCGATGCCGATGCGGACTCGAGCGCGAGCGGCATCGTCACTGGCACCGTGCGGCACGCGGTCGCGAGCACGAAGATCGGGATCGTTCTCAGCACCGCACGCACCATGGGGCGGCCGATCGCGATCGTCGAGCGGTAAACCGCGGCGCAAAACCGGAGACGCGGCGCAAAACCGGTGACGCGATCGCTCGCTCGATCACTGCAATAACAACGCAACAACCCGCGTGTTGTCGGCGCGATCGAACGAGCGTAACGCGTTGTCTCGAGGAGAACGACATGCGCCGAATCGGCTCGTGGTGTGTAGTGATCTATCTAGTGTTCGCTGCCACCGCATGCGGTCCCGAGCCGCGCGAGGACGGCCAGCCCGACGGAGGAACGTCGTGCGTCGACGGCGAGACACGATGTACCGACAACGCATTCGAGGTGTGCTCGAATGGCAACTTCGTCGTCGTCGAGCAATGTCCTGCATTCTGCACGCTCGGCGGCTGTAGCTCGTGCACCGGCCAGGATTGCGTGTCGGACTCGTGCATGCAGGCGGGCGCAGACAAGAGCTATCTCGGTTGCGAGTACTGGGCCGTCGATCTGCAGAACGGACGCGAGGTCCACGGCCTGCCGATCGCGGTGCCTGGCATGGAGTGCGGCGTCTATCCGAACACGAAGCTGATCGAGAACGTGAAGGTGTGTCGCGACGTGAACCCGAACAGCACGCTGATCGCGGGGCGCTGCGATCCGCCCGGCGATAGCTGCCCGGCCGGCTACATGTGCCAGGTCGCGCCGCAGGTCTGCGCGCTCGACGCGCTCGGCGCGCCGTACGCGATCGTCGTGTCGAATCCGAACTCGCTGATCGTGTCGGTGACGATCGAGAACGCGACCGGCGTGTCGAAGACGCTGAGCCTCGATCCCGGGACGATCAAGGCGCTGTTCCCGCAGGAGCTCGGGTTCGCGGACCAGAGCATCGATGGCTCGGGCAAGTTCCCGTTCGCGTACAAGGTGACGTCGACCGCACCGATCGTCGCGTATCAGTTCAACCCGCTCAACGACGTCGACGTGTTCTCGAACGACGCGTCGCTGCTGATCCCGACCGCCGGGTTCGACGAGCGCTACATCGCGGTCTCGTACACGACGCTGACGCGGCGCGGTGGGTCCGACGACTACAACGGCTGGGTCTCGGTCGTCGCAGCGCAGGACGACACGCAGATCGAGGTGATCCCGACGGCGAACACCGTCGGCGGCCGCGATGGCACGCCCGCGCTCGTCGCCGGCCAGACGCAGACGTTCACGCTGAACAAGTTCGAGGTGCTGAACCTCGAGGCGGTGGCGGGGCCGGATCCGTTCTCGAACGAGGGGCTCAACGGTGGCGACCTCACGGGTACCGTGATCCAGGGCGTCAACGGCAAGCCGTTCGGCGTGTTCGGCGGGCACGAGGCGGTCCGGATCAGCGCGCCGAACTCGAGCTGCTGCGCCGATCACCTCGAGGAGATGATGTTCCCGACCTCGACGTGGGGAAAGCAGTTCGCGGTGTCGCGCACGCTGCCGCGTCGCGATGCGCCGGACATGCTGCGGATCGTCGCCGCGAAGAGCGGCACGTCGATCGCGTTCACGCCGCCACCGGCGGAGGGCACGTGCGGCGTGCTGCCGGCCGGCGGCTACTGCGACGTGCGGATCACGCAGCCGACCGAGGTCGCGTCGAACGAGCCGATCACGGTCGCGCACCTGATGCTGTCCGCGATCCAGGGCATGGAGGGCATCGGCGATCCGTCGCTCGGCATCGTGCCGCCGGTCGAGCAGCACCGCGCGGACTACAAGTTCCTGGCGCCGCAGGACTACGACGAGCAGTACGTCAACATCGTCGCGATGCAGGGTGACATGGTGCTGCTCGACGGCGTGCAGGTCACGAGCTTCACGCCGTTCGGCGCGCGGATGGCCGCGATCGCGCCGATCACGACCGGCCCGCACACGGTCGAGTGCCCGATGAAGTGCAGCGTCGAGGTCTACGGCTGGTCCCAGGCGGTGTCGTACCTATTCGCCGGCGGCCTCGACCTCAAGCCGATCGTCTTGCAGTAACGTCGCGCCCCGGACGGGGGACGACCATGGCGACGATCGAGCTGAACGAGACCACGCTGTACTACGAGGACACCGGACCGGGATCGACGGGCGAGACGATCGTGTTCAGCCACGGCCTGCTGTGGGGCACCGAGCTGTTCACGCCGCAGATCGAGGCGCTGCGGGAGCGCTACCGCTGCATCGCGTGGGATCACCGCGGCCAGGGCAAGAGCGCGGCGGACCACCGCAACTCGATCGACATGGAGCTCGTGTGGAAGGACGCGACGCTGATGCTCGAGACGCTCGGCACCGGGCCGGTGCACTTCGTCGGGCTCTCGATGGGCGGCTTCGTCGGCATGCGCATGGCCGCGCGCCGGCCCGAGCTCGTGCGATCGCTGATCCTGATCGAGACGTCATCGGATCCGGAGCCGATCGAGAACGTGCCGAAGTACCGGATGCTGACACGCGCGGTGCGCCTGCTCGGACCGAAGGTCGTGCAGTCGCGAGTCACACCGATCATGCTCGGCAAGACGATCCTCACCGACGCATCGCGCCGCGCGGACGTCGCTCGCTACAGCGCGATCATGGCGCGCCGCAAGGACATCTGGCGCGCGGTCAACGGCGTGATCGATCGTGCGGGAATCCACGACGAGCTGCGCTTCATCCGCGCGCCGACGCTGATCCTCGTCGGGGATGAAGACGTCGCGACCGTGCCCGCGAAGGCGGAGAAGATGGCCAACGCGATCCGCGGCGCGACGCTGGCGCACATCGCACGTGCGGGTCATTCGAGCACGGTGGAGGAGCCTGCCGCGGTGACGGCCGCGATCGAGAGCTTCCTTCGCACGTTGCCGCCCCCGCGTCAGATGGTCTAGCTTGTGCTGAGCATCTGTTGATTCGCCTCGATCACGCGAGTGTGGCGAATCCGCTCAGGCGCCGTGTGTCATGACCGCCATCCTGATCGTCGATGACAGCCAGGCCGTGCGCATGGACCTGGCCGACACGCTCGAGGCCTCGGGCTTCCGCGTGATCTCGTGCGCGACCGCGGCCGATGCCCGGATCGCGCTGCGCACGCAGCAGATCGCGCTCGCGCTGCTCGACGTCCAGCTGCCCGACGGCGATGGCGTCGATCTGCTCGAGCAGATCCGGAGCGAGCACGTGCTGCGCAGCTTGCCGGTGCTGATGCTCGCGACCTACCGCGAGGTCGGCGACCGCGTCGGCCAGCTCGGCGTCGGGCTCGATGACTTCGTCGGCAAGCCGTACGACCGCGCCCAGGTGCTCGCGCGCGTTCGCCAGCTGATCGGCGCCCCGCCGATGCGCGATCTCGTGCTGCTGATCGACAACAACCTGGCGTTTCGCGCGCAGCTCGGCGACGCGCTCGCGAAGACCGGGTTCGATACCGCGACCGCGAGCTCCGGCGCCGAGGGGTTGCAGGTCGCCGCGACCGCACGGCCGACCGCGATCGTGATCGACGGCTCGACGCCGGACATGGACGGCACGAGCGTGATCCGGCGGTTGCGGCTCGAGCCCGCGCTGCGCACGACGCCGTGCCTGCTGCTGACCGCGACCGAGACGAAGGAAGCCGAGGTCCGCGCGTTCGAGGCCGGCGCCGATGGCGTGGTCAAGAAGGATGACCTCGAGCTGATCCTCGCGCGGATCCGTGCGCTGCTGCGGTCGTCGAGCGGGATGTCGCTCGAGGCCGGCACGCTCGCACCGAAGCGGCTGCTCACCGTCGACGACGATCCGGACTACCTCGACATCCTCGGCGGCCGGCTGCGCAAGCGCGGCTACGACGTCGCGCGCGCGATCTCCGGCGAGGACGCGATCCGCACCGTCGGCGAGGAGCACATCGATTGCATCCTGCTCGATCGCTCGATGGCCGGCATGGGCGGCGTCGAGACGTGCAAGCGGCTCAAGGAATCGCGCGCGACGCGCGACATCCCGGTGATCATCCTGACGGCGACCGAGCAGCGCGACGCCGTGATCGAGAGCCTCGCCGCGGGCGCGGATGACTTCGTGTCGAAGGCGAGCGGGTTCGACGTGCTGAGCGCACGCGTCCAGGCGCAGCTGCGCCGCAAGCAGATCGAGGACGAGCAGCGCAAGGTGCGCGAGCAGCTGCTGCGCAGCGAGCTCGAGGCGTCCGAGGCGCGCGCGGCCCGCGAGCTCGCCGAGACCCGCGCGGTGATGGCGGAGGAGCTCGCGCGCAAGAACGTCGAGCTCGCGCAGGCGAACCGCGAGCTCGAGGCGTTCAGCTACTCGGTGTCGCACGATCTCCGCGCACCGCTGCGCACGATCAGCGCGTTCACCCAGGCGCTCGCCGAGGATCTCGCGGATCGGCTCGACGACCGCGCGCTCGACCACATCCGGCGCGTGCTCGCCGCGTCCGCGCGGATGGCGGATCTCATCGAGGCGCTGCTCGAGCTCGCGCGCATCCATCGCGCGCCGCTCGGCCGCTACCGTGTCGACATGACCGCGCTCGCGAGCACGATCGTCGAGGAGCTGACGCGCCGCGAGCCCGACCGCGAGGTCGTCTGCAACATCCAGCGCGGGCTCTACGTCGAGGCCGACGGCCGGCTGCTGCGCGTGCTGCTCGACAACCTGCTCGGCAACGCGTGGAAGTTCTCGCGCAAGCGACCGCAGGCGCACGTCGAGCTCGCGACCGAGCAGCGCGACGGCGAGACCGTGTTCTACGTCAAGGACGACGGCGCGGGCTTCGACATGGCGCAGGCGGACCGGCTGTTCACGCCGTTCCATCGCCTGCACACCGACGGCGAGTTCCACGGCACCGGCATCGGCCTCGCGACGGTGCGGCGGATCGTCGAGCGCCACGGCGGTCGCGTGTGGGCGGAGGGCATCGTCGGCGAGGGTGCGAAGGTCTCGTTCACCCTGCCGGCCAGCAGCGAACGTTAACCACGCTTAACGCTCGCAGTGCGGCCTTGTTGACGGGGCGAGTCGCGCTCTATCGTCAAGGAGCAGTTCCAGGGTAGGTCGTACGGTGTCCACAACCTCATCAGCAACGCAGCTTCGATTGCTGGTGGCCGAAGACTCGGAGGACGACTACGAGCTGCTCCTGCGCGAGCTGCGCAAGGGTGGCTACCAGATCGAGGCGCGTCGCGTGTGGTCGGCGCGCGCGCTCGCGGACGCGCTCGACGAGTCGTGGGACCTCGTGATCTCCGACTGGATCATGCCGGGGTTCTCGGGCCCCGCGGTGCTCGAGCTCGTCGCCGAGAAGCAGCGCGATGTGCCGTGCATGGTCGTGTCCGGCACGCCGGGCGAGGAAGCCGCGGTCCAGGCGCTGCGGCTCGGCGCGCTCGATTTTCTGTCGAAGGACAAGCCTCGCCGGCTCGTACCCGCGGTGCAGCGCGCGCTGCGCGAGGCCGAGGACCGCCGCGCACGGATCGCCGCCGAGCAGGAGCTCAAGCTCAGCGAGGAGCGCTATCGCACCGGGTTCGACGTCGCGCCCGAGGCGCTGCTGACATTCGACCTCGTCCACCAGCGCGCGATCGATGCCAACAGCAAGGCGCTCGAGCTGTTCCAGTGCACGCGCGACCAGCTGCTGAGCTCGTCGCTGCTCGACTTCTCGCCCGAGCGCCAGCCCGATGGCCGGGCCTCGCGCGACGTCGCGGCCGAGATCATCGCGGCGGCGATGCGCGGCGATCCGCAGACCGTGCACTACCGGCTCGAGGTTCAAGGCGAATCGATCCCGTGCGAGATCCAGCTCGTGCGGCTGCCGACGACGACCGGCAGCCTCGTGCGCGTCGGGCTGACCGATCTGCGCGAGCGCATTCGCATCGAGGAGATCCGCCGGCGCAGCGTCGAGCTCGAGACCCAGAACCGCCGGATCCAGGAGGCGAGCCGGCTCAAGAGCGAGTTCCTCGCGAACATGTCGCACGAGCTGCGCACGCCGCTCAACGCGATCATCGGGTTCGCCGAGCTGTTGCACGATGGCCAGGTCGCGCCGTCCGCGCCCGAGCACCACGAGTTCCTCGGGGACATCCTGACGAGCGGCCGCCACCTGCTGCAACTGATCAACGACGTGCTCGATCTCGCGAAGGTCGAGTCCGGCAAGCTCGAGCTCCGCCCCGAGCGCATCGAGCTCGCGCGGCTGCTCGGCGAGGTCACCGCGATCCTGCGCACGACCGCGGCGCACAAGCGGCTGCGGATCGAGGTCGCGGTCGACCCCGAGCTCGCGACGATCACGCTCGATCCCGGGCGGCTCAAGCAGGTCGCGTACAACTACCTGTCGAACGCGCTGAAGTTCACGCCGGCCGGCGGTCGGATCTCGGTCCGCGCCCGCACCGAGGGACCGCAGATGTGGCGGCTCGAGGTCGAGGACACCGGGATCGGCATCGCCGCGCACGATCTCGCGCGGCTGTTCGTCGAGTTCCAGCAGCTCGAGGCCGGCGCCGCGAAGCGCCACCAGGGCACCGGGCTCGGGCTCGCGCTGACCCGCCGGCTCGTCGAGGCGCAGGGCGGCTCGGTCGGGGTTCGCAGCACGCCGGGCAGCGGCACGACGTTTCATGCCGTGCTGCCGCGCCATCAGATCGTGGCCCCCGAGCTCGCGACCCCGCGCACCGTGACACGCGATGGCGCGCGGACCGTGCTCGTCGTCGAGGATGACATCCGGGATCAGGCGCAGCTCGTCGCGACGCTCGCCGGTGCCGGGTATTCTGTCGACCTCGCCGCGACCGGGGCCGAGGCCCTCGCGCGCTGGCGCGACCGCACGTACGACGCGATCACGATGGATCTACTGCTGCCCGACATGAATGGCCTCGACCTGCTCGCGGCGCTGCATCGTGCCCCCGCGCGCAATCCCCGGACGCCGATCATCGTCGTCACGGTCGTGCCGGACGTGACCGTCGTCGCCGGGTTCTCGGTGCACGACGTCCTGCACAAGCCGGTCGATCGCGACAGCCTGCTCGCGTCGCTCGCGCGCGCCGGCGTGCGCGGCCTCGCGGAGTCCGCGCGATGAACGAGCCGATCTTGATCGTCGACGATAACCCGACGAACGCGAAGCTCGTCGCGTACCTGATGCGCGCGGCCGGCTACGAGGTCGCGACGGCGGTCGACGCCGAGCACGCGCTCGCGGCGATCGACGCCCGCCGGCCGCGGCTGATCCTGATGGACGTCCAGCTGCCCGGCATCGACGGCCTCGAGCTGACGCGCCGGCTCAAGTCGAACCCATCGACTCGTGACATCATCGTCGTCGCGGTGACCGCATACGCGATGAAGGGCGACCACGACAAGGCGATCGCGGCTGGGTGCGATGACTACATCACCAAGCCAATCGATACCCGGGCGCTGCCCCAGACCATCGCTCGCCTGCTGGCACGATCGGAGACCGCGTGACGCACAAGATCATGGTGGTCGACGACAACTCGGCGACGCGGCGCATGGTGCGCAACGCGCTGCAGCGCAACGGCCACTCCGTGCTCGAGGCTCCCGATGGCGCGACCGCACGCGAGCTGATGAAGCGCGAGCATCCGCGCGTCGTGCTGCAGGATCTGATGTTGCCGGATGCCGACGGGTTCGCGCTCGTCGGCGAGCTGCGCGATCTCGCCGAGGGCACCGACGTCTCGATCCTCGCGTTCTCCGGCTTCGTGTCCGAGCTCGAGGAGGCGCGCGTGTCGTCGGTCGGCTTCGACGACATCATCTCGAAGCCGATCGCGCCGTCGCGGCTCGTGCCGCTGATCGAGGCCCACCTGCCGGAGGCCGCGCCGTCGCCGAACCAGTTCGGGGCCGGCCGCCGGATCGTGCTCGCCGACGATGATCCGATGCAGCTCAAGCTCGCGTCGTTCCGGCTGTCGCGGCTCGGCTTCGAGATCGAGGCGGTCACCGACGGCCGCGCCGCGCTCGAGGTCATCAGGCGCCAGATCCCCGATGCGATCGTGTCCGACGTGATGATGCCCGAGCTCGACGGGTTCGGGCTCGCGATGGCGGTGCGCCAGGATCCCGCGCTCAAGGGCGTGCCGGTCGTGCTCGTGACGTCGAGCTACGTCGAGACCGCAGATCGCGAGCTCGCGCGGCGCGCCGGTGCGACCGATCTCGTGCCGCGCACGCCGGAGCTCGTCGAGCTGCTCGACGCGCTGCGCGCCACGCTGACGACCGCGACCGTCGAGCCGGAGCTGCGGCCCGAGGTCGTGCCGGATCTCGAGCGCGAGCACAACCAGCGCGTGTTCCGCCAGCTCGAGCGCCAGGTGATGCTGAACCACGGGCTCGCGAAGCGGTGCTCGGTGCTCGCGTCCGAGCTCACCGTGCTCACCGGCATCTCCGAGGCCGTGCTCAAGCACCGTGACATCGACGTCGCGCTCGACGAGGCGCTCGCCGAGTGCTTCGACGCCGGCGGCATCTCGGTCGGCGCGCTGTACCTGCTCGAGGCGTCCGGGATCCGGATGCGCGCGATCGGCGTCGAGGCCGCGAAGGCGTCCGATCTGCAGACGCTGTACGGTCATCCGCAGCTGCTCGACGAGCTCGTCCGCTCGGGCCGCACGATCAAGGTACCGTCGGCCGATCTGCCGGCCGCCGCGTCGAACGCGCTGCTGCAGCGGGCGCGCGCGACCGCGATGCTGATGGTGCCGCTCTCGCACCTCGACACGCCGCTCGGCAGCCTGCTGATGATCGCGCGCGGCCGCGAGCTCGATCACGACGACTGGGGCACGTTCGCGCACGGCGTCGCGACGCAGATCAGCCACGTGCTCGCGCTCGCCCGCGCGTATGCGGATCGCGAGGCCGCCGAGCGCCGCGCGACCGAGCACGCCGCGCTGCTCGACGCCGTGATCGAGAGCGCGCCGGACTTCGTGATGCACCTCGATCTCGACGGCGCGGTCCGGTTCATCAACCGCACGAACCCCCCGCGGACGCCGAGCGACTATATCGGCAAGAACATCTTCGACTTCCCGAACGGCGACCATCGCGAGGCGCTGCGCCGTGCGTTCCATCGCCTGCTCGAGACCGGCGAACCGCAGGGCTTCGAGGCGTCCGGCGTTCGCGAGCAGGACGGCGGGCCGGTCTGGTACTCGACGCGGCTCGGTCCGATCAAGCAGCAGGGCAAGACGGTCGGTGTCGTCGTGGTATCGCGCGACGTCAGCGAGAACAAGCAGACCGAGCTCCACCTGATGGTCGCCGATCGCATGGCGTCGGTCGGCACGCTCGCGGCCGGCGTCGCGCACGAGATCAACAACCCGCTCGCGTCGGTGATCGCGAACCTCGACATGGCGCTGCAGGACGTCCGCGATCTCGGCACGCGAACGCAGCTGCCGCCGGATCTGCCCGAGGAGCTCGAGGACGCGCGCACCGCCGCCGATCGCGTGCGCGAGATCGTGCGCGACCTCAAGATCTTCTCGCGGACCGAGGAGGAGCGTCGAGGCCCGGTCGATGTCGAGCACGTGCTCGAGTCGACGATCCGCATGGCGTGGAACGAGCTCCGCCATCGCGCGCGGATCGTGAAGCACTACGGCAACGTGCCGCACGTCGAGGCGAACGAGTCGCGGCTCGGCCAGGTGTTCCTGAACCTGATCATCAACGCCGCGCACGCGATCCCCGCCGGCAACTACGAGGCGAACCAGATCCGGATCTCGACGTACTGCGACTCGCGCGGCCGCGTCGTCGTCGCGATCGCGGATACCGGCGCCGGCATCCCGCCCGAGGTCCAGCCGCGCCTGTTCACGCCGTTCTTCACGACGAAGCCGGTCGGCGTCGGCACCGGCCTCGGGCTCGCGATCTCGCATCGCATCGTCACCCAGTTCGGCGGCCGGATCTCGTACGACACCGAGGTTGGCAAGGGCACCGAGTTCCGCGTCATGCTGCCGGTGTCGTCGGCGCGCGAGCGCCAGCAAGCGCCGACCGCGCCACCGCGCACCGCGACCCGGCGCGGCCGCGTGCTCGTGATCGACGACGAGCAGCCGCTCGCCCACGCGATCCAGCGCTACCTGTCGCACGATCACGAGGTCACGGCGGTGACGAGCGGCAGCGACGCGCTCGCGCTGCTCGCCTCCGGTCAGCGCTACGACCTGATCCTGTGCGACCTGATGATGCCGCAGGTCACCGGCATGGAGCTCCACGCGCAGACGACGCAGCTCGATCCGACACAGGCCGCGCGCATCGTGTTTCTGACCGGCGGCGCGTTCACGCCATCGGCGCGCGAGTTCCTCGACACCGTCACGAACCACCGCCTCGACAAGCCGTTCGACCTCAAGGATCTGCGACGGCTCGTCAACGACATGATTCGCTAACTCAAGGGAACAGCGGCGCGTACGCCGCGGCGTTCTCGGTATCCGGATCCGGCAGCGCGGCGATCTCGGCGAATGGCCGCGGCTCGGTATCGTTCGCGGTCTGGTTCTGCACCAGATCGATCACGTAGCTCGTCAGCGTCGCGCCGGGCGGCATGCCGTCGGGCGGCGTGTCGACGCCGCCGTCGGTGCCGCCGCCGCCCTTGCCGTTGTCACCGCAGGCGGCGAGCGCGACGAGGATCGCGAGCCGCTTCATTGTGCCCCCGGGATTGGCGAGGTCAGGTACGGGAACGCGTTGCCGAACGCGAGCGGGTCGTCGCTGCCGTCGGCGAGCGTGCCGGGCGCCGCACCGTCGACGTACGGGATCTGTCCGGCCGCGGCGTCCGTCGTGTTGATCAGAACTCCCATCGCGACGCGCAGCGACAGATCGGTGATGTCGTCGCCCGGACGCCGACCGTTCGGGAACCCCGCCGGGTCGCAGCCCGGGCGGCTCGTGTTCAGCGTCGCGTCGGCGGTCGCGGTCGCGGGATCGAAGCAGGTCGCGGCGCCGAACCGGCTCTGGCTCGCGCGCGGCGTCGCCGGGATCGCCGTGTTGAGGCGCAGCATCTCGGATAGCGTCGCGCCGGTGTTGTTGACGTTCGGCACGCCGGTCAGGAACACCGTGACGAGATCGGTGCGCGGGAACCGGTCCGGCGCGGTGACGCCGGCGCCGCCGAACAGCAGCTCGACGACCTCGGGCAGCGTCGGGTTCGTGACGTAATCGGCGAACTGGGCGTCGTCCTTCGGCTCGCTCGAGTTGAACCGATCCTTGTCGGGCAGGCCGATCACGACCTCGTTGACGAGCGGCATGCCGAGCCGCGACACCTGGACGAGCGGGCCGCCCTCGCGCGCGGGTTGCGCGAACGTCGCGGTCGGGTTGATGACGCGCGCCTGGCGCACGCTCGCCGTCGTCCACCCGCCGATCACGGTGCTACCGCCGGCGACGAGGCAGCTCTTCGGCACCTCGAGCGCGAGCGTCGTGATGTTCTTGTCGTCGATGATGTTCTTGTTCTGGTTCGGCGCGCCGGTGACCTCGCCGGCGGACAGCGCGATCAGATCGAACACCTCGCCGAGGTTGACCGCGAAGCCTTCCTTGCGCTGACCGACGAAGATCCGCGGGTGCGTGCCGGCCGGCGGCGTGCAGCCCGGGATGTCGATGTCCTTGATGAACGAGTCGGCGTACGCGGCGTAGCTCGGGATCGTCTTCGTGCCGATGTTGTCGAGCGGCTTGCCGAAGGTGCCGTTCGTCGTGCCGGCCTCGACGATCGGCATCGCGGTGCCGGTGCGGCGATCGCCGCGGATCACGTTGACCTTGTAGGTCTCGAGCACGTTGCGGCCGCCCTCGCTTCCGGCGGACACCGGCGCGACCGCGGAGAACGGCACCGCGACGTTCTTGGTCTGCCCGGCGGGCCCGACCGGCAGCGCGATGCCGGTGCCGCCGGCGAGCGCGACGTCGAAGTCGAACTGGAACGTGATGTCCTCGACCGCGTCGCCGTTGTTGTCGATGTGGATCTCGTAGACCGCGTCCGGATCCATCGTGAAGTAGTTCGGGCCGCCGTAGGCGTCCTGCACCGGGATGTAGTTCGCGAGGATCGTCACGTAGTCGCCGCGACCGGCCTCGTAGCTGTTGAACATGTAGAAGTCGGTGCCATCGACCTTCGGATTCTTCGTCAGAAATGGCGCTTCTCGGTGACTCGACGCCCCTGCGGTCAGAGGCGCGGCCACCGTGGCGAGCGCGGTGGCGCCGCCCAGCAATCGCTTCATGAGACTCATATCGATCGTTCCCCCTCGTGTGTGGTTACAGAGCGCGGACTGCGGTGAACGCGCGCTCGACGATCCGGTCGTGATCCGGACCCGGCGGCGGCGTGATCGTGACGACGGTCGTCGCGTGGACGACGCGCTGCGCGTGCGGCGCGGCGGTGCCGAACACGTGGTTCATGTGGTCGAGGCCGGCCTGCGCGGCGGCCTGCGTCGGGTACTCGCACGCCGCGACGACGACGTGATCGGCGGTCGTGCCGCCGGCACAGTAGCTCGCCTGCATCGTCAGGCCGACGTACTGGCGCGTCTGCGGCAGCGCGAGCCCGGCGCGGCCGAGCGCCTCGAACACGCGCTCCGCCGGCAGCGCGACGGCCGGCCGGTTCGCGGCCTCCTGCTGCAGCCGGCCGACGAGCAGCTGCACGTTCTGGCTCGGGGGCACGGTCTTCGTCGTCGATGCGACGGGCGCGGCCCCAGGAGCCGTTGCGGGAGATGCCGGGACGTCGGACGTGCCACACGCGGCAGCACCGACGAGCACGACGAGGACGAGCAGGATCGACGAGCGCTTGTTCATACAAACCACCGTTGGTAGGACCACGTGAGCGCGAGCAGCGCGACCGCCGACGAGCCGACCCAGAGCAGCGCCTGGTACGCGAGCGTGCGGCGAATCAGGTAGAGCACTGGCAGCAGCACGACGACGATCGCGGCCTGGCCGAGCTCGACGCCGACGTTGAACCCGATCAGCGAGCCGACGAGCTCGCTCGACGGCAGCCCGAGATCGACGAGCACGCTCGAGAACCCGAAGCCGTGCAGCAGGCCGAGCGCGAACGCGACCGCCCACCGCGCGTCGATCGCGCGCACCAGGTTGTTGAGCGCGGCCGCGACGACGGACAGCGCGATCGCGGTCTCGACGAAGCGCGATGGCAGCGTGACGAAGCCGACCGCCGAGATCACGAGCGTGATCGAGTGCGCGAGCGTGAACGCGGTGACGATCTCGAGCACCTCGCGCCCGACGTCGCGCAGCGACTCGGCCGGCTGCCACCGTCGGGTGCTGCCCCGACGGGGAAACACCGCGGGCAAGATCAGACAGATCAGGAACAGCACGTGATCGAAGCCGAGCCAGATATGCCAGATGCCCTCGCGGACGAACGACAGCACCGACGTGCCACCGTCGAGCGGGACGATCATCCGCGCCGGCTCGCGGACGATCACCGTCTGATGCCCGACGTGGACGAGCCCGCGGTGCTGGGCATCGACATCGAACAGCAGGCGGTACTCGATCGTGAGCTGCGCTGGCGCGAGCTGCGCTGGCGCGAGCTGCGCCGGCGCGTGCGCGCACGTCGCGGTGATCGGCTGCGCCCAGTACGCGCCGTCGGACAGATCGGTCAGCGCCGCGGTGCCGAGCGCGAGCGCGCACGGCTCGCCGCCGGACGCCAGCGCGAGCCGATCCTCGACGTAGCGCTCGATCCGCGGCGTCGCGGCGCGAGCCTCCCCCCACGTGATCTCGCCGTTGCCGTCGGCGTCGAGCGCGATCGCGGCATCGAGATCGCGGATCGCGACCGCGAGCTCGCCGGTCACGGCGGTGCCGTCGACGCGCAGCCGCAGGTGGCTATCGCTCGGCTTGTGCGCCCATGCGGTCGCGGCCGTGCACACGACCACGAGCGAGACGAGGACCTTGATCATCGCAGACCTCCGAGCGCGCGGTCGAGCCACGCATCGCGCACGCCGGTCTCGCGCGCCCACGCGAGCACGGGCGCGGCGGCGGCTTGGTCGTGCGCGGCCGCGGCGGTCTCGGCGAGCAGGCGCGCGTCCGCGAGCTCCTTCTGGACCGCCCAGTTGTCGATCGCGAGCGCGACCGCGCGCCGGGCATCGTGCTCGACGACGAGCGCGAACCGCGCCTCCTCGCGCAGGTGGATGCGGTCGCCGCGCTGGGCCGCCGCCTCGATCCGATCGCGCATCAGGCCGACGAGCCGCCGCTCGTCGGGCGCGTGCGCGACGTGCGCGGCAATCGCGAGCCGCACGAGGTGGCTGTCGATCGTCTCGCGGCCGTCGAGCAGCGCGCGGGCGGCGTCGGCGTCGCCGCGATCGAGGAGGATGTCGACGAGCAGGTTGCGCGCGTAGGCGTCGCCGTCGTCGAGCGCGAGCGCGCCGCGCAGGTGGCGCTCGGCGGCGTCGAGGTCGCCGAGCTGGAGCGCGAGCTCGGCGAGCGACGTCAGTGCCCAGCCACGCACGCCCGGGTCGCTCGCGCGCGATCGCGCGAGCACGCCGGCGAGCTGGTCGTACGCGTCACGCGCGTGTCCGGCGAGACCGTCGAGCGGTGCGCGGCACGTCGTCGCGACGAGCGGCTGCGTCAGCCGCGCGACCTCCGCGCAGCTCGCGCGCGCGGCGGCATAGTCGGCGGTCACGGTCGCGACGACCGCGCGGGTCAGGTGCGCCTGCGCAGCGTCCGGCGACCGGACGACGAGCCGATCGAGGTCGGCGCGCGCGGCGGCGAACTCGTGGATCGATTGATGGATCGTCGCGCGCAGCAGCAGCACGTCGTCCGGCGGATCCGGCAGCTTCCACCACCGCGCGAGCGTGGCCTGCGCGCGGCCGAGGTAGCGCGGATCCGACAGCGCGCGATAGCGCTGGAGATCGAGCCGCGCGAGCTCGACCGCGACCTCGACCCGGTCCGGGGACGCCGCGAGCGCACTGCGTGCGGCGACCTCCTCGGGATCGCGGGCAGGAACGCGGGCGAGCACGCGGCGCTCATCCGCTGGCACGTAGGTCGCGGCGCGGCGAGCGGCCCGCTCGGGCGCCGCGAACGCCGCGACGGTCAGCGCGCCGGCGAGGCCGACGGCACCGAGCGCGAGCACGGCCAGCTTGCGCCGGCTCCCCGCACCCGCTGCCACGAGGCAACTGGCTTCAGGCACGAGGTACCTACGACCTCGCACCCCGCGTGGATCACGACATTCTTCGGGGCAGCCGATCCGTGGAGTTACGCCATACTGCAAGCGGCGCCATGAAGGACTTCGTCGTCGTCGGCTCTGGCTTCGGTGGCAGCGTGTCCGCGTGCCGGCTCGCCGAGAAGGGCTACTCGGTCTCGGTGATCGAGATGGGCAAGCGGTGGACGGCGCGCGACTTCCCGAAGACGACGTGGAACCTGCGGCGCTGGATCTGGCGGCCCGGGCTCAAGCTGTTCGGCTTCTACAACATGCGGCCGTTCCGTCACGTCATGATCCTGTGCGGCAACGCGGTCGGCGGCGGCTCGATCACGTACGCGAACACGATGCTCGTGCCGCCGGACAGCGTGTGGCGCGACGGCTCGTGGAAGGGCCTCGCCGACTGGGAGCGCGAGATGCCGGCGCATTACGCGACCGCGCGGCGCATGCTGGGCGTCACCGAGAACCGGATCCTGTCCGACGCCGACCACATGCTGAAGCAGATGGCCGACGAGCAGGGCTGCGGCGACACGTTCTACAAGACCGACGTCGCGGTGTACTTCGGCGACGGCCCTGGCCAGCGCCACCCCGATCCGTACTTCGGCGGCGAGGGCCCGGAGCGCTCGAGTTGCATCGGCTGCGGCGGCTGCATGGTCGGCTGCCGCTACAACGCGAAGAACACGCTCGACAAGAACTACCTGTACTTCGCCGAGCAGCGCGGCGCCGAGATCATCCCGGAGACGCGCGTCGTCGACATCCGGCCGCTGCCCGGGCCGTCCGGCGAGCTCGACGGTTCGGCTGGCTACGAGCTGACGACCGAGCGCTCGACCGCGTGGTTCTTCAAGCGCCGCCAGACGCTGCAGGCGCGCCACGTCGTGCTCGCGGCGTCCGCGCTCGGCACGATGGACCTGCTGATGCGGACGAAGCAGCGCGGCTCGCTACCGAACGTCAGCGACCGGCTCGGCGACGACGTCCGCACGAACTCGGAGTCGATCCTCGGCGTGCGGTTCCCGGGCAAGCGGTTCGACATGTCGAAGGGCATCGCGATCGGCTCGGGCATCCACATCGATCAGTTCACGCACATCGAGGCGTGCCGCTACTCGAAGGGCTCCGACGTGCTCGGCCTGATCGCGACGATGCTCGTCACCGGCAAGGGCTGGAAGCGGATCTTCGCGTGGATCGGCTCGGCGTTCCGGCATCCGATCCGGTTCGCGCGCGCCGCGTTTCCGTTCGGATTCGCGCGCCAGACGCTGATCCTGCTCGTCATGCAGACGATCGACGCGACGCTGCGGTTCCGGCTCGCCCGACGGTGGTACTGGCCGTTTCGCCGCGTGCTGACGTCGCACGGCCAGCGCATCCCGACGAACATCCCGCAGGCGAACGTGTTCGCCGAGCGCGCCGCGCGTGCGTTCGGCGGCATCCCGATCACGTCGACCTCGGAGATCCTGTTCGATCTGCCGATGACCGCGCACTGCATCGGCGGCTGCGTGATGGGCGTCGATGCCGCGCACGGCGTGATCGACGAGCAGCACCGCGTGCACGGCTACCAGAACCTGTTCGTCGTCGATGGCGCGGCGGTCGGCGCGAACCTCGGCGTCAACCCGAGCCTGACGATCACCGCGCTCGCCGAGCGCGCGATGACGTTCATCCCGGCGCGCACCGGGCGCGGGCTACTGCCGGTGGTCCCCGGCCACGAGCCGCAGGATCTCGAACAGCGCGCCGTGCTCGCGGGCGAGCCCCAGTAGCTTCTCGACGAGCGCGCTCGGGCTCATCGCGAGCAGCCGGCCGCGCAGCTCCGAGAACCGGCGCTCGGACTCGGTGCGCTCTCGCTCGAGGTGCGCGAGCGCGATCGCGACCGTGTGCTTGCAGAACTGCAGCGACGAGCCGACCGGGCACGTGCACTCGTACGCGAGCCCGTCCTCGCGGACCCAGATGTGGACGCGATACGGCGACCGCCCGGTCTCGTTCGGCTTGACGACGCCGCGCAGCTCGCCACGCGTCGCCTCGACGGTGACGACCCGGCCTTGCGCGAAGCAGCGCTCGCCGCGCTCGAACGTCTTGGTCCCGACGATCACCGCGATCGTGTCGCGATGGAGGATGTTTGCGATGCCACCGACCAGCACGGCTACACGACGCCACGGCCGATCGCGATCGTCAAGCTCAGTACGGCTCGGGAAGGGTCGGGGGATCGGTCGGCGCAGGTCGCGTGCCGCCGTGATCGGTCGCGACGCCGATCACGAGCCCGGTCAGCATCGCGCCGCCGATGATCAGGTACGCGAGGTCCTCGCTGCGCCGTGAGCCGGTCGATGTGGTGGCACAGCCGGTAATCGTCGTGAGGAGGACCGCAGCTACGAGCCGTCGCACCGCAGGATCGTGACATGCGTCCCTGGCAATTCACGTCCGGCCATGACGGGGCGCACGGCGGGCGGTGACCCGATGGTAAGCTCACCCACGATGCGCTCGGGTCGGCCCCTCGGCACGGACGACACGCTGGGCAGCGGCCCGGGCGGGATCGACCGTGGTCAGGATTTGCCACCCGGCACGATGGTCGGCGAGTACCAGATCGAGGGGCCGCTCGGCGAAGGCGGCATGGGCCGCGTGTTCAAGGCGATCCACCCGGTGATCGCGAAGCAGGCCGCGATCAAGGTGCTGCACCCCGAGCTCAGCGTGAACCGCAGCGCGGTCGAGCGGTTCGTGACCGAGGCGCGCGCGGTCAACCAGATCGGCCACCCGAACATCGTCGACATCTTCTCGTTCGGCACGCTGCCCGATGGCCGCTGCTACTTCGTGATGGAGCTGCTGCGCGGGATGAGCCTGCGCGAGAGCATGCAGCAGCAGCCGCACTCGTTCTTCGAGCTGCTCGGGCTGCTCGAGACGATCACGATCGCGCTCGAGGCTGCGCACGAGAAGGGCATCATCCACCGCGATCTCAAGCCCGATAACATCTTCCTCCACGAGGTCCGCGGCGAGGGCGCGAAGGTCAAGCTGCTCGACTTCGGGATCGCGAAGCTGCTCGGCACCGACGACAGCCGCGCGCAGCGCACGCGCACCGGCAACGTGCTCGGCACGCCGGCGTACATCTCGCCGGAGCAGGCGCGCGGTCACAACGTCGATCACCGCACAGACATCTACGCGCTCGGCGCGCTCGCATTCGAGATGTTCACCGGCCAGCTGCCGTTTCCCGCCGACAGCGCCGCGGACATGATCGCGAAGCACCTCTACCAGGTGCCGCCGACGCTGCGCTCGCTCAATCCGCAGGTGCCGCCGGCGCTCGACGCGCTCGTGACGTCGATGCTGTCCAAAGATGCCGTGCATCGCCCGACGCTCGTCCAGATCCGGGACCAGCTGCGCCACCTGCGCTCGCTGATCACGACCCAGGGGTTCGACGCGCTGCACGGCCACGTCCCGACGCCGGGCACCGCGACGACGATCCTGCCGGAGATCGCGCGTCCGATCTCGATCGCGCAGACCGCCGAGACGCGGCCGCGGCGGCGCGGCTGGATCGCCGGCGTGATCGCCGGTGCGCTCGTCGTCGCGACGGTGATCGTCGTGCTCGTCATGCAGACGACCGATCGCGACCCGAGCCCGCCCGCGCCGTCCGCATCGACTCCGACGCCGCCGGCGCCGAAGATCGAGCCCAAGGCCGAGCCGAAGATCGAGCCGAAGGTCGAGCCGATCGTGGTGCCGGATCCAGAGGCGGCCGCGAGCGCGCACGTCGACGAGCCGCCCGCGCCGGCGAAGACCGACAAGCCGGGCGATCCGAAGAAGAAGCCCCCGGTCGGCAAGAAGCAGCGGCCGAAGCAAACCAGCGAGGATGACGATGCGCCGATGTGATCTGATCGCGGCGGTGATCGGGGTCGCCGCCGCGACCGTGCACGCCGATCCGGCCGCCGATGCCGCGTACGAGGAGGGCCGCCGGCTCTACGACCTGCGCGAGTGGGACCAGGCGATCGCGAAGTTCAAGGAGTCGTACCGGCTGTCGCCGGAGCCGAAGTCGCTGTTCAACATCGCGCAGGCGTTCCGGCTCAAGGGCGACTGCGTCGAGGCGATCAACTTCTACCGGACCTACAAGCGAAACTTCCCGAAGGAGAAGAACATCGGGAAGGTCGACAAGTTCATCACCGAGCTCGAGCCATGCGCGCGCCAGGGCGGCAAGCCCGCCGACGCAGCGAAGCCGGAGCCGAAACCGGATCCGAAGCCCGATCCGAAGAAAGATCCGAAGACCGAGCCGAAGAAGCTCGACACCCGGCCGACCGAGCCGAAGCGGCTCGAGCTCGAGTCCAACCCGCAGCCGCCACCGGATGCGAAGACCGTCGCGTCGAGCGAGCCGCTCGCACCGCCATCGGCCACGCCCGCGGACACGCCGACCGACGGCGGCAAGACGAAGCGCACGATCGGGATCGCGGTCGCCGGCGCCGGCAGCGTCGCGTTCGCCGTCGGGATCTACTTCGGGCTGAAGGCGCGGTCGCTCGCCGCCGACGTCGAGGCCGGGCGCGGCGAGTGGACGCCGGAGCTCGCGCAGACCGAGCAGGACGGGTTCTCGGCGGATCACAACGCGAAGGTGTTCATGGGCGTCGGTGCGGCGGCGCTCGTGACCGGCGGGATCCTGTACGTCGTCGGCCGCAGGGATCGCGAGTCGCCGCCGGCGAACGTCTCGATCGTGCCGCGGACCGGCGGCGGGCTCGTCGTCTGGAGTGGATCGCTATGACCGCACGTCGAACGCTACCGATCGTCGCGAGCGCGATCGTCGGGCTCGTGCTCGCCGGGTTCCTGAGCGGCGCGTCGAGCTGCTACGCGCCGAACGTCGAGGACTGCCAGTACTCGTGCGCCGCGCGCGCGTGTCCCGACGAGATGTTCTGCAACCAGGAGCAGAAGTGCGTCGGGAACCCCGACACGACGTGCGGCGTGATCTTCGTCGACGGCGGTAGCGGTAGCGACTCGATGCCGCCCGAGGACAGCGGCGGGTTCCTCGACGGCACGGCGCAGGACAGCGGCACGCCGACGGGCGACGCGTTCTTCCCGGTCGACTGATCAGGCGCGCTCAGGCGCGGATCGGCGGCTTTTCGGGCCAGCCCTGCTCGCCGACGAGCGGCACGAACCGGACGTCGCCGAGCATCTCCTCGTGGAAGTGCGTCGCGTCGCGCCGGGTGATGCGGACCAGCCGCTGCGCCTCGGCGGAACCGAACGGCAGCACGAGCCGGCCACCAATCGCGAGCTGATCGAGCAGCGCCTGGGGCGGATGCGGCGCGCCAGCCGCGACGCAGATCGCCTCGTACGGCGCATCCGGCGGCCAGCCGAGCGTGCCGTCGGCGTGGTGCACGTGGACGTTCGGGAACCCGAGATGATCGAGCCGCTGGCGCGCGGTGATCGCGAGCTCCTCGATCCGTTCGATCGTGACGACCTCGCGCGCGATCGCACCGAGGATCGCCGCGGCGTAGCCGGAGCCGGTGCCGATCTCGAGCACGCGCTCGTGACCGGCGAGCCCGAGCGCCTGCACGGTCATCGCGACGACATACGGTTGCGAGATCGTCTGACCGTTGCCGATCGGCAACGGCGCATCGTCGTAGGCATGCGACGCGAGCTCCGGTGGAACGAAGATCTCGCGCGGTACACGTGCGAAAGCGGAAAGGACGAGCGGATCGCTGATGTCCCGTCGACGCAGCTGATCGGAGACCATCCGCATCCGCTGCGCTTCGAGAGTCAACACCGCCCGTGCCATAGGCAGACAATGAGCACGTGTAGGTGCCGGTGCAATGAGCGTTTCTCGCGCGCGGTCGTGGCGACGTCAGAGTTCCGGGATAAACCTCGCGGATGCGCCGGGTTGTCTGCGCAGGGCGTGCCGAGCTGCGGCTCCGTGAGGCGAGCGTATGGCTCGCGTCGTGCACGGCTGCGCCCGGCGCGCAGGCCGCCGGTACCGAGGTGCTCGTGCTCGGCGCGTCGTACGAAGCCGCGTCCGAGCTGATCCGCGCGACCGCGACCGGCAGCGGTACCGGCTTTGGCTGGCATCGCATGACGCTCGGCCGGCTCGCGGCGGAGCTCGCGAAGCACGCGCTCGCCGAACGCGATCTCGCGCCGCTCGGCACGCTGCCGCTCGAGGCGCTGTGCGCGCGCATCGTGCACCGGATGCGCGGCGACGGCACGCTCGGCCGGCTCGCCGCGGTCGCCGATCAACCCGGGTTGCCGCGCGCGCTCGCGCGCACGCTGACCGAGCTACGGATGGCCGGCGCGCGCACCGTCGACGATCCGGTGCTCGATGCGGCGCTCGCGGCGATCGCGAGCGAGCTCGCGTCGTCGCGGCTCGCGGATCGCGCGCACGTGTTCGAGCTCGCGACCGCGGTCGCGGCGAGCGGGGCGCGTCACCCGCTGCTCGGGCTGCCGATCGTGCTGCTCGACGTACCGGTGCGCTCGCTCGCCGAGCAGCGACTGCTGCACGCGGTGATCGCGCGCGCATCCGGCGTGCTCGCGACGGTACCGGCCGGCGACGAGCGATCGCTCCGCGCGCTCGCCGACCTCGTCGCGCCTGCGGAGTCGATCGAGCCGGCACCCGAGCGCTCGCTCGAGCGCGTGCAGCGGCATCTGTTCACCGGCAGCGTGCCCGCGCAAGCACCGCTCGATGCCAGCGTCGCGATCTTCTCGGCGCCCGGCGAGAGCCGCGAGTGCGTCGAGCTCGCCCGCCGGGTCGTCGCCGAGGCCGCGCGCGGCGTCGCGTTCGACCGGATGGCCGTGCTGCTGCGCTCGCCGGGCCAGTACCGCGTCCACCTCGAGGAGGCGCTGTCGCGCGCCGGCGTGCCGGTGCACTTCGAGCAGGGCACGGTGCTGCCGGATCCGTCGGGGCGCGCGTTCCTCGCGCTGCTCGCGTGCGCGGCCGAGAACCTGTCGGCGCGGCGGTTCGCCGAGTACGTGTCGCTCGGCGAGGTGCCGGACGCCGAGGACGGCGCGCCGCCCGAGGCCGCGCCGCCGGGTGAGCGCTGGGTGCCGCCCGACGAGGAGCTGCTGCCCGCGGCACTCGCGCGCGCCGAGCCGATCGTCGACCGCGTACCGGTCGCGGTGTCGCCGGAGGCCGCGGTCGCGGCGGGTACGCTGCGCGCGCCGTGGCGGTGGGAGCGGCTGCTCGTCGAGGCGGCGGTGATCGGTGGCAAGGATCGCTGGGTGCGCCGGCTCGACGGCCTCGCGGCGCGGCTGCGGCTCGAGGACGACGAGGCGGGCCGCGAGAACCGCGAGCGCATGCTCGGCGAGCTCGCGTATCTGCGCGCGTTCGCGCTGCCGCTGCTCGACGAGCTCGCGGCGCTGCCGGCGATCGCGACATGGGGCGAGTGGCTCGATCGATTGACCGCGCTCGCGACGCGCGCGCTGCGCAACCCCGAGCGCGTGATCAAGGTGCTGTCCGCGCTGCAGCCGATGCGCGAGATCGGCGGCGTCACGCTGCGCGAGGTCCAGCTCGTGCTCGTGCCACGGCTCGGCGACCTGCTCGTCGACCCGCCGACGCAGCGCTACGGCCGCCTGCTCGTCGCGCCGATCGAGGCCGCGCGCGGCGTCGCGTTCGACGTCGTGTTCGTGCCGGGGCTCGCGGAGCGGATGTTCCCGCAGAAGATCGCCGAGGACCCGCTGCTGCTCGACGCGGCGCGCGCGACGTTGCCGCTCGCGCTACCGGTGCGCGACGACCGCCTCGCCGACGAGCGGCTCGCGCTCCGGCTCGCGATCGGTGCCGCGCGCACGAAGGTCGTGCTGTCGTACCCGCGGATCGATCTCGACGAGGGGCGGCCGCGCGTGCCGTCGTTCTACGGGCTCGAGGTGCTCGAGGCCGCCGAGGGGCAGCTGCCCGGGTTCGACGAGCTCGGGCGGCGCGCCGACGTCACCGGCGCGGCGCGGATCGGCTGGCCGGCACCGGCGGACCGGCTATCCGCGATCGACGAGGCCGAGCACGATCTCGCGCTGCTCGAACATCTGCTGCGCCCGGGCGCACCGAGCACGAAGGGCACGGCCGCGTACCTGCTCCGCACGAACCCGCACCTCGCGCGGTCGCTGCGCACGCGCGCGCGGCGGTGGACGGTCAAGTCGTGGCGGCCGGCCGACGGCCTGATCGCGCACACCGACGAGGGCAAGGCCGCGCTCGCCGCGCACGCGCCCGCGAGCCGCAGCTTCTCGCCGACCGCGCTCGAGCAGCTCGCGCAGTGTCCGTACCGGTTCGCGCTGCGCACGATCGTCAAGCTCGAGCCGCGCGAGGAGCCCGAGGCGATCGAGTCGCTCGGTCCGCTCGAGCGCGGCTCGCTGATCCACGAGGTCCAGTTCGAGCTGCTCGCCGAGCTGCGCGATGCGGGGCTGCTGCCGATCGCGAGCGTCGACGCCGTGCGGCCGCGGATCGATGCCGTGCTCGAGCGGGTCGCCGCGCGCTACCGCGACGAGCTGTACCCGGCGATCGACCGCGTGTGGGACGATGGCATCGCCGCGATCAACGCGGATCTACGCGAGTGGGTGCGCCAGCTCGTCGAGGCGCCGGCGTGGTTGCCGCAGCGGTTCGAGCTCGCGTTCGGTCCGGTGTACGGCCGCGCGCGCGATCCGGCGAGCGTCGCCGATCCGGTGGAGCTCGCGCTCGGCGAGGGCCACGCCCTGTCGCTGCGCGGGTCGATCGATCTCGTCGAGCAGGGTCCGGGCGGCACGCTGCGCGCGACCGACTACAAGACCGGCGCGAATCGCGTCACGACGAACGCGGTGATCGACGGCGGCAAGAGCCTGCAGCCCGTGCTGTACGCGCTGGTGCTCGAGCGCATGTTCCCCGGCGCGACGGTCGCGGGTGGCCGGCTGTACTTCTGCACGACGCGCGGCGGGTTTCGCGCGGTCGAGGTCGCGCTCGACGCCGACGCGCGCGAGTCGGCGCGCGTGCTCGCCGAGACGCTGCAGCTGCACTTCGACCGCGCGTTCTTCCCCGCGGCGCCGGCGAAGGACGCCTGCAAGTACTGCGACTACCGTCCGGTGTGCGGCCCGTACGAGGAGCTGCGGCTGCGTGACAAGCACAAGGGCGACCTCGTGGCGCTCCAGCGGCTGAGGGATCGGCGATGAGCCAGCTCGAGCAGCTGGTCGATGCCGCCGCGCGGCGCGCGATCCGCGAGGACCTCGCGTCGACGCTCGTCGTCGAGGCCGCGGCCGGGACCGGCAAGACGACCGAGATGATCGCGCGGATCATCGCGGTGATCCGCAGCGGCGCCGCGACGCTCGAGCAGATCGCCGCCGTGACGTTCACCGAGAAGGCGGCCGGCGAGATGAAGCTGCGGCTCCGCACCGAGCTCGAGCGTGCGCGCGCGGCCGCGTCGACCGACGAGCGCCCCCGGTTCGAGGCGGCGCTTGCCGAGCTCGAGGTCGCGCGGATCGGCACGATCCACGCGTTCTGCGCCGATCTGCTGCGCGAGCGGCCGATCGAGGCGCGCGTCGATCCGCTGTTCGAGGTCGCCGGCGAGGCCGAGTCCGAGGCGCTGTTCCAGCAGGCGTTCGACCGCTGGTTCCAGGCGACGCTCGCGGCGCCGGGCGAGGGCGTGCGCCGGATGCTGCGCCGCACGTCACCGACGGACCAGCTGCGCACGGCGGGCCGCAGCCTGATCCAGCGCCGCGACTTCGCCGGTGCGTGGCGCCGCGATCCGTTCGATCGCGACGCCGCGATCGACGACCTCGTGCGCGAGCTCGCCGCGCTCGGCGCGCTCGTCTGTCACGCGGCGCGCGCCGACGATCCGCTCGGCAAGCTGTGTGGCCGGCTCGACCGCTGGATCGCGGATCTCGGCCGCCGCGAGCAGGTCCGGCCACGCGATCACGATGGCCTCGAGGTCGAGCTCGCCGCGATCGTGAAGTGGCCGGAGTGGCGCTACAACGGGCGCACGAAGCTGTACGGCGAGCTGCCGCGCGTCGACGTGCTCCGGCAGCGCGATGCCGCGCGCGCGAAGCTCGTCGCGTTCCGCGAGGCCGCCGACGCCGATCTCGCGGCGCTGCTCCATGCAGAGCTCCAGCCGCTCGTGCGTGCGTACGTCGAGCTCGAGAGCGGCCGGCTCGACTTCTTCGACCTGCTCGAGCGCACGCGCGACCTGCTGCGCGACGACCGCACCGTGCGCGAGCACTACCAGCGCGCGTTCACGCACTTCTTCGTCGACGAGTTCCAGGACACCGATCCGCTGCAGGTCGACATCCTGATGCTGCTCGGTGCCGACGATCCCGCGCTGTCAGATCCGAACATCGCGCGGATCGTGCCCGGCAAGCTGTTCGTCGTCGGCGATCCGAAGCAGGCGATCTACCGGTTCCGCCGCGCGGACGTCGCGCTCTACGAGGCGGTGAAGCAGCGCCTGCTCGCCGATGGCGCGCGGCTCGTCGAGCTGACGACGAGCTTTCGCAGCGTGCCGGCGGTCCAGTCGGTCGTGAACGCCGCGTTCGCGCCGGTGATGCAGGGCGACGGTCAGGCGCGCTACGTCCCGCTCGCGCAGCATCGCGGCGACGTCACCGACCGTCCCTCGGTGATCGCGCTGCCGGTGCCGCGCCCGTACTTCAAGCGCGATGTCTCGAAGCTCGCGATCGAGGACTCGTATCCCGCCGCGGTCGGCGCGTTCATCGAGTGGCTCGTGCGCGACAGTCGCTGGACGGTCGCGGCGCGCAATGGCTCGCAGGTGCCGATCGGCGCGCGCGACATCTGCCTCATCTTCAAGCGGTTCAACGCGTACTTCACGGATCTGACGAGGCCGTACGTGCGGGCGCTCGAGGCGCGCCAGATCCCGCACGTCCTCGTCGGTGGCCGGTCGTTCCACGAGCGCGAGGAGGTCGAGGCGGTGCGCAGCGCGCTCGCCGCGATCGAGTGGCCCGACGACGAGCTCTCGGTCTACGCGACGCTGCGCGGTCCGCTGTTCGCGTTCCACGACGAGGATCTGCTCGCGTTCAAGCACGCGGTCGGCCGGCTGCATCCCCTGATGTGGATCTCGCCCGACGGCACGCCGGAGCATCCGGCGCCCGCCGCGCCGGCGCTGCGCGAGGTCGCGGGCGCGCTGGCGACGCTCGCCGAGCTCCACCAGCATCGCAACCGCCGGCCGATCGCGGACACGCTCGCGCGGCTGCTCGCGACGACGCGCGCCCACGCCGGGTTCGCGATGTGGCCCGCCGGCGAGCAGGCGCTCGCGAACGTGCTGCGCGTGATGGACCTCGCGCGGCAGTTCGAGGCGCGCCGCGCGACCTCGTTCCGCTCGTTCGTCGACAGGCTCGCCGACGACGTCGAGCGCCGGCGGCAACCGGACGCGCTCGTTGTCGAGGAAGGCACCGAAGGCGTGCGCATCATGACGGTCCACGCGGCGAAGGGCCTCGAGTTCCCGGTCGTGATCCTGTGCGACCCGACCGGGACGCTCGCGCAGGAGCGGCCGTCGCGCCACATCGACGTCGCGCGCCGGGTCTGGCTCGAGCCGCTTGCCGGCTGCGTGCCGATCGAGCTCCGCGAGCATGCCGACGAGGTCCTGCGCCGCGATCGCGAGGAGGGCCAGCGCCTCGCGTACGTCGCGACCACGCGCGCGCGCGACCTGCTGGTCGTCCCGGTCGTCGGCGACGAGGAGCGCGACACCTGGCTGTCCGCGCTCGTGCCGGCGACCCATCCCGAGCCGGCGCGCAAGCGCGATCACGTCGCCGCGCCCGCGTGCCCGGCGTTCGGCGAGGACAGCGTGCTGTCGCGCGGACCCGACGTCGAGCGCACCGCCGCCGACGCCGTGTGCCCGGGCCTCCACGTGCCACGCGCCGGCTCGCACCGCGTCGTGTGGTGGGACCCGCGCGTGCTCGACCTCGATCGCTCGATCGGCGGCGGCATGCGCCAGCGCCAGATCCTCGAGGCCGACGAGACCGGCGAGCTCGCGACCGCCAGCATCGCGGCGCACGCTGACTGGCAGGCCCGGCGCACGCATGCGCTCGCGGCCGGCGCGCGGCCGTCGCTCGACGTCCAGACGGTCACCCAGGCCGCGAAGGCGGTCGACGCCGGCGACGCGCCCGTCGAGCTGCTCGCGACCGCGCTCGATCCGGCCGTGCGGGCCGCGCGTCCCCGCGGCAAGCGATTCGGCATCCTCGTCCACGCGGTGATCGCCGCGGTCGACCTCGCGGCCACGCCCACGACGATCGCCGCGCTCGCGCGCAATCACGGCCGGCTCGTCGGCGCGTCGTCCGCGGAGATCGCCGCGGCGACCGACGCGGTCGTCGCCGCGCTCGCGCATCCGCTGCTGCGCGCGGCCGCCGCCGCCGAGCCGCGTGGCGCGCTCCGCCGCGAGGTCCCGATCGTCGCGCACACCAATGCCGGCATGCTCGAGGGCATCGTCGACCTCGCATTCGCCGACGCCGAGGACGTGTGGACGATCGTCGACTTCAAGACCGACGCCGACCTCGCCGAGTCGCGGCCGGTCTACGAGAACCAGGTCCGGCTCTACGCCGCGGCGATCGCCGACGCGACCGGGCGTCCCGCGAGGGCCGCGCTGCTGATCGTCTGACTCAGGTCAGCTTGCGTGCGAGCGCGAGGCCGAGCAGGCCCATCGCGGCGCAGCCGAGCAGCGTCAGCGCGATGTTGCCGAAGCCGCGCAGGTAGTGACCGTCGAGCACGAGCTTCGACGACTCGTAGTTGAACGCCGAGTACGTCGTCAGGCCGCCCATGAAGCCGGTCGTCAGCGCGATCCGCAGGTGGAGCGGAAAGTCGCTGACCCGCAGCGAGAGCTCGAGCAGGAACGTCATCAGGAACGAGCCGAGCAAGTTCACGATCAGCGTCCCGTACGGGAACGAGGTGCCGATCCGCTCGCCGGCCCACAGCGAGATCAGGTAGCGCGTGCCGGAGCCGAGCCCGCCGGCACCGCACACGAGGAGGAACCGCGTCACCCGACGAGCTTACGCCGCGTGCCGGCCCGAGTGTTCGCCATGACGCGCGCGAACGGTCAGCACGGCGCACGGCGCGGAGCGAACGACGGTCTCGGCGACGCTGCCGAGCAGGACGCGCGAGACGCCGCGGCGGCCGTGGGTGCCCATCACGATCAGATCGCAGTCGAGCTCCTTCGCGGTCTGGTTGATGACGTCACGCGCATCGCCGGTCTTCAGCACCACCTCGCCGATCGCGGCGCGCAGCCGGCGCGGCTCGACGAGCTTGTCGAGCGCCGCCTGGTTATCGGCGATCAGCGAATCGATGACGGTGCTGGTGAGCGCGACGCCGAGCTCGGGGACGCCGAGCGCGGGGATGCCGATCACGTTCAGCACGTGGACGGTCGCGCCGAGCCGGGCTGCGAGCTCGCACGCGTAGTCGAGTGCCTCCTCGGCTCCTTCACTCAGATCCGTCGGCACCAGGATGTTCTTGGGCAGCATGGAAGCCTCCGACGGATCCCGATTTCACGAACCGGGCCAAGGGCATGGATCGCCAAAACGACGCGCAGGCCTGCGCCGGGTCCGCGTCGTCCGCGCACGTCGTGCGCGAGCGCCACGGGATTCGGGTAAGACTTGCGTCGCGTGCGTCTGACCCGCAAGTTCATCGCCGCGCTCGTGATCGGCGTGGCGCTGGTCGCCCTGGTGCAGGGTTACCTGGACTACCAGCGGGAGCGCGAGCTGTTCGACCGCCAGCTCCGCGGCGAGTCGGCGGCGCTCGGCCGCGCGCTCGGGCGTGGCGTCGCCGACGTCTGGCAGCGCGATGGCGAGGCCGCGGCGCGGCAGTTTCTCGAGTCCGCGGCGACGAAGAGCGGGCGCATCCTCGCGCGCTGGATCTGGCTCGACGCGAAGGGCGTCGACGAGCCGCGCGCGCCGCGTGCGCTGCTCGAGCCGATGATGACCGAGGACCAGATCGCGGTCGTCCGCGACGACACGCGCCGCCACCTCTACACGTACATCCGCGTCGAGGTCCCCGAGCCACGACCCGGTGGCATCGAGATCGCGCAGTCGCTCGAGCAGTTCGACGCCTACGTCAGTGCCTCGCTGCGCACGCAGGTGCTCGGCTCGGCGAGCGCGGTCGCGATCGCGGCGCTGCTCGCGCTCGGGCTCGGCGTCGTGTTCATCGGCCGGCCGATCTCGCGGCTCGCGGCGAAGGCACGGCGCGTCGGCGCGGGCGACCTCACCGGGCCGCTGCACCTGCGCCAGCGCGACGAGCTCGGCGAGCTCGCGGCCGAGATCAATCTTATGTGCGACCGGCTCGCCGAGGAGCGCGCGGCGCGCGAGCAGGCGACCGAGCAGCTGCGGCACGCCGACCGGCTGACGACCGTCGGCAAGCTCGCGTCCGGGCTCGCGCACGAGCTCGGCACGCCGCTCAACGTCGTGCGCGGGCGCGCGAAGCTGATCCTCGACGGCGAGGTCGAGGGCGACGACGTCGCGAGCTCGGCGCGGATCATCGTCGAGCAGTCCGAGCGGATGACCGCGCTGATCCGCGAGCTGCTCGACTTCGCGCGGCCGCGCGCGCCGCACAAGCACCCGGTGAACGTGCCGAACCTCGCGCGCCGCGTGTGCGAGCTCGTCGGGACGATCGCGCGCAAGGCGAACGTCACGCTCGTCGCGCCCGATCCGGACGACACGCTGCGCGCCGAGGCCGACGACGGCCAGCTCTCGCAGGTGATCACGAACCTCGTCGTCAACGCGATCCAGGCCACGCCGGCGGGCGGCCGGGTCGAGATCCACGCGAGCGTCGTCGAGCAGGTCCCGCCGCCGTACGTGTCCCCGAAAGCCGCGGCCGCGAGCCAGCCGTGGGTCGCGATCGACGTCCGCGACACCGGCGCCGGGATGGACGAGGCGACCCGCGAGCGCGTGTTCGAGCCGTTCTACACGACGAAGGATGTGGGCGAGGGCACCGGGCTCGGCCTGTCGGTGAGCTGGGGCATCATTCGCGAGCACGGCGGCTGGATCGACATCGCGTCCACACCGGGCCAAGGCTCGACGTTCACGGTGTATCTTCCACGGCAAGCATGACCACGGTCTTCGTCGTCGATGACGAGCGCGAGATGGTCGATCTGCTCGCGATCGGCCTCAAGAAGCGCGGGTTCACGGTCGTCCCGTTCGGGAATGGCGCGGACGCGCTCGCCGCGATCGCGCACCACGACGTCGATGTCGTCGTGACCGATCTCAACATGAAGGGGATGACCGGGCTCGAGCTGTGCGAGCAGATCGTCACCGACCGCCCCGACATCCCGGTGCTGATGCTGACCGCGTTCGGCAGCTTCGAGACCGCGGTCGGCGCGATCCGCGCGGGCGCGTACGACTTCGTGACGAAGCCGGTCGAGGTCGAGGCACTCGCGATCGCGGTGCGGCGGGCCGCCGAGCATCGCGCGCTGCGCGGCGAGGTCAAGCGGCTGCGCGAGGTGGTCGCGAACACGCGCGGCCGCGGCGATCTGATCGGCGCGAGCCCGTCGATGCAGAACGTCTACGAGCTGATCGATCAGGTGAGCGCGACCGATGCGAGCGTGCTGCTCACCGGCGAGAGCGGCACCGGCAAGGAGGCGGTGGCGCGCGAGATCCACGCGCGGTCGCGCCGCAGCGCCGCGCCGTTCATCTCGGTCAACTGCGCCGCGATCCCCGAGGACCTGCTCGAGGCCGAGCTGTTCGGCAACGGCGGCAAGACCGGCGCGTTCGTCAAGGCGAACGGCGGCACGCTGTTCCTCGACGAGATCAGCGAGGTCCCGCTCGCGCTCCAGCCGCGCCTGCTGCGCGCGCTCCAGGAGCACAAGGTCGACGAGGGCGCGACGGTCGACGTCCGGCTCGTCGCCGCGACGAACCGCGACCTCGAGGAGATGGTCGCCGCGAAGGCGTTCCGCGAGGACCTGTACTACCGGATCCACGTCATTCACATCCCGCTGCCGGCGCTGCGCGCGCGTGGCGGCGACGTGCTGCTGCTCGCGAACCACTTCCTCAAGCACCAGGCCGCGGTGATGAGCAAGAACGTCGTCGGGATCTCGGCGGCCGCGGGCGAGCGGATGATGACGTACGACTGGCCCGGCAACGTGCGCGAGCTCGCGAATGCGATCGAGCGCGCCGTCGCGGTGACGCGGTTCGAGGAGCTCCAGGTCGAGGATCTGCCGGAGAAGATCCGCACCGCGCGGCCGCACGCGTCGCTGTCGGGCACCGAGCTGCCGGAGCTGCTCACGCTCGAGGAGGTCGAGCGCCGCCACGTGCTGCGCGTGCTCGCGGCGTGCAACGGCAACCGCACGGACGCCGCGAAGATGCTCGATCTCGATCGCAAGACGCTGTACCGCAAGCTGCTGCGCTGGGGCGTCCAGGATTGACGTGTCCCGTGGGCTGATCGTCGTCGACGACTTCGCGCCCGAGGCGGAGCCGTTGCGCGCGGCGTTCGATGATCGGTTCGCCGAGCCGCGGGTCGCGCGCGGCGATCGCTTCGTGTGGGACTACTGGCACGTGCCCGGCCAGTACACGGCGCTGCGCACGCCGGCGTGGACGTACTTTCCGCGGCGGATCTACGAGGCGTTTCACCGCCGGCTCGTCGCGTGGGGGCGCGAGACGCTCGGCTGCCACGACGTGTCGCCACCGTGGCTGTCGAACTACATCGCGGGCTGTCGCCAGGAGCTACACGGCGACTTGCCGCACGGGCCGTGGGCGTTCGTGTTCTCGCTGACCCGGTGGCGCGGCCGGGCGTTTCGCGGCGGCGAGACGCTGCTCGTGCGCGACGAGGTGCTCGACTTCTGGCACGACTTCACGTCGGTGCGCTCGATCGAGGAGCGCGAGCTGATCCGCGCGATCGAGCCGCGGTTCGGCCGGCTCGTCGTGTTCGATCCGCGGATCCCGCACGGCGTGCGCGAGGTGACCGGCACGCACGATCCGCGCGAGGGCCGGCTCGTGATCCACGGCTGGTTCGTGCAGCCGCGGCCGCTCGTCCGCGGTCCGCTGCGCGTCGCGGCGCTGTCGACGCGCGTCGCCGAGCTGACCGGTGCGATCGACGCGCTGGCGACGCTGCCGATCGCCGGGCTCGCGAGCTTCGCGTTCGACGTCGACCGCCGCGGCGCGGTCCGCCACGTCGCGCTGCTCTCGGACACGACGCGCGTTCCGAAGCCCGACGAGCCGGCGCGCAAGCGGCTCGTCCGCGAGCTGCGCGCCGGGATCGCGCGCTGGCAGTTCGGGCCGCAGCGCGCGCCGAGCCGGGTCACGCTGCCGCTCGTGTTCGAGCGCGGCTGACGATCAGGTCGGGATCAGGTCGGCCGGAACACCGGCGGCGCGACGACGCGCAGGATCGCCGGCAAGATCTCGGTGAACAGCTCGCGCAGCTCGTCGCGCGTCTGCTGCGGCCGCACGCACCACTCGAGCGTCGCCGCCTCGACAAAGCCGATCCAGCCGCGCACCGCGGTCTCGAACCGCGCGTTGCCGCGCAGCATCGTCACGAACGGCGAGCCGCGCAGGAAGTGCTCGAACAGCTTCGTGCGCACGCCCTCGACGACGATCGCGACCTCCGGATCGCTGCCGATCCCGCCGCGCATCAGCGACACGTACGCGCGCGCGTGGCGCGTGATGTGATCGAGGTAGGCGTCGAGGCTCGCGCGCACGCGATCGATCGGCGCGAGGTCCTCGGGCACGCTCGTGATCGCGGCGACCAGCTCGTCCGCGATCTCGCGCAGCCCGGCGACGTAGAGGTCGCGCTTCGTCGGGAAGTAGTGATAGAGCAGGCCCTTCGAGATCTTCGCGTCGCGCGCGAGGTCGTCGATCGAGACCTCGTCGTACGAGCGATCCGAGAACATCGCCTTCGCGAGCGCGAGCAGCTGGGCGCGGCGCTGGTCGGTCTCGAGCCGGATCCGCGGCCGCTGCGGACGCGCACGGCCACGCGGGCTGCGTTCCGGGCGTCTGGCCGCTCGCCGTGGTGGCATCGGCTCATCATAGAGCGAAACGATCGCCAGGCCACCCGCATCCGACGACGAAACCGCTATTGACCGGTTTTCAATATGTCCGTAACCTCGGCCTTGGAGGTCCACGCGTGAGCCCGATCATCGTACGCGATCTCGACGTCGACCTGTCCGCGGTGCCTCGCCACTGGATGGCGAACAACGCGGCGGCGACCGCGATCTCGGCCGGCGTCAATCTGCTGTTCCCGCACGGCGAGCGATTCTTCGTCCGCTCGGTGAAGTACTTCCTCGATCGCGCCGATGCGATCCCGGGCCTCGCCGATCCCGCCCTACGCGCGCGGATCAAGGGCTTCTTCGGCCAGGAGGGCCGCCACGCCGGCGCGCACGACGACTTCAACGACGTGATGCGCGCGCAGGGCTACGAGATCGATCGGTTCCTCGAGTCGTATCACCAGTTCACGCTGTGGCTCGAGTCGGTGACGTCGCCGAAGCTGAACCTCGCGATCACCGCCGCTGCCGAGCACTTCACGGCGATCCTCGCCGAAGGCGCGTTCCGCGGCCGGATGCTCGACGCGTGCGATCCGCGGATGCGCGAGTTGCTTGCGTGGCATGCCGCCGAGGAGATCGAGCACAAGGCGGTCGCGTACGACGTGCTCCAGCTCGTCGATCGATCGTACCTGCTGCGGATCACCGGCCTCGTCTACGCGACGCTCGCGCTCGGCGTGTTCTGGTTCCGCGGCGCGCGCATGCTGATGCGGCAGGATGGCCTGACGCTGCGCGGAGCACTCCGCTTGCTGCGCGCGCTCCCAAATCGCGAGCCTGTGATCGCGCGCGTGTTCGTGCGCGGGATCCGGCAGTACATCCGCCGCGACTTCCACCCCGACGACAACGCGAACCACGATCTCGCCTCGTCGTGGTTTGCCGCCCGCGGTATGAAGCTGCCGGAGGCGAAGGCAGCATGAAGCTCACCGACAAGGTCGTCGTCATCACCGGCGCGGGCAGTGGCATCGGACGCGCGACCGCGCTCGCGTTCGCCGGCGACGGCGCGCGCGTGATCGCGACGGACATCGACCAGGTCCGGCTCGACGCGCTCGCCGCCGAGCTCGGACCGCGCGCGCTGCTCGTCCGCAAGGTCGACGTCTCGGTGCGCGCCGAGATGGCGGCGTTCGCCGACGCGGTGCACGCCGAGGTGCCCGCGATCGACATCCTCGTCAACAACGCGGGCGTCGGCGTCGGCGGCACGTTCCTCGACACGAGCCTCGACGACTGGGACTGGATCCTCGGCGTCAACCTGCGCGGCGTCGTCCACGGCTGCCACTTCTTCCTGCCGAAGATGGTGCAGCGGGGCGCCGGCGGTCACGTCGCGAACCTGTCGAGCATCCTCGGCATCTACCCGGCGCCGCAGCTCGCCGCGTATGTCGCGACGAAGTTCGCGGTGCTCGGGCTGTCGCAGTCGCTGCGCGCCGAGCTCGCGCCGCACCGGATCGGCGTGACCGCGATCTGTCCGGGGCTGATCGCGACCGCGATCGCCGAGGACAGTCGGGTGTCCGGCTCGCTCGCCACGAAGCGCGAGCAGTTCGCGGCCGCGTTCAAGCGGGGCGCGTCGCCGGATCTCGTCGCCCGCGCGATCGTCAACGCCGTGCACACGAACCCGGCGGTGCGCACGGTCGGCCGCGACGCCTGGGCGATCCACGCGATGACGCGGTTCGCGCCGCAGATCACGCGCCGGCTGTCGTCGACGATCTCGCGGCGGCTCGGCGCGTAGCGGTCACGTCAGCTCGTCGCGGCCGCGAACGAGCGCAGCTTGCGGCGCGCCGCGAGATACGACGGCTTCGTCGCGAGCGCGACGAGATGCGGCGCCGCGGCCGCACCGCCGGCGAGCCGGATCGCGGTCGCGATGTCGCCGCACGCGAGTAGCCCGGTGCGATCGGCAGCGCGCTCGCACGCCGCGCGGTAGCGATCCGGATCGAACGCGGCATCCCCGGCGGCAGCGATCGCGTCGGCGATGCGCTTGCGCAGCGACACCGACAGCTTGCCGCGCAGCTCGTCGGGCTCGCCGCTCGCGACCGCGCGCAGGCTCGCGACCAGGCGTGCGAACGCCTCGGGGCTCTGGCCGATCGCGAACAGCCGGCGCGGCCGCACGAGCTCGACCGCGCGACCGAGCCAGTAGCGCAGCTCGATGTCCGGACCGGTCGTCGCGAGCAGGCCGGGGCCGAGCACGACGACCGGCGGCGCCGCGAGCAGCAGCGTGACGTCGGGGCCGTCGGCGATCGTGTGGAGCAGCGCCGGCGGTGCGCCGAACGCCTTCGCGATCTGCGGATACAGCGCGGCCGCGAGCGCGCCGTTCGTCGGTGCGAGGCGCTGCGCCGGAAGCGCCGATGCGGAGAGCGCTGCTGCCGCCGGCGGACACACGAGCGCGGCGGCCTCGCCGAGCAGGTCGAGCACTGGCCCGAGCGGAGCGTCGTCGGGATCCTCGATCAGGTCACGGCGATCTTGCTCGTCGAGCGGAGCGCCGTACGGCTCGTCTGCGGCGAGCAGGCGCTGTGGATGATCCGAGATGAACTGGACGTCATCGTCCGATAGCGGCGCGCCGAGTGCACGCGCGAGCTCGTACGCCGCGAGCGAGTCGAGGAACCGTCCGCCGCGCGCGAGCTGGCGTGCCCACGCGATCGCATCTGCCGGCTCGTGGTCGGCCTCGACGAGCGCGAACAGCGACGACTCGAGCGCGGCGTCCGACGTCGATGGCTCGAGCACGGACGCGAGCTCGACGACGCCTCGCCGCGCGGCATGCGCACCGTCCGAGTCCGGCGCGATCGCGATCGCACGGCGATATGCTTGCAGCGCCGCATCGCCATTGCCGAGCGTGCGCTCCGCATCGCCGAGCCGCCGCCACAGCTCCGCGTGTCGCGGATCGCCGGCCGCGACCGCGGGCTCGGTTGCCTCGTCGGTGCCATCCCACACCGCGAGGACGCGGCGCAGCCACGTCGCGGTCCGCATCGCATCGCCGAGCAGCGCCGAGATCGCGGTCGCGCACACCACCGCCTCGATGTCCGGCGCGTGCTTCGCCATCATCCGATCCGCATGCTCGCGCGCGCGCCCGAGCTCGCCCGCCTCCGCGAACGCCTGCGCCGCCTCGATCGCGAGCTCCTGCTTCGCGCGCGGATCCTCGCGCAGCTCGGCGAGCCACTCGCACGTCTCGGCGCGCTCGACGGTCGCTCCGCGCTTGCGCTGCACCACGAGCAACTTCTCGAGCACCGGCGCGTAGCCGGCGTCCGCGACCTCGCTCCAGCAGCGCTCCGCACGTTCCGGATCGCCGAGCACGTCTTCGGCCATGTCACCGAGCGCGTCGTAGAGCCGCAGCCGATCGCGCGGATCGGTCGTCGCGCTCGCCTCCTGCTCGAGGCAGTCCGCGGCACGCGCCAGATCGCCGCGCTCCATCGCGATCTCCGCGAGCGCGTGCCACGCCGGCGCCGAGCGCGGATCGAGCTTCACGGCAGCCTCGTAATGTGCGGTCGCGTTCGCCGGCCGGAGCGCGCGCGTCTCGGCCTGCGCGGCCTTGACGAGTGCGGCCGCGACGACCGGTGCGTGCGCCGCCGCATCGGGATGCGTCGCGAGCGCACCGAGGTGCCGCGCCGCCTCGCGCCACAGACGGCGCGCGAAGCAGCTCTCGCCGAGCGCGAGCCGGATCGTCAGATCGCCGCGGTCGAGCCGGTGCGCCTCGTGCAGCAGCTGATGACTCTCGTCGGCGTCGCCGAGCGCGCTGCGCACGGTCGCCAGCTTGTGCACGAGCGCGGCGAGCTGCGCCGGCGGCGTCGACGATGGCGCCGCGGCGAGCGTGTCGTGCAGATGCTCCGACGCCGCCTCGAGCCGTTCGGTCTTGACGAGCAGCTCGACGAGCGCGAGGTGCGCGCCGCGGTGATGCGGCTGCGCCGCGAGAATCGAGCGCAGTAGCGACTCGGCGTTCGCGGTCTCGCCGGCGGCGACCTCGTCGGCCGCGGTCTGCACCATCACGGTCGCGCGCGACTCGTCGAGCTCCTGCCGCAGCGCCGCGTCCTCGGGTACGAGGGCCGCGGCGTCGGCGAACACGCGCGTCGCCGACCTGTGATCGCCAGCCTCGCGAAACCGCCGTGCCGCCGCGACGAGCACGCCGACGTCCGGTTGCGGCAGCGCCGCGGCGTAGCGCAGCAGCGCCTCGGCATGTGCGCTCGGGTTCGCGTCCTGCGCCGCGATCGCGGTGATCCGCTCGAGCGCCGGCAGATAGCCGGGCGCCGCCGCGAGCAGCTCGTCGAGCACCGCGGTCGCCGCGGCCCGATCGGCGCACGCCTCGTCGAGGATGTTCGCGAGCCGCAGCCGCAGTGCCGCGATGTCGTCCGCGGCCGCGCCGCGCTCGATCGCATCGGCCACGCGCGTCGCGAGGATGCTCGCGGCCTCGCGGCCCTGACCGCTCCGCGCGAGCACGTCGGCGTAATCGACGAGCCCGCTGATGTCATCCGGCGCATGCGTCGACGCCTCCGCGACCGCGCCTGCCGCCGCCGGCACGTCCCCCGCCTGCTCGAGCGCGCGCGCCCGCGACCGCAGCAGCGCCGCCTTGTCGAGGCTGGTCTTCGCACGAAACGCACGCTCGGCGCGGACCTCGGCGACCTCGCGCCACTGCCCGAGCTGTGCGAGGATCTCGTCGAGCGCGCGCCACGCGTCGTCATCCGTCGGCCGCCGCGTGACGATCGTGCGATACACCGTCGCGGCGCGATCGAGCTTGCCGTGATCGCGAAACAGCTTGCCCGCCGCCCGCAGCGCCGCGCGACCGCGCTCGTCGTGCGACAGATCGCCAACGCGCTCGAACTCGGCCGCCGCCTTCGCCCACGCACCCGCGCGCCGGTACAGCCACGCGAGCCGATCGTGATGCGAGACGTCGTCGGGCTCGAGCCGCACGACCTGCTCCATCGCCGCGATCGTCTCGAGCGACTGGTCGAGGTTCTCGTGGACGTCCGCGAGCTCCTCGTAGAACGCCGCCGCGAGCTCGCCGCGATCGGCAGCGCGCGCCTCGTCCGCGAGCAGCAGCGCGAGCTCGTCCCACATCCCGTGCTCCGCCGCGAACGCGCGCAGCCGGCGCCTCGCTTCCAGATCGCGAGGCGCCGCGCGCACCGCTGCGATCGCCGCTCGCAGCGCCTGCAGCGGATCGTCGCCGTCGGGGCGCTCGATGCGCTCCCAGCGTCGACTCCCTTCGTCGAGCGGCATGCCCGCGAGTGTAGGCGACGCGGTCGCCGTTTACGAGCGCTACGCCGGACGCTTAGCGGCGGCGAATCACGTCGTCGGTGTCGCGCGTGCGCAGTGTGTCGACGTCCTCGCGCTCGATCTGGACATCCTTGCGGCGCTCGGTTTCTTCGATGACCTCCTGCCGCGTCTCCGCCGTCTTGTCGACGTTGACGCGCTCGACGACGCGCGCCTGCTTGCCGACGACAGCCTCCTCACCGGTCGCGCTCACGGTGAACTCGTCCTCCGTGAACATCGCATCCGCCGCCTCCGCCGAGATCGGCTCGTTCACGGGCTCGCGGCGCACGTTGATGTGCTCCTCTTGCAGCTGCACCTGCTCGCGAACCGGGCGCTCGGTCACGACGGTGCGTACGCGCACCTGCTCGCGCGGCACCGCACGCTTGCCGACCTGGACCTCTTCCTCGACGACATCGAGGTTGCTCTCGCGCGCGAGGTAATCACGCTCGGCGATGCACTCGTTGCCGGCGAACGCCGGGGCGTTCGCGTCGTACCGGGTCCACCCGCTCTTGCGCCAGCGCTTCTCCGCAGCGTCGAGATCGAGCGAGCCGACGGAGTCGAGGTAGCGCGCGATGTCCTTCGCATCGTCGTCCGGCACCTCGAACACGAGCAGCGACGCGCCACGACGCATCACCTCGCGGTACACGTCGAGTCGCTTCTCCGGCACACCGGCCGCCGACAGCGTGCCCGGAAGGTTCATCTGATCGGCGTGGCTGAGCTGTCGCAACGACCGCTGATCGAGATTGCGTTGGCGTAGACCGGCCAGTGCCTGTTGCGCCGCTGCTTCGTCGCAGAACGCAGCGATGATCGTCTTCATGGGAGCTTCTCCTTCGTAGTCTAGTGTTTGAGTGAGGGGGGAATCTGCTGTGCGGTCTCGCCGTCCGCGCTGGGAGCCTCGCGCTCGAGGTCGATCTCGTGACGCCGCAACGTCACGGTCTGGCGATCGACGTGCTGCTCGTTGACGAGTCGCACGCGGAGCTCCTCGCGGACACGCAGTCGCTTGATCACGGTGACCTCTTCCTCGACGACCGGGACGACGAGCGTGTCGCCTTCCTGCCGCGGTTGAGGCCACTGGTCGACGTAGACATCGATCGGGACGTGTTGCACCTCGATGCGCTGACGCCACACCGGCGTCTCGACGACCTGCTGCTCGCTGACGACGCGGCGCCGGACGCGCAGCTGCTCCAGCGCGCGCTGGCGGATCTCGACCGTCGGCTGTTCTGCCACGACCGGGATCGAGACCTGATGGCCTGCGTTCGACACGAAGTATTGCCAGCGTGCGGGGATCACGTAGGCATCCTCGTTGCCGTGGCGAAGCAGATCGATCGGGAGCGTCGCGCGAGCGCCATCGGCGAGCTCGACGATGACGCCCGTCGTGCGTGAGCCGTCGATCACGTACTCGCGGATCGTGCCGCGCACGCCGTCCTGATCGACGACGAATGGCTGCCGTCGCGTCGCCACGGCTTCAGCCACGCATCACGAACAGCGCGATGATGATCGCCAGTGCGACCACGACCGCGAGTGCGATCAGCATCCCCGTGTGTGACTTCGCCGTTTGCGCGACCGTGCCGTGCTTTCCTACTCTGTCGTCGTAGATCTCGGCCATGTGAGCCTCCTGGGTTGTCCGGATGATTCGAGTGCTGCCAGGTGCAACGCACGTTCCGCCGATCGCGCGCGCGAGTCGGCGACCGCAGCTCCACGCGGGTGTCGAACTGCGCACGCGTGCTCGCTGCGTCGTCGCGCGCGCGCGGCTGGCGTCGCTTCAGCGATACGCGCTGCGCGCCGCTTCGAGCTCCGCGATCACCTGAGCCACGAGGAGCGGTGGCTCGATCGCCTTCGCATGCGGTCCCCACTCGAGCACCCACGACACGACCGGTGCGAGATTGCTGCACGTGAACGCGAGCCGCACGCCGCCACCGGCGACTCGCGCGAACGTCTGCGTCGGATGCCAGACGCGCGCCTGCACGAGCTCGGCCTTCGCAGCGGAGAACTCGATCACGACGTGCTGTGCAGGCTCGTCGGTCGTGCCGGCGTGGATGCCGAACGCGCCGTTCAGCACGTCGGCGATCCGGAAGCTCGCCGGCGGCACGAACGTCGTCGCGCGCAGCGCCTCGGCATCGCTGAATCGCTCGACCGCGTACACCGCGATCGGCGTCCCTGCACCGAGGGTCTTCCCGTCTGTCACTTGCTTCAGCGCGCAGCCGATCACGTACAGTCCGTGCTTGTACAGCACCATCGTGTACGGCGCGAGGTAGCCGGCGCGCGCGCGTCCGCCGGCACCCCGGTACGCGTACTTCACCACGCGCCGCGACAGCACGCCGGTCAGCAGCGCATCGAGGATGTCCTCCTTGCCCTCGTACGCCTTCGTGCCGCCGTCGGGCACGTATGCGAACCGATCGCCGAAGTTCGCGTGCTCGGCGCGCTCGTCCGGGCTCATCCGCTGCTCGAGCTTCGCGACCAGGCTCGCGACGTCTTCCCACAGCGGCGTCCCGCGCAGCACCTGGAACAAGCTCGCGATCGCGAGCAGCGTGTAGCGCTCGCGCCGCGTGATCGCGATGTTCGAGTACGTCTTCTCGACGAGCCGCGCCGCCGCGCGCCCGCCGATCACGACCGCCTCGATCTCGAAGCCCGCGCTGCGCAGATCCGCGAGGTCGCGCCGCACCGTACGCTCGCTCGCGTCGACCTGCTTCGCGACCTCGGACAGCAGCCGCCCGCGACGAAACCCGCGCAGCTCGTCCAGCACGCGCAGGGTCCGCGCGATGTGATTCAGATCGCCTCGCCGGTACACGTGATCTCAGCCTATTACGCGACCGATCGTCGTGACAAGGGTTGTCCGGCCGCATGCGTATCTTCGTCGACATGAACAACTCGCACTCGATGTCGCGCGCTCCGCAACCGGTCCAGCTCAACCACGCGAAGGCCGAGCTTCGCGAGCTCCTCGAATCCAACCTCGTCGCGCTCGTCGCGCTGCTCGAGCAGCACCAGCGCACGCTCGATCAATGCATGCGCACGATCGCCGGCGTTCGCGCCGAGATCCGCGCGCTCTCCGATGCACGCGCGCCGTGGGTCAAGGCGCTCGCCGACACCCGCGCGATGCTGTTCGTCGCGCTGCACGAGGTCGTCGCGGCCGGACCACCCGCGAGCGACACGCTCGTGTCGATGCCCGCGCAGGCCGGTGACACGACGATGTTCGAGCGTGTCGCCGGCTGATCGGTTGCACCCGCCCGTCGAGCGGCTATAGCGATCGGGTGGTGCGTACGTTCGTGCTCGTCGCCGCGGTGCTCGCAGCGTGCAGTGGCGCACGCACGCCTGCCGCGCAGACGGCGTCGACCTCGCCGCTGTACGCGAAGCTGTTCGAGCGCGGCGCGCGCTGGACGTTCGATGTCGTCCAGGTCACGACGGCGGTCCGCCCGCCAGGTCCACCGACGTCGCAGCCGCGGTCACCCGTGACGTGCTCGGTGGAGCGCGTGCGGACGATCGGTCGCGCCCGCGTTGCGTATGTCACGTGCACCGGCGCGGAGGATCTGGCGACGGGCATGCATCCGCCGGCCGGCATCTACGCCGCGAGCGAGCGCGGGCTCTGGTGGTTCGACGTCTCCGACGAGGCACGCGCGATCCGCGCCGCGGACACCGGCCTCGAGGCTCGCGAGATGATCGTGTCCGCGAATGCGCCGGCACGCCACGTCGACTGGGTGCAGCGGCGTCATGGCGAGCTCGAGCACTTCGACATCATCGACGAGGTCCGCGGCGATGCGCGGTGCGCGACGTGCACGGCGTCGGTTCCCGACTCGCCGCCGAACCTCGCGGGGTACGAGCTGTGCCTGCGCGGCGGCGCGCTTGCCTCGATCGTGTTCTTCTACGGCAGCTTCACGCGTTACGAGCTCCGCTACACGGCGCGGTAGCGTCTCAGTTCGAGCAGGGGTTTTCGCCGTCGGGACAGCCGCCACCGCTGCGCGGCGTGCAGCTGTTCGCGCCGATCGCGCACCAGCTCGGCATGCTCGCGGGCAAGCCGGTCATCAGGTACGGCGACTGACCGGGCGCGAGCCAGTACGGATGATCGAGCGCGAACTCCCACATCCCGGCGTACTTCGACTCGCCCGGTGGCGTGGGGAGCGGCGGCTCGACGTGCCCGCAGTTGTGCTTGCACTCGATGAAGAAGTGACCCGCGGACGTCAGGCCGTCCTCGAGCTCCTTCGATGCGACGGAGAAGTCCATGCCAATCCCGGAGCAGCCGAGGATGTCCTTGACGCCGTCCTGCGCGGGCGGACCGTCGCCACCCCACAGCACGACGCCGGGCAGCTTGCGCGCGGAGCCCGCCCACGGCTTGATCCATGTCGCGCCGACGCCGCCGGACAGCGAGATGAACGACGCGAGGCGGTTCGAGCGCGCCTGCGCGAGCTGCCCGGTGAACAGCGCGCCGGCGCTGACGCCGACGCTCGACACGCAGCTGTCGTTGACCTCGAGCTGCTGCTCGACGCACGCGAGCATGTCGTCGAAGAACTGGAACTCTTCATTCATGCGCGCGCCGGACTGCGTGATGTCGAACGGCCAGCGCGTGTCGAACGACGTCCCGAAGATCGTCGCGCCGCGCGACTCGGGGATCACCGCGATGAAGTGCTGCTGATCGGCGGCGGTCTGGACCGAGCCTTTCTCGAGGAACTCGCCGGCGTCGCCGCCGAGCCAGTGCCACATGAAGATGACCGGCAGGCGCTCGCCGACGGCCTGGGTGGAAGGAGTGACCAGGATGAACTGGCGTTGTCGCCCCGAGCTGGTGATCGTGTTCATCCCGGACACGAGCGTGGGGCACCCCGCGGCCGGCAGCGGCGGTGGGGTCGGCATCGCGGCACCGGGCGGTGGCGGCTGGCGGCACAGGTAGCGCTCGGCCGGTGGCGCATCGGACCCGTCGGACGTCGCGCCATCGATCGGATCGTCGCTGGCATCTGCGATCCCGGCCGCGTCCGGATCGGCGGCATGCGAGCCTGCGCTGCTGCACCCGGCAGCGAGCAGCGCGATCGGGAGGAGGGCGATCGACGTACGAGCGTGCACGTGCGCGCCAAGTGCAAGCGGTGTGCAGAGACTCGATCGTCAGGATCTCGCGAGGTTGACATCGCTGACCACGCGCACTGACCATCCGTGGACAGTCATGAGCAGGGCTCAAGCGAAGTCACGAGAGGCGCCGGCGACGTTCACCGGGTTCTCGCGCGAGGCGATGGCGTTCTGGGCCGAGCTCGCGCTCGAGATGAACAAGGACTGGTTCACGGCGAACAAGGCGCGCTACGAGCGCCAGTGGGTCGAGCCGATGACCGCGCTGCTGCAGGCGGTCACGAGCCGGCTCGCCAGGTCGTACCGGGGCGTCGCGCTCGCGCCGAGCGTGATGCGGATCTACCGGGACGTGCGGTTCGCGCAGGACAAGGCGCCGTACAAGACGCATATCGCCGGCGTCATCATGCTCGCCGGCGGGACGCTGTCGAACAGCGCACCCGCGGCGCTGTATCTCCGGATCGGCCTCGACGACGAGCTCGCCGGTGCCGGCAGCTATGACTTCGATCCGGATCAGCTCGCGCGCTGGCGCAAGGCAGTCGCCGGCAAGCCGGGCAGCGCGCTCGCGAAGCTGATCCGCACGCTGCGCGACGCCGGCTACGAGGTCGGCGGGATCGACGACTACAAGCGCGTCCCGAAGCCGTATCCCGACGATCATCCACACGCCGAGCTGCTGAAGCAGCGCGGGCTCGTCGCGCGGTTTCCCGCGATCCCGCGCGGCATGCTGCATCAGGCCAGGCTCGCGGACTGGCTCGTCGAGCGTGCGGCGGCGGTGTCGCCGCTGGTCAGCTGGCTACACAAGCACGTGCCGTAGCGCTAAGGTCGCGGCGCATGAAGCTGGCGACCCTGCGCGATGGCTCTCGAGATGGCCGGCTGCTCGTCGTGCGCCGCGATGGCGAGGTCGGCGCGCTGTCGCCCGACGCCTGGCCGACGCTGCAGCGCGCGCTCGATGACTGGAGCGCGGCCGAGCCGGCGCTGCGCGCGGTCGCCGACGCGATCGATCGCGGCACCGCGACGACCCAGCCGATCGATCCGCTGCGGCTCGCCGCGCCGCTACCGCGCGCGTACGAGTGGGTCGATGGCTCGGCATTCCTCAACCACGTCATCCTCGTGCGCAAGGCGCGTGGCGCGCAGCCGCCGCCGACGCTCGAGACCGATCCGCTGATCTATCAGGGCGGCTCGGGCGACCTGCTCGGGCCGCGCGATCCGATCGAGCTCCACGATCCCGCGTGGGGGCTCGACTACGAGTCCGAGGTCTGCGTCGTGCTCGGCGATGTCCCGCTCGGCACGCAGGCCGCCGACGCGCAGCGCCACATCCGGCTCGTGATGCTCGCGAACGACTGCACGCTGCGCAACCTGGTCCCCGACGAGCTCGCGAAGGGCTTCGGGTTCTTCCAGAGCAAGCCGGCGACCGCGTTCTCGCCATTCGCGGTCACGCCGGACGAGCTGCAGGCGCAGGACATGTGGCGCGCCGGCCGGCTGCACGTGCGCGTCCGCTCGACCTACAACGGCGAGCTGATCGGCGACTGCGATGCCGGCGCCGAGATGCACTTCTCGTTCTTCGATCTGATCCAGCACATCGCGAAGACCCGCCGGTTCACCGCCGGCACGATCCTCGGCAGCGGCACGGTCAGCAACGCGGACCGCGCGCGCGGCGTGTCGTGTCTCGCCGAGCGGCGCATGATCGAGACGATCGAGCAGGGCAAGCCGTCGACGCCGTTCATGGCGGTCGGCGACCGGATCGAGATCGAAGCCCGCGATGCCGCCGGGCTCAGCATCTTCGGAACGATCGATCAACGCGTCGTCGCCGCGGGCAGCCGCGCGGGCATCTAGCACGCAGGAGCATCATGAAGCTCGTCCTCCACAACTACTGGCGCTCGTCGGCCAGCCACCGCGTCCGGATCGGGCTCGCGCTCAAGAACCTCGAGTACGAGTACGTCGCGGTCAACATCGTGCAAGGCGCGCAGCGCTCCGACGAGTACCTGCGGCGCAATCCGATGGCGCAGGTGCCGACGCTCGAGATCCACGAGGACGATGGCAACGTCTTCGCGATCACGCAGTCGCTGCCGATCCTCGAGTACCTCGACGAGCGGTTCCCCGAGGTGCCGATCATGCCGCGCGACATCTACCTGCGTGCGCGCACGCGCGGCCTCGCCGAGATCGTGAACTCCGGCATCCAGCCGCACCAGAACCTCATGACGACGAGCAAGCTCAAGGCGCTCGGCTACGACGACGCGTCGTGGGTCCACGGCTTCATCTCCGAGGGTCTGCTCGCGTTCGCGCGCGCGTGCGCGGAGACCGCCGGCAAGTTCTGCATCGGCGACACGCCGACGATCGCGGACTGCTGCCTCGTTCCGCAGCTGCAGAGCGCGCGCCGGTTCAAGGTCGAGCTCGAAGGCAAGGAGCCGTTCGCGCAGCTGCTCGCGATCGAGGCGCGCTGCCTCGCACTGCCCGCATTCGCGGCCGCGATGCCGCACGAGCAACCCGACGCGGTGAGGAACTGAGATGGCCAAGGTAGCGTCCCTCGGAATCAAGCGCCTCGAAGGCATTCACTGGTACGTCCGCGACCTCGAGCGATCGCGCGCGTTCTACACCGGCAAGCTCGACTTCGCCGAGACGTGGCGCAGCTCGCCCGAGCTCGAGCGCGACGGCCGCCAGAAATCGGCGTGCTTCGCGGCCGGCAACATCCAGATCGTGTGCAGCTCGCCGATCGGTGGCGATTGCCGCGCGGCGCGCTTCCTCGCGAAGCACCCCGACGGCGTCGGCACGCTGATCTTCGAGGTCGAGGACATCGAGCGCACGTTTCGCCTGCTCGAGGAGCGCGGCGGCACGCCGATCGACGACATCCAGACGTTCCGCGACGACGGCGGCACGCTGCGCCAGTTCTCGATCACGACGCCGTTCGGCGACTGCACGTTCCGGTTCCGCCAGCGCGATGGCTTCCAGGCGCTGTGGCCCGGCGCGGTGCCGCACCAGGGCGGCGGCAAGAATCGGTTCGGGTTCGAGCAGATCGATCACGTCACGTCGAACTTCCAGACGATGAAGCCGATGCTGCTGTGGCTCGAGCACGTCATGGGCTTCGAGCAGATGTGGGAGGTCGCGTTTCACACGTCCGACGTCGATCCGAACCGCAAGACCGGCTCGGGCCTCAAGTCGATCGTGATGTGGGATCCGGTCTCGCAGACGAAGTTCGCGAACAACGAGCCGGCGCGCCCGTTCTTCAAGAGCTCGCAGATCAACATCTTCAACGAGGAGCTGCGCGGCGACGGCGTGCAGCACGTCGCGCTCACGGTCGCCGACATCGTGACCGCGGTGCGCGATCTGCGGCAGAGCGGCGTCACGTTCATGCCGACGCCCGGCAGCTACTACGACATGCTGCCCGAGCGGATCGAGAAGAGCGGCATCGAGAAGATCGACGAGGATCTGAAGACGCTGCGCGAGCTCGAGATCCTCGTCGACGGCGATCACCACCACGCGTACATGCTGCAGATCTTCCTCAAGGAGGCCGCCGGCCTCTACAAGGATCCCGCGGCCGGTCCGTTCTTCTACGAGATCATCCAGCGCAAGGGCGATCGCGGCTTCGGCGCCGGCAACTTCCGCGCGCTGTTCGAGAGCATCGAGCGCGAGCAGCAGAAGTCGCAGCGAGGCAACGCCTGATGCTCGATCGGATGTGCGTCGGCGACGTCGCGCGCAAGCATCACATCCAGCTGCGCGGAGAAGACGGCGCGCTCCGCTACGAGGAGTGCTTCACGCGCGACGGCTTCGAAGGCCCGTACACGATCCTCTACCATCTGCGCCGCCCGCACACGCAGCGGCTCGCGCCGTCGGTGAAGCACGGCTGGACGTTCGAGCCGGTCACCGAGCCGCGCGCGCTCGCGAAGCGTCACTACCAGACGCCGGTGCTCGGCACGCAGACCGGTCCACAGATCGATGGCCGGATCGCGCTGCTGTTCAACGAGGATCTCGTCGCCGGCGTCGCGTTCCCGAACGCGCCGGATCCGGTCTACATCGCCGACGGCGACGCCGATCAGCTGATCTACATCCACCGCGGTGGCGGCACGTTGACGTCGGTGCTCGGCGAGCTCGCGTTCGCGCAAGGCGACTACGTCTACGTGCCGCGCGGGCTGACGCACCGGTTCACGCCCGGCGCGGGCGACCAGCACTGGTTCTGGTTCTCGCTCGCCGGCGGTGTCCACGTGCCGAAGCAGTGGCGCAACGAGGTCGGCCAGCTCCGCATGGATGCGCCGTACTCGCATCGCGACTTCAAGCGCCCGGTGTTCGACGGTCCGCGCGACGAGGGCATCCGCGAGCTCGTCGTCCGCAAGGGCGGCCGCTGGCACGGCTTCGTCATGGATCACTCGCCGCTCGACGCGGTCGGCTGGGACGGCACGGTGTACCCGTGGGCATTCCCGATCCTGAACTTCCAGCCGCGCGTCAGCTCCGTGCACCTGCCGCCGACGTGGCACGGCACGTTCGCCGCGCGCGGTGCGCTGATCTGCAGCTTCGTCCCGCGGCCGGTCGACTTCCACCCCGAAGCGATCCCGTGTCCGTACCCGCACAGCAGCACGCACTGCGACGAGATCATCTTCTACTGCGACGGCAACTTCACGTCGCGGCGCGGCGTCGCGCCCGGCAGCATCTCGCATCACCCGATGGGTCTGCCGCACGGTCCGCACCCCGGCGCGTACGAGAAGTCGATCGGCACGACGCGCACCGACGAGCTCGCGGTCATGGCCGACACCTACGCGCCGCTCCAGATCACGAAGGCCGCGCTCGCGATCGAGGATCGCAACTACCAGGACAGCTTCGTCTGAGCACTTGATGCGCAGCGCGCGTGGCAATTCGTGCACGCCGCGCGGCCGCTGAGAGCAGCTGTTGGTGACGCCTCGCGTGCGGCGATTCTCGTGGCACATCGAACTGCATAGCGTTCGCCCCCGTGAACGAGTGGAGGCGGACCGGGCTGATCGTCGTCGGCGTGCTCGGCGGATTGCTCGCGATGCCCGACGACGCGTGGCAGTCGCCGCTCAGCCTGCAGCGCGTGCACGAGATCGTCGTCGTGTCGCTACGCGGGACGCGATCTTCGCTACGCGGAACCCGATCGATCGAGCCCGCTCGTCGCGATCTCGATCGCGAGCAGGCTGGCGATCCCGATCCACGCGCCCGCCCAGCCGGCCATGATCGCGACCGCACCGGCGACGCCCGCGGCGAGCGGTAGCCACGTCCGGGCGAGCGTCGGCTCGACGGCACCCGCGACGTGCGCCGCCGAGCTCGCGAGCTGCGCGTTGCCCTCGGGCGGACCGAGCCACAGCCGGACGAGCGCGCGCCCGCGCAGTCCCCGGCTCGCCGCGACGAGGCGCGCGAACAGATACGTGTTCGCGTACAGCGGGCTCGCGCGCTCGAAGCCGCCGGGCACGCCGTAGCGCGGCTCGCGGTCCTCGCGCGCGAACGTACCGAGCCAGCGATCGAACACGATGAAGAATCCGCCGTAGTTGCGATCGAGGTGACGCCGCTCGCTGCCGTGATGGACCCGGTGGTGGCTCGGCGTCGCGAGGATCGCCTCGAGCGGACCGAGGCTGCGCACGGCGCGCGTGTGCACGAAGAACTGGAACACCTGGTATGCGGCGTGAACCGCGAGGAACACCGGCGCATCGATCACGAGCGCGAGCGGCAGGTAGAACGCGTACGTGATCCAGGTCGCCGCCGCGCCCTGGCGCAGCGACACGGTGAAGTCGTAGCGCTCGCTCTGGTGATGCACGACGTGCGCGGCCCACAGCACGGTCACGCGATGCGACGCGCGGTGGTACGCGTAGTACGCGACGTCGTGGCCGAGCACCGCGACGATCCACGTCAGCGCGCGGCCTGGCGCGAGCTCGACCGGCGCGATCGCCGCGTGCACGGCCGCGAACGCCGAGACGAACAGCGCGAGCCCCCAGCCCGCGACGATCTGATCGACCGCCGCGCAGCCGATCGACGACGCGAGCGCGCGCGGCGAGTAACGCGCCCACACACCCTCGACGACGAGCGCGACGAGGAACACCGGGGCGGCGTACGGCAGCGGATCCGACAACGCGCCGGAGCATGCCGAAGATCCGCGCTACAATCATCCGATGATCGCACTGAGGGTCGACGGCAAGGAGTATCGCTTCGACAAGGAGGCGGTCACGATCGGCCGGTACGCGACGAGCGACGTCGTGATCGCGGCCGCCGAGAACGTGCACGCCGTCCTGCTCGGCGGCATGGACGGCTACCGGGTGCACGCGCCGAGCGGCAAGGTCACGCGGCGCGGCCAGCGCGTCGGCGCCAACGGCCCCGAGCTGCTCGCCGACGGCGACGTGCTGTCGATCGCCGGTTCCACCGTCGAGTACCGGCTGCATTCGCCCGACAGGTACATGCCGGGCGACGCCGCCGAGCAGCGCCTCCTCGTCGCGATCGCGAACGGCGACGACAACGCCCGGCTCGTCTACGCCGACTGGTGCGAGCAGCAGGGCGACCCGCCGCGCGCCGAGTTCCTCCGCGTCCAGCACACCGTGATGCGCGCGACCGATCTGTCACCGGACATCCAGCAGCGCATGGCACGCCTGCGCGAGCTCGCCCCGCACGTCGACGTCGCGTGGCGTCGCGAGGTCGCGCGCCAGTTCGTCGAGGGCTGCGCCGCGCTGGAGGCGCCGTGCCCGGCAGACTGGACGAAGATGCAGCCGACCGAGCGCAGTGACGTCCGCATGTGCGGCGGCTGCCACAAGCAGGTGTTCTACTGCACGTCGATCGCGCAGGCGCAGTACCACGCGATCCGAGGCAACTGCGTCGCGGTCGATGCGGCGCTCGTCCGCACGCCGAACGATCTGCGTCCGCTGCCGGTGCTGCCCGGCGCGCCGCCGCCGCCGCCGCGCTGAGCTTCCGCTGCTCGTGATTCGCTCGTCGTCGTCATGTCGATCGACGAATCGATGGCGCAGGCGGTTCGCATGCCGTAGATGATTTCGCCGAGATTCTTGGCGACCGCGAACCACCGGCGATGAGACTCCACATGCAGAGTCAACGGCCTTGTCAGACTCACATGCTATGTGGCGATTCATTCTCTGGAGTGGGTGTCATGGCGCGTGCACGGAAGGTTCATGTTCAGCTCGCGATTGCATTCAAGCAGCGCGGCGGGGCGCGGAAGGGCGCGGGCCGTCCACCGAAGGGTCCGCGCTCGAGCGAGCCGCACAAGAAGCGGCCGTTTCACGCGAGCCGGTTTCCATTGCACATCACGATTCGCGTCGCAGACGACATTCCGTATCTGCGTCAGCCAGCCCTGTGGAAGGCGCTGCGGCAGGCAACTCGAACGCATCTCGCACGCCATCACTTCCGCATCGTGCACAAGAGCGTGCAGGGCAACCACATCCATCTCATCGTCGAAGCGGCGAACAAGGAGCTGCTCGCGAAGGGAATGCAAGGCTTCGAGATCTCCGCCGCCAAGCACATCAATCGCGCGATCGGCGAGCTCACCGGCAGCCGCCGCAAGGGCACGGTATTCCCGGACCGCTATCACGCGCGCGAGCTGAGGACGCCGCGCGAGGTCCACCACGCCATCAACTACGTACTCAACAACTTCCGCCATCACGGCGAGGACCGGAAGGGCATCGCACGTAGCTGGTTACTCGACCGCTACTCGAGCGCGATCGCGTTCGGCGGCTGGAAGGAGCTCGGTGATCCAGCTGCGCGGTTCAAACCGCCGCCGGACTACGAAGCGCTCTTCACCGCGGCGCCACAGACATGGCTCCTGCGAGAGGGCTGGAAGAAGCATCCGCCGATCTCGGTGTATGACCGGCCGGGCGGCGCCGAGCACTAGGACATACGGGGCCGCGCAGTCATGCGCCTAACGACGCGTGCGCGTTGTGCGCCAAGCTCCGCGCGTGGGCTCTCGATCTGCGGGTAGCCGCGCCACCGGGGTCATCAGGCGCGCGGTCGCGCCAAACCAAGCCAGTGTAAGAAGCGAATCGGGATCCTCGCCACGCGGTTCGCCGGTCACGCGAGCGGCACGGGGCTGGCTCGACGTAAGCGCAAGGCGATAAGTCGACCCGCCGACGTTTGATTTCGCCGAGATTCAGTTCGGGCCAGCGGCGTCGGAGACATCTGCTGGTATCCGCAGGCATGTGGGCTGTGTGGATGGCCGCGCCCACCCGGGTCATCACGCGTATGGCCGACGCAATCCAAGCGACTGGAACAGCGAGTCATGATCCACGCGGGCCGCGGGTTCGCTGGTCACGCGAGCGGCACGGGCCACAGGTTCTCCTCGACAGCAAGCGCAAAGGCGATAGGTCGACACGGCCGACGTTTGAGTTCGCCGAGATTCCAGTTCGGGCCAGCGGACGTCGGGGGCGTCTGCTGGTACCCGCAGGCCGCCTGTGGGCTGCGTGGATTGCGGCGCCCACTCGGGTCATCACGCGTATGGACGCCGCAATCCAAGCGAGTATGAGCAGCGAGTCACGACCCACGCGGGCCGCGGGTTCGCTGGTCACACGGGCAGCACGGGTCACACGTGTGGCCTCGACAGGAAGCGAAAGGCGAGAAGTCGACCGGCCGAGGTTTGATTTCGCCGAGATTCCAGTGCGGACAGCGGACGTCTGGGATATCTGCTGGTATCCGCGAATCCCTTCTCGCGATCCGTCTCTCGCGTGGCGCGGGCTGATCCTCGCCACGGTGGCCGTCGGGATCTACGGCACTTGCGCTTCGCTCGTGCGCACCAGGTGGCGCTCGATATTGACGATTGGATCAGCGTTTGGAAGCTCGAGCTCGCATGCCGGCAGGATTGTCAAGAGGGGGGCTGAGTGACCGCATAGGAGGCGGCCAAACTGATCGCGGTTATCCACAGGTCGCGATCGCTGCGACCTGAGTGTTCGGCAGTGGCCGCTGGGGGCGGCCAAACTGATCCATCACGCGGCGCGTGTGC
>DASTLB010000060.1:0-2793 GCA_035715365.1 Kofleriaceae bacterium | reverse complement strand
CTCGCGCCTGCGGATCTACGCAAGCCGGGCTGCGCGCTCGATCTGCCGATCGCGGCGGGCGTGCTGATCGCGAACGGCCACTACGGCGGTCAGCTGCTCGCCGACCTGCTCGTGTGCGGCGAGCTCGGCCTCGTCGGCGGCTCCGTCGCGCAACAGCTCGGCGGCACCGCGGATCCCGGTCAGCGGGGTCTTGAACTCGTGGCTGATGTCGGCCGCGAGCGTGCGCGCGTCGCGGGCGCGGCGCTCGAGCTCGTCGGTCATCGACTCGACCGCGCGCGCGAGCTGGCCGATCTCGTCGGCGCGCTCGGTGAGGCGGTCGCGCGGCTCGACCGGCTGGCGTGCCGCGATCCGCTGCGCGCGCTTCGTCAGCTTGCCGAGCGGCCGCGCGATCGTCGTCGCGAGCAGCAGCGAGAGCAGCGCGGTGCCCGCGAGCGCGGCGACGAGCAGGTGCGAGAGCCAGCTGCGCAGCTCGAACAGGTGCAGCTTGATGTCGTGGGTCGACCGCGTGACGTAGACGACGCCGGCGACGTGGCCGGACTCGTCGATGATCGGCAGCGCCGAGAACAGGTACACGCGCTCCTGCTTGTCCCACAGCCGCGTCGCCGAGCCGTAGCGGCCGGCGAGCGCGGCGCGGACCTCGCGGCGGTCGGCGAGCTCGACCGGCTTCGGCACCTCGGGGCTGTGCGTCGGTGACTGGCCGCCGAGCAGGTACGGCACCGCGCGCTCGGCGCCTTCGGGCGGACCCCCGCGGTGCGAGTCCGCGACGACGACGCCGCGCTCGTCGAGCAGCCGGATCCGCATCCGCGTGTCGCGTGCCGCGATCGCGAGCGCGTGCTCGCGGCGACCGAGCGCGCTGCCGATGTCGCCGGACGCGAGCTTGTCGTCGAGCACGATCGCGCGGACCAGCTCGCCCTGGTGGATCATGTCGGCCTCGAGCCGGTTCAGCAGCTGGGTCTCGTGCATGTGCGCGAACGTGATGCCGACGATCGGGACCGCCGCGACGATCACGTTGACGAGCAGGAGCCGGTAGCGGATCCGCGCGACGTGCGCGAGCAGGCGCCTAGCCGCAGCGATAGCCCACGCCATGCACCGTCTCGATCACGTCGGTCTCGGCGCCGGCGGCGGCGAGCTTCGCGCGCAGGTTGCGGATGTGCGTGTCGATCGTGCGCTCGCTGATGTGATGATCGTCGCCGTACACCGTCGCGATCAGCTGGCCTCGTGACAGCACGCGGCCGCGGTGACCCGCGAACGTCGCGAGCAGCCGGAGCTCGGTCGCGGTGACCGCGAGCGGCACGTCGTGGACACGGACCTCGTGGCGATCGCGGTCGATCGCGACCGGGCCGATCGCGAGCACGGGCCGCGGCTCCGGCACGCGCGTCGCCGCCGACCGCCGCAGCACCGCGGCGACCCGCGCGACGAGCTCGCGTGGCGAGAACGGCTTCGCGAGGTAGTCGTCGGCGCCGAGATCGAGGCCGAGCACGCGGTCCGCCTCCTCGCCGCGCGACGACAGGAACACGATCGGCACGCGGCCGGCGAGCCGGCGGCAGACGCCGAACCCGTCGAGCTCGGGCATCAGCACGTCGAGCACGAGCAGATCGATACCGCCGCGCTGGATCCGATCGAGCGCGATCGCCCCGTCGGCGGCGAGCTCGACCGAGTAGCCGGCGCGCGCGAGCGCGAACCGCGCGACCTCGCGGATGTGCGCGTCGTCATCGGCGACCAGGACGGACGTCATGGGGCGACACTGGAACGCCCGAGCGCGGCGTCGTATTCCGGCCCCGCGAGCTCGCCGTTCTCGACGGCATCCTGGTACGACAGCAGGTCCCCGAGGCCCTCGACCCGCGACACCAGCTCGCGGACGAGCTCGCTCGACGCGTGGACGATCGCGGGCTGCAGCCGCACCAGCTCGGCCTGCGTGACGAGCTGCGCGATCAGCTCGCCGACCTCCTCGAGCTCGCGGCGATAGCGCTCGCGCAGCAGCCGCAGCTGGCCGAGCGTCTTGATCCGGAGCTGCGCGGTCGCTGCGGCGGCGTGCGCGCCCTGCGTCGTCAGCTCGGCGGCACGGCGCTCGGCGGCGACCGGATCGAAGTCGGGGCGCGCGAGCACCGCATCGAGCTCGGCGAGCCGGACGCTGGCTTCGCGCAGCCGCGACGCGAGCACGCGCGCGCTCTCGGCGTCGGGCAGCACGCTCGCGAGCGGGGACGCCTGCGCACGCGCGAGCGCGGCGAGCAGCTCGTGCTCTCGCGGATCGCCGTCGCTGCGCGCGAGCTGGAGCGGTGCCCACAGCGGCCACATCACGATCGTCAGCAGGCCATCGCTCGCCGCCGGCAGGCCGCGCACGATCGAGACCGCGATCACCGCGACGAGCCCGACCACGAGGTACGCGATGCCGAGCATGCCGAGCGTCATCGCACGTCCTCCCGGTCGCTGCGGCCGTCGATCGGCGCGGCGTCGCGCGTGTAGATGCCGCGCGCGGACTGCAACGTCTCGGTGATCGCGTCGACGAGGCTGCCCTCGACCTCGCGCACGAACACCGGCTCGGGCGCGCGCGGACGCACGAGGTACGGCCGCAGTGCCCACGACAGCTGACCGCCGACGAGCACGAACACGAGGCAGGTCGCGACGATCGAGCTCGCGCAGCCGGTGCCACCTTCGCTCGTCATCCCGACGATCACGAGGCGCAGGCTCGCGAGCCCCGCGAACCCGAACAGCGCGACCGTGAGCAGGATCATGTCGTGGTAGCCGAGGTCGATCGCGCGCGCGAGCAGGATCAGCGGCGTGCACGCGGCGAGC
>DASTLB010000059.1:0-194680 GCA_035715365.1 Kofleriaceae bacterium | reverse complement strand
TCTTCCGGACTCGAAGTGCTCTTGAGTAGCTCCGCGATGACCTGGTTCTTCAGTGCAGCAGGAATTCGTTCCACGGGGATCCTTTCGATGAAGGTCTCCCGTTTGGGTCGCCTACACAAAAAATCAGACGCTCCCTTCGCGCGACGCTTGTGCTCTCGTCGTCGCTCGTTCGAGATCGGGCGGGTGTTCAGATGATCCTTGGCGTGCTTTGCGGCTTTGCATCTTTGCGATGATCCGGGCTTTGCGGGCTTCGCGTTCCGCAGTTCACGGCCTCGGTTCCTGACGCGCGCCAATGGGCGTTCGCGCCCTTGGCGTTCCCGAGACGGTTTGGCGTTCCCCAGACGGTTCCCGACCCGGTCTGGCGTTCCCCGACGCGGCTTTGCGTTCGCCGCGATTTGTGAATTCCCGGATCGGTTCTAAGCTTCGCCTTCGTGCTGTCTCGTCGCGACGTGCTCGTTCACGGAGGCCTGTTCCTCGCGTGCTGCGTGACCACGTGGATCGCGGCCGAGCTCAGCGATCCGGGGAGCGGCGTCTACTTCTCGGCGACGCTGATGGGCATCCTCGCGTGCCACGAGGCCGGCCACTACATCCTGTCCCGCAAGCACGGCGTCGCGGTCTCGCTGCCGTACTTCATCCCGCTGCCGCCCGTGGTGTCGCTCGGCACGCTCGGCGCGGTGATCCGCATGGATCGTCCGATCTCGAACCGCAACCAGCTGTTCGATGTCGGCGCATCGGGCCCGCTCGCTGGGCTCATCATCGCGGTCCCGCTGCTCGTGATCGGCCTGCATCTGTCGGAGGTCGGACCGCCGCGCGACGGCTCGATGATCGAGGGCAACTCGATCCTGTACGCGCTGCTCAAGCTCGCCGTGTTCAAGCGCTGGCTGCCCGGCGACGGGATCGATGTCCAGCTCCATCCGATGGCGTTCGCCGGCTGGGTCGGGCTGCTCGTCACGATGATCAACCTGCTGCCGATCGGCCAGCTCGACGGCGGTCACGTCGCGCGCGCGGTGCTTGGCCAGCGCCACGAAGCGTTCAGCGCGCGGCTGCACGTCGCGCTGCCGCTCGTCGGGGTCGCGGTCGGCAGCGTGATGCTCGCGATGGCGCTCGTCGCCGGACGCGACGTGCTCGGTGCGTTGCGCTACGCGTCGTACGGGCTGATCCCGTGGTGCATCTGGGCGCTGCTGCTCGGCTGGATGCGGCGCCAGGCAGGCGAGTACCACCCACCCGTCGGTGACATTCCGCTCGATGCGAGCCGCCGGCGCGCCGCGATCGGGATGCTGATCGTGTTCTGCCTCATCGTGACGCCGGTGCCGTTCCGCCCCGTCCTGTGAAATGATTGGCGCAGTGAGCGAGGGAAGCGTCGCCGGCGAGGCCTGCCCCAAGTGCGGCGCCCCGCGCACGGCCGCGACCGCATGTCCGAAGTGCGGGCTCGCGACCGAGCGCATGGATGCGTTCGCGCAGGAGCGCGATGCCTCGATCCCCGATGTCCTGACCGCGGCGTGGGAGCGCGCCGTCGAGCAGTGGGACGATGCGAGCCGCCACGACGAGGTGATGCGACTCGTCGCGCAGCACGATGCCTACGCGTGGGCGGCCGCTCGCTATCGCACGCGCGCCGGCGATCCGATCGGCGATCGCCAGCTCGAGCGCGTCCGCAAGGCGGCCGAGGTGACGCTGTTCGCGACCGCGTCGCAGCGCCGCGAGCCGACCGGGCAGAAGCCGTACCGCGCGCTGACGACGGTCATGGTGCTGCTCGTGGTCGCGGCGATCGGTGGCCTGCTGTACGCGACGGTGGTTCGCGATCGCTCGTCGACGCCGCCCGGCGCCACCCCGGCCGAGCCGGTCAAGCCGCTCACGCCGGGCGCGGCCCACCTTCGGTCCGAGGGTGTAAAGTAGGCTCGACGTGGCTCAAGTGGACTTCGCAGAGCGGCAGCTCACGCTCAAGCTCGTCTACTACGGCCCTCCGCTGTCCGGCAAGACGAGCAACCTGCGCGCGCTGCACGAGGCGGTCGACAAGCTCAACCGCGGCCGGCTGATGACGCTCGACACGCGCGACGACCGCACGCTGTTCTTCGATCTGTTCCCGATCTTCTTTCGCAAGTCGAACTTCTCGTTCCGGATCAAGGTCTACACGGTGCCCGGCCAGCCGGTGCACGAGGCGACGCGCAAGGTCGTGCTCGCCGGCGCGGACGGCGTCGTGTTCGTCGCCGACTCGCGCGCGGATCATCGCGAGGCGAACCGCGCATCGTGGAAGAACCTGTGCGCGAACATGGAGACGCTCGGGCTCGCGCAGGTGCCGGTCGTCGTCCAATACAACAAGCGCGATCTCCCCGATGCGGTGCCGATGAGCGAGGCCGATCGGTTCGGCGATCCGAGCCGCGCGGTCCAGGAGGCGTGCGCGAAGCAGGGCAAGGGCGTCGTGCCGACGTTCTTCGAGCTCGTGGGCCGCGCGTGGGACTTTCTCGACCGCGATCTCCAGCTCGTCGTCAAACTTGGCATCGACAGCGCGGCGTTCCGGCGGGCGCTCGCAGAGCATGTCGGAGTGGCGGAACCTGGTACTATTTCGGGGTGAGCGGAGCGCTTCCGTTCGACGACCTGAGATCCGTCGAGCTGACTCGCCTGGTCCCGGCCAGCGAGCTCGACGAGCTGATCGCCGCGATCACGCGCGCGCTCGGGGGCGCGATCGCGATCCATGACCTGCGCGGGCGCCGGATCGCGGGCAGCGAGGCCGGCGAGCCGCGTCACGACGTCGTCTACGAGGGCGAGCTGCTCGCCCGGCTCGCGGCGACCGGTCCGCATGCCGGTGCTGCGCTCGAGCTGATGACCGAGGCGGTCGGGCTCGTCGTCCACCACGCGCATGCCCGCGAGCTCGCCGCGCTGACGCATCAGGAAGCGATGCGGCTGACGTTCGCCGAGCTCACCGAGCACAACCAGCGGCTGCAGCGCGCGGTGTCGCGGCTCGAGGAGCTCGATCGGTTGAAGTCGAACTTTCTTGCGACGATGTCGCACGAGCTCCGAACGCCGCTGACGAGCGTGATCGGCTACGCCGAGATGATGGCGGAGGGGCTCGCCGGCCCGATCTCGCCGGAGCAGCGCGACTACCTCGCGACGATCCTCGGCAAGGCGGATCAGCTGCTCGGCTTGATCACCGCCGTGCTCGACGTCGCGACGCTCGAGTCGGGCCAGCTCGCGATCGAGCGCTGCGCGCTGTCGCTCGCCGATGTCGTGGCGAGCGAGGTCGCGACGTTCGTGCCGATGGCGGGCCGGCGCGGCATCGCGATCCAGCTCGACGCGCATGGCGAGAGCGTCGTGTTCGGCGACCGCCGCAAGATCCGTCAGATCGTGTCGAGCCTGCTGTCGAACGCCGTGAAGTTCACTCCGGATCGCGGCCACATCGGGATCGCGGTGCGGCCGGGTCCGCTCGCGCCGGGTGGCCCGGACGAGACGCAGCGCGCGATCCAGCTCGTCGTCTCGGACTCGGGGATCGGCGTGTCGCCGGATCAGGTGTCGAAGATCTTCGAGCCGTTCTTCCAGGTCGACTCGTCGTCGACCCGCGCGTTCGGCGGCACCGGCCTCGGGCTGACGCTCGCGAAGGCATACGTCGAGGCGCACGGCGGCCGGATCTGGGTCGACACCCAGCCGGGGCAGGGCTCGACGTTCGTCGCCTCGTTCCCCGCGCGCACGCTGCCGTGCGAGCCCGACGGCGAGGGTGCCGAGGAGGACCAGGGCGCGTGATCGACGATCTCTCGGTGGCGATCCCGCTCGCCGTGCTCTGCGTCCTGATCTCTGCATTCTGTTCCGGCAGCGAGGTCGCGCTGTTCTCGCTGCGCCGGGTCGATCGCGAGCAGCTCGCGAAGTCGAACCTGTCCGCGGATCGCCGGATCCTGCGCATGCTCGAGCAGCCGCGCCGGCTGATCGCGACCGTGCTGATCGGCAACCAGGCGTTCGACTCGCTGCTCGTCGTGATCACGCTCGCCGTCGTCGGCCGCTACTTCGCGGGCTTCGACATGTGGTCGATCGCGGGCATCACGCTCGCGATCGCGCTGCCGCTTGTCGTGCTGTTCGCGGAGGTCACGTCGAAGACGCTCGCCGCGAAGGCGCCGCTCGCGTGGGCGCGCGCCGCGTCGGCACCGCTCGCGCTGTTCAAGCTGATCGTCACGCCGGTGCGCATCGTCGTCCACTACGCGAGCGAGCTGCTGCTGCGCCCGCTCGGCGAATCCGCGCGCAAGCGGCCGGCCCGCGACCTGTCCGCCGAGGAGTTTCGCACGCTCGTCGATGCCGGCTCGGCGCAGGGCCAGGTCGACGCCCGCGAGCGCCGCCTGATCCACCGCGTGTTCGAGTTCAACGACAAGAACGTCGGCCAGGTGATGACGCCGCGCGAGCGCATCTTCGCGGTGTCCTACGACCTGCCGGCGCAGCGCCTCGTCAAGGAGATCGCGGCACGCGGGTTCTCGCGCGTGCCGGTGTACCAGCGCTCGCTCGACAACGTCCGCGGCATCCTCAACGCGAAGGACCTCGTGCGCACGACGTCGGGCCAGCCGCTCGGCCGCCCGCTCGGCGAGCTGCTGCACGAGCCGCTGTTCGTGCCGCGCACGACGCCGGTCAAGCGGCTGTTTCTGACGTTCAAGCAGAAGAAGGTCCACATGGCCGTCGTGGTCAGCGAGTACGGCAAGGTGCTCGGCCTCGTCACGATGGACGATCTGCTCGCGCAGATCTTCGGCCAGCTGCGCGACGAGCGCGCCGAGCTCCAGAGCTCGATCCCGCCCGGCGTCCGCTACGCGCCGCGCACGCCGCCGTCCGGCGCACCGACGCGCGACTCCGGCACCGGCATCGACACCGGCCCGGTCCCCAAGCGCGCCGACACGAACGACTCGGGTCCGAACGAGCGTGCCGCGTCGCCATCGCCCGAGCTCGGCGTCCTCGATCCCCCGCCACCGCCCGGGCTGCGCTCGGTGCACACCGACGACGAGGTGACGCCGCCCGCCGCCGACGTCGAGGAGCTCGTGCGCAACAAGCGGTCCTCCCCATGATGGCGACGTCGACCTTGGGCATCGTGTTCGCGATCTGCGTCGTCGCGGAGGCGTTCTTCGTCAGCGCGGAGGTCGCGCTGTCCGCCTGCGATCGCGGCCGGCTCCGTCAGCGTGCCGCCGCCGGCAAGTCACGCGCCGCGCGCGCCGAGCGGATGCTCGCGGTCCCGCAGGTCACGCTCGCGACGACGCTCGTCGGCGCGAACCTCGCGCTGATGATCGCCGTGCTCGCGATCGGCCTCGAGCTCGCCGAGCGCGGCCATTCACTGTTGTGGGCGCCGCTGTTCGCCGTGCCGCCGATCCTCGTCGTCGGCCACCTGATCCCGAAGGCGATCGTCCAGGCGCATGCCGACTCGATCGTCGACGTCGTCGCGAACCCGCTGCGCCTGATCTCGTTCATCCTGCGCCCGATCATCGCGGTCGTCGGCGGCTATGCCGCGCTCGTCACGAAGATCACGCGCACCGATCGCAAGAAGGCGTTCGTCACCCGCGACGAGCTCGCGCTGCTGATCGAGAGCGAGCCCGAGACCGACAAGCCGGAGATCGGCGTCGACGAGCGCGAGATGATCGCGAACGTCTTCGAGCTCTCCGAGTACAAGGTCGGCGAGCTGATGGTGCCGCTGTCCGAGATCACCGCGCTGCCCGAGGACGTCACGATCCGCGAGGCCGCGCTCGAGATCGCCGACAAGCAGCATTCGCGGATGCCGATCTACCGCCACCGCGTCGACGACGTCGTCGGCATCGTCCACGTGTTCGACATCCTGCAGGCGTCGACGAAGCCCGAGTTCAAGGCCGACACCACCACGATCTCGTCGCTGTCGCGCGCCCCGACGTACGTCCCCGAGACGATGAAGGCGAGCGACCTGCTCGTCCAGCTGCAGAGCGAGCAGACCCACCTCGCGATCGTCGTCAACGAGTACGGCAGCGCGGTCGGCATCTGCACGATCGAGGACCTGCTCGAGACGATCGTCGGCGATATCGAGGACGAGTACGACACCGAGCCGTCGCCGATCAAGCTGGAGCGTCCCGGCGTGTGGCGCGTCGAGGCGCGCACGAGCGTCGAGCGGCTCAACACCGAGCTCGAGCTCGGGCTGCCCGAGAGCGAGGACTACGAGACGATCGCGGGCCTGTTGATCGATCGGTTCCGCCGGATCCCGGATCGCGGCGAGACGCTGTCGCTCGCCGGGCTCGTGATCGAGGTGATCGCGGCGACCGACCGCGCCGTCGAGGCGGTGCGGATCACGAAGCGCAAGAAGTAGCCGTCAGTTGCACGGCGAGAATTCGCGGTCGGTGCCCTCGAGCCGCCACGCGACGCAGCCCTGCGCGATCGTGACGGTCACGGTGTCCGCGCCGCGCATCGTGATGTGGCCGGTCGCCGTCGAGCCGCTGACCGCGATCGAGCCCGAGACCAGCGCGCCGCCGGCGTCGACGAGCTCGATACCGCTGTTGCCGATCTCGCACGTCGTGCCGTCGCACTCCATGTGGATGTCCGAGCGCACGATCACGCCGAACGACTCGGTCGTGAGGTCCATGTCGAGCAGCTGATAGCTCGGGCCGATCCGGAACGTGCCGTCGTACACCTGGTCGCCGCCGGTGCGCACGAACGCGAGCTGCTCGAACGTGTAGACCGAGTCGCTGCCGTAGTCGTAGTCGAGCTCGCCCCAGCCGACCGGGTTGTTGATCGTCGCGGCGCCCTCGATCTGCGTGCCGTCGACGCGCGTGCAGCCGCCGGTGATCGTCACGCGCGTGACGTCCTCGACGAGGTTCGGGCACGCCTCGGGCTCGAACGGATCGTCGAACTGGTGGACCTGCGCCTGTGCCTGGAAGCCTTCGCTGCCGGACGCCGCGTTGACGAGCCGGCTGATCTCGATGTCGGTGCGATCGGAGAACCGCAAGGTCGGTTCGACGTCGGTGCTGCCGCCGAGGCCTCCGCAGGCCGCGAGCGAGCTCAGTGCCACGAATAGACGTGCACGCATGATCCCTCCCAGCATCTCGCCAAAGCAGCCCGTGTACCAGCGCCGAACTGCGTGCAGCGCGCGGGCTTCTCGTCGGGCCGCCGGGATCCGTGACCGGCGGTTCACGCGGTGAGGTGTGCCGTCCGTGTAGGCTCAGCTGTGCCGGCGCACGAAGTCATCGATCAGCGCGCGGGCGATGCTGAGCTTGCCCGGCACGACCGGCAGCGCATCGGCGGCAAACCAGCCGGCCTCGAAGATCTCGGTCTCGTCGGCGACGATCTCGCCGCCGGCCCAGCGCGCCGTGAACCCGACCATCAGCGAGCTCGTCAGCGGCCACGGCTGGCTGCCGAAGTAGCGGATGTCGGCGAGCTCGATCCCGGCCTCCTCGCGGATCTCGCGGCGTACGCAGTCCTCGAGCGCCTCGCCAACCTCGACGAAGCCGGCGAGCACGCTGTGGAACGGCATCCGGGTCCGCGCGTTGCGGGCGAGCAGGAGCTTGCCGTCGCGCTCGACCGCGACGATCACCGCGGGCGACAGGCGCGGGTACGCGGCGAGCTGGCACCGGCTACAGATCCGCGCGCGTTCGTGCGCCGAGCGCGTGGTCGGCGCGCCGCAGCGACCGCAGTGGCGATGGTCGCGGTCCCACGCGACGAGGCCGAGCGCGCGGCCGGCGATCCCCCAGTCCTCGTCGGACAGCACGCCGAACAGCTGGCGCAGCGGCAGCGCGGTCGCGCCGTCCGGGCCCTCGCTGCCGGCGCGCGCGAAGCACGGCTCGCCGTCGAGCTGGCCGAGGTAGATCCAGTCGGGATCGCCGTCGATCGCGCCGCGCGGCACCGCCGGCTCCGCGGTCACGTACAGCGCCTGACCGGTGACGACGTAGAGCCGGCCGTGGGTCGCGGTCGTCTGGATCTCGGGAACGAACACCGGCTGTTGCGCTACCACGATCTGTTCGATGAGGCAGCCGGCAGACGGGGTGCATGCGCCGGCGAATCGGGTTAGACATCCGCCGTGGATGCCAAGCAGCTGCTCGCCGTGCTCCACGAGGTGCGCGCAGGCACGCTCGGACCGGAGGACGCCGCGCGTCAGATCGGCGAATTGCCGTACTCCGAGGTCGCGCACGCGGTCGGCGTGACGATGCTCGATCACCACCGCGAGCTGCGTACCGGCATCCCCGAGATCGTCTACGGCGCGAGCAAGACCGCCGACCAGATCGTCGCGGCGCTGCGCGAGCTCGTGAAGCACGCCGGGGCCGCGCTCGCGACGCGCGTCGACGCCGCGAAGGCCGCGCTCGTCCGCGCGCAGCTGCCCGACGTCGTCGTCCACGACCACGCGCGCGTGGTGACGCTTGGCACGCCGACCGCGCGCCCGCCCGCCGAGCCGATCGCGATCGTGTGCGCCGGAACGAGCGATCTCGCGGTCGCAGAGGAGTGCGCGCTCGTCGCCGAGTTTCTCGGCGCGCCGGTCGTCCGGATCAGCGACGTCGGCGTCGCCGGCGTGCATCGCCTGCTCGCGCGGCTCGACGACATCCGGCGCGCGCGCGTCGTCGTCGCGGTCGCCGGCATGGAGGCCGCGCTGCCGTCGGTGCTCGGCGGGCTGATCGACCGGCCGCTGATCGGGATCCCGACGAGCGTCGGCTATGGCGTGTCGGTCGACGGGCTCGTCGCGCTCGGCGCGATGCTGACGTCGTGCGCGCCCGGCATCACCGTGGTCAACATCGACAACGGCGTCGGCGCCGCGGTCGCGGCAACCCGGATCGCGCGGATGGCGGTCGCATGAGCGAGCTGCGCGGCCTGCACCTGCACGTCGACTGCGCGAGCGGCGCCGCCGGCGACATGATGCTCGGCGCGCTGCTCGATCTCGGCGTGCCGGTCGACGTGATCGGCGGCGCGCTGGATGCGATCGGCGCCGGGCGCGGGCGGCTGCAGATCGCGCGCGTCGTCAAGTCGGGCATCGCCGCGACCGACGTCAAGGTCGACACGAGCGGCGAGATCGGCGGCGTCGGCCGTCACGTGCACGCCGCGGCGCCGCAGCTCCACGTCCACCATCACCATCACACGGCCGAGCCGGTACGCGGCGCGAGCCCGAACGATCATCCCGCGCACGAGCCGCACGTCCCGCACGCGCCGTCGACGGGCAGCGCGCTGCACGCGCATGCGCACGCCCACGCGCACGACCATCACCACGCGCACGGCCCCGCGAAGGAGCACGCGCACTACCACTACAGCGAGATCCGCAAGCGGATCACCGACGCGCCGCTGTCCACGGGCACGAAGGCGCGCGCGCTCGACATCTTCGATCGGATCGCGCGCGCCGAGGCGAAGCTGCACGGCACGACGGTCGACGACGTCGCGTTTCACGAGGTCGGCGCGATCGACTCGGTCGTCGACGTCGTCGGTACGGCCGCCGCGCTCGACTGGCTCGCCCCGGCATCGGTGAGCTGCGCGAGCGTCGCGATGGGGCACGGCACGATCACGTGCTCGCACGGCGTGCTGCCGGTGCCCGCGCCCGCCGCGCTCGAGGTGCTGCGCGAGGCCGGCGGCGTGATGGCCGACGGCGGGGTCGCGCGCGAGCTGTGCACGCCGACCGGCGCCGCGATCCTCGCGTCCGCGGTGACGAGCTGGACCGCCGCACCGGCCGGCCGCCCGGTCGCGATCGGCTGGGGCGCCGGCGACGCCGAGCTCGCCGATCGCGCGAACGTGCTGCGGCTCGTCGCGCTCGCGCCGGCCGCGGCGTCCGCCGACGTCGTCTGGCAGATCGACGCGAACATCGACGACATGAGCCCCGAGCTGTGCGCGCCCGCGCTCGACGCGATGTTCGCCGCCGGCGCGCTCGACGCGTGGTGGTCGCCGATCACGATGAAGAAGGGCCGGCCGGCGCTGCTGCTGTCCGCGCTCGCCGCGACCGCGCAGCGCGACGCGGTGATCGCGACGATCCTGCGCGAGACGACGACGATCGGCGTCCGCTACGCGGCCCGCGAGCGCACGGTGCTCGCGCGCTCGACCGTCGAGGTCGCGACCCCGTACGGCGCGATCGCGGTCAAGCTCGCGCGCGACGGCACGACGCTCGTCAACGCCGCGCCCGAGTACGAGGCGTGTGCCGCGGCCGCGCGCCAGCACGGCGTGCCGGTCAAGCTCGTGTACGCCGCCGCGCTCGCCGCGCTGCAGGGCCGGTGATGGCCGGACGGTTCGCGGTCGTCGACGCGGCGAACCGGTTCGTGCGGTGGACGGATCGCAAGACGATCCACGACGAGCAGCTGGTCCATCGCAGCGTCCACGTGCTGCTCCACGATCGCGCCGGCCGGCTGCTCGTGCAGCGCCGCCACGCCACGAAGCAGACCTGGCCGCGGTACTGGGACACGTCGTGCGCGGGGCACGTCGAGGAGTCCGATTACCTGGCGGGTCCCGACGACGCGCTCGATGCCGTGCATGCGGCGGTCGCCGCGCGCGAGGTCGCCGAGGAGCTCGGGGTGTCCCCGCCGCTCGAGCTCGTCGCGCGGCTCGGCCCGGTCGCCGGCGTGCACTACGAGCAGATCTATCTCTACCGTGGCACGACCGACGGGCCGTTCACGCTCCAGCCCGACGAGGTCGAGGAGGTGCGGTTCGTCGCCGCCGCCGAGCTCCCCGGGTTTCTCGCGCGCGAGCCGGTCACGGCGACGCTGCGCTGGCTCGTCGAGCGCGATCGATCGATCGCGACATCGGAATCGTAGCGCCGAAACCGGCCGCCGATCTCCGTGGTACGTTGCCAGCGTCGTGGAGGCACCGAGCCAGTCGGCACCGCCGGAGGCACGCACCGCGATCGTGGTGCTGGGCGGCAGCGAGCACGAGCGCACGCAGCTCGTCGCGCAGCTCGCGAGCGCGGGCCTCGCGGCGCGCGCCGAGACCCAGCTCGCGCTGTCCGACCTGCCCGCGGTGCTCGTGATCACCGGCTCCGAGGTCGCGCACCTCGTGCAGGAGGCGCGCGAGCTGCCGTCGCTCGCCGAGGTCCCGATCCTCGCGGTCGTGCCGGCCGTCCCGCCGACCGCGGTTGCCGAGGCGCTCGTCGCCGGCGCCAGCGACGTCGCGCGGATGCCGGTGCCGTCGGCGATCCTGGCGAACCGCTGCCGCAACCTCGCGCGGCTCGGGCGTCGTGACGTCGCCGGTGCGCTCGCGCTGTCGAAGATCAACGACGTACTGACCGCGCATGGCGACGACGCCGAGGCGCTCGTCCAGGTGCTCGACATCACCGCGTCGGTGCTCGGCTTCGATCGCAGCTCGCTCGTCGCGCACATCGACGGCTCGGATCACGCGTTCGTGATCGCCGCGAACGACGCCGAGCCGCGCACGCAGTTCACGCTCGCGATCGCCGAGTATCCCGAGATCGCCGAGGCGATCCGCACGCTCGCGCCGGTGCTGATCGACGACGTGCTCGCCGATCCGCTGACCGCCGGCATCGCCGACATGCTGTCGTCACGGCGCGTGCGCGGCATCGCGGTGTTCCCGGTGCAGTGGCGCGGCCGGCCGCTCGGCGCGATCACGCTGCGCAAGCGCAACCCCGGCGTCGGGCACCTCGGGCCGCGTGGCCTCGAGCTCGGCAAGCTGATCGCGAGCATCACCGCGGCGCACCTCCGCCACGGCGCGGTGCTCGAGAGCCTGCGCGATCAGACGCACCGGATCTCGCGCGCTCGCTACGAGGCCGAGCGCCGGCTGCGCGGCATCGACTCGCTGAAGGAGCACTTCGAGGCCGGCGCCGACGGTGTCGTCGTTCTCGACGACGCCGGCCGGATCCTGTTCGTCAACCGCGCCGCCGAGCGGATCACCGGGTTCGCGCGCGATGGCCTGCTCGGCAGCGAGCTCGTCGATCTCGTGACGTCCGAGCAGCGCGCGGAGATCAGCGACACGGTGTCGCGCGTGCTCGCCGGCGTCAACGTCGACGCGTTCGACCTCGAGCTGTCGACGACGTCCGGCTCGCCGGTCTGGGTGTCGGTGTCGACGTCGACCGTGCTCGCGGGCACCGGCGCGGTGATCCTCGCGTTCCGCGACGTCACCGCCGAGCGCGCGCTCGAGCACGAGCTGCGCTCGACGAAGGAGTTCCTCGAGCGCCTGATCGACTCGACGGTCGACGCGATCATCGCCGCGGACATGCGCGGCACGATCATCCTGTTCAACCAGGGCGCCGAGCGGCTGTTCGGCTACCGCGCGCGCGACGTGCTGCACCGGCGGCACGTCTGGGAGCTCTACGAGGACGGTGGCGCGCGCCAGATCATGCGCATGCTGCGCTCGACATCCTACGGTGGCGTCGGCCGGCTCGAGCAGACGCGGCGCGAGGTCCGGATCGCGTCGGGCGAGATCGTGCCGGTCAGCATGACCGCATCGGTCGTCTACGAGGGCGATCGCGAGGTCGCGACCGTCGGCATCCTGACGGACCTGCGCGAGCGCATCCGCATGGAGCAGCGCCTGCTCGACGCGCAGCAGAAGCTGCAGATGTCCGAGAAGCAGGCGCTCGTCGCCGAGCTCGCGGGCGCGGCGGCGCACGAGCTCAACCAGCCGCTGACGTCGATCATGGGCTACGCGCAGCTGATCCAGCGCCAGAGCGAGAAGGAAGCCCAGCACCTGCGCGCGGTCGGCATCATCCTCTCGGAGTCCGAACGGATGGCGAGCATCGTCAAGAAGATCGGCCGGATCACGAAGTACGAGACCACCGAGTACGTCAGCAACACGCGCATCCTCGATCTCGATCGCAGCACGAACATGTCCGATCCGTCGATCCCGATCCCGACCGACGACAACGAGACCGGGGAGTACAGCGCGGTGACGAACGCGCTCGACGCCGACACCGTGCTGCGGCCGCGCAAGCTCGAGGATCTCGTCGACGGCAGCGACGATGCGGCCGAGCTCGATGCGATCGCAGGCGTGAAAGGAATCGACGAGCCGTGACGCCGGACGCCGAAGCCCAGCTCGCCGCGCTGCAGGCACTCGCGACCGAGCTGCCCGCGCTGACGACCGAGGCCGCGATCGTCGATGCGACGCTCGCGATCCTCGCGCGGCTGTTGCCCGAGCGCGCTCTCTGCATCCGGGCGCTCGACATCCGGTCGCGCGAGCCGGCCCGCGCGTACGTCCGCGGCGCGAAGCTGCGCGACGGCATCGAGCACGATGGCGTCACGATCGGCGAGGCCGCGCTCACCCGCGCGAAGCTCAAGAGCGCGGTCGCGGCGAGCGCGCGGCTGGTGGTGCGCGATCGCTGGGACTCGCCGTTCACCGGCGTCGCGACCGGGTTCGCCGTCCCGCTGTCCGCCGCGGGCGAGCTCTACGGCGTGCTCGACATCGGCTACGCGCCCGGCGCCGGCAGCGACACGATGCGCCACCACGACGAGGCGAGCGTGCTCGCGCCCGCGGGCCACCTCGCGATCGCGCTTCGCATGCTGCGGCTGCAGAGCGACGCGCTCGGGCTCCGCGACTACCAGTCGCGCCTGCTCGAGAGCGCGAACGCGCTGATCCTCGGCATCGATCGCTCGTGGCGGATCACGGTGTGCAACCGCGCGCTGCTCGAGCTCACCGGGCTCGCGCGCGACGAGGTGCTCGGCCGCGACGTGCGCGACTTCATCCCGAGCGAGCAGCGCCAGCACCTGACCGGCGCGTTCGCGGCGGCGCTGCTCGGCCAGCATCACGCCGCGGTCACCGTCGCGCTGCCACGCCGCAACAACGGCACCGTGCGCACGGTGTGGAGCATCGCGCCGGTCGGCCGCGCGGGCGCGCTCGGCGGCCCGATCGAGGCGGTCGTCGCGATCGGCCAGGATCAGTCGCAGATCGAAGCGCTGCAGCAGCAGGTGATCCGCGCCGAGCGCCTCGCCACGCTCGGCGAGCTCGCGGCCGGCGTCGTCCACGAGCTCAACAACCCGCTGACCTCGATCACGGTCTATGCCGAGTACCTCGTGCGCAAGCTCGAGGCCCAGGGCGCGGACACCTCCGACCTCGACAAGCTGCGGCGGATCGGTGCGAGCGCGCAGCGCATCCTGCGGTTCTCGCGCGACCTCGTGCAGTACGCGCGGCCGTCGGGGCGCGATCTCGAGCCGGTCGATCTCGCCGCGGTCGTGCGCCAGTCGGTCTCGATCTGCGAACATCTCGTGGATCGCGGCGGGATCGCGCTCGCGGTCGAGGTCGATCCCGAGCTGCCGGTGATCCAGGCGATCGCGGGCCAGCTCGAGCAGGTGCTGATCAACCTGATCACGAACGCGGTGCACGCGGTCGAGAACGGCGGCCGCGTGATCGTGCGCGCGCAGGTCGAGAGCCCGTCGAGCGTGCTGCTCGAGGTCGCCGACTCCGGCCCGGGCGTCGCCGACGAGGACAAGGACCGCATCTTCGAGCCGTTCTTCACGACGAAGCCCGACGGCAAGGGCACCGGCCTCGGGTTGCCGATCGTGCGCAACATCGTGGAGCAACATCGCGGGCAGATCTCGGTCACGCGATCCGATCTCGGCGGCGCGGCGTTCCGCGTCGTGCTGCCAACCGTGTAGATCTCGGCAGATCTCGGGCTTGTCCGGTACGCGGACAGAAAGGTTGCCACGTGGATCTACCCTGCGTAGGGTGAGTCCAGTCATGAAGCCCGAAGTACTGCTCGAGCTCCTCGAAGGCGCCGCCGACCAGCTCGGCGTTCGCGTCAGCTACGAGCCGATCCAGACCAGTGTGGGGAACGGCGGCCTGTGCCGCGTGAAGGGCGAGTTCCGGGTGATCGTCGACAAGAAGGCCACCGCGGAGGAGCGCGTGATCACGCTCGCGACCGCGCTCGCCACGTTCGACACGAGCGAGCTCGAGCTGCCCGCGAAGGTGCGCGACCTGCTGCGCACGTACGAAGGTCACGGCGCCAAGCACAAGCGCACCGCCGCGTAGGGGCGTCCCCGCGATCGGCGCGCTATAACTGCGCCGTGCGTGCTCCCATTGTCTGTCTGCTGCTCGCGCTCATCGCGTGCGGCAAGAGCACTCCGAAGCGCGAGCTCGATCTCGATCTGATCAAGATCGTGACCGATGCGCGCCTGCGCACGGACATCGTCGGCGAAGGCGACTTCGCGCAGACCGCGTCGTACGTCCTCGTCGACGCCGAGAACACCGCGAACGAGGGCGCGTACGTCACGCTCGGCGGCGACCTGATCGATCCGGACGGCAAGACGATCGGCACGCTCAACCTGATGTCGCTGTGGATCCCACCGCACGAGAAGCGGCTGTACGCACTCGTCGACAGCGAGCGCAAGCCGCGCGCCGAGGCGACGAAGGTCCGGATCAAGGTGCGCGGCGCGAACGCGGGCCTGCCTGCGCCGACGGTGCGCGTCACCGACGTCCACACCTACGACGATCACGGCCAGCTCGTGATCTCCGGCTACCTCGAGAACGACGCGAACCGCGACGCCCAGGTGATGGTCGTCGCCGCGTTTCACGACGAGCGCGACCGGCCGATGAAGCGGCCGTTCTACGTCGTCAAGATCGCGCGCAAGCAGCCCGGCGAGCCCGGCGACTGCCCGGACGTCGCCGCCGAGAAGCTGCCGATGGCCTCGAAGTGCCCGGTGCAGTTCGTCGGACCCAAGGGCGCGAAGACCGCGCAGCTGTTCGTGGCGGATACGGTTTACTGACCCGCCAGACACGGCGCGAGCTTGGGGTGCTCGACGAACGTGGCGTGGAGCGTAGGATCGAGCGCACGCATGTCGATCTCGATCCGCCTCACGGTGTCGCAGTCTGTGCGATCCGCTGCGGCGAGCGCTGCGGCCATCAGGGCACGCGCCACCTCGCGATCGTGTTCGCTGGGCCCGACCACCTCGGGCGGCCGAGTGGCACGCAGCGATTCACATCGCGCGACGCCGGCGAACCCGTGTGTCGCGGACACCGCGTGCGCGATGCCGGCGAGGCCGACCGGGACCAGTGCGAGCTGCCCGAGGTCCTTGAACAAGTTCTGATCGTCACCGCCTCCACAGACGACCTTGTCGTAGCACTTGCCTCCCTCGATGTACGCGATACCACCGACGGCGACCGCGGTCAGCACGACCGCGAGCATGACGTCGACGTTCGGCGCGCTCGTCGAACATTCGGCCGCAGGCCGCTTCGCGGAGGGATGTGGCCCGAATGCCCAGGAGCAACCACTGCTCACGAGCAGTGCGATCAGCAGGGTGTGGTGCATGATGATCGACGACGGCGCTTGGGGCGGATCCGTCACGCGTTCAGGGTGGCGCGGCTGCTGCCTCCAGGCAGCGCTGGAGCGCGACGTTGCGCGCGAACACGGTCGCGTGGAAGTCCGGATCGAGCTCGCGGACGCGCGCGTCCTGCTGCTTCACGACCGCACAGTCGTCGTGCGCCGCCGCGTCGATCGCGAGCTTCGTGAGCCGCCACGCCTCGGCGCGACGCTCGGTGCTCGCGTGGGCGGCCGCGGCTTCTCGTGCACGCAGCGCCTCGCAGTGCGCGACGCCTTCGCGCCCGTGCGCCGCCGAGACTGCATGCGCTAGGCCGCCGAGCAGCATCACCGCCGAGACGAGCGAGCCCAGATCGTTGTCGATGTTCTGATCGTCGCCGCCACCGCAGACGACCTTGTCGTCGCAGCGCGTCTTGTTGAAGTACACGAGGCCGATCACGCCGCTCGCGGTCAACAGGCCGGCGAGGGCGAGGTCGGTGTCGCGCCAGTGCGTGTCGCACTCGGTGGGCGCGCGTACCGCCTGCGGGCTCGGTCCGTACGCGAACGAGCAGGCGCCACACCACAACAGCAGCCATGCAAGGCACCGCATATCCACGGCAGACGGCGCGCGCCGGCGATCCGTCACGCGCTACTGCAGGCGGCCGATCAAGCTGCCGAGATACGGATCGTTCGCGACGAGATCGGTCAACATCTCGCGCAGCTCCGCGCGCTCGGTGGCATCGAGCTCGGGACCGGCGGTCGCCTCGACGAGCTGATCGATCGCCTCGCGCGGCGTCAGCCGGCCCGCCGCGATCTCGGCGGCGAGGCGATCGAGGTCGCCCATCGCGGCGGCGCTCGTCGCGTCGGCCGCGCCGGCATCGGAGACATCGCCGACGTCGTCGGGACCGTCCGGGCCATCGGGACCATCGGGACCTTCGGGGCCGCCGGGACCCTTGGGTCCACCGATGCCACCGGGGCCGCCGATCGTGCTCATGAGACGCCTCGCAGCGTAGCAAACAACGCGCGTGGATCGGGCGGACGCGGCGGCGTGGGTGTCATGAGGCGCGCTATCCGCACCGGTCGCATCGGGTTGCGTGGTTTTTTTGGCCGGCAAAACCCGGCGAACCCCGCACCTCGACGACACCGCGGAAATCGCGTGGCAATCTCGGGTCCTATGCGCCTCGCCTGGATCGCCGTGGCCGTGATCGGCCTTGGCTGTGGCTCGAAATCGCACCACCCCGCCGGCCCGAGCGTGCCGGCCGTCGCCCGCGCGTATCCCGCAGCGCGCTGGATCCCCGCGAAGCCGACGTACGTGCTCGCCTCGAAGACCGTGCGCGAAGGCCAGCGCGCGCTCGTCGACGTGATCGACTCGCTGTCGCCGCTGACCGACTTCGACGTCGCGATCGCGCGCCGGCTCGTCGAGCGGTTCCTCGCGGTCGATGCGCTGTCGCCCGATGCGGTGGCGGCCATCGGGATCGACGTCGAGGGCGGAGGGGTCGTGTTCTCCGAGGGCGTCAGCCCGACGCTCGTCGTCCACGTTGCCGCGCCGGATCAGCTGCAGGCGTTCTTCCAGCAGCAGCGCGACCGCGGGCTGCACGCGCAGTCGCAGATCGTCGACGGCGCCGAGCTGTTCACCGTGCAGCTCGAGGGCAAGACGGCGGTCAGCTGGGTCGCGGTCGACGACTGGCTGTGGGTCCACATCCAGCTGCCCGTCGGCACCGACACCGGGACGAGCTGGTTCACCGCGAGCCACCGGCCGGCGGCGGCGACGTGGACCGCGGACTGGGACTGGGCGAGCGCCGGCAAGGAGCCGACGCTGCTCGGGTTCTTCGATGTGCGCGGCGCGCTCGCGAAGCTGTCCGAGCGCGTGCCCGAGGCGATCGCGTGCACGCAGCTGCTCGCGCCGGTGTCGCGCAGCGGGTTCTCCGTCGACAGCGACGGTCGATCGTTCCGCGCGCGGTTCGCGCTCGACGTCGGCGCGTCGGGCGCGTCGATCCAGGCCGCGGTGCTGCCGCCGCCGGAGGGCTGGAGCGCGGTGACCGGCAAGGCGCCGCTCGCGGCCGCGTGGAACCTCGATCTCGAGGCGACGAAGCGCTGGCTCGCGCCGTGCGCCGCCGCGGCGAAGCTCGATCTCGCGGCGCTGCCGACCCAGGGCGTGCGCGCCGCGCGTGTCGTGCTGCAGAGCTTCGATCCCGACGACAAGTCCGGCGCGGGTGCGGTCGCGCTCGATGTCACGTCGAAGCGCGCGCTCGCCTCGCTGCTCGATCAGATCCCGCTGCGCTCGAAGTTCGAGTCGACCGCGAAGTTCGGCCCGTACACCGGCAAGCACCTCTCGATCCCGTTCGGCCCGAAGCTCGACTACGTGCTGACCGATCAGGTCGCGTTCGCCGCGATGGGCGAGGGCCTGCTCGCGCGGCTGGTCGGCAACGGCGGGCCCGCGCGCACGCCGTCGCTGCTCGCGATCGATCTGTGGCCGGCGAACCTGTCGCGCGAGGCGTGGCTGTGGCTGCTCGAAGCGATCGATCTGCCGGCACCGCGGATCACCGATCAACTGATGCGCTGGCGTGAGGTCCACATCGCGGTCGCCATCGACGGTCCGCGGCTCGTCATCGACCTGGCGGGCGCCCGCAAGTGACCGAAGATCATGATAGGGTCCGCGCCGTGGCACAGGCCCCGGTCGTACGGCTCCGCGACGTCACCAAGAGCTATGGCACCGGGTCGGCGCGGACGCAGGTCCTGCGCGGCGTCAGCTTCGACGTGACCGCCGGCGAGTTCGTGGCGCTGGTCGGCCAGTCGGGCTCGGGCAAGTCGACGCTGCTCAACATCATCGGCGGCCTCGACATGCCGGATGCCGGCGAGGTCGAGGTGCTCGGCAAGGACACGCTGCACGCCGGCGATGCCGAGCGCTCGCGGCTGCGCAATCGCTCGATCGGCTTCGTGTTCCAGGCGTTCAACCTGATGGATCACCTGACCTGCCTCGGCAACGTCACGATCCCATCGGCGTTCGCGCCGAATGCCAAGGAGGTCGAGAGCCGGGGCCGCGAGGCGCTGCGCCGCGTCGGGCTCGCCGACTTCGCGCTGCGCAAGCCGTCCGAGCTGTCGGGCGGCCAGAAGCAACGCGTCGCGATCGCGCGCGCGCTGTTCGGTCAGCCGCAGCTGCTGCTGTGCGACGAGCCGACCGGTAACCTCGACTCCGAAACCGGCAAGGAAGTGATCGACTTCTTCCGCGAGCTCAACGCGAAGGATGGCGTGACGCTGCTGATCGTCACCCACGAGCGGCGCGTGTCGAGCGTCGCCAAGCGCGTGATCGCGATGCGCGACGGCATGATCATCGAGACCTCGGACGAGGCGCTCGCCGCTGCCCATGGAGGTCCCGCATGATGCCCGCGAAGAACCTCGTGAAGATGGTGCTCAAGAACACCGTCCGCAGCCCGCGCCACTTCATCCTGTCGGCGTTCGGCATCTGGATCGGTATCGGCGCGTTCGTGCTGTTCCTCGCGCTGACGCAGAAGGCCGGCGACGTCCTCGAGCAGGTGTTCCCGCTCAACGAGGTGCAGGTGATCGCACCGCGCGTCTCGACGTTCGGCAAGGACACGAGCAAGAAGCTCGACGACAAGACCGTGCAGACGATCCGCAGCCGGCCCGAGGTCGGGGACGCGGTGCCGCGCATGAACCTCGCGTTTCCGGCCGCCGGCCGCGGCGACTTCGAGGGCAGCGATCTCAAGTTCGAGGTCGGTGGCTTCGCCGACGGCGTCGACGCGAGCTTCGTCCAGGACGACGAGCGGATCCGCCAGCTGTTCAAGGACTGGGACGCGGTGACGACCGATCCGAACCGGATCGCGTGCACGCCGCCGCCGCGCGATCCGAACGAGGACATCATCCAGTCGCCGGGCAAGAAGCCCGAGGCGGCGAAGCCGACGTCGAGCGGGTGGGGCGATCCGGTGCCGCCACCGCCGCCGGTCGACGCAGCGCCGCCGATCGACGCAGCCGATGTCGGCAGCGGCAGCGCCGCGGGCAGCGCCGTGGGCAGTGGCAGTGGCAGCGGCAGCGGCAGCGCGGTCGTGATCGCCCAGACGCCGCAGGTCACCGAGTACTTCAACCCGTGCCCGGAGCCGGATCGCTACTACTGCGATGACACCGAGCGCGTCTGCAAGCACCGCGTGCCGGTCGTGCTGTCGTCGACGGTCGTCGAGCTCTACAACAACCAGTTCGCGAAGACGCACGGCATGCCGATGGCGGACAAGGATCTGGTGAACTTCCTGATCCAGAGCCGCGGGCTGTCCGCGATGCGATTCTCCGTCGGGCTCGGCTACACGACGATCGCGGGCACCGGGCGGATCACGAAGGCGCGGCCGCGGCGCGTCGAGGCGGTCGTCGTCGGCGTATCGAGCCGCGCGATGCCGATCGGCGTGACGATGCCGATCCAGTACATCAAGCGCTGGAACAAGGAGTTCATGGGCGAGGAGGCGGCGTCGTCGTACTCGTCGATCATCGTGACGCTGAAGGATCGCAACCAGCTCGCGCCGTTCTCGAGCTGGCTCGTCGACGAGCAGGGCCTGCGCCTCGAGGACAACCTCGGCGAGCGATTCGCGACCGTGATCTTCGTGATCCGGCTGCTGTTCCTGATCATCTCGATCGCGATCCTGGTGATCGCGGTGATCAACATCGGCCACAACTTCTTCGTCCAGGTGTCCGAGCGCCGGCGCGAGATCGGGATCATGCGGGCGGTCGGGGCGACCCGGACCGACGTGCTGATGATCATCCTCGGCGAGGCCGCCGTGATCGGCATCGTCGGCGGCGTCCTGGGGATCGGCCTCGCGCTCGCGATCGGTGCCGGCTGGGACGCCTACGCGGCGCACAATATCCCGCGGTTCCCGTTCAAGCCCGCGAGCTGGTTCGAGTTCAAGACGTGGATCTGGGCCAGCGGCCTCGCGTTTTCGACGCTGTTCTGCATCCTCGGCGGCTACTTGCCCGCCCGCCGTGCCGCGCGCATGGAGCCGGCGCAGGCACTCGCCCAGAACTAGCCGCGACCGAAAGAATTAACCCCCACAACGGGCGCGGACGTTGTACGACTGACCCGCACCTCGGGGAGGAGCCTAAACTGCTTGTGGCCCAAGGAATCAATTTCGGATAGGGTCCCACCTTATAACGCCCCGACATCTCGTCCGGGCCTGGCGGTGGATAAAGGCAACGTGAAGAAGCCGGCGCCCTTCGGCAAGTATTACCTGCTCGAGCGGATCAACGTCGGCGGCATGGCCGAGGTCTTCCGCGCGAAGGCCTTTGGCGTGGAGGGCTTCGAGCGGCTCGTCGCGGTCAAGCGCATCCTTCCGAACATCGCGGAGGACAAAGAGTTCATCCGCATGTTCATCGAGGAAGCGAAGCTGTCGGTTCAGCTGAACCACGCGAACATCGCGCAGATCTTCGACCTCGGCGTCGTCGACGGCAGCTACTACATCGCGCTCGAGCACGTGCACGGCCGCGACCTCCGCGGGATCTTCGATCGCTGCCGCCAGGTCGGCGAGCCGATGCCGGTCGCGCAGGCGTGCTTCATCGCGATGAAGCTGTGCGAGGGCCTCGACTACGCGCACAACAAGCGCGACCAGGCCGGCCGCGAGCTTCACCTCGTGCACCGCGATGTCTCGCCGCAGAACGTGCTCGTGTCGTTCGAGGGCGAGGTCAAGATCATCGACTTCGGCATCGCGAAGGCCGCCGGCAAGGGCTCGAAGACGCAAGCCGGCATCCTCAAGGGCAAGTTCGGCTACATGTCTCCCGAGCAGGTGCGTGGCCTGCCGGTCGATCGCCGCAGCGACGTGTTCTCGTGCGGCATCGTGCTCTACGAGCTACTCACCGGCGAGCGCCTGTTCGTCGGCGAGAGCGACTTCTCGACGCTCGAGAAGGTCCGCAACGTCGAGATCCTGCCGCCGTCGACGTACAACCGCCGGATCCCCGACGAGCTCGAGCGCATCGTGCTCAAGGCGCTCTCCAAGGACGTCGACGATCGCTACCAGAACGCGATCGATCTGCACGACGAGCTGCAGGCATTCGTCTACACCGCGGGCGAGTTCTACTCGCGCAAGGATCTCGCGGGCTGGATGAAGAAGACGTTCGGCAAGGAGATCGAGGACGAGACGGCGAAGCTCGAGAGCTATCGCCAGCTCAAGCCGCCTCCGATGAACGAGCCGCCGCGCACCGTGACGGGCAGCCGGCCGCCGGTCGGTGCCGCCGCCGCGTCCGCCGCGCGTCGCTCGACGCAGGGCATGGCCGCCGTCGGCACGCGTCCGCCGCCGCCGCCGGTCCGCGCGTCGCAGCAGCTGCCGGTCGTCCAGCAGCAAGCGAAGCCCGCACCGAAGCCGCGCCCGAACGACGAGTCGGGCGAGCTCGCGTGGGACGACGACGAGCTCGAGACCCAGATCTACGACAACCCCGAGGACGATCCGAAGAACAAGCAGAGCGGCGTGCGATCGAGCAAGCCGCTGCCGCTGCAGGCGCCGGCCTCGCATCCCGCGATGGTCGCCGCCGCGAACCCGGACGATCCGACGACGACGAACACGCCCGCTGCCCCGCCGGCGCCGATCGCGGCGATGAGCGCGATGTCGAGCGGACCCGATCTGTCGTCGCTCGCGCCGTCGACCTCGAAGGCGTGGTCGTCGCCGATCGACGCCACGATGCCGGCGCCGTCGTCGACGCTGAACGGCATGGGGCCCGCGAACGGCCACGGCTCGGGCCTCAACGGCTCGGCAAGCTTCGCGAGCGGCTCGAACAAGGCCGTCGCGCCGGAGCCGCCGCCGATGATGGCCGCGCCGTTGCTGTTCGAGCCCGCGCCGCGCCCCGCGTACGACGCGCCGTTCGATCCGATGGCGACGTTCGGCTCGAGCGTCGCGAAGCAGGGCGGCAACAAGCGCACGATGCTGCTGATCGCGGCGGGCGGCGTGGTCGTCGCGGCCGCGGCGATCGTCGCGGTGATCCTCGCGACGAACGGCCCGAGCAAGGACAAGGTCGCCGACACGCAGCCGACCGAGCCGGCGAAGACGCCCGGCTCCGCGACCCAGGTCGCGACCGCGCCGAACGTGCCGGGCGCCGACGCGAACACCGGCTTCGATCTCTACGTCACGCCCGCGGGCGTCACGCAGTGGAAGCTCGACGGCGAGCCGCGCACCGATCGGCTGCCGTCGCGGATCCGCGGCATCGCGCCGGGCGTCCACGCGGTGCAGATCGATCCGCCGCCTGGCTTCATGAGCCAGAACCAGCAGATCACCGTCGAGGCCGGCAAGCCGGGCAAGCTCGAGATCGAGCTCCAGCCGATCCAGGGCATCCACGGCGTGTTCGAGAGCACGCCGCCCGGCGCGACGGTCTCGCTGATCATCGACGGCAAGCGCCAGCTGCTCGGCCCGTCGCCCGCGAAGGCGCCGCTCGATCCGCGCAACAGCTACCAGGTGCTGTTCGAGAAGCCGGGCTACGTGTCGGTGAACAAGCCGATCCAGTTCAGCGGCCAGCTCGAGGAGAAGATGCTCGTGCCGCTCGAGAAGGCCGGCACGCTCGCCGCGACGACGCCGACGAATCCGGTGACCCCGAAGCTCGGCACGACGCCGAAGACGAACACGACCACCACGCCGAAGACGAACACCGTCGCTGCGAACGATCCGACGAAGACGAATGGCGGCACCGATCCGACGAAGTCCGGCACGCCGGATCCGAAGACCGGCGTCGATCCGAAGACCGGCACCGATCCGAAGCCGCCGGGCGACGGCGCGAAGAAGGGTGGCCAGGGCGTGCTGATGCTCGGCAGCAAGCCGTCGTGCGAGATCTTCGTCGACGGTGCGTCGACCGGCCTGCACACGCCGCAGCCGAAGCTGTCGCTGCCCGCGGGCAAGCACCGGATCACGCTGATCAACAACGAGTTCGGCATCAACGAGAAGTTCACGGTCGACGTGAAGGCAGACGCCACCGAGAAGGTCATCAAGGACTTCTCGGATCGTCTGCCGAAGTGACGCCGTCGCGGGGCATACTGAGCGGGTGCTGGTACGCCCGCATGTCTCGATCAGCGGCGCTCGGAGGCTGAGCGTGTCGAAACCCGATCCGGGGGTGCTGGTTGACGTCGTCGCCGACAAGGTCCTTGCGGCGTGGAGGACGGCATCTGATATCCTCGCGCGCGCTGGCATCCCCCATGTGGTCGTCAACGGCCTCGCTGTGGGCGCGAACGGGTATCCGCGTGCGACGAAAGACGTCGATTTCCTCGTCGGACCTGACGCGTTCGTGCAGCACGCGGGCGGACTCGTGACGATGAACCCGGTGCTTCCGATCCAGGTGAACGGGGTCGCGATCGACTATCTGTCGGCACGCGATGGAGAGGACCATCTCGCAGCAGCGTTGTCCGGGCCGCCGGGCTCGTTTCTCGACCCTGCGAGGCTCGTATACATGAAGCTCAGAGCCGGGCGACTGCGCGACCGCGGCGATGTTGCGGGATTGATCAACGCCGGCATCGATGTCGACGCCTGTCGCGCATACCTGCTGAGCCACGCGCCCGATCTCGTCGCTGCCTTCGAAGATATCGTCAGCAAGGCAGCCGACGAAGACTGACGCCTCCGCGGTAGCGGATCTAAACGGTCGTCACGATCGGCGTCCGGACTTCGGTCACACGGCGCGCGTCTCGCGGCGCGTAGCGTGACCGCATGAAGCAAGTGATCGCGCTGGTGCTCGTCGTGGGCACCGCGTGTGGCGACGAGCCGGTCGATCCGAATTCGTGTAACGTCTATCAGCGGCCCGAGCGTGCCGCGGCGGTCGGCTGCGGCGACCCGAGCGATCCGCGGACGCTCGTCGCCTGCGATCTCGGCTCCGGCCTCGCCGGCACGTGGACCATCGATGGCGATGGCCTGCCGGCCTACGACTTCCAGATCGACGAGCGCTGCGACGACGCCGCGACCGCGTACTCGCCGCGCCCGCGGCCGATCCGCGATCCGATCCACGTCGTCGGCGACGGCTTCGGCACGGTCGCGATGGCACACGCATCGGGCGGGCTCGATCTGTTCACGCAGGACCGCGGCATGAAGTGGCCGCTGCGGATCGATCCGTGGATCGACGACGAGGATCCGCTGTTTCCGCCGCAGCTCGGTGCCGGCATCGGCTACGTCGTCGACGGCGGTCGCACGCTGTCGACGCGGTTCGAGGACCTGCCGGTCGACCGCGCACTCGCGATCCAGTCGCGGCGGTTCGGCGTCGGCTACGTCGAGACCGTGACGACGCACGGCGAGCTCGTGATCACGCGCCGGATCTTCGCGCAGCCGGGCACGCGCGCGCTCGTCACCGAGATCACGGTCGAGAACACGTCCGCGCGCGACCGCTCGCTCGGCCTTGTCGAGCTCGACGACATCAACGTCTACCAGCTGCCCGCCGAGCTCGTGACCTCCGACCTGCTCGCGCCGTCGATCACGACCGACATCGAGCGCCGCCGCCGCAGGCTCGCCGCGCAGCTCGCGCACCACGCGCGCTACGACGCCGCGAACCGCGTCGCGTACGTGACGACCGCCGCGATCGCACCGACCCACGCCGTCGACGAGCACGCCCCGTACGACGAGCATCCCGAGACGATCTGGCTCGCGCCGCTCGACGACGACGCGCCGGACGCCGCGTGGCTCGCCGACGCCGAGCTGTGGTCGGGCACCGATCGCGCGCCGCCCGCGCGGTTCGACGGCGACGCGAGCGACCGCGCGCTCGACCTGCCCGGCGAGCACCAGCCCGCGATCCTCGCGCTGCGCGTGCCGGTCACGGTCCCCGCCGGCGGGCAGATCACGAAGCGGTTCGCGCTCGGCGTCGTGCCGTCCGGCGACGACCCGGTCGCCGCGCTCGCGACCGTGCGCGCGGCGAACACAGACGGTCATGCAGCGGCCGCCGCGTGGCGCGATCGCCTCGTGTGGGCGGCGTTCCCGGGCCAGCCGCAGGCCGGCGCGCTGCAGCGCGAGCTCGCGTGGTCGAGCTACGCGGTGCAGGCGCTCGCGACCTACGACGCGTACTACGGCCTGCGCATGCTCGGGCAGGGCGGCTCGTACAAGTTCATCCACGGCATCGACGGCGCGATCGGCGACTACGCGCTGTTCGCCGAGGCGGTGCTGCCGATCGATCCCGCGCTCGCTGGCGACACGCTCGCGCTCGCGATGGCGACGCAGCGCGGCCCGACGCTGTCCGACGCCGGCCGCTATCCGTACGCGACGACCGGCGTCGGCGACTACACCGACGTCGTGCGCTACGACCTGCGCAGCGACGCGTACTTCCTCGTGCCGTCGCTGGTCGCGCGCTACGTCGCGCTGACGCGAGACACCGCGTACCTCGATCGCGACGTCCCGTACTGGCCGCGCGAAGCCGGGGACTCCGGCACCGTGCTCGATCACCTGCGCACGACACAGACCTTCGCCGACACCAAGCTCGGCTTCGGCGCGCACGGCCTCGTCGCGATGGGCACGAACGACTACGCGGACGGCGTGCTGCAGACCGCGACCGAGCCCGCGACGCCGACCGGCGCATCGTCGACGTTCAACGCCGGCCTGCTCGCGATCGGGTTTCCGCTCGCCGCCGACATCGTCCGCGCGCGCGACGCGACGCTCGCGAACCGCTACGCCGCCGTCGCCACCGATCAGCTCGCGCGGCTCGAGCAGTTCGCGTGGACCGGCGATCGCTACCACCGCGGCTTCGTCGACAGCGGCAACCCGCTCGGCGCGGACAACCTCTACCTCGAGCCGCAGGTGCTGCCGATCCTCGCCGGCGCGGTGACGCCCGAGCGCCGCGCCCAGCTACTCGACCTGGTCGAGCAGCACATGGACACGCCGATCGGCCCGATGACGGTCGTGCCGCGCGGCCCCGACGGCACGCCGGGCGACATCGACGAGCCGCAGGTCGGCGGCGTGTGGCCGGTCGCCTCGGCGTGGCTCACCGAGGCCTACGCGATGCACGATCCGGCGAAGGGCTGGTCGAGCCTCGTGCGCAACACGCTGTTCGCGCATGCCGAGGCGTTCCCGCAGCTCTGGTACGGGATCTGGAGCGGCCCCGACTCGTACTACGGCCCGGACGCCGAGCGCCCCGGCGAGGCCGACGCGCACCTCGCGACCGCGCTCACCGACTACCCGGTGCTCAACACGCACGCCCACGCGAGCGTGCTGCGCGCGCTGTTCGCGGTCGCCGGCATCCGCGGCACGGCCGACGGCATCGCGATCGCACCGATGTTCCCGACCGAGACGTTCTCGATCGCGTGGCCGCGGCTCGAGCTGACGTCGACGCCGACGTCGATCGCCGGATCGATCCGCACGATCGGCGCGGCGCCGCTGCAGCTCCGCGTGCGCCTGCCGTCCGGGCTGCGCGCCGGCGCGGTGCGCGTCGTCGTCGACGGGGCGGCGATCGCATCGCGGCGCGACGGTGACGACGTCGTGTTCACGCTGCAGACGCCGTCGAGCCGGTGGCTTATCGAAGCGAATCGATAACCCACTGCCGACGCGCGAGCACAAGCGTCAGTCCCGCGTGTACACGAGCTGGAGATCGGGCTCCCAGTCGCCGCCGTTCCTCGACATTTCGCCGCTGCACGTGATCGAGCGACGATCGTCCGAAATCGCAAATGTCATGCGTTGCGAGAGCGCCGGGTCCGTCCTCGACCACGTCCAGACGTTGCCGGCGAGCGTCCAGGTGTACTCGCGAGACACGTTGCGGACATCGAAGTAGAGCATCCGCCCGGCGCCCGGACGGCCGTCGTCGGTGCCGAAGATCGCGACGCCGTCCGGAACCTCGGGAGCCTCGATGTGGCTGCGCGCGAGCAGGAACGCGCCGGCCTCGATCCACTCGAAGGTCGTGCGACCGTGCAGCGCGCGGCCGGGAAGCATCGGATGGCTGCCTCTTGTCGTCCACGTGCCGACGAGAAACGCGAGCGGTTGCAGGGCGGGATTGGGCTGCACGGCTCGTCGTTGCACGACGCGTCGTGCGCGTGCAAGCGGATGCGCGTCGTCTGATGGTGAGGTTCCCCAAAGCATCGGATGCGAACGATCTGCTCCAATCACGGACGAATGCGGGCGCCGCCGGTGCAAAGCCCGGTCACGGCGCGGCCGCAGTACATCTCACCTCGCGCCCACACGACACCACAACCGAAGTAGTCGCCGTGCAACGGGGTGCCGTCGAAGAGCTCTTCGAGCGGAACGTGTTCGGCATAGTCTCCGAGGCCATCGCGCACAGACCGGGCGCAACAAGGCGCGAATCGCATCATCGACGAGGGCGCGCGTGCCGTGCGGACGGTACCGCAGCAGCCGTTCGACGGCAGCGCCGTCAGCTCGGGACAGTCGATGCGGTGGGGGCGGCTGGCAGTCCAGCTTGAGGGCGGTCTCCGCGCCATCGGGCTCGTCCCAGCGCAGCGGAACGTCGTCGTGATGCCGCGCGTCGACACACGATGCATGCGCATGCAATGCGATGCAGGCGAGCAGGATGCGCATCGTCGGTGGGACAGCGGCCGCCGACGCCCGGTTCTACCGAATCGGGATCGCGGGTTCGTAGAGCGGCTCGAGCTTTTCGGGCGCGGGCTCCGAGCCGACGAGGTCACGGCCCCCGGTTGCGAGGTCGGCCATGTCGAAGCCCGGGCGGATCGGCGGGCCGAGCAGCACGTACATCGACGGCGTGACGACCGGGCGCTCGCGGCGCCACGCATCTTCGAAGCGCTTGCGCAGCTCGTGGTACTCGGCCGCGATCTCGGAGGCGTCCTGGTTCTCGAGCTCGGCGAGCTTCTCGAGGATGCGCTGCTTCGCCTTGTCGTCGTCGGTGATCAGCAGCATCTCCTTGAGGCCGTCGATCGCACGCTGGCGCTGGCCGAGCTTCGTGCGCAGCGTCGCGGCGAGCGTCGAGGCCGTGGCCGGCGCGTTCGGCTTGCGGACGGCGGCCTCGAGGAAGCGCGCGCCTTTTTCGTCCCAGATCCGGCGCTCGGCCGGGTCCTTCGTCTTGTAGTCGGTGATGCAGATTTCGCCGGCGAGCATCGGCAGCTTCGCGTCGGTCGGGAACTTCGCCATCCCGGCCTCGAGCAGCGCGACGGCGCGCTCGACGGTGCGGTTGTCGCGGCCGCGCTTCGACGCGACCATCGCGCGCGCACCCCACTCGTAGACCCGGTAGTACATGGGGTCGAGCGCGGCGATCGCCTCGGCGAGGGCGGCGACGCCTTCGGCGGTGTGCTCGGGCCCGCCGAAGTAGCCGATCAGGCGGAAGAACAGCAGGTCGGCCGCGACCTCGCGGTAGCCGAGCGAGACGATCGGGGCGGCGCCGGGCGACGGCGCGTACGGCTCCTCGATCGCCTCGCCGGTGCGCTGCTCGGTCGCGAGCGCGCGCGCGCCCTGGGCGCCGGCGATCGAGAGCAGGGCGGCGAGCGCGACGAGCGGCTTCTTCATCGACCTGGGACCGGAGGCGTCAATGGCCTTCGTTGCGCTTCAGGATCGTCGGGTCGACGCTGCTCGTGAAGTAGAAGCTGTCGACCGTGCTGTCGTTGTCGAGGTTGCAGTGCGCGAGCAGGTAGTACCAGCTCGCATTCGGCGCGGTGAAGCCGAACGCGGCGGCCTCGGGACCGATGTTCGTGCCGTCGTTCGCGTTGCCGGACGACCAGGTGTACCCGCAGTACACCTCGGTCGGCCCGGTGAACCGGAAGTTCACGGCGGTCCAGGTCGACGGCTGCGAGCCGAGGCTCTGGAGCTTGTTCGTCGGCGCGGCGGGGAACAGCGTCGCCTCGCCGATGTTCGCGGGGTACGTGCCGTACTCCTGGATGTACTGCTCCATGCGCTGGCGCATGTCGCTGAACATCGGCTGGACCTCGGCCATCGCCTTGGTCTTCTTCGACTCGCCGAAGAATGACGGCAGCGCGATCGTCGCGAGCACGGCCACGAGCGCGCACACGAACAGCAGCTCGACGATCGTGAAGCCTGCTTGCGCTGCGTGCCGACCCCGACGCATCGCCGTCATTCTACCTCACCCGATCCGTCCGGACATCCCCGAAAGCGTGTGGAGCGATACCGAAAATGAAAACGCCACGCACGTGGCGTGGCGCTTCGCAATCAGACAAGAGCCAGGATCAGTCCGGCGTCGGGTCCTTGAGGTCGTCCTGAACGTTACCGTCCTTGACCACCACGTCGAGCGAGTACGTCATCTTCGTGTTGTCGCAGTCGAGGTCGCCGACGGCGAGCGCGTTACCCGTCGCGTTGGGCGGCGCCGCGGTGCGCGTCCAGTGGTACGAGAACATCGACGGCTGGTCGATGTGGAACTCGAGGGCCTTCCAACCCGGATCCGCGTACCAGGTCGCTTCCTGCGCGATCGCGATCTTGCCGCCTGCTGCGCCACACGCAGCGCCATCCGCGCCCGGCAGCACGGCGGCTGCGGTCGGCGGAAGGTCGGCCTTCTCGATGTAGAAGGTCTTCACCTTCTTCGCGATGTTGTTGAGCTGCAGGCTCGCCTCGGTCTTCTTTCCCTTGTTCATGTAGTCGATGAACGCCGGGATGGCGATGGCTGCAAGAATGCCGATGATCGCGACGACGATCATGAGCTCGATCAGTGTGAAACCGCGCTGGCTCTGACGCTTCATTGGGTGATTCCCTCCCTGTTCCTGTGCTCGCCGACTGAAGCAACGGCCGGGCCAGCGCTAACTCAGCGGTTCCTGGATCGCGAGGGCCCAAAAACGTCACTCGTGCGTGAGACGGCTCGCGCAAAACGTCACTCGGCCGGTTCGTCGTCGGCTTCTTCGCGCTCGATCCCAAGCTTCACGAGGCGATAGCGCAGCGAACGAAAACTGATCCCGAGCAGGGTGGCTGCCCGTTTGCGCACCCCACCTGTCTGCTCGAGTGCGCGCATCACCCAGCCGCGCTCGAAGTCGGATAGCAGGCGCTCGAGGTCCACACCCTCGGCGGGAAACGCGGCGGGCGCGTCCTCGACGGCGGTGGGCTTCGTCGACTTCACGACCGGCAGATCGTCGATGCCGATCGCCGAGCCCGACGACAGCGCGACCGCGCGCTCGATGATGTTCTCGAGCTCGCGCACGTTGCCCGGAAAGTCGTAGGCCTCGAGCCGGCGCAGCGCCTCGTTCGAGAGCCGGACGGTGCGGCCGTGCTCGGCGCCAAACCGGCGCAGGAAGTGCTCGGCGAGCAGCGGGATGTCCTCGCGGCGCTGGCGCAGCGGCGGCAGCCGGATCTCGACCACGTTCAGCCGGTAATAGAGGTCAGGGCGGAACGCGCCGCGCGCGACCTCGGCCTCGAGATCGCGGTTCGTCGCGGCGACCACGCGGACGTCGACCTCGAGCTCCTCGTTCGCGCCGACCGCCTTGACCTTGCGCTCCTGGAGCGCGCGCAGCAATTTCACCTGCAGGCCGAGCGAGAGCTCGCCGATCTCGTCGAGGAACAGCGTGCCGCCGTCGGCCTCCTGGAACAGGCCGCGCTTGTCGGCGACCGCGCCGGTGAACGCGCCCTTCTTGTGTCCGAACAGCTCGGACTCCATGAGCTCCTCGGGGATCGCGCCGCAGTTGACCGCGACGAACGCGTGCTTCGCGCGGTTGCCCTCGCTGTGCAGCGCGCGGGCGACGAGCTCCTTGCCGGTGCCGCTCTCGCCGGTGATCAGGACCGAGGTCTTCGTCGAGTGGATCTTGCCGATCAGCTCGAACACCTTCTGCATCGCCTTGCTCTTGCCGAGCAGCTGGGCGAGCCGGACGCGGCCGGCGACCTGGTCCTTGAGCGCGAGGTTCTCGGCGACGAGCGCACGCTTCTCGAGCGCGCGGTTGATCACCGCGTTGATCTCGTCGACGTGGAACGGCTTGGTCAGGTAGTCGTATGCGCCGCGCTTCATCGCGGCCACCGCGGTATCGGCGGTGGCGAATGCCGTCACGAGGATGACCTCGCAGTCGAGGTGCGGCAGCTTGCCGCCCTTGATCGCGTCGAGCAGGCCGAGGCCGTCGACCGCGCCCGGCATCTTCAGATCGCTGACGACGAGATCGAACGGCTGCTGCTTGAGGATCTCGATCGCGGCCTCGCCGCTCGTCGCCGCGGTCACCGTGTGGCCGGCGCGCCGCAGGCAGATCGCGAGGAACTCGCGCATCGACTGTTCGTCGTCGACGACCAGGATCTGACCCACGCGAGCACTATGGCACGTGGCGCGGCGCTATCATGGGCTTCGGTGGCGGCTTCGACGAGCTCCGAGCGAACGAGCCGCCTCACGCGTCTTCTCGTCGAACAGGGCGTCCTGCTCGCGGTCGTCGCGTTCGTCGTCTACCTGCTGCTCGCCCCGACGACGATCGTCGACGGCGACAACGCCGAGTTCTCGACCGTCGGCGCGCTCGGCGGCCGCGCGCATCCGTCCGGCTATCCGGCGTACGTGCTGTACCTGCGCCTGCTGTCCTGGCTGCCCGGCTCGACGCCGGCGCACACCGCCGCGCTCGCGACCTGCCTGCTCGCCGCGCTGCTCGTGCTCGTGCTGCACGCCGCGTGTCGCGCGTGGGGCGCGCGCCCGCTCGCGGCGACGTTCGCGACCGCGATCTACGCCGCGAGCCCCGTCGTGCTGCGGATGCACACCGAGGCCGAGGTGTTCGCCGGCAACGGGCTGGTCGTCGCGACCGTGCTGTGGCTGTCGGCGGCGCGCGGGCCGCTGCGTGGCATGCGACGCAACGTGGCGCTCGGGCTGGTCGCGGGCCTCGGGCTCGCGAACCACCTGACCTGCGCGCTGATCGCGCCCGTCGGATGCTTGGGCGCGATCCGCGGCGTGCGCGAGGAGACCGGCTCGCGACGCGCGCTCGCGATCGCCGGCGCGATCGGCGCGCTCGCGGTCGGGCTCGCTACGTATCTATATCTATATGTGGCCGACTCGCCGGTGTCGTACGGCAAGGTCGATGACGTCCACGATCTCATCGCGTTCTTCCTGCGCTCGGACTACGGCGGGCCGGGCGCGTTCGTGCCGACCGGCGTCGAGGTCAGCGCGTGGGACAACCTCGCCGCGTTCGTCGCGACGCTCGGCCGCGCGTGGCTGTACGGCCCCGCGATCGCCGGCGTCGCGTACCTCGGGTATCTCGTCGCGAAACCCCGGGGCGAGACCCGGTGGGCATGGGCGCTGCTCGCCGCGAGCTGGCTCGTCGCCGGACCGCTGCTCGTCCTCAGGTTCAACATCCCGCCGAAGGGGCTCGGCATCTACGTCGCGCAGCGGTTTCACCTGCTGCCGGTGCTGCTGCTCGCGATCCCGATCGCGGCCGCGTTCGATCGCGTCGGCGATGCGCGCGTGAAGCTCGACCAGCTGCGCTCGCCGAAGGTCGCGACCGGGCTCGCGCTCGTCGGCTTCCTCGCGATGGTCGCGGTCGCGCTGCCGCGGCTGCGCGCGGTGCACTCGCCGGCGATGGAGCGCGGCTTCGTCCACATGATCCGCTCGCTGCCCGAGCACGCGCTCGTGATCGCGGACTCCGAGGACATCTGCTTCGGCCTCGAGTACCTGCAGCAGGCGCGCGGCGAGCGCCCCGACATCGACGTCGTGTGCTGGATCCTGACGTCGCGCGGCTGGTACCGCCAGCGCATGCGCGCGCGGGGCCTCGTGTTCACGAAGCAATTCTCGCTCGAGCCGACGCTCGAGCAGGCGCAGCTGTTCCTCGACACGAAGCGGCCGCTGTTCGTCGACCGATCGCAGAAGCAATTGCTCGCGAGCTTCCCGAGCTATCCGTACGGCCTGCTCGTGCGGCTGCTACCGAAGGGCGCGCCGGCACCGACGCTGCCCGAGGTCGTCGAGCTGAACCGCGCGATCTACGCCGCGTTCGATCTCGACTACCCGCGGCCCGGCCCCGACGACGACTACGCGACGATCGCGCACAAGCGCTACGCCGCCACGTGGGTCACGCTCGCCGAGGCGCTACGCGCGGCGGGCGACGAGCAGGGCGCGCAGGATGCGATCGCCGTCGCGCGCCAGCTGTACCCGTCCGCGGAGTGAGCTCAGCGCTTGCGGCAGCAGGCGACCAGGAAGCCGCCGACGTTGCGCGCGCCGGGTAGATCCGCGAGCCGGTGCTCGGCCCACGTCACCGCCGCGCCGAGCACGGGCACCTCGAGCACGCGCGCGACCGGCGTGATCACGCGGATGCCGCGTGTCGTCACCCACTCGAGACTCGGCGGCAAGTAGCTCTGGATCGCGCGCGCGTCGTCGTAGCGCGTGTAGACGTGCTCGTCGTGCGTGGTCTCGGAGACCGCGGTCGGCGGCTTCACCGCCTTGACGAGCCGGCGCAGCGAGCGCGCGTTGTAGAACTCGGCGAGCACCCAGCCACCGGGGCGAACGACGCGCGCCATCTCGGCCATCGCGCGCGTGATGTCCGGGATGTGCGCCAGCACCTTGAACGAGTACGCGACGTCGACCGAGCTCGTCGCGATCGGCAGCTCGGTCGCCGACGCCTGCGCGACGTGGAGCCCGCGGCGCGCGGCCATCGCGAGCATGCCGCCGGACAGATCGATGCCCGCGGCCGAGCGCGCGAACCGCTGCGTGCGGTCGAGGATCAGGCCGGTGCCGCAGCCGACCTCGAGGATGTCCTTGTCCTTGCCGTAACGCTCGACGAGCTCGACCTCGAGATCGTCGAGCATCCGGTGGTAGGGCAGGTGGCGCTCGCGCTCGTACCAGCCGGCGAAGTCGTCGTAGTAGGCGCGATTGTCGAGGCGAGACACGGGCTGCGTCTTACTACAGCTTCGCGAGCAGCTCTTTCTTCTTGGCGTCGAACTCGGCGTCGGTGAGGACGCCGGCGGCCTTGAGCTCGCCGAGCTGCTTCAGCGTCGCCATGATCTGCTCGCGGCTCTCGCCGGTCGGGCGGTTCGCGTTCGCGTTGCCCATCATGCCGGCCATCTGGCCCGCCATCGCGAAGCCCATGCCGATGCCGGCGCCCTGGAACGCACCGCCGCCATCGCCGCCCTTCTTCATGCCCTCGGCGGCGCCCATCATCATCTCGGCCTGCGCGAGCTGCTGGTAGCCCGCCATGCCGCCGGACGCGTTGACGTACGCCATGCGCTCGACGAGCTTGTCGAGCCGATCCTTGTCGGCCTGATCCATCGAGATCGTGAAGTCGCCGAACCGGATGATCTCGACGCCATACGGCTCGATGTTCTTGCGCACGCCGGCGAGCGTCGACGCCTCGATCTCGTCGGTGTACGCACCCGACGTGACCTGCAGCATCGGCCACTTCTCCTTGACGATCAGCTCGGCGATGCCGTCCTTCATCGTCTTCTGGACCTGGCTCTTGAACCACGGCAGGAAGCCCTCGTTCGTCGCGGCGCGCTGACCGACGAGGCCGATCACGAGCTTCACCGGATCGATCACCTTCGCGGAGAACTCGCCGTGCACCATGAGGCGCACGCGGAGCTGCGTCGCGGGATCCTGGATGTCACCGATCGAGGTGCCGAACTTGACCGACGCCATCTCGCGCGTCGTGACGAAGAACACCTCGCAGATGAAGACATTGCCGCCGGTGAACTTGTCGACGAGCTGACCGAGGAACGGGATGTTCGACGCGTCGAGCGTGTGTCGACCGGCCGAGAAGCTGCCGACGTACTTGCCGTCCTTGAAGAACAGCGCGACCTCGTCCGAGTCGACGGTCAGCTGTGCCTTCATCGGGATCGTCTGGTCCGGGTGCTTGTAGACCCATTGGTCCTTGGCGGTATCCGGTCGCGCGATCGCGAGCTCGGCGACGCCACCCTTGATGAAACTGATGATTCCCATCGCTTGCGTCTCCTGCGGACTTTCGTGTGCAACCGAAGCCCGTCAAAAACCCCGTTGTAACGTAGCACACCGTGTTCGAACTTCAGGCGCGGCCAGTGGTTTTCGCTTGCTTACCACACGCGCCTACACGATAAGGTGCGCGCCTTCTGAAACGTTCCTGCAACGACTGCATCAGGGAGCCACGCATGAAGAGAGCCTTGGTTGTTTCATTGATGATCGCCGCAGCGTGCGGTCCGTCGAAGCGTGACGACGGCAACGGTGACGTGGACGCCGCGGCCGATGGGAGCACGGGCCCGTACGCGACCGTGACCGGTCGGGTGTGGGCGCCGAACCAGGGCCCGGGGATGGTTGCTCCCGGCCAGGAGATCCCGATCGCCGGTGCGCTGGTCTACATCACGACCACGGCGCCCGAGCCGATTCCGGATCACGTGTACTGCGAGCAGTGCGTGGCCACGCCGCAGGGTGGCGTGCTGACCGGGGCCGACGGTAGCTTCTCGCTCGATGTCGAGCCGGGCAACTACACGCTCATCATCCAGAAGGGTCAGTTCCGGATCGACCAGCCGATTGCGCTGTCGACCGGCGCGACCGCGCTGCCGCCGAACATGACGACGCTGCCGTCGAAGTGGGATCCCGCGGCCGGCGTGTACATGCCGAAGGTCGCGATGGCGCAGGGCACGAACGATCAGATCGAGGACATCCTCGCGAAGCTCGGCTTCGGCACGATGTCGGGCAACGGTTTCGGCTCGCCGGTCGGTGACAACGGCGCGAAGGAGATCGAGATCTACTCGTACTCCGGCACGGGCCCGGGCACGGTCACGTACCTCCTCCAGAACATGGACGAGATGCGCAAGTACCACATCATCTTCTTCCCGTGCGCGGTGTCGATGAGCGGCATCAACACGCTGCTGACGAACCAGACGGTGCTCGCGAACATCCGCCGCTACGTCCAGGAGGGCGGCAAGCTCTACGTCACTGACTGGTCCGGCGAGCTCGCCGACCGCGCGTTCCCGCACCAGATCCAGCTCGGCGACTCGGGCGCGGACAGCGAGGGCACCTACGATCCGATGACGCTGACCGGCACGCTGACCGCGACCGGCGATGCCGACGGCAGCTTCTACAACCTCAGCGACGGCAAGGCGGTCGATCAGCTGCTGCACGACTGGCTCGGCCTCCAGCAGGGCCCGACCGAGAGCGGCGGCTTCGGCATGTACAACGCCGACGCGTTCGAGGTCACCGACCTGTGGAACTGGATCAAGAAGCTCAACCCGGTCCAGATCGGCACCGACATGATGGGCCAGCCGGTCTACGACACGCCGAAGGCGTGGGTGCTCGGCACGAACCCGAACGACAGCGGCGCGGTGCAGAAGCCGATCGCCGTGACGTACGAGCCGACCGGCTGTGGCAAGGTGCTCTACACCGCGTTCCAGACCGCGAACGGCGAGCACCAGGGCCTGTACCCGCAGGAGCGCGTGCTGCTGTACCTGATCATGGAGATCCAGACCTGCAGCGATAACCCGATCTTCTGATCGCGTCGGGTTTGCTCGACAGCCGTCGTGCCTTGGGCCCGGCGGCTGTTGTGCGTTTCGGCTACTGTCACCGCGTGAGCGTGCGCCGGCTGATCGCGATCCTCGTCGGGATCAATGCCGTGCTGCTCGTCGCCGGCTGGATCGCGTTTCCGCCGCCGCCGGCGAAGCCCGGCAAGGGCCTCTCGGTCGGGCTCGTGTTCGACGTCGGCGGCAAGAACGACAAGTCGTTCAACGAGGCGGCATGGCGCGGCCTCGAGCGCGCGCGCGTCGAGCTCGGCGTGAACGTCACGTACATCGAGCCGAGCGAGGGCGCCGATCGCGAGACGGCACTGCGCTCGCTCGCCGCTCGTGGCGTCGATCTCGTGATCGGCGTCGGCTTCATCTTCGGGCCGGATCTCGAGCGGCTCGCGACGCAGTTCCCGAACGTCAAGTTCGCCGGCATCGACTACAGCCCGTCGCCGAACGTCGGCACGCTGCCGAACCTCGCCGGCCTGCGGTTTCGCGAGCACGAGGGCAGCTTCCTCGTCGGTGCGATCGCCGGCTCGCTGACGCGCACGAAGACGGTCGGGTTCGTCGGCGGGATGAAGATCCCGCTGATCCGCAAGTTCGAGGCCGGCTACGAGGCGGGCGTCCATCACGTGTGCCCGAGCTGCCGCGTGCTCGCGGCCTACGCGGGCACCGAGCCGAAGGCGTTCGCCGATCCACCGCACGGCGAGGAGCTCGCGTCGGCGCAGTACGCGCAGGGCGCCGACATCATCTTTCACGCCGCGGGCAAGACCGGTGACGGCGTGTTCGCGGCGGCCCGCCAGCGCGGTGCGCGCGCGATCGGCGTCGACTCGGACCAGTACGACAACGCGCCGTGCTGCGTGGTGACGAGCATGGTCAAGCGCGTCGACGTCGCGGTCGTCGACGTGATCAAGGATCTGATCGCGGGCAAGTTCGTCGGCGGTGTGCACGAGCTCGGGCTGGCCGAGGATGGCGTCGGGTTCGTCGCCGACGAGCACAACCGCAACACGCTGCTGCCGCTCGAGGTCGAGGCGAAGGTGAAGCGCCTCGGCGAGGACATCGTCGCGGGCAAGATCCGCGTGCCGGATCAGTGACGCGTGCGCGCGAACCACCGGCGCTCGCGCGCAGGTGCGACCGAGGCCGTCGGCCACCGCCGCACGACCGCGCCCCCGGCACCGGATGCCGCGAGCGAATGCGCCGCGGGTTCGTCGAAGTAGTCGTGGAGCGCCGGCACGCCGCGCAAGATCGCGAGCGCGTCGAACGAGAGTCCCTCGATCAATGCGGTACACACGCTGGCGATCAGCTCGTGCGCGCGCGCGGGCGTGACACCGGGCGTCTGGACGCGTGCCTCGAGCGGCGCACCCTCGTCCGCCTCGAGCAGCGCGACCGCGAGCCCAGGTGGTAGCTCGTCGCCGACGAACGCACGCTGCGCCGGACTCAGGTAGCTCCCGATCGCCGACAGCGCCGTGCGGACGACGAAGTCCGCATGTTCTGCGCTCGCGTGGGGTCAGCAAGCGGTGCGCCACGCCGCGATGGCCGAAGCTACCGGTTGAGGTGGCACGATGTGCGTACGACGATCGAGCGATGGCGAACGCGCGCGTGCTCGGACTGCTGCGACGACCCGGTGTCGGCAAGGTGCTGACGCTGCTCGCGCGCACGCCGATGCCGGTGATCGCGCCGGACGAGCTCGCGGGTCGCCGACCGTCGGGCACGTTCGAGGTCACGAGCGCGATCGTCGACGTGATCGATCCACCGCCGCCCGCGGTCGCGCCCGGCGCGCTCGACGGTGACGTCGTGGTCAAGGATCAGATCGACGTCGCCGGCCTGCGCACCGGCATCGGCATGGCGAGCGGTGGCGAGGTCGCCGAGCGCGATGCGACGATCGTCGCGCGGATCCGCGCCGCCGGCGGCCGGATCGTCGGCAAGGCGAAGATGACCGAGCTCGGCATCGACGGCATCGGCAGCGTCATGCACTACCCGATGCCAGTCAATCCGCGCGCACCCGGCTACTCGCCCGGCGGCTCGAGCACAGGCACCGCGGTCGCGGTCGCGTCGGGGTTCGCGCGCTACGGGCTCGGCGGCGATGGCCTCGGCAGCATCCGGATCCCCGCGGCGTTCTGCGGGCTGGTCGGGCTCAAGCCCGGGCGCGAGCGGATCCCGCGCGACGGCATCCGCAGCCCGGTGCGCACGCTCGACGCGGTCGGCCCGATCGCGCGCACCGTCGACGATTGCGCGCGGCTGTGGCAGGTGATCGCGGGCGAGCCGATCGAGGACGTCCACGCGTGGGTGCCCGAGCGCGTCGGCATCGTGCACCGGCCGTGGATGCGCGCGGCGCGGTCGATCGAGCAAGCGTTCGATCGCGTGCTGCGCGCGCTCGGCGTGCAGTGCGATCGCGTCGTGCTGCCGCGGCTCGATCGTGCGACGTTCCTCGGCGGCCTGATCGGCGCGCACGAGCTCGCGACCGGGCCGTACGCCACCGAGGTCCGCTCGGGCGCCGGCCACACGAGCCGCACGCTCGGCGAGGCGATCTCGGCGGCGGACGCGGCGCTGCTCTACCAGATCCGCGATCGTCTGCGCGAGTCGACGGCGCAGGTACTCGCGCACACGCCGATCCTCGCGCTGCCGACGACCGCGATCCCGCCGCCGGCGCTGACCGAGTCGCTGCTGTCGGGCGCGGCCGAGGTCCGGCTGCTGCGCGCGCTCGGCGCGTTCACGCCGCTCGCGAACCTGTGCGACCTGCCGGCGATCGCGGTGCCGTGCGGCGTCGACGATCGCGGCCGTCCGCTGTCGGTGATGTTCGTCGGCCGGGCCGGGCAGGAGGCCGCGCTGCTCGGGCTCGCGAAGGCCGTCGAGGCGACCGGGCTGGCGCTGACGCCGGTGTGAGCTTTCTGGGTTTCGCGGCGCCCGGTCGTCGGTCATGATCGGTCCGTGCGCTGCCTGCTGCTCACCGCGACCGCGCTCGCCGCGTGCCACGCACCCGTCGCGACGACCGCGCCGGCGCCGGCCGCAGCACCGGATCTCGCGACGACGCAGTTCATCGCCGGCTACGCCGATCATCCGATCGCGCCGCTCGCGCTCGAGCCGCCGACGAAGCTCGACGCGATCGCCGCCGTCGCCGCGCGCAGCGCCGCCGACGCGCACGTGATCTCGGCGCGCGCGCTGCACGAGGCGATGGCGCGCGAGCTCGGCTCCGGGCTGTGGCCGTACGTGCTGACCGCATGGGGCGACGAGACCGAGATCACCGCGCAGCTCGAGGCCGCGCTCGCCGAGCTGCGCGCGACCACCGACGTCGCGACCGTCGGGACCGCGCGCGCGTCGGGGCGCGCCGGCAGCGTCGGCGTCGTGATCGCGCTGCCGCCGCCGGTGCTGCCGCTCGTCGTCGGCCGCGACACGAACGCCGCGCGGATCTCGATGCCGTGGCCGTGGCAGGACGAGCCGGCGGCGTTCGTCGTCACCGCGACGTCCGCGAAGCGGCTCGCGCCGACGTCGGTCGCCCGTCAGGGCGCCGAGCTCGCGCTCGTCGTCGACTGCACGCGGCCCGCGGCGGTCGAGGTGCGCGCCGGTGCGCGGATCGTCGCGAACGTCGTCGACGCGTGCGGCGAGCCGGTGCTCGTCGACCCGGCGGGCGTGATCGCGCCCGACGCCCGGCTCGACTACGGCCCGCCGGCGCGCACGCGGATCGAGATCGAGATGCGGATCTTCGAGCTGATGAACCGCGAGCGCGCGATCCACGATCTGCCGCCGCTCGCGTGGGACGCCGCCGCGCACGCGTTCGCGCGCGTCCACGCGGTCGAGATGGCCGGTGGCGCGTACATCAGTCACGAGGCGCCCGACGGCGCGCACCTGCCCGAACGGGTCGAGCGCGGCGGGCTGCATGGCAAGACGAACCGCGAGAACGTCGGCCACGCGTGGGGCCCGGGCGAGGTCCACGACGCGTTCATGGCGAGCCGCGGCCATCGTGCGAACGTGCTCGCGGTCGACGTCGAGCGCGGCGCGATCGGCATCGCGTTCGATCCCGCAGATCCGCGCGCGTTCTACGTGACCGAGGTCTTCCGCACGCCGTAGCCGTGCGACAGTCGCGGCGTGCCCGACGTCCTGATCGAGGCGACGCTGACGAAGCGGTTCGGCGTCCGCGAGGTGCTCTCGGACGCGACGCTCGCGGTCGCCGCCGGCACGGTGCACGCGCTCGTCGGCGAGAACGGCGCCGGCAAGAGCACGCTCGTCAAGATCCTCGCCGGCGTGCTCGCCGCCGACCGCGGCACGCTGAAGCTCGAGGGCCGCGCGGTCGCGCTGCCGCGCTGGACGCGCGCCGCCGCGCGTGCCGCCGGCATCGGCATCGTCCAGCAGCACGGCGCGTCCGCCGGCACGCTGACCGTCGTCGAGAACGCGGTGCTCGGCGTCGAGCCGCGCCGCGGCCCGCTGCTCGAGCTCGACACCACCGCCCGCCAGCTGCGCGCGCTCGGGGATCAGATCGGGCTGCCGATCGATCCGTACGCCGAGACCGAGACGCTGTCGCTCGGAGCCGCGCAGCGGGCCGAGATCGTCGCGGCGCTCCACCACGGCGCGCGCCTGCTGATCCTCGACGAGCCGACCGCGGTCCTCACGCCGATCGAGGTCGACGGCCTGCTCGCGACGCTGCGCACGCTCGCCGGCGAGGGCAAGACGATCGTGCTCGTCACCCACAAGCTCGACGAGGTCCGCGCGGTCGCCGATGCGGTCACCGTGCTGCGCGCCGGCAAGACCGTCGCGACGTTCGCGAAGCCGCTCGAGCCGAGCGCGATCGCGAAGGCGATGGTCGGCGCCGAGCTGCCGGCGGCCCACGAGGTCGCACCGCCCGCGGACGCGACGACCGCGCTCGCGCTCACCGACGTCACGCTCGCGCCGGGGCTGCGTGACATCACGCTGCGCGTCGGTCGCGGCGAGCTCGTCGGGATCGCCGGCGTCGACGGCAATGGCCAGCGCGAGCTCGCGCTCGCGATCGCCGGCCTCCAGCGCGCCACCGGTCGAGTCACGATCGGCGCGCGCGACGTCACGCACGCGACGCCGGCCGCGCGGCTCGCCGCCGGCCTCGCGCACATCCCCGAGGATCGCCAGCACGGCGGCCTGCTGCTCGACGCGACCGTCGCCGACAACCTCGCGCTCGGCCGCGCCGACGTCACCGGCCGGTTTCGCATCGACCGCGCCCGCGTCCGCTCGCACGCCGACGCCCAGATCGCCGCGCTCGACATCCGGCCCGCCGATCCCGCTGCGATCACGCGCGCGCTCTCCGGCGGTAACCAGCAGAAGGTCGTCGTCGCGCGCGAGCTGTCGCGGCCGGCCGTGCAGGCGGTCGTCGCGTCGCAGCCCACGCGCGGCGTCGATCTCGGCGCGGTCCGCCGGATCCACGATCAGCTGCGCGCCGCCGCGACCGCGGGCGCCGGCGTGCTGCTGATCTCCGCCGATCTCGACGAGCTGCTCGCGCTGTGTCACCGGATCGCGGTGCTGCTGCGCGGCCGGATCGTCGGCGAGCTCGACCACGCCGCGTTGCGCGCCCCGGATGCGCGCACGCGACTTGGCGAGCTCATGACCGGCACCGGTGGTGCCTGAGGACCTCGCGATTACGGCTTCGGGCCGGTCGTGAAGTACTCGGGATGCTTCTGCCGCATCGCCTCGCGCTGCGCGTCGAGCGACTGCCCCTGGCGGCGCGCGTTGAAGTAGTCGCGCCCCGCGTCGACGAAGCCCGGCACCGCGCCCTTCACGGTGCCGACGATCGCGCCGACCGGCCCGCCGCGCAACGCGCCCTGCGCCGCGCCGCTCAGCATGTTCGTCAGATCCTGCTGTGGCGTGGTGCCACCGCAGACCTTCGACAGCGCCGTCACATCGATCGACTCGAGAATCTGTTCCGTCTTCATAGCTTCCCCCATTGCATGTGCGTGGTTCGTGTCGTGCAGCTGTTGAACATCAACAGCGCCCCCTGCACGCATCCTCTACAAGCGACATGCCGTCGACGCGCGCACGTCGTTCCGCGCGATTGCGTCTGCGACGCCGCCACCGTCGCGCCAACCGCGGGCAACAAGCTGCGTCCTCGTTCAGACAGTTACTGGGTTTGAGTCAACGAGGCGCGGTTTCGAACGCTACCGGCACGGCTTCGCGCTGCCGTAGACGGTCGTGCCGTCGCGCAGCACGAGGCCCATGCACACCGCGCTCGTCGCGTCGTCGAGCCGGTCGAGCGGAAACAGCTGCTCCATCGTCATCCGGTCGGCGACCCAGCTGCCGCACGGCGAGCAGAAGTCGATGATCGCGAACCGCAGCTGGTCGTCGACGACCTTGATGTCGCGCGGGTTCTTGCCGAGCCGGACGTCCTGCGCGTGACGCCGCAGCGCCGCGACGAGGGCAGGGCCGTCGAGCGGGCGGCTGTCGCCGGGGGCCTTGATCCGTCCGACGTTGCCGGGCGTGCACGTGCAGGCGGGCAGCGTGGCCGGCTCCTGACGACACGCCGACGCGAGCACGCACATGACGAGCAGCCGCACGTCGTGGTTGTACCGCGACCGCGGTGATACCGTCGCGCCGCATGCTGTCGCTGCTGCGGCCGAGCGCGAACGTCCGACGCGAGGTCCAGGCCGCGGCGATCGCGCTGCTCGCGTCGGTCGCGATCGGCAGCGTGCTGATGATGATCCTCGGCCGCGCGCCGGGACGCGTGTGGTGGGCGATGCTCGAGCGCACCGCGACCGATCCGTACCAGCTCGGCGACATGCTGTACCGGACGACCGCGCTCGTGCTGTGCGGGCTGTCGGTCGCGGTCGCGCTCGATGCCGGGCTGTTCAACATCGGCGCCGAGGGCCAGCTGACTGCCGGCGTGCTCGCGTGCTCGGTCGTCGGGGCGGCGCTGCCGGCGGGCACGCCGTCGGTGATCGCGATCCCGATCTGCATCGTCGCCGCGGCCGCGGGCGGCGCGGCGGTCGGCGCGCTGATCGGTGGGCTGCGCGCGTATCGCGGCGCGCACGAGGTGATCACGTCGATCATGCTCAACGCGATCGTCGCCGGGGTCGTGCTGTGGATCGGCAACGAGTGGCTGTTTCGCGGCGGCACCACGCGCGGCGCGCCGATCGTTGCCGGCGCCGAGCTGCCGCGGCTGCCGCTCGGGGGCAGCGCGGCGAACGGCGCGCTCGTGCTCGCGCTCGTCGCGGTCGCCGCGATGTGGTGGCTGCGCGAGCGCACGACGTGGGGGCGCGCGTGGCGCGCGGTTGGTCAGGAGCCGGCGGCGGCGCGCAGCGTCGGCATTGCCGTCGAGCGCGTGCAGACCTGGGTGATGGCGGGCGCGGGCGCGCTCGCGGGGCTCGCCGCGACGAACTTCGTGCTCGGCCACAAGCACGCGTTCGAGGAGGGCCTCGGGCGCGGCGCCGGCTTCCTGGGGATCTCGGCCGCGCTGCTCGGCCGCACGAACCCGATCGGCGTCGCGGTCGCGGCGCTGCTGCTCGGGTTCCTGTCGGCGGCGGGGCTGTCGGTCGGCGATCTCGTGCCGAAGGAGCTGACCGAGATGCTGCAGGGCGTGGTGATCCTCGCGGTCGCGGTATCGGGCGCGTGGGTCAAGCGGCGTGCCGAGCAGACCGTGCAGGTGGCGACATGACCGCCGGCACGCGCTCGCTCGTGGTCGTGCTCGCGGTGATCGGCCTGTTGTTCGCGCTGATCTTCGCGACCCATCCGTGGCTCGCGCGCTCGGTCGTGACGTTCGCGTTTGCCGGCCAGGTGATCCGGATCGCCGTGCCGTACGCGCTCGCGGCGCTCGGCGGCTCGATCACCGAGCGCGCCGGCGTGATCGATCTCGCGCTCGAGGCGAAGCTGCTGTTCGGCGCGTTCGCGGCGGCGGCGTTCGCGTACGCGACCGGGAATCTCTACGTCGGGATCGCGGGCGGCATGCTCGCCGGCGTCGCGGTCGCCGCGGTCCAGCTCGCGTGCGCGCTCGGCTGGCGCGCCGACCAGGTGATCGTCGGCATCGCGCTCAACGTGCTCGCGCTCGGCGGCACGCGGTTCCTGCTCCAGCTGCTGTACGGCCAGGGCTCGAACTCGCCGGTCGGCGGGCCCGCGTTCGGCGACGCGATGCTGACCAACCCGCTCGTGTGGCTCGCGATCGTCGCGCCGGTCGTCGTCGCGCTCGCGCTCGTGCGCACGCGCTGGGGGCTGCGGCTGCGCGCGGCCGGCGATCGGCCCGACGCGCTCGTCTCGGTCGGCGTGTCGCCGGCGCGTGCGCGCACGTGGGCCGCGCTCGTCGGTGGCGCGCTCGCGGGCGCGGGCGGCGCGCAGCTGTCGCTGTCGGTCGGCGTGTTCTCCGCCGACATGTCGGGCGGCCGCGGCTACTTCGCGCTCGCGATGGTGATCATCGCAGGCTGGCGCCCGCACTTCGGCGCACTCGCGTGCATCGGCATCGCGACCGCCAGCGCGCTCGACACGCAGCTCCAGCTCGCCGGATCGTGGATCCCGCGCGATCTGATCCCGATCCTGCCGCACGTGCTCGTCCTCGTCGTGCTCGCGGTCACGGGTCGGTCGAGCCGGCCGCCACCTCGCTCGCTCGGCCGCATCTGAAGCCGCGTTATGCTGGAGGGCGTGAATCACCACACGGTGTTCGGAGACCTGCGCGCGCGTGCGATCGCCGTCCTGCGCGTGCAGACCCAGGCGAGCGTCTACATCGTCGGGTTTCACGAGCTGCGCGGCAAGCGCTACGCGATCGTGCGCGGCGCGCCCGGCAGCGACCGCGAGCACGTCGTCGTGCGCGACAGCGATCCGCGCGTCGGCGAGCACTCGATGTTCGAGCTGCCGTTCGCGGAGTGGCCGGGCAAGGAGCTCGAGGTCGCGACGATGACGTCGAGCACGATCGTCTCGGTCGAGCGCGAGCACGATCCCGCCGCGATCGCCGCGGTCGGCGTCGACGGCAAGCTCGAGCGCAATCCGTGGGCGCGTCCAGCGCCGGAGCGCGCGGCCGACGACGGACCGCACTTCGTCGCGCCGCGCCCCCCAGGATTCTCCGACAACCCGCGCATCGTCCCGGGACGCGCGCGCGGCACGAACCCGGCCGCGGCGGCCGCGGTGCCCGAGGGCAGCATCGCGAAGCAGGTCGTCGTCGGTCAGGTCCAGCAGGCAGCTGGCGAGCCCGAGATCCCGTACCCGCAGCGCCACGTGATGTACGCGGAGAGCGTCGCCGCGTTCCTGCGGTCGATCTCGCGCCGCGACCGGCTGTTCGAGGATCTCGCGAAGGATCCGGTGCTGCGTGACCGGCTGCGTCGCGCGCTCGACGACAGCGCGCTGCTGCTCGAGCAGATCCGCCGCCGCGACCGCGCGTAGCACCGTCCCAGCCGCAGCCAGCAGCGCAAACGTTGCATCGTCCCCGGATCGCGGTACCGTCGGGGCCGATGTACCCGGTCCGACGTCTGGTGCTCGCGCTCGCATGCTTCGCCGCGTGCCGCTCGGGGCCTGCCGCGCCGCCGGTGCCGCTCGCGCACGGGCCGGCCGGGCGCACCGAGTCGAGCGAGTGCACGGTGTCGTTCGACGAGGATGATCCGCGCGCGAACTACCGGATGAGCGTGCTGCGCGAGATGGAGACCGTCGATCGCGAGCTCGACGCACTCGACGACGAGCTCGCCGCGAGCGCCGTGCCCGGACCGCAGCGCCGCGACGACGCGCTCGCGCAGGTCACGACGAAGATCGCGAGCCTGCAACGCACGTCACTCGATTCGCTGTTCGAGGGCACGCCCGCGCTGCTCGTCCGGATCGCGAACGCGCACTTCCTCGCCCGCGAGCGCGACGCGAAGCTCGCCGAGGTCTACGGCGAGCGTCATCCCGATCGCCACGAGCAGCGCCGGCTGATCGAGGCGCTGCGCGCGAGCTTCGATCGCCAGCGCGACATCGAGCTCGCCGAGGCGACCGCGCTGCGCGACGAGCTCGCGAAGCTGCCGAAGACCGCATCGCCCGCGAAGCTGCGCCAGGCGAGCCGCCGCGCGCTGCGCACGATCCTCGCGCGTCACCTCGCGGCCGAGACCACGCCCGGCACCGATCACCATGCCGACGCGATCGTCCCGAGCGATGCGCCGGCCGAGGTCCGCGTCGCCGGGACGCGGATCTTCGACGCCCAGCTCCAGATCGACGTCGCCGGACCGAACCTCGGCCCGAAGCACCCCGAGATGATCCAGATGGTCGCGACGCTCGCCGCCGCGCGCGAGACGATGCGGAGCGCGCTCGTCCAGGCCGACGCCGCGCTCGCCCGCGAGATCGCGGCGCTCGACGGCAACGGCACGAAGGTCGTCGTCGATCCCGCGCGCGTCTCGCGGCGCGCCGAGCTCGCCGCGCGCGCGCGCGACCTGCGCCGCGAGTGGGACGCGCTGCGCTGAGCGCTACATCCACTCGGGCGCGCGGATGCCGAGCAGCCCGAGGCCGGTCGCCATCGCCGCCTTGACGCCCGCGGTGAGCGCGAGCCGCGCGGTCTGCAACGCGGGATCGTCGTTGATCACGCGCAGCGACTTGTCGCTGTTGCCGAGCGTGTACCAGTACGAGAAGTCGCTCGCGAGCTGCAGCAGGTAGTGACAGATCAGGTGCGGCTCGGCGGCGTCGCCGGCGCGCACCACGATCTCGGGCAGCTCGAGCAGGCGCTTCGCGACCGCCCACTCCGCATCGTGCGTCAGCAGGCTGAAGTCGGCATCGTCGGCACTCGTCACCGTCGCGCCGGCCTTGCGCAGGATCGACGCGCAGCGCGCGTGGCTGTACTGCAGGTACGGCCCGGAGTCGCCCTCGGTCGACGTCACCTTCTCGAGATCGAAGTCGACGTCCTTCTCGCGCTGGTTCGCGAGGTTCGCGAACACGACCGCGCCGATGCCGACCATGCGCGCGGTGTCGTCGATCTCGGCGGCGGTGCGCTCGGGGTTGCGCTCGGCGATCCGCGGCCGGACCTCGTCCTGCATGATGTCGAACACGTGCTTCATCAGCACGACGTTGCCGAGCCGCGTGCTCGTCTTCTTGCCGCCGATCCGGACCAGGCCGTACGGCACGTGCTGGCAGCGCGCCGCCCAGTCGTGGCCTGCCTTCTTCAGCAGCTTGAACAGCTGACGAAAGTGCAGCGCCTGCTCGCGGCCGACGACGTAGAGCGAGCGCGAGAAGTGGTACGTGGTCCACCGGTACTCGGCGGCTGCGACGTCGCGCGTGGCGTACAGCGTGGTGCCGTCGCCCTTCTTCAGCAGGATCGGCGTCTTCTCGCCCTCGAGCTCGACGACGAGCGCGCCCTCGGACATCGTGACGAGGCCCTTGTCCGTCAGCTCCTTCATCACGCGCGGCATGTCCGGCTCGTACGCGGACTCGCCGCGGACCTCGTCGAACTCGATGCCGAGGATCTGGTAGACGCTCTCGAACTCGGCCCACGACACCTCGCGGAACCGGTGCCACAGCGTGCGCGCCTCGGGATCGCCATCCTCGAGTCGCTTGAACCACGCGCGGCCCTCGTCCTCGAGCGCCGGGTTCTGCTTCATCGCCTCGCGGAACTTGACGTACATCTCGTTGAGCGCGCTGACGTCGAGCGGCTCGATGGGGCCCCACTTCGACCACGCCGCGAGCAGCATCCCGTGCGTCGTGCCCCAGTCGCCGAGGAAGTTGATCCCGATCGTTCGAAACCCGAGCGCGCGGAAGATGTTCCACAGCGCGTGGCCGATCGTCGTGCCGCGGATGTGATGGTAGGCGAGGTGCTTCGAGATGTTCGGCGACGAGTAATCGATGCAGATCGTCTGGCCGGTCCCGACCTCGGGCGGGATCAGCCGGCCGCGCAGCGCACCATCGACGAGCCAGCGCAGCGCGTGGGCGCGGTGGGCGCGGAAGTTGACGAACGGGCCGGCCGCGGTCGCGCCCGCGAGCCACGATGTGGGCTGGAACGCGGCCGCGATCTCCTGGGCGACCTGTGCCGGGTTCTTGCCCTGCGCCTTCGCGATCGCGAAGCAGCCGACTGCGAGATCTCCCAGCTCGGCGCGCGGCGGCGCCTCGACCTTGAGATCGGTGGCGGCGACGTTCGCGTGGGCGGCGACCGCCTCCGCTGCAGCGAGATGAAGTGGGGTGTAGTGCGCAGGCATGAACGACCCGCACGCTATAGCATCGTTGGTTGCCCTCGTTCGCGACGTCGGACGCGTGGTTGACCGAAAGCCCTTCGGATTCTCAGCGGTTGAATTGACCGGTGTTCGAACGCCGTGATACGAACGATGAAGCGTAGAGCCTGCGGGGGCGCGTCGACCTTGGAAGGCGCACACGTCTGTAGTTCGGATCGGCCAGCGACGGCCAGCGACGGCCAGCGACGGAGGACCAAGTGAGCAAGATCGTTTTGTGCGTCGATGACAGCGCGACCATGCAGCAGGTCGCCGACATCACGTTCCGCGGCACCGACTTCCAGTACGTCGGTGCGCGCAGCTATGACGAGGGTCTCGAGAAGGCGAAGTCGCAGAAGCCGGCCCTCGTGCTTGCCGACTCGACGATGCCGGGCGGCAAGTCGGGCTACGATCTGTGCCTCGCGCTCAAGAACGATCCGGCGACCGCGAACACGCCGGTCGCGATCCTGATCGGCAACGGCGCGCCGTACGACGCCGCGCGCGGCACGCAGGTCGGCGCGGACGCGAACCTGCCGAAGCCGTGGGACACCCAGACGATGCTCGAGAAGGTCGCCGAGGTGATCTCGAAGGCAGCCGGTGGCGTCGCGAAGCCCGGCCAGGCCGCGGCCGCGAGCGCACCCACCGCCGCCGCGGCGCAGCCCGCTGCGGCCGCCGCGAAGAATGCACCGCCGGCCGCCGCCGCGGCAGGCGCCGCCGCGATGCCGCCGCGCTCGGCAACGATCATGGGCATGCCCACGATCAAGATGCCGGCCGGCAGCCAGCCCGCGCCGGGCACGCCGCCCGCACCGTCGAAGACCACGGTGATGGCGGTGCCTCCGATCTCTCCGTCCGGCAACATGGTCGCGCCTGCACCGGCGATGACCACGCCCGGCACTCCGACCTCGATGCGCGGACCGGCTCAGCCGGCACCCGCCGCTGCGTCCTCGTCTGCTTCTTCTTCTGCGGCTGCGGCCGTGGCCCCTTCGCTCAACCACACGAATCGAGCACCGATGATCAGTGGTACCCCGACCAAGCGTTCCGCACTCGTCGAGCGCACGCTCGCCAAGATGGCCGCTCGCCTCGCCGAGGCGTCGGGACTCGAGCCCGGTAGCCCCGAGCTCATCGCACTGCTCAAGCTGTCGACCGAGGTCGTCGAGCGCATCGTGTGGGAAGTGGTGCCGGATCTCGCCGAGCAGATCATTCGCGAGAACCTGCACGACCTGACGTCGAACCGCCGCAGCAGCTGATCGCGGCTCGGTTCGCGCGCGCAGGCGATCACGATCGCGATCGATCGCGATCGATCGCCACGCGTGCGCGCGCACTCCCGCTGTCACGCAATTGCGATTCGATGTCGCGCGCGATTCGACAATCGTCGCGATCCGATCACATTCGACGATCGCGCGCGGATCACGCGCGGCGAAGCGTTCGAGATCGCTACGCGCACCTGTGGTTCGCGTACGCACGTCGCGCTGTGCGCGGGACTTTGCGACGATGACCGCGGAGGGAATGCAATGCGTAAGCGTCTACTGTTCGTTTCATTGCTGAGCGTCGCCATGACCGGTTGCTTCTTCAGCTCGAAGAAGTCGTCTCCGCCGCCGACCGCGGCCCGCCCGATGCCGGCCGCCGAGCCTGCGGTCGCGACCCAGCCCGAGAACCACGGCCAGGAGCGCAGCGCCGAGGTGCACGAGCGCAACGAGGAGCGCAAGGAAGCCAAGGACGAGGCCAAGGATGCGAAGAAGGATGCGAAGGACGAGAAGAAAGACGCGAAGAAGGACGCGAAGAAGTAGTCGCGTCGCACGTGCCGGATGGTCTCGGGGGAGGCCATCCGGCGCTGTCACGTGCTAGCGTCGCGACGTGACTACGTCGTCGGCGCTACCGAAACAGTACGACCCATCCGAGGTCGAGCCGCGTTGGCTGCGGTTCTGGAACGAGAACGGCTTCTCGCACGCCGATGAGGCCAGCCCGACGGTACCGTACTCGATCACGCTGCCGCCGCCGAACGTGACCGGCTCGCTCCACATGGGGCACGCGCTGGGCTCCACGCTGCAGGACATCCTGATCCGCTGGAAGCGGATGCAGAGCTTCAATGCGATGTGGATGCCGGGCATCGACCACGCGTCGATCGCGGTCCACGTGCTGGTCGAGCGCGACCTCAAGCGGCGCGAGTCCAAGACGCGGTTCGATCTCGGTCGCGACGAGTTTCTGAAGCGCGCGTGGGTGTGGAAGGAGAAGAGCGGCAACCGGATCAGCGAGCAGGAGAAGCTGATGGGCTTCTCGCTCGACTGGCCGCGCGAACGCTTCACGATGGACGACAAGTCCAACCGCGCCGTGATCGAGGCGTTCGTCCGGCTCTACGAGGAAGGCCTGATCTTCCGCGCGAAGCGGATGATCAACTGGGATCCGGGGAGCGAGACCGTCGTCTCGGATCTCGAGGTCGACAAGGTCGAGGAGTCCGGCTCGCTGTGGCAGATCGCGTATCCGCTCGCCGACGGTGGCGGCGAGATCGTCGTCGAGACCACGCGGCCCGAGACGATGCTCGGCGACACCGCGGTCGCGGTCCACAAGGACGACGCGCGCTACACGCACCTCCACGGCAAGCACGTGATCCTGCCGCTCACCGGTCGCACGATCCCGATCGTCGGGCTCGAGATCCAGACGCGCGATGGCGTGTGGCCGAACCCCGAGTTCGGCTCGGGCGCCGTCAAGGTCACCCCGGGCCACGATCCGAACGACTACGCCGCGAGCCAGGTCGCGAACCTGCCGATCCTCGAGGTGATCGATCGCAAGGCGCGGATGATGGCGCCTGCACCCGAGAAGTACGTCGGCATGACCGTCGACGATGCGCGCAAGGCGGTCGTCGCCGATCTCGAGGCCGGCGGCTTCCTGCGCGGCGTCAAGGACTACAAGGTGCCGCGCGGCCGCAGCCAGCGCTCGGGCGCCGTGATCGAGCCGCTGCTGATGGAGCAGTGGTGGGTCAAGGCCGCGCCGCTCGCCGAGAAGGCGGCCGCCGCGGTCGAGCAGGGCAAGACGAAGTTCGTCCCCGAGCAGTACACGAAGACGTTCATGAACTGGATGACCAACATCGAGGACTGGTGCATCTCGCGCCAGCTCTGGTGGGGCCATCGGATCCCGGCGTGGCACTGCACGTGCGGCGCGATCACCGTCGCGCGCGAGGCGCCGGCGAGCTGTCCGACGTGCAGCGGCAGCGAGCTGCGCCAGGACGACGACATCCTCGACACCTGGTTCTCGTCCGCGCTGTGGCCGTTCTCGACGCTGGGGTGGCCGGAGAAGACGCGCGACCTCGCGACGTTCTATCCGAACAACGTGCTCGTCACGGGCCCGGACATCATCTTCTTCTGGGTCGCCCGGATGATGATGATGGGCCTCCACTTCATGGGCAAGGTCCCGTTCCGCACGGTCTACCTGACGGCGATCGTGACCGACGAGAACGGCGACAAGATGAGCAAGACGAAGGGCAACGTCCTCGATCCGCTCGACGTCGTCCACGGGGCGACGCTCGACGCGCTGCTCAAGCGCGCGGACGCCGACAACGCCCCCGACGCCGCCGTGAAGGCGATCAAGAAGAACTTCGCGAAGGGCATCCAGCCGATGGGCGCCGACGCGCTGCGGTTCGCGCTCGCCGCGCTCAACACGACCGGCCGGATCCGGCTGTCGGTCGAGCGCGTCACGACGTATCGCAACTTCATCAACAAGCTGTGGAACGCGTCGCGGTTCGCGCTGATGAACCTCGACGGCTACGACCCCGAGCGCTTCGAGGCCCAGCTGTCGACGCCGGCGGGGCGCGCCGCGCTCGGCATGCCGGAGCGCTGGATCCTGTCGCGGCTGCAGAAGGTCGCCGCCGACGTCGACACCGCGCTCGAGCAGTTCCGGTTCTCCGACGCGGCGAACGCGATCTGGCACTTCGTGTGGGACGAGCTGTGCGACTGGTACATCGAGCTCGCGAAGGTCCACCTCCACCAGGGGCCCGAGATCGAGCAGGACCCGGCGCGCGCGGCACGCCGCCACGTCGTCCAGGGCGTGCTCGCGACGACGCTCGAGACCACGATGCGCCTGCTGCATCCGTTCGCGCCGTACGTCACCGAGGAGATCTGGCAGAAGCTGCCGAAGCCGCCGCAGCTGCCGGGCTCGCTGATGATCACGGTGTTCCCGCGCGCCGATCAGTCGTTCGTCGATCCGGCGGCCGAGACCGAGATGGAGCTCGCGCAGCAGATCGTCGTCAGCTGCCGGATGCTGCGCGCGACCTACGGCGTGTCGCCGGCGCAGCCGATCGGCGTCGAGCTCGTGATGACGAACGAGGGCAAGCGCGCGATCGTCGAGAAGCACCTCCCGATCATCGAGCGCCAGGCGCGGATCACCGCGAAGCTGCTGCCGTCGAGTGACGGTGCGACGCACGAGAACGCCGCGAAGGCGGTCGTCGCGTCCGATGTCGAGATCGTGATGCCGCTCGGCGGTCTGATCGACGTCGCCGCCGAGCGCGAGCGGATCAAGAAGGACATCGGCAAGGCGGACAAGGAGATCGCGACGCTCGAGAAGAAGCTCGGCAACCCCGACTTCCTCGCGAAGGCGGCCGAGGATGTCGTCGCCGAGAACCGCGCGCGGCTCGCCGAGGAGCAGACCCGGCGCCAGCGGCTCGCGGACGCGCTCGCGACGCTCGGAGCGGCGTCGTGACGCCGGATCCGAGACACGACGTCGCGCTGTCGCGCGAGCGCGCCGGCGTGCTGCTCGTCGACATCCAGGAGCGCCTGCTCGCCGCGATGCCCGAGGAGGCCGGCCAGCGGGTCGTGCGCAACGCGCAGCTGCTGATCGCGGCGGCCGCGCGCCTCGAGCTGCCGCTCGTGATCACGCAGCAGTATCCGAAAGGCCTCGGACCGACGGTGGCGGCGCTCGAGTCCGCGCTCGAGGCGCATCGCCCTTCGGTCGTGCACCGGTTCGACAAGCTCGAGTTCTCGGTCGCGGCGGTGCCCGACGTCTATGCCGCGATCGCGGGCAACCGCAACCGCAATCAATGGATCGTCGCCGGCATGGAGGCGCACGTCTGCGTCTACCAGACCGCGCGCGATCTCGTCGCTCGCGGGCTCACCGCGCACGTCTGCACCGACGCGATCGCGAGCCGCAGCAAGGCGAACTTCCGCACCGCGCTCGGGCTCTACGAACGGGTCGGCGCGATCGCGACGTCGACCGAGACCTGCGTGTTCGATCTGCTGCACCGCGCGGGCACCGAGGAATTCAAGGCACTCTCGAAGGCGATCAAGTAATGGCGGGTTCGACCGGCGAAGTCTACAAGTCCCTCATCGTCAACGTCCTGATCGCGAGCAGCAAGGGGGTCGCCGCGGCGATCACCGGCTCGGGCGCGATGCTCGCCGAGACGCTGCACTCGTTCGCGGACTGCGGCAACCAGATCCTGCTGCTCGTCGGCATCCACAAGAGCAAGAAGCCGCCCGACGAGAAGCATCCGCTCGGCCACGGCCGCAACATGTACTTCTACTCGTTCATCGTCGCGCTGCTGCTGTTCTCCGGCGGTGGCGTGTTCTCGATCTACGAGGGCGTCCACAAGATGCGCCACCCCGAGGCGGTCGGCGACATCACGATCGCGCTCGTGATCCTGGGGATCGCGATCCTGCTCGAGGGCTGGTCGACGATCGGCAACATCAAGGTCATGAACCAGCGGCGCGGCAAGACCGGGTTCTTCCGCTACCTGTCCGAGAGCAAGGACTCGGATCTGATCGTCGTGTTCGGCGAGAACAGCGCCGCCGTGCTCGGCCTCGTGCTCGCGCTCGTCGCGCTGCTCGTCGCGAAGCAGACTAACGACGGCCGGTGGGACGCGGTCGGCTCGCTCGCGATCGGCATCGTGCTCGTCGGGGTCGCGATCTTCCTCGCCCGCGAGATCAAGGCGCTGCTGGTCGGCGAGGCGGCCGATCCCGCCCTGATCGCGTGCATCCGCGAGATCGCCGCGTCCGATCCGCAGATCGAGAAGGTCGTGAACATCCTATCGGTCCAGCAAGGCCCGGGTGAGATCCTCGTCGCGATGAAGCTGCAGTTCAAAGGCGGCCTCAGCACCGACCAGATCGTCGACGGCATCAACGCGTTCGAGGTCCGGCTTCGCGCCCGTGTCCCGGAGGCGAAGTGGTGCTTCATCGAGCCAGACCGCGAGCCCGCGGCGGCCTCGGCGATCCAGAGCGCGACCGCGTAAGCCGGCTCGCTGGCACTACACCTGAGCAGCGTTCGCTCGGGGAGATCGCCGTTAGCTCGCCTCCGCGTTTGGAAGAGATCGCGTACGCTAACGCATCGTGTCGAGTGCCCCCGCGAAAGCCTCCACCGATCTCTACGAGCTCGGCGACGTCCCCGACCTGGGTGTCGTCCCCGACAAGATGCTGGCGCAGCTGATCCGGGCAAACCGGTTCGGCGAGCCCAAGGACGCCTTCCAGGAAGAGGTCGTCCCCGTCCCCGAGCTCGGTCCGCGCGACGTGCTCGTGTACGTGATGGCCGCCGGCGTCAACTACAACAACGTGTGGGCCGCGATGGGCATCCCCATCGACGTCATCAAGACGCGGCAGAAGAAGGGCGAGCGCGAGGACTTCCACATCGGCGGCTCGGACGCGAGCGGCGTCGTGTGGGCGACCGGCAAGGACGTCAAGAACGTCAAGGTCGGCGACGAGGTCGTCGTGCACTGCGGGATGTGGGAGCCCGATGATCCGCACGTGCTCGCCGGCAAGGATCCGATGTTCGCGCCGACCCAGCGGATCTGGGGCTACGAGTCGAACTGGGGCAGCTTCGCGCAGTACACCAAAGTTCAGGATCACCAGTGCCTGCCAAAGCCGCCGCACCTGACGTGGGAAGAAGCGGCCGCGTACATGCTCGTCGCCGCGACCGCGTATCGCATGCTGCACGGCTGGTCGCCGAACGTGATCGGTCCGGGCGAGCCGGTGCTCGTGTGGGGCGGGGCGGGCGGCCTCGGCTCGATGGCGATCCAGATCTGTCGCGCCGCCGGTGCGCGCCCGGTCGCGGTCGTGTCCGGCGACTCGAAGAACGAGTTCTGCAAGAAGCTCGGCGCGGTCGGCGTCATCGATCGCCGCAAGTTCGACCACTGGGGCAAGCTGCCGCGGTGGTCCGACGAGATCGAATACAACCTGTGGCTCAAGGGCGCGCGCGCGTTCGGCGCCGCGTTCTGGGACGCGCTCGGCGAGAAGAAGAACCCGACGATCGTGTTCGAGCACCCGGGCGAGACGACGCTGCCGACGTCGTGCTTCATGTGCGAGACCGGCGGCATGGTCGTGATCTGCGCCGGCACGACCGGCTACAACGCGACGCTCGACCTGCGCTACCACTGGATGCGGCAGAAGCGGCTGCAAGGCTCGCACTTCGCGAACGACGAGCAGTCCAAGGGCGTCAACGATCTCGTGATCGCCGGCAAGGTCGATCCGTGTCTGTCGAAGGTGTTCCCGTTCGCCGGCACCGGCGAGTGCCACCAGCTGATGCGCGATAACCAGCATCCGTCGGGCAACATGGCGATCCTCGTCAACTCGCCGCGCCCCGGGCTGCGCACGGTCGATGACGTGAGGAACGCGAAGTGACCGCGCCCCAGCGGCCGTTCACGGTGCTCGGCATCCAGCAGATCGCGATCGGCGGCACGAGCAAGGCCGCGCTGCGCCACCTGTGGGTCGACCTGTTCGGCATCCCGGTCACCGGCACGTTCCGTAGCGACAAGGAGAACGTCGACGAGGACATCCTATCGATCGCGGGCGTCGAGATCGATCTGATGGAGCCGATCGATCTGTCGCGGAGCCCCAGGCCGCACGAGCCGAAGCTCAACCATGTCGGCCTGTGGGTCGACGACCTGCGCGCGGCCGTCGAGTGGCTGGGCGGGCAGGGCGTGCGGTTCGCGCCCGGCGGGATCCGGCGCGGCGCGGCCGGCCACGACGTATGCTTCATCCATCCCAAGGGCGACGCGCAGAGTCCGCTGTCCGGCGAGGGCGTGCTGATCGAGCTCGTCCAGGCGCCGCCCGACGTGATCGCGGCACGAGGAGGCAGTCGATGACCGTCGAAGATCTGTACCGCCAGCTGATCGAAGCGTGGAACAAGCGCGATGCCGACGCGTACGCCGAGCTGTTCATCGTCGACGGCGAGGCGATCGGCTTCGATGGCACGCAGCACACCGGCCGCGGCGTGATCCACGAGCAGATCAAGGCCATCTTCGCGAAGTACCCGACGCAGCCGTACACGACGAAGATCCTCGGCGTCACGACCGTCACCACGGACGTCGCGATCGTCCGCGCGATCGCCGGCATGGCGAAGCCCGGCCAGTCCGCGCTCGCACCCGAGCTGCTGACCGTCATGCGCCTCACCGCGGTCCATCGCGCCGGGGACTGGCGGATCGCGCTGCTCCAGAGCACGCCCGCCCAGCTGCACGGCCGGGCCGACGAGGTCGCGCGCCTCCTGAACGAGCTGCAAGCCGGCGCATGACGAAGGTCGCGCTCGTCACGGCCGCCAGCAAGGGCATCGGCGCGGCGATCGCGCGCGAGCTCCGGCATCGCGGCTACGAGCTCGCGGTGCTCGCGCGCGGCGACGACGTCCACGCGATCGCCGCCGAGCTCGACGGCCTCGCGCACCAGGGCGACGTCACCGACGAGGCCGCACTGCGCGCGCTCGTCGACCAGGCGCTCGATCGGTGGGGCCGGCTCGACGCCGTGATCGCGAACACCGGCCACCCGCCGAAGGGCAACCTGCTCGAGCTCGCCGACGCGCACTGGCAGGCCGGCTACGAGCTGATCCTCGGCAGCGCGATCCGGCTCGCGCGCGTGACCTCACCGATTCTCGTCAAGCAGGGCAGCGGCGCGTACGTCGCGGTGTCGAGCTACGCCGCCGTCCGCCCGGATCACCAGCGCCCGACGTCGAGCGTGTTTCGCGCCGGTCTGTCCGCGTGGATCCAGCTGCTCGCCGAGGAGCTCGCGCCGTACGGTGTGCGCGCGAACGCGGTGCTGCCCGGCTTCATCGACTCGCAGCCCGTGCACTCGCTGACCGTCGCGACGATCCCGATGGGCCGCCCGGGCCGCGTCGGCGAGCTCGCGCAGACCGTCGCGTACCTCGCCTCCGACGAGGCGTCGTTCGTGACCGGACAGTCGCTGCTCGTCGACGGCGGGATGGTTCGCTAGAGCTCCGCCGGCGTCAGCGTGACGCGGATGTGATAGGCCTCGGGCACGTCGTAGACGCGCAGCGGGACCTCGCGGACGTTCGCGATGCCGTCGCTGCCGCCGGTGTTCGGCGCGGTCTGGTGGACGGCGGTCGCGGTGCCGATGTCGAGCTCCTGATCGCTCTCGGTGCCGAGGTCGTAGAGCGCGACCTCGCTCGTCACGTCGCCCCAGCGTGGATCGTTGCCGAGGAACAGCTCGATGCCGGCCTGCTTCGGCGCGAAGAACCAGTCGTTCGATGACTCGAACATCGTCGCGAACGACACGCGGTCGCCGGGCTGCGCCTCGAACGTGACCTCGTAGGCCTGGCCGGGGAACGCGGGACCCGAGACGCCGTCGACCGGCGTGTCGAACATGCCGGCGCTCGCCTCGCGCATCGCGCTGTACAGCACCGACGGATCGCCGTCCTCGGCGAGCGGCTCGAGGCCGATGCCGTAGTCCGGCGCACCGACGAGGAACAGCGGCGCGTCGTCGCGATGGATCACGAACACGCCTGGCGACAGGCCGGTCGCGACGCCGCGCTCGTAGCGCAGCGAATCGATCAGCGGATCGGGCTGGCCGGCCTCGACGAGGTAGTCGATCTGGTTCGCGCGCACCGGCATGTTCGCGTCGAAGAACGGCGTGCCGTCGCGGTGGAGCGCCCACACGACCGGCGACAGGTGCACCGCGCGCGTGCCGATCGAGGTCACGAGCGTCCCGGTCGTCGACACGTTCTGGATGTGCAGCGTGAACAGGCCGTCGCGGTCCGGACCGCTCAGCGTCGCCTGGATCATCTGCGCGATCTCGGGCCGCGTGAACGTCGCGCCGGTCGACAACGTCGTCGTCACCGGCACGAGCCGCACGACGTTGTTCGGATCGGCGTCGCCCGTGATGCTCGAGGCCTGGCGGATGCCGGTCGCGTCGCCGACCGCTGGCTCCTGATCGAATTCGGTGCCGGCATCCCACAGCTGGATGCGATCGGTGATGTCGCCGGTCAGCGGCACGCCGTTGTCGAACAGCGGGATGCCCGCCGGATCCGGCGCGAAGAACCAGTCGTTGGTGTCGAGCATCATCATCGCGAAGCTCAGGCGATGGCCCTCGGCCGCCGTGAACCGGATGTCGTATGCGTCGCCCGGGTTCAACCGGCCTTCGGCGCCGGTCGTGCGCGTGCGCGCCGACGACAGCTTCAGGACGTGCCACGGCGCGACGTTCTCGATCCGCATCGTGAACTGCCGCGCGCTGTCGCTCGGCGGAGGATCGTCTGGGTCGTCTACCGGAGCGTTGTCGCCATCACCGCACGCTGCTGCGAGCGCGAGGGCACACATCGAGGACGCGAGGAACTTCATGATCCGCACCTTTCTCTGAGTTCTGTCGCGACCCTTGCGAAGGCCACGCCAGCAGATGGCGGATCGTCGACCCGGTCGTTACTCGGTGTGGTCGTCGCTGCGCCAGCGCAGGTAGCGCGCGAACCCGAGCAGCTCGCGCAGCGCGGCCGGCGACAGCTGGCGCGCCTCGGTGAGCACGGCCGCCAGGATCGGCTCGGGGCGCTCGTCCGGGCTCGACCGCCGGAAGTCCCAGCGCCCGTGCTTCCAGAACCCGTCGATGCGGTAGTCGTTGACGAGCACGCCGACCCACGGCGACGTGTCGCTCGGATCGTCGACGTTCTGGTAGCGGCCGACGAGCTTGTTGCCGCGGCGCACGGCCTCGATCAGGTACGTGCCGGTGTCCTTGTAGAGGATGAACACGCGGTCGCCCTGGAGCTGCAGCGTCGCGACGCCCTGGTTCCAGGTGTCCTGGCCGCTGCGCCAGCGCGAGCTCCACGCGCCGTCGAGCCCGTCGGTGTGCGTCGCGATCGCGACCCACGCCATCGCGTTCTCGTCGTTCTCGAGATCGACCGCCGGCGTGCGCTCCGCGAAGGCCTCGACGTCGGGACCGGACGGATCGGGCACGTCCGTGACCGAAAACGGATTGCGCATGTCGGCATCGTGCCCGATCTCGATCGCCGCGGAAATGCTGACGTCGCAACAGCTGCTAAAGACCGGCGGCACGCGAGATTTCGCCTCGTATACTAGGGCGTGCGCTCGGCTTGGTTCGCTGTGGTCGCGGTCGCGGGCATCGCGACGGTCGCGCGTCCCGCGCGCGGCGATGCGCCGAGCGGCTACCAGTGTGCGCCGGGGTCGCCGAAGAAGGGCGTCGGCTGCGCGTGCCCGGTCGGCTACGCGGACCGCCGGATCGAGGACAACGTCGCGGTGTGCGTCGTCGTGCCGAAGCCGAGCGAGGCCGCGCTGCTGCACGCCGAGTGCAAGCACGTGGTCCCCGCGCTCGACAAGGCGTACGGCACCGCACTGACCGGTGACGCCGCGAAGCGATTTCGCACCGCATTCGGCGAGCTCGTGCAGAAGCGCTGCGAGACGCACGCGTGGGCCAAGGACGTGCGCGCATGCTTCGCGAAGGCGAAGGCCGAGGAGGCGGTCTACGACTGCCTCGAGAAGCTGCCGCCGGTCCAGCGCGGCGGGCTCGATGCCGATGCGGCGCGCGTGCTGCCGACCGGCGTCGCGATCAAGAAGACCGAGCTCGAGATCCAGGGCGCGATCGTGTTCGCGCAGGCGTCCGCGGGGCTGTCCGAGACCAGCAAGCCGATGCTCGACGCGATCGCGGGCGTGCTCGTCGGCAACCCGTCGATCGTCGTCGAGATCGCGGTGCACTCGGACGCCGACGACTCGACGAAGCTGACGCAGCAGCGCGCCGACGCGATCCGCCAGCACCTGATCGCGCTCGGCGTGCCGGCGAAGCAGCTCGCGGCGAAGGGCTACGGCAACACGCTGCCGGTGGCGTCGAGCTCGACCGCGTGGGGCCGGGCGAAGAACCGCCGCGTCCAGTTCGTGATCCGCCCACCCGAGCCGGTGGTCAGTCCTGGAACAGGTTCTCCGCCTCGGTCTCCTGACCGTGGCGATCGCCGTGGAGCGCGTCGCTGAGATCGTTCGTGGTCTTGCGCAGCCGCGCGCCGAGCACCTGGACGAAGCTCCACAGCATCTTCACGGCGAGCGGCGGCTCGCGCTTGATGATGTCGTAGAACTCCTTGCGGTGGATCACGACGAGGCGGGTGCCCTCGATCGCCTTCGCCGTCAGCGAGCGCACCGAGCGATCGACGAGCGCCATCTCGCCGAAGTGCGCACCGCGCGTCAGCTCGGCGACCTTCGTCGCGCCCTTCATCAGGCGCACCGTCCCCGCGAGCACGACGTACATCGCGTCGCCGGGCTGGCCCGCCGAGAAGATCGTCTGCTCGGGCTTGAGCTCGATGATCTCGGCGATGTTCGAGATCCGCACCAGCTCCTTGTAGGAGAGGTAGCGGAAGATCTGCATGCCCTTCAGCACCTCGAGCTTGAGCGAGACCTCGGTCGTGCGCGGCGCGAGCTCGGCCGATGCCGTCTCGCCGATCCGCAGCACGACCGCCGTGATGTTGTCGTGGCCGCCGCTCGCGTTCGCGTGCTCGACGAGCCGGTGCGGCACGTCCTTGATGTCGCCCTCGGCGAGCTGCTTCGGGAGCTCGTCCTCGTCGACGTACGCGTACATGCCGTCCGAGCACAGCAAGAACCGGTCGCCCGGGAGGATGTCGAAGTCGAACGTGTCGACCTCGACCGAGCCGTAGACGCCGACCGCGCGCGTGACCGCGTTCTTGTACTGCTTGTACGGCGAGCTCTCGATCTGCTCGCGGTTGAGCTTGCCGCGCCGGACCAGCTCGTTCATCAGCGAGTGGTCCTCGGTCAGCACGTGGCACTGGTTCTGGCGCGCGAGGTAGACGCGGCTGTCGCCGACGTGCGCGATGAACCCGCGCAGCTGGTCGCCCGAGCCCGCGATCAGCAGCACCGTCGCGGTCGTCCCCATGCCGCGCTTGTCGGGCTCGTTCTGCGCACGCGTGTGCACCGCGCCGCACGCGGCCTGGATCGCGTGCTCGAGCACCTGCAGGATCTCGTATGCCTGGACACCGGGATGATCGACGCGATAGCGATCGATCAGGTCGCGGTTGTTGTTCACCGCATCGCGGATCTCGTGCACCGCGATCGACGACGCGATCTCGCCCGCCGCGTGTCCACCCATGCCGTCGGCGACGAGAAACAGCCGGAGCTTCTTGTCGATGAGGAAGTTGTCCTCATTGTGCGTGCGCTGCCGACCGACGTCGGTAGCCGCCGCGAACGTCAGCTCCATCGCATCCAAGGGTAAGACGGCCCCTGTTCGGGGTCAAACTCCACGAATGGTTAAGGGCGCTTGCGTGAAGGTCTCGGATCGCCGCGACGCTCACTCGGACGCACAGCCGAACGTCGCGCAACGCGCCAGGATTCCAGGCGCCAGCTCGGCCTCGATCAGCTGCTGGATCAGGTTGTTGTCGGTCAAGCCCTCGTAGATCCGGCCTCCGATCACGATCGCCGGGGACCGGGTGACCCCGGACTTGCGAGCCTTCCCGATCCAGTCGAGGGTCGTGTTCGCCATCCGCGCCCGGCACGCCGACAGCCGCGCGCTGTCGATCTCGAGCTCGGCGGCGACCGCATCGATCAGCTTCTCGGCAGGGATCCGCCGGCCGTGCGCGTTCGTCGTGTGCTGGAGCTGCTTGTTGATCCACTGCCAGCCCGGCGACGCGTTCATGTCGTCCGAGCTGCCGATCTGCTCCGCGCACAGCGTCGCGTCGCCGAGCAGCGTCAGCTCCGCGGTGTCGTCGCGCGTGACGTCGAACCACGGCGCCCACACGACGCGGACGTCGTCCTCGTAGATCTCGGGCAGCCGGCGGACCGTGCGCATCAGGTTGTAACAAGCGGTGTCGTTCGGCCGGCACAGCACGACGACCGGGATCGCGGTCTTCGCCTCCGGCTTGCCGAACGTCGGCAGCCCGCGGAGCTCGAGCGGCGGCTTCGCGAGCCGGTGGTCGATCGGCTCGCCGCTCTCGTAGTCGTCGTCGGACGACCCGGACGCCACGATGAACGGCTGGACGCTGCGCAGCGCCTGGTCCTCGAACGCCGGCAGCAGGCGATCCTGCGGCACGCCGCGATCGAGCAGCTCGAGCGCGCGGTCGTACGCGCTCTGGTACTCGCGCTCGAGGTCGGCATCGCTGGGTGCGCCGAGCGACGCGCGCGGCACCTTCGCGTTGAACAGCGCGTTCGGCTCGTTCGTGCCGTGCGCGAGCCGCTCGAGCCGGTGGTCGTTGTCGTCGAACACCTCGGTGTAGCGGCCCTCGGTCAGCGCCGCCTCGAGCCGCGGGAGGTTCATCCCGACCTTCTTCGCCAGCTCGACGATCTTGTCCTTGCCGAGCATCTGCGTCGTCTTGTCGGCGTGCAGCGCCTCCATGAACTCGTCGAACAGGCCCTGTGCGTGCGCCTCGAGCACCGCGATCGAGATCTGCTGCTGCGCCCCGCGCTTGAGCACGCGATAGATCAGCCGGATCCGCGTCGGGTGATTCGCCTGCAGGCGCTCGAGCGCGCGGTACGCCGGCATCCGGACCAGCGCGTTGGTCTTCGGCGTGAAGAACAGCTCGATCGTGACGAGTGCCGTGCTCGGCCCGCGGCTCGGTGCGGTCGTCGGATCGCGATGCTCGATCCGGACCACCTCGCCGGTGCGCGCCGGTGCCGCAGCCGCCGCGGAGCTCAGCGCGATCCCGACGACCAGCGCGAGCCGGCCGATCACGCGCCCTCGCTCGACGCCGGGGCGGACGCCGCGGTCGGCGCCTCGACCTCGTCGGCGTCGTCACCGTCCTCCGCCGGCTCGACCGACGGCCACAGGTACGCGAAGTACAGTCCGGCCGACACGATCAGCCCGAGGACGAGCGCCAGCACGAACGGCTCCCAGATCACGTCGTCGATGGTAGCTCGTGCGACAACCCCGTGCACACGCACAGTGCACGCGGCCTGGAATCGCAGTGGGCGGGCGAGTGGTATAGGCTCCATCCCGCATGTACGGAGCTGCCCTCTCCCTGTCGGTTGCGACCACGGCCGGTACCGTCGGAATCCCGTTCTTCCAGCTCGGGTCGCTCAACGTCGGGATCCCGATCCAGGCGTTCGGCGTGATCGTCGCGACCGGCGTGCTGATCGGCGCCGCGTTGCTCCGGCGCTACGCCGAGTGGCACGGCGTCGCGGACGATCACATCCGCGGCCTCACCGGCTGGATCACGGTCACCGGCTTCCTCGGCGCGCACCTGTTCGATGTCCTCGCGTACCAGTGGGACAAGCTGCAGGATGACCCGGTCCTGCTCGTCAAGGTGTGGGACGGCATCTCGTCGTACGGCGGCTTCATCGGTGGCGCGCTCGGCTTCGCGATCTACGTCTGGTGGAAGCGCTTGCCCGCCCGCCTGATGGCCGACATCGCGCTCGTCGGCCTGCTGCCCGCGTTCTCGATCGGCCGCATCGGCTGCGCGGTCGTCAGCGATCACATCGGCGCGTTCGTCGACGCCGACAAGTGGTACGCGCCGCTCGCGATGGAATACCCGCGCAACCTCAACAACGAGGTCGTGCACCAGCTCGTCGTCAAGCATCCCGCGGCGGGCGAGTACCTCCACGCGTGGAACCTCGGTCTGCTCGAGTTCCTCTACCTCGTGCCGGTCAACGCGCTGCTCCTGTTCCTCGCGTTCCGCGCGTCGAAGAAGTCGGGTGACACGTGGATCGGTCGCTATCCGGCCGGCCTGATCGCGGTGCTGACCGGCCTGCTCTACGCGCCGGTCCGGTTCTTCATGGACTACCTGCGGCCCGAGTCGAGCGATCCGACGCACGCCGGCCTGACGTTCGCGCAGTGGGCGTCGCTGCTCGCGTTCGCCGCCGCGATCTACCTCGCCACGAAGCTCGTCCAGAGCGGCAAGCCCGCGGAGACGATCACGCGGACCTCGCGCGAAGCCCAGGAGCGGCTGCGCGTGATCCTCAAGGACGACGACGACGCGAAGACCGCCAGCAGCGACAAGTCCAAAGGCGGCTCGAAGATGTCGCCGGCGCGGCCGGCGTCGCAGCCGGCGCGTCGCGGCGATGACGTCGACGACGATGATGACGACGACGACGACGACGAGCCGGTGAAGACCACGGACAAGACGAAGGCGACCGACGCCGACAAGCCGCAGAACGCGAAGACCGAGTACACCGCGGCGAAGCCGAACGAGGCGTCGTCGAACTGGGAGCAGCCGGCGGACGAGGGCGCGGCGGTCGATCAGGAAGAGATCGCGTCGGCCGCGAAGCCGGCGCCCAAGCCTGCGAACAAACCGGGCGGCGGTGGCGGCGGCAACAAGAACAAGAACAAGAAGAAAAAGAAGCGCTGAGCGCGCTCAGCGCCGGCGCTTCGGCTTCGCGGCCGGCTTCTTCGCCGGCTTCTTCGCGGTGAGCTTCTTCGCGGCCTTCTTCACCGCCGACTTCGCTGCCGATTTCGCCGCCTTCGCGGCGCGCGCGACCTTCTTGATCGGACGCTTCAGCGTCGCCTTCGCCTTCGCCGCCGTCGATTGTCCGGAGGTGCCGCGCGGCCGGACGCTCTCGCCTCCGGCCGCCCGCCCACGCGGCGCACGCTTGGCGACCGGGCGCAGCTCGAGCGTCGGATCTCCGGGCTCGTCGGTGGTCTCGGCCGCCCGGCGATGCCGGCCGCCGCCACCGCCACCGCCGCCGCCACGGCCACCACCACCGCCGCCGCCACCACCACCGCCACCACGCCCGCGGCCGTTCTCGGCGTCGCGATCGCGGCGGGTCTCCATCTCGGCGACGATCTCGGCGTCGTCCTCGCTCGTCAGCGCCTCGACCGCGATCAGGAACAGCTTGTCCTCGCGCGCGACGTGCGAGGTGTGGATCTCGGCGAGCCGGACCGCGGCGTCGAGCAGCTCCTTGCCGGCGCTCGGGCGCGCCTCGCCGTCGAGACCGCGCGCGGCCTGCGCGACGACCGCCTGCATCTCGATCTGCGTCGGGTGCTCGGCCGAGAGCTGCGCGAGCTCGGGCGCCAGCTCGGGGCGGCGCGTGGACAGGCGCGGGAACACCGAGCCTTCTTCGTCGAGGAAGTGTCGAGTGACCGCGCGCTCGAAGTACGCGACGGCGTCGTGCACGCGCGCGAGGTCGCCATCGTCGGGACGTCCCGCCGCGAACCGCCGTGCGGCCTCGAGGAGCTCGCTCATCACCTCGTCGTGACGGCGGTGCGAGCGCTCGAGTTGCGCCAAGCTTGCCAGCTCCATACGCGAACGAAGATCACCCACGAACCCAGCTGACGACAAGCGCCCGGCGACGTTGAAACAAAGGCGTTTCGCTTGCTAAGCCTAACCGTCTATGACCGCCGAGAACGTCGTCATCATCGGAAGCGGGCCCGCCGCGCACACCGCCGCGATCTACGCGGCACGCGCGAACCTGTCGCCCGTCATCTTCGAAGGCTTTCTCGCCGGCGGCATCGCCGCGGGCGGTCAGCTCACCACGACCACCGACGTCGAGAACTTCCCCGGGTTCCCCGATGGGATCATGGGGCCGGAGCTGTGCGATCGGTTCCGCGCGCAGTCGCTGCGGTTCGGTACGCGGATCTTCACCGAGACGATCACGAAGGTCGATCTGTCGCAGCGCCCGTTCCGCTACTGGAGCGAGGAGCAGGAGGGATCGGCCAAGGCGCTGATCATCGCGACCGGCGCGACCGCGAAGCGCGACGACATCCCGGGCACGCGCGACAGCGAGCTGTGGCAGCGCGGCGTCTCGGCGTGCGCGGTGTGCGACGGCGCGCTGCCGATGTTCCGGAACAAGCCGCTGTTCGTCGTCGGTGGCGGTGACTCGGCGATGGAGGAGGCGAGCTTCCTGACGAAGTTCGCGTCGAAGGTGTACATCGTGCACCGCCGCGACGAGCTGCGCGCCTCGCAGATCATGCAGCAGCGCGCGAAGCAGAACCCGAAGATCGAGTTCTTGCTCTCGCACAAGGTCATGAAGGTCGAGGGTGGGCAGGGCGTCGAGACGGTGACGGTGCAGGATCTCAAGTCGAGCGAGACGCGCACGATCGCGGCGGCCGGCCTGTTCTTCGCGATCGGTCACATCCCGAACACCGCGTTTCTCGGCGGTCAGGTGGCGTGCGACGAGCAGGGCTACATCGTCACCGTGCCGGGCTCGACGAAGACCTCGATCGAGGGCGTGTTCGCGGCCGGCGACGTCCAGGACAAGAAGTACCGCCAGGCGATCACGGCGGCGGGCAGCGGCTGCATGGCCGCGCTCGATGCCGAGCACTACCTGGCGTCTCACCACTGACGGGAGCGTGATTCAGCGCGGCGGCGGCCCCGGGAATTCTGGAGCCAGGCACTCGGTTCCACACCCCGAGGCGTGCCATGTCACAATCGCTCTATCCCGTGAGTCGAGACCCGCATCCTCCTGCTCCCTATCATCGCGGTGAATCGCACCTGACGAAGGTCCTCGCGGTGCTGCTGCTGATCGTGGCAGGCGCGCTGGTCTTCACGGTGTACAAGACGCGGCAGCAGACGCCGCAGAGCATGTCGCTCGAGCCGCGGCCGATCGCGCAGCGCCCCGACGACAAGCTCGGCGCCGACGAGAAGGCGACGATCGAGGTGTTCCGCGAGTTCTCGCGGTCGGTCGTCCACATCACGAGCCTCGAGGCGCACCGCGATCGCATGACCCTCGACGTCAGCGAGATCCCGCAGGGCACCGGCTCGGGGTTCGTCTGGGACGAGGAGGGTCACATCGTGACGAACTTCCACGTCATCCAGCACGGCAACAAGGCGTCGGTGACGCTGAACGACGGCACGACGTACCCGGCGAAGATCATCGGCACAGCGCCGGACAAGGATCTCGCGGTGCTCAAGATCGACGCGCCGGCGAGCAAGCTGAAGAAGCTGCCGATCGGCGAGTCGAGCAAGCTCGAGGTCGGCCAGAAGGTGCTCGCGATCGGCAACCCGTTCGGGCTCGACCAGACGCTGACCACCGGCGTGATCTCCGGGCTCGGCCGCGAGATCAAGAGCGTCACCCAGCGCTCGATCTTCGACGTGATCCAGACCGACGCGTCGATCAACCCCGGCAACTCGGGCGGCCCGCTGCTCGATAGCTCGGGCCGGCTGATCGGCATCAACACCGCGATCTATTCGCCGTCGGGCGCGAACGCCGGCATCGGGTTCGCGGTGCCGGTCGACACGATCAACGCGATCGTCCCGCAGCTGCTCAAGTACGGCAAGCTCACGCGGCCCGGCCTCGGCATCAACATCCTCTCGGATCAGATCGCGGCGCAGCAGAAGATCGAGGGCGTCGTGATCCTCGGCGTCACGCCGGGCGGCGCGGCGGACAAGGCCGGCATCGTCGGCACGACGCAGGCGATCGGCGGGATGGCGCTCGGCGACATCATCGTCAAGCTCGACCAGACCGACGTGAAGCGGTCGAGCGACCTGTTCCGGGCCTTGGATAACCACAAGGTAGGAGACGAGGTCGAGCTCACCCTCGAGAATCAAGGACGCCGGCGGACGGCCAAGGTAACATTGCAAGCACTTCCTTGAGCCGTACCAGCGCCGCCCGCACCTCACGCTCTTCGCGATCCCATCGCTCGGCTGTCGAGAGCCTCGAGCCTTCCCCTCTCGCGTACCGCGACACGCTGTGGCGGCGCGCGCGATCGTTCGCCGCGTCCGCGTTCTTCGAGGGGCTGTCGGCGGCGGGCCAGCTGCACCCGGCGGCGAACCCGCGGCGCCACGGCATCGAGGTCGAGCGCGACGTCGTCTACGGCGACGATCGCAAGTGGCACCAGCTCGACATCTACCGCCCGGTCACGCGGCCCAGGCCGTGGCCGGTCGTGTTCTATGTCCACGGCGGCGCGTTTCACCTGCTGAGCAAGGACACGCACTGGCTGATGGGCCTCGTGTTCGCGCGGTTTGGCTACCTCGTCATCAACATCAGCTACCGGCTCGCGCCGAAGCATCCGTACCCCGCGGCGATCGAGGACACGTGCGCGGCGTATCGCTGGCTCGCGGCGCACATCGACGAGCTCGGCGGCGATCGCTCGCGCGTCGCGGTCGCCGGTGAGTCCGCCGGCGGCAACCTGATCACCGCGCTGACGCTCACCGCGTGTCAGCGTCGCGAGGAGCCGTGGGCACGCTCGGTGTTCGACACCGGGCTCGTGCCGCGCGCGGCGCTGCCGTTCTGCGCGATGCTCGAGGTCACGCGCCCCGAGCGATTCTCGGAGCGCCGGCGGTTGCCGCGCTGGATCGACGGAATGATTCGCGATGCCTCGGCGTCGTACCTCCATGGTCATCCGGCGGAGCCGTGCGACGCGACCGCGCTCGCCGATCCGCTGCGGCTCATCGAGCAGACCGCGGGGCTGCCGCACGAGCAGCACTGGGAGCGCCCGCTGCCGCCGTTCTTCGCACCTGTCGGCACACGGGATCCGCTCCTCGACGACACGCGCCGGCTCGAAAAAGCGCTCGCGAAGCTCAACGTCCCCTGCGAGGCGCGCTATTACCCGGGCGGCATCCATGCGTTCCACGCGATGGTCTGGGATCCCGCCGCGAGGCGTTGCTGGCGCGACGCGCTCGCGTTCCTCGATCGAGCTCTGCGCAGCTAGAGGCACGCCCTCGTGACCCCGCCGCGCCGACAGCTCGGTCTCGGCGTGACCGCCGCGATCGTGATCGCGAACATGATCGGCGTCGGTGTGTTCACGAGCACCGGCTTCCAGGCGCGTGACCTCCACGATCCGATGACGATCCTGCTCGCGTGGATCGTCGGTGGCGGCATCGCGCTGTGCGGCGCCGCGGCGTACGCCGAGCTCGGCTCGATGATGCCGCGCGCCGGTGGCGAGTACGTCTACCTGCGCGAGGCGTATCACCCGGCGGTCGGCTTCATGAGCGGCTGGGTGTCGCTGACGGCCGGGTTCTCGGCGCCGATCGCGGTCGCGGCGATCACGTTCGCGCGCTACGCCGGCCGCGTGTTCCCGGCGCTGCACGGCGACTCGCTGTGGCTCGAGCACAGCATCGATGTCGGCGCGACGCACCTGTTCACGATCCGGTTCGGCATCGAGCACGCGATCGCGATCGCGCTGATCGCGACGATCACGATGCTGCACTCGTTCGATACCAAGGTCGGCGGCTGGGTGCAGGCGCTGTTCACCGCGCTCAAGGTGTTGCTGATCGTCGTGTTCATCATCGCGGGGCTCGCGCTCGGCACCGGTGACGCCGGGCACTTCGCGTCGCAGCGGGGCGGGCTCGCCAACGTCGGCACGATGTCGTTCGCGATCGCGCTGATGTACGTCAGCTTCGCGTACTCGGGCTGGAACGCCGCCGCGTACATCGCGAGTGACGTCCGCGAGCCTGGCCGGACGCTGCCGCGCGCGCTGCTGCTCGGCACCGGCGTCGTGATGGTGCTCTACGTGCTGCTGAACATCGTGTTCATCTACGCGGTGCCGACCGACGTGCTCGGTCCGCCGCCGTGTCCCGACGCCGCGAAGCAGGTCGTCGAGCAGATGCAGGCCGCCGGGCAGTGCGGCGACGCGATCTACGAGGTCGGCCACGCCGCGGCGAGCGCGCTGTTCGGGACGCGCGTCGGTCAGCTCGTCAGCTCGGTGATCTCGCTCGCGCTCGTCTCGGCGGTCAGCGCGATGATCATGGCGGGGCCGCGCGTCTACGCCGCGATGGCCGCGGATCGCGCGCTGCCGCCGGTGCTCGCGCGCCACAACAAGCGCGGCGTGCCGGTGATCGCGGTCGTCACGCAGGGCGTGCTCGCGTGCCTGTTCGCGATGGTCGGCGATCCGGACATGCTGATCCGGTTCGTCGGGTTCACGCTCGCGATCTTCGCGGCGCTCGCCGTGATCGCGGTGTTCGTGCTGCGCGCCCGCGGCAAGACCGGTGCGTACCGGACGTTCGGCTACCCGGTCACGCCGGTGATCTTCATCCTGTCGTCGGCCTGGATCGCGGTCGCCCAGATCCGCGCGCGGCCCACCGAGAGCGCGATCATCGCCGCGGTGCTCGGGCTCGGCGCGCTGGTCTACTGGATCTCGACCCGCGGCAAGGCCCCGCTGCCGAACGAGAACGATCCGCCGGACACGCCGCCCAAGCCGGGCGAGCTGCCAAAGGCGGTCGTGATCTCCGACGACAAGTAGCTGCGGTCGCACGCATGCGAATGGGCAGGCCGGGTGCTTCAGCACGGAGGCGGCAGTGCGCAACCAACCGCGGAGTCACCACGCGCACGGGCAACGCTTGTGCTTCAGCACGGAGGCACCGAGATCACGGTGCGCGCGGAGGATCCTCCAAGGAAACCTCGTGAGGAACGCCGGCGCGAGCGCGTACGCCGCGCGATCTGTGCTGTTGCCGTGCGTGCTGACGATCGAGGCGTGGAGCGAAGGCGATCTGCACCGATCCCGTTCGTGGGATCGCTCGATCTTCCGCGCCCTTCGTGCCCTCAGCGACTCCGTGCTGATGCACGGCGTGCCCGTCGGAGCGCGCGTGCGATCGCGTATGGCGATGTCGTGCGCGAGGTCGCGATACCGTGCCTCGCGGCGCTCGCCGCTTGATCGATCGTCGACGGCGCGCGACAGTCATTCGATGGCGATGGCGATGGCGCGCGCATTCCTCTTGTCGACCTTGATCCTGCTGCCACTCGGGTGCATCCAGCAGGCGAAGGAGGCGGTGCAAGGGCCGACGCCGACCGGAGGCGGGACGTTGACCTGTCGCCAGATCGTCGAGACCTGCGATAGCCAGTGCAGCGATCCGATCTGCGTCCGGCGCTGCGGCGATCAGGGCACGCCGGAAGCCGCCGAGCAGCACACCGCGCTCGTCGACTGCGCGCAGCGCAGCGGCTGCACCGACGAGGACTGCATCCGCACGAGCTGCCCGGGCGAGTCGAGCACGTGCGAGGGCCCCGAGCCCGCCGCAGATCCTGCGCCCGCGGCCGCGCCGTCCGGTCCGCCCGGCGCCGCGAGCTTCCACCGATAAGCGGGAATCGACGGCGCGGCCCCAAGCGCGGCGGGGCACACGTTGTCTATGCTGCTACCCGATGGGGCAGATCGATCTCGTGCGTCGTGCGTGCAAGGACAGGTCGTCCCACGACGACGCCGGGCCGCGCCTTGACGCCGCGGCATCGCGCGATCGCGACGCTTGTAATGGCGCGCGGTTCGCGGCGTTCGTGCTCCACGGAGGAATGCCATGAAGCTCGTGTCTCGCTGGGTACCGCGCGCGATCGCGCTCGCGACCATCACGTATCTCGCCGCACCGCGCACCGCCGACGCGTTCTGCGGGTTCTACATCAACGGCGCCGGCGGCGAGATGTTCAACAACGCGACGCAGGTCGTGCTGATGCGCGACGGCACGCGAACCGTGCTGTCGATGCAGAACAACTACCAGGGTCCGCCGCAGGACTTCGCGATGGTGGTCCCGGTGCCGGTCGTGCTGAAGGAGACCGACGTCAAGACGCTGACGAAGGACGTGTTCGCGAAGGTCGACACGATGGGCGCGCCGCGACTCGTCGAGTACTGGGAGCAGGACCCGTGTGCGCCGCCGCAGGTGTATCCAGGCGCGCCGCCCTCGGCGATGGCGATGGAGAGTGGCGCCGCCGCCGACGACGCGAAGGCGGCGAAGGACTACGGCGTCAAGATCGAGGCGAAGTTCACCGTCGGTGAATACGACATCGTGATCCTCTCCGCGAAGGAGTCGACCGGGCTCGATCGCTACCTGCGCGATCAGAAGTACAAGATCCCCGCCGGCGCGGAGCCGCTGCTGCGGCCGTACGTCGAGGGCGGCTCGAAGTTCTTCGTCGCGAAGGTCAACCCGAAGAAGGTCCGGTTCGAGAACGGCCAGGCGATGCTGTCGCCGCTGCGGTTTCACTACGACACCGACGAGTTCTCGCTGCCGATCCGGCTCGGGCTCGCGAACGCGAAGGACAAGCAGGACCTGATCGTCAACATCCTCGCGCCGAACCAGCGCTACGAGGTCGCGAACTACAAGAACGTCACGATCCCGACGAACCTCGACGTCAAGGACGAGGTCCGCACGCGGTTCGGCGAGTTCTACGCCGCGCTGTTCGATCGCACGATCGACCAGAACCCCGGCGCGATCATCACCGAGTACGCGTGGGATGCGTCGACGTGCGATCCGTGCCCGGGGCCGCAGCTCGACTACAACGACTTCGCGACGCTCGGCGCCGACGTGCTCGGCCAGGGCCAGGGCGACGGCTACTACGGCTTCGTGCTGACGCGGCTGCACGCCCGCTATGGCAAGGACGGCGCGCCGAACGACCTCGTGTTCAAGAAGGCGAAGGCGATCGTCGGCGGGCGCGAGATCCGCGACGGCAACGGCCAGCTCGAGGAGCGCGCGCGCCCCGACTCGACGAACAACTTCCAGGGCCGCTACGCGATCCGCCACCGCTGGACGGGTCCCGTCGCGTGCGAGCACCCGCAGCGCGGGATCTGGGGTGGCCCCCCGGGCGGCGTCGATATTGCCGATGGTGGCGCGCCGAAGGCCGCGACGAACCTCGCGTTCGCGCCGCGCGGCAAGGTCCAGCTGCCGAACCTCGTCGCGCAGGACGTGCCCGAGATCAACGTGCAGGCCGGCAAGCCGATGCCCGGCGGCGCGGCCTTCACGAGCAAGCCGCAGGGTTGTGGCTGCTCGACGACCGGAGCGGGCGGTGTCGCCGGCGGCGCGCTGCTCGCGGGACTGACGATGCTCGTGATCAGGCGCCGGCGGCGCTGATCGAAAGGAGACGGCATGAGACGGATCACCCTCGCGGCCACCCTTGCAGCGACGGTCGCGCTCGGAGCGAGCCAGACCGCGCACGCGTTCTGCGGCTTCTACGTCGGCGGCGGCGACCAGAAGATGTTCAACGACGCGACGCAGGTCGTGCTCATGCGCATGGGCACGCGAACCGTGCTGTCGATGCAGAACAACTACAAAGGTCCGCCCGAGGCGTTCGCGATGGTGGTCCCGGTGCCGACGGTGCTCCAGGAGGCCGACGTCAAGACGCTGAACCGCGAGGTGTTCGAGCACGTCGAGCAGATGGGCGCGCCGCGCCTCGTCGAGTACTGGGAGCAGGATCCGTGCGGCAGCGACGAGTACGATCGTCGTCGCTACGCGCCCGCGAAAGGCGCGGCGGCGCCGACCACGACGCTCGCCGACGAGAAGGCGAAGGACTACGGCGTCACGATCGAGGCGAAGTTCGTCGTCGGCGAGTACCAGATCGTGATCCTGTCCGCGAAGGATTCGACCGGGCTCGACAGCTGGCTGCGCGCCGAGAAGTACAAGATCCCCGACGGCGCCGAGCCGCTGCTGCGGCCGTACGTCGAGAGCGGGATGAAGTTCTTCGTCGCGAAGGTCGATCCCGCGAAGGTGAAATGGGTGGGCGACGGCAATGACAAGCACGCCGAGCTGTCGCCGCTGCGGTTTCACTACGACAGCGACGAGTTCGCGCTGCCGATCCGGCTCGGGATGGCGAACTCGTCCGGCACGCAGGACCTGATCGTCAACATCCTCGCGCCGCAGCGTCGCTACGAGGTCACGAACTACAAGAACGTGATGATCCCGACGAACATCGACGTCAGCCCGCAGATGCGCGACCAGTTCGCGGCGTTCTACACCGCGCTGTTCGACAAGACCGTCGAGAAGAACCCGGGCGCGGTCGTCACCGAGTACGCGTGGCAGGCGACGACCTGCGATCCCTGCCCGGGGCCGGCGCTGAGCTACCCCGAGTTCCAGACGCTCGGCGCCGACGTGCTCGACGGCACGCGCGACAAGCCGGTCGCGTATAACCGCGGCGACTTCGTGCTGACGCGGCTGCACGCGCGCTACGGCAAGACGCTCACCGACGATCTGCGGTTCCGCGAGGCCGAGGCAATCGCCGGCGGCCGCGAGCACATGACGTCGAACGGCAAGCTCGAGGAGGGCTGGGAGAAGGCGTCGATCAACAACTTCCAGGGCCGCTACGCGATCCGCCATCCGTGGACCGGACCGCTGACATGCAAGGATCCGAAGCGCGGCCGGTGGGGCGGGCCACCGGCAGAGATCACCGCGAAGCCGGACTTCGTGCCGTCCGGCGTGAAGCCGGCGGTCGATCTCGCGTACGCGCCGCGCGGTACCGTCGAGCTGCCGAAGGTCGTGAAGCGTGACATCCCGGAGCTCGGCATCCGTGCCGCGGCCGGGGCGGCGGTCGCGACGCCAAACGTCGGTACCACGCCGTCGACCCCGGCGAGCACGCCGGGCAAGACCGAGGACAAGAAGACCGGCTGCGGTTGCGAGACCGGGGGCGAGCCAGGCACGCTCGCGCTCGTCGGGCTGGCCGCTGCCGCGTTCGCGTGGCGCCGCCGACAGGGAGGACACCAGGGATGATGAAGCGAGCCTTGATCGTGGCAGCGTTCGCGGCGTTCGTGCCGCGCGTCGCCGATGCGTTCTGCGGGTTCTACGTCGCGGGCAGCAACGAGAAGCTCTACAACGATGCGACCCAGGTCGTGCTGATGCGCGAGGGCACGCGGACCGTGCTCGCGATGCAGAACGCGTACAAGGGACCGCCCGAGGCATTCGCGATGGTCGTCCCGGTGCCGGTCGTGCTCCAGGAGAAGGACGTCAAGACGCTGCCGAAGGAGGTGTTCGGCAAGGTCGACACGATGGGCGCGCCGCGGCTCGTCGAGTACTGGGAGCAGGATCCGTGCGCGCCCGAGGTCGACTACGACATGGCGGTCGCGCGCGCGGGCGGCGCACCGACATCGGCGGCCGAAGGCACCGGCAAGGGTGGCGACCTCGGCGTCAAGATCGAGGCGAAGTTCACCGTCGGCGAGTACCAGATCCTGATCCTGTCGGCGAAGGACTCGACGGGGCTCGACACCTGGCTGCGCCGCGAGAAGTACACGATCCCGGCGGGCGCCGAGCCGCTGCTGCGGCCGTACGTCGAGAGCGGGATGAAGTTTTTCGTCGCGAAGGTCGATCCGGCGAAGGTCAAGTGGGTCGGCACCGGCAACGACAAGCGCGCCGAGCTGTCGCCGCTGCGGTTTCACTACGACGCCGACGAGTTCGCGCTGCCGATCCGGCTCGGGCTCGCGAACTCGAACGGCACGCAGGATCTGATCGTCAACATCCTCGCGCCGCACCAGCGCTACGAGGTTACGAACTACAAGAACGTCCGGATCCCGACGAACCTCGACGTCCGGCCGGCGATGAAGGAACAGTTCGCCGAGTTCTACGCCGCGCTGTTCGATCGCACGGTCGCGCAGAATCCCGGCGCGGTCGTCACCGAGTACGCGTGGGACGCCGGGTCGTGCGATCCGTGCCCGGGCCCGAACCTCGACTATCAGGACTTCGCGACGCTCGGCGCCGACGTGCTGTCCGGGACGCGCGACAAGCCGGCCGCGTACCAGAACGGCGACTTCGTGCTGACCCGGCTGCACGCGCGCTACGGCAAGGACATCACGAACGACCTCGTGTTCAAGGCCGCGCAGCCGATCGCGGGCGGCCGCGAGCACCTCGCGAACAACGGCAAGCTCGAGGAAGGCAGCGTCGCGTCGCCGATCAACAACTTCCAGGGCCGCTACGCGATCCGCTATCCGTGGACCGGGCCGATCGCGTGCAAGGATCCGAAGCGCGGCCGGTGGGGCGGACCGCCGAACGGCGGTAACCAGCAGCAGCCGACCGCGGCGAAGAACCTCGCGTACGCGAAGCGCGATGCGGTCAAGCTGCCCGAGGCGGTGACGCGCGACGTGCCCGAGATCGGGATCAAGGCGGCGGCCGCGTCGTCGATCGCGACGCCCGGTACGACGACGGAACCCGGATCCGGCTCGGCCGCGCCGTCACCCGGCAGTGACACGAAGCCGGCGCCGACGACGCCGCAGAAGTCGAAGGGATGTGGGTGCTCGGGATCGAGCGTCAGCGATTCCGGCGGCTTGCTGCTCGTGCTCGGCGCGCTGCTCGTGCAAAAGCGCCGGCGTAGATCGCGGATCCAGACCGTCCGTTGAAGTCAGAGGCAGTGAGAACGGGGGCTCCATGAGACTTGGAATGACACTGGCGGCGATCGGGCTGTCGCTCGCGACCGCGACGACGGCCGCGCACGCGTTCTGCGGCTTCTACATCAACGGCTCGGACAAGAAGATGTTCAACGACGCGACGCAGGTCGTGCTGATGCGTCAGGGCACGCGCACCGTGCTCGCGATGCAGAACGACTTCCGTGGCCCGCTCCAGGACTTCGCGATGGTCGTGCCGGTGCCGGTCGTCCTCCGGGAGAAGGACGTCAAGACGCTGAACAAGGGCGTGTTCGATCGGATCGACGCGCTCGGCTCGCCGCGGCTCGTCGAGTACTGGGAGCAGGACCCGTGTCCGAAGCCGTACGACGAGGAGCGCGACTACGGCGCGATGAAGAAGTACGACAAGAAGCCGGCGCGCGCGAGCGCGGATACGGTGGCGGCGCCGAAGCCGACGGTCAAGATCGAGGCGCAGTTCGACGTCGGCGAGTACAAGATCCTGATCCTGTCGGCGACCGACAGCTCGGGGCTCGAGACCTGGCTGACGCAGAACCACTACAAGATCCCGCCGGGCGCCGAGCCGCTGCTGCGGCCGTACGTCGAGGCGGGCTCGAAGTTCTTCGTCGCGAAGGTCGATCCGAAGAAGGTCCAGATGGTCGATGGCCACGCCGCGCTGTCGCCGCTGCGGTTTCACTACGACAGCGACGAGTTCACGCTGCCGATCCGGCTCGGCATGGCGAACGCCGATGGCAAGCAGGACCTGATCGTCAACATCATCTCGGACAAGCGCTACGAGGTCGCGAACTACAAGAACGTCACGATTCCGACGAACCTCGACGTCAAGAACGCGGTCCGCGATCGGTTCGCCGAGTTCTACGCCGCGCTGTTCGACCAGACGGTCGCGCAGAACCCGCGGTCGGTCGTCACCGAGTACGCGTGGACGACGAACCCGAGCCTCAAGTGCGATCCGTGCCCGCCGCAGGTGCCGAGCGATGCCGACGCGCTGACGCTCGGTGGTGACGTGATCGGCGGCCGGATCGCGCAGGGCTACTACGTGCTGACGCGCCTCCACGCCCGCTACGGCAAGCAGGACATGAAGGACGACCTGCGCTTCAAGGAAGCGCCGGCGATCACCGGTGGCCGCGAGCAGTGGGTCGGCAAGACGCTGGAGTACGGCGCGAAGCCGTCGACGGAGAATTACTTCCAGGCGCGCTACGCGATCCGCCACCGCTGGACGGGGCCGGTCGCGTGCAAGAACCCGCAGCGCGGGATCTGGGGCGGCCCGCCCGACGGCCGCTACCAGCCGACGATCGCGGCGAACAAGCTCGCGTTCGCACCGCGCGGCAAGCTGCAGCTCGCGAGCGTCGTCGACCGCGACGTGCCCGAGATCGGGATCAAGAAGGGCGCGCCGCAGCCGCCGTCCGGCACGAAGTTCGCGACGCCGCCCGGCAGCAAGGCGATGGGCATCGGCGCCGGCGCCGTCGGCGGCCTGCTGCTCATCGGGCTCGGCATGCTCGTCACGCGGCGGAGGAAGCGCTGATGCGCGCCGGCGCGGCACTGCTCGTGATCGTCGCGGCGTGCGGAGGCGAGTCGACGCTCGCGGGCCAGCCGATCGCGCAGCCGTCGCCGACGCCGGTGACCTCCGATCCGCGGCTGCCGCGCGCGCCGGGCGAGTTCGCGCCGAGCCTCGTCGCGATCGACCGCACGACGCCACGCCATGGCGACGACGTCTCGGACGGCACGATGCTGTCCGACGCCGACAGCTGCGCGACGTGTCACCCCGACGCGGCGGCGCAGTGGTCGACGAGCGCGCATAGCTTCGCGTCGTTCGGCAACCCGATCTATCGGTTCGACATCGAGGACTTTCGCAAGCAGCTCGGCAAGACGAATTCGAACCACTGCGGCGGCTGTCACGACATGCCGCTGATGATCGATGGCCTGATGGCCGGCGAGATCCCGGCCGCCGATCTGCGCGCACACTCCGGCGTCACGTGCCGGCTGTGCCACGGCATCCAGAGCACGACGAAGGACGGCAACGGCAGCTACGTGTGGTCGCGCACACCGCTCGACGCGCCGGTGCTCGGCGACGCGGCATCGATCGCGAAGCACAAGCAGCAGGTCGGCGTCTCGCGCGTCGGCACCGAGCTGTGCGTCGGCTGCCACCGCGGGTTTCTGTCGCCGGACATGAACATGCCGGTGCACCTGTCCGGTCTCGACGAGCCCGGCATGTGGCGCAACTCGGCGTGGACCGGCAACGGCATGGCGCGGATCGACAAGGTCGACAAGAAGACGTGCATCGACTGCCACATGGATCGCGAGCCGGCGTCGCACGACGAGCTCGGCGCGAAGTCGGGCACGATCGCGTCGCACCGGTTCCTCGGCGGCCACACGTGGATGGCGGCGATGCGCGGCGACACCGAGCACCTGCGCCGCACGCAGGCCAAGCTCGTCGGCGTCGCGTCGATCGACGTCGCGGGTGCGCGGCTCGAGGATCCCGCGGGCGCGCGCTGGCACCTGCCGGCGGACGGCGCGCCGATCGTGCCGGGCGCGCGGATCGCGTTCGACGTCGTGATCCGCAACCTGCTCGCGGGCCACCGGTTCCCCGGCGGCGTGCTCGACATCCAGGACACGTGGATCGAGGTCGAGCTCGCGGACCGCGCCGGCCATCGGCTCGCGTCGTCCGGCATCGGCCACGAGCGCGACCCCGACGACGAGGACACCCACGTGCTGCGCACGCTCGTCGTCGACGAGAGCGGCAACGTGGTCGAGGAGCACGAGATGGCGAAGTTCCGGACCCAGATCGCGACCCAGACCCTCGCGGCGCGCGAGGCCCAGGCCGTGCGCTACGCGTTCGACGTCCCGAGCGATCTGTCGCCGGCGCAGCTGCCGCTCACGGTGACCGCGCGGCTTCGCCATCGCAGCCGGACGCTGAAGATGCAGCACGCGGTGTGCCGCGAGGCGCGCACGCAGGCGGGCAAGGCATTCCTGAAGGGCGCGAAGGGCGCACGTGACGTCGAGCTCGATCCGTGCAAGCCGCAGCCGATCACGCTGATCGCCGAGGCGCGCGTCGAGGTCGGCGCCGGTGCGCGCACGCTGTCGACGCGGCCGGCGTGGGAGCGCGAGTACGAGCACGGCATGGCGCTCGTCGCGACGGTCAGCGAGCGGCTCGAGGAAGCGCGCGCGGTGCTCGAATCCGCGCTCGCCGCCGCGCCGGATCCGAAGGCGAAGGCGATGGTCACGATCCAGCTCGGCTGGGTCGCGGCGAAGCAGGGCCGCGCCGACGACGCACTCGCGCTCGTCGATGCCACGCGCAAGCTGCTCGCGCAGACCGTGAAGCCGGGTGCGAAGCCACCTGAGCCTCCCGTCTTGGCGGCCGTCGCTGCCGACGCGCTCGCCCGGGTCTGGCGATGGGACGAGGCGGTCGCGCCGGCGAAGGCGTGTGCGGAGCAGGCGCCGCAGAACTCGGGCGCGTGGATGCTGTACGCGCGTGTCCTCGGCTCGACCGGCGACAACGCGGGCGCGCTCGCCGCGGCGACGAAGGGTCTCGAGCTCGCGCCGCGCGATCAGGACCTGCTGCGCAGCCAGGCGACCGCGCTCGCAGCGCTCGGCCGCCAGGAAGCCACCGAGGCGCTCGCGGCGTTCGATCGGTTCCGGTCGCCGGACCAGTCCGCCGAGCTGCGGATCCAGTGCGCGGCGGGGTCGGTGCGCTGCGCGCGCGATCGCGAGGCGGCGCACACGCTCGTGTTGCATCCTGTGAAGCGTGTCGTCGCACGCGGTCCGCGCGGCTGACGCGCGCAGGACCGCGGGGTAAGGTCCGTGGATGGTGTCGCGCATCGTGTTGCTCGCCGCGTTCCTCCTGGCCGTCGACCCGCGGGTCGTCCGCGCCGGCGGTGCGTGAGCGGGTTGAAGTAATCCAAACCTCCCGGTCGGGAGGGTCGACGACGAGACGCTCGCACCGGGCCAGCTGCTGCTGCGCGCGCTGTGGCTCGGGACGTACGTGCAGACCGAGCACGACGCGACCGAGGACGTGATCGATCAGGGCATGGTCGACGTCGTCCACGATCAGTCGCTGCTCGTCAGCGAAGCGCGGCTGTCGATCGACGCCGGGATCACGAAGCACCTCGGCGCGTCGCTCGTCCTGCCGGTGCGCATGGTGTCGACCGACATTCGCTACCTCGACGCGTCCGGCAGCGAGGTCCGGCTCGTGCGCGAAGGCATCCACCACCGCAACGAGACGCTGACCGGGCTCGCCGATCCGATGCTGCTCGGCACGTACGCACGCTCGCTCGGCCGCGTCCGGCTCGCGGTGCACGCCGGCACGACGGTCCCGCTCGGCCACACCGAGCCGGATCCGTTCGCGATGGAGGACCAGCCGCACGAGCACATCCAGATGGGCACCGGCACGTTCAACCCGGTGCTGTCGCTCGACGCGGCGTACGCGTGGGGCGCGTGGCGCGTCGGCGGCTTCGCGTTCACCCAGCAGACGATCTACGAGAGCGGCAAGGGCTACCAGGCGGGCGATCGCTACGCGACCGGCGTGTCGCTGCGCCGCGGGCTCGGCGCGTTCGGCGTGCGCGGTGGGGTCGAGCTGCAGGCCGAGACCGCCGAGCGCTGGAACGGCGTGATCCACGAGAACGAGGGCAACCAGGGCCGGCTCGACGCGATGTTCGTCGCCGGTGGCTCGTACGCGGTGTCGGCGCAGCTCGCGTTCGAGCTCGCCGTCAAGGTTCCGTTCGTCACCCACGTCCAGGGCGGCCAGCTCGACATGCCCGCGCTCGTCGAGCTCGGCGCGTCGTGGTCGATCGGTGCGCCGAAGCGCGCCGCGCACGTCCATGCCGAGGGCGAGGAGCACGAGCACGAGCACGAGCACGAGCACGAGAACGAGCACGAGCACGCCGATCACGCCGCGCCGGCGGCACCGATCGACACGACCGGGCTCGACATCGCGGATCTCGGCAAGCCCGGCGAGGCGCGCGACCTCGTGCCGGTCGCCGGCAAGATCACGATCTTCGATTTCGGCGCGGCGTGGTGCGAGCCATGCAAGACGCTCGAGCCCGCGCTCGTCGAGATGGTGCGCGCGAACCCGGACAAGCTCGCGCTGCGCCGGATCGATGTCGTCGACTGGGACAGCGCCGCGGCCGCGCGCTACCTGACGCCCGGCGGGTTCAGCCTGCCGCACGTGAAGATCTTCGACGCGTCGGGCAAGAAGCGATTCGAGAAGACACCCGCGGCGGGACAGCTCGGCAGCTACATCGAGGAGATTCGCGCGCTCGTCGCGCCCGCCGCGCCGGTGACCTCGAGCACCCCGCCTGCCAGGCCGCGCACGGTCGCGAAGCCGCGCGTGTTCACGATCCAGGCGAGCGGGCAGGGCTTCGCGCCGTCGAACATCGTCGTTCCACGTGGCACACCGGTGACGCTGCGGTTCGAGCGCATCACCGAGAAGACGTGCGCGACCGAGGTCGTGATCGAGCTCCACGGCAAGAAGCGCGTGCAGGACCTGCCGCTGCACAAGCCGGTCGACCTGACGCTGACGTTCGATCAGCCCGGCACCGTGACATACAGCTGCGCGATGAACATGCTGCGCGGCACGATCACCGTGCAGTGACACTGGTTTTCACCGGCGACCTCCCCGAACGGGCGGTGCCAACCGTCGCCGGATGATTACAAGCTTCAGCGTGTCCATCCGCCTGACCGACCCGAGCGCGATCGAGGCGCGACTGCTCGAGCTGGCACACACCACGGATGCCAAGCTGACCGCGCCCGCGCTCGCGTACTTTGCCCCGTGCTCGATCGATGACGCCGCGGCCGTGCTCGACTCGCTCGCCGCACGCGACCGCGTCGGCATGGAGATCGAGGACGACGGCACGATCGTCTACCAGCTCTACGGCCGCCAGAAGCTGTCGCCGCGTCCGGCGCTCGAGCCGCCCGCGATCCCACCGTACCGGCCGATGGCGCTCGCGCCCTACGTGCCGCCCGCGCGTCACGCGAGCCCGCTGCTCGCCGCGGTGCTGACCCTCGTCGTCCCCGGCGCCGGTCACCTCTATGCCGGTCGCGCGGTCGCCGCGCTGCTGTGGTTCTTCGTGGTCAGCCTCGGCTACGTGCTGATCCTGCCCGGCCTGATCCTGCATCTGTTCAGCATCGCGTCCGCGACGAACGCCGCGCGTCAGCTGAACGAGCCACGGCCGAGACTGCAGCTGTACTCGGGGCTGTAACCCGAGCGGCCGATCCGCCTCATACTCGAACGACCGTGTGGTTCGTCTTCCTCGCCGCGGGCCTGCTGCTCGTCACGATCACCGGGCTCTACGCGCGGCGACGGCTCGCGACGGCGCTCGCGGAGCTCGGCGTGCGCGCGCGCCGGATCCGCATCGTGCGCTGGGCGGTCGGCTGGCTGCTGTTCGGGTTTCCGATCCTCGTGTTCGTCACGATCTTCGCGAGCCGGCTGCTCGACACCGCGACGCTGCCGCGGTTCGACGGGATGTGGGCGTCGTGGCTGCTCGCGGTGCCGTTCGTGTGGGCCGTGCTCGTCGTGCTGCAGGCGACGCCGTGGCTGGTCGCGATCGATCTCGCGTACCTGATCGTGCGCCGCCGCAAGGGTCTCCCGGCCGCCGTTGTCCGGAAGCGCTCGGCGGCCGAACGCTGTCGCTGTCCGGCCAGCCGGCTGCGCGCGATCGCGACGCTCGGCGTGCTCGGCGTGTTCGCGATCTACACGCCGGTGCGGATCGCCGTCGAGCGCGACGCGCTGCGCGTCCGCCACCACGTGCTCGGCGCCTCGTCGGCGCCGCCGCTGCGGATCGCGTTCGTCGCCGACGTCCAGCAGGACGTCCACACCGACGGCGACCGCGCGCGCGAGGTCTACGCGCTCGTCAACGCCGCGAAGCCGGACCTCGTGCTGTCCGGTGGCGACTGGATCAACACCGGCCCCGACGCGATCGAGGCCGCCGCCGAGGCCGCGGCGACGCTGCACAGCCGGCTCGGCACGTACTCGGTGCGCGGCGATCACGAGCACTTCGCGTACGTCGATCGCGATCGCAGCGTCGCCGAGATCGAGCGCGCGATGCGCGCGCACGGGATCGCGATGCTGAACAACGAGGTCAAGCGGTTCGAGCACCACGGCAAGCAGATCACGATCGTGTTCCTCAACTACAACTACATCCACCGCACCGATCGCGAGACGATCGCCGCGCTCGTCGCGAGCGTGCAGGACGCCGACTACAAGATCGCGGTCACGCACCAGCTCGACGAGGCGCTCGTCGCCCAGCTCGAGGACAAGGTCGATCTCGTGCTCGCCGGTCACACGCACGGCGGCCAGGTCAATCCGGTCGTCGGGCTGGTCCACGTGTCGCTCGCGCGGCTCGAGACGCCGTACGTCGACGGCCGCTACCAGCGCGGCAGGACCACGATCCTCGTGACCGCGGGCATCGGCACCTCGATCGTGCCGATCCGCTATGCGTCACCGGGCTCGGTCGAGATCCTCGACCTCGCGCTGTGAGCTCAGCAGCGATCGCAGCCGGTGAGCTGCGACGTGCACCCGTTGCCGACGCGACACGGCGTCCCGGTCGGGCACTCCGACGCCTCGCCGCACGAGCCGCTGCCGGTGCAGCTGACATCGCACGAGCACGAGGTACCGCACTTGGTGCGGCGATCGCACGAATTGACGCCGCTACACGTGACGTCGCACGGGCCGAGCCCGCACTTGATCTCGTCGTGGCAGCTGCCGTCGCCGCTGCACAGCACCGTGCACGCCGTCGACAGCTCGCAGTTCACCTTCTTGATGCACGACAGCTCGCCGCACTCGACGCGGCACGGCAGGTTCGCCGGACAGATGACGTCCGCGGTGGCACACGAGCCGGGCAGCGTGCAGTCGATGACACAGACCCCGGCCTCGCAGGTGCCCATCGAGCAGCCCTGCTCGCACAGCATCAGCGCCGCGTCGCTCGATGTTGCCGCATCGCGTTCGCGCGCGTCTCGCGGGCCGCCGCTGTCGGGTCCGTTCGGGGGCATGCAGTCCGCTGCCTCGGCTCGCGTGCACCAGCCGCTCTGGCAAACCTGACCCGGCGCGCACTCGGTTGCCGACGAGCACGCGACCGTACAGCTCTGCAGATCGGGTGAATAACAACCCGTGGCTGCGGCGAGGACCGCAGCGAAGAAGCAAGCGCCAGCACAGCGCACGCGGCGCTAGCGTGCACTACGAATGCCACCGAGATCGGGTCGCATCGACGAGACTTGCGCGACACGGGCGCGCGGCGCTCCGGGCGGTCGCGCACGGCGTGGCGCGATCGCGCGCGGCCGTCACTGCGCGGCGACGTGCTTCGTGTAGTCCTCGGCCGACATCAGCTCGTCGGTCTCGGACTTCTCGGTCGGCTCGATCTCGATCATCCAGCCCTTGCCGTAGGGCTCGTTGTTGACCTGCTCGGGCGCGTCCTTGAGCGTCGCGTTGACCGCGGTCACCTTGCCGGACACCGGGGCGTACAGGTCGGAGACGCTCTTGACGCTCTCGACCGTGCCGAATCGCTGACCCTTGGTGACGAGGTCACCGACATTCGGCAGGTCGACGAGCGTGATGTCACCGAGCTGATCGACGGCGAACTGCGTGATGCCGACCCGCCAGCTCGCACCTTGGCGAAGCCACTCGTGGTCGTGCGTGTATCGAAGGTCGGACGGGAAGCTGCTCATGATCTATTTCCGCTTGTAGAACTTGCCGGACACGACCGTCGCGGGAACGTCTTTCCCGCGGCAGTCGATGGTGAGCTGGGTACCGGCCGCGGCCTTCGCCGACGGCACGTACGCGAGACCGATCGCGCCACCGACGTAGATCGCCGGGCCACCGCTCGTGACCTGGCCGATCACCGGTGGATTCGCGTCGCGATCGACGACCGCGTAGCCATGGCGCGCGATCGCGCGGGCATCGTCGGCGAGCTTGAACCCGACGAGCTGGCGCGTGACGCCGCTCGCCTTCTGCGCACGCAGCACGGACGCGCCGATGAAGTCGCGGTTGTCGAGCTTGACCGCCCAGCCGAGGCCGGCCTCGAGCGGCGTGTGGTCGTCGTCGAGATCGTTGCCGTACAGCGGCAGCTTCGCCTCGAGGCGAAGCGTGTCGCGCGCGCCGAGCCCGACCGGCAGCCCGCCGAGCGGCGTCGCGGCATCGAGCAGCGCCATCCACAGCTTCGGCGCGTCCTCGTTGCGGCACGCGAGCTCGAAGCCGTCCTCGCCGGTGTAGCCGGTGCGCGCGGCGACGCAGGGCACGCCCGCGACCGTCGCGTCGGCGAACGTGAAGCTCGTGAGCCCGGCGAGCGAGCCGCCGGCAAGATCGTCGACCATCCGGATCGCCTTGGGCCCCTGCACCGCGATCAGCGCGGTCTGGTCCGAGACGTCGACGACGTCGCACAGGCTCTGCGTCTGCTCGCGGAACCACTCGAGGTCCTTCGCGGTGTTCGACGCGTTCACGATCACCATGAACTCGTCGTCGGAGCGCTTGTAGAAGATGCAGTCGTCGACGACGCCGCCGCTCGGCAGGCACAGCAGCGTGTAGACCGCCTTGCCGACCGGCGCGCCGGCGACCGCGTTCGTGGTCAGCCGCTCGACCGCCTCGCGCACGCGTGGACCGCGCAGGTAGACCTCGCCCATGTGCGAGACGTCGAACAGCCCGACGGCCTCGCGGACCGCGTTGTGCTCCTTGATCGTGCCGGCCGGATACTGCACCGGCATGTCCCAGCCGCCGAAATCGATCAGCCGGGCGCCGAGCTGCCGATGGATCTCCCAGAGCGGCGTCTTTCTGCGTTCCACGCGGCGTCTATATCACGTGTGTACGACGCCGTGGCGTCGTCGAGGCTCACGCGACGCGCGTCGTGCGCGGGGGCAGCGCACCCTGCCGCGGCTTGCCGAGCACGCGTCCCGCCATCCACGATGCAAGCCGGCGCGGCACGAGCCGCACGGCCCAGCACGACAGCTTGTTGAGCACGCCGGGAATCACCGTGCGCTTGCCCGCGCGCATCGCACGCACGGTGATCGCGGCGACCTGCTCGGCGGTCATCATCGACCGGTTCGCGATCCAGCTGTAATCGCCGGCCGCGGCCTGTGCGTGAAACTCGGTGTGCGTGCCGCCGGGACAGATGCACGTCGCCGTGATCGGCGAGCGCGCCGCGCGCAGCTCGTCGTGCAGCGCCTCGGTGAAGTTGCGGACGAACGCCTTGCTCGCCGCGTAGACCGCGAAGTTCGGCACCGACTGGTACGCCGCGATCGACGCGATGTTGACGAGGTGAGCTCGCTCGCCGGCGCCTGCGCGCGCGTCGATGAACCGCCGCGACAGCTCGACGAGCGACGTGACGTTCAGCTGCAACAGCTCGGCGTCGCGCGCCCAGTCCGCGCCCGCGAACGCGCGGAAGTAGCCGAAGCCGGCGTTGTTGACGAGGATGTCGATCGGGCCGTTCGCCGTGGCGGCGTTCCACACGACGCTGGCCGCCGACGGCGTGCCGAGATCCGCGGTGATGACGTCGACGCGCACGCCGCGCGCGCTGCACTCGCCGGCGATCTGATCGAGCGCGTCCTTGCGCCGCGCGGTCAGCACGAGATCGACGCCGTCGGCCGCGAGCAGGCGGGCGATCGCCGCGCCGATCCCGCTCGAGGCACCGGTGACGAGCGCGCGCATGGCCATGCGGCACGCTAGCACGCGGTCGACGTCGACTCCGATGCGGCGGCGATCGTTAACGCGGCGTCGACGACGCGGCGCTGTCAGCTCGCGCGAGCCCGGTCGATTGACGTCGCGCTGGCACCGCCCGCGACGCCGGTGTACGAACGCGCCATGCGGAACCTGATCCTGACCTGCAGCGCGCTCGTCGCGATCGCGGCGTGCGGCCCTTCGAACAAGGACGTCGCGGTCGCGAAGACCGCGCGCTTCAAGGGCGACAAGCTGCAGCTGTTCGCGGCGGCCAAGGGCGCGACCGAGTCCAAGCACACGCTCGCGATGTCCGACGAGACCACGCTGACGATCCAGACGAAGGGCCGGTGGTTCACGCCCGAGGGACTCGCCTCGAACTGGAACCCCGAGGATCTCAAGGACGGCAAGTCGCGGCTCGAGGACAAGAGCCTCAACATCGCGCTGATCGTCAAGCTGTTGCCGGACGCGGACAACTGGGTCGTCGACGTCACGCCGGTGATCCTGCGCTTCAACTCCGGCATGCCGAACCCCGAGCCGGTCGATCCGAAGGCGGCCGACGTGCCGGGCTGGGCGACCGGCAAGGCGGATCAGCTCGCGTACGAGATCTACAAGGCGCTGCGGCCCTACGAGGTCAAGGGCGCCGGCGGCGTGATGCCCGCGCCGGATCCGAAGGCGCCGGTGCCGTCGGGGCCGACGCCCGAGCCGACGCCGGCCCCGCCGGCCGAGGGCAGCGCCGCGCCGAACGCGTCGGCGACGCCGTGAGCGACGCCGCGGATCGCGACGAGCCGCATGACGTCGTCGGCGTGATCGTCGACGCCGACGAGTCGGTCGGTGGCGGCGGCTTCCTCAAGATCCGCCGGCTGCGGCTGCGCAACCGGCGCGCGGACGGCAGCGTCTCGCCGCCGTACGTCTGCGACTCGATCGAGCGACCGTATGGCCAGGACGCGGTCGTCGTCGCGATCTACGCGCGCGATCGCGGCACGACGCGCGTGCTCGTCCGCGAGGGCCTGCGTCCGCCGCTCGTGTTCGGTCGCGACATCGAGCGCGCGCCGCTGCCGGAGCCGCCGCCGACGCTGTTTCTGACCGAGCTCGTCGCCGGCATCCTCGAGGATTCCGATCACGGCGAGGCCGGCCTGCGCACGCGCGCCGCGTACGAGGTGCTCGAGGAGGCCGGGTACCGCGTCGATCCCGCGGCGGTGAGCGTGCTCGGCGCGGGGATGTATCCGTCGCCGGGCTCGATGATCGAGCGGTTCTACTTCGTCGCGGTCGAGGTCGATCCCGCGGCGCAGGAGCCGCTCGCCGGCGACGGCTCGCCGATGGAGGAGGGCGCGCGCACGCGCTGGCTCGCGCTCGACGACGCGATCGCGGCGTGCGTGGCCGGCGAGATTCCCGATCTCAAGACCGAGACCGGGCTGCGCCGGCTCCGGGATCACCTCGCGCGCGCCGGCCACTGAACAGATTGTCAGACGGCCATGCGAGGGTCACACGCATGGACGCTCCGACGTTCCACCTCTCCCAGGGCGATGCAGTCGCGTGGCTTCGTGCGCTGCCGTCTGAATCGATCGATCTGATCGTCACGGATCCGCCGTACGAATCGCTCGAGAAGCACCGCGCCGTCGGGACGACCACCCGGCTCAAGCACAGCAAGGCGTCGAGCAACGACTGGTTCTCGATCTTTCCGAACGCGCGGTTCCCCGAGCTGTTCGCCGAGGTCTACCGCGTGCTCCGTCGCAACACGCACTTCTACCTGTTCTGCGATCCCGAGACGATGTTCGTCGCGAAGCCGCTCGCCGAGGAGGCCGGGTTCAAGTTCTGGAAGCCGCTGATCTGGGACAAGTGCCTCGCACCGGACACGCCGGTGTGGACCGAGCGCGGCATCGTCCGGATCGACGAGATCGTCGTCGGCGATCGCGTCGCGATTCCCGAGGGTGGCTCGACCGAGGTCCGCGCGACGCGGCGCACGCGCGCTCCGTCGCGCCGGCTGCGGCTGGCCGACGGCAGCGAGCTCGTCGCGTCGCTCGATCACCGGTTCGTGCTCGCGACCGGGCTCCAGGTCGAGGCGCGCCAGCTCGTCGCGGGCCAGTCGCTGCTGCGCCGCCCGGTGCGGCTGCCGGTCGACAGCCACCTCGTCACGAGCATCAACACCGCAACCGCGCGCATGCCCGCGCTCCAGATCGAGTCGATCACCGACGTCGGGGACCGCGATCTGATCGACCTCTCGGTCGTCGATCCCGCCGAGCTGTTCCTGCTCGGCAACGGCGTCGTCACGCACAACTGCACGATCGGGATGGGCTACCACTACCGCGCGCGCTACGAGTGCATCCTGTTCTTCGAGAAGGGCAAGCGAAAGCTGAGCGACCTCGGGATCGCGGACATCCTCGAAGCGAAGCGGATCAATGGCGGCTATCCCGCCGAGAAGCCGCCGTCGGTCAGCGAGATCTTGATCCGCCAGAGCACCGAGCCCGGTCAGCTCGTCGTCGATCCATTCATGGGCAGCGGCTCGGTCGGCGTCGCGGCGATCGCGGCGCAGCGCTCGTTTCAGGGCAACGACCTGTGCGCCGAGGCAGTCGACATCACCCGCGATCGCCTGCGCGCACTCGGCGCGCGTGAAGTCACGACGTCGACGGCGGCGTCGGCGGCCAGTCACGGCGGGCAGCTCGGGCTCGGAGTCTAGCGGCGATGCCGCGTGGCACCCGGCCGGGGATGACCGGCCACAACTATCGCGATCTGATCGCCGCGTACATCCATCACCAGTACGGCGAGCACGGGCTCGTGGTGTATCGCGAGGTCAATCTCGGCAAGACGATCATCGCGAAGGATCGCCAGATCGACGTGTTCGTGGTGCGGCCCGCGGATCAGAAGGCGATCGCGATCGAGTGCAAGTACCAGGACGTCCTTGGCACCGCCGACGAGAAGATCCCGTACGCGCTCGACGACCTCGCGGCGCTGTGGGTCCCCGGCTGCCTCGTGTACGCCGGCCGCGGCTGGTCGCGCGGCGTGCTGCACCAGCTCGAGGCGTCGCGGCTCGCCGCGTACTGCTTGCCCGATCGTCCCGGTCTCCAGCGCTCGAAGGCGACGCGCGAGCTCGACTACATCCTCGCCGCGACGTTCGGCTTCTGGGAACAGATCCTGCCGGCGTCGAAGCGCTACAAGCGCTGAGCAGGTAGGACGCCGGCCCCGATCGATCGGGGCATGCTCGATGCACACGCGATCGAGCACCATGCGCTCGGTTCGGTGGTATTTCGCGCTCGCATTCGGGATCGCGTGGACAGGTGCCGTGGTCGCAGCCACGCAGCACAACCTGTACGCGATGTTCGGGGCGATGTTGCTCGGTCCGTCGGTCGCGTCGCTCGCGCTGACGTGGAAGCTCGAAAGTGCGCGCGGGCTGCGCGCGCTGCTGCAAAGCTTGCAGCGCTGGCGGCTGACGCCGCGGTGGTACGCGAGCTTGCTGATCGCACCCGCACTGCTCGTCGCGATCTTCGGCGTGCTGTCGCTCGCCGACGAGCGGTTTCTTCCCGCGGTCGCGCGCGGCGCCGATCCGAGCACGCTCGCGCTGATCGCGCTGATCGTCGGCGTCGGCGCCGGGGTCTGCGAGGAGCTCGGCTGGACCGGGTTTGCGACGCCGCGGCTGCTCGCGCGCACCTCGTGGTTCGACACCGGCGTGATGATCGGGCTGCCGTGGGCGCTGTGGCACCTGCTGCCGGACTACCTCGGACGAGAGGCGCACGGCGGCGTGTGGGTCGTGCACGCGATCGAGTGGGTCGTCGCGCTGACCGCGTACCGCGTGCTGATGACGTGGGTCTACAGCCAGACCGGCAGCCTGCTGATCGCGATGGGCATGCACGCGAGCTTCACCGGATCGCAGGCGTGGTTCTGGCCGCCGGGGACGTCGACGCTCGGTGACGAGGTCGTGTGGTACGGCGTGTTCGCCGTCGCGTTGTGGGGTGTCGTCGCCGCGGTCGCCTGGCGCGGTGCGCGGTTCGCGAGCATCGTGGCGTCGCCGGCGGAACGCGCGCGGCCGATGCCGGGCGATTCGATCGTCGCGGATCCGGTGCTCGCGATCACGCACGCGATCACGCTCGACGCGCCGCCGGATCGCGTGTGGCCGTGGCTCGTCCAGCAGGGATCCGGACGCGCCGGCTGGTGGCGGTTCGATCGGATCGGTGCGGACGGATCGTCGAGCGTGACGCGCGTGCTCGCCTCGTATCAGCGCATCGAGGTCGGAGACGTCGCGCTGGCCGGCGAGGCCGGCATCGACGGCGTGCATCCGGTCGACGATCTCGTGCTGACCGTGTGCGGTACGCGCGGACCGATCGCGAGCTGGGAGCATGTCATCGAGCCGCTGGATCGCGGGCGGTCGCGGATGATCGTGCGCGGGCGGATCACGCGCGACTGGACGCTCGCGACCGCTGCCGGGCAGCGCTACGTCGATCGCGTGCTCGGTCGGCTGCCCGAGGGCGTCCGCGTTCCGATCGCGACGCTCGGCCACCGCTGGCGGGAGGCGCGCCACCTGCGCGGCATCAAGCGGCGTGTCGAGGACGTCGCGCGCTCCGCGGAGCTCGGACAGGCATAGGTCGCCGGGCCGCGCCGGAGTACGATGCGGCATGGCCCGCGGCATCGTCTGTCTGATCCTCGCCGCGCTGGCGACGTTTCGCGGCGTCACGCAGGGGCTGTGGAACCGCGAGCACACCGGAGAGGGCTTCCTGGGCTACGAGCCAGTGCAGCTCGTGCTGACGTTCGCGATCGCGGTGATCGCGGGGATCGCGGGCGTGTATCTGATCGTCCGCGCGCGCCGGCCAGCGAGCTGATCGCATCGAGCTCCCCGCGGGGCTCGTCGCACGACGCTCGTCGCCGCGAGGTGACAGGCTGTCGACCGACGGTGGCACGCCGGCTGCGCGCGCGCGTGCGCATGTTGCGCAATCGTCGGTGACGCTCGTGAACAGGCTTGAGCGGTGTGCGCGCGATTTGCCATCGTGGGGTCGTGAGCACGTGGGATTCGCGAGACCGGATGGCCGTCGCGCTCGGCGCGATCGTCGTCGGTGCGCTCGCGGGCTGCACGTTCTCGCCGCGCGCGGCCGAGCGTGATGCGAGCACCGGCGATCCCGATCGCGATGCCGCCGCCGACAGCGCCGACGTCGATGCGATCGCGAGCGTGCCGTGTGGTGCGCCCGATCCCGGCGGGCTGCTGCTGTGTCTCGAGCTCGACGACGGCGTCGATGACGGATTGCTCGTCGACAGCGCGCCGGGCCATCACCACGCGCTGACGTCGGGGCTGTCGCCGATGACGCGCACGGTGCCGTGGTCGTCGGCGGCGGCGCGCGTCGGTGCGACGTCGGAGACCCGCGTCGCCGAGGATCCGATCCTCGATCGCGACGCCGGCTACAGCTACGGGATGTGGGTCTCGCCCACGACCGTGCCGGCGCCCGGCGCGGCGGTCGGCGTGATCGATCACGAGCTGCAGTACGCGCTCGTCGTCGGCAGCTCGGCGGTCGACGGCAGCATCCAGAACCGCTGCGTGCACACCGGCGTCGCGCAGGTCGTGGCGACGCGTGGGCTCGCCGTCGCGACGTGGTCGTTCCTCGCGTGCACGTGGGATGGCACCACGCTGTGCGCGATCCGCTGGACGTCGGCGAGCGATCACGAGCGGACGTGCGAGGTCGCGAGCCTGCCGCCGAGCACGACCGGCGCGCAGGGGCTCGCGATCGGACATCTCAGCGAAGCCGGGGTCGCGCACAGCCGGTTCGATGGCGCGATCGACAGCGTGCAGCTGTATCGCGCCGCGCTGACCGCCGACCAGATCTGCACGTGGATCGGTCAACCCGCCGGCTGCTTGCTCTGACACCGCCGGTCGGCGCACATGTGGTCTGGCCGCCGGCTCGGGATCGTCGGAAATTGTCGCGTTCGCCGCGCGGAGAAATGCAAGCCAGCCGACAACCCGGACTCCGGTTGCCGGGGAATTGGGATGCTGGCCAACACGTTTCGAGCCGCAGGTCGATTCTTGCGACCTCGTCCCGGGGCGCCGCCACCTCTTACACAGGACCTTGCGAGGGGGTGGTCACATGACGATCGATCGAGCTTGCGCGCGCGTTCCGGAGGCGACCGATCGCCGGCGCGTGCTCGTGGTCGATGATCAGCCAGATGTCGTGGAGATCATCTGCGTGCTGTTCGAGCAGATGGGGCACGAGTGCGTCTCGGCCGACACCGGGCAGGGCGCGATCGACGCCGCGATCGTGCACCAGCCGGACATCGTGGTGCTCGACATCGGCTTGCCGGACCTCAGCGGCTACGAGGTCGTTCGCACGCTGCGCGCGATGCCGTGCGGCGCCGACCTCTACATCGCGGCGCTCACCGGCTGGGGCGCGGAGGCGGATCGGCAGCGCGCGCTCGCGTCCGGGTTCGACCAGCACCTCACGAAGCCCGCGAACCAGGCGATGCTCGCGGCGATGGTCGCGGCCGCGGCGCAGCGTCGGCTGCCGGCCGCGATGCTGTCAGTCGTCGCCCATCGCTGACGGCGTCGACGGCCGCGCCGGCGCGGTCTCGCCGCGCGCCTTCGCGTACTCGTCGAGCTTGCGGTACAGCGTCTTGCGATCGAGGCCGAGCCGCTGCGCGGCGCGCGTCTTGTTGCCGGCTTCGTCCTCGAGCACGCGCTCGATGAACTCGCGCTCGAGATCGGCGAGCGTCATCCGGCGCGCGATCGCAGCGCCGAGGAAGTCGGGCGGACGCTTCTCGCGGACCTGCGGCGGCAGATCCTCGTCGGAGATCAGCTCGCCCTGGCATAGCGCGACGCCGCGCTCGAGCACGTTCATCAGCTCGCGGACGTTGCCCGGCCAGTGGTAGGCGAGCAGCAGCTGCTGGGCGTCGGGGGCGAGGCGCATCCGGCGCGGCGGCGTCTGGCGGGCGCCGAGCTGCGCGAGGATGTGCTCGGACAGCGGGATGACGTCCTCGGGGCGCGACCGCAGCGGCGGCAGATCGAGGTGGATGACGTTGAGCCGGTAGTAGAGATCTTCGCGGAAGCTGCCGTCCGCGAGCATCGCCTCGAGGTTCTTGTTCGTCGCGGCGACGACGCGGACATCGACGCGCTGGTTCTTCGTCGCGCCGAGCGGCCGCACCTCGTGCTCCTGGAGCACGCGCAGCAGCTTGGCCTGGAGCGGCAGCGCGAGCTCGCCGATCTCGTCGAGGAAGATCGTGCCGCCGTCCGCCTCGAGGAACAGGCCCGGCTTGTCGGCGCGCGCGTCGGTGAACGCGCCCTTCTTGTGGCCGAACAGCTCGCTCTCGATCAGGCCCTCGGGGACCGCCGCGAGGTTGACGCCGACGAACGGGCCGTTCGCGCGCGTCGAGTTGTAGTGGATCGCGCGTGCGATCAGCTCCTTGCCGGTCCCGCTCTCGCCGGTGATCAGCACCGACGCGGTCGACGGCGCGATCCGCTGGACGAGCGCGGTGACGTCGCGCATCGCCTGGCTCTTCGCGATGATGTTGCCGAACCCGAACCGCTCCTCGACCTCGCGCTGCAGCCGCGCGACCTTGTGGCGAAGCGCGCGCTCGCCGAGCGCCTTGTCGGCGACCAGCAACAGCTCCTCGATCTCGAACGGCTTCGTGATGTAGTCGTACGCGCCGAGCTTGACGGCGCGGATCGCGGTCTCGATCGAGCCGAACGCCGTGATCATGACGACGTGCGGCGGCTCGGGCAGCGCCATGACGCCGCGGATCAGATCGAAGCCGTCCATCTCCGGCATCCGGAGGTCGGTGATGATCAGATCGAAGTGCTCGAGCCGCGCGAGCTCGAGCCCGCCGGCGGCACCGCCGGTCGACGCGACCTCGAACCCGGCATCCGAGAGCTCCTCGGTCAGCAGATCGCGCATCGCCGCATCGTCTTCGACGATCAGGATCGACGCGGTCCGCTCGCTCATCGGACCCGGTTCTAGCATGTGGCGGCGGTCACGAGGCGGTGTCTGCAGCTTCGGACGCGGCACTTCGGACAGGACACGAGATCGGGGCGGCCGTTGCGTCAGCCGGGTCGGGCGAGCTCGACGCCGTGGCGGCGCAGCGCCCTCGCGAGCGCGGCCCAGCTCGCGTCGTCGACGCGCGACCGAGGCGGCGCGGTCAGCGTCGCGTGGCGGATCGACCTCTCCGGCAGCGCGTCGAGGATGGCGGCGGCGTAGCGCGGCTTGATCGACGCGTCGTGGTGGACGAGCACGACCGCGTCGCCGGCGATCCGGACCGCGTCGCCCTCGGGATCACCCGGAAAGCTGTAGTCGGCGACGAGCTCGAGCTCGGCGATCCCCGCAGCGCGCGCCGCCGCGACGAGCTCGGCGGGTTGCTGCCAGCGCGTCCCGACCCGCACCCGGCGGAGCCGGCGACCGAGCGCACCGAGCTGACGGATCGCGGCGTGGGGATCGCTGATCGCCGCGAGGTCGAGCTCCTCCAGTGCCGGACACAGCGACTCGAGGAGCGGCCAGATGTCGTCGGGCGCATAGCGGACGCCGAGCGCGGTCCACGGGCGCGGCGCACCGGCGTCGACGAGCGCCGGCACGTCGGCGCCGTAGACCTGGTACACGCGGCGCAGCGCGGGCCACCGGAGCAGGAAGTCGACGGCGCGCTCGCCCCACAGCGAGACATCGAGCTCCTCGACGGTCGACCACTCGATCGCCTCGAGCCGCGGATAGTTCGCGGTCTGCTTGAGGCCCTCACGCACGCACGCGACGAAGCCGCGGCGATAGACGACGCCCTGCTTGTAGACGATCGGCTCGATCGCGCCGAGCCACAGCCGCGCGTACGCCTTCAGCAGCTGGCGCTCGCGGCGCGACGGTTCGCCGTCGCCGCGATTGCATTGCAGCGCGATGAATTCGCCGCGGGGATCGCCGCGGTCCTGCAGCGCGTCGGCATAGACGAGGCGGAGCGCGGTATCTGCCGGGTTCGCGTAGATCGCGGCGAGCAGCTCGGCCGCATCTCGGGTCGCCGCGCGCGGCGCGGGGCGGGCGAGCGCCGCATCGATGTCGGCGATCAACGCCGCGTGGTCGGTCGCGGGCGCCGGAGCGGGTCGGTGCTCGATCGACCGCGCGATGTGCGCGAGCTTGTCGAGCCCGCGCCGGTGCTTGCGGATCCGGCCGCGCTTCGGCTCGAGCCGGCGCCACTCGTCGACGAGCAGCCGGCGATAGCGCGGATCGTCGATCGCATCGAGCGCCTCGACGACCTCGGGCACGAGCGCGCCGTGGCCGCGATACGCGACGAACGCCGGCCGCTCGACGAGCTCGGCGAGCGCGGTCGCGATCCGCGGATCCGGCGCGCGGTCGGTCGCGAGCGCGATGATCCAGTACTGCGCCCGCGGGTACACGCGGATCTGACGCCGCGCATGGTCCAGGATCACCGCGACGTCGGCGTCGGTCGCGTTCGCGATCCGGGCCTCGACCGCCGCCGTCGCAGAGCCCGCGCCGGCGACCGGCGCGACGTCGCGCGCGGCGACCGCGGACACGCGATCGATCAGCGCCGCGAGCTTCGGATCGCGATCGCGACGCCACACCACGAGCAGTGCGGACAGACAGTCTGCCCACGCACCGCGCCTGGCCGCATCGACGGCGTCCACCATGCGCGACGTTATGGCACACGCGGGCTACCCTGCGGGTGCATGGATCCGTGTCCGAGCTGCGACGGCTGCACGCGGTGTCTCGCGTGCGAAGGCACCGCGCGACGGTCGAGCGCGCCATTCGCGGCGCCATGCGCGTGCCGCGACGGGACGTGCCCGACGTGTCGCGGCTCGGGCCGCAAGCCCGTCGAGTCGCCCGACGGATCGAACAGCGAATTCGTGTGCCCGCGCTGTGGGCTCGAGGCGACCGTCGAGCACGCGGGCCGGCCGCTCGATCCACTGACGTTCACGTGCACGTGCCGCGCGTGCGGCCAGTCGGCGACCTACGACGAGCGCCGTGACGACTACGACACGTTCGCGTGGCGACGCGCGAGCTACGTGACCGGCGCGCCGCCGCGCTTCGTGTGTCCGCGCTGTGGCGGCGGGCGGATCCGCGGCGCCGGCCACGTCCAGCGCAGCGTCCACGAGGGCAACGGCGCGCAGCTGCGGTGCTGGAGCTGTGACCTCGAGGAGAGCGATCCCGACGGCAGCGACCTGCTCGCCCGATGGTCGAACCCGGCGTACGCGCGGTGGATCCACGCACAGAGCGCGACGATCTTCGCGAACAAGCAGCGCGCCGACGCGCTCCGCGCCGAGCTGACCCGCCGCTGGCCGTGGCACCCGCGGATCCGCACGACGCCGGCGAGCCGGCGCGGTCGCGCGGCCGTCCCGCCGTGGCTCGAGGAGATCGTGCGCGCGCCGGACGACGTCTACCTCCGGCTCGACGCGGCCGACATCATCGAGGTCGAGGATCCGGCGCGCGCGCGATTCATTCGCCGCCAGATCGAGCTCGAGCGCGCGATCGCGACCATGTTCTCCGATGTCCGGACGCTACTCGCGCGCGAGCCACCACCCGCGCTCGGGCGCGACAGCCCGGAGCTCGCGGTGCTCGCCGACGAGCGCGTGATCGCCGATCGTGCGTTCGCACGCGGGTTCGTCGAGCACGTGACGATGCACGCGGCCGACTTCGTCGCGCATGCCGACGAGGTGTTGGAGCGCGCACCGATCCGGTTCCTCACGCTCGCCGACTTCGCCGCGCACGCGGAGGCCGTCGTCGCGCATCCGGCGTTCGCGCGGATCCGCGGGCTGCGGCTCGCGGCAGCCGCACGCCGGCCCGCGCTCGACGGCACCGACGAGGTGTGCTGGATGAACGCGCTCGACGACCGCGCGGTCGCGACGCTGGCCGGCGCGGATCTGCGCGCGCTCGTGGTTGTCGATGTCACCGGCGCGAAGGTGTCGATCGATCCGGTCGCCCGTGCGTGGCCAGCGCTGCGCGTCCTCGACGAGCCGGATCTCGATGCCTGGTGGCTCCGGATGCGCGCGCTGTGCGCTACGGCAAGCAGCGACCGCTCGTGACGTCGCAGCGCAGCCGGTACCACGGGCCCGTCGTCGGCTCGTCGCCGGGCGACGTCGGGCACTCGGCGTCCGAGCTGCAGCGCGGCACGCAGAAGTTGTCGGCGAGGTACGTCGTGCAGACGAAGTCACCGAGCGCGGCGCAGTCGGCGTCGGCGCTGCAGCCGCGCGCGCACGTGTCGCGAGCATCGGCGTGCGCGACGAAGAAGAAGCTCGGGCAGTGCAGCAGCGGCCCGCAATCCGACTGGCTGTCGCACGCGCCGCCCTCGGCGATCGCGCCGCCGCCGTCGATCGCGACGCACGCGCCGGCCTCGCACCGCCCGCGGTAGAGCTGGTTGCGAAACTCCGCGGCGCAGTCGGTCGCGCTCGTGCAGCCGGGGCCGAGCGTGCGCTGCGCGAGCAGCGTGTACGAGACCGGTCCGGGATCGATCGTCGACGCGAACTCGCGGACGCGCGCGTAGTAGCGGCCGATCGGCAGGTACGTCAGGCGCACGCGCTCCGGCTGCTCCCAGAACGACATGCCGAGCGGCGTGCCGTCGGCGGCGAACAGCTCGAGGTCCAGATCGCGGCTGCCGCTCCAGCCGAGCTGCAGGCTCCACGCCTCGCCGATGGTCGTGACATCGAACGCGACGAAGTCGGACTCGCCGAGCGGGCTCGCGCAGATCGCACCGGCGGCGACGCCGCGGCCGGTCGCATCGAGCGCGAGCACGCGCGCGCCCGCGGGCCCATCGTCGGCCGGTTCGGCGACGTCGTCGCCGTACGGGCCGGTCGTGCACGTGTCGATGCCGGTCGTGCACTGGTGCGCGACGTCGTCGCAGCGCGGTGCCGCCGCGTCGTGGCAGTCGAAGCTGGTCTCGCACTCGACGCACAGACCGTCGCTGCATGCCGGCCGCGACGCGTCGCACTGGCTCGCATCCGCGCACTCCTCCTCGTAGACGTCGAGCATGAAGTCCGCCGAGCTCGGCGCCTGGGACGAGTAGTAATCGACGACGACGAACGCGCTCGTCCCGGTCGCGACGAACCGGCCGAGCTCGACGTTGCCGAGCGACTCGTCCTCGAACAGCAGGCACTGCTCCGACGACGGGCCGGTCGACGTCGAGCAGCCGGTCGTGACGTAGAACCCGAGGTCACTCGTCGACGTCACCTTGACGACGTACGGCTGGCCCGTGCGCAGCCCGCGTAGCGAGATCACGCGATCGGGCCCGGCGGACTCGACGCCGAACGGCGCGTTCGTCACCGCGCACGTGCCCGGGCTCGTCACGTCGGCGCCGGCGAGCACGCCCTCGACGTGCGCCGGCACGATCACGCCCGGGCCGGTGAACTCGGCGCACGCGGCATACGCCGGATCGGACGGATCCGGCGCGCCGCCGTCGACGTCGGGCATGCGCGGGCTCGCGTTCTCTCCGCACGCAGCGGCGAGCAGCACGACGAGGAACCAGCGCATTCGCCCATCTTTATCTCGTCGCCGGACGCTGGGCCCCGGTCAGGTTCCAGCACGCCCTGACGACCGATGCGCACCGCTCGCCTCAGCGTGGCTTCTCGGACGTCTCAGGACATGCCCTGCTTGCGGCGATGCCGGCGGTGCTCGTGCTCCTCGTCTACGAGGCGCACGTAGTCGAGCGGCTCGAGCTCGTCGGCCGGTTGCTGGACGCTGTTGCCAAGCTCGCGTACCCGCTCGCGAAACGCCTCGGAGATCTCCTCGAACGGCGGCAGGTCGCTGCGCCCGGACAGCGCCCCCGACGTCGCGGCTTCCGCGGCTTCCGCTGATAACTGCAGTGCGCTCTCGCGCGACACCCGGCCCCGCCGGATCACGTCCTGGACGCTCGTCGCGAGATGCGACAGCTCGTACTGCTTCGAGTCGATCATCTCGAGCGCGACGAAGATCACCTGGCGCGCCGACAGCACCTTGTCCTGATAGAGCACGAGCGCGGCCTGGAAGTAGTTGAACACCGGGACCAGGCGCGGCCCGAACCGGCGAAACCCGAGCGGCGGCGACCGGCGATCGAGGTGGATGAACATCCGCTGCACGGCGTCGCCCTTCGGGACGCGCGCGGCGAGATCGAGGATCCGCGCGGTGTCGTCCTCGTACGCGCGCGACGCGACGAGCACGCGCTCGAGATCCTGCAGCGACACGCGGCCCGCGAGCAGGTCGGCGTACAGGCAATAGATGATCGCGTCGGCCTCGGCGTCGTCGCCGAACAGCGTCTCGTTCTGCGCCGGCGCACCGAGCCGCGACTGCAGCATCGCCGGCAGCTTGTACGGGATCTGGGCGCGCAGCGCGCGGAACCGGCCGCGCAGGATGTTCTTCAGGTTGTTCTTGAGGACGAACTCGTCGTACTCGACGCCGTCGAGCGCGAGCTTCGCGGCGAGCACCTGGCGCATCTGCGTCGGCGAGCCGGAGACGATGCAGATCCGATGGCCGTCCTGGCGCAGCGCGCGCAGCAGCGCGGTCGCGCCGGGATACGCCTGCTTGTCCGACGCGTTCTGCATCGCGTTCTTCGCGAGGTCCTTGAGGCTGTCGAACTCGGTGCGCAGGTACGTCTTGTCGAGATCCCAGCGGAACGTGTGGCGCGGCGGCTTCGCGCCCGGCGCGAGCCCTTCGGGGATGTAGTCGAGCAGGCCGATGCGCTCGCCGAGCCTGACCGGCAGCGTCGTCAGCCGTCCGAGCAACGACCGGCGGGCCACGCGCGCTAGCTCTCCGTCACCGGCGGCATCGCGCCGCTCGACTCGGTCTTCGGCCGCGTCGAGCGTTGCGCGCGCTCGTCGAGCTCGGCCATCGTCCGCGCGATGTTGCCGCACAGGTTCCCTGCGAGCGCCTTGTGCGCGACCTTGATCGCGTTCGCGATCGCGCGCGCGTTCGACCGGCCGTGCGCCTTGATGAACGGATGCGTGAAGCCGAGCAGCGGTGCGCCGCCGTACTGCTGCCAGTCGGTGATCGACTTCAGCTGATCGATCGCCGAGCTCAGCGCGACGAGCCCGAGCCGCCACGCGAGCCGCTCCTTGTGCGCGTAGCGCGCGAGCCGGACGACGGTCTCGGAGACGCCCTCGAGCATCTTCAGCACGACGTTGCCGACAAAGCCGCTCGTGACGACGACGTCCGCGACGCCGCGCGGGATGTCGAGGCCCTCGATGTTGCCGATGAAGTTGAGCTCCGTCGTCTCGAGCAGCGCGGCGTGCGCGGCGACGATCGCGGGCGGGCCCTTCGCCGCCTCGGTGCCGTTCGACAGCAGCGCGACGCGCGGCCGGCGGTTGCTCGACACGAGCTTCGCGTACGCCGAGCCCATGACCGCGAACCCGACGAGGTCCTCGGCGTTGACATCGACGGTCGCGCCGACGTCGAGGATCAGCGAGAACGGGTCGTCCTTCTCGCCGCGCCGCAGCTCGGTCGGATACACCGCCGCGAGCGCCGCGCGCCGCACGCCCTCGAGCAGCGTCCAGCGCCGCGCGCACGCGAGCACGCTCGCACCGGTGTTGCCCGCGGACACGAGCGCATCGCCTTCGCCGCGCGCGACGAGATCGGCCGCGACGCTGATCGATGCCTCCGGCTTCGCCGCGAGTGCCTCGGCCGGCTTCTCGTCCATCTCGACGAACGTCGGCGCGTGGTGGACGCGCACGCGCGCGCCGTCGTGCCGCATGCGAGGCAACAGGCGTCCGAGCACCGTCGCATCGCCGACGAGGATGATCTCGGCGGTGGTCAGCTGGAGCGACGCCTCGGCGGCGCCCTGGACGATCTCGTCCGGGGCGTGGTCGCCTCCCATGGCGTCGACGACGATGCGGTGCATGGCCGGCATCTTGCCAGATTTTCGTGGCGTGTCGCTGACGCCTGGCACCGAACACGCCTAGTCTCGCGGCGATGCGCTGGCGACAGCTGCTCCGTTACCGCTTCGATAACCTGATGTCACGCGGCGTGCTCGCGCAGATCTTTCTGCTAGCGGCGATCACGTCCGTGCTCGTGCTGATCACCGCCGGCGCGGTCGTCGCGTTCGGCGTCGTGCCACAGGACGAGGGCGGCCAGCCCGAGTCGTTCGGCCACGTCGTCTGGCGCTCGCTGATGCACGCGCTCGACGCCGGCACGCTGTCCGGCGACGCCGGCAGCTGGACGTTCGTGTTCATCATGCTGTTCGTCACGATCGGCGGGCTGCTCGTGCTGTCCGCGCTGATCGGCGTGCTGACGCAGGGCTTCGGCACGCTGATCGAGAACCTGCGGCGCGGCCGCAGCGTCGTGATCGAGAAGCGCCACACCGTGATCCTGTCGCCCGGCGCCGCGACGGAAAAGATCCACACGCTGCTGTCCGAGCTCGTCGAGGCGAACAAGAACGTGCGCAACGCGTGCGTCGTGATCCTCGCGCCGCGCGACAAGGTCGAGATGGACGCCGAGGTCGCCGATGCGATCGGCAAGGCGAAGCTGCGCGTCGTGACCCGCACGGGCAGCCCGCTGTCCGCGGCCGACCTCGCGCTCGTGAGCCTGCCGACGTCGCGCGCCGTGATCGTCGTCGCGCCGGACTTCCATGACGACGGCTCGCCGATGGCCGCGCACGAATCGGACACGGTCGTGCTGAAGACGCTGCTCGCGCTCGCGAAGGCGTCCGACGGCAGGTCGCTCGACAGCCTGCACGTCGTCGCCGAGCTGCGCGATCCGCGCACCGAGCGGGTCGCGCGGATGGTCGCGGGCCCGAAGGCCGCGCTGATCCAGGCGACGCCGCTGATCAGCCGGTTGCTCGTCCAGACCGGGCGGCAGTCCGGACTGTCGGTCGTGTACAGCGAGCTGCTCGACTTCGCGGGCGCCGAGATCTACGTCCGCGCCGAGCCCGGGCTCGCCGGCGTCGCGTTTCGCGATGCGGTGCATCGCTACGACACGTCGTCGCTGATCGGCGTGCTGACGCGCGATGGCCAGACGCTCGTCCCGCCGCCGTTCGAGCGGCTGTTCGCCGCCGGCGACAAGGTGATCGCGATCAGCGACGACGACGACACCGTCGTGCTCGATGGCAAGCCGCCGAAGCTCGACGACGCGGTGCTCGCGGTCGCGGCGCCTCGCCACGAGCCGACGCCGGATCGCACGCTCGTGCTCGGCACCGGCACGCGGCTCTCCAACGTGCTGCACGAGCTCGATGCCTACGTCGCGCCCGGCAGCGAGACCGTCGTCGTCGGCGAGCACGTCGTGCAGCCGCCGGTCCTCGACAACATGCGGGTCACCGCGCAGCTCGGCGACATCACCGACCGCGATGTCCTCGAGTCACTCGACGTCACGAGCTTCGATCACGTCCTCGTGCTGTCGGAGACCACCGATCGAACGCAGGAGCTCGCGGACGCGCGCACGACCGTCACGTTGTTGCATCTGCGTGACCTCGCGCGGCTCGCCGGCAAGCACGTGCCGATCACGAGCGAGATCCTGGACATCGGCGCGCGCGAGCTCGCCTCGATCGCGGAGGCCGACGACTTCATCGTCAGCAACACGCTGATCTCGCTGATGGTGTCGCAGATCGCGGAGAACCCGCACCTCGTGCGCGTGTTCGACGAGCTGTTCGGGCCTCAGAACTTCGAGATCTATCTCAAGCCCGCGATCGACTACGTGCGGCCGGGCAGCCACGCGTTCGGCGTGCTGTGCGAGGCCGCGCTGCGCCGCAACGAGATCGCGATCGGCTACCGGCTCGCCGCGCAGGCGAATGCCGCCGAGGCCGCGTTCGGCGTCGCGATCAACCCGTCGAAGAAGCGCGTGGTCTCGATCGGCGAGGCCGACAAGCTGATCGTGCTCGCCGAGACCGGCTGACCCGTCAGATTTTCGAGACCGCGGCCACGGCTTTCGCTCGCTTGCGCGGGCACACCGCTTGCTGTGCCGCCCGGCATGCGCCTCGTTCCTGGTCTCCTTCCGTTCGTGCTGTCGGTCGCCGCGTGCACCGACGCGCCCGTCGAGCCTACCCAGCACATGCCGCGGCCCGACGATCCTTCGTTCACGCTCTACGTCTCGAACCAGAGCTTCGATCTCGATCGCGTCGACATCACGGTCCGGATCGATGGCGAGCTCGCGGTCACCGGCGACTTCGACGTCGAGGGCCAGCACACCTGGATCCCGTTCGACTTCGGGCTGGCGCCCGGGACGCACGAGATCGTGGCGGTCACCCAGGACGGCGATGCGACGCTGACGAAGTCATTCACCATGGATGACCGCAAGTTCGGCGTGCTCGACTTCTGGTTCTACCCGGACGGCCCCGAGCCGACGCCGCGCCAGTTCAGCTTCTTCGTCACGGACGAAGCGCCGCTGTTCGAGTAGCGAAAAAACTTCGCAACCGGTCGCTCCCCCTGCCGATGGGCAGCGCGGTCGACGGACCTCCGTCCGTCCCGCAACCAGGAGAGACCGATGGATCGCAAGCTCGTTTCGTTCGTGTGTGTGCTCGGCGCGGCCGGGTGCATGGTCAATGGCAAACCTCTGTTCGGCCTCGGCGGCGCCAGGTCGACCGCCAGCTCGGCGGCGCCGACCGCCGATGCCGCGATGCCGGCGGTCGCCGCGGGTCCGGCGCCGAGCAGCTACGCGTGGTGCAGCGGCGTCAAGCCGGCCGACGACGCGTCGACCGCGTACGCGCTGCAGACGCAGTATCCCGAGGTCGCGCTCGGCTCGATCGCCGCGATGCTGTGCCACCCCGACGACAAGGCCGGTGCGCAGCGCGACGCGATCGAGGCGCAGCGCCAGGCGTGGATGAAGCGGCTCGGCATGACCGAGCAGGACTGGGCGACCGACGTCGTGGCGTTCGCGAACATCCGCCACACCGATCGGATCTCGCTCGCGGTGCAGCCGCCGAAGCAGGTCGCGTGGTCGAAGCTCGATCCGATCGATCAGTACGCGATGCTCGCGAAGACGACCGGCGACAGTGCCGCATTCATCGTCCAGCCCGGCGCGAAGGAGTACCTCGCCGACGCGCTCGCGCTGACCGAGACCGGACGCGTCGGTTACCTCGAGTACTGCCTGCACAGCGACAACCCGGTGCAGTGGGCGGTGTGTCAGCCGGACATCGACGCGCTCGACGTCGGCAAGCTCGGCGGCGAGCTGCGCGCGCTGAAGCGGCCGGCCGAGGACAAGATGGTCGTGCGCGTCGCGCTCGCCGAGCTGCAGACGAAGCTCGTCACCCACGCGGGCGAGGTCAAGGCAGCGGTCGCGAAGGACGACGCCTACGGCAAGCTGTTCGAGCTCGCACGCGCGGCACGCACCGAGTGGACCCAGCAACGCGAGGGCCGACGCGAGCTGCTCGCGCTGGTCTCCGAGCTCGACGATGCGCGTGCAACGGGCTCGCGCAAGGCCGGCGCCGGCTGCTCGGAACGCGCGTGGCCGGCGTTCCAGCGCGCGATCGCTGCGCTCGGCGGGAAGGCGTTCGATGGCGTCCACGGCGATCGCGAGATGGCACGGTCGTTCCTCGACAACGCCGTCGGCATCGTCATGCGCGATCCGGCCGGCTATCTCGCGGCGAACGCGCTCGCGAGCTGCGAGAGCGACTCGGACCTCGTGACCCGCGCGCTGCTCGACGCGACCCAGACGTGGCCCGGTTATCGCGGCCCGCGCACGTCGGCGGTCTCGAAGATCTGGCTCGCCGGCATCGAGCTCGATCAGCGCGGCGCGCGGCTCGACATGATCGATACGAAGCTGCCGCTCGGGTTTCGCGACCGCCAGCCGCTGGCATTCGACGGCTACGCGGACGACGTCGTCGCGAGCGTCAAGGACGAGGGCGACAGCGTGCGCCTCACGTTCGCGAAGGCGAGCGAGCTCCAGAGCAAGTGCACGAGCTGGATCAAGACGAACCGGATCGCGCGGATCCGTCCGGACGGCACGCTCGAGTACGAGACCCGTTGCGCGCAGTGGATCAAGCAGCGGGTCGACACGACGAGCCGGCCGATCGCGATCGCGAAGCGCTATGCCGCGGGGCTGCGGCCTGGCGTGTTCGTCATGGCGTCGTCCGGGATCGTCGAGGCGGTATGGACGAAGCCGGACGCCGCGCAGCCGATCGCGGCGTTCGGCGTCGCGCTGAAGTAGCTCCGAGAGTCTCGCATCTCGCCTCCGGAGCGCCTTGGGCAGCGTCAGAGAGGCGGGCTAGAGTCCGCCGTCGCAGGTCATGAAGGAGCGGCTCTACATCGTCGACGGGCACGGATACATCTTCCGTGCGCACTACGGCCTGATGAACATCTCGCGCGGTGAGCGCCGCGAGGTCCGGCTGTCGACGAGCGAGGGCATGCCGACCGGCGCGCTCTATGTGTTCACGCGCATGCTGATGCGGCTCGAGGAGGACAACGCGCCGAAGCGGATGGCGGTCGTGTTCGACGACAAGACCGGCGTGCGCACGTTCCGCGCCCAGATGTATCCGGCCTACAAGGCGACGCGCAAGGACCCGCCCGAGGAGCTCCAGGTCCAGATGGACTACTTCGCGAAGGTCGTGCGCGGCATGGGCTGGCCGGTCGTGACGGTGCCCGGGGTCGAGGCGGACGACGTGATCGCGACGCTCGTCGAGCAGGCGCGCGCGAAGGACTGGGAGGTCATCATCTACAGCGCCGACAAGGACATCATGCAGATGGTCGGCGACGGCGTCTCGATGATCGACGCGCTCCACCAGAAGACGTACACGCGCGACGAGGTGATCCGCAAGATGGGCGTGCCGCCGGAGAAGATTCCGGACTTCCTCGCGCTCGTCGGTGACACGAGCGACAACATCCCCGGCATCCGCGGCGTCGGCGACAAGACCGCCGCGGCGCTGCTCGAAAAGTACGGCTCGCTCGAGAATCTGATCGCGGAGAACCCGGTCGTGCCGCGGATCCAGGTCAAGCAGCCGTTCGGCGATCCCGAGCAGCTCGAGCGCGTGAAGATCTCGCGCCAGCTCGTCGAGCTGCGCCGCGACGTCCCGCTGCCGTGCTCGCTCGAGGATCTCGTCGTCACCGACTGGGATCTACCGACGCTGCTCCAGCTGTTCACCGAGCTCGAGTTCGGCCTGCTCGTCGACAAGGTGAAGATGCGGATGCCGCCGGGCGAGGACGTCGTCGTCGTGCCGGCGCCCGAGACCACCGCGATCGCGACGATCGAGCAGGCGCCGGACACGCGGATCACGCTGCGGCCCGAGGCAATCGTCGAGCTCGTCGCGGCGGCGCGCGCCGCGAAGCGGTTCGCGATCACGGTCGAGCTCGACCCGACGCGGATGGACGTCGCCGGCCTGGTCGCGATCGTGATCGCGGTGCCCGGCCAGGCGCCGTCGTACATCCCGGTCGGCCATCGCTACATCGGCGCGCCGGCCCCGCCGCCCGCGAGCGACCTCGCGCCGCTGCACGCGCTGCTGACGGATCCAGACGTCGCGAAGGTCACGCACGACAGCAAGACGATCGTGCGCGCGTTCCTCAACATCGGGCTCGAGGTGAAGGGGATCGTCGAGGACACGATGCTCGCCGCGTTCCTGCTCGATCCGACGGCGGAGGCCGAGCCCGGCGAGGCGGTCGCGCAGCGGCTCGGCGGCGTGCTGCTACCGACGCGCGCGACGATCGCGGGCCGTGCGAAGACCAGCCTCGAGGCGGTGCCGGTCGAGCGCGCGGCGCCGTGGGCCGGCGCGATCACGCACGCGGTGCTCGAGATCGGTAACCAGCTGCCGGCGCGACTCGAGCAGAGCGGGCTCGCGGCGCTGTATCGCGACGTCGAGCTGCCGGTCGCGCGGCTGCTCGCGGACATCGAGCGCCGCGGCATCCACATCGACACCGTGCACTTCAAGAAGCTGTCCGGCGAGGTCGCCGAGAAGCTCGCCGAGCTCGAGGCGTTCATCTACAAGGCGGCCGGCCAGGAGTTCAACATCGGGTCGCCGAAGCAGCTCGGCGAGCTGCTGTTCGACAAGCTCGGGCTCGAGACCAAGGGCGTGCGGCGGACGAAGACCGGGTGGTCGACCGAGGCCGAGACGCTCGAGGCGCTGATCGAGAAGCACGCGGTGATCGCGCCGATCCTCGAGCATCGCGAGATCAGCAAGCTCAAGGGCACGTACCTCGACGCGCTGCCGCCGCTCGTCAACCCGCGCACCGGTCGCGTTCACACCACGTTCAACCAGGTCGTCGCCGAGACCGGCCGGATCTCGTCGCAGGATCCGAACCTCCAGAACATCCCGATCCGCAGCAAGCTCGGCCAGCAGATCCGGCGCGGCTTCGTCGCGGCGCCCGGCCACGTGCTGATCGCGGCCGACTACTCGCAGATCGAGCTGCGGATCCTCGCGCACCTGTCCGGCGATCCGAAGCTCGGCGCCGCGTTTCGCGATCGCGTCGACGTCCACACCGAGACCGCGGCCGAGGTATTCGACGTGCCGCGCGAGCAGGTCACCGCCGAGCAGCGCCGGATCGCGAAGGCGGTCAACTACGGGCTGTCGTATGGCCAGTCGGATTTCGGGCTCGCGCGCACGCTCGAGATCACGCGCACGCAGGCGGCCGAATACTCGCGCCGCTACTTCCAGCGGTTCCCGACGATCCACAAGTTCATGGACGACATCGTCACGCTCGCGCGCGCGCAGGGCGGGGCGCGCACGCTGCTCGGACGGTGGCGACCGATCCCGAACCTGATGTCGAAGTCGCCGCAGGCGCGGCACGCCGCCGAGCGCGTCGCGCAGAACACGCCGATGCAGGGCGCCGGCGCGGACATCATCAAGCTCGCGATGATCGCGACGTCGAACCGGATCGAGCGCGAGCCGTGGCCGGTGCAGATGCTGCTCACCGTCCACGACGAGCTCGTGTTCGAGGCGCCGCCGAAGCTCGCCGACGAGGTCGGCGCTGCGCTCAAGGCGGAGATGGAAGCCGTCTACCAGCTCAGCGTGCCGCTCGAGGTCGACATCGGCATCGCGGAAAATTGGGCCGACGCGTAAGAAATTCGACGAGGCGCGCGATCGACGCGCGATCGGCGAGGCGTCCGGTTCGCATCTCGCCGTGCGCCCGAGACGCAACGCGCTACACGCGTATGTCCGCGCGCTGACAGTTCTAACTGCGACGGGACGTCGAGCCGAGCGTGCGCTCTCGTCGCACGTGCGTGGAAGCACGAGCGGGCTCGCGCGCGGCGACGTCGCGATTCACGGTCACGTCCGGCGTGTTGAGCCGCAGCCGGCGGCTGCGTGCGCCGCTGCCCGGTTGCCGGTGGGCGACGAGCCGTGGCGGGGTGCGCGAGCCGACCTGCAGCGCGGTCGCGGACGGCGTGTTCGGGCGCAGCCAGTAGTGCACGCAATCGAACGCGCGCATCGCCGAGTCGATGAGGCGCTGTGATGCGGCATCGTCGACCGCAACCTGGGCGAGCGCGCCATCGAGCTCGCGCCAGCGGCCGCGCCCGAGCGCGTCGTAGTACGTCAGATGCGCAGTACTCGAGACCACATCTTTCGTGCGACGAGCGAGCTGGCTCACCACGAGGTTGTGAGTCGACGCGTGAATTTCGGCGACGTACATCCAGCCAAGCGCCTCGATCGCATCGCCGAACGGCGCGAGCGAGCAGTGCGGCAGCGACAGCAGGCGATCGGGCGCGATCCCGACGGCGCGCAGATCTTCGGCGAGGTAATTCGTCTTCACGCGGTGGTCGAGATCGACGAGCTGCGCGAGCCCGGGCGCGATCGCGAACGCGGACTCGAGCGGCGCGTCGAAACCGTAGACGCGCTCGAGGTAGTGCACGAAGCCCTCGCGGGTCGGATTGCCGAGGACGGCCATGTGATCGGCGTCGGCGACACACCGGTGCAATCGCGTCTCGTTCGCGAGTCGGCTCGCGGCCGTCCCCATCACGGGTGTGGACGTGGCCGTCGCCGACATGAGATCCAACGCGTGCAAACCTCGTACACGCATGACGATCTACGTCAACGCGCGTACGCGCACGGTGTTGCGGCCGTGCGCTGCGAAGTCTCCGATCAGAACCTGTGATCGGTGTTCAGAAGCTGCTCAGGGTTCGCGAGGAATCTCGACGCGAAAACGTGATTTGCCGTCGATGCCCCACAGCGTGACGACACACGCAGCGGCGTCGAGATCGAGCGTGCCGAAGCTCTGCAGTCCGTCCCACGGTGCGAGGTTCTCGGCGCCGTGCTCGGGTGCCCACTGGAACTTCAGCTCGGGGCCGAACGTCGGATCGAGCGGGTTGGGACCGAACGTGCCGGCGTGGATCGGACCGGCGACGAACTCCCAGAACGGATCGAAGCGCGTGTGCTGCGCGCGCGCCGGATCGAAGCGATGCGCGGCGGCGTAGTGGACATCGGCGGTGATCCACACGACGTTCTTCGCGCGGCGCTCCGCGAGCTGTGACAGCACGCCGGCGAGCTCGACCTCGCGTCCGCGCGGTGCGCCGGAGTCGGCGTTCGCCCAGCCTTCCTGGCGATCGTCGTCGGGGATCACGAGCGCGAGCGGCTGATCGCACGCGATGATCTTCCAGCGCGCGGTCGACGCCGCGATCGCATCGACGAGCCAGCTCGCCTGCGCGCGGCCGAGCATCGCGGTGCCGGCGGGGGCGAGGTTCGCGTCGTTGACGCCGCGAAACGATCGACAGTCGAGTACGAACACGTCGAGCAGCGGCCCGTGATGGATCACGCGCTGGACCGGACCGCGCCGGATCGGCGTCCACTCGAACGTCGCGCGCAGCGCGAGCGCCGCGAGCTGCGAGGCATCGCGCACGCGATAGCGATCGTCGGCGAGCTGCTGGCCGGGGAACCAGTTGTTGTGGGTCTCGTGATCGTCCCACTGCGCGATCACCGACGTCTCGCGCGCGAACGTCGCGAGGTGCTCGTCCTCGTGGTTGTACGCGAACCGCGCGCGAAAATCGTCGAGCGACTCGGCGACCCGCGCGACGCGCTCGTTCGTGACGTTCTTCCAGATCCGGCCGCTCGCGAGCTTCTGCTCGGCGACGATCGGGTTGTCGGCGTAGATCAGATCGCCCGAGTTGACGAACACGTCGGGGTTCGCCGCGCGCAGCGCCGCGTAGCCACGCAGGCCGCCCCACTCGGGGTTGCGCCCGAAGCCTTGCCCGCAGGTGTCGCCGGTCCACGCGAGCCGCAGCCGGTCCGCGCGCGGCGTGCGGAACCGGCCGGTCGTCCACGCGCTCGCGCCGCGTGCCGCCTCGCGCTCGAACCGCACGCGATACGCGATCGTCTGCGCATCGGGCAGCCCGGTCAGCTCGACGAGGCCCGCGTGATCGCCATCCGGCGTGACGACGGAGCCGGCGACGCGCGTCGGGCGCGCGAACCGGTCGGTCGTGTCCCACTCGACGACCATGCGCGCCGGCTCGCTCGCGCGCGCCCAGATCAGCGCGCGACCGCGCTCGACATCGCCCGACTGCACGCAGTGCGTGATCGCAGGCACCGAGCTCCGGATCGCCGGCGCGCGACAGGCCGCGAGCGCCGCGAGCGAACCCTGCAAGAATTCACGACGCCGCATGCTCGGTATGTAGCTGAATCCGACATCGGTTCGCGCCGTGATCGCCGTCGTTTCGCGTTCTCGCGCGGCACAGAGTATTCTTAGGGTCCGTGCGATCCTCGTTCACACTGGCCGCCGCGCTCGTCGCAGCGTGCGGGACGCCTGCCGCGCCGCCGGCGCCGGGCCAGGCCGGCTCGGGCCAGATCGTCGCGGCGTCGACCGCACCGCCGAGCAAGCACGTCGAGGGCGCGCTCAAGCCGCACCGCGAGGAGGCCGTCGTCGAGTGCCCGGCGAAGATCGCGGACGACGCGGACGACGACACGCGCGCCGCGGCGCTGCTCGACAGCGCGAACAAGAACATCGTCGGCGGCCAGTACGCGGCCGCGTGGACGTGCGCCGATCGCGCGGCCGATCTGATCCCGTCCTCGGTCGAGGCACATCACCTGCGGGGTGCCGCGCTCGCCGCGCTCGGCCGCGACGACGAGGCCCAGCTCGCGTACGGCATCGCGCTCGCGCTCGACCCCGACGATCCGGAGACGCTGCGCGCGATCGCCGACTTCTACATCAACGGCAAGGGCGACCACGGGCGCGACGCGCTCCGGCTCGGGCTCGAGCTCGCGCAGCGCGGCAGCCGTCGCGTCCTCGCGCGCCGCCGCAAGAACCCGCCGCTTGCCGCCGACCTCGCGGTGCTCGAGGCGCAGGCGCTCAACGATCTCGGCCGCAGTGACGAGGCGCTCCAGCGCGTCGACGTCGCGCTCCGGCTCGCGCCCGGCCGCGGCGATGCGCTGCACGAGAAGGGCGTCGCGCTGTTCGATCTGTCGAAGTTCGCCGAGGCGAAGCAGACGCTCGCGAAGGCGCTGCAGATCCAGCCCGACGACGCGTACTCGCACCACATCATGGGGCTCACGCTCGAGCAGCTCGGCGAGACCGCGGCCTCCGAGAAGGAGCTGGCGCGCGCGCTCGAGCTCGCGCCGAACGAGCTGTTCGCGCCGGTGCTGATCCCGGTCGCCGAGTTCCAGAAGGAAGTCGACGCGGTGGTCGCGAACCTGCCGGAGGATCGACGGGCGCGCGTGCGCTCGATCAAGGTCGAGATCGCGGACCTGCCGGACCCGGCGGACCTCGCCGCGGTCAAGCCGCCGTTTCCGCCGACGATCCTCGGGCTGTATCGCGGGCCGGTCGGTCGCGCCGCGCACGCGCCGTACACGCCGGCCGATGGCGAGACGCCGTCGATCGTGCTGTACCGCAAGAACCTCGCGCGTGCGGTGAAGACGCGCGCCGAGCTGTCCGAGCAGATCCGCGACACGCTGCTGCACGAGATCGGGCACCTCGAGGGCCTCGACGAGGATGATCTCCGCCGTCGCGGCATGGAATGACCTGATCTCGTGGCCGTGGCCGTGGCCGTGGCCGTGATCGTGATCGATCGACACGGCCGGCGAAATCACGAGGGCGCCAGCCCGCAGCCACGTTCAGACGATCACGACGACGACCACGGCCACGGCCACGATCACGGCCACGGTCAGCGCGTGAGCTCGCAGACGTAGCGGCGCTGGGTCGCGCAGTCGATGTCGACCCGGCTCGCGTTCGCGGCGATCACGCGGCCGTTCTCGTCGCCGCCTAGGTTGTTCGGCTCGTTGCGATCACGACGACGACCACGATCACGGCCACGGCCACGATCACGGCCACGGTCAGCGCGTGAGCTCGCAGACGTAGCGGCGCTGCGTCGCGCAGTCGATGTCGACCCGGCTCGCGTTCGCGGCGAACACGCGGCCGTCCTCCTCGCCGCAAGTTGTGCGGCTCGTTGCGATCACGATGACGACCACGGCCACGGCCACGGCCACGGCCACGATCACGGCCACGGTCAGCGCGTGAGCTCGCAGACGTAGCGGCGCTGCGTCGCGCAGTCGATGTCGACCCAGCCCGCGTCCTCGGCGATCACGCCGCAGTTCTCGTCGCCGCCGAGGTTGTTCGGCTCGTTGCCTGGCATGCCCCAGCCCGGCGTCGTGTACGCGGACGACCCGCACTGCCATGTCCAGCCGCCCGTGGGCTCGGACGAGCCGATCGGCTGGTACAGCCCGATGTACGGCAGGTTCGGGAACACCGGCAGCGTCGCGTCGCGGATGCACTGGTTCTCGGCCGCGCTCTCGATCGTGACGAGACAGCCGAGGTCTTGCGCCACGCATTTATCGCGCGATTGCGCCCACGACCCGCTCGTGCAGACGTAGTAACAGCTCGTGCCGCCGCACGTGAAGCCGACGCACCCGACCGGCGCCCCGGGACAAGGTGCCGCATCGGGAATCATGACGTCCGGCATGCCATCTCCCGGCGGCACCTCGGGCGCGTCGAGCTCGAGCGCGCGCGGCTCGAACCGGCAGCCGACCACGAGCCACGGGAGTAGTGCGATCGCGTGGCTCGGCCGCATGACACCAGGGTAGAGCGGCCTCGCGACCAGGGTCAATCCGCGGGAGCAATGCACGCTGCGCTACGAAACGCTGCGTTGCAGGATGTTGCTGCGGGAACTTCGCGTTGACGACTCGCGGATGCGCGCCCATGCTTTGCCACGGATGCGGGTCACGCGCGCAGTGCTCGCCGTAACGGTGCTGATCACGATGGTCGTCACGATCGTGATCGCGGCGCCGAACGCATGCCCGACGCTGCGCACCGATCAGACCGCGAGCATCGCCGCGTTCGACGACGACGGCGACATGCTCGCGACGTTCGAGCCGCCGACGCTCGAGCTCGTCGCGGTCGTGGTTCCGCGCGTCCGGACGGTCCCGCTACACGAGGTGCGCTCGCCGATCGAACCCGGCCGCACCGTGCTCGTCGATGCACCGAAGACCTCGCCGCCGGCGTGGCAGTCGTAGCTGTCGAAGCTCTCGATCTGTCCCGTCTGCGTCTCCTTGCTGCGAGGTCTGCCATGACCGACTCTGCTCCTCCGCGCCGCGGCCTGCGCCGCCTGCTCGGGCATTCTCTGTTTGCGGGCGCCGGCGCCGTTGCCGTCACGCCCGTGCCCACGGTCGATGCGTCGTCCGCGGTGGTTCCCGACGACTCGAACGACGATCTCGACGAGGTCGACGACTTCGACGACGTCGCGCTCGACGACGCGATCCTGACGACGGTCGACAGCAGCGATCCGACGCTCGCCGGGTACCGGCTCGCGATGCTGCTCGAGCAGATGAGTCCGTTCGACGCGACGCGCGTCGCATCGATCGCCGCGATCAGCGATCGCGCGCGCGTGCGGTGCGCGATCGCGAACGCGCTCACCGTGCCGTTCCGGCTCGTCGGCGACGACTTCATCCTCGGCCAGCTTGTCCGCGACGGTGACCCCGACGTCCGGGTCGCCGCGGACCGCGCGAGCCGGCTGCGGCTCGTGCCGGCGGCTACACCGCGGCATCCGCGCGTGCTCGTGATCGATGATTACGTCGGCGGGCGCGCCGCGCTGTGCGCGTGCCTGAACGAGCTCGGCTGCGACTCGATCGGCACGTCGAGCAAGATCGCGAGCGCCGAGGTCGCGTGGCGCGAGGTCGTCGACGTGCTCGTCGCGAACCACGATCCGCCGTGGAGCGACGGCGAGCAGCTGCTCGTCGAGCTCCGGCGTCACGCGCCCGACCTGCCGGCGATCCTCGTCTCGAGCTCGTCGCAGCCGGCGCCGCTGCCGTCGGAGATCACGCTGGTCAAGCCGATCCAGCTCGCGCAGCTCGCCGACGCGATCGACAAGCTCGGCGTCAAGAAGGGGTAAGCGACTCAGAGGTCCGGCTTGCGCAGCTTGCGGACGTGGCGCCACGCGAGGAAGCCGAGGATCGCGACGGCAACGCCGAGGAAGATGTAGTGCTGCGCGTGCGCCATGCCGGCGCGTACGCGATCGAGGTGGCGCGCGCCGTAGTAGCCGAGCCCGACGACGAACGGCACGCTGATGCACGCCGCGGCCGCGTCCCACGCGAGGAATCGTGCCGGTCGCATGCCGTGAATGCCCGCCATCGCGAACACCGCGCCGCGCAGGCCGGCGACGTGGCGCGCGAAGAACACGAGCCGGCCGCCGTAGCGCTCGTACGCGCGCTCGATCTTCTCGCGGCGCTCGAGCGGCAAGATCCGCTTCATCAGCTTGCGCTGATACATCTCGGGACCCATGTGCTGCGCGAGCCGGCGCGCGAGGAAGAACAGCATCGCATCGCCGCCGAGCACGGCCGCGAACACCGCCACGAGCGCGACGACGAGCGGCAGCGTACCGTGCGCGACGAGCACGCCTGTGGCGAGCAGGGCGGCATCTTCTGGGAGCGGAATGCCGAGCCCGCCGATCACGAGCCACACGATCACCAGCGCGAACGAGCCCTGCAACAGCTGCTCAGTCATCACCCGTCTCGTCGTGCATCGCCCGTACCTCAAGCTAGCGCGCACGCGCCCGGAACGCCCCAGGTCGTCCGGTCTCACGTTCCGCCGTCACGCACGCCTTGGATGCGAGTGGTTGCGGTAGGATGGGCCCATGTCGGACGGCAAGGGGTTGGCGCCAGCTAGCGCACACGACCCGTTGCGTTCGCTCGAAGCCGCGCTCCAGCGCGAGCAGAAGAAGGTCGCGCTCGTCCAGGAGGTCAGCCGCGCGCTGTCGGACGCCGGCGATCTCGATGCGCTGCTGAACCTGATCATGGTCAAGGTGACCGAGCTGATGGACGCCGATCGGTCCACGCTCTACCTCGTCACCGACGATGGCCGGTGGCTGTGGTCGAAGGTCGTGCAGGGCGACGAGCGCGTGGAGATTCGCCTCGAGGTCGGCGAAGGAATTGCGGGCTGGGTCGCCGAGACGCGCGAGATTGTCAACATCCCCGAGGCCTATGCCGATCAGCGGTTCCAGCCGTCGATCGACCTCAAGAGCGGCTATCGCACGCGCTCGATCCTCGCGGTCCCGATGCTCGGCGCGCTCGGTGGCCTCGTCGGCGTGCTGCAGGTGCTGAACAAGTCGGACGGGCCGTTCACGCAGCCGGACGAGGAGCTGCTGATGGCGCTCGCGAGCCAGGCGGCGATCGCGATCGAGAACGCGCGGCTCTATCACTCGCTGGTCTCGCAGAACCAGGAGCTGCAGCGCGCGCGCCGCGACCTCGAGCGCCGAACGCGCGAGCTCAACGCGCTGTACGAGGTCGAGAAGGAGCTGTCGCACGCGCTCGATCTCGACGACCTGCTGTCGCGCATCCTCGCCCAGGCGATCACCGTGCTGTCCGGCGGCGCCGGGTCGATCGCGCTCGTCGAGCCCGACGGCTCGCTGCGGTTTCGCACCGTGCAGGGCCCGGCCGCACCGCGCCTGATCGAGCGCACGCTGCCGCACGGCACCGGCTTGCTCGGGTGGTCGATCGCGCACCGGACGCCGCTCGTGATCGACACGCCGGGCCAGGATCCGCGGCACGCCGCCGAGATCGCGCAGGAGCTCGGCGTCCGGCCGCAGCACATCATGGTCGCGCCGCTCGTCGAGGGCGACGACGTGATCGGCGGCATCGAGATCATCGACCAGCGCCGCGCCGCGCGCGACGGCGAGACCGCGTGGGGCGAGGACGACCTCAAGCTGCTCGTGCTGATCGCCGCCCAGGCCGCCGGCGCGATCGGGATGGCGCGGCGGCGCAGCGAGCAGAGCAACCGCGATCGCCTCGCGTCGATCGGGCGGATGCTCGCCGGCCTGCTGCACGATCTGAAGACCCCGATGACGATCATCTCGGGCTACGCGCAGCTGATGGCGTCGTCGGACGATGCCGAGCAGCGCGAGAAGTACGTCGACCAGATCCAGCGCCAGTTCGATCTGATGGCCGGCATGACGCGCGAGGTGCTCGCGTTCGCGCGCGGCGACACCGATCTCGTCGTCCGCAAGGTCTACGTCAACCGGTTCTCCGAGGAGCTCGCGACCCAGCTCGGCGCGGCGGTCGCCGGGCGCGGCATCGACTTCGAGGTCGAAGCTCGCTACGACGGTGTCGCGTACTTCGACGAGCAGAAGCTGATGCGCGTGTTCCACAACCTGACGAGCAACGCGATCGAGGCGATGCCCGAGGGGGGCCACCTGAAGGTCAAGGTCGACCGCGAGGGCGACGAGCTCGTGTGGAGCGTGACCGATACCGGGCCCGGCATCCCGGCCGCGGTGCACGGCCGGCTGTTCGAGCTGTTCGCGACCGGCCGCAAGGGTGGTACCGGCCTCGGGCTCGCGATCGTCAAGCGCATCGTCGACGATCACAAGGGCAGCATCCGCTGCGACACCGGCCCGACCGGCACCACGTTCACGATCCGGATCCCGGCGCAGCGCGCGAACGACGCCGACTAGCCTGCTAGCCTTTCGGCGATGCTCGTCGCGACCGCGATCGACAAGCGCTACGGCGACCGCCAGGCGCTCGCCGGCGTCTCGCTCGAGGTGCGCGCGGGCGAGGCGGTGCTGCTCGTCGGTCGCAACGGCGCCGGCAAGACGACGCTGCTGCGGATCGTGACCGGGTTCCTCGACGCCGACGCCGGCACGGTCACGATCGACGGCATCGCGATCGACCGCGAGCGCGCGCGCGCGCAGGCCCGGCTCGGCTACCTGCCGGAGCACGCGCCGGCACCGAGCGAGCTGCGCGTCGCCGATCACCTGCGGCTGCGCGCGCGGCTCAAGGGTCTGCCGGCGACCGCGGTCGAGCGCGCCGCGAAGGCCGCCGCGGTCGACAGCGAGCTCGCGCGGCCGATCGGCCACCTGTCGAAGGGCTACCGCCAGCGCGTCGGGCTCGCGGACGCGCTGCTCGGCGAGCCACCGCTGCTCGTGCTCGACGAGCCGACGAGCGGCATGGATCCGATCCAGACCGCGCAGATGCGCGACTACCTCGCGTCGGCCGCGCGCGCCGAGCGAGCGCTGCTGATCTCGAGCCACGCCGTCGCCGATCTCGAGCCGCTCGCGACGCGGGTCGCGGTGCTGCGCGATGGCGTGCTCGTCGCGAACGACACGCCGGCCGCGCTGCTCGCCGCGCACGGCAAGCGCACGCTCGAGGCGGTCGTCGTCGAGCTACTCGGCGAGGAGGCCGCCGCATGAGCCGGGCGCGCGCCGCGTACTGGGTGTGGCGCGCCGAGCTGCACGCGATGCTGCGCGCGCCGATCATCTACGTGATCGGCGGCGTGTTCCTCGTCGTCCAGGGCGTCGCGTTCGCCGGGCTCGTCGAGGCGCTGTCGGATCCGCGCCGGCCAGCGCCGCTCGGCGCGCTGCTCGAAGGCCAGCTCGCCGGCACGCTGCTGACGTGGGTGCTCGAGCTCGTCGTGCTGACGCTGCTCGGGATGCGCGCGATCGCCGACGATCGGCGCAGCGGCGCGTGGGAGCTGCTGCTGACCGCGCAGGTCGGGGAGGGCGCCGCGGTCGTCGGCAAGTGGCTCGCCGCGACCACGGTGTACGCGCTGCTGTGGATCCCGACGCTCGCGTACTTCGGCGTCGTCGCGGCATTTCGCGCCGACACCGGCGGCTGGGATGGCGCGGCGATCGCGTGCGGCTATCTCGGCGCGATCGCGCTCGGCGCGGCGCTGCTCGCGTGGGCGATCGCCGCGAGCGCCGCGATGAGCTCGACGCTCGGCGCCGGTGCGCTCGGGTTCCTGTTCCTGGTGATCGTGTTCCTCGTCGGCGAATTGCCCGCGCTGTGGACGGACCTCGCCGCGGACCATCCGACGCTCGCAGCCGCGCTCGACGCGGTCGCGATCCGGCGCGCCGCGCTCGCGTTCGCCCGCGGCGAGCTCGCCGCCGGCCCGGTCGTGCTCGTCGGCGGGCTGGCGATCACCGGGCTGTCGGTCGCGCTCGCGCTCGCATGCGCGGGTCGGCGACGCCGCGCCGAGATCCGGACGCGCGGGCTCGCGAGCGTGGTCGTCGCGGCGATCGCGATCCTCGCCGGCGTGCTCGCGGTTCGCCACCCGGCGCGGCTCGATCTCAGCGCGAACCGGCGCAACACGCTCGACGATCAGACGCGCGCGCTGCTCGCGACGATCGCACCGGCGAAGCTCACGATCGTGCGGCCGACGCTCGCGAACCTGCAGCCGATCTACGACGAGGCCGCGAACGTCGCCGACCGGATGGCGGAGGTCGCGCCGATCACCGTTCAGATCGCCGACCCGGCGCGCGCACCCGGCGGGCTGCCGGCGATCGCGCAGGCCGCGGGCATCCGCGCGAACGAGCTCGCGAAAGGCGGCTCGATCGTCGTCGAGCTCGGTGGCCGCCGCCGCGTCATCGACTTCTACGCGCTCGCCGATCTGCAGGCCGGCCCGGCGGGCGCGACGACCGTCGAGCGGCTCGCGGTCGAGCAGGCGATCGCGGGCGCGCTCGCGGCGCTCGGGCGCAGCCAGCCGATCACCGCGTGCGCGACGACGTCACACGGCGAGCTGCCGCTCGAGCCGCAGCCGCAGACCGCCGCCGACTGGTCGATCGTCGCGAGCCGGCTGCGCGCCGAGGGCATGACGATCGAGGATGTCGCGATCGTGCCCGACGTACCCGCGCGCTGCGACGTGCTCGTCGTCGCCGGTCCGGCGGTCGCGCTGTCGCCGCCGGAGGCACTCGCGGTGCAGCGCTTCGTGCAGAGCGGGCGCGGCGTCGTCGTCGCGGCTGCGAGCCGGTCGCTGACCGCCGGCGATCTCGCGGCGACGGGGCTCGAGGCCGTGCTCGCATCCGAGGGCATCGGGCTGCCGCCGGCGATCGTCGTCGATCCGGCGCTCGCGGTGCGCGAGCTGCCGGGCGCGCTGCTGGTCGCGCAGGGCTTCGCCGACCATCCGATCAACCTCGGGTTCTCGCGCGGCGAGCGCGCGATGCTGTGGTTCCAGCCGCGGCCGCTCGCGATCGCCGGCGCGGCGCGCGCGCTCGTCACCGCGTCGCCGGAGAGCTGGGGCGAGCGCGACTACCGCGCGAAGACGCCGCCGGAGAAGAACGCCGATGACTTTGCGGGCCCGTCGATCCTCGCCGCGGTCGGCGGCGCGCATCGCGTCGTCGTGCTCGGCTCGGCGGAGTCGCTGTCGTCGGCGGTGCTCGCGGGCGGCGCGTCCGCGGGCGATCTGTGGGTGCTGCACGCGATCCGGTTCGCGGCCGGCGCGACCGATCCCGCCGTCGACGTCGGCAAGCGGATCGCGGCACGCACGCCGTCGCAGGTCCGGCTCGTGCTGTCGAGCGGCGAGCGCAGCTCGATCGTCGCGCTCGTCGTCGCCGGGATCCCGCTCGCGTGGGCGGTCCTCGGCGGGATCGTCGTCGGGCTCGGCCGGCGGCGCGCGCGGGCGAGCGAGCGCAAGGCGGCGCGATGATCGCGAGCGTGCGCGGCCTCTACGTGCTCGCCGCGATCGCGGGGCTGCTCGCGATCGTCGTCGCGCTCGACCTTCGGCGCGCCGGGCCGCCGTCGGATCGCGCGCTCGTGTCCGGGTTCTCCGCCGACGCGGTGACCGCGCTTGCCTGGGACGGTACGCGTGTCGTCCGCGATCCGGCGTCGGCGACCGGGTGGTCGATCGCCGGCACCCGCCGGACGCCGGCCGAGGCGCGCACCGTCGAGGCGGTGCTGTCCGCGCTCCGCGGCGCGCGCTGGCAGCGGCGCGAGGCTGCCGCGGTCGCCGGCACGCCGTCGCGCACGCTCGCGATCGAGACCGCGGCGGGGACGACGAAGCTCGCGTTCGGCGACGCGCTGCCGGGCGGCGACGGCGACGCGCAGCAGTGGCTCGTCGCCGGCGATCACGCGCTGCTCGTCGATGCGTGGGTCGCGCGCGCGCTCGCCCCGGATCCGCTCGCGCTGCGCGTGCGCACGCCGTTCGCGGCCGTGCTCGACGCGACCGAGCTCCGGATCGAGCCCGGGATCATGCTGCGCGGCTCGCCGCGCCGGCTCGTCGATCCGACGGGCCACGAGCTGTTCGTCGCCGGCGCCCTCGTCGACGATCTCGAGCGCGCGCTGCTCGCGACGACGATCGTCGCGGTCGCGGCGCCGCCCGCCGGCGAGCCGATCGCGCGGATCACGTTCGACGGCGGGCTCGTCGCGACCGTCGGCCCGCCGTGCACCGGCGGCAAGCAGCGCTGGGTCGCCGGCCCGCTCGGCGAGGGCTGCGTCGACGAGACCGCGTGGCAGGCGGTCGCGCGCGCGATCGCCGCGCTCGCGCGTCCGGCCGCCGAGATCATCGAGCGCCGGCCGGTGCCGCTCGATCGGATCGCGAAGCTGACGCTGCCGGACAGCGGCGTCCTCGATCTCGCGAAGCGCCCGCGCATCGGGTCCCACGACGCCGATCCGGCGCGCGCGCTCGAGCTCGCCGCGATCCTCGCCGCGCCCGGCCAGCCGGTCCCGCGACCGGCGACGAAGCCGACTGGCCAGCTCGCGGTCACCGGCGACCGGATCGAGCTCGTGCTCGAGCTCTACGGCAGGGGCATCGTCGCGCGCCGCGGCGAGCCGCTCGCGCTGCAGATCGGCGACGGTGCGTACGCGCTGCTGGTCCGCCCGCAGGCCGCGTATCGCGATCCGGTGCTATGGCTCGAGGAGCCGACGACGATCCAGCGCGTCACGCTCGACGGCAAGCCGTACGCGCGCGGGCCGGTGATCGGCGAGTGGCTGCGCGACGCCCAGCCGGTCGCCGACCCGGCTGCGCTCGACGCGCTCGTCGAGCTGCTCGCGTCGCCGCGCGCGATCGGCGAGCTCCCCGAGCCGGTCACGCTGCCGCACGCGATCGAGCTCGCGATCGTGCCGCCGGTCGGGCCTGCCTCGAAGCGCGCGCTCCGCATCGGCAAGCTGCCGCAGGGCTGCGCCGCCTCCGTCGACGCGTCGCACGTGCTCGTCGCGCCCGAGCTGTGTGCCGCGATCGAACGCGTGCGCTGATCGAACCGACCGAAAACGACGACGGGCACTCCGAGGAGTGCCCGCGCGTGCAGCGAAGCGAGACGAGCTAGCCCTGCTTGCCCTTGTTCTGCTTCACGAGATCCTCGGGCGACGGCTTGCTGCCCGCGGGCGGTGCACCGGAGTCCTGACCGGTCGGCGTTCCCGTCGGGGCCGGCGGCAGCTCCGGCGACTCCCAGTTCTGCGTCACGTTCTTCATCTTCTTGTAGACGAGCAGACCGTCGCTGTTGCGCTCGCTGTGCGGCGACGACAGCTTCCACGTGCCGGTCACCTCGACCTGATCGCCGACCTTGTACGGCGGGCAGATGTTCTTCTTCGGATCCTTCTCGTTCGGCTCGCAGCGATCCGGCTGGTTGCGATCCGGCTTCTTGATGCGCTCCATCTCGAGCTTGTTGTACGGACGCGGCACGTCGACGACCCACATGCTCTTCTCGGCCGGCGTGTCCGCCGCGTCACCGATGTAGAACTTCGGGCGCTCGCACTTCGTCGGGTCCTCGTCGATCATCTTCTGGACGGCCTTGTCGTCCATGCCGGGCTCGCGCACCGCGGTCGCGCAGTCATACGCCCACGTGACGTAGCCCTTGACCGTGATGTCACTATCGAGGAGCTTCTTGCCCTTGACGCGCATCTCCTTCACCGAGTGCGAGCCATCGCCCGGCGCCGCGGGGAGCGCGAAGTCCGGCACCGGCGGGATCTGGAGCTTGACGTCGCTCTTGCGAACTTCGGCTTCCGGACCTTTGAGCTTGTCCTCGCCGCAACCGCCTGCGAGAACCAGGCACGAAAATAGGACGATACGCAGGCCCCTACGGTGCGTCATGTTTGCGGTCATAACATGGTGACCAACGCCTCTCAAGTTAGGCGGTTGGCCCTCTGTCACCTCGTGCTCGTGTCGCTCGTCGGGGGCTGCGATTCTCCCGCGCGCGTCAAGCCGTGGCGACATGCGCCGGACCCGATCGCCGAGGCCGCCAAGGCACCCGGATCGCCCGCACTCGCCGACGTGTCGGCAGATGCGCAGGTGCGAGCTGCACGCGGGCATACACTTCGAATCCATGTCGATGCCGAGCCCGGCCGGCTCAACCCGCTGGTTTCACCGACGACGTGGGGCCGTCGCATCACGCTCGGCACCGTGTTCGAGCCACTCTTGCGCTATGTCCCACCCGACGCCAATCAGCCGGCGGGGCGTTTTGCACCAAGGCTCGCGCGGTCGTGGAGTGTCGTCGCGCCACCGTGGGGCGGCCTCGAGATCCGGATCGAGCTCGAGCCCGGCGCGACGTTCCACGATGGTCACCCGCTGACGAGCTCGGACGTCCAGTTCACGCTCGACGCGATCCGGGATCCTCGCAAGGGCATCGATCACCTGCGCACGATGCTCGACGACGTCGAGGCGGTCGAGCTGATCACGCCGACCCAGGTGCGGCTCGTGCTCAAGGGCCCGAGCGGCTACGTGCTGCGCGCGCTCGCCGAGATCCCGATCTTGCCGATGCACATCTATAACGACAACCTGCTCGCCGGCGGTGCGCTCGTCGGCAGCGGCCCGTACAAGCTGGTCTCGAACAAGAACGGCACCGTCCACCTGACCCGGTACGATCACTACTGGGGCACGAAGCCCGCGATCCCGGACATCGAGTTCGTCTACGAGCCGGACGCCGCGCTCGCGCTCAAGGACGCCAAGCGCGGCGACTACGACATCCTCACCGCGCTGATCCCGGCGCACTGGCCCGAGCAGGCGACCGCGCCCGGCATCTCCGCCGCGTTCGCGCCGCTCCAGCTGCGGCCGCCGCGCATGCGCTACCTCGCGTTCAACGCGACGAAGCCACCGCTCGACGACGCGCGCGTCCGCCACGCGATCGCGCTGCTCGTCAATCGCAACGAGATCGTCGATCACCACTTCGATCGGCTCGCGAAGCCGGTGATGTGGCCGATCTGGCCCGGCGGCTTCGTCCACGGCCCCGAGCTCGCGGTCCCCGCGTTCGATCCGAAAGCCGCGGGCGCGCTGCTCGATCAGGCGGGCTGGATCGATAGCGACAAGGACGGCATCCGCGATCGCAATGGCGTCCAGCTCAAGATCGTGATGCTCGGGACCGAGCGCGCGACCCCGAAGCAGACGACGGGTCCCGAGCTACCGCGCGAGTACCTGATCGAGGCCGCGCGCCGGATCGGCGTCGTGATCGAGCTGAAGACCGGCGGCGAGCAGTGGGTCGCGTCGCGCGTCGCCGACGGCAACTACCAGCTCGTCGAGCGCCAGTGGAGCGGCATGGTCGACATGGACGCGAGCGCGCGGATCGGCCCGAAGGATCCGCTGCGCGCGCCGTCACCGCGCGTCGATCGCGCGCTCGAGCAGATGGCCACGGTGTGGGATCCCGCGGAGCGCGCGAAGCTCGCGACCGAGCTCGCCGCGGGCCTCGCGGAGAGCTGGCCGATCGCGGGCATCGTCGCCGACTTCCCGCAGGGCCTCGTGCACCGCCGGGTCAAGGGCGTGCGCGTGTGGGACGGCTGGATCGATCTGACGCAGCTGTCGCTCGACGCCAAGCTGTGACCGGAACCGCCAAGCGGTTGGTGCGAGTCGGGTGCCGAAGGAACGCAAAGCGACCGTCTCGCCCCCGAGGAACGCAAAGCGGCAGAGCCCGGACTATCGCAAAGAGGCAAAGCCGCAAAGCACGCAAAGGATCCATCAAACCCTCGAGCACACACCGGCCGAGATCTCGCGCGCCGTGCCTCGAACCTTTGAATGCCGTGCGTCGAACGTTTGAATGCCCCGCCTCGAACGCCACAAGCTCCTGCCGGGCCGGCAGCTGAAGCTCGACGAAGGTGGTGCCTGTCCATCACGTAACCTGGGTGAGGTCTTGTTGGGTGTGAGGGTGCGCGTTCTCGTCGAGCCTGCGCGCGTGGTTTCAAGGATCCTTTGCGTGCTTGGCGGCTTTGCCTCTTTGCGATAGTCCGGGCTTTGCGCCTTTGCGTTCCGGCGGGAGTCGCGCTTGGTTTCCGACGGGCTTCGCCTTTGCGTTCCGGCGGGCGTCGCCGCTTTGGTTCCGACGGCGCGCCTTTGCGTTCCGACGCGCGTCGGGGATCGATTTGCGGTTCCCGAACGCGCGGGCCGTTGCGCGCTTGGCGGTTCCGGGCACCGGACATAAGCTTGCCCGATGGCGACGACCGCGACCGCTCCGCCGACCGGCCTGCGCGCCGAGCTCGACGCGCTGCTCGCGACGTTGCCCGCGCAGCTCGCGGAGCCGGGCAGCGGCGCGGCGTCGTGCCGCGCGATCTCGGACGTCTACGATCACGCGCTCGCCGAACGATTCGAGGAGGCGTGCCGCGCGATCGGCGTGCGCGAGGGCTTCGCGCTCGTCGCGACCGGCGGCTGGGCGCGCCGCGAGCTCGCGCCGTACTCGGACATCGACTTCATCGTGCTGCACGATCGCGACGAGCCGCGCGCGAAGCAGCTCTCCGACCGGCTGTGCTATCCGCTGTGGGACGAGAAGCTCGCGATCGGGCCGTCGATCCGCGAGCCGCGCGCGGTGGCGCGGCTGGCGAAGGATGATCTGGCGACCGCGACCGCGTTGCTCGACGCGCGGCACATCGCCGGCGATCGCACGCTGACGCTCGAGCTCGTGCGCATGACGCTCGCGGCGATCGCGCCCGGCGGCAACCCGAACGATCTGATCGCCGCGCTCGCGGCCGAGAAGAAGAAGCGCCACGATCGGTTCGGTGCGTCGCTGTACCTGCTCGAGCCGAACCTCAAGCAGGGCATCGGCGCGCTGCGCGATCTGTCGACGACGCTGTGGTGCGCGGCGATCCGCTGGCATCCGCCGCGACCGGATCGCGAGCCGATCGATGCGGACGGGCTGATCGCGGATCTCGTGACGATGGGCCACCTGACGCGGCGCCAGGGCCAGGTGCTCGTCGGGGCGCGCGACTTCCTGCTGCGGCTGCGCGCGCTGGTCCAGCTGACCGCGCGGCGGCGGTTCGATCAGCTCACGTTCGAGATCCAGGAGGCGATCGCGCCGAAGCTGTACGCGGACGCGCGGCCGCACGAGGGCGATATCCGGTCCGCGGTCGCGCCCGCGGTCGAGGCGCTGATGCGCGACTACTACCTGCACGCGCGCGGGCTGGTCCAGGTCGCGGACCGGCTGCTCGAGTCGGCGCGCGTGCCGAGCAATCGCAAGCCGCGGATCGCGCAGATCGATGCATCGTTCATCACGTTCAACGGCGAGCTCGCGATCAAGGATCCGCGGCTGTTCGTCGAGCGGCCGAGCGAGATGGTGCGGCTGTTTCGCGTCGCGGTCGCCGAGCACCTGCCGGTGTACGGCCACACGCGCGAGCTCGCGGCCGAGACGATCGCGCGCGATCCGGCGCCGCTCGCGGCCGATCCGGTCGCGGCGCGGCTGCTGCTCGAGGCGCTCGTCGATCTGCGCGACACCGCGCAGCCGTCGGCGTTCGAGGTGATGCACCAGCTCGGCATCCTGTCCGCGATCATGCCGGGCTGGGCGCCGTGCACCGCGCGCGTCCAGCACGACCTCTACCACGTGTACACCGTCGACCAGCACCAGCTGTACGCGCTCGCGATGCAGAAGCGGCTCGCGCGCGGCGAGCTCGCGACCGAGCACCCGACGGCGACCGAGCTGTGGCACGAGGTCACGCGGCCCGCGCCGCTCCTGCTCGCGACGCTGCTGCACGACGTCGGCAAGCCGCTCGGCAAGGGCCACGCCGAGAAGGGCGCGGTCGTCGCGGGGCAGGTGGCGGCGCGGCTCGGCATGACCGCGGCGGACATCGAGCTCACCGAGTTCCTCGTGCGCCAGCACCTGACGATGTCGCATCTCTCGCAGCGCCGCGATCTGTCGGATCCGGACGTGATCGCGCGGTTCGCCGAGCGCGTCGGCGACAACGAGCGGCTCGTGCAGCTGTACCTGCTGACGCTGTGCGATACCGCGATGACCGCGCCGGACAACCTGTCGGCGTGGAAGGACGGCCTGCTGCGCGATCTCGTGACGCGGACGCGCGCGTACTTCCGCGGGGGCGGCGCGATCGCGGCGGAGGCCGGCGAGCAACCGGGGCTGCGCGACAAGGTCGTGCAGCTCGTCGCCGACGACGCGGCGGCGCTGCCGATCGTCGACGCGATCGATCCGCGGCTGTTCACGCAGCTGTCGCCGCGTCAGGCGGCTCGCCACGCGCGGCTCGTCGCGAAGGCGCGGCAGGCGACGCCGGCGGTCGCGCTCGAGATCCACTGCTGGCCGCTGAAGGGCCACAGCGAGGTCGCGATCGTCGCGCCCGATGCGCCCGGCGTGCTCGCCGCGATCGCGGGCGCGCTGACGGCATCGCGCGTCGACGTCCTCGGCGCGGTGCTCGGCCACGTCGATCTGCCCGAGGGCCGGCTCGTCGCCGACGTGTTCTACGTCCGCGATCTCAAGGGCGAGGCGATCCCCGAGGACGATGCGCGGTGGCAGCGGCTCGCCGGTGATCTGCACGCGCTGCTCGAGCGGCGCGCGGCGCCGGATCCGACGGAGGTCGCGTCGCTGATCGCGCGCCGCCGGCCGCGCTCGACGATGCCGAAGCGCGTGACGCCCGGCGTGCCGACCGAGATCAAGATCCACGACGACTCGACCGCGGCGACGATCGTCGAGATCACGACGCGCGATCGCGTCGGCGTGCTGTACGCGATCACGCAGACGCTCGCGGACCTCGGGCTCGACATCTCGCTCGCGAAGGTCGCGACCGAGGGCGAGAAGGTCGCCGACGTGTTCTACGTGACCCGCGGCGGCAAGCGGATCACCGACGAGAAGGAGCGCGCGACGCTCGTCGCGCGGCTGTCGGCCGCGGTCGCGCAGCCCGGCCTGACCGGGACGTGAGCGCGCCGTGACCGCGATCGACTTGCCGCCCGGCATCGGGCTCGCCGGCACGCCACTCGGCGTGTTCGTGGCGCCGCGGCGCGCCCGCCGGCTCGCGCTCGTCGCGACGATCGTCGTGCCGGTGCTCGGCGCGCTGACCTGGTACTTCGTGATCCAGCATCCGTGGCGGCGCGGTGCGAGCACGCAGCTCGTGCTGCCGGTCGCGCTGCTGCTGTTCGCGCTGCTCGGGCTCGCGGTGCGTGCCGCGCGGATCTCGATCACGCGCGACGGCGTGCGCTGGGGCTGGACGACGCTCGGGTTCCACCAGCAGGCGAGCCGGATCGTGCGCGCCCACGTCTATCGCGACGGCATCGCGCTCGAGGCGCGGCGCGGCTCGTGGTGGTTCCTCGCGGCGCGCGACTGGGATCGGTTCGACGTCCTGGTCCGACAGCTGCGCCGGGCCGAGCTGCCGATCGCGGACCATCCGACCACGGCACCGTGGCGCGCACGCCTGCAGAGCTACGGGCGATTCCTCGACGCGATGCTCGTGCTGTCGATGCTCGGATCGCTCGCGATCATGCTGTGGGCGTCCTGACGGCGTCTCCACACATCGGGCTCGGCCGGCGCGACGAAACCGGGCGAACGCCCGGCGAGCCGGCCCGCGTTCGCCTACAATCAAACATCGGGTGACCACGTCGGCGACGACCAAGGTGAAGGCGCTGTGCGTTGCCACGCGCTGCACGAACGTCGAGCAGTTCGTCGCGACGTTCCATCGCTACGCCGAGGACGATGCGTTCTTCGTCGCGACGTTGACGACGAGGCCGGTCGGGCTCGAGACGCCGTTCTCGATCCAGCTCGCGGACAAGACGCCGGTGCTGCGCGGACTCTGCGTCGTTCGCGAGGCGTGGGACCATCCCGAGAATCCGTTCGGCCGCCCCGGCATCCGGCTCGGCATCGTGCGGCTGACGAGCGAGAGCACCGAGGTGTTCGAGCGCCTGCGCGCGCGCCGGCGGGCGACGACGTCGTCGTTCGAGGATTCGTCCGCGGCGATCACGCAGACGCCGACCGCGATCCCGGTCGCGATCCCGACGCCGACGCGCCCGGTGATCACGCAGCCGTTCCCCGGCCCGGCCGCGAATCGCAGCGTCGTGCCGACGCCGCAACCGACGCCCGCGGCGCGGATCCCGCGCCGGCCCGACTCGGTGCCTGACGCGCACGACGACTCCGAGACCACGCCCCACCGGCCCTCGACGGCACCGGCGATCCCGGCGTCGCCGACGACGGCTCCGATGCCGGCGGTCGGCAAGCCGCCGGGCAAGCTCGAGCCGGCCGCGATCACGAAGCTGATCTCGCCGCTGCATGGCGGCACGCTGTCGACGCGTCCCGGATCGAGCCCGTCGATCCAGGAGATCCCGATGCCGAAGGTCGAGCGGCCGACGCCGCGACCGGGCGGCAGCAAGACCGAGCTCGGGATGACGCCGGTGATGCGCGTGCCGGATATCCGGCCGAGCACGCCGCCGGCCGCGGAGCTGCCGCCGCCGGTGCGCATCGAGCCGAAGCGCAACCGCGAGCCCGCGGCCGAGCCAGCGCCGGTGCCGGTCACCGCGAACGAGTCGAGCGCCGGTCATCTCGACGACGCGACGCCGTTCGCGGTGCCGTTCGACGACCTCGCGATTCCCGTCGAGCCGCCGTCGCCGCGCCCGAGCCCTGCAGGCGAGCCGGGCGAGCCGACGGTGCACGTCGCCGCCGAGGCGACCGAGACGGACATCGCGATCGGCCGGGTGTCGACGGCGAGCGCGCTCGATCCCGCAGCCGAGGCGGCGCTGCGCACGCCGGGCTCGGATCTCGTGCTGCCCGCGAACCCGCTGATGAACCTCACCGACAAGTCGCTCGAGGGCTTCGTCGATTGCACGCTGTACGAGGAGACCGGCTCGTTCCCGATCGACGAAGGCGAGGGCGAGGTCGATCCGCTGATCGGGCCGCCGGAGTCCGGCCGCACGCGGACGACGTCGGTGTCGCCGCCGCTCGTGCTGCCGACGCCGTCCCAGGTGCTGTCCGGCAACGACAGCGAGCCGACGCCGATCGCGGAGGCGCCGCGGCGCGCGACCACGCCGCCGCCGATCGCGATGCCGCGCACGCGCACGTCCGAGCCCGCGATCCTGCGCGCGCAGACACCGGCGCCGGCGCGCGACGAGGATCTCGAGCCCGAGATCGCGGTCGCGCCCGCGCGCGATTCGGTGCAGCCCGCGATCGCGCCGGTCGCCGCGGTGTCGCCACCGGTCACGCCGGCGGCCCCGAAGCGCACGCGCTGGATGCTCGGCGTCCTCGTGACCGCGCTACTCGCGGCCGGCGGCGCGCTGTTCTACACGCGGGTCTGGGTGCACGACGACACGCAGCGCGCGACCACGGCGGCCGCACCGCCCGCGCCGGCCGTCGCGCCGACGCCGCCCCCGACGCAGGTCGCGCAGCTCACCGTCGACGCCGGCGCCGAGGACGACGAGACCGAGCCGGAGCCGCCGCCGCCGCCGACCGGCGGGCCCCCCGTCGTCGGCAAGGGGCCGTGCCGGATCAACGTCGTCGCGACGCCCGCGGGTGCGAACGTCGCGGTCGACGGTCAGTTCGTCGGTCCGGCGCCGCTCGCGATCGACGGGCCGTGCGAGGCGCGCAAGGTCGATCTGTCGCATCCGCGCTACGCGTTCGTGACGCGCACGGTGACGCCGCAGCAGGGCAAGCCCGAGACCGTCGACGTGACGATGGTCCGGCCGACCCACGCCGTGATGGTCGTGACGAAGCCGGCGGGCGCGACCGTGCTGATCGATGGCCGGCGCGCGGGCACGAGCCCGACCGTGGTCAACGTCATGGGCTTCCAGTCGATGTCGCTCAGCGTGCAGAAGCCAGGCTACCGGCCGGTGACGCAGCGGCTGTACTCGCGCAACGCAAGCGATCGCGTCGTCATCGAGATGACGAGCGAGCTGTTCCCGCCGAAGAAGTCGAAGTAACGGCGCCGCGCACCTCAGAGCGCGAGCGCCGCGACGAGCTCGTCCGCGGTGAAGTCGCGCTTGCCGCCGGCTTCGGCCTCGCGGATCAGGCGGACGAGCGCGCGGTTGATCGGTGCACTCGCGCCGAGGCGCTCGGCGAGCGCGACGACCTCGCCCTGCAGGTGATCGATCTCGGTCGGGCGTTTGGCCTCGAGATCGTCCCACATCGACGACCGCGCCTGCGGATCGATCGCGACGACCCGCTTGCCGAGCAGCCGGAACACCGGATCCGGAACCTCGAGCAGGCGCGGCATCCAGTGCGGTGGGATCGCGGTCAGCTTCGCGACGTCCTGCTTCGCGCGCTCGAGCAGCCCGAGCGCCTCGCGCTGCGCCGCCGCGAGGCAGCGCCGGAACCCGCGCTGCGCGAGCTCGGTCGCGAGCGGCTGGCCGGACAGCGCGTTGATCGCGTTGTTGAGGTTCATCACGAGCTTCGCCCACTGCACCGCGAGCATGTCGGTGCGCGGCTCGATCGGCAGCTCGGCGGCCTTGCACGCGGCGAGCAGTGGCGCGGCCGCCGGATCGTCGTCGATGCGCAGCACGCCCGCGGACGCGCGGTGGTACGTGCCGGGCCCGCTGCGGATCACGTTGAACGGCACCATCGCCGCGAGCACGCGCCGGCCGGCGAGCGCGGTGCGCAGCACCTCGGCATTGCGGACGCCGTTCTGGAAGCTGACGACGATCGCATCGTCGGCGAGCACGCGCGCGAGCTCGGCGCCCGCCGCCGCGGTCTGCGCAGACTTGACGGTGACGAGCACGAGGTCGGCGCCTCGCGCGTCGCGCGCGTCGGTCGCGAGCCTGGGTTTCGCGCGGTGCTCGCGGCCGCCGAGCTCGGTGACGCGGATGCCGTCGTGCAGCTCGTCGAGCACGCGCGGCCGGCCGATCAGCGTCACGTCCGCGCCGCCCGCGGCGAGCCGGCCGCCGACCCAGCATCCGATCGCACCGGCGCCGAAGATCGCGATCATGCCCGGCGCTCCCCGCGCACGAGATCCTCGCAACGCGCGGCTGCGGCGGGTGGGCTCACCCGCTGGGACACGATCGGTACTGCGCTGGCCATGGCCGGACGATACAGCACGCGGGTTCGCGACGTTGCACCGGCACGTGCGCTGCACTTGCCATGGGCATGAGCAACCAAGCACTCGTCCCCGTCAAGAACCCTCAGAGCGGCAAGGTCGGCTACGCGCTCGCCTGGCTGCTCGGCGTGCCGCTGCCGATCCTGCTGATCGTCTATCTGGTCTCGCGCTGCTGAGGAACCGTCCGACGACGCCGTAAGCGCGCTGCGCGAGCGACGTTGAGAGCCCGAACCGCGTCGATATCCCGGCGCGAGGAGGGCCCGTGCTGCACTCGATCCGTGCTGCGTCTGTCGTCGTCTGTCTCGTGATCTCGGTCGTCGCCTGCGGCGGCGGTGCGCCGCGCATGTCGTCGGCGCGAATGGCCGAAGGCGCGCAGCCACCGAGCGCGCCACCGCCGCTCGACCGCTCGCTGTTCGCGCGCGATCCGAACGGCCAGCTGTCCGAGGACGCGCTGCAGAAGATCCTCGCAGCGCCGATCGAGCTCGCGCTGCCCGCGCGCGTCGGCGTGCTGCCGATCGCGACCGCGAAGGACTGGCGCGGGCCGAGCCCCGACGACCGTGTCCCCGCCGGCGTGTCCGCGTTCGTCGGCACGCTGCGCAAGAACCCGGCGTTCACGCTCGTCACCCAGACGATGGTGATCCCGTCGGGCGCGCTCGGCATGGAGGCGCTGCGCGAGACCGCGGCGCGCTATCGGCTGCGCTACCTGCTGCTGTATCGCGAGGTGATCGCGAAGCACGAGCACATGGGCGTGTGGGCGTGGGGCTACGCGACGCTCGTCGGTGCGCTGTTCCTGCCGGGCCAGCAGCAGGAGGTCTACGGCTACATCGAGGCGAGCATGTTCGACGTCAAGACCGGCCTCTTGATGTTCACCACGCGGCGCGCGATCACGGCCGCGCAGCGCACGAACCGCTGGAACACGACCGCGAAGCTCGACCAGCTGCTCGCGACCGCGACGACGAAGTACGCGCCGGCGCTCGCGACCGACGTGCTCGCCGACCTGCACCAGTTCGCCGCGGCCGCGGTCGCCGAGAACGCGCAGCGCGGCGCCGACACCGTCGTGACCGTGCCGAAGGCGCCGGGATCCTCGGTCGCGACCGAGACCTACGCGGCGCCCTGACCGTCGGCCGGTCGACGATTCGCGGGCTTAGCGCCGGAGATCGCGCGGTCGTGTACGCAGCGTCCCGAGGCGCTGCGTTGTCATCGTCAGAGGGGGCGAGTATGGTCCGCCATGCTCGAGGACACCCTTCGAGAGGCCCTGACGTTCGACGACGTTCTGCTGGTCCCCGGATTTTCCGAGGTGCTGCCCAAGGACGTCGATGTCAGCACGCGCCTCACGCCGGCGATTCCGCTGCGCATGCCACTCGTCAGCTCGGCGATGGACACCGTCACCGAGGCCGCGACCGCGATTCGCATGGCGCGCGAGGGCGGCATCGGCTTCATCCACAAGAACCTGTCGATCGAGGACCAGGCGCGCGAGGTCAATCGCGTCAAGAAGGCGCAGTCCGGGATCGTGGTCGATCCGCTGACGATCGCGCCGTCGCGCACGCTCGAGGACGCGCTCGCGATCATGCGGCACTACCGGATCAGCGGCCTGCCGGTCGTCGACGCAGAGAAGCGCCCGGTCGGCATCCTGACGAATCGCGACGTCCGGTTCGAGAAGCGGCTGACGCTGCAGGTCGGCGAGGTGATGACGAAGAACGTCGTCACCGCGCGCGAAGGCGTCGAGATCGACGAGGCGAAGGACCTGCTGCACAAGCACCGGATCGAGAAGCTGCTCGTCGTCGACGCGGCCGGCAAGCTCAAGGGCCTGATCACGATCCGCGACATCGAGCAGGCCGAGATGAACCCGACCGCGGCGACCGATGACATGGGCCGGCTGCGCGTCGGCGCGGCGGTCGGCGTCGGCGGCGATCGCGTCGCGCGGATCGAGGCGCTCGTCGCCGTCGGCTGCGACGTGATCTGCATCGACACCGCGCACGGCCACTCCGCCGGCGTGCTCGAGGCGTGCCGGCAGACGCGCAAGCAGTTCCCGAAGCTGCAGCTCGTCGCCGGCAACGTCGCGACCGCGGACGCGACGAAGGCGCTGATCGAGACCGGCGTCAACGCGGTCAAGGTCGGCGTCGGCCCGGGCAGCATCTGCACCACGCGGATCGTCGCCGGCGTCGGCGTGCCGCAGCTGACCGCGATCTCCGATGCGGTCGCCGCGGCGAAGGGCACGAGCGTCGCGATCATCGCCGACGGCGGCATCAAGTACTCCGGCGATGTCGCGAAGGCACTCGCCGCGGGCGCCGACACCGTGATGATCGGCTCGCTGTTCGCCGGCACCGACGAGGCACCGGGCGAGATCATCCTGTACCAGGGCCGCTCGTACAAGTCGTACCGCGGCATGGGCTCGATCGGCGCGATGAAGGAAGGCTCGAAGGACCGCTACTTCCAGGCCGACGTCGAGACGCCGCAGAAGCTCGTGCCCGAAGGCATCGAGGGTCGTGTCCCGTACAAGGGCCCGCTGCGCGAATCGATCTACCAGCTCGTCGGCGGGCTGCGCGCGTCGATGGGCTATCTCGGCTGCGCGACGATCGGCGAGCTGCACGCGAAGGCGCGGTTCGTGAAGATCTCGTCGTCGGGTCTACGCGAGAGTCACGTCCACGACGTGATCATCACGAAGGAAGCTCCGAACTACCGGGTGGAATAACCGCATGGCGCATCAGCTGATCCTCGTCCTCGATTTCGGTTCGCAATACACGCAGCTGATCGCGCGCCGGATCCGCGAGCAGAGCGTCTACTGCGAGATCCATCCGTACACGATCGCGACCGATCCCGAGCTCGCGCAGCTGCGCGCGATGGCGCCGACCGGCATCGTGCTCTCCGGTGGTCCGTCGTCGGTGTACGACGAGGGCGCGCCGACGATGAACCCGGCGGTGTTCGATCTCGGCGTTCCGGTGCTCGGCATCTGCTACGGCGCGCAGCTCACCGCGAAGCTGCTCGGCGGCGTCGTGCGGCCGGCGGATCGCCGCGAGTACGGCCGCGCGACCGTGCGCGTGAAGCAGGCCGAAGGCGTGTTCAAGACGGTCGCGGTCGGCGACGAGCTCGCGGTGTGGGCGTCGCATGGCGATCACGTCGACGCGTTGCCTGCCGGGTTTGTCCACACGGCGGAGAGCGCGAACTGCACGATGAGCGGGTTCTCGACGGCCGCGAACAATCGATCGCGGCAGATCGACTGCGTGCAGTTCCATCCCGAGGTCGTGCACACGCCGCGCGGCGCCGAGCTGCTCGGCAACTGGCTGTTCGGCGTGGTCGGCGCGAAGGGCGACTGGTCGATGGCGTCGTTCGTCGAGGAGTCGGTCGCGCGGATCCAGAAGCAGGTCGGCAGCGACGGCCGCGTGATCTGCGGGCTGTCCGGCGGTGTCGACTCGAGCGTCGCGGCGGCGCTGATCCATCGTGCGATCGGCGACCGGCTGACGTGCATCTTCGTCGACAACGGCCTGCTGCGCAAAGGCGAGCGCGAGAACGTCGCGACCGTGTTCCGCGATCACTTCCACGTCGACCTCCGCGTGATCGACGCCGAGCAGCGGTTCCTCGACAAGCTCGCCGACGTCACGGATCCGGAGAAGAAGCGCAAGATCATCGGCTACGAGTTCATCGCCGTGTTCGAGGAAGAGGCGAAGCGGATCTCGAACGCGCGGTTCCTCGCGCAGGGCACGCTGTACCCGGACGTGATCGAGAGCGTGTCGTTCAAGGGCCCGTCCGCGGTGATCAAGAGCCACCACAATGTCGGCGGGCTGCCGGAGCGGATGCACCTCGCGCTCGTCGAGCCGCTGCGCGAGCTGTTCAAGGACGAGGTCCGCCAGCTCGGCCTCGAGCTCGGCCTGCCGCGGCACATGGTGACCCGCCAGCCGTTCCCGGGGCCGGGGCTCGCGGTGCGGTGCCTCGGCTCGCTGACGAAGCAGCGGCTCGACGTGCTGCGAGCGGCCGATGCGATCATCGACGAGGAGATCCGCGCGGCCGGGCTGTACGAGTCGATCTGGCAGTCGTTTGGCGTGCTGCTGCCGGTGCGCTCGGTCGGCGTGATGGGCGACGCGCGGACGTACGAGGAGGCGCTCGCGCTGCGCGCCGTGCACTCGCGCGACGGCATGACCGCGGACTGGGTGCAGCTGCCGTACGATCTGCTCGCACGGATCTCGTCGCGGGTGATCAACGAGGTCCGCGGCATCAACCGCGTCGTCTACGACATCACGTCGAAGCCTCCCGGGACGATCGAGTGGGAGTAACCGCGAGGTGAGAACCGGCGGCGCCGTTCTCCATCCCGGTCCCCCGTTGCGTATTCCCTATTCGCCGGGGTCGATGGCTCGAACGGGTGATCACGCGCCGACGAGGTGCTTCGCGGCGGGCGTTTCGGAAACGTTTGGCACAGCCGAACCTGTGCTGCGAACGGACGCAGCTGGATCGATATGCTCCGCGACGCGTCACCCCTGAGGAATAGGGAGTACTGAACCGGAACCGAGGACCTGAATTCAGGATCCGTTCTAAACTAGTCGACATGCGTGGCCGATGGTGCGCTGGGCTCGTGGTGCTTGCGGCGGGATCGACCGCGCACGCGGACGTCCAGTGGGACAAAGGGCTCGTCACGGCGAACGGGATCGGGATCGCGGATCGCCACGCACCGTCGCCGGCATCCGCCCGCGAGCCGGCCCGGCGTGCGGCCGAGGACGCCGCGCGCGCGAAGCTGGCGGCGCAGATCCCGAGCCTGCCGCTCGCGACGAAGCAGACCGTCAAGGCGCGGCTGTCCGAGGCGAAGATCAAGGCGCGGATCGATCGTGCGGTCGCGGCCGCGATCGTGATCGACTCGACGCCGCAGACCGACGGCTCGTGGACGGTGACGATGGCGGTGCCGATCGAGGCGGTGCGCCAGGCGATCAGCGGGACCCGCGCGCTCGATCTGAAGGCCGGTGCGAAGGATGACCACGCGGATCCGCCGGTCGTCGTCGTGACCGACGTGCCGCTCAAGCCGTCGATCGTGTGGGCGGTCGGCAGCTCCGACGCCGCGACGATCTGGGTCGACAGCGAGGCGGCGCTGCCGGCGTGGGCGAAGGCCGCGCCGCGGGCGAAGGCGGTCGGCGTCAAGGGCGGCACGATCGGGCTCGAGTCGACCGGGGCGGTGGGCGGACCGTCGACGCTGTTCGTGCTCGTGCCGAAGAAATGACCCTTGTCGCGCGCGAACGCGCGGGCTAAGGCGTTCTCGTGGCGCACCGGATCGAAGCCGCCCGATCGGGACGCGCGAAGTGCGTGACCTGTGACCACGCGATCGGCAAGGGTGCGGTGCGGGTGGCCGAGCAGTTCGATGACCTGCGGCTCGGCCGGATCATCCATCGCTTCCATCACCTCGAGTGCGCGGTGCTCGCGATCCCGTCGATCGTGAGCGAGGCGCTCGACGCGAGCGGCGAGGCCGACCTGCCGGTCGATCGCGCGGCGCTGCGGCGTCAGCTCGACGCCAAGCTCGAGGCCGCCCGCCGCGCGCGGCGCGAGCGCTACGTCGCGCAGCTGGTCGCGGTCGAGGACGCCGCGCCGCTCGACGCTGCCGACGAGAACCTCGACGAGACCGCGCGCGATCTGCTCGCGCAGCTCGCGGACGACGAGGACAACACCGGCGTGCTCGCGGTGCTCGCCGACACGCTGCTCGCGCACGGCGAGCCGCGCGGCGAGCTGATCGCGGTGCAGCTCGCGCTGCGCGGCGCGAAGCCGGCCGAGGCCGAGAAGCTGATCCGCCGGCGCGACGAGCTGATCGTCGAGCTGTCACCGCCGCTCGAGATCGGCGAGCGCTGCGCGTGGGGCATCGGCTTCGTGCGGCGCGCCGAGCTGATCGTGAAGATGTCGGCGCGCCTGCTCGACATGATCGCGCTGTGGCGGCATCCGAGCATGCGCATCGTCCGCGAGGTCGAGCTCGAGCTGACGGCATACGACGAGCTCGCGCTGACCGCGGCACTCGCGCCGCTCCGCACGAGCCTGCGACGCCTGGTGCTGTCGGCGCACCCGCGGCTCGGTGCGCTGTCCGAGCTCGTCGCGACGCTGCCGGCGCTGCGCCAGCTCGGCGTCGGAGACGGGGCGGACTTCGAGCGGCTCGCGCATCCGCGGCTGACGCGCCTGATCGTCACCGCGCGCGGCGCCACGCCGCTGCACGACGTGGTCGGCCAGCTGTCGCTCGCGGCGCTGCCGCAGCTGCGCGAGCTCGGGTTGCGCAGCACGGCGGATGACACCGACGCGACCTGCGAGGCGCTCGCGCACGCGGGCTGGCTCGGGCGCCTGACGCAACTCGATCTCGTGCACGGCACGCTCGGTTCGCGCGGGCTCGACGCGCTCGCCGCCGGGCTCGCGGGCCGCAAGCTCGCGCGGCTCGACGTCACCGGCAACCCGATGCCGCTGACGTGGCGCGATCGGCTCGCGGCGCTCTGCGAAGAGCTCGTGTTTCCGGACCAGGTCGAGCCGCGTGGCCCGGTGTTCGTCGAGCATCGCAACAAGCCGGAGTGGGGCCGCGGCCGCCTCGTGCGTCGCTACGACGGCAAGCTCGAGGTCGAGTTCCCACATGTCGGGACGAAAGTGTTCAAGGCCGACGCGAGCTTCCTGCGCCTGCTGTGAGTGCGCGCCGCGGCGGCGAACCGGCGGATCTGGAGTACGATGGCCGCGGTGGAACGCCGGGATCTCAGCGGTCAGGTCCTCGATGGCCGCTACCGCGTGATCGAGCCCGTCGGCAAGGGCGCGATGGGCAGCGTGTACCGCGCCGAGCACCTCAAGCTCGGGCGGATCGTCGCGGTCAAGGTCATCAACGAGCAGGTGCCGAGCACCGAGGCTGCGTCGCGGCGGCGGTTCGAGCGCGAGGCGAAGGCGATGGCGAAGCTCGAGCATCCGCACTGCGCGTCGGTGCTCGACGTCGGCATGCACGACGAGCAGCCGTTCGTCGTCATGGACTTCGTGAGCGGCCAGAGCCTCGACGAGGTGGTCGCACAGGGGCCACTGCCGATCGATCGTGCGGTCGACATCACGCGCCAGATCCTGTTCGGGCTCGCGCACGCGCACGAGCACGGCATCATCCATCGCGACATCAAGCCGGGGAACATCGCGCTGTCGCAGAAGTCCGGGATGGGCGACCACGTCAAGATCCTCGACTTCGGCCTCGCGAAGCTGAACCAGGAGACGTCGAACCTGACGAGCGGGATCGTCGTCGGCACGCCGTCGTACATGGCGCCGGAGCAGATCCGCGGCCAGCTGATCGATCCGCGCGTCGACCTCTACGCGTGCGGCGTGCTGCTGTTCGAGCTGCTGACCGGCGCGAAGCCGTTCCGCTCGGAGAACAACGATCCGCTCGAGGTCTGCATGATGCACCTCAACGTCCCGGCGCCGCGGCTCGCCGACAAGCGACCGGGCACCGACTTCGGCGTGCTCGAGCAGGTCGTCGCGCGCGCGCTCGCGAAGGATCGCGATCAGCGGTTCCAGACCGCGGGCGAGTTCGCCGCCGCGCTCGCCGCCGCGCAACCGGCCCACAGTTACCCGCGCGCGCAGACGCCGCTGCCGCAGCGCACGCCGGAGACGCTCGGCGCGACGATCCCGATCGGCGACGCCGAGCTCGCGCGCGCCGGCGTCCGTGCGCCGTCGCCGCCGCCGCCGGACGATCCCGCGGCCCGCACGACCGAGTCCCCACCGCCGCGCGTCGCGACCCGCCGCGATCGCCGGCGCGTGCTCGCGATCGCGGCGGGCGCCGCCGTGATCGGCATCGTCGTGATCGTCGCGATCGCGGCGAGCGGCGGCCATCGCGATGCGCCGGCGGCCGCGAGCCCTGCGAGCGCGAGCGGATCCGCGCCGTCGCAACCCGCCGGCGAGCCCGCGGCTCCAGCGGACGCCGACGAGCCGGCGCCCACGAGCGACGATGCCGCGACCGTCCTCGCGAAGGCAGAGGAGCTCGCGGCCGCGGGGCGTCGCGACGCCGCGATCAACGCGCTCGTGAAGGCGCGCAAGACCTTCCCGAAGGACGCGCGGCTGCCGTACCGCGCGGGGATGCTGTACCTGTCGAAGATGTGGTGGGAGGACGGCGTCAAGCAGCTGCGCGCCGCCGTGCAGCTCGATCCCGCGTACAAGACCGACGCGAAGATGATCCAGGCCGCGCTCAACGGGTTCCTGATCGAGTACGGCTACGAGTGGCGGCTCGCGAACTTCCTGCACGACGACGTCGGGGACGCGGTGAAGCCGTTCCTCGAGGAGGCGACGCGCTCGAAGAATCCGCGCACGCGCGCACGCGCCGCGAGCGAGCTGAAGCGCTACCGGTGACCGCTACGGCTTGTGGTCGTAGTGCCAGGCTTCGGTCGCGAGGTTCTTGAAGTGGAAGTCCTTCGCGTGCTCGGTGAGCCACGCGAAGATCTTCGACGCGCGCCACGCCTTCTGGTTGTTGTAGCTGATCGGCAACTCCTTGCCGTTCTCGCGCGCGTGGAAGTCGACCGCGATGCCGTTCGAGTGGTTCGAGCTCCCCGGCGGCGCCTTGCGACCCTTGATCTGATCGACGACGTACGCCGCGGCCTCGTCCCCGAACGGATCGTCGGGCCAGCGCTTCTCGCGCTCCTTCTTCGTCTCCCACAGGTACATCGTGTCGAACCCGCGGCTCCAGATCTCGAAGTCCTGCTCGGGCGGGCGGTAGCCGGAGCCGACCCAGATGTCGTGGCCGGCGGCGCGCGCGGCGGCGAGCAGCGACGTCAGATCGGGCAGCACGGTCTTGCGGATCTTCTGATCGGTGCCGGGGACCGGATCGAGGTCCTTGTCGTCGACGCCGCCGTACAGCTTGCCGGGCTTCACCTTCGACGTCGCGAGCCGGTAGACCTTCTGCTTGAACTCGTACTGCTCGTCGGTGAGGTCGATGTTGACCTTCTTGCCCTTCACCTTGACCGTGTGATGGCGGCCGAGCTTCTCGGCGCTGACGATGCCGGTCTGCGGATCGTAGAGCCGCTTGCGCAGGTCGGCGTCCTTCTCGTTGACCTGCTTTGCCTTCTCGGCCTTCGGCGGCGGCGTCGCGGCCTTCGGCGGTAGCTTCACCGGCTCGGGCTTGTCGCGATCGTCGCTCTGGACGTGCGCGGGCTGCAGCGCGTGCGGGTCGGTTGCCTGGTGGTGATCGTCGCCGTGCGCGTGGTCGGCGTGCGCGTGATCGTCGTGGTGATCCTCGTCGTGATCGAGCTTCTCGCGATCGCGCTCGAGCTGCGCCGCCTCGTCCTTGAGGTGGCCCTTGTCGTGGTGGCCGAACTTCGCGTTGCCGGCCGCGCCTTCGCCGATCGACATGATCGCGTCGTCGATCGTGCGGTCGCGCAGCGCCTCGTGATCGCCGCCGCCCTTCTTCGAGAACATCACGATCAGGACGTCGCACTGCACGGCGCCGTCCTTGTTGATCACCTGGTTGTGCTCCATCACGGTGGTCTCGGCGTCGAGCTTGTGCCCCGCGTCGCCGACCTTGCGGACGGTCATGCCCTTCGCGCGCGCGAAGTTCGTCAGCGCGACCTCGCCGAACCGCGCGGCCCACAGATCGTGCGCGGCGTGCTTCTCGGTCTTCGTCGTCTGCTGCGCCCAGCCGTTGACGAGGCGGACGTTCTTGCCGGGCTTGCCCTTGAACGCCCACGCGCGCGTCTCGTCGAGGTGCGCACCGCCGCCGTACGACGCGTCGTACAGCGTGACGTCGGTGATGTGATCGGCGAGCGCCTTGTCGTCGCCCTCGAGCCGCCGCATCGCGGAGTGAAAGCCGGTGTAGCCGCCCGAGCTGTGGCCGCCGAGCGAGATGTTGCCGGGTGACAGCTGCGCGACGCCGAGGTCCTTCGCGAGCGGCTTCAGGATCTTGTCGAGGAAGCCGCCGAGGCCGAGCGCCTCGAGGTCCGCCTGGTAGCCGCCCTCGTGCTTGCCACCGCTGCCCTCGCCGAGCACGCCCTGCGGCAGGATCACGATCGTGTTCTTGTTCGCGGCCGCGGCCATCGCCTGCTTCGCCGCGCGATGTCCCGAGCCGCCGACGTCGACGAGCTTCTGATCCTTCTTCGGCGCGCGGCCGCTCTCGTGCCACGCGAGATCGTCGTCGATGTCGTAGTCGGTGCGGTGGCCGTGGAAGTGGAGATAGATGTTCGGCGTCGCGGACACCCCGCCGGCGGACACCCAGACCTGCGCCTTCTGCGTGCCGGTGCTGTAGACGCGATCGAACACGCCCTTGTACGTGCCGCCGAGCGCGTCGTGATGCGCCGGCTCGGCTTGCTGGACGGGCGCCGGCGTCGGTGCGGGCGTCGGTGCGGGAGCCGGCGCGGGCGTCGACGGGGCCGGGTGCTGCGGCGCCGCGACCGGCGTACCGGCATCGGCGAGCTGGAGCGGCGCGGCCGGCGCCGCGACCTCGGGCTCCCGACCGCCGTCGTCTTCCTCGCCCGCCTGCGTCGGCGCGAGCGCGGTCGCTTGCTCGGGCGTCGCGGTCGCCGACGTCACGTAGTCGGCGTGCACGAACGCGGATCCGCCCGCGTGCTCGATCTGCAGCCACTTGCCGCTCTGGCCGGTCGCCGTCACGACCGAGCCGCGCGGCAGTCGACCGACGACGTTGCGCGCGTTCGAGGCCGATGCCGACGACCGGACGCGGAGCGAGCTCGCGGTCACGCGCACCGGACCGACGAGCGTGGTGCCGGGCTTCGTCTCGCCGGACTTCGCGGCGGTGACCTCGTGCACGAACGCGTTGCCGAGCGTCGCGTGCAGCAGCGCGAGGATCTCGGCCTGCGCGGCGGGATGCGCCTGCAACAGCGACGCGATCAGCAGCGCCGAGCTCTCGCCGCGCGCCAGCATCGCCTCGACCATCCCGGTCGCCGGATGGCTCGTCCTCGCTGCGCCATGTGCGGGCGCGTGGCCCGCTCCGCCGCCCGTTGCCGCGACCTGCTCCTGCTGCTGCTCCGCCATACCCTTCGCCACGCTACACCGGACCTACCCAGGGATTGCAAGCCTTCATCATGGCGGGGACCAAGCAGCCGCCATGCCGTCGCCAACTCCGCGATGGCAGGCGCGCACCGAGGCCGGAGCGCGCCGTTGTCTGGACGATCGGCCCGGACGACGGCGCGCGATCCGTGCCGCGACGCGGGTTTGGGCGCGGGTCCAGAACGTGCTGGAATGGAGCGCGTGGAAGGTGACGAAGACCCGCGGACCGCGATGATCGAGCTCGCGCGGGCGTACCTCGCGCGCCTGCTGGCGCTGCGACCGATCTCCGCCGAGACCGCGCTCGCGGTATCGAGCGACGAAGCGCGCCGCGCGAGCGAGCCGGCGCGGGCCGCCGACGAGTTTCCCGAGGCCGAGCGGATCGCGGAGGCCGCCCGCCGGCTGCGCGCGGATCTCGAGGCGATCCCGGAGTCGCGATTGGCGCGGCTCGCGCGGGTGTGCGGCCTCGACTGGCTCGACGTCCGGATCGTCGCCGTGCTGCTCGCGCCGGAGCTCGATGGCGAGCTCGAGCGCGGCTACATGTACGCGCTCGACGACTTCACGAAGAAGCGGCCCGATCTGCGGTTCGTCGCCCGGCTGATCGCCGGCACCGAGCCGAAGGTGATCGACCGCGTGCTGACCCGGTTCGACGAGACCGCGCCGCTGCGCCGGTTCGGGCTCGTCGTCGTCACCCCCGGCGACATGCCGTCGCAGATGCGCCCGGTCCGGCTCGCGGACCGTGTCGTCGCGTACTTTCGCGATCACGATCCGGTCGACGAGCTCGTGCGCGGCGTCGTCCGCACCGGCCGCCAGGTCGCGCTCGACGACATCGTGATGGCGCCCGAGCTCGTCGGCCAGATCGAGCGCGCGCTCGAAGATCCGCACGCGCGGCTGTTGCTCGTCGGTCCCGACGGTAGCGGGCGCTGCCTCGTCGTCGAGGCGGTGCTCGCACGCGCAGGTCGCGAGGTGCTGCACGTCGACCTCGCCGGCATCGTCGCCGACGGTCTGATCGCCGAGCGGATCGCCGCCGCGGTCCGCGAGGCCGCGCTGCGCGATGCCGCGCTGATTCTCGACGCGAGCGGCCTCGCCGTCGACGACACGCCGCGCGCGGTGATCCAGGCGATCGCGGCGAGCGTGCGCGATGCGAGCTTCCCGGTGATCTTCGTGTTCGACAAGCACCCGGGCTGGCTCGTGCGCGGCGTCGCGGATCTCGTCGAGCTCGAGGTCCCGTCACCGACCTATCGCGAGCGCCTCGCGCTGTGGAGCCGCGCGCTGTCCGGCCGCGTCGACGAGCCCGATCTCGAGACCGTCGCGAGCCGTTACCACTTCACGGGCGCCACGATCCGCCACGCCGCGCGGCGTGCCGTGTCGACCGCGCAGCTGCGCGGCGTCGATCGCGTGTCGCTCGACGATCTCGGCGATGCCGCGCGCCTCATGTTCTCGCACCGGCTCGGCACGATGGCGCAGCGGATCCCGACCGGCTTTCAATGGAGCGATCTCGTGCTGCCGCCCGACACGCTCGAGGGCCTGCGCGAGATCGTGATGTTCGCGCGGTTCAAGCCGTTCCTGCTCGAGGACTGGGGCTTCTCGGCGAAGCTGCCATACGGCCGCGGCGTGTCCGCGATCCTTGCCGGCCCGCCCGGCACCGGCAAGACGATGGTCGCCCAGCTGCTCGCCAAGGAGATCGGCTACGACCTCTACCGCATCGACCTCTCGCAGGTCGTCAACAAATACATCGGCGAGACCGAGAAGAACCTCGCCCGCATCTTCGACGAGGCCGAGCACTCGCACGCCGTGCTGTTCTTCGACGAGGCCGACTCGCTGTTCGCGAAGCGCACGAACGTCTCGTCGGCAAACGATCGCTACGCGAACCTCGAGGTCAACTACCTGCTGCAGCGCATGGAGACCTTCGACGGCGTCACGCTGCTCGCGACGAACCTCGAGCAGGGCCTCGACGAGGCATTCAAGCGCCGCGTCCGGTTCACCGTCCAGTTCGAGCTGCCCGGCCAGGCCGAGCGTCGCGCGCTGTGGCGCAGCATGTTCCCGCCGAAGGTGCCGCTCGCGGCGAACATCGACTGGGATCTGATCGCGCGCCAGTTCGAGATGGCCGGCGGCTACATCAAGAAGGCCGCGCTGCGTGCCGCGCTGATCGCCGCCGAGTCGCGCCGTCCGATCACGACCGAGGATCTGCTGAACGCCGGCCGCCACGAGTACCGCGAGATGGGCCGCATCATCTGACGGGGTCAGGCTCCACTTGATCAACCTGGCGGCGCCGAACCCCGCGAGATCGCAGCCCCGAACGGGGTCAGGCTACACTTGCTCAACCTGGTGGCGGCCAACGCCGCGAGATCGCGATCGCGTTCGTTCCGTCATCCGGTATGCGTGAGCGCTCCCCTAGGGACCGCGTCGGCCCGACGACGTTTCGCGGACTTCCGCGAGTAAGTTGAGCAAGTGTAGCCTGACCCCGTTAGAGTCTCGGCCGTGACCGACGGACGCGTGATCGACGGCCGCTACGTCGTCGAGGCGACGCTCGGGCAGGGCGGGATGGGCGTCGTCGTGCGCGCGCGGCACCGGTTCACCGGGGCGCACGTCGCGCTGAAGATGCTGCACGCCGATCTGCAGTTCGATCAGAACGTGCAGGACCGGTTTCTCGCCGAGGCGCGCGCACCGACGACGATCGGACATCCCGGGATCGTCCAGGTGCTCGATGCCGGCAAGACGCCGCAGGGCGAGCTGTACCTGGTGATGGAGCTGCTCGAGGGGCAGCCGCTGCGCAGGGCGATGTACCAGCTGCCGCGCGCGGAGCTCGTGCGGATCGTGCTCGAGCTGCTCGATGCGCTCGCGGCCGCGCACGCGCGTGGCTTCGTGCACCGCGATCTGAAGCCGGAGAACGTGTTCCTCGTCGGCGCCGCCGCGAAGGTGAAGCTGCTCGACTTCGGGATCGCGAAGGTCGTCGAGAGCTCGACGCGCGCGCTCGGTCCGTTCGGCACCGCAGCCGGCATGCTGCTCGGCACCGTCGCGTACATGGCGCCCGAGCAGCTCGCGGATCCGAGCACGGTCGACGCGCGCGCCGATCTGTGGGCGGTCGGCGTCCTGATCTACGAGCTGCTGACGCACCACCTGCCGTATCGCGGCAGCCACGTGTCGGAGCTGATGATCGCGCTCGCGCAGCAGGAGCCCGCGCCGATCACGCAGTACCTGCCGTCGGCGTCGCCGGCCCTCGTCCAGTTCTTCGCGCGCGCGCTCGCCCGCGATCGCGATCGCCGGTTCGGCTCGGCGCGCGAGCTCGCGGCCGCGGTGTCGGCGCTGTCGCTCGACGGGGCGTCACCGGTGCCACCCCCGCCGCCGTTGCCGGTGCCCGCGCGCCCGAACTCCGGCGCACCGACCGTCGCGACGGCGCCGCCGCCGACGCCCGAGCCGCGTCGCGCACCGACGGCCGCTCCGGCGCGTCGCGGTGCGCGCCACCGGCTCGTCCTCGGGATCGCGATCGCGGCGATGCTCGGCATCACGATCGCGATCGTCGCGAGCGGAGCGTCCGGCCGGTCCCAGGAGGACGCGGCGCGCGCGATCTGCACGAAGGGCTGCGCGGCGCTGTCGTGGTGCGGGATGGCGACCGGCTGCCAGGACAGCTGCCTGCACGATCGCCGGATGCAGGCGTGCCTGCCGGACGGCGCGACCTGCGACTCGTTCGCGGTCTGCTACATCGGCGCGGTGTGCGAGCACCCGCCGTCGGGATCGGTGACGTGCCGGCAGGCGGCGGAGTGCGAGGGGCGCTGTGACGCCGACGACGAACCGTGCCTGTGCAGCTGCCTCGCGCAGCTCGCGCCGTCGCAGGCCGCGCCGCTCGTCAACTTCAACCTGTGCGCCACGACGTGTCCGCGCGGTGATTACGCGTGCCTGCTCGAGCACTGCCGGCCCCAGGCGACGAGCTGCGCCTTGCCGTGACAACGCGCGGGCCGCGATCGCTATTCGCCGCGGCACCGACGGCAGGCGCGCATCGCGTTTGCTACGCTCGACGTGACGTGCGCTTCTTCCTGCTCGCTCTCGTGCTCGCCCTGATCGCCGCGCCCGCGCGTGCGTTCGCCGAAGACATCGCCTCGTACGACGTCGAAGGTGACGCCGAGGTCGGCGCACCGGACCCGCGGGTCGCCGCGCTCGACGAGGCGTTCGCGCGCGCCGTGTCGGCCGCGCTCGTCGACGTGATCGACAATGACGTCCGGCGCACGAACAAGGCGGTGATCGATCGCGAGATCGTCGGCCGTGCGCGGCTGTGGGTCGCGCGATTCTCGGTCACGAAGGACGAGACTGTGGACGGACGCCGGCAACTGACGGTCACGGTGCGTGTCGATCGAGACAAGATGCGCGCGCGGCTCGCCGAGCTGAACCTCGGGGCCCAGGGTCCGGGCGAGCAGCCCGGCCCGGGCACGCACACCGCGGTGATCCTGCTGCGCACGACCGACGGCACCACGACGCGCGCGTCGTACGGCGCGACCGCCGAGAAGGACCTCCCCGGGCTCGGCGCGCTCGCCTCGGTGCTGCGCGGCCAGGGCTTCGCGGTGAAGCGGGCACCGGCGGCCGGCCCCGCGGCGCGCGCGACCGGCGAGCTGCCGCTGTCCGACGACGATGCCGACGCGCTCGCCGCGCAGACGAAGGCCGAGGTGGTCGCGATCGCGGGCGTCACGATCGGTGCGCCGAGCTTCGTGCGCGGCGTCGCGCTGCCGGCGGTGCTCGTCCAGGCACACGTCCGCGCGCTCGGCCAGGGCAAGAAGCCGATCGGGCAGGGCGCCGCGACGATGGCCGCGCGCGGCAGCGAGCCGACGGTCGTGAACGCCGCGATCGATCGCGCGCTCGTCGCGGCCGCGACCGACGTGATGCCGCCGAAGCAGACGCTGACCCGCGGCACCGGTTTTCAGGGTGACGACACGCCGGTCGGCGAGCCCGGCATCGTGCTCGTGCGGCTCGCGCCGAAGACGCCGTACGCGCTCGTCGCGGCCGAGCTCAAGTACCTCGCCGGTGCCAAGGGCGTGTCGCGCGCGGTGCTGCGCCGGATGTCGCCGGGTGGCTGGGTGATCGGCGTGACGACCGCCGAGTCGACGCAGCGGATCGCGAACATCCTGAAGAAGGCGCCGACCGCGGACACCTCGGCGCAGGTCAAGATCGCCGGCGATCTGATCGAGGTGGGGCTGTCGCCGTGACGCGGCTCGCGGTCGCGCTCGTTCTCGGATCCGCGCTCGCGGGCGCCGCGTGCGGTCACGGCAAGCAGCCGTCGACCGGTGTCCAGCGCAGCGACGCGATCGTCGTGTTCAAGAGCAACGTGCGCGACGCGCAGCTCTACGTCGACGGTCGGTTCATCGCGCCGCTCGACGCGATGTCCGGCGGTGTCGCGGTCGAGCCCGGCGTGCACCGGTTCGAGCTCCGGCACGAGGACTACTTCTCGAGCTATCTCGAGCTCACGCTGGCACGCGCCGAACGCCGCAAGGTCTCGCTGGAGCTCGCGCCGATCCTGCCGTAGCTTCGGCGGCGATGACCCTGGTCTCGAAGACCTACTGGGCCGGGATGCCGTTCTGGTTCCGGCATGCCCCCGAGCACGCGGCCGTCGAGTCGCTCGTGCTGCGCGCCCACGATCTCCGGCAGCTGCGCGCGCTGTGCTGGACGAGCACGCGCCATCCGCCCGCGAAGCTCGGCGTCGTGATCATGCACCCGCGCGTCGACTTCACGCACCACTACGCGATCCCGCGGCTCGTCGACGCCGGGATGATCGTCGTCGCGGCGAACACCCGGCACGCCGGCAACGACGTGTTCGCCGAGCACGAGGAGATGGTGCTCGACGTCGGCGCGTGCGTCCGCTACCTGCGCGAGCGGCGCGCGGTCGACAAGGTCGTCCTCCTCGGCAACTGCGGCGGTGGCTCGCTGATGGCGTTCTACCAGGCGCAGGCGCGGCTGCCGGCGGCGGAGCGGCTGCAGGTGACGCCGGCCGGCAACCCGACGCACTTCGCCGGCGCACCGCTCGTGCCCGCGGACGGCGTCGTCTACATCGCGGCGCATCGCGGGCAGGGCAAGGTGCTCGAGGCCGCGATCGATCCGTCGGTCGTCGACGAGCACGATGCGCTCGCGACCGATCCGGAGCTCGATCTCTACGATCCGCGCAACGGGTTTCGCGAGCCGCCGGCGCCGTCGCACTACGAGCCCGGGTTCCTCGCGCGCTACCGCGCCGCGCAGACCGAGCGCGTGCGCCGGCTCGACGCGATCGCCCGCGCGCACCTCGCACAGATCGCCGGAGCGCTCGCCGCGACGCGCGACCCCGCGTTCGCACAGCGCCCCGAGCCCGAGCGCCGCGCGGTCGATCGCCGGCGCGGGCACGAGCCGATCATGATCGTGCACCGGACGATGGCGAACCCGGCGTTCGTCGATCCCGGGATCGATCCGTCGGAGCGCGACTATGGCTCGCTGCTCAGCGAGCGACCGGATCTGATGAACTACGCCGCGCTCGGCCTCGCGCGCATGGTCACGCCGCGCGCCTGGCTGTCGACGTGGTCCGGGCAATCGTCGAACGCCGACCTCGTCGCGAACGTCGCGCGGATCACCGAGCCGTCGCTGCTCGTCCATGCCGCGCGCGATCGCGAGGTGTTCGCGTCCGATGTCGCCGCGATCGCCGGCGCGATGGCATCGCCCGACAAGCGCACCGTCACGATCCCCGGCGCGCGCCACTACTTCGAGCCCGAGCCCGGCGAGCGCACGTCCCCGCACGTCGACGCGCTGATGGATGTCGTCGTGCCATGGATGCAGGAGCGGTTCGCGTGACCCGCCATCCGACGACCGCGACCTGGGTGTTTCCGCCCGCCGATCGCGCGGCGCTGCCCGGCATCGAGCGCGTCAACCTGCGCGAGCTCGTCGCGCGGCCGGAGCGGTTCGAGCATCACCTCGTCGTGTGCGCGCGGCTCGGCGACGCGCAGCTCGAGATCGTGACCGCGTCCGAGCCGCTGTACTTCGCGCACGTCAACATCTCCGACGAGTACGCAGTCGCGCTGCCGACCGGCGACGTGATGATCGATCTGTTCCCGCTGCGCACGTTCGTCAGCGATCCGGTCACCGGTGCGGACGTCGGCCGCTATCACCACCGCGCCGGCGACCTCGTGCTGCATCCGGTCGCGCTCGCGCACTGGCCCGGCCGGCTGCGCGCGCCGTACGCACCGCTCGAGATCCCGCCCGGGATGCGGCGCTGCGGGCTGTCGCTCGTGTACTGCGCGAGCGTGCCGACGCCGTCGACCGCGGTGCCGGTCGAGCTCGCACCGGCGCGCGCCGCCGACGTCAAGCCGTACGTCGATCCCGCGCCGCCGCTCGCGCTCGCCGAGCTCGCGGGCCCGCCCGGGATCGTCGGCTCGATCGCGGACACGACGCTCGAGCTCGTCGTCGATCCGATCGCGATCGCGCCGCCGCGCGGCGGCTGGGTCATCGTGCTCGAGGGCAGCGCACCGCACGGCGCGCTCGATTTGCTGCGGCTGCCGCCCGGCACGCGGCTGGCCGGCGTCGGGATCACCCGCGCGCTCGTGCTGTCGTCGCGCGCCCACGCGCCCGAGCCCGCCGCGTGGGATGCGCTGCCCGCGCCGCCGATCGCGCCGTACGAGGATGCCGCGCCCGGCGAGCTGCCGATCGCGGTCGACCGGCTGCGCATCACCGAGCGCTCGGCCGACCGCGTGACCGTCACGATCGACGACGTCGCGCGTGACATCCCGCGCTACTGGCTCGCGCGCATGATGTTCCGGATCGCGCTGCACGGCCTCCGGCTCGGCTATGTCGAGACCTACGAGGGGCTGTTCGTCGACGACGCCGAGGATCCGATCCAGCTCGGGCTGCGCACGCCGACCGCACGCGCGGTCGTGCTCGTGCCGCGCAGCGAGGCGCTCGCGGTGATCGAGCGCCTGTACCGCGCGGTCGCGCCGCCGGGCTACACCGAGCGGCTCGTCTGAGCGTCGCGACTCGATCCGTGGTACCCCCGATCACAGGGTGCAAGCGCAAGCTCCATTGCCTCGTCAGGTCGCGCAGGTCCTGAGCCTGCTGCGCTGGCTGTTGATCCTCGTGTTCGTGGTGCTCGGCTGGCTGGTGCTCAAGTACCTGACCGGCGTGCTCGCACCGATCCTCGCCGCGATGGGCATCGCGTACCTGCTCGACCCGGTGCTCGAGCGGCTCGTGCGCCGCGGCGTCAACCGCGCGCTCGGCGCCGGCCTGCTGCTCGCGAGCTTCATCGGCGCGATCGCCATCCTGATCACGATCGCGACGCCGAAGATCGCGCACCAGCTGTCCGACTTCATCGTCGACCTGCCGCACCAGATCGACAACCTCAACGTCTGGCTCGGCGACCGGCTCGGGATGGAGATCCCGAACGACTGGAAGCAGTACCTGTCGAGCATCGAGGTGCGCGACGCGATGGGGCACTCGTCCGGTGCGATGCGCACGCTCGCCGCGGCCGCGCTCGGTGGCGTGTTCAGCGTGCTCGGCGTGCTCGCGGAGCTGCTGCTCGTCCCGGTGTTCGCATTCTACTTCCTCGTCGACTGGCCGAATTTGCTGCGCCGGATCGAGCACGCGATCCCGCCGCGCCGGCGCTCGGTCGTGCGTGACCTCGCACGCGAGATCGATCGCGTGATCGCGAACTGGGTGCGCGGGCAGGGCATCGTGACGTCGATCCTCGCCGTGCTGTACGCGATCGGGTTCACGATCGTCGGCATGCCGCTGTCGGTGCCGATCGGGCTGCTCGTCGGCGTGCTCACGATCATCCCGTTCGTCGGCACGTTCGTCGGCGCGTCGATCGCGGCGCTCGTCACGGTCGCCGGTGGCGGTGGCACGCACACGCTCGGTGGCGTCGCGGCCGTGATCATCGTGCTGCACCTGCTCGAGGCCGGCGTGCTGACGCCGAAGATCGTCGGCCACCGCGTCGGGCTGTCCGAGTCCGGCGCGCTGCTCGCGGTCGTCGCCGGCGGCAAGCTGCTCGGCTTCGTAGGTGTCGTGCTCGCGGTGCCGATCGCGGCGACCGTCGCGGTGCTCGCGCGCTACGCGTTCCGCTACTACGCGACGACCGAGTTCTTCGGCCGCGAGTCGGATGCCGATGTCGTCGTCACGCCCGCGATGGCGCTGATCATGCCGGGTACCGCATGGACGCCGGCGGTGTGGGAGGATGGCGCGTCGCTCGTCGAGGACAATGTCGAGGGGCTCGCCGAGATCGAGCTGCCGGACCCGACGACGAGCGATGACTGGCTGCTGAAGGAACCCAAGCCGGAAGGATCGAACGAGCCATGACCGATCTCGTCGTCGAAGATCGCGGCGCTGTCCGCACGCTGACGCTGAACCGCCCCGAGTCGCGCAACGGGCTCACCGTCGAGCTGACGCAGCAGATCGCCGCGGGCGTGCGCGACGTCCCCGACGCGATCCGCGCGATCGTGATCACCGGCGCCGGCGGCGCGTTCTGCTCCGGCCTCGATCTCAAGGACGCGATGCGCCGCGGGCTGCAGCCCGGACCGCAGGTCGAGCGCGATCTGCGCGAGCACTTCCACGGCGCGATCACCGCGATCACGAGCTCGGATCGGCCGACGATCGCGTCGCTCGACGGCGCGGCCGCGGGCTTTGGCTGCGACCTCGCGCTCGCCTGCGATCTGCGCATCGTCTCCGAGCGCGCCGTATTCGGCGAGATCTTCGTCAAGCGCGGGCTCATGCCCGACGGCGGCGGCACGTGGCTCCTGCCACGGATCGTCGGCCTCGGCCGCGCGCTCGAGCTGCTGCTGACCGGCGATCTCGTCACCGGCGAGGATGCATACCGGATCGGGCTCGCGAACAAGCTCGTGCCGTCGTCCGAGCTCGCCGCGCGCACCGCCGAGCTCGCGGATCGGCTCGGCGCCGGCCCGCCGCTCGTGCACCGGTTCGTCAAGCGCGCGGTCTACGCCGGGCTCGACGGCGATCTCGCGACCGCGCTCGATCGCGAGGCGACCGGTCAGATGCAGCTGCTCGGCTCGCAGGACTTCGCCGAGGGCGTCATGGCGTTCTTGCAGAAGCGGGATCCGCGCTTCCAGGGGAAGTAGGCGCCGCCTCGTCCGGATCGGTCGACGGTCGCTCGGCGAGGTACAGCTTCGCCATGCAGTCGATCATCTCGCGCGCGAGCTGCTGACTCTTCGGGCTCTGCTCGACGCGCTCCTGCGGCTGCGGCACCTTCTTCATCGCCGCCTCGCCGCACGCGACGTCCTTGCACGCGCACACCTCGCGCTTGATGTCCTCGAGCTGGTCGATCGCCTTGTTGCGACACCCGAGGGCCATGAACGCGATCGCGAGCAACAGGACGTGACGCATGCGATGTAAGTCTACGCTGGTTGTGAGCGCGGGCACGCCGGCGGCCGCGTGAATGGCGCCGCCTGCCAAAACGCGTGACAATGCCTCGATGCTGCGCGCACTCGGGCTCTCGCTTGTCTTGCTGACGATGACTGCGACCGCCGCTGACGCCGATGCGGTCGTCGTCTACGGCGATCTCCAGGGCGGCGGCATGTACGGCAAGGCGACCGGCGGCGACGCGGCGGTCCAGGACCAGGCGTTCTTCGCGAACGTCCCGAACGCGCTGTGGGGGCTGTCGGTGTCGGGACGGTTCCTGTTCCTCGGCGGCACGATCCAGCACCAGCAGTTCGTCGGCAACGGCGACCTCGCGACGTGGACGCAGCTCACCGCCGGCCTCGACTTCGCGGTCGATCTCGGCGGCGACACGCCGAGCGCGGCGCCTTCCGACAAGGACAAGAAGAAGGAGCGCAAGGGCGCGTACGTCCACCTGACCGCGGGTGGCGGGTTCGGCGTCGGCACCGGCCAGCAGGTCGATCCTCCGCTCGACAACGCGCAGATCGACGACAAGGCGTTCCTGCTGCAGGGCAGCCTCGGCATCGGCAAGCACCTCGGCTCGTTCCTCGACGTCGGGCTGAGCGTGCCGGTGACCTACGGCTACTTCTTCAAGAACGGCGTGCCGGCGAACGATCTGTCGAATCACTACCAGGGCATCCACGTCGAGGCGCTCGCGTACCTGCGGCTGTACATCAAGCTGCTCTGACGGGTGACCGAGCTCCTGTACTGCGGCGTCCCGCTCGGCCCGCGCACGACGTCGCTCGCGCTCGCGAACAACCCGCTCGTTCCGGCGTGCCTGCCCGAGCTGCCGGAAGACAACCTGCTGCTCTGGGTCAACCTCTCGGACACCGCGGTCGAGGACATCACCGCGCTGCGGCGAGCGCGGTACCTGCGACGACTGCTGCTCCGCGGCACGCTCGTCGAGGATCTCCGCCCGCTCGCGGCGCTGACCCTGCTCGAGGATCTGATCCTCGACGACTGTCCGCGGCTGCGCGACCTGCGGCCGCTCGCGAAGCTCGCGAATCTCCGCCAGCTGACGTTCGAGCGCACCGCCGTGACCGATGCGTCGATCGTCGACGAGCTGCCGATGCTGCACTGGGTACGTTTCGCGATCCCGCCACCGGGTCCGTTCGGCTGGATCCGCGGCGCCGGCATCGTGAACATCGTCGGCCGGCCCGTCGACGATCTCGGCCCGCTCGCCGAGGCGCGCCGGATGACTCAGCTGCGCGCCGCGCGGTCGGGCGTTCGCGATCTATCTCCGCTGCGCCGGCTCGAGAACCTCCAGATGATCGACATCTCGCACACGCGCGTGCGCAGCCTCGATCCGGTCTCGGAGATCTGGAACCTGCGCCGGCTGTACATCGCGCACAGCGACGTCGAGGCGCTCGGCGCCGCGCGCCACGGGATCGCGCTCGTCGATCTCGATGCGACCGGGACGCGGGTCGACGATCTCGTCGAGCCTCCGGGCTGGTGGATGCGGTCGCTGCGGATCGGGGGCACGCGGATCGGTCCGGTCCCGGATCTGCGCGCGTGCACGCGGCTGCGCCGGCTCGACATCAGCCACCTCGATCACGGCGACCTCGGGATCATCGAGGGGCTGAGGCTGCGCTCGCTCGCGTTCGCGCACACGGCGATCGACGATCTATCGCCGGTCGGACCCGGCAACCTGACGTGGCTCGACACGCGGTGGTCGCACGTGCGCTCGCTCGCGCCGCTCCAGGTGCATCGCGGCACGTTGCGCCACCTCGCGATCGACGTCGATCAGGCGCCGTCGGTCGCCGAGCTCCGCGGCATGCAGCTGACGCACCTCACGATCGAAGGTCGTGGCACGTCCAGCGTCGTCGACGCGCGCTGGCTCTGCGACCTGCGCCACCTCGAGGAGCTCGAGCTCGTCGACGGCGGCCGGATCGACGACGTGCGCCGGCTCAACCGGCTGCGCAATCTGCGCCGGCTCGTCGTGCCGCGCGCGACGTCACCGGATGCGCTCGCGGCGCTGGGCCGCGATCGTCCGGGGCTCGCGGTCGAGCTCGTGTGACTAACGCTTCGCGGCCGCGTCGCGGATCTGCGCGCGCAGCTCGTCGCCGGTGACGAGCCGATCGATGCGGCCGAGCACGAGCCCGTCGCTGCGCAGGAACACGAGGTGTGGCAGCGTCGTCGCGTGATAGCGCGTGCGCAGCTCCGCGATCGCGGGAGTCTCGTCGGTGCAGTCGACGCGCAACCCGACGAACGCCGGCGCGAGCAGCTCGGTGGTCGCGGCTCGCTCGAGCTCGCGCCGGAGCTCGACATCGGGCACCGACCACGCCGCCGCGAACACGATCGCGACGCCCTTGTGCTCGGCGCGGGCCTGCGTGAACGCGGCCGTCTCGTCGGTGAGCCACGTCATGTCCGGGTCGGGCTTGGTCGCGGACGCGCAGCCGATCACGGCGATGCACGCCAGCGCGAGCTTCACTTCTGCGCGCTCTTGCCGCGCAGCTGCGTCGTCGCCGGCCGCACGATCTCCATCATCGCGTCCGGCTCGATCAGCTCGTGGACGCGCCCGAGGACGTTGCCCTCGGTGTCCATGAACACGACCGACGGCAGCGTGTCGGCGCCGTACTTGTCGCGCAGCGCCATGTCGCGATCGTCGCCGTTCGTGACGTCGAGCTTGAGCGGGACGAAGCTCGCCGTGATCGCGTCGTAGACCTCGTCGTCGCCGAACGTCAGCTCCATCTCCTCGCACGGCGTGCACCACGTCGCGGAGAAGTCGACCATGACGCCCTTGTTCGCGGTGCGCGCCTGCGCGAACGCGGCGACCTCGTCCTTGACCCAGGGCAGGCGCTGCTTCGGCGTCAGCTTCCACGACCACACCGCGAACGCGCCGCCGAGCAGCAGCAGCAGGCCGAGGCCCTTGCGGATCCGCTGCAGCCGCGAGCCGTGGAACGTCAGGTGGATCGCGCCGACGGCGAGCCCCGCGATCATGACGGCGATCGACGTGATCAGAAACCACGGCGCCGGCGACGCCCACGTCCGCATCCCGGGCAGGAGCGGGCGCACGAAGTACAGCGCCGCGAGCAGCATCAGCACGCCGCCGATCGACTTGACCGCGTCCATCCACGGGCCGCTCTTCGGCAGCGCGAGCGCGAACGCCGCGAGCACCCAGAACAGCACACCCATGCCGAGCGCGTAGACGAACAGCATCGAGCCGCCGCCGATCGCGCTCGTCTTCGCCGTGAACGCGAGCAGGCCGCCGAGGAACGGGCCGGTGCACGGCGCCGCGATCAGTCCGCCGACCGAGCCCATCGCGAACGCGCCCTTGTAGCCCTTGCCGCCGATCTGGTTCAGGCGCGCCTGCAGCCCCGACGGCAGGTTGAGCTCGAACGCGCCGAACATCGACGCGGCGAACGCGACGAACAGCGCGACGAGCGGGATCACGACCGCGGGATGCGAGAGCTGGCTGCCAAAGCCGGTCGCGCCGAAGATCGTCGCGAAGATGACGCCGAGCACCGCGTACGTGACGCCCATGCCGAGCACGTACGCGGTCGCGAGCATGACCGCGCGGCGCTTGCTGACGTCCTTGCCGCGCGCGCCGAAGATCGCGAGCGTGATCGGAATCATCGGGTACACGCACGGCGTCAGCGACGTCAGGACGCCGGCCCCGAACGCGGCGATGTACATCCACAGCCAGCCCTTCTCCTGGGCGGCGGCGAAGTCACCGCCACCCGCGGCGGCCGCGATCCCGGGGATCAGCAGGACCGCGAGGGCCACGACGACAGCGCTTCGACGAGAACTTCGCATGCGATGGCACTATAGACCGGACCGAGCGCGACGGGCATTCCACCTGCGGGGGGACCGTTGTAGGTTGCTCTGCCGTGTCCGAAGACTTCGTCCCGCCGCACGTCCGCAATCTCGACGTTTATCAGCCCGGTAAGCCGATCGAGGAGCTGGAACGCGAGCTCGGGATCACCGGGGCGATCAAGGTCGCCTCGAACGAGAATCCGCTCGGACCCTCGCCGAAAGCACTGGCCGCGCTGCCGGCCGCGCTGCCCCAGCTCCACCTGTACCCCGATGCCGGCGGGTTCGCGCTGCGCCGCGCACTCGCCGCGAAGTACGACCTCGACGTCGCCCAGCTCGCGCTCGGCAACGGCTCGAACGACCTGCTGTACCAGCTCGCGCTCGCGACCTGCGAGCCGACCGACGAGGTGCTGTCGCACCGGTTCGCGTTCCTGTCGTACCGGCTCGCCGCGCAGGTGATCGGCCGGCCGTTCGTCGCCGCGCCGACGACGCCCGAGCTCGCGTGCGACGTCGATGCGCTGATCGCCGCGATCACGCCGCGCACGAAGCTCGTCGTGCTCGGCACGCCGAACAACCCGACCGGCTCGATCGTGACGCGCGCCGGCATCGAGAAGCTGCTCGCCGCGCTGCCGAAGCGCGCGCTGCTCGTGATCGACGAGGCGTACGCGGAGTACGCGGCCGCGTGGCCCGAGATCGATCACGCGGACGGGCTCGTCGCGCTGCGCAGCGATCCGCGCGTTGTCCTGCTGCGCACGTTCTCGAAGATCTACGGGCTCGCGGGCCTGCGCGTCGGGTTCGCCGCGTCGTCGCCCGGCGTGATCGACGTGCTGAACCGCGTCGGCCGGACGTTCCACGTCTCGAGCCTGGCGCAGGTCGGCGCGCTCGCCGCGCTGGACGACACCGAGCACGTCGGCAAGAGCGCGACCCACGCGCGCGCCGCGATCGAGCGCATGCAGCGCGAGGTCAAGGGCGTCGGCATCCACGTCTATCCGTCGCTCGCGAACTTCGTGCTGATCGACTGCGCGCGGCCGTCGACGCCGATCTACGACGCGCTGCTGCGCCGAGGCGTGATCGTGCGGCCGATGGCGGCGTGGGGGCTGCCGAGCCACATCCGGGTCTCGGTCGCCAAGGATGCGGAGCTGACGCGCGTGATCGGCGCGCTCAACGAGATCTTCGCCGCATGAAGCCCTGGCTCGTGGTCCTCGTGCTCGCGGCGTGCGTCGCGTGCGGTGGCCGCAAGCACAGGGTGCAACCGGTGCGTCCGATCGCGGCGCATCCTGCCACGCACGCCGAGCGGATCCTCGGCATGCTGCCGCAAGGCGCGCAGGTCGTCGTCGAGGTCGACCTCGCGCGGCTGCGCGCGAACCCGGTCGTCGGTCACCTCGTCACGCGGCTGCTCGGCGAGATCGCGCTGCCCAAGGGCGTGGAAGCGCCGCCGCTCGCGGGCGTCGACACGCTCGTGCTCGCCGCGTACGGCGTCGGCACATCGCAGGCCGCGACGATCACGATCGTGTCGGCGAAGCAGCCGGTCGCCGGCGCGACGCCGCTCGCCGACGGCATCTACGGACTCGGCCCGCCCGAGTGGTTGAACCAGGTCGAGGCGCGCGCCGGGCTCGTCGACCGCGAAGGCCAGCCGGTCGCGGTCGCGGCGCCCGAGTTGCTCGCGCTGCGCGATCACGCGATGCCGGTCGGTGCGCCGGGCGCCTCGCTGCGCGTCACCGCGCGGCTCGCGTTTGATGCGCGGGTCTCGCTCGCGCGCCAGATCGGGGTCGAGAGCGCGCCGGCGCAGCTGTCGATCTGGGCCGACGTCGTCGACGACTTCGCGATGATCGTCGACTGCGATGCGACCGATCCCGGCGAGAAGAAGCAGCAGCGCGCCGGCCAGAAGATGGCGAACATGCTGCGCGGTGCGCTCGGCGCGCTCGCCGAGGATCCGAAGATCCGCGCGCTCGGGTTGCCGAGCAGCCTCGCCGAGGCGCGCCTGATCGCGAAGGGCGCGTGGGTCCGCACGATCGTCGCCGTCGGTCCCACGCATCTCAAGCGCGTCGTCGAGCGCGCCGAAACCTTGCTCGGTCCTGCTCCCGCCCCCGCACCCGCGAATCCACCATGAAGCTCGTCGTCTCGCCCGCCACCCGTCCGCTGTCCGGCACGATCGTCATCCCCGGCGACAAGTCGATCGGCCATCGCTCGCTGCTGTTCTCGCTGCTGTCGGCGACGCCGATCCGCGTCCGCGGGCTCGGCGACGGCGCCGACAACGGTCGCTCGGCGAAGGCGATCACCGCGCTCGGCGCGCGGATCGAGCGTGCCGAGCCTGGCGCGTTCACGATCACCGGGACCGGGCTCGATGGCATGCACGCGCCCGCCGCGGCGATCGACTGCGGCAACTCGGGCACGACGATCCGGCTGCTGTGCGGCCTGCTCGCCGGCCAGCGGTTCGCTGCGACGCTGTTCGGCGACGAGTCGCTGAGCAAGCGGCCGATGCGCCGCGTGATCGCGCCGCTGCAGGCGATGGGCGCGCAGATCGCGGGGCAGGGTGATGGTGCCGACATCACGCCGCCGCTCGTCGTCGGACCGGCGACCGGGCCGCTGCGCCCGATCGACTACGCGTTGCCGATGGCGTCGGCGCAGGTCAAGACCGCGCTGCTGCTCGCCGGGCTCTACGCCGACGGCGCCACGATCGTGCGCGAGCCCGGCCCGAGCCGCGATCACTCCGAGCGCATGCTCGCGTACCTCGGTGCGCCGATCCGCGTCGAGGATCGCGTGACGACGATCGAGACCCGCGGCTGGGATCGCCGGCTCGCCGGCTCCGACTTCGAGGTGCCCGGCGATCCGTCGTCGTCCGCGTTCCTCGTCGCGGCCGCGCTCGTCGCCGGTGCCGAGGAGGTCCGGCTGCCGAACATCTGCACGAACCCGACGCGCACCGGGTTTCTCGACGCGATCGCCGAGATGGGCGGCCACGTGGCGCTCGAGCAGCCGCGCGCCGCGGGCCCCGAGCCGATCGCGGATCTCGTGGTCCGCGGCAAGGCGGCCGAGCTGCGCGGGACCGAGATCGCCGGCGACCTCGCGGTGCGCTCGATCGACGAGCTGCCGATCCTCGCGGTGCTCGCCGCGCGCGCTCGCGGCACCACGATCGTGCGCGACGCCGAGGAGCTGCGCGTCAAGGAGAGCGACCGGATCGCGACGACCTGCGCGATGCTGCGCGCGTTCGGCGTCGAGTGCGAGGCGCGCGACGACGGCTTCGTCGTCGAGGGCCGGCCGGATCGCCCGCTCGCGCGCGGCACGGTGCACGCCGACGGCGACCACCGGATCGCGATGGCGGGCGCGGTCGCCGCGCTCGTCGCCGAGGACACGAGCGTGATCGATGACGCAGACAATGTTGCAACGTCGTATCCGGGGTTCGCGGCCGCGCTGCGCACGCTCGGCGCCGTGATCGAAGTGGCTTGATCGAGCGCGGGCGGCGACCCACGTTATCGTCATGCAGCTCGACGACATGATCGCGGACCTCCAGCGCGAGCAGCGCGCACGCACCGCCCTCGTGATCGGCGCGGTGATCGGCATCATCGCCGGCGCGATCGGCGGGCTCGCGTTCGGGCTCGGTGCGATCGACGCGCGCGGTGCGACCGGGCCGCGCAATCCCGCAGGCCTGATCTTCTTCCTCGCGCCGTACGCGGTCGCGCAGTCGATCGGCTACGTCATCTACCGGTGGCTGCGACGCTCCCGCGCGTGAGCTCTCGCGAGCGAGCGAGCTCCATCACCTGGTCGTCGGTGCGCTTGCCGCTCCAGTAGATCACCTCGCCGTACTTCATGAGATCGGCGGGCGTCACGACCGCCTCGTGCTCGCCGCTGCGCGCCTCGGTCTGCGACGCCCACCACACGAGCTCCGAGCAGTAGAACTTGTTCTCGTCGTCGATCCCGAACATGCCGGTGATGTCGAACTCGTCGCCGAGCTTCGTGCGCGCGCGCGCGACCGCCTCGGACTGCTCCGCCGCGGTCATGTTCGCGGGCCGCACGACGATCACGTAGTGGTTGCGGCCGACGAGCTGGCGCAGCGGGATCTCGCGGATGCCTTCGCTGACCGCCTCGATCACGGTGCCGTGCTTCGCGTCGTAGATCGACGCGTGCGACAGGTCCTCGCCCGGCGTGAACGTCGCGATCGCATCGCCCGCGACGACGTACGAGCGCGTGAGGATCCAGTCGCCATCGCGCGCGACGCGCTGGATCTCGTCGGTCCACATCGTCGTGACCGCGTCGTCGACTCGCTTGTCCTCGGGGCGGTGAACCATCATCGAGTGACGCCCGCAGCCGGTGGTAAACGCCGACACGACGAGGACAGAGGCGATCAAGGCGGTGCGGAACGAGGCCATGCGACAACCTCTCGCAGGGCGCGTGCCGGGACCGGTTTCCGAGGGCTTGCCACGATTTACGGGTGTTCAACGGTCAAGTTTCGACACCGGTGCTGACAGCGTTCGAACGCCGGGAGTGCAGCGCGTGTGAGCCCGCGAACAAACTCGCCCGCACGGCGGAAAGTCATGCGATGACACGCTCGATGTTTCGCGGTTCGTGGTTTGCCATCGCATTCGTGGTCGCGTGGGTCGGTGTCGCGCGGGCGCAGCCGAAACCGGCGCCGAGCCAGGGCACCGACTTTGCCGTCCAGGCGCGGACGCTGTACCGCGTGGCGGCGTGCGCCGGCGACGAGCCGATCCCGCAGCGGCTGTCGGTGAAGATCGTCGAGCGGCACTGCAAGGGGATGCGCGACCTCTACGCGACGCACCACGCGCGATGGGCGGACAAGGCGCAGAAGTTCATCTCCGAGCTGCGGCCCAAGGATGCGCCGAAGGTCGTCGTCTATCCGTTCGGCGGCGGCGATCTGTCGACCGCGCTCGTCGCGTTTCCGGACGCGACCGAGATCACGACGATCTCGCTCGAGGCCGCGGGCGACGTGCGCGCGATCGACACCGTCAAGCCGGGAACGCTCGCGGTCGATCTCGGCGTCGTCACCGAGGACATCCGGCGGCTGTACTTCGCGGCGTACTCGGCGACGAAGAGCCTGCAGGCCGCGTCGCGCTCGCCGACGTTCCCGGGCACGCTGATGTTCGCGTTCGCCGGCCTCGCGCTGCACGACATGGAGCCGGTCTCGCTGCGCTACTTCGACATCGAGAAGGACGGCTCGCTGCGGTACCTCGGCGCCGAGGAGCTCGACCAGCGCGCGGCCGAGCTCGCGAAGAAGGGCCCGGCGAAGCCGAAGACGGTGAAGCACTACTGGTACGAGCACGACTCCGCGTTCGGCAACGTCGAGATCCAGTTCCGGCCGCGCGGCGACGCGAAGGCGCCACTGCGGACGTATCGCCACATCGTGCAGAACCTCGACGACACGCACCTCAAGGCCGACGACCGGCTGCTCGTCCACCTGCGCGCCAAGGGCACGATCTCGGCGATGACGAAGGCCGCCAGCTTCCTGCTCTGGTACGACGACTTCACGCAGATCCGCGACTACCTCGTCGGCAACATCGCGTGGATGATCTCGGACTCGACCGGCATCCCGCCCGCGTACGCCGACAAGGCGGGCCTCGAGCAGATCACGTACGGGGACTTCGCCGGGCCGCTGTTCCAGATCGATCCGAAGAACGTGCGCGCGCAGTTCGTGAAGCTGTGGAAGAGCCAGCCGCGCCGTCCGCTCGGGTTCCGGTTCGGCTATCGCGACCTCGAGAAGCATCCGCACCTGATGATCACGCGGCGCAAGCCGTGACCACGACGCTCGCGATCCCGCACGGCACGTGCGTGCTCGTCGAGCTCGCGGACGATGCCGCCTGCGACGCCGCGCTCGCGCGGTTACCGGCCGCCGAGCAGGCGCACGCCCGATCGCTGTCCGCGGTGCGGCGGCGCGAGCTCGTCGCGGGGCGTACCGCGCTCCACATCGCGCTCGACGACTTCGCCACGCCGATCCTCGCCGACGACCGCGGCGCGCCGATCCTACCGCCGGGGTGGAGCGGCTCGGCGAGCCACAAGGGCACGCTCGCCGCCGGGCTCGTCGCGCCGGCCGGGGAGGGCCACGTCGGGATCGATCTCGAGCTCGCCGCGCCGCCGCGCGTGGACATCGCGCGCCGGATCCTGACGCCGCGCGAGCAGGCACGACTGCCGGATCGCGGGCGCGCGGTGACGCTGCGATTCGCGATCAAGGAGGCGATCTACAAGGCGGTCGCGCCGACGCTGCGCCGCTACGTCGGGTTCCTCGAGGTCGAGCTCGACCTCGACGCCGACCATTGTCGCGTATCGTCCGCGCTGCCGTTCGCGCGGATCGAGGCCGCGTGGCGCGAGCACGCGGGGTACTGGCTCGCTAGCGCGCGGGCCGTGCCGTTGTAAGCTCGCGGGATGGGGGTACCGAGCGAGCCCGGCGGGCGAGCGTCGCTGGTCGGCGTGACGCTCGGCAACTACGTCGTCGAGCGCGAGCTCGGGCGCGGCGGGATGGGCGCGGTCTACATCGGCACCCACCCGGTGATCGGCCGGCGGGTCGCGATCAAGGTGCTGCAGCCGCAGTTCGGACAGCGCGCCGATCTCGTGCAGCGGTTCTTCACCGAAGCGCGCGCGGCGAGCGCGATCCATCACCCCGGCATCGTCGAGATCTACGACTTCGGGACCGCGCCCGACGGCAGCTCGTACCTCGTGATGGAGTATCTGCAGGGCGAGTCGCTCGCGACGCGGCTGCGGACGCGCGGCATGCTCGCGATCCCGGTCGCGGTCGCGATCGCGCGGCAGACCGCGAACGCGCTCGCGGCGGCGCACCGGATCGGCATCGTCCATCGCGACCTCAAGCCCGACAACATCTTCATCGTGCCGGATCCCGAGGTCGCGATCGGCGAGCGCGTCAAGCTGCTCGACTTCGGCGTCGCGAAGCTCGTCGATCCGACGGGCGGCGCCGGCGAGTCCCCGGTGCAGACCGTGACCGGCGCGCTGCTCGGCACGCCGCACTACATGTCGCCCGAGCAATGCGAAGGCGCGCGCGCGATCGACGCGCGATCGGATCTGTACTCGCTCGGCTGCGTCCTGTTCCAGATGGTGACGGGCCGCCTGCCGTTCGAGTCGCCCGGCATCGGCGGCGTGATCGGCGCGCACCTCCACGTGCCGCCGCCGGCGCTGCGCCAGCTCGCACCGCACGCGCGCCCAGCGCTCGAGGCGATCGTCGCGCGGCTGCTCGCGAAGCAGCCCGAGCACCGGTTCCAGAGCGCCGACGAGCTCGCGTCCGCGCTGACCGCACCGGAGGCATCGAGCACCGACGCGAGCCACGCGCCCGCGAGCGCGCCGATCCCGGCGCCGATCGACGCCCACGCGCCGACGATGGCGTCGATCAGCACCGCGCCGCCGCCGCGCACCGAGCCGCAGGCGCCGCGCCGCATGACGAAGTGGCTCGTGCTGAGCGGCGGGCTCGCGACGGTCGCGGTCGTGATCGCGGTGTGGGCGATGAATCGCGACAAGCACGAGGGCGATCGCGGGCGCGACACCGGCAGCTCCAGTCACGCGATGGTCCACGACGCGCTGACCGTGGAACCCGATGCCGCGGGTCTCGCCCAGTCGCCGGCGGTGCCGCCGGTCACCGCGAAGCCGCCGCCGTCGAACGCGCCGCTGCGCACGGTGCGCGAGCAGCAGGAGGCCGCACTCGCCGGCAGCGCGCGCCAGCCGGCGAAGCAGCAGCACCTCGAGCAGATGCTCGACGCCGACCGCAACGGCCGGCTCGACGAGGCCGCGTACCACGCGAGGCGGATCTACGCGCTCGGCGATCCCGGCGATCCGATGCGCGCGCAGGCCGACGAGATCCTCCAGCGCCTCGGCACGACCGCGATCCCGCAGGCCGAGCTGCGGCTCAAGAAGCTCGTCGGTGCGCACCGCTGCGAGGCGGCGCGCGCGCTCGTCACGCACGTCGAGGAGCTGTGGGGCAAGTCGCTCGACCCGCTCGCGAGCCGGTGCGAGCGCGACACCCGAACCGCCGCCGCCGATCGGTACGTCGCGCTGTTCCAGGCCTACGCTGCCACCGACTTCGGGCTCGCGTTCGAGCTCTGTCACCGCACGCCGCCGTCGACGCACACGACCGCGCTCGACTGCATCGTCGCCGCGTGTCGCGTCCACGACGATGCCCAGCGCGATGCGTGGATCGCTCAGTTCCCGACCGTCGAGAAGCAGGCGATGCGGCTGTGCTCGCCCGCCGCGGAGTGACCTACCTCCGTCGATGATCGGCTCGCGCGGCGCTCGCCTGTACGGATGCGGGCTCGCAAGCTCGCCCTACCGGCGCGGCCGCGTGACGTCGCGATCGAGCACGGTCTTGCGCTCGTCGCGCGCGGCGTTGCGGATCGCCTCGTCGCACAACAGCCGCACGTGATCCGACAGCATCTCGGCGACCGCGTCCGAGCAGTTCATCCCCGAGCGGTCCTTGATGTACTTCTTCATCTTCGAGACGACGATCAGGATCTCGCGCTCGACGTTGTCCGCCAGCTTGAGCCCTTCGACCGCCGCCGCGGTCGATTGCGAGGCGTCGCCGACGACGCGACGAACGGGAACACCCTCGGGCGGGGTCTTGAACGGCTCCGGCTTGAACGGCGGTCGCGCCGGCACGGCCGGCTTCGGCGGTGCCGGCGGCGGTGCTGCCGACTCGGCGAGCTCGCGCTGCCATGCGTCCTTCGACGGCGCGATCGCCTCCTCGGCCCACGCCTCGCGGTGGCGCACCGTCGACAGGTGGCTATCCCAGCAGGTCACCGAGCAGAACACGAGGCGCATCTTGCTGCGCTTGCACGTCGACACGCTGCACACGTAGTGCTTGCCGCCGAACGGAATGTCCGTCTTGCACTCGGTGCACTTCAGCCAGGCTTCGGCCATGGCCGGACCTTACCGCAAGCGCCGATTCAGCGGCGGCGGCGGCGCAGCACGAGGCCGAGCACGAGGGCAGACAGCGGCAGCGAGCCGGCCGCGCTCCGACCCGAGCTGCAGCAGCCGCCGTCGTCGTCGCCGGACTCGAACGCGTTGACGTCGCACTCGTCGCTCGCGGCGTTCGTCGCGATCGAGATCGGGATCTTGACGTCGAGCGTGCGCGCCGCGTCGTTCGTGTCCGCGACGGTGACGAGCACCGAGTCGTTGTCGCCCGGTGTCGCGTCGGGGTTCATGCAGACGCGGACACGGCCATCCTCGCGGACCTTCGCGACGCCCATCGTCGGCGACGTCTTCAGCGTGAACGTGTGTGTCGTGCTCTTCGGATCGTTGTCGACGATCGTGGTCTCGGCGCCGCCGCCGCGCAGCGCGATCAGCTTCTCGGCCGTCGGCTCGGGGCCGTGCGTGACCGGGACCCCGGCGAGCTGCTCGATCTCGGCGAGCAGCTTGTCGGGCCGGCCGTAGATGCCGCCTTCGCCGCACGGGTTCGTCGCATCCGCGTACGCGCGCGACGTCACGCCGACGAGGAAGTTGCCGTAGTCGGTCAGCAGGTACAGCGGGCCACCGGAGTCGCCGTTGCAGCTGTCGATGCCATTGCCGCCGGCGCCGAGCTCGTTCTGCTCGCAGCCCGCCTTCACCGAGCAGTCGAAGTCGGTGATCGTCGAGGCGACCTCCTGCAGCTCGTCGACGAACTGGCTCGCGTTCGGATCGATCGCGCCGAAGCCGACGATCTCGACCGCCGCGCCGTTCTTGATGTCGAGCGACGCCCAGCCGCTCGCGATCGCGCGCGGCGTGAACTTCGACGCCTGCTCGAGCACGATCACCGTCATGTCCGCGCCTTGCGTGACGCGGTGGCTGACCATGCGCAGGGTCTCGCCGTCGCCGGGCCGCGCGAGCGACGACGTTCCGATCAGCACGCTGATCGTCGAGTCGTCGCAGTGACCCGCGGTCAGCACCACGTTCGGCGCGATCAGCGTGCCGGTGCAGCCCTGCTGGCCGCCGAACAGGATCGCCGCTGCATCCGGCCACTTGCCCGACGGTGCGGCGGTGCCGCCGACCACCTCGGCGTGGTCCGTCGTCGGGACCACCTGGGTCGTGCCGTCGTTCTCCGCCTGGGCCAGCGCCGGGATCAGGACCAGCGATGCCGCGACCGTGACTGCTCGCATGCCGACACTGTCGCACAGCCGGCCCGGGGCCGGACGTGACATGTTTGGCAGTCACTCGCAGCGGTCGCGGTCACGCCGCAGCAGTTGCGCGAAAACGTGCGCGAGCTTGCGCCGTTCGAGGTGCAACCAACTAGAGTCAGGTCCAAATGCTGCGAAATGTGGTGGTTCTCGTGGCGCTCGCCGCGTGTAGCTCGCCGCCCAAGGCCACGGTCCGCAAGCCCGCGGGGCCGGATGTCGATCCGGAAGGTCCGCACGCCGACGCGGTCGCGCAGCAGGTCAGGCCGTTCGTCGCCGGCGAGCTCGTGAGCGGCCTCGTCGTCGGGCTGTACGACGCGGGCAAGCTCGAGATCTACGGCTTCGGCAAGGGCCCCGGCGGCAAGCCACCGAATGGCCGCACGCTGTTCGATCTCGGCTCGATCACGAAGGTCTACACGAACCTCCTGCTCGCGGACGCCGTGCAGGCGAAGCTCGTCGAGCTCGACGAGCCGGTCTCCGAGCTGCTACCGCCCGGCGTCACCGTCCCGACCGCGAACCAGACGCCGATCACGCTGCGCCACCTCGCGCTCCACAGCTCCGGCCTGCCGCGGATGCCGCCGAGCCTGGTCCTGCGCAAGACGCCGCCCGATCCGTACGCGAGCTACAGCGAGGACGCGCTCTACCAGGACCTGATCGTCACCCAGCTCGACGCGCCTCCCGGCACGCGGATCGTGTACTCGAACTACGGCACGGGCCTGCTCGGCGTCGCGCTCGGCCGCAAGCTCGGCGGTGGCTACGCACAGGCGCTCGCGACCCGCGTGCTCGCGCCGCTTGGCCTGCGCGACACCAGCTTCACCGTGCCGGCCGGCGCCGCGTCGCGCAAGGCGCTCGGGACCGACGACGATCTGCAGCCGACGTCGCGCTGGACGTGGGGCGCGCTCGCCGCCGCCGGTGGGCTGATCTCGAGCGCACGCGACCAGCTCGCGCTGATCGACGCCGAGCTCGACGCCGCCGCCGGCAGCAAGGGCACGCTGCGCGCGCAGCTGCGGCTGACCCAGGAGACGCAGCTCGAGGGCACGACGACGGACAACGCCGGCCTCGGCTGGACGATCGACTCGGCCGGCCGCTACCTGCACAGCGGCGGCAGCGGCGGATTTCGCAGCTTCATCGGGTTCGATCCGAAGACGAAGCGCGGCGTCGTCGTGCTCGCGTCGAGCTACACGACGCTCGTCGACTTCCTCGGCACCGCGATGTTCGACGTCCTCGAGCGCACCGCGAAGCCGCCACCGCCGGTGCCCGACGAGAAGCTGCTCGCGCTCTACGCCGGCACCTACGACTTCAGCGGCACGAAGCTCGCCGTCGTCGCATCCGGCAAGCGGCTCTACCTCGAAGGCCCGGGCGAGCCACGCCATCGCATGGCGCCGTTCGGCGGCGAGCACACGTTCTGGATCGAGGCGCTGCAGAGTGCCGCACGGTTCGATGTCACCGGCGGCGTCGTGAAGTCAGTGCAGTTCAAGATCGGCAACAACGTCGTCGTCGCGCCACGCGTCTGATCGCGACGCGCTACGGGCAGGGCCCGGGCATCGGCGTCGTCGTCGCCTTCAGCCACGTGTTCGCGCACGCGGTCGCGTCGTAGCCGGTGACCTGCTGGATCGTCTGCAGCATGCCGGTCATCGTCGCGCTGCCACCGGCGTGCGCGGCGTAGAACGTCGCGAGCACCTGATCGACCTGGTCGGCGCCGACCTTGCCGGCGAGCGCGCGATAGAAGAATGCGCCGCGAATGTACGGCGCATTCGTGAACAGGTTGTCGCCGAGGATGTCGATCATCCCGCAGCTCTGCGGCCACACCGGGTTCGTCCCCGGGATGCCCTTGAGCTCGTTCGCGTAGCCGTTCCAGACCTGCGCGCCGACCGTCGGTGCGACGACCTCGAGCGCGCGCCCGGCGAGGTACGTCACCGTGCCTTCCGACAGCACGAAGTCCTCCCAGCAGCCGATGCGAATGCCGTCGCCGAACCAGCCGTGCGCGGCTTCGTGGACGTTCGTCTCCTCGCTGGCGAGCGCGCCCGCCGCGACGTGCCACCGCGGGTGGTGCTCCATGCCGCCGAACGCGCCCGGTCCCCATTGCACGGACACCGTCCCGGCGATCGGCCCGAACCGATACGGCCCGAGCGTCTTCTCCATCCAGTCGAACGCGGCGACGAGGTTCGCGCCACCGGTTGCGGCCGCGGTCGCCTCGCTCGTGCGGTGCGTGATCACGAGCTGCGTGCCGGCCGTCGTCGTGCCGAGCACGGTGTCGACGTAGTCATCGATCGACCACGCGACCTGGTACGACGGCGCGTCCGCCGGGATCGTCGTCGGAAACACCGCGGTCTTGCCCGACGGCACGGCCGTCAGCTCGAGCGAGAACGTCGTGCCGTCCTTCGGATCCGAGTGGCACGGGAACAGGTTGCCGCAGTAGTACGGCCACAGCATCGTGTAGCCGGTCGACGAGGCGCCGTCGAAGTTGTCGTGCACGGTGTACGTGAAATCGACGTCGACCGTGATCGGGTCCTCGCTCGCGGCGACGCCGAGATCGAGCGTGTGCTTGCTCTGCGAGTACGCGCGCTGGATCTCGAAGCCGTCGATCGTCACCGCGCCGAGCGTCAGGTCGCCGACCTCGAGCGTGGCGCCGGGCGTCGCGCTCGCGCCGAGCGTGATCGCGGCGTGGCCGGTGTGCGCGGTGACGTCGAACGACAGCTTCGTGTCGACGATCTCGCGCGCGGGGTTCGCGACCGCGGGCTGATCCGGCGGCGGCGGCGGTGGCGACGACGAGTCGCTACACGCGACGAGGAGGCTCGCGAAGGTCAGCGACGAAACCGGCCGGATCATCGCCGCACACTCCCACCCGGAGCGCCGGCGTTCAAGCGCGTTGTTCGAGCGTGACTCTCAGTAGCGCGGGACCTTGGGGTCGACGTCCTTCGACCACGCCTCGATCCCGCCGGCGAGGTTGTAGACCTCGGTGAAGCCGAGCTTCACGAAGTGCTCGGCGGCGGCGCGGCTGCGGTTGCCGTGATGGCAGTAGAACGCGAGCGGCGTGGTCTTCGGCAGCGCCTCGATGTCGGTCATCGTCGGCTGATCGAGCAGCTTGCCGCCCTCGATCGTGGCGATCGCGCGCTCCTTCTCGGTGCGCACGTCGTACAGGTGCTTGACCTTGCGCTGGTCGAGCAGCGCCTTGAGGCCCTTCGCGTCGATCTGCTTCACCGACGGAGGCCGGTTCGGGTTGTCGATCTTGAAGCCCGCGCCGTCCGCCGCCTCGATGAAATCGATCACGACGCCGGCGGCGCGCTGCGCGCTCGCGCGGTCGAGCTGCACGGTCACGCCGTTCGTCTCGACGCTGACGTGGTCGGCTTCCTTCGCGCCGAGATCGAGCTGGTGCTCCCAGCTCGGCGTGATCGTCAGGTGAATGACGTCGCCGGGGCTGCCTTCGGCGAGCGCCGCCTTGAGCTCGGTCGCCGCACGCGGCGTCACCGTCAGCGTCGGCGGCTTCACCGGCGTCACGAGATCGCCGAGCTTCTTCGTCAGCTCGCCGGACTCGTGCATCTGGCGGACGATGTCGGCGCCGCCGACGAACTCGCCTCGGATGAACAGCTGCGGGAACGTCGGCCAGTCCGAGTACTCCTTCATCCCGCCGCGGATGTCGACGTCACTCAGGATGTTGACGGTCGTGTACTTGGGCACCAAGGTGTTGAGGATGTTCACGACCGACGCGGAGAACCCGCACTGGGGAAAGCTCCGCGTGCCCTTCATGAACAGCACTACGTTGTCGCTCGCGACGAGCGTGTCGATCTTCTTCTTGAGAGCTGGGTCGAGCGCCATGGTGTTCCGTGGCCTCTTCTAGCACGAAGATCACGATCCGCGCGGTCGGTTCGGTGAACGACCTAGATGCGGCGGCGTGGGACGCGCTGGACCACGGCGCCTCGCCGTTCCTGCGCCATGGCTTTTTACACGCGCTCGAGGACTCCGGGTCGATTGATGCCGCATCGCGTCCGGGCAAGATCGGGCGCTCGGGCTGGACATCGGTGTACCTGCTGGCCGAGCAGGGCGGCGTGCTGGTCGGCGCGGTCGCCGCGTTCCTCAAGTCGCACAGCTACGGCGAGTACATCTTCGACTGGGGCTGGGCGAGCGCGGCCCAGCGCGCCGGCATCCGGTATTACCCGAAGCTCGTCGTCGCGGCCCCGCACACGCCGGCGACCGGCCCGCGGATCCTGCTCGCGCGCGACCTCGGCGATGCCCGCGCGCTCGTCCGCGATGCGCTGATCGACAGCGTGCGCGCGGTCGCCGACGACGCCGAGTGCTCGTCGATCCACTGGCTGTTCTGCACCGCCGAGGAGCAGCAGGCGCTCGAGGCGATGGGCCACTTCGGGCGCGCGAGCATGCAGTTCCACTGGGTCAACCGCGGCTACGCGAAGTTCGACGACTTCCTCGGCGCGCTCAAGAGTCGCAAGCGCAAGCAGCTCCGCAAGGAGCGCGAGCGCGCGCGCGCCGCGATCGAGGCGCTGCGCTGGATCCCGGGCAGCGAGCTGTCGAAGGATCAGCTCGACGCGCTCGATCGGTTCTATCGCAACACGACCGACCAGCACGGCGGCCGCGACTACCTGCGCCCCGGCTTCTTCCACCGGCTCGCCGAGACGTTGCCCGAGGCGATGCGCATGGTCGAGGTGACCGCCGGCGGCAAGCCGATCGCGGGCGCGCTGTTTCTCGAGACCCCGGGCGCGCTGTACGGCCGCTACTGGGGCGCCGATCGGCACGTCGATCTGCTGCACTTCGAGACCGCGTACTACGCCGGCATCGAGCGCGCGATCGAGCGCGGACTGCCGCTGTTCGAGGCCGGCGCGCAGGGCGAGCACAAGCTGCTGCGCGGCTTCGATCCGAAGCCGACGTACTCGGCGCACTGGATCCGGCATCCCGGGCTCGCCGCCGCGATCGAGGATTACGCGCGGCGCGAGGCCTTCTCGGTCCGCCACGAGCTCACCGAGCTCGCGAAGTTCGGTCCATACCGCAGCGAGTCCGGCGACGACGACTGAGTCTATAGTCCGGCCATGGCCGACAACGACTCGCGCGCCGGGACTCGCTACACGACGCCGGCGATCCTCGATTACGTCAACGCGACCCACGCCGCGCACGACGGTGGCCTCGCGCGCGCGTTCGTCGTGCCGGAGGGCATCCCCGCGATCCAGGTCGGCCCGAGTGAGGGCAAGCTGCTCGAGCTGCTGCTCCGGCTCGTCGAAGCGAAGAAGGTCGTCGAGGTCGGCACGCTCGTCGGCTACTCGGCGATCCACATGGCGCGCGCGCTCGCACCGGGCGGCCGGCTGTGGACCGTCGAGTACGATCCGAAGCACGCCGAGGTCGCGCGCGGCAACCTCGAGGCGGCCGGCGTGCTCGATCGCGTCAGCATCCAGATCGGCGCCGGCCGTGACGTGCTGCCGACGCTCGCCGCCGAGGCGCCGTTCGATGCCGTGTTCATCGATGCCGACAAGGAGAGCTACGACTTCTACGGCACGTGGGCGCTGCAGTACCTGCGGCGGGGCGGCCTCGTGATCGGCGACAACGCGTACCTGTTCGGCGAGCTGATGGACGACAGCGATCGCGGCCGGGCGATGCGCGCGTTTCACGAGCTGATCGCGCGCGCGTGCGATTCGGTGTGCATCCCGACGCCGGACGGGCTGGTCGTCGGGATCAAGCGCTGATCATCGACAGCACGCCGACGACGGCGAGCCCCGCGGCGACCATGGCGCCGACGACGCGCGCGCGGCGAGACGTGCCGAACGCGAGCGGCATCGCGCGACCGAGCACGTCGATCGGCGGACGCAGCGGCAGCGACTCGTACCACCGCCGCCGCACCGGCTTCGGCTCGAGGCGCTCGCGCGTCAGCTCGAGCACGCGCGCGACCTCGTCGATCGTCGGGCGCTCCGCCGCTTCCTTCGCGAGCATCGCGGTCAGCAGCATCGCGAGCTCCTGCGGGATCTCCGGCCACATCAGCTGCGGCGACGGCGGCGTGCCGTGCAGGTGCTTCTTCACGAGATCGAGGTCGCTCGTCGCCTGGAACGGCGGCTCCCCGAGCAGCACGTGGTAGCAGAGCACCGCGAGCGAGTAGATGTCGGCCGCCTGCGTGATCTCCTCGCCGGTGATCTGCTCCGGCGCGACGTAGGTCAGCGTGCCGGCGATCATGCCCTTCATCGGATCGTCCTCGCCGAGGATCCGCGCGACGCCCCAGTCGAGCAGCTTGACGCGGCGGCCGCCGACGCCCGGCGTCGATTGCACGAACACGTTGTCGAGCTTGAGATCGCGATGGACGACGCCGGCCTGGTGCGCGGCCGCGATCACCTCGCACAGCTCGAGCAGGTACTCGACGGCGGCGAGCCTCGTCAGCAGCCCGGCGTCGTGGAGCTGGCCGAGCGTCTCGCCGGTGAGCCGCTCCATCGCGAGGTACGGCCGGCCGTCGTAGGTGCCGGTCGCGAACACGTCCGGCATGCCGGGATGATCGACGATGTGAACGATGCGCGCCTCGCGCAGGAACGTCGCCGGCGTGAAGTCCGGACCGAGGATCGAGCGATGCGCGAGCTTGAGGGCGGCTCGCTTGCCGAACCGCGTGTGCGAGACCGCGTACACCGAGGCCATGCCACCGCGGCCGAGCTCGCGCTCGACGCGCCAGTAGCTGACGCGGTTACCCGGCTGCAACATCGCCGGCCGCGGTCGTCGCACCGTCGGCACGCGCGTCGTCGCGCGCTTCCGGCGAGCCGGAGGAACGTCTACGGTCGCGAGCGCCGCGGCGTCGTCAGCCGGACGACCGACGGGGAGCGAGGTGGCGGCCATGGGCGTGGTCCTGTGCACGAAGCGGACCCGAGAAAGCCGTAAGGATCAGCGCAAAGATGACCGCCGATGTTGGAGACCTCGCGTGCGCCCTCGAGCGCCCGTGTCGAGCCAGCACGTGCGCGGGCAGGGGGAGACGCCTCACTCGAACTTCGCTCCGATCGACATCGGCTCCGTCGCGGTGAGCGTGCACGTGGCATCCTGCCCCGAGCAGCCCGCGGTCCACGCTTCGAAGTCGTGATCCGGCGACGCGATCGCGGCGAGCTGGATGCGGGCACCGAGGGCGACACTCCACCGACATCGATCGTTCGACGCGTCGTCGTCGGTGCACGTGCCGATGTCCGTGATGACGACCTTGCCTTTGCCTTCGATCGAGACGCGCAACACGACGATCTGCGGCGAGCTCCCGGTGCCATCGCACGTGACATCGCCGGACGCGACGCAGAAGCCGCGCGCGCAGACCTGCTCGCCGGCGCACTCGTCGGACGCGCTGCACGTGACCGTGCAATCTTGCACCGCGGGCTCGTAGCAGCCGGCGGCGAGTAGCCACGCGAGCAGGTGCAGACGTCGCATCGAAGCCTCCTCGCTCAATCCTTGCGGAAGCGAACGCTGACGTAACTCTCGACGGTGGTCGGCGTGAACGTGCAGTCGAGGCCCGGCGCGTTCGCGCAGATCGCGGACGTCCAGGTGTCGAGCTCGTAGCCGTCTGCCGGCTCGGCGTGCAGATCGATCGGCATCCCGAGATCGATGTCGTACCGGCAATCGCCGGCGTTCGCGGACTCGGTATCGCAGCTGCCGATGCCGGCCGCGTCGATCCGGCCCTTGCCGATCACCTTGAGCCGCAGGTACGGATGCACGAACGCGTCGATCGGGATCGGCGCGTCGATCATCGCGTCGCGCGGCGGCCTCGCGTCGGGTCGCGCATCCGGATCGGCGCCGCCGTCGGGGCCCGCGATCTGTGCACAGTGTCCGGCGCGCTCCGGCGACGCGCAGTACTGATCGCTCCCGCAGATCTGACCGCCGCCACAGTCGGTCGACGTCGTGCACTGCACGCTGCAGTCGCGCAGCTCCGGCGAATAGCACCCCGCCGGTGACGTCACCATCAGCACGAGCGAGAGCCAGCGCGTCGTCAGAATCGCCATGCCATGCCGACCTGCGCGCCCTTGGCCGTCGGTGTGACCGCGATCGGGGCGAGGCGCTCCGTCCGCTTGCCGAGCACGTACAACGTGATGCCGGTCGCCAGCGCGGCACCGCCGCCGACGCCGAAGATCTTCGCGGTCGTGGCGGCGCTCTTGCCGCGCTCGTCGATCGGCTGGATCTGCTTCCACTTCGCGCCGCTCGCGTACAGATCCTCGACCTCGTTCGATGCGTCGTACGCGCGATAGCCGTAGTAGCCGGCGACCGCGAGCGCGGCGAGGCCGCCGACGCCCACGCCGATGCCGATGTCCTTCTTGAGCCGACCGCTGGTCGACGGGTCGCGTGGTGAATCGACCGGCTTGTCGACGATGCCGAGATCCTTCGGCGGCGTCGGCATCGACAGGTACTGCATCGACTCGTCCATCGGGATGTTGAGGTTGCGCTTCTGCACGCAGCGCTGGACCGTCGCGAGGTGACCCTCGGCGAGCTCGCGGCCTTCGGCGTCCGGGCCGCTCGCGAGGTAGCGCTGGTACATCAGCACCGCGTCGTCGCAGTTGCCCTGCAGCCGGTACGCCTGCGCGAGGTTGAACAGCAGCGCGGGCGACGGCGCGATCACGTACGCTTCCTTGAACGCCGCGATCGCGCGCGCGTAGTCACCCTTCTGGTGCGCTTCCTTGCCCTTCGCGGCGAGCTCGCGCGCCTTCGCGGGCACGGCAGGATCGGCGTGGACCGACAGCGGCGCGGCGAACACGCCGGCAGCCAGGATGGCAGCGAGCGCCCTCACCGGTACGGATCGATGGTGCCGTCTGGGTCGATCTTCGTGGCCCGGCGCGGCGCGACCGGATCCTTACGGGTCGACGGGCGATACGCCATCGAGGTCGACCGATCGTGTTTGGTCGCTCGCGACGTGGGCGGCTTGCGTGCAGGCGGATTCTTCGTCGAGTCCGCATCGGGGATCACGACGTCGTCGAGCGAGGCATCGATCAGCTCGGCCGTGACCGTGTCCGATGCGACCGCGGGCGTCACGACCGGCGGCTGGGCTGCGCGCGGCGGCGCCGGCGCGTCGAGCTTCCAGGTGTCGCTGCGCATCTCGCGAATGTCGCGGACGTCGCTCGTGCCGAGCGCGGCGGCGGCGGCGCTGTCGCCCCCGCGGCTGAGCAGGAACATCGCCGCACTCGCGACGATCGCGAGCGCACCGACCGCCCACTGCCAGCGATGACCGCGATGCGGTTCCTCGGCGGCCAAGGTCGGCGCGAGGCCCGGATTCGTGCCGAGCCGCGGCGTCTGCGGCGGCAGCCGCGGCGCCATGACCTCGATCTTCGCGGACGCGGCGAGCAGCTGCGGCGACACGATCACCGACGGCACGCCCGGCAGCACGGGCCTCGACGCCGGCGCGGGCGTGCCGCGCGTCGTCCTCGGCGTGCCGTGCTCGTCGCACCGCTTCTTCAGCATCGCGCCGACCTCTTCGAGCTTGCGCGCGACCTCGAGCATCGACGGCCGGTGCTCGGGGTTCTTCGCGAGCATCGACAGGATCAGCGCCTCGAGCTCGTCCGGGATGTCGGGCCACAGCTCGCGCGGCGGCGGCGGCGTGGCGCGCAGGTGCATCGCCATGATCTCCGCCGAGGTCTCCGCCTCGAACGGCAGCTGCTCGAGGAACAGCTCGTAGGCCATCACGCCGAGCGAGTAGACGTCGGTCGCGGGCGAGACCATGGCCCCACGCGCCTGCTCGGGCGCGAGGTACTGCGGGGTCCCGACGAGCTGGCCCTCGACGGTGTGCCGCACGTCGTGCGTCAGCACCTTCGCGATGCCCCAGTCGAGCAGCTTCACGCGCGGCGTGCTCGGATCGTCGGGATTGTCCACGAGGAACACGTTGTCGAGCTTGAGGTCGCGATGGATCACGTTCGCGGCATGCGCGGCGATCAGCGCGTCACACACCTGCAGCAGGATCGCGATCACCTGATCCGGAAGGATCTTGCCGTCGTCCGCGCGGTACGCGAGCGGCTGGCCTTCGAGCCGCTCCATGACGATGTACGGCCGGCCATCCGACAGCCGACCGGTCTCGAAGATGTCGACGATGTTCGGATGGCCGACCTGGTTCACGACCTTCGCTTCGAGCAGCATGCGATCGGCATTGAAGCCGGGCGTCATGATGCGCGCGTGGACGACCTTCAGCGCGGCGCGCTTGCCGATCTCCTCGTGGACGACCGCGTAGACCGCACCCATGCCACCGCGACCGAGCTCGCGCTCGACGATCCACGGTCCGGCCTTGGCGCCTGGAAGCAACGTATCGGGAACCTCGACCGGCCCCGACGGTGCCCCAGCGGTGCTGACCATCGTCTTCATTCCGCATTCCGCCTGGTGCAGCCGTTGTGCCGCCCGAAACCTGGCGATACCGCGTACTTCGATAGGCAGTGCGTGGCGGCGCGGCCCGATGTGGCAGCCCCGCACGGTGGCTTGACCATGAGACGTTGGCGCCATCACGATCGCTGCGTGGATCTTGATCGGATCGTGACGCGGGAGGACCTCGATGCATCGCTTGCACGGCTGCGATCCGAGATCGCGGATCCGCGCGCCGGCATCCTCGGTCCCGATTCGATCGCGTGGCAGCTCGGCGCCGATCTCGGGCTGTTCATCGGCGGCGGACGCGCGGCGCTGCTCCAGCTCGCGCATCCGTTCGTCGCCTACGCGATCGATCAGCACTCGCGCACGCGCAGCGATGTCACCGGTCGGTTCCAGCGCACGTTTCGCAACGTGTTCGCGATGGTGTTCGGCGAGCTCGACGATGCGCTCGCGGCGGCGCGCCGCCTCCATACGATCCACGCGCGCATCCACGGTGTGATCCCGCAGACCGTCGGCGGATGGCCGGCGGGCACGCCGTATCACGCGAACGATCCCCACGCGCTGCGCTGGGTCCACGCGACGCTGCTCGACACCACGATCACGATGCGCGAGCTACTCGATGGACCGCTGCCCACCGATCTCAAGGATCGCTACGTCCGCGAGCTCCATCGCTTCGCGGCGCTGTTCGCGATCCCGCGCGAGCTGCTCGCCGACTCGTGGTCCGCGCACGTCGCGTACATGCACGCGATGTACGATCGACTCGCGGTCGCGCCGTGCGCGCGCGAAATGGGCCGCTTCCTGCTCGGCCGCGACCCGGTCGACGCGCAGCCGCCGCTCGGGCGGATCGCCGAGGCGGTGACCCACGCGCTGCTGCCGCCGCGCCTCGCGGAGCAGTTCGGTCTCCGCGGTACGCCCCGCATGACACGCGCCGGGCTCGCCGCGTTCGCCCAGCTGTATCGCCGGCTGCCTCGTCGCGCGATCGCGATCCCCGCGTGCTCCGAAGCGCGTCGCCGGCTCTCGGGCCGCGCCCCGAGTCGCCTCGCGGCGTGGACCGAGCGTCAGCTTTTCGGGCTAGCGCGCCGGACCACGACCGCGAGAACGACATCCCCGACCACACCCGCAACGAGAACGTCGACGAAGAATCCCGCGTGACCGACTGTCTGAGTTGTGCGTTATTGGGAGGCTCGAACAGCCGGTCACGCGGATGGATCTGACTCCAGCAAGCGTCGGGCCGGTTGTCTGAACGCGTAACGCTGCCTCCGCGCGCGCACGCAAGCTCGGCGCGACGTCGCATTTCCCGTCGCTGCGACGACGCAGACTCCGGACGACCGCGCGTCCCACAACCGGGAATCCGCGTGCGAGTCCGGGAATGCAACGCTCGCGTGGTCCGGTTGCGAGATGCACGCCACGTCCGGAGATCCGCGAGCGTGTCGTTTGGTCGACGCGTGTCCGCTGTCCGCGCGCCGGACATGCTGCGACCGCCGCGCGTCGCGAGCCGCGACGCACGTGATGCGTGCGCTTCGTGACCGAAGCGGCTTCGGCGACCGCTACGTCGCGCGCCGGTCCCGCGACGTGTGACCCGCGAGCTGGCGGTACTGGCGCAGGTGCCGGACCGCGCGGCGGAGCACGAGCTCGTCGCCCGTGCGACGACCGATCACCTCGCACAGCCGCGCGAGGTTGTAGTGGGCATCGGCCAGCATCGGATCCGCGGCGAGCGCGGCCTCGTACGCGGTGATCGCCTCGGCGCGGCGACCCCGATCCTCGACGACGACGCCGAGGTTGAACCAGTACAGCGCGATCGTGGGATCGACGCAGATCGCGAGCCGGTAGTGGCGTTCGGCCGCGGCGAGATCGCCCTGCTCGTGGAGGATGCGGCCAAGGTTATTGTGGGCGTCGGCGAGGTCGGGCCGGCCGGCGATCGCGCGCTCGTAGGCGAAGCGGGCCTCGTCCGACCGCGGGTCCTGCGCCTCGAGGGCACAGCCACGCTCGTACCAGTCGGTCGCACGCGTGCCACGCAGCATGCCCCGCCGGGGCCCGAGCTTCTTGAGCTGGTGGGAAAGCAGATCGCTCACGTCACCGACGCTAGACCAACCCTCTGACACTGAAGATCTCGTGATGTAAGATGGCGCCGTGGGTGACGCGCAGGGAACTACCCTTAGCTTCCACGAGGATGGCAAGGCTGGCCGGCTCGGTCCGAGGCCGGAGCCGGTGCTCGTGCTCGCATTGGAATGCAGCCGACCGCGTGCAGGGTCGGTGCGCTATCGGCTCGCGGAGCTGACGGGAGTCTCGCTCGGCCGCGGGGCGGAACGCCGCGCCGAACGCAGTGGCACCGAGCTGACGATCCGTGTCCCCGACAAGTGGATGTCGTCGCGCCACGCGCGCATCGAGCCGAGCTTCGGACGCTGGGTGCTCACCGACACCGAATCGAAGAACGGATCGATCGTCGACGGTCACACCACGAAGCGCGCGGTGCTGACCGACGGCTCGCTGATCGAGCTCGGTCACACGCTGTTCATCTTCTTCGAGCGGTTGCCGATCGATGTCGACGCGCCGCAGTTTCTCGAGCTGACGCCGAGCGATGGCCCGCCGGGCTTCACGACGCTGATGCCGTCCTGGCAGCAGGAGATCGCGCGGCTGCGCCAGATCGCGTCGTCGGAGATCCCGATGCTGATCGAGGGCGAGAGCGGCACCGGCAAGGAAGTGATCGCGCGCGCGATCCACGCGCAGTCGGGTCGGCCCGGCGCGTTCGTCCCGGTCAACTGCGGCGCGCTCCCGGAGAACCTCGTCGAGAGCGAGCTGTTCGGTTACAAGAAGGGCGCGTTCTCGGGCGCCCAGAACGACCATCCCGGCCTCGTGCGCGCGGCCGACGGCGGCACGCTGTTCCTCGACGAGATCGGTGACCTCCCGGCGAGCTCCCAGGCGGCACTGCTGCGCGTCCTGCAGGAGCGCGAGGTCATGCCGGTCGGCGGCACGCGCGCGGTCGCGATCGATCTGCGCGTCGTCGCCGCGACGCACCGCGATCTCGACGACATGGTCGCCGAGGGCACGTTCCGTCACGATCTGTTCGCGCGGCTCGCCGGGTTTCGCGTCACCGTGCCGACGCTCGCCGAGCGCCGCACCGATCTCGGCCTGTTGATCGGATGCCTGCACGCGCGGGTGTTCCCGCCGGAGCACCCCGGCTTCGACATCGACGCCGCGCGCCTGCTGCTTCGCTACCCGTGGCCGCTGAACGTGCGCGAGCTCGAGCAGGCGCTCGCCACCGCGCAGGTGCTCGCGGGCACCGAGATCGTGCGCGCCGAGCACCTCCCGGATTCGGTCCGCACCGGCCGGCCACCCGGCGCACCGCGCCCGGTCGTCCTGTCCGAGAACGATCAGAAGGTCCGCGACCAGGTCGTCGCCGCGCTGCGCGAGCACCAGGGCAACGTGTCCGCGGTCGCGCGCGCGCTCGACAAGGATCGCAAGCAGATCCAGCGCTGGATCAAGCGCTTCGGCCTCGACCCCGGCAGCTTCCGCTAGCTCAGGCGAGCTCGATCCAGATCTCGGTCCGGCGCAGGAACGGCAACGTCGACGGCGGGTCGAAGCCCGCAAACATCGGCTCGCCGCGCGCGACGAGCCCGGCGTCCTCGACGAGGTGGCTCGCGCGATCGACCTGTTCGCGCACGACATCGTTGTCGTAGCGACCGCGGAATCGCAGCACGGCGATCCGCTGCGCCGGCACCTCGACGAGCTCGATCTTCGGATCGTGCGGTCGCGGCAGCGACGCGAGCGTCCGCCCGACCGGCATCACGAACGCGTTCGTGCGCGGCGTCTCGATCGCGGTCATCAGCACCGGCGTCGTCATCTCGAGCTGCTCGCTCGTCGCGGTCGCGCTCGCGTTGCCGCCGAAGATGTACCGTGCGAGCCGCCGGAAGCCCTCGTCGAGGTCTTGCTCGAAGCTCTGGTTTCCGAGCAGCGTGCGCGCCTCGACGCGCGGCGCATAGCGCCGGATCTCGAGCGCGCCGATCCGGCCCTCGACCTCGTACGCCGGCTGCTGCGTGAACCAGCGCTGCAGCTGCCAGCGCAGCGCGGCGAGCACGACCGCCGACACGCCGCCCACGATCAAACCGGTCCGCCGCGATCCGGTCAGGAGCCCGATCCCGGTGCCGAGCGCGACCGGCGCCGCGACCGCACTCGCGATCAGCGCCGCCTTGCGCGCCTGGAGATGCGTCTCGGGCCGCGTCGCGATGTCCGACGTCGCTGCCGAGTGACCGAGAGATGCGTCTGATCCGGGGACGGTCGTCGCTTGGCTCATGCGCTTCGGCAGGCAAGTTGGATGCCGCCGGCGTCGAGCCGTCGGCGGTACGCCTTCCCTCGCAGCGCGTGTCGCCACCGCGGTTTGCACTCGGTACTCGGCGTCGCGAGCTGTGCCCCAGCGCGCGTGCGCGAACGGGCGCGCATCACCACGTCATGGCTCGTCCGCGATCGTCAGGCCCGGCGGCGCCACAGCGCGATCTTCAGATAGTCCGCCTCCGCGAACCCCACGGGATGGTCGACCTCGATCGCCAGCTCGCGGTCTCGTTCGAAGCCGGGACCCAGCGCCTCGCGAACGACGCGATGAAACACGCCGCGCTCGATGCGGCTCGTGCAGCACGCCGCGACGACGAGCCCGCCCACGGCGACGTGCCGCGCGGCCGCGCGATACAGCGCGCGATAGGCCGCGAGCGCCGCCGGCACCTGCGGCTTCTTGCTCGTCATCGACGGCGGATCGACGATCACCACGTCGAACGGCGCCGCGGGCTCGTGCTGCGGAAACCACGCGAACACGTCGGCGACCACGAACGTGTGACGCGCCGGATCGCGCACGTGATGCGCTCTCGCGAACGCGAGCGCACGCTCCGACGCATCGACCTGAACGATCTCCGCCGCGCCTGCTGCCTCCGCCGCGCGGCCCAGCATGCCGGTGTACGCGAACAGGTTGAGCACGCGTGCACCCGCGAGCGGCAGCGTCGCGACCGTGTGCCGCAGTCCGCGCAGATCGAGGTACGTCCCCGTCTTGTGCCCGCCCGCGAGGTCGACGTCGAACCGCAGTCCATCCTCGACGAAGCTCGCGACGTCCGGCGGCGCGCCCCGCAGCACGCGCGCGGGAAGCGGCGGACCCCGCCTGCGCTTCGCGGGCCGGAGCACGACGTGGCGGACGATGCCGAGCACATCGGAGCCCGGTGAGCGCGCGGCGAGGTCCCAGAGGACACGCGCGGCGAAGCGTGCGAGCGCATCGCTGCCGGCGGAGTAGCTGGCGATGACGACCGTGTCGTCGAACCGATCGGCGACGATCGCGGGCAGGCCGTCGCTCTCGCCGTGGAGCAGCCGGATGCCGGTCGTGCGGGAGGCGAGCGGGGCGCGGCGGGCGACGGCGGCCGTGATCTGATCGCGGAGGAAGCGCGCGTCGGGCAGGTCGGGGCCGCGGCGGAGCATGCGGATCGCGATCGCACCGTCGGCCTCGAAGATGCCGTGGCCGATGACGCGGTTGTGGCCGTCGACGAGGCGCAGCCAGTCGCCGTCGCGAAACACGGACGCCGCCGAGCTCAGGTGATCGCGAAAGATCCACGGATGGCCGCGCTCGACGATCGCGATCGCGTCTTTGCGGAGCTGGTAGCGACGAGGTCGCATGCGTGGCAGGCCGGGGCGGGTGGCGTGTGGCGTGGCTCAGGAGCGGCGTGCGCCGGCGGGCATGCGCTCGGCGATGATGAAGTCGGCGCGGCCGGCCGCGATCGCGGCGTCGAGGTCGGGCAGCAGGGCGCTGCGGGTCTCGATGCAGGTGGCGACGCGCAGCTCGTTGCGCAGCCGATCGGCGAGCGGCGCGGCGGCGAGTCGCGCGTTGCCGTCGCTCGCGGCGGTGATCCAGAGCAGCGTGGCGCCTGCGCGAACGAGCTGCGCCGCGTAGTCGGCGACCGTGGCGCGCGCGGCCGGCGCGTCGTGGATCACGGCGGCGACCGGACCGCGCGAGCGCCACCGCGGCGTCGAGCCGCCGAGCGCGCAGCTGGCAACGGCGGCGGGGAGCTGTTCGATCGCGGCGGTGTCGTTGCCGGGATCGAGGACGAGCAGATCGAAGCCGGCGAAGGCGGCACGCTCGATCGCCGCCGCGAGCTGGGCGTGGACGAGGTCGGCGCCGCCGGCCGGCGATGGGGTGAGGATGCGCGCGGCCGCGAGCGCGCCCTTGCCGTGGACGTAGTCGACGAGGCGCTGCCACGCGACCGCGGCGTCGTCGTGATCGATCGCGGACACCGGGAGCGCGGCCGTGACGACGACGCTCGCGCCTTCGGCGACCGCGCTGCCGAGCGCGACGAGCTGATCGTCGTCGGGGGAGACGAGGGCGGTCGGTGCGACGGCGAGGCGCGTGGCGAGCTTGCGATCGCCGAGCACGAGCGGCAGCGCGGTCGGTGGTGGCGGTGGCTCGGCGGTGATGCCGACCGACGCGGCGAGCAGGTGCTCGACGCCCCGCGCGAGGTGCGGATCACGCTTGGCGACCGAGGCGTGCGAGACGCGAAGGCTGCGCGTCATCAGGCTGTACGTGAGCTGGACCGGCGCCATCGTCATGTAGCGCTCGGTGCCCTCGAACCACTCGAGGCTCGCCTGCGCGGCGGCCTGCAGCGCCTCGACCTCGGGGCGGCGGCGCGCTTCGTAGGCGGCGAGCGCGGTGGGAACGTCGCGATGCGCGAGCAGCTCGTCGCGCAGCGCGATCGAGTCCTCCATCGCGAGCTTCGTGCCCGAGCCGATCGAGAAGTGCGCGGTGTGCGCGGCGTCGCCGACGAGCACGACGTTGCCGGTGTGCCAGCGGCCGCACCGCACCGTCGGAAAGTTGCGCCAGATCGAGCGGTTCTTGACGAGCTGGTGGCCGCCGAGCTCGGCGGAGAACACGTCGGACAGGATGGCCACGGTGCGATCCTCGTCGGTGCCGCCGCCGTCCGCGAGGCCGGCGTTGCGCCAGGTGTCCTCGCGGCATTCGACGATGAACGTCGAGCCCTGCTCGTGATAGCGGTACGCGTGGACGCGGAACAGGCCGTACGGGGTCTGCTTGAACAGGAACGTGAACGCTTCGTACGGCACGGTGCAGCCGAGCCAGACGAACTTGTTCGGGCGCACGTCGACGTGCGGGGACAGCTCGGCGGCGAGCGTGTCGCGCACCCAGCTCGCGACGCCATCGCACGCGACGATCACGTCGGCGGTGACCTCGGACAGCGACTTGACCTCGTGCTCGAAGTGGACGACGACGCCGAGCTCTCTCGCGCGCGCCTGCAGGATGTGGAGCAGCGTCTTGCGCTCGATGCCGCAGAACCCGTGGCCGGTCGACCGCAGTAGCTCGCCGCCGACGTGGATCTCGATGTCATCCCAGCGCGCGAACCGATCGGTGATCTGGCGATGCGTCTCGGGATCGGCGGCGGCCAGGTGGCCGAGCGTCGCGTCGGAGAACACGACCCCGAATCCGAAGGTGTCGGTCGGCCGGTTGCGCTCGTACACGACGACGTCGTGCTCCGGCGCGACGCGCTTGACGAGGATGCCGAGGTAGAGCCCGGCGGGTCCGCCGCCGATGCAGGCGATCTTCACGGCGCGACCGTATCAGATTCGATCGCAGCCGATCGTCGCCGGTCAGAAGCAACCGTACGCGACGCGGCTCTCACCCGACGGGCGGTGCCCGATGCCGGCGGTAGCCTCGATCATGCAGCCTCACAGCGAACCCACCATGGCACTGACCGTGCGCTCGCCGGCGTTCGGCGGCAACGGCATGATTCCCATCGAGTTCACGGCGGAGGGCGACAACGTGGCGCCGCCGCTGTCGTGGAGCGCGGTCCCGTCACAGACGCGCAGCGTCGCCGTGATCGTCGAGGATCCCGATGCACCGGGCCGCACGTACGTGCACTGGATCGTCATCGGCATCCCACCGAGCGTGACGTCGCTGCCGGGCGGCCACGAGCTGCCCGCCGGGGCGGTGCACGGCGCGAACGATCGCGGCGAGCTCGGCTGGACCGGCCCGAATCCACCGTCGGGACGGCACCGCTACTTCTTCAAGGTGTTCGCGCTCGACAACGCGCCGAGCACCGAAGGCATGTCGAAGCAGGACTTCTACAGCGCGATCAAGGGTCACATCCTCGCGCAGGGCGAGCTCGTCGGCACGTACGAGCGCAAGCGTGGCAACGCGCGCGCGAACATGCCGGGATCGACGGGAGCGCACACGCGCCGCTGACGTCGCAACAACGCGCGCGATGCCGTGAAACTGCCGCGCGCGACGGGTAGGCTCGCCCGCATGTCAGCGTCCGCCTCCGTGCCCGCGTTCGAAGACCGCGCGCTCGCGCAGCTGTTTCCCACGGTGTCCGAGGTGCCCGAGTCCGCGCGGGTCGCCCGCGGCGAGCATCCGGCGACGATCCTGATCGACGGCCGCGTGCGCACCGTCGAGTCGACGGATCAGCACGTGCCGGTGTACTCGCGCGTCGCGATGCGCGAGGGCAACGAGCTCGCGCCCGTCCTGCTCGGGTTCGAGGCGAAGGTCGGTCCGGCCGAGGCGCTCGAGGCAGTCGAGTCTGCAGAGCGCGCGCTCGCCGGTGGCAGTGGCCGCTGGCCGTCCGCGACCGAGGCGATGCGGATCGCCGCGGTCGAGCGATTCGCGTCGTTCGTCGCGGCGGATGCCGAGGCGATCGCGAAGCTGCTGATGTGGGAGATCGGCAAGCCGATCGCGGCCGCGCGCTCGGAGGTCAGCCGCAGCCTCGACTACATCAAGGACACGATCGCCGAGGTGCGGCGGATCGCCGAGGTCAGCCCGATGTACAGCGGGCAGGCCGGCAAGACCACGCACCACGCGAAGGACGTGCTGCGCCCGCTCGGCACCGTGCTGTGCGTCGCGCCGTTCAACTATCCAGTCAACGAGTTCCTGACGACGATCATCCCCGCGCTGCTGATGGGCAACGTCGTGATCGCGAAGACGCCGCGGTTCGGCATGCTCGCGAACCAGCTGCTGATGAAGGCATTCGCCGAGGCATTTCCGCCCGGCGTCGTCTCGCTGTTGCCGGGCGACGGGCGCGCGGTGCTGCCGGCGGTGATCGGCGCGAAGCGCAACGACGTGTTCGGCAACCCGAAGGGCATCGTCGACGTGCTCGCGTTCATCGGCAGCGAGGCGGCGGCGAACGCGATCCTGTCGCGGCACCCGACGCCGAGCTTCGTCCACAAGATCCTCGGGCTCGGCGCGAAGAACGCCGCGGTCGTGCTGCCGGGTGCGGACGTCGATGCGACGGCGACGAAGCTCGTCAAGGGCGCGCTCGGCTTCAACGGCCAGCGCTGTACCGCCGAGAAGATCGTGTTCGTGCCGAGCAGCGCGGACGGCGATGCGCTGGTGCGCGCGATCGCGGATCGCGTCGCGAAGCTGCCGCTCGGGATGCCGTGGGATCCGAACGCGGCGATCACGCCACTGCCCGAGGCGCAGAAGCTGCCCGCGATGTGGAGCCTGCTCGACGATGCGGTCGGCCGCGGCGCGACGATCGTCAACGACGCCGGCGGCAACGGCTACTACTCGATCATGCGACCCGCGGTCGTCGACCGCGTCGTGCAGGGCATGCGGCTCTACGACGAGGAGCAGTTCGGGCCGATCGTGCCGATCGTGCGCTACGGCGGGATCCAGGAGGTGATCGGCTGGCACCTGCGGTCCCCGTACGGTCAGCAGGCCGGCGTGTTCGGTCCCGACACCCAGGATCGCCGCGAGCTCGTCCGCACGCTCGCGTCATTCGTCGCACGCGTCAACATCGACGATGTCTGCCAGCGCGGGCCCGACACGTTCGGCTTCACGGCGGCCGACAAGTCGGGTTTCGGGACGTTGTCGATCCGCAACGCGCTGCTGTCGTTTTCGCGCAGCGTCATCATCCAGTCTCCGGACCAGGCCGCGGTCGCGAGCTGCTAGCCTCGAATCGTCGCGGTCGACCAGCCATGGCGAAGCAACCCGAACACTGTCCGCTGTGCGGCGCGCCCCGGCCCCCGAAGGCGAACCGCTGCGGCTGTAACTACGTCTTCGAGTACGAGATGCACGCGCCCGTCGTGCGCAGCTCGGCGCGGCGGCGTGCCGCAAGCGGCGCGGGCGATGCGCTCGAGCCGGCATCCGGCATCACGATCCGCGATCCGCGGGTCGGCCAGTTCTTGATCGTCGTGCTCGTGGTCGCCGTGCTCGGCATCGTCGCGGGCACGTTCACCGTGCCGGCCGGCCGCGACGATGACCACGGCATGGGCCTGCTGCTCGTGTTCGTCGGCGCGTTCGCGATCCTCGGCGGGATGTTCGACTGGCAATGGTTCATGACCGCTCGTCGGGCGCGCCGCGTCACGTTCTGGATCGGTCGACCGGGCGCGCGGCTGTTCTATGCCGCCGTCGGGGGCTGGCTGATGGGCGGCGGCATCCGCCTGCTGTGATCGACCGCGCGCCGGGCGGGGTCGTGCCCCGATCGCGGTTGCACATGGTCGTGCGCAGCTGTGGTCCCGGCAACTGAAGCACGCTTGCTAACACTCGAACTCTGCGTCGGCGGGAGGACGGTCTTGCGCTTGCAGCACGGTCCGCCGTGCTCACGCGAATCCATTCCCTCGCCGTGTTCTTCGCGTTCCTGATCCTCAGCCCGGGCTGCGCGGGTGGGCCGCCGGACACGATCTACGGCGACTCGGACCTCGACGGTGACGACGAGCTGAACGACATCCTCGGTGACGACTCGCTGCCCGACGAGACGCCTGCCGACGACGGCACGAGCGAGGGCGGCGCGCAGCCCGATGGCCTCGTCAACTGCACGAAGCGGCGCTACCTCCACATCGCGAACTGGTCGTTCGTGGCGGCGCTCGATACGGTCAATGGCGTCAGCCCGAACGGCTGCTGGGGCTACCAGCGGCGGACGAGCGGCTTCGCGTGCGACTACGACAGCTCGCAAGGCGATCTGATCCAGACCCGCGCCGGCGACGGACCGTTCGCGAGCTACAACGAGATCAAGCCGCTCAACGCGAACGACGCGCAGGCGGTCGCGAACTGCCGGACGCAGAGCGGCGGCCGCGCGGTGCGCACGTACGCGGTGTGGAACGGCTCGGGCTGGAACAACGAAGGCATCGCCGCGGCGGTGAAGTTCGCCGAGGTCTACGGCCCGCAGAGCGAGGCCGCGCCGCACTTCTGGACCTGGTACAACGGCTTCCGCGACAGCTTCTCGCCGATGGTGAACATCTCGCCCGAGACCGGCGTGTCGTTCACCGACGTCAAGACGCTCGTCGCGCGCGCGTGCTCGGCGACGCGCAGCGGCTGGGCCGGCATCTACTTCTACGATGGCCAGGCCTCGGGCGGCGCCGGCATGGCGGCGTGGAAGCGCGAGGCGATCATCCGCGCGATGAACTACTGCACGACGCACTAATCGCGCGCGTACTGCTCGAGCTTCGTCAGCGCGGCCTGCAGGTCCGGCTTCTCGGTGAGCACGTTGCAGCATGGATCGCAGCTCCACGCGCTGATCCGATCGAACGCGTTGCGCAGGTGGAACTGCTTCGGATCGAGCTCGGGCACGACCTCGTCCCAGGTCAGCGGCATCGACACCGGCGCGCCGGCGACCGGGCGCACGCTGTACGGCGCGACGAGCAGCTGGCCGTGCGCGTTCTGGCCCCAGTCGAGGTAGACGCGACCGCCACGCGCGGCGGGGTTGCGCGCGGTCGTCGCCATGTCGGGGTGCTGTTTCTCGACGAGCAGGCCGATCAGATACGCGAGCGTCCGCGCCTGATCGAACGTGCACTGGCCGCCGAGCGGGATCAGCACGTGGAGGCCGCTCTGACCCGACGTCTTGACGTAGTTCGGTAGCCCGACCGCTTCGCACAGCCGATGGATCGCGAGCGCGAGCGGCACGACATGCTCGCGCGGTGCGTTCTTCGGATCGAGATCGACGATCGTCCAGTCCGGCTTCTCGAGGTTCGTCGACCGGCTCGCCCACGCGTGGATCGGGATCGAGCCGAGGTTCGCCACGAACGCGAGACCATCGGCGTCGTCGATCAACACGTAGTGGATCTCGCGCTGGCTGTGCTCGGACCACAGCGTCGTCGTGCGCAGCCACGGCGGGATCCAGCCGGGCATGTCCTTCTGATAGAACATCTCGCCGTCGATGCCGTCGGGGTAGCGGTGCAGCACCGTCGGGCGGTCCTTGAGATACGGCAGCAGCACCGGCGCGACCGACCGGTAGTAGTCGATCAGATCGCCCTTGCAGATGTTGTCGTCCTTCCAGAACAGCTTCTTCAGGTTCGACAGCCGGAGCTCGCGCGCGGGCACGTCCTGATCGATCTCGATCGGATCGATCTCCTCGTCCGCGTGATCGGGCTCGCCGGTTCGCCGCTTCGGCATCGTGCACTCGCGTGCGGTCTTGTCGCGGCGCAGCCGCTCGAACACCGGGAACCGCAGCGACGAGTCCTCGGGCCACTCGCGATACCGCACCTGGACGACGAGCTCGGGCTCGATCCACTTCGCGTCGCCGCTGCCTTCGGGGCGCGGGAACGTCGGCTTCCAGCGCGGCTTGGCCTCGAGAACGGCGGCGAGCGCGACGAGCATCTTGTCGTCGATGCCGGAGCCGACCTTGCCGGCCCACACCCAGCGCTCGTCGTGCCACACGCAGAGGTGCAGGGCGCCGAGCGCGATCCGGCTCGACTTCGGCGGCGTGAAGCCGCAGATCGCGAAGTCGGCCTCGGGATCCTTCTTCAGCTTCAGCCAGTCCGGCGAGCGCTTCGAGCGATACGGCGAGTGCGCCTTCTTCGCGACCACGCCCTCGAGGCCGCGCGCGACGACCTGCGCGAGCAGCGCCTCGCCGTGGGTCTCGATGTGATCCGAGTAGCGCAGCGGGCCGATGCCGGGCAGCACGCGCTTCAGCAGCGCCTTGCGCGCGACGAGCGGCAGGCCGCGCAGGTCGAAGCCGGCGGCGCCGAGCAGATCGAACACCATGTACGTCACCGGCTGGACGAGCGCGGCGCGCTGGATGTCCGACGCGCGGTGCATCTGGCCGCGGAACGACAGCTTGTGAAAGTCCGGCTTGCCCTCGGCGTCGAGCATCACGATCTCGCCGTCGAGCACGAGGCCCGGAACCGGCAGCGCGCGCAGGCTCGCGGTGAGCTCGGGGTAGCGATCGGTCGACTGCTGGCCCGAGCGATAGCGCAGCTTCGCCTCGCCGGTGCCGCCGAACGCCATCATGCGAAACCCGTCGTACTTGAGCTCGAACACCCAGTCCGGCGAGCTGAACGCCTTGTCCGCGGTCTGGCACAGCATCGGCTCGATCGACTCGGGCGTGATCACGCGGCGCGGACAGCCGAGCTTCGCGATGTCGGCGACGACGAGCTGGTGGCGGGGCGCGCGCTCGAACAGCTCCTCGACCGTCAGCCCGGACAGCACGCTGACGTCGGACAGCGGCTGGCCGGACGCGAGGTACTGCTCGGCGTGCTCGTCGCGCTTCTTGATCAGCAGCCAGTGATCCGAGCCGTGGCCGGAGTGGCGGCCGCGCTTGTTCTTGCCGGTATGGACGAGCGTGAACGCGCCGCGCAGCTTGTAGCCGTAGAGCTCGAACTTGATCTCGCCGTCGAGCATGCCCTGCGCCGGATCGATCAGCGGCCGGAACAGCCCGCGGTCCCACGTGATCATCGGCCCGGCGCCGTAGTTGCCCTCGGGAATCACCGCTTCGAAATTCACGTAGTCGAGCGGGTGATTCTCGACCTTGACCGCGAGTCGCTTGTCGTCGGGATCCATCGACGGCTCGCGCGGCACCGCCCACGAGCACAGCACACCGTCGATCTCGAGCCGGAGATCCCAGTGCATGCGGGTCGCGTCGTGCTGGTGAACGACGAACATCCGCGGGCCCTTGCCGGCGACCGCCGGCGTGCTGGCCATCGGTTCAGGTGTAGCGCCGCCCGTCCGCTTGGCGCGGTATGCATCGAGGGCGTCGTCCTTGGCGTCACTCACAACTTGATCGGTACAATTATCTAATGCCCGCTCGCTCTATTGGTACAGCCACGATCTCGTTCGGCCTGGTCTCGATTCCGACGAAGCTCTACACGACCAACGAGTCGTCCGGGGACATTCACTTCAACATGCTGCACGACGCCGACCACTCTCGGCTCAAGCAGCAATACATCTGTACCAAGTGCAACGAGGTTGTCGACCGCGAGCACACGGTCAAGGGCTACGAGCACGCGAAGGGGCAATACGTCGTGTTCACGACCGAGGAGCTCAAGGCACTCGATGCGGTCGCGACGCAGACCATCGCCCTCGAAGAATTCGTACCGGCCGTGGCCGTGGATCCACTGTACGTCGAGAAGAGCTACTACCTCGGGCCGGACAAGGGTGGCGAGCGCGCGTACAAGCTGATCCGCGACGCGATGCTCGACACCGGGCTCGTCGGCGTCGCGTCGTACTCGGCGCGCGGCAAGCAGTACATCGTGTGCCTGCGCCCGTTCAACGAGGGTCTCATCATGCACCAGCTGCGCTACGCGGACGAGGTGAAGCCGTGGAGCGAGGTGCCGCTGCCGGATCTGCCCGAGCTCAAGCCGGCGGAGATCGGGCTCGCGAAGCAGATCATCCAGCAGATCGCGCACGAGACGTTCGAGCCCGAGAAGTACAAGGACGAGGTCCAGGCGCGGATGATCGATCTGATCCAGAAGAAGGTCGAAGGCCAGGAGATCAGCGTCATTCCCGAGGCGCCGGCCGGCAAGGTGATCGATCTGATGGAGGCGCTGAAGGCGAGCCTCGGGATGGCCGCGGCGCCGGCCGAAGACCGCAAGCCGGCGGCGAAGGCGACCGCCGACGCGAAGGCGCAGGCCGAAGACGCGCCGAAGAAGAAGGCCGCGTCGAAGAAGAAGTGATGGTCTACTAGCGCCGTGCCGGAGCTGCCCGATGTCACGGTGTACGTCGAGCGGCTGCGCGCGTTCACCGTCGGGCAGCCGATCGAGAACATCCGGATCGCGAGCGTGTTCGTGCTGCGCACGTTCGCGCCGGCGCCGAAGGATCTGATCGGGTCCAAGGTCGAGACCGTCGAGCGCCTCGGGAAGCGGATCCTGATCGGCGTCGAGGGTGACCGCTACATCGTGATCCACCTGATGATCGCGGGCCGGCTGCGCTGGAAGGCGCGCGGCGACAAGATCCCGAACAAGGTCGGGCTCGCCGCGTTCGACTTTCCGAACGGCTCGCTGATCTTCACCGAGGCGTCGCCGAAGAAGCGTGCGTCGCTGCACATCGTCGCCGGGCGGGCGGCGCTCGCCGACTTCGATCGCGGCGGGCTCGACGTGTTCACCGCGTCCCCGGCGGAGTTTGCCGAGCGGCTGCGCTCCGAGCGTCACACCGTGAAGCGCTCGCTCACCGATCCGACGCTGTTCGACGGCATCGGCAACGCGTACTCCGACGAGATCCTGCACGCCGCGAAGCTGTCGCCGTTCCGCATGACGTCGGCGATGACCGACGACGAGATCGCGACGCTGCACCGCGCGTGCATCCACGTGCTGAACCTGTGGACCCAGCGCACGCGCGACGAGGTCGGCGACGGGTTTCCGGACAAGGTGACCGCGTTCCGCGAGGACATGGCGGTGCATGGCAAGTACGGCAAGCCGTGCCCGGTGTGCGGCACCCCGGTGCAGCGCATCGTGTACGCGGACAACGAGGCGAACTACTGCCCGACCTGCCAGACCGAGGGCCGGTTGCTCGCGGACCGCTCGCTGTCGCGCCTGCTCAAGGAAGACTGGCCGCGCACGCTCGAGGAGCTCGAGGAGCGCAAGGCCCGCACCGCGCCGCCTACACCCGCCGAAAAAATTCCTGCGAAGCGCAAAAAGCCGGCGAAGCCGTAGATCGCCGCCGCACGCGGTGCGTTTGGGCCCAGACAACACGTTCGCCGGGACCAGGCTCTGGCAGTGAGCCGGTCCACGCGTCTGCAAGGGGTGTCATGAGAAAGCGTCTCGCCGGAATTCTGCTCGCGTCCGCGCTCGCGGCCT
>DASTLB010000058.1:0-53335 GCA_035715365.1 Kofleriaceae bacterium | reverse complement strand
GACGGGTCCGCGCTGCCTTGCGGGCCGCGGCTCGCCGACCGGCGCGTCCCTTCGTCGCGACCGCCTTGCGCGCCGCCGCCGAGCGCTCGGCCGCCGAGCGGCGGTTCGCGGCGCGATGCGCGTGCGCCGACAGCGCGCGATGCGACGCCGCCCGACGCGGCTCTCGCTTCAGCGCGCGCTCGACCGCCCGCGCGCGCCGCTTCGACGCCGGTCGCGGCCGGCGCACGCCCTGCCCGGCCTCGTAGGCCTTCGCGGCGGCCTGTCGCGTCGCACGCTTCGCGCGGCCCTTCCGCGGCGGCTGCAGCGGAATCCCGGCGCGCCGCGCCTTCGACAGCCCGATCGCGATCGCCTGCTCGGCCGACCGCGCACCGTGCTTGCCGCGACGGATGTGGTGCATCTCCTCGCGGACGAACTCGCCGGCCGCGGTCGACGGTCGCTCGCCCTTGCGCAGCTTCGCCTTTGCTCTCTGCATCGTTTGCTTCTCGGGCATGACGTTCTCCTGTGCGCGCGTGGTTCTTCTGATGATCGCGGCGCTTGCATCGCGTGCGCCACGTGCGCGAGCGGCGTGGCACCACGCATGCAGCGCCGGCTTCAGGAGGTGCTCATGCGACAAGCTCGCGTTTCGCTGCCCGTGCTCGGACTCGTCGCCGCGACGCGCGGCATGATCGGCCTCGGCATCGGCCTGTTGCTCGCCGACCGGCTCGACGCGGATCGCCGCCGCACCGTCGGGGCGTCGCTGCTCGTCGTCGGCGCGCTCAGCACGATCCCGCTCGCGGTGCGCGTGTTCCGGCGCCGCCGCGTGAGGCAGCGCTCCGCCGCCGCCGTCGAGTAACGGAGCTACAGCCCGCTCGGATACGTCTCGGGCAGCTCGCCGCGCTCCCACCGCGCCGTCCGCTCGAGCGGCTCGAGCGCACGCGTGCGATCGACGTGGACCACGGCGTCGAGCTGGTCGGCGAGCCGCACCGGGAAGTAGTGGCTCTGGCGCTCGGTCTCCGGCCGGTAGATGACGCCGATCGCGCGCTCGAGCCGTGACTCGTGGAGCGCGGCCGTCGCCTCGCCGAGATCGTCGAGCAGCATCAGGAAGCTCGGCACGCCGGTCGCGTGGAACAGCGCCTCGTAGCTGCCGGGCAGTCCCGGTCGGATCACCTTGCGCTGCGCGTCGCCACCCCACCGCGAGGCGGCCGTGACGGTGCCGTCGTACGTCGTGAAGCCGACGAGCATCGTCTCGCCGGGATGCCGGTTCCGGCACAGATGGCCGAGCGTGATCTCGTCGCGCAGCGCGCGATGCGCCATCGCGACGGAGTCGCCGACGTGCGAGTTGTGCGCCCAGACGATGACCTTGCCGGCGCGCCCGCGGCGCTGCATGTGCGCGGACAGCGCGTCGAGCGTGTCGGCCATGTGCGTGTCGCGCAGGTTCCAGGTCGACACGCCGCGCACGAACATCGATCGGTAGTACTCCTCGGCGCGAACGACGACGCGCGCGTTCTGCTCGGCCTCGAACTGCGCGTCCTCGGCGATCACGCCGTCGTGACGCAGCAGATCGCTGCGCTTGTGCAACAGCTCGAGCAGCTGGTCGATCACCTCGCGCTCGCAGTCCGATCCGAGCGCGGTCGCTTCGCCATAGTCCTGCGGCTCCTCCCCGAACGCGTCGAAGCACGCGTAGCGCGTGCGGGCTCGCTGCGCGGCTTCGGGATCGCGCTCGTCGAGGTACGCGAGCACCGACGCCATCGACGCGTGCAGCGAGTACAGATCGAGGCCGTAGAACCCGACGCGCTGACCGGCCTCGATCACGTCATCGTTGTGCGCGCGCAACCAGCCGACGAGATCGAGGACGTCGGCGTTGCGCCACATCCACTGCGGAAACCGCCGGAAGTCCGCGAGCGCATCAGCCGCATCGTGGTCGCGGCGAACGCCCCGGATGAACCGGTTGATCCGGTACGCGTCCGGCCAGTCGCCCTCGACCGCGATCGCCGTGAATCCCTTCTCCCGGATCAGCCGCTTCGTGAGCTCGGTGCGGATCCGGTAGAACTCGTGGCTGCCGTGCGTCGCCTCGCCGAGCAGGACGAAGCGCGCGTCACCGATGCGGTCGAGCAGCAGGTCGAAGTCGGTATGGGCGCCGACGAGCGGGGTGGCCTGCTCGGCGATCGCCTGAGCCAGGATCGATTCGTTGCGCATACCTCGCTCGCAGAGCAACCGATGTGCCGCGCCGGCACGGCTGCGAGCTTGCCGGAACGACGGGAGGTCTGCACCGTGCGCGGTATTGCCGCAGGACGCACGCAAGCCCTGCGTGTCCGGGCACGCAACGCGCGGTGGTAAAACGCCGCATGACGGAGCGTGACTCTTCGCTGGCTGCGGCACGCTCGCTGGTCTGGGTGATCGGAAGCGTGGTGCTCGCGTTCGTCGTCGCTGCGGCCGCCGCGCAATACGTGCAGCGCGAGATCACGACGCCGGTGAACGACATCGTCTCGAACGCGATGCCGTCGGTGAAGCTGCTGTCGGCCGCGCGCGGGCACCTCCGCGAGATCGAGCTCGGGGTCGACGCGGACGCCACGCCCCCCGATCCGCGGATCGCGATGGCTCGCCGCAACCTCGACGAGGAGCTCACGTCCTATCGCGCGCTGCCTCCGTTCCCGCACGAGCGCGCGCTGTTCCAGCCCGTGCTCGATGACATGACGAAGCTCGACGCCGACTACGCGGCGTGGAGCGCGACGCATGCCGCGACCGTGCTCGCCGCGCTACGGTTCGACTTCGAGACCGTCGACGCCGCGCTCGAGCGGGCGATCGCGTTCGACGCCGAGCAGGGCCAGCGGCTCGGCCTCGAGATCGGGCGCGTGCGAGGCGAGACGACAGGCGTCGTGATGGTACTCGACGGCGTCGCGGTCGCGCTCGCGCTGGTCGCGGCAGCGCTCGCGCTCCGCCAGCTGCGTCGCGCCGCACGCGCGTGGCGCTCCGAGCTCACCGCGCGCGAGCGCCGCGAAGCCGAGCTGCGCGAGATGAACGAGGCGCTCGGTCAGTTCGCCGGGCGCGTCGCGCACGACATCCTCAGCCCGCTCGCGACGACGAGCCTGGCGATCGACCGGCTCCGCCAGGCGTGTCCCGACGAAGCCACGGCGGCGAGTGCCTCGGATCGCGGGATGAACGCGCTGCGACGCGTGCACGCGCTCGTCGACGGACTGCTCGCGTTCGCGCGCGCCGGTGGTCACCCGCAGCCGGGCGCGACGGCCGAGCTCCGGCACGTCCTCGAGGACATGATGGTCGGCCTCAAGTCGCAGGCGGAGCTCCGGGGCGTCACGCTGACGCTCGACGACGTGCCCCCGGGCGCGGTCGCCTGCCACGACGGCGTGCTCGCGAGCATCGTCAGCAACCTCGTGCAGAACTCGATCAAGTACATGGACGACGCGCGCGAGCGGCGCATCACCGTCCACGTCCGCGACGCAGGGTCGCGGTGGCGTGTCGAGGTCGCCGACACCGGACGCGGCATCCCAAAGGACCAGCGCGCGACGATCTTCGAGCCCTACGTCCAGCTGACGAAGGGCAGCGGCGGCATCGGCCTGGGCCTCGCGACGGTCGAGCGGCTCGTGCACGCGCACGGCGGCACGCTCGGCGTGCGTTCCGAGGTCGGCGTCGGCTCGACGTTCTGGTTCGAGCTGCCGAAGGCTCCCGCGCAGGCGGTCGGGGCGTCAGAGCTGCAGCCGGTACCGGCCTGATCGTCGACGCGAGATGTTCGTGCCCAGGGTCGGAATTGAACCAACGACACGCGGATTTTCAGTCCGCTGCTCTACCAACTGAGCTACCTGGGCTGGAGGCGGGTGAATCTACTGGCCCTCCTGGCCGATGGCAAGCGGGTCACCGCAGGTGTTGTTCGAGGAATCGCGCGACCCGGCCCAGGAAGGCGATCTGGTTGTCGCGTCGGCCCAGGGAATGGCCCTCGTTGTCGGCCACGAAGTACTCGCTCGGGACCTGCCGGTCGCGCAGCGACTTCACGAGGCGATCGCTCTGATCGCGCGGCACGCGCGGATCGTTGGCACCCGCGTAGACGAACGTCGGATCGACGATCTTGTCGAGCTCGCGGCTGGGCGAGATCGTGGCGAGGAACGCGGGGTCGCCGAGCTCTTCGCGCAGCAGCTCGCGCAGCGCCCCGGTCGTGCCCGCCAGGAACGCGGGCAGATCGATCACGCCGTACAGGTCGATGCCTGCGCGCCACAGCTCCGGCCAGCGCGCGAGTGCGAACAGCGTCGTGTAGCCTCCGTACGAACGGCCCATCACGACGAGCTTGTCCTTGTCCGCCCACGGCTGCGCGGCGACCCAGCGCGACACGGTCTCGACGTCCTTGAACGCATCGACCCGGCGCGCTCCGTTGTCGGCCTGCTCGAACGCGCGGCCAAAGCCGGTCGAGCCACGCACGTTCGGCTCGACGATCGCGTAGCCGAGCGAGAGGAAGAACGCGTACTGCGGGTTCCACCGGATCGTCGCGTTGAGGTCGGGGCCGCCGTGAAAGTAGACGAGCACCGGGCGCTTCGTCGGCTTCTTGTCCGGCAGGTACACGTTCGTCGGGATCTTGCCGCCGTCGAACGCCGGGACGTCGACGACGCTCGCCTCGACCGCCGGCATGCTGCGCAGCGTGCGCGGCTCCTGGCGGAGCGCGGTGACCTTGCCCGAGCTGGTGTCGATCGCGAGCACGTCGGTCGGCGTACGCGGCGTCGACCACGTGACGACGAGGCGCTTGCCGTCCTCGGAGAAGTCGCCGAGCGTGCCCTCGCCGAGCGGCAGCTGGACGTCGGTGCGCGGCGCGAGCGTGCGCCCGTCGAGCAGGCGGATCTCGGAGTGGCTGCCCGCGGTCAGGCCGACCGCGACGAGGCCGCCCTCCTTCGCGACCGCGATCCGGTCGACGTCGGCGGTCGCCGGCGTCAGCGCTTGCTTCGCGACGGTCTTGCCGGTCGCGGCGTCGAGGCACACCAGCAGCGACTGCTCGCCGCCGCCGTCGGTCGCGAAGTAGATCCGCGGTGCGGCGTCGCGCGCGGGCTTGGGGCCGAACTTCGCGTCGGTGATCCGGACCTTCAGGCCGGCCTCGGTCGGGTAGAGGACGTCGGTCTTGCCGGTGTCCATCGCGAGCCGGAGCAGGCGGCGCTCGGACAGCGACGCGTACTGCAGCACGAGGCCGAGCTTGCCGTCCGGGCTGACGTCGACGAGGATCGACGGGTGCGGGTCGCTGTAGATCACGCGCGGCTCGCCGGGCGTGGTCGCCGACGTCGCGTACACGGTCGAGGTCGCGTCGGACGGCTTGCGCGCGCTGAAGAAGATCGTGCTCGGGCGACCGTCGGGCAGCAGGAACGGATCGCGGTGCAGCTTCGCGCCGGGCGTCAGCTCCACGAGGTTCTGGCCATCGAGGCCGACGCGAAAGAACGACCAGTTCTCGTCGCCGCCGTGATCGGACATGAACACGACCGCCTTGCGCTCCTCGGTCGCGAACGGGCGCGCGATGCGATCGCGGGTCGTCACGAGCCGCGTGGCCGGCGCGGTGGGATCGCGCGCGTCGGAGAGGTAGAGCTGCGGCAGGCCATCGCGGCTCGACACGAACAGCAGGCGCTTGCCGTCGCGCGTGAGCTCGGGCTGCGAGTTGACGAACGCGTCGACGAATGGCGCGGCCTTCGCGGCGTACTCGGACGCGCGCTTCGCGGCGTCACCGGTGAGGACATCCGGCGCGACGAGCCCGGCGGGTGTGCGGCCCGCCGTCGCCGTCGCGGGATCCGTGGCGGTCACGGCCCCCAACGAAGACGCCGGGCGCGCCGCGGTCCGGGCCTGGCCCGAACATCCCAGCATCAGAAGGCCGCCGACGAGGGGAGCGAGGGTGTGGGACCGCGTCATGGCGGCGGACACTAACAAAACGTCCCGACGACGGGGATCTGGGCGGGGTTCGAGGCGGCGGAAAGCGGCTAACTGCGCGATCGGCAGCAAACACAAGGGCTTGGTGGGGTGGGCCGCGCTCGTCGGTGATGGCACAATGCTGTGGGATTTTTATGTCGAGGGACGGTACCGATCCGGTCTCGCTCGATGCACTCGAGCTGGACGGCTCCGAGCTGCTCGGTACCGTGATCGCGGATCGCTACAAGCTCGAGGCGGTGCTCGGTCGCGGCGGCATGGGCCTCGTGTACCGCGCGTCGCACCTCGGGCTGCGGCGGCTGGTCGCCGTGAAGATCCTGCATCCCTCGCTCGCGGCCTCGGCCGACGTTCGCAACCGGTTCGAGCGCGAGGCGTTCGCGGCCGGCAAGATCGACCATCCGAACTGCATCAACGTGATGGACTCGGGCAAGCTGCCCGACGGCTCGCGCTACCTCGCGATGGAGCTCCTCGACGGCAAGCCGCTCAGCGACGTGCTCGAACAGGAGGGCCAGATCGCGCCCGGCCGCGCGCTCCACATCCTCGCCCATATCCTGCGCGGGCTCGGCCACATCCACAACGCCGGCCTGATCCACCGCGACATCAAGCCCGAGAACATCTTCCTGATCCGTCAGGGCAACGACGTCGACTTCGCGAAGATCCTCGACTTCGGCATCGCGAAGGGCATGGGCAAGACCGACCTCGAGGAGGGCGTGAAGCTCACGCAGGCCGGCATGGCGTTCGGCACGCCGATCTACATGGCGCCCGAGCAGGCGCTCGGCAATCCGATGGATGGCCGCGCCGATCTCTACGCCGCCGCGGTGCTCGCGTACGAGATGCTGTGCGGCCAGCCGCCGTTCTACAGCGACGACAAGCTCGAGGTGATGTCGATGCACACCGCGAAGCCGGTGCCGCCGATGCGCAGCCGGCTGATCAAGGGTGCGCGACCGGTGCCGTCGAGCATCGAGCGCCTGATCGTCCGCGGCCTGACGAAGAAGCCGAGCGAGCGCTACGCGAACGCCGACATGTTCCTGTCCGCGGTCGAGGCCGCGCTCGAGACGCCGGACGGCGGCGTCACCGACGTCAGCATCGAGCGGCCGCGCATGAGCCACACCGGTAGCGTGCCGCTCGTGACGCCGGACGGCCGCGTGCGGATCACCGGCGCGGCCGAGTTCACGCGCCGCGACGACGACCCGCGGTCGTCGATCGCCGACGACATCAGCGAGGTGCTCGCGGCCGCGCCGTCCGACGAGCCCGAGGTCACGGATCCGCACGTCCCGGCATTCCGCGCCGACAGCGAGACGCCGACGAAGGCGATGCCCTCCCCGCTCGCGCTCGCCGCGGCGATGAAGGGCAACGAGTTCGACGACGCGCGCGAGACCAATCCGGGCACCGGCGTCGGTGCGGGCGGATCCGCGGGTCGCGTCGTCACCGCGCCGGGGCTCGGCGCCGCGCCGAAGATTCCGACGCGCCCCGACACACCGCGCGGCGGCGTCGGCATCGGGATCCCGTACACCGGTCCGCACGGCGAGCCGGTGTTCGGCCTGACGCCGGAGCAGCGGCTCGCGCAGGCCAAGCTCGCCGAGCTCCACGACCGCAGCTCGATCGCGATGGCGCTCGAGCCCGACGAGGCCGCGCCCGCGACCACGCCGGTCGTCAAGACGCGCAAGCGCCGGTGGTGGCTGTACGGCGCGATCGCGGCGGCGGCGATCGCGATCGGTGTCGTGATCGCGCTGCTCACGACCGGCGGCGGCGACGACGATGACAGCGGCATGGAATCGAAGGCCGCGGCCGCCGCGTACGCGGAGCACAAGCTCGGCAACTCGCAGAAGGCGATCGAGATGCTGACCGGTCAACCCGACCTGCTCGCGCAGGACGGCGAGATGCAGCTCGTGCTCGGGCACGCGCACGCCGCGCGGTTCGAGCGCAAGCGCGCGCTCGAGGCGTACGCGAAGGCGCTGACGCTGCGGCCCGACCTCGAGGCGAACGTCGAGATGCGCGAGCACCTGCGGACGATGGCGGCGGACAAGGATCCGGTCGTGCTCGCGGGCGCGATGGATCTGTGGATGCGCACGACCGATCCCGAGGCGAAGGGCGCGCTGCTCAACGCGGCGATCGCCGAGGACATCACGCGCCGCCACGCGGTCGTGCCGGTGATCGAGCGCCACAAGCTCACCGGCGAGGTCAAGTGGATCACCGCGTACCAGTACGATCTGCAGCAGGAGCCGCAGTGCCCGGCGCGCAAGGAGGCGGTCGCGAAGCTGCGCGCGCTCGGCGACCGCGACGCGATCGCGCCGCTCGAGCAGGCGATCGAGCGCCGGGCGCGAGGCGCACCAAAGGGCCGCTACAACTGGTGTCTGATCGACGACGCGCGCGCCGCGATCGGCTACCTCTCGGGCCTGCCCAAGAAACAGCCGTGACGCTCGGGCTACCGGACGAGCCGCGCTGGGTCGAGGCGCATGGCATCGCGGCCGATGCCGCGGGCTGGCGCCGTCCGCTCGGCAATGGCTTCGCGCTCGGTCACGACGCCGCACGCCTGATCGTGATCTCCGACGAGGCGGACACGAGCGCGGTCGTCGCGCTGGTGCAAGCGTCGCCCGCGTACGCCGTGCTCGTGCCGAGCGAAGCACTCGCGGCCGCCGTCGAGACCGCCGGGCGCGCCGTCCAGCGCGCGCTGCTCCACACGCTGCCGCCCGATGCGCTGCCCGATCTCGAGGGCGCGATGCCGCTGCCCGACGACGCGTCGCTCGCGCACGTCCCGGCCCCGCTCGCCGAGGAGCTCGCGTACGCGCGTGCGCGCGGCGTCGTGTGGACGACCTACGTCGACGACGAGCCGGTCGCATTCGCGTACGCGCCGTGGCGCAGCCCGCGATGGTTCGACGTCTCGGTCGACGTGCTTCCAGCCGCCCGCCAGCTCGGGCTCGGCGCGATCACGGCGTCGGCGATGATCCGCCACGAGCGCGCCGCCGGCCGCGAGCCGGTGTGGGGCGCCGACGAGGCGAACGTCGCATCGCTGCGGCTCGCGAAGCGGCTCGGGTTCGTGCGCGTCGACGAGATCTGGATCGGCGCGCCGGCGTGACCGGCGACGAGCTGCGCGCGCAGATCTGGCAGACGCCCGACGATCGCGCGCTGCTCGCGGTCTACGCGGACTGGCTGCTGCAGCACGACGACGAGGCGCGCGGCCGCTACATCCACCTCGCGCTCCTGCCCGATCCGACGCCCGCGCAGGTCACCGAGCGGTGGGCGCTGTTTCACGCGCACGTCGCGCGCTGGATGGGACCCGCCGCGCCGCACCTGTCGCGACCGGAGGACTGCCTCGCGACCCCGAGCTTCCTCGGCGGCGCGCGGTGCACCGCCGAGTCGCTCGCGGCCGGCTTCGACGCGATCTGCGCGGTGTCGCCGCGGCTCGTGCTCCGGCTCGCGCCGATCTGGCAGCCGCGCGCGCGGACGTTGTTCTGGACGTTGCCGCTCGGCCGGCTGTACGGGCTCGAGCTCGTCGACGACGACATGACGTGGGTCGACGATCCACTGTTCACCGGTGCGCTGCCGCAGCTGCACGGCCTCCAGCACCTCGCCCTATCGATCCGGCCCGGCGCGCTGACGCTCGACGGCTGGCGCGCGATCTCGCAGCAGCTGACGACGCTCGCGTCGCTCGAGCTCGATCTGCACGCCACGACCGACAGCTGGCTCGAAGCGCTCGTCGACAGCCCGCTCACGCGATCGCTGCGTCACGTCGCGCTGACGCCGCCGCACAGCGACGAGCTGCGTGCGCGCATCGAGCAGCGGTTCGCGGCCGCGCAGCTCACGTGGTTCGACGCGCCGGTCCCCGAGTGAGCATCGCGTGACAAAACCCTGCAACGCGCGCCCGGCTCGCCCGTCTCGTGCTCGATGCGCTCGGTCGCCCTCGCGTGCCTGCTGATCCTCGTCGGAGCCCACACCGCATCCGCCGACGATCGCGCGTTCGCGCGTGCGTTCATCGGCCGGCAGCTCAGAGCAATCCGCGCCGGCGACGTGCACGAGCTGCAGGTGACGTGCGAGCCGCGCCTGCACGCCCGGCTGACTCCGGCGCAGCTGGCCCGCGCGCGCAAACGCTTCGCGACGACGAAGGTCGACGACCTCGTCGGCAGCGTCGAGCGCGACAAGCGCGGCAACCTCGTCATCGCGCGCCCCGACGGCACGCCGCTCGTCATGCTCGTCGAGGGCGACGGCCTGTGGCGCGCGTGGACGGCGTGGTTTCTGGCAGCGCCGCCAGCGTAGCGCCGGCCGCGCCGAGCCCGAGCGCGACCAGGTTGACGACCGGGACGAACAGCAGCCCGGCGACCGCGAGGCCGAGGCCGAACGTCCGGCTGCGGTTCGCGCGCAGGTAGTCGAGCTTCGCGGCGTACGACAGCTCCTGGCGCGCGAGCACGGCGTCGTAGCAGTCGTAGGCCGCGGCGCGCGCGGTGAACCAGACGCCGAGCACGAGCGCGGCGATCGTGCCGATCACGGGCACGAAGCCGAGCGCGAACAGCACGATCATCCCGAGCACCGCGACGATCAGCCGGCGGATGCCGTGCAGCAGCCCGAGCAGCGCGCCCTTCGCGAGGCCGGCGAACGAGAACCCGGGGCCGGGCCGGCCGGTGACCGCGCGCTCGACCGCCTCGGACAGTAGCTCGTTGAACGGGCCGGCGACGATCCCGACGACGGAGACGAAGACGAGCAGCGCGCCGAAACCGAGCCCGACGACCACGACGATCTCGAGCAGCGTGCTCGCGATGCCGCGCAGCCAGCCCGGCATCCAGTCGGTGAGGTAGGCGACGATCGGATCGGCGAAGTGGAGGACGCCGAAGATCGCGCCGACGAGCAGGACGAGCGTGATCAAGGCCGGCGCGATCACGTAGGCCCACAGCCGCGGGTGCGCGTTCAGGAACCGGAAGCCGCGCCCGACATCACCCATGCCTCGCGCGAGATCGCTCATGCACGCAAAGCATAGGCGATGCATGGCAAGCTCGCCCGCGGATGCGCGTCGCGATCGTGGCCTGGCTCGTGTGCATGCTCGCGACGTCGCGCGCCGATGCGGAGCCGAGCGATCGCACGCTCGTCTACACCGGGCTCGTGCTCGCGCCGCCGACGTATCTCGTCGGCGTGACGCTGCACGAGGGCAGCCACGCGGTGATGGGCAAGCTCGTCGGCGCGGAGATCCTCGACTTCCACGTGTTCCCGCCGGGGCGCGATCCGAAAGGCATCTGGCGGTTCGGCTGGACGTACGTGCGTGGGCTCGAGACGAAGACCGAGCGCGTGCTGTTCTACGTCGCGCCGAAGATCACCGACGCGCTGCTGCTCGGCGGGTTCGCGGGGCTCGTGCTGACCGATGCGTGGCCGAGCAATCGCTACGGCGAGCTCGCGTTGACCGTGTTCGCGACCGGGCTGTGGGTCGACTTCTCGAAGGACGTGCTCGCGTTTCGCAAGTCGAACGACGTCGTCAAGGTGTTCGATCAGTGGTGCATGCATGGCTGGAAGCAGGTGCCGGCGCGGCTCGTCTATGCGGGGATGATCGTCGGGCTCGGGTTCGTGGTGGCGCGCGGCTATCAGCGCACGTTCGGTGAGGACACCCAGTCGGTGGCGACCGCGCGCGTCGTACCGATCGTGGGCGGCGCGTTCTGACCCGGGCGAGCACCGAGCGTCTGGGCGCGCGCGCATGCGCACGGCAGCCAGCAAGTCCGCGAGGACGCAGGGTGCGCGCCGTGCGATCTGCGGTGGTCCGAGGCACGTCGGATGCAACTTCTGCGGGCATGGTGAAGCGCGCACTGATCGCAATCGTCGACGCGGCTCACGCCCGTCTCTACACGTACACGCAGGAAGGCGACGCCGAGCCGCAGTTCACGGAGCTGCGGGATCTGGTCAACCCGGGCCGCCAGGCGCACGGCATGTTCACGGACAAGCCACCGCGCTCGCCGGGCGACAACCACGGCACCAAGGATGATCATCGCGGCGATCACATCGCCGAGCTCGACGCCCGGTTCTCGAAGGACGTCATCTCGCAGGTCGAGGCGCTCGTCCGCGAGTACGAGCTGCCACAAGTGATCCTCGTCGCAGGACCGAAATCACTCGGTGTGCTGCGCGGTGAGGCAGCGCGGCTCGAGAAGCGTGGCATTCGCGTCGACGAGATCGCGCAGAACCTCGCGTGGCTGTCTGCCCCACAGATCCACGACCAGCTCGCCGCGCTGAACGTCATTGGCCCGCGCATGCGCGCAGCGGTCGGGCGCAGCGCCCGCACGCGGTGAGCGGACGCGCACGCATTGCGCGCGTGGTTCTCGTTAGCTGGGCAACCGGCGGTGGCGGCGGCGGGCGGCAAGGGTCTTGCTACTTCGTCGGAGCAGACCTCGCCTCAGGAAATGTTTCATGTCGAAGACCAAGCTCGCGGTGTTCTTGTTCGCCGGGTTGGTGGGGCTGGTGGGGTGCACCTCGGATGATGGAGGTGGCGGCGACGACGGCGGTGATCTGCCGCCGTTCACGAATGGTGTCAGCACGCTGACCGGACACGCGGATCCCGGCTATGCGGACGGCAAGCGCGGCGTCGCGCGGTTCTCGAATCCCGTGAACGTCGCGTACGGCCCGAACGGCCTGCTCTACGTCGCGGACTTCGACAACGGCAAGCTGCGCGTCGTCGATGCCGAGTCCGGTGACACCGGCACGACGATCGCGACGATGGGCTTCAAGCGCCCGTTCGCGATGGCGTTCGCACCGGACGGCACGCTGTACGTGACGACGGACAGCAACCCGGCAGGCGGCAGCCAGGGCTCGATGACTGGCACGATCTGGCGCGTCGACGTCGATGCGAAGAGCGCGACGCCGATCGCGAACGACATCGGCCGGCCGCGCGGCATCGTCGTGCTGCCGACCGGCAAGCTCGCGGTCGCCGACTATCAGCATCACGTGATCGAGCTCGTCGATCCCGCGAGCGGTCAGGTGTCGATCCTCGCCGGCACGTGGGACGCCAAGGGCATGGCCGACGGCGTCGGCGCGGCGGCGCGGTTCTCGACGCCGTACGGCATGGCGCTCGCGAAGGACGGCCGGCTCGTCGTCGCCGACTTCGACAACAACCGGCTGCGCGTCGTCGCGCTCGACGGCACCGTCGAGACGTACGCCGGCAGCGGCGTGGCCGGGTTCGCCGACGGCGCGATGGGCACCGCGGAGTTCAACAAGCCGCAGGGTGTCGCGGTCGATGCGGCCGGCGACTTCTACGTCACCGACCTCGGCAACTACCGCGTCCGCAAGGTCACGGCCGCCGGGGTCGAGACGATCGCCGGTGACGGCATGGGCGGCTACATCGACAGCGACGACCGCCTCGCGTCCGAGCTCTACGGCCTCGAAGGCATCAGCGTCGCGCCCAGTGGAGCGATGGTGTTCGTGGCGGACGGCGGGCGCGGCGAGGCCGTGCCGTACAACCGGATTCGCAGCATCAAGATGCAGTAGCAATCAAGTCGCAGTTGCAACTCGATGTCACACGCAACGGAGTAACCGCCATGACGACCCTCGCTCACGTCGGCCGGACGGCTCCTGAATGCGCGCTCGGAGGCGATGTCGCTCCGGTGCCGCATGGTCAGCCCCGGATGCTTGCTTTTGTTCGCCACTCAGCCCTCGATCCCGCGCTGCTCGCAACGCTTCGCGCGTCCCTCGCGGAGCTCGATGCCGAGCTCGTCGTGCTGACCGAGCACGGCGTGTGGTCGGTGCGGCCGCACGACGAGACCGTGCACTTCAGCGACAAGCTCGCGGGCGACGTCGCGACCGCCGCGATGCTGTACGGCGTGTCGGGCGACGCGGTGTTCGTCGTCGATGGTCGCGGCGTCGTGCGGTTCGCGCACCGGCCCGAGCAGTCGGTCGCCGCCGGCCTGGTCGACGCGATCGCGGCCGCCTGCCGCGAGATGCGCGGCCGCCAGCGCCACGGCAAGCTCGAGCGCGTCCGCTACACGCGTCGCGAGTGGGCGATGCACAGCCTCGTCACCGGATGCGCCGCGGTGTTCGGCGCGCCGGCCAGCGCGACTGGAAGCTCGCCGCGGATCGCGCTCCCCGGGACGCCAGTGGCGCCGGCGCTCGCGATCGGATCTGCACCGATCGCGGTGGTCACGCCATCGGATGACCACCGGTGAAGAAGCTCTCGGACGGAAGTGCTCGCAGCGCGCCGCCGGCGACGCCGGGCCCGCGCCAGGTCGCGAACGTCGAGCAGGCCGAGCGCATCTGGAAAGCGTTCGCGCTCGCGCCGCTCGCGATCGGAACCGCGCTCGCGAAGCTCCAGCTGCGCGTGATGACGATGCCGCACCCGCGGCGCCCGCTGCCGCGCGGCTCGCGGTGATACAGCGTGCGCGAGCGCCACGACCGCACGCGCGAAGGTACGCGATACCACAAGAGCTCGACGGCACGCGGCATGTGGCGCGGCGGTTGCCAGAGGAAACGACCAAATGACCGAGCGTTCGATCGTCGAAGCAGCAGAGCGGTTGCGCCGTCACGGCGAGCCGTACCTCGTCGCCACCGTCGTGTGCGTCCAGGGCGCGGCGTATCGCCGGCCCGGTGGCCGCATGCTGCTCACCCGGTTTCGCTGGATCGCCGGCGCGGTGACCGGCGGCTGCCTCGAAGGCGACCTGACGAGCAAGGCGTGGTCGCTGACGCGCGACGGCAGCCCTGCCCTCCTGACCTACGACTCGCTGTCACCGGAGCTCGTCGATGACGACATCCGCGCGGCGTTCGGGCTCGGCTGCGACGGCATCGTCGAGGTGCTGATCGAGCGCACCGGCCAGACCGGCCGGGTCGACCCGCTCGCGATCGCCGGTCGCTGCCTGCGCACGCAGCGGCGCGGCGCGGTCGCGACCGTGTTCCGCAGCGACGGCCGCGTCCGGCTCGGCTCGCGGCTCGCGCTCGTCGCGGGCGGCGAGCTCGAGGAAGAAGCCGATCGGCTCGCGCCCGCGCTGCGCGAGCTCGTGCTCGCCGACATGCACGCCGCGCTCGAGACCGGCGCGTCGCTCAACCGGACGTACACGACCGAGCACGGCTTTCTCGAGGTGCTGATCGAGGCGATCGTGCCCCCGCCGCGGCTGTTCGTGTTCGGCACCGGCCACGACGCGGTGCCGCTCGTGCAGCTCGCGCGCACGCTCGGCTGGGACGTCGTGATCTGCGCCGCGGACGAGCGTCACTCGACGCGCGATCGATTCACGATGGCCGACGAGATCATCGTCGGTCAGCCCGAGCTGATCGCGGCGAAGATCGCCGAGGCCGATCGCGCGGTCGCGGTCGTCATGACCCACGATCTCGAGCGCGATCGCGAGAGCCTCGCGCTGCTGCTCGGCACGCGGGCCCGCTACATCGGCGTGCTCGGGCCGCGGATCCGCACCCAGCGCCTGATCGGCGATGCCGCGACCGATCCGCGGATCCACGCGCCGGTCGGCCTGCAGCTCGGCGCCGAGACGCCGCAGGAGCTCGCGCTCTCGATCACGTCGGAGATCATGCAGACGCTCGCGCCCGTGCCACCGCCGGCGCGCGAGACCGAGTGGCCCGAGCGCTATCCGGCGACGGTCGTCCACGCGGCGGCGGTATGAAGCGCGTCGTCGCAGCGATCCTCGCGCCCGCGTTCGATCCGCGGCTGCGTGCGTGCGCGGCACGGCTCGCGCGGACGACCGTCGAGCGGATCGCGGTCGTCGGGCCGACGCGCGCGAACGTGTTCGCCGGCATGCCGGTCGTGACGCTGCCGGCCGGCCGCCGGCCGCTCGCGACCGCGCTCGGCTGGGCGCTGCGCGGCTCGTGCGATGGCGTGCTGCTCGTCGATGCCGCGGGCCTCGAGCTCCGCATCGACTTCGACGCGATGCTCGCGCGCTTCGAGCACGCGCACGCGGTCGCGACGCGCCACGCCTCGGGGATCGATCTTCCGGCGGTCATCGGCGTGCCGCTGTTCGGGCGGTTCGTCCGCCGTGCGCCCGGCGTCGTCCTCGCGACCACACCTGGCGTCGAGCTCGTCGCCGGCCTCGAGATCGCCGCGCCGCGCCCCGTGGAAGAGTCCAACGATCTCGTGCAGGTCGCGTGATGCTTGCCAGATTGACAAATGCACGCCCGACGACAAATCCGCGCCATCATTGAATAACGTGTGGCATGGTCCGGTCTCTCGCTGACCAGAGGAGAACCGGTTCCATGAAACTGCTACGCACCCTCACGATGATCGCGCTGCTCGGCGCGTCGACCGCCTCGACCGTCTACGCCGACACCGCGCCCGCGAAGAAGGACGAAGTCTCGCAGGCGGACGCCGAGAAGTTCATGACGTTCTTCAACAAGTTCGTCGACGCGGTCGTCCAGAACAAGGACAACTGCCCGAAGATGGCGAGCTCGCTGAACACGCTGATCGATCAAAACAAGGACATCATCAAGATGGCCAACGACTACAAGGCGGCGAAGAAGAAGCTGCCGAAGGACGTCGAGGACAAGATGATGGCGCGCGTGAAGGAGATGATGCCGGCGATGCAGAAGTGCGGCGCCGACAAGGACGTCCAGGCCGCGATCTCGCGCATGGATCCCAAGAAGGCCGACGCGAACAAGGCGGCCGCGCCCGCCGAGAAGCCGGCCGAGAAGAAGAAGTAACCGCACTGCGTGCGATCGACACGGCGCTCGCGAGGGCGCCGTGTTTCGTTTCGGCCGCTACGGCGTCGGGCGGAACGAGAACGGATAGTTCACCTGCACGCCGCCGCCGCCCTTCGGCTTGGGAAACTCGATCGCCTTGAGGATGGTGCCGACGCACGCCTCCATCTGATCGTCGAGTCCGCTGACCGACGCGACGGCCACCGTGCCGTCGGGGTTGATGAAGAACTGCGTCTGCACGGTGCCCTGCAGCGTCGGGTTGCGCGTCAGCGCCTGCTCGTAGCAGTCCTGGATCCGCGGCAGCTGGCGCTTCACCGTGTCGCGGATCGTCACCTTGTCGAGGTCGCCCTGCGCGTTCAGGCTGCCGGCCGCGACCCGGTTCGTTCCGGTCAGCGCACCGCCGACGCCGATGCCGCCGCTCGCCTTGCGCGCGGTCTCGATGCCCTTGTGGCGCTCCTCGCGGGTCAGCGGGCCGAGCGCGAGCGAGACATGATGCGCGTCGGCGCCCTCGAGCGCGACGAGCAGGTCGACGAGCTGCTGCGCCTGCATCTTCGGATGGACGAGGATGTCGATGTTGCGCTCGCGGCCGTTCGCGTTGTTGCGGATCGCGCGGTAGCCGGTGCGCACGGTGTCGAGATCGATCTTGCCGCTCGCGGCCGGGACGATCGTCTCCTGATCGTCGGGCTGCACGATCAGGTGCACGCCGCGATCGTCGAGCAGGATCTCGAGCCACGTGCTCGCGCCGCGCGTGTGCTGATCCTCGCCGATCTCGAAGCCGACCGACAGCGCGGCGAGCTTGCCGGCGTGCGAGACGCCGATGACTCCGCCGGTGCGATGCACGACGTCGACGATCGCGCTCGCGGGCGCGTCGGGCGCGGGCAGCACGAGCGGCGCGGTCTTCGCGATGCCATCGATCGGCATCGCGCGCGAGCCGTGCAATCGGCCCGCCGACGGCACGTCGGGATCGCCGGGGATCATTCCGCCGGTCGAGCCGAGGATGCCGGCCGCGCGCGCCTGGTCGATCGCCTGCTGGCGTGCGAGCTGCGCGTCGTACGGATCGTTCGTCGCGCGCTGGACCTGGGCATCGCGCCGCCCGGTGTCGAGCTCGACGCGCGCCGCATCCGCGACCGGTCCGCCGACCGTCGCCATCGCGGCGAGCACCTGCTGGCGCAGCTGGTGGATCTGGACCGCGACGCGATTCTTGACCGCGAGGTCGCCGTTCCACGCCGGGCCCGCCGGCGCGAGCTCGAGCTTGCCGCTCGGATCGACGAACACGAGCGCCCCGGGCTTCGCGTTCGTCAGCATCATCACGCGACCCGGCTCGTCGACGCGTGGCAGCGCAGGCCCGCTCGGCACGACCGCCGTCGCCGATCCGCGCGCGCTCGGTTTCGAGTCGCCGCTCGCGCCGCTGCTGCACGCCGCTGCCGTCGCAAGACCGATCCAGATCACTGCCGTCGCTCGCGTCATGAAGCCTCCCGGCATACCCGAAGCTCGAGCATGACACAGCGTTGACACGCAGCGGGCTCGAGACGTTGCAGCGCCAATTACCGTTCAGCGTCCGATATCTACGGTCGTGACAGTAAGGTGACCTCACAGCCTGTGCCGCGCGGGCGCTTTACGTACCATCCTTCGCGAATGCGCTACGACCAGTACTACGAGCTCTGGGAACGCAACACCTGGCGAGTGATCGACCTCGACTGGGAGTCGCTCACCCAGGAAGCCGAAGCTGGCCTGATCAGCGACTTCGATCGCCAGGCGCTCGCGGGCACCGCGGTGATCGAGCACGGTGTCCCGCACTACGCCGAGGTGTGGGGCCTCGTCGAGGATCTGCGGACGTACTGGCAGCTCTGGCAGTTCACGACGCTGTGGACCGCGGACGAGCACCGCCACTCGTTCGTCCTCGAGAAGGCGTGCAAGCAGCTCGGCATGCCGTCGGTGAGCGCCGAGCTCGAGGCCGTGTCGAAGTTTCCGTTCGCGGTCAGCCAGAAGGCGAGCTGCCCCGACGATTGCTACCGCAGCGTGCCCGGCATGCTGACCTACGCCGTGATCCAGGAGCTCGCGACGAACCACTTCTACCTGATGGCGGCCAAGCGCACGCAGTCGCCGTTCCTCAAGAAGCTGTTCACGCTGATCGCCGGCGACGAGATGCGCCACCACGTCTACTACCGCGACGCGCTCAAGGAGTATTACGACACCGCGTCCGACAAGGCCTGGTACGCCGATCAGGTCTACCGCGCGACGCAGGCGTTCAAGATGCCGCACCTCATCTACAACATGCAGGTCGACTTCTTCGAGGGCGGCGACTGGGTGGTCTCGAACGATCTCAAGGTCCAGCTCGCGCGCTGCTTCAGCTTCGACAACACGCTGATGGGGCGCCTGATGCAGGCGTATTCCGACGCGCAGCAGCTCGGCAGCCGCGCCGCCGGCGTCGCGTAGCAATTTTCGGCGCGTGCCGTGCGCTATACCGGTATGCGCTCCTCGCTGCTCCTCGTCGCCGCGCTTGCCGCGTGCACGAAGGAAGCGCCCCACGTCTCGCCCCCGCCGCGCGACGCCGCGCCCGGCCCGCTCCGCGTCGACGCCGCGCCCGTCGCCGACGCGACGCTCCCCGTCGACGCCGTCGCGGTGATCGATCCGCACGCGACCCCGCTCACGGGCCTCGCGATGGCCGGCCCGTACGCGACGCGCAAGCAGCTGTGCGCGGCACAGGTCTGCCCGAAGACGACCAAGATCGGCAACGACGTCCTCGCGGTCACCAAGGACTGCCCGTCCGAGCCGCCAGACTCCGATGTCGGCACGCGGATGGCGAAGCCGCCGGCGCCGTTCACCGACGCGTTCCTGCTCTCGATCAACTGTCGCGAGGACGGTCTCCGCGACGACTCGCGCGACTACCGGCTCGCGATCCGGCGCGCCGACGGCTACTGGATCACGCCGCCGCTGTTCTCGATCAGCGGCAACGACAAGTACTGCAGCGGCGAGCTCCACGCGACCTGGACGACCCCGGACCTCACGCCCGGCACCGACGTCGCCGTGACGATCGCGGCGCGCACCGACTGTGTGAGCTGCTTGAAGCAGGGCTCGGATTCGTCAGGCGTCGACTTCATCGTCGCGGTCGCCGACCACGCGAAGCCCGTCTACTTCCCGCCGCTCGCGATCGGCCAGCACGTGCACCAGGCCCCCGAGGACTGGGCGCAGCCCGACGCCGATTGCCCGAAGCTCGACTTCGACGCCGCGCAGAAGCCGACGTGGATGCCCGATGGCCGGCTCGTCCTGACCGGCCCGGCGCAGTGGCGCACGATGCACCAGGGCGACGCCGGGCTCTCGATGACGACGCTCGACGACGTCACGGCATCGACCGCGGGTAGCTACCGGTTCGTCGTGCCCTGATCTATCGCTGGACCGCGGGACGCGGTTTGCGGTCTACCATCGGCAATGCTCTCGCGGCGGACTCGACGGATCGCGCTCGGCGTGCTCCTCGTCGTGTTCGTGACCGGCGCGCTCTACCTCTGGCGCTCGGGGCGCATCACGCCCGCCGCGGTCCGCGACTGGCTGCTCTCGCTCGGCCCTGCGGGCCCGCTGCTGTTCGTGGTCGCGTTCGTCGGCGGCTCGTTCGTCGGCCTGCCGGGCATCGCCTTCGTCGTCGGTGGCCGGCTCGCGTTCGGCCCGCTGCTCGGCTTCGTGCTCGGCTACGCCGGCGGCCTGCTCGCGGTGACCGTGCCGTTCGTCGCCGCGCGCAAGCTGCGCCGCACCGACGCGCCGGCGTGGCATCCGAAGCATCGGCTCGCCGCGCGCGCGTACGCGCTGCTCGAGACCCATCCGTTCCGCGGCGTGCTCGTGCTGCGCCTGATCCTGTGGTTCAACCCGCCGCTCAGCTACGCGCTCGCGTTCACGCCGGTGCGGCTGCGGATCTATCTGGCGGCGTGCGCGCTCGCGCTGCTACCGGTGGTCGGGATCGCCGTGACCGTCACGCACTGGTTCGCGTGAGGGCCCGGTCGATCCCGAACAGGCGCGCGGCACGATCGGAGCTACGCTATCGCCATGCCCTGTGGCCGCTGCGGCGCTGACGAGGTGACGACCTCTGGCTGGTGCGAGGACTGCGAGCGCCTCCACGACGCGTGGAGCCGGCAGCACGCCGCCGACATCATCTGGCAGGCCTTCAGCGGCGCGATCATCGCGATGGTGGTCGCCCTCGGTGCGCCGCTGCTCGGGCTGAGCCCGCTACTCGGCATCGGCGGCGTGCTCGTCGGTGCCGGAACATTCGTCGGCCTGCGGCGCTGGAGCACGCGTCGTCGTCGCCAGCAGTTCCTCGCGAATGCCCTCCCGCGCGCCTATCTGCCGGTGAAGTCGTCGTGAAGCGCGCGGTCGTCCGCGCTCAGCGACGCCGGTGATCGCGCACGTACGTGCCGCCGCCGCCGCGATAGCCGCCGCGGGCGCCGCGGTAATAGACCGGGCGCGACCGCGAGACGTAGCCGGCGGGCCGATAGTGGCGGTACGCATACGGCGAACCGATCCGCGCGACGAACACCGGCGGCGTCGCGACGTACGCCCAGCCGCCCGTGTAGTACGTCGAGCGGTACCAGACCCCGCCGTCACACCACCAGTAGAAGCCATCGCTATAGAAGATGGGCTCGTCGTAATCGGCGATCACCGACACGCCCGGCCCGACCGCGACGAGATCCGGTGTCGACGCGGTCATCGTCACCGACGCGGTCGTCGAGGGCCCCGCGCCGTCGGGTACGTAGCAACCGGCGACGAGCGCCGCGAGAATGCAGATCGTACGAATCATCGATTCCTCCACATCGAAGCTGCGGCCCAGAGCGGAGCCGCATCGCTCAGCGTGCGGGCCTCCGGCGCCGGGCGCAAGGTGCGATGCGTCGACCCACCGAGATCGCGAAGATTCAACTTGCAAATCTTCGTCGACGAAGTGCGCGGTCGTCGTTGAAGTGGCCGTGCGAAAGGGGCGACTCGAACCCCGTGAAGTTGTCGTGCGAATGGGGGGACTCGAACCCCCACGGTGTTACCCGCTAGAACCCCAATCTAGTGCATCTACCAATCCCACCACATTCGCTGGCTGCGAACGCATCGGGATCATCGTGAAGTTGTCGTGCGAATGGGGGGACTCGAACCCCCACGGTGTTACCCGCTAGAACCTGAATCTAGTGCGTCTACCAATTCCGCCACATTCGCGAGAGCCGTGAACTGATGCCACATCTCCACGCGGATCACAAGCGCCCGTGCGGCACTCGGGCCGCCGCGGCGGCGGCGGGCCGGGCGGTCGCCGAGTGAGCGATCGGCGTCGGGCGTTGGACCCAGTCGAGGAACATCATCGCGGTCATCAGGCCGACCGCGGCGAGCGGCAGGGCGAGCTTCTTGGCGGTGCGGCGCTGGCCGTTGGTGAGCTTCATGTCGGCCAGATGATCGCGAACCGGATCGCGAGTCCAGTTTTCGGGAAAACCGGGTGAGACCAGGGGAGCGGCGTCCGTCAAGAGCGAAGTGGGCACCCTGGCCGCGGATCGGCGGCGACATCGAGGCGGTGTGCCCCGTCGGAGCTGCGGCTTTCCCGTGTCTCGGCAGGCAGTTGCTCCCGGGCTCGCTTGAATGCTGGCGGCTGGCAGGCGTACCATCGTCGTCTAGCGGTATCCCGAGTCTGCGATGGCCAAGCTGATCGTCATCTCCGGTGAGGAACGGCAAGAGTTCGAGCTCGCCGCGTTCAACACGATCGGCCGCCATCCCGACAACACGATCCAGATCCTCGACCGGATCATCTCGAAGGAACACGCGCAGATCCAGCGTGCCGGGGATGGCCGGTTCATGCTGCGCGATCTCAAGTCGCTGAACGGCACGTTCCTGCGAGGCGAGCGCGTCAGCGATCACTACCTGCAGGATGGCGACGAGTTCACGATGGGCTCGACGCGTATCGTGTTCGTCGACAAGCCGAAGGCCGACGATGCGCTCGGCCGCGTGACGATCGCGCCGGGCCTGACCGAGAGCCACATCCGAGGCCGCATCCAGGCGAACACCGGCGACTTCATGCCGGAGCGCCAGATCGCCGACGAGAAGAACCTGCGACGCGACTACGAGCGTCTGCGCATCGGTCACGAGCTCGCGCGCGCGGTCGGCAGCGAGCTCGATCTCGACAAGCTGCTGCCGAAGATTCTCGAGAAGGCGTTCGAGCTCGTCGGTGCGGATCGCGGCGTGATCCTGCTGACCCACGACGAGACCGGCGAGCTGACGCCGCGGTTCGTGAAGACGCGCAGCGGCAAGAGCGATCCGAACATCGTGCTGTCGAAGACGGTGATGGCCGAGGTGACGAACAACAAGGCTGCCGTGCTGTCGTCGGACGCGACGATGGACGCGCGGTTCTCGGGCGCGCACTCGATCATCATGCAGGGCATTCGCTCGACGATGACCCTGCCGCTGCTGCACGCGGGCGACCTGCTCGGCATCATGCACCTCGACTCGCTGTTCACGTCGAACGCGTTCACCGAGAAGGATCTGCAGATCTGCACCGGCATGGCGGCGCAGGCCGCGATCTCGATCCAGAACGCGCGCCTCGCGAGCCGCATCGAGAAGGAAGCGCAGACTCGCGCTCAGATCTCGCGGCTGATTCCGCCCGCGGTCGTCGAGCAGGTCGTGAAGGGCGAGCTCGTCATCGAGAAGGGCGGCCGGGTCTCCGAGATCACGATGCTGTTCTCGGACATCCGCGGGTTCACGACCATGTCCGACGGCAAGGCGCCGCAGGAAGTCGTCAACACGCTCAACGAGTACTTCGAGGTCATGGTCGACGTGCTGTTCAAGTACAGCGGCACGCTCGACAAGTTCGTCGGCGACGAGATCATCGGCTTGTTCGGTGCCCCGATCCCGATCGAGGACGCGCCGTTCAAGGCGGTGTCGTGTGCGATCTCGATGCTGCAGGCGCTCGAGGAGTTCAACCGCACGCGCGCGGCCGAGAACATGCCGCCGATCCGGATCGGCATCGGCATCAACACCGGCAACGTGATCACCGGGTCGATCGGCTCGACGCGCGCACTGCAGTACACCGCGATCGGTGACGCGATGAACGTCGCCTCGCGACTCGTCAACGTCGCGGGCTCGGGCGAGATCATCATCTCCGAGCACACGTACCGTCAGGTGCAGGGTCGCATCGAGGCGACCGCCCTGCCCCCCGTGAAGGTCAAGGGCAAGGCCGAAGAGCTCAAGGTCTACCGCGTCGTCGGGCTGCGGAACATCGCGACGCCGATTCCCGGCGAGTGGTCCGGCCCGACGAACGGCTAACCGCCGTCGTCACTTCTCGACGGTCTTGCAGGTGATGCTCTCCTTGCGTCCCTTGATCTTCTTGCCGCCGATCGTGTGGTCGTAGTCGGTCATGTAATCGAACTTCTTCCCCTTGTTCTCCGCGGTGCACCACTTCTTGCGGAGCTCGGGAATCAGCAGCTGGAGGCACTTGAGCTGAGACTTCTGCTCGGCCTCGGCGAACACGTTCGTCTTGTCCTTGGTGTCGAGCGCGCGGCACTTCGGCGTCGCGGCCGGCGTCGCGGGTTTGTCCGCGGTCGGCTTCGCGGTGATGCACTTGGTCTGCAGATCGCTGACCTGCTTGAACGTCGACGCCGAGCACGTGACCTTCTTGGCCTCGGCGTTCTCGTCCCTGCACTTGCCCTTCGCGTCCTGCTCCGCGAGGAACTTCTTCGACTTCTCGCAGGTCTCGGTCTTCGCGGCGTCCACCTTCGCCTGTGCGTCCGATTTGTCGTCGGCGAAAGCCGAGCCGACGTGAATGAGTCCGATCAGCGACAGAGCCAGTACGATGCGCTTGCTCATGCGTCCCCCTTTGGATCGAGCAGTTCGATGCTAGCGAAGGACGCCGATCGCGCGATCGTATTCACGAGATTTCCGTCCACGCAAATTGCCCGATCGAACGATCGATTCGTCGTCGAGGAACAATGCCCCGTCAGCGCAGCATCGACGCGAACAGATCGACGGCGCGCGCAAACTCTGCCGGCTGCTCGACGTGCGCGAAGTGTCCCGCCTGCTCGATCTCGACGAGCTTCGAGCCACCGATCGCCTGCGCGAGCCACGTCGCCGGCTTCGTGCCGCACAGAAAGTCGCGGCGGCCGCTGACGATCACCGTCGGTGTCGTGTGGATGACGCCGAGCCGGTGGCGGACGTCGAACGGCTCGCTGTCGCGCTGGCCGCGCAGCACGTCGTACGAGATCTTGAACGCGGCGACGAGCGGCTCGTACGCGGCGCGGTGTCCGGACCAGTCGGCGAAGTAGAGCGGCAGCTCGTCCTTCACCGCGGCGTCGAGCTCTGCTTGCGACTTCGCCTTCGTCTCGCGCTCGAGCGCGGCCGCCGCCGACTTGAACCACGGCTGGCTCGCGAACATCTGCAGGCCCTCGGCGGTGGCCTTCTCCCAGTCCTCGCCCGTCGTCGGGGACGTCGAGTACAGGAACAGGCCCGACACGCGGCGCGGATGCTCCACCGCGTAGCGCAGCACGACCATGCCGCCATAGGAGTGCCCGACGAGGCACATCCGGTCGAGGCCGAGCTTGTCGCGCAGTGCCTCGAGGATGCGAGCATCGCGCGTCATCGAGTACGTCTCGCCGGCGGGCAGCTTGCCGGAGCTGCCGGTCCCGGCGGGATCGATGTAGATCATCGTGAACTGACGCTCGAGCGCATCGCTGCGCAGGTACGCCGAGTCCGCGCCCGGTCCACCGGGGTGCGCGATGCACAGCGGCCCGGTGCCGCGAACCTCGTACGCGAGCTCGATACCGTCGACCTGCACGCGATGGGTTCCCTTCTGGAGCTGGGGATCCGACGGTAGCGTCGTGATCGGCGCGGGCGCCGAGCCACCACACGCGACGAGCACCGCCACCAGCAAGCCCAGCTTCATGAGCCGCACGGTACCCGAAAATACGAACGGGCTGACCGCTCGCACGGCCAGCCCGGGTTCAGCGACGAGGCCGACTAGCCGGCGATCGTCAGCCCCATCTGGGCGCGGACCGAGAAGAACTCCTCGGAGATCGAGTACAGCACGAGCTCCTTGATCTTGTCCTTCACCTGCGGACCGCCGACGACGACCGGCTCTGCCGAGACCATCCGCGCCGCGACCTCGAGATCACCGCACACCACGAAGCCCGCACGGTGCGACGTCGCGTCGACCGCGTGGCCCCACTTCGCGAGGTTGATCTCGGGCGCCGCCTGGATGAACCGGCCGACGACCTGACCGAGCTGCTCGAGCATCTGCGGCGGGACGCGCTTCTGCATCTCGGGCAGGTACTGCTGGACGAGCTGCACCATGTCCGGCGGCACCGGGAAGCGCGGCTGCACCATCACGATCGCGGTGAGCACCACGACCTTGAGCTCGGTGTTCGTCGGCAGGAGCAGCTTCAGGTAGTAGTCGGGCCGCATGAAGGTCAGGCGGCGCGCCGAGAGGAACGCGATCTCGCGCTCGCTCTTGCCCTGGAGCAGGTGCGGACGGACGACGAACGACGGGCACAGCTCGTTCTTCTCGATCGCGTTCGCGAGCTGGATGTCGGCCGGCTTGTTGTCCTCGACGAGGTACACTTCCGGCAGCGGCACGTTCAGCACCTGCGCGACGTAGTAGAACAGCTTGCTGAACATCAGCGGGTCGCCGGCCAGCTGACGCCGGTCCTTGCGCTTGACGCCGAAGTCCTTGTGCGGGAACGCCTTCATCGCGGCGACGCCCTGCCAGACCGCCCCGAAGATCGCGCTGATGTAGCGGTTCTCGTCGGGATGCATGAGCTTGGCCCACGTCTCGGCGGTCATGACGTTCTTCGCCTTGACCAATCCCCGCGGCTTGTACTGCTCGTAGAACTGCAGCTCGTCGGGGTCGGCCTTCTTGAGGAACGCGAGCGTGTTACAGACGCACCACGTCTTGTCGTACTGGTGCGCGTCCATGTAGATGCGGCGCAGTGCCTTGTACGAGTCGTACTTGAACGGCTCGTTGCGCAGCATCCGCATGTGCTGCTCGACCGCCTTGTCCGTGTAGTCCGGTCCGGCGACGAGGTACAGCTCGGCGAGGATCTCGGCGCGATCCGTGCCGTCCGCACGCAGCTCGTTCTTGGGATCGAGCTGCTGGGCGATCTCGTAGGCCTGCGACGCCGACTGGTAGTGCTTGAGGCGCGAGCGATAGATCTCGCCGAGCCCGTCGAACAACCCGACCTGGATCTTGTGGAAGGTCGGATTGCCCTGCTTGGGCATGCGCTTGATCATGTCGCGGTACGCGCGCTCCTGGCCCTTCCAGTCGCGCTTCGTCGTCAGCACCTTGTCGATCGCTTCGAACGACTTCAGTGCACGCGGGATCATCGACTCGGGCAGCTTGTCCGGGTTCGAGAAGAAGTTGTCGAGTGCCCGGTTGTAGTAGTCGATCGCCTCGTCGAGCGACTTCAGCTCGTCACGGCACACCGTCGCGGCAGCGTGGTAGTAGTGACCCTTGCGGATCGGGTCGGGCTCGAGTGCGATGAAGCGCTCGATGACCTCGACGGCCTTCTTCCACTGCTTCGTCTCGGTGTAGATGTCGAGCAGCTTCTGCAGCAGCTGGTGATCCTCGGGCGAGACCTCGAGAGCCTCGAGGTACGCCGTGGTCGCCTTCTGCGTGTTCTGCAGCCGGTCGTGATAGATCGCGCCGATCTCGACGAGGAGCTGGGTCTTCTCCTTGTTGTCCGCGGTCGCCATCAAGCCACGCTTCGCGTGGACGACGGCTTCCCAGTCACCTTGCTGCGTCTGCAGGTTGATGACGGCGTTCAACGTGTCGCGGTGACGCGGATCGATCTCCAGCGCCTTCTCGAACATGTTGAGCGCCTTCTTGCGCTCACCCAGGTTCTGGCGAACCATGCCGAGCCGGTTGTAGATGCGGACGACGTCCGCCTCTTCCTGCCCGTCGCGGTGCTGGACCAGGATGGTCTGGTAGATCTTTCCGGCGTTCTCGAAGTCCCCCATCTTGAACAGCAGGTCTGCGCGACCCACCAGTGTCGGGAGCGACGTCGAGTCGATGTCGTACGCGGCCTTGTAGTAGTTGAGCGCCTTCTGGAAGTCGCCCAGCTCGTCGGCCGTCTTCGCGGCGCGGTAGTAGAGCTCGTTGAGCTCGCGCGGATCGGCATGCAGCTGGCCGACCTTGCGGCACAGCATGTCGATCACGGGCTGCAGCTTGCTCCACTCCTGCGACTCGAAGTACAGCTCCGACAGCGGACGGCCCGCCTCGACGTGCTCGGGGTCGAGCGCGATCACGGCGGCGTACAGCTGCTTGGCCTGATCGTTCTGGTGCAGGCGCTCCTCGAAGATCCGCGCGGCCTCGAACAGCAGGCGGACCTTGTCGATGACGACCGGCGTGTAGCTCTCGGCGCGCACCATCATCTGGGCAGCCTTGAGCCAATCGCCGCGATCCGAGTACTGCTTCGTCAGCGCTTCCATCGACGGCACGTGGCCCTGGTCGATCGCGAGAGCGCGCAGGAGGTTGGCCTCCGCCGCCTCGGCATCGCCGAGCTGCGCGTACTGGATGCGGCCCATTCGATAGAACAGGTCGACCTGCTTGCGCGTGTCGTCGGTGAGCTGGGTGAGGTGCGCCATGACGTCGATGGCGCGGTCCCACTCCATGATCTTCTCGTACAGCCGGCCGAGCGCGTCGAGGGCACGCTGCTCGTCGCCGTCGAGCTGCAGCACGTCGACGTAGGCCTCGACGGAGCGGTCGACATCACTGAGGCTCTGCTCGTAGACCTGGCCCATCGCCACGAACAGGTCGATCCGTTGCTGGACGTCGCTGGTCGCGGAGATGTGGTTGCGGTACGTCTCGACGAGCGCTTCCCACTTGCCGGCCTGCTGGTAGAGCCGAGCCAGCTCGCGGTACGCGCTGAAGTTGCGGCTGTCGATCGCGACGATCTTCTCGAGCGACTCGGCCGCGCGGTCGAGCTTGCCGAAGCGCTCTTCCCAGGCTGCCGCCATGCGCTCGTACAGCGCGACCTGCTCGGCATCCGACGGCGACGCGTCGAGCTGTGCCTCGAGGACCTCGAGGTACTTCTCGGACTGGTTCGTCTTCTCGTACAGCTGCTCGAGCGCACGCAGCGCCGTCAGGTTCGTCGGATCGACGTGGAGGACCTGGTTGTAGGCGTTGATCGCCTGCCCCGCCTCGTACAGGCGGAGGTCCCAGATCTGGCCGATCTCGAGCCGGTACTTGACGATGTTCTGCTCGTCCTGCTCCAGCTCGGCGCGCCGCGTGAGCACGTCGATCAGCGGCTCCCACTGCTCGGTCCGGCGGTACAGCCGGTCGAGCGCGAGCAGCGCCGGACGCGACGTGCCGTCGTAGTTGAGCGCCTGCTGGTACGCATGGATCGCGCCACCGAGGTCCTGCATCTGGCGCTCGAGGAGCTCCGCGAGCTGGATGTACAGCTCGGTCTTCTTCTCGGGCGCGGTCTCGACGGCCGCGTGCCGCTGCAGGGTCTCGATCAGCTCGCTCCACGAGCCACGCTTGCGCTGCAGCTCGCCGATGCCACCGAGCGCGCCGGTATGCGCGGGATCGATGCGCAGCGCTTGCTGCACCGAGTGGATCGCGTACTCGAGGTGCGAGAGGTGCTCGGCGTACCAGCGGCCGATCTTGACCCACAGGTCTGCCGCCGAGGCACGGTCCTCGCGCTCGAGCTCGTTGACGCGGTTCGTGTACTCGTCGAGCAGCTCCTGCCAGCGGTTGGTCGCCGTGGCGAGGCGCTCGAGCTCGTGCGCGGTCTCGTCGTGCGAGTAGTCGCGCTTGAACGCGGCCTGCAGCACGTAGAACGCGCTCTCCTGATCGCCGATCTCCGACTCGTAGATCTTGGCGACCCGGTTGAGGATCTGGATCTGCTCCTCGATGCTCGGCACGAGCTCCGCCCGCTCGAGGAGAACCTCGACGAGCTCGGTCCACTTGTACTGCTGCGTGTAGATCGCCTCGAGGCGATCGGACGCGGTCTGGTTCGACGGATCCGCCGACCGGACGCGCTCGTAGACCTCGGCGGCACGCGTGAGGTCTTCGACCTTCTCTTCCCACGTCGCGGCTGCCTGCAGCAGCGTGTCGCGGCGCTGGGTCTCGTCATCGAGGACGAGCGCGCGCTTCTCGAGGACATCGATCGCGTCCTCCCAGCGACCCTCGCGCGTGAACAGCTGCTCGAGCGCAGCGAGGGCGCGGAAGTCACTCGGGTCGATCGCGATGACGCGGCGCCATGCATCGACCGCGTCCTCGACGCGACCGAGCACTTCACCCTCGAGCTGACCGAGCTGTGCGTACAGCTCGATCGTCTCGGTCTCGCTGACCTCGCCGTTCAGGCCACCGACCTCGATGACCCGCCGCAGCGTCTGCGACAGCTCGTCCCAGGCCTGGGTCGAACGGTACAGATGGGCCAGCGCACGGAGCGTCTCGAGGTCGTTGCCGTCGATCCGATCCGCGGCGAGCCACGCATCGAGTGCGTTGCGCTCGCGGCCGAGCTTGTGCTCCCAGACCCGACCGAGCTCCTTGTAGAGCAGGATCTGATCCTGGTCGGACGCAGCGACCGCGACCTGGCGCTCGATGATCTCGACGAGCTCTTCCCAGCGCTCGCGCCGCGTGCACAGCTCGGACAGCGCCTGCAGTGCCTGCGGTTCCTCGCCGCGGATGTCGAGCACGCGACCCCACAGCTCGATCGCCTTGTCCTCCGTGCTGAGGGCCTCGGACGATAGCCGCGCCATGCGGGCGTAGATCTCGGCGAGCTCGTGATCCTCGTCGGCGACGTCGATCAGCTTCTCGTACGTGTCGAACAGCTTCGACCAGTCTTCCCGCCGGAAGTGGATCGCCTCGATCGCCTCGAGGGCGCGCCGGTTGCGGCTCTCCTGCTCGAGCACGCTCGTGTAGCAGGCGAGCGATTGGTCGAGATCGCCGAGCGCGTCGCTGAAGATCGCGCCGCGGCGGAAGTACAGCTCGAGCTGCTCGTCGGTGTCCTGCGTCACCTCGATGCGGCGGCGCAGGATCTCGGCGAGGTCGTCGTACATGCCCGCGCCGAGGTACAGCCGATCGAGCGCGGCGAGCGCGTCCGGATCCTTCGGCTCGATCTCGAGCACCCGGAGGTGCGTCTCGACCGCGCGCGCGGGATCGCCGAGCTCGAACTCGAACACGCGTGCCATGCGCAGCAGCGTGAGCCGCTGGACGTCCTTGTCCTGCGTACGCTCGAGCGCGCGCGTGTACGCGGCGACCATCTCGTCCCACGAGCCGGTCGCGCCGGCGAGCCGCTCGCTCTCCTCGAGCGCGTGGTCCCACCGCGGATCCTCGACGAGCGCTTCGCTCCACCAGTGGAATGCCTTCGGCTGATCGTAGAGCTTGCCCTCGGCGAGCTCGGCGAGCCGCTGGTACATCGCCTGGCGATCCGGCCCGGACAGCTTGCCGAGCTGGACCTCGTGGATGCCGTGCAGCTTGCCGTACTCGGCGCTCGCCTCGTACAGCGGCTCGAGCACCGCGCCGATCTCCATCTGCAGGTGACCCGCGTGGAACATGTCCTCGAGGGCCGTGAGCGTCGCGGCGTGCGTCGGCTGGTCGTTCAGGATGTCGCGGTAGACCTCGACGGCGCCCTTGCGGTCGCCGAGCTGGTTCTGCCGCGTCTGACCGAGGCGGAACTGCAGCGCCGCGATCTCGTCGGGGTTGCCGTCGGCGAGCTGGATCTCGCGGACGAGGATCTCGGCGAGCTCCGGCCATGCGCCGGTCGCCGAGTACAGCCGATCGAGTGCGAGCACCGCCGGCTTGTTGTCGAACTCGACCTCCGTGATCCGCTTGTAGGTCGCGATCGCCTGCTCGACGTTGTTGAGCTCCTGCTCGTAGACGCGAGCGAGGCGGCTCAGCAGATCGACCTGGCGCGGGACGTCGAGCGACTTCTCGCTCTCCGCCTTGTACAGCCGGGCCAGCGACTCGAACCCGTTCGTGATCTCGGCGAGCCGCTCGATGTGGCCGAGCGTCAGCTGGTTGCCGGAGTCATCACGCAGCGCGCGCGAGTAGGCGTCGAACGCGGCGTCCGCGTTGCCGATCATCTGCTCGTGCAGCATCGCGATCCGGTGCAGCAGCTCGACGCGCGCGATCGGATCCTCGTTGTGCGTGACCATCACCTCGAGCACGTCGACGAGCTTCGGGTACTCGCCCGAGTGCTCGTAGATCGGCTCGAGGACCTTCGCCGCCATCACCGGCTCGGTGCGGCCATGCACCAGGCCGTCGAGCGCGTGCAGCGTCTCGGCATGCGACGGATCCATGTCGAGCGCCTCGCGGTAGCTCTCGATGGCGCGCGCCACATCGCCGAGCCGGATCTGCCACAGATGACCGATCCGGTACTTCAGCGCGACGGTCTCGCCGGTCGTCTCGGCGAGCTCGACCTGACGCTCGAGGTTGCCGAGCAGGTCGTACCAGCGCTCGGCCTGGCCGTAGAGCCGGTCGAGCGACTGGATCGCCGGCAGCTCGTCGGCGTCGATGTCGAGGATGCCCTGGTAGGTCTCGATCGCCTTGCCGACGTCGCCGAGCTCGCGGTCGTAGACCTGCGCGAGCACGTAGAGCATCCGCTTCTTGTCGTCCGGATCTTCGGCGAGATCGGCCTTCTTCGCGTAGACGTCCTTCAGCGGCTCCCACCGCGCGAGGCGGACGTAGAGGCGCTCGAGGGCGTCCATCGCGGTCATGTCGATGTCGTCGATCGCGAGCACCTGGCGGAACGTCTCGATCGCGGCGTCCGCATTGCTGAGGACCTCCTCCTCGATCTGTGCCGCGCGGTACAGCAGCTTCTTGCGATCGTCGACGTTCGGCAGGATCTCTGCCTTGCGCTTCAGGATGTCGACGAGCTTCGGCCACTCGCCGGTCCGCTCGTGGATCGTCTGGATCGCCGTCGCGGCTTCGACCGTCTGAGGCGCGGCCCGCAGGATGCGCTCGTAGGTCTCGACCGCGGACGCGTCGTCGCGCAGCTCGTTCTCCTGGATCTGCGCGCGCCGGAACAGCAGCGCGACCTTGAGATCGTCCTCCTGCGCCTCGTTCGCGACGTCATTGTAGAGCTGCGCCGCCTCGGGCCACTTCGCGAGGCCGCGCGACAGGCGATCGAGCTGCTGGTGGGTCAGCTCGTTGCGTGGATCGTCGCGCATCGCACGCGCGTAGGTCGCGAACGCCGCGTCGGCGTTGTCGCCACCGATCTCGTGGAGCTCGGAGATCTGGTGCAGCAGCTCGATCTTGCGTGCGGGATCGAAGGCGTGCTTCGCCATGATCTCGTACACGCCGATCTGCTTCGTCCAGTCGCCGCGGCTCTTGTAGATCGGCTCGAGGATGTTCGCGATCGTGAGCTCGTGCTCGGTGTTCGAGATCAGCCGCTCGAGCGCCATCACGGCGTCGCGGTTCTGATCCTCGAGCTCGAGCACCTGACGGTAGGTCTCGACCGCCGCACCGACCTCGCCGAGGTGCGTCTCACGGAGCTGCGCGAGGCGGACCAGCAGCGCGACCTGCTCGTGCGGATTCTCGACGAGCTGGAGCTGGCGGCTGATGTTGTCACCGAGGTCACGCCACGACCCGCGCTGCATGTACAGGCGGTCGAGCGCGCGCAGCGACTTGAGGTCGTCCGGCGCCTGGCCGAGGATCTCGGTGTACGTCGTGATCGCCTCGTCCTGGTTGCCGAGCATCTCCTCGTGCAGCGAGGCGATGCGGAACAGGAAGTCGAGCCGCTCGTCGGGATCCTGCGCGATGTCGGTGCGCCGGCGATAGACGTCGAGCAGCTCGGCGTACTTCTCGTCGCGCGTGAAGATCGCCTCGAGTGCCGCGAGCGCACCGAGGTCGTCCTGCTCGATCGAGAGCGCCTTGCGATAGAACTCGACCGCCTTGTCGGTCTTGCCGAGCCGGTCCTCGTACGACCGCGCGACCTTCGTCGCGAGCTCGTGCGCGAGGCGCTGGTCGAGATCCTTGTTCGTGAGGCCCTGCTCGTAGAGCGCGACCAGCTTCTCCCAGCCGTGATCGATCAGCGGCGCGAGCGCCTCGAGCTGATCCTTCGCGGCCTCGGTCGACGGGTCCGCGCGGAACGCGCGTGCGTACGCGTCGAACGCCTTCTCGGCGTCGAGCAGCTTCGTGCGCTGGAGCTCGCCGATGCGGAGCAGCAGCGACGTCCGGCGCAGTGAGTCCTTCTCGGCAGCGAGCTGGATCTCGTGGACGCCGACGAGCGCGCCCCACTCGCCGAGTTGCTCGTACACGGGCTCGAGGATCCCGGCGACGGCCAGCTTGTGCTTGTCGTCGTCGAGCTTGGTCTCGAGCGCGTGCCGTGCGCGCTCGTGCGCCGGCATGATGTCGAGGATGTCGCGGTACGCGTCGATCGCGCCCGTCAGATCGGAGAGGTGCTGCTCCTTGACCTGACCGAGGCGGAACTTCAGCTCGGCATGGCCGACCTTGTCCTCCTCCGGACCGATGATCATGAGCTGACGACCGATGATGTCGCCGAGCTCCTTCCACATCGAGTTGCGCTGGTACACGCGGTCGAGGCTGCGCAGCGCGACCGGCTCGTCGCCGGCGGCGTCGAGGATGCCCTGGTAGGCGGCGATCGCCTTCTGGTCGTCCTTGACCTCGTCCTCGTAGAGCTGACCGATCTTCGACTGGATCGCGATCCGCTCGTCACCATCGGTGGTGAGCTCGAGCTTCTTGCGATACACGCCGAGCAGGTCCTCGTAACGCTGCTTGCCGAGGTAGAGCCGCTCGAGCGCGTCGAGCGCCTGCTCGTTCGCGTCGTCGATCTCGAGGATCTGGCGGTTCATGTCGAGCGCGCGATCGACGTCCGCGAGCTCGCGCTCGATCACGTACGCCATCACGAGCATCAGCGGCAGCGCGTCACGCTTGTGGCCGAACTTCGGCAGCGCCTGCGCGTACGCGTCGACGACCGCGCTCCACGAGCTGGTCTCGGGCGCGAGCCGCTCGATCTCGGCGCGGATCCAGTCCGCCTCGTGATCCTCGGCGAACGCCTTGATCCACCACCCGAACGCCGCGCCCTTGTCGCGCAGCTTGTCCTCGCTGTACTGCGCGAGCCGCTGCATGCGCTCCTGGCGCAGCTTCGGATCGTCGGTCGCACGGAGCTGGATCTCGAGCACGCGAACGAGCGCGCGCGGATCGCGGCCCGACTCGTACAGCGGGATCAGCGCCTCGGCCGCTTCGAGGTTGTTCTCGTCGAGCTGCAGCACCTTCTCGAACGCGCGCATCGCGCGGTCCGGCTTCTGCAGCACGTCGCGATACAGGATCGCGCTCTTCATCGCGAGCGGCAGCCGATGCTGCTCGCTGCCTGCCTCGACCTCGCGCTCGAGCACGCGGATGTACTCGTCGATCTTGCCGCGCGACTTGTAGAAGTTCTCGAGGTCCTCCCAGCGGCCCTCGCTGACGTACAGCTTCTTCAGGGCGTCCTGCGCGCGACGATTGTTCTCGTCGATCTGCAGCAGGCGCTGCCACGCCTCGATCGCCTTCGCGCTGTTCTCGACCTTCTCCGTGTAGAGCAGACCGAGCCGCTGCAGCGCATCGCCGCGGGTCTTGTCGTCGGTCGCGGCGTCCGCCTGGCGGCGCGCGATCTCGGCGAGCTTGTCCCATTCCTTGTTGCGCTCGTACAGCTTGCCGAGCTCGGACAGCGCCATCTCGTGCGTCGGCTCGTACTGGAGAACCTTCTCCCACCAGTACGTGGTGATCTCCGGCTTCTTGACCTTCGTGGCCGCCATGTTGGCGACCTCGATCACCTTCGCGCCGCGCTCGTGCTCCGGCGAGCGCTCGACCTCGGCTTCCTTGAGCTTGATCAGCTTCTCCCAGTCACGACGCTTCTCGTAGACCGCGAGCAGGTGATCGATCGCCTGCTGGTTGTCTTGATCGAGCTCGAGCACGCGCTCGAACGCCTTGATCGCCTCGGCCTGGTTCGAGAACCGCTCGAGGTAGAGGTTCGCGATCTGAAGATAGATCGCGACCTTGTTGTCCTTGCCGTCGGCGCGATCGGCCTTCTCGTTGAGGACCTTGACGAGATCGGGCCAGCGCTTCTTCGCCTCGTACAGCGCGCCGAGCCGATCGTAGATCTCGAGCCGCGTCGGATCCTGCTGGAGCGCCGACGACAGCGCCGCGATCACCTGGTTGTCGTTGTTGAGCTTGCCGTAGACCTCGGCGAGCTCGAGCAGCACGTGCGCCTTCTCGGGTCCGGACGTGGTCGCCTTCGACTCCTCGTCCTTCAGCGCGTCGGCGAGCTGGGCCCACGACTGATGCGTGCGCAGCACGCGCGCGAGCTCGCGCCGGACGCTGCGCTCGGTCGGGTTCTTCGCGACGAGATCCTTCCACGCCGGGATGCCCTTGTCGGGACCGTTCTCGGCATCGCGGGCACGCTGCATCGCCTCTTCGAGGTTCGCCGGCGGAGGCGGCACCTTCGCCGCCTCGGCAGCAGCCTTGTCCGCCGCCGCGCGTGCTGCCGCCGCCTGCTCCGCCGCCGCCTGCTCTGCGGCCGCCTTCTCGGCAGCCTTCGCCGCCGCCGCTTGCTCGGCCGCGGCCTTGTCGGCAGCCGCCTTGTCCGCCGCGGCGCGCTCCGCCGCCTGATCCGCAGCGGCCCTCGCCGCCGCTTCCATGTCACCGGCTGCTTCGGCCTCGGCACGCGCCGCGGCTTCCGCCGCACGCTGCGCCTTGCGCTCGGCCTTCGTCAGCTTGCGGCCCTCCTGCGGCGCCGGCTCACCGTCGCCCTCGGACTCCGCCTGCGCCTCGGTGACCGCCGGCATCGCCGGCATCGAGCCGCGCGCCATCGTCTCCTCGGTGTCGAGGCCGACCGCGGCGACGAAGTCCTGCACGTTCGGGTTCTGCGGCTCGACCGACGCGGCGATCGCGAAGAACTTCCGCGCGCGCGCGATGTCGTTGACCTTGTCGAACGCGATGTGTCCGGCCTGGACCGCGACGTAGAGCTTGTCCTCGCCGCTCAGGCGATCGAGCACCGCCTCGGCGAGATCGAGCAGCTCTTTCCAGTTGCCGCGATCGCCTTGCACCTGGCGCAGCAGCGTGAACGCCGCGACGACCGACTTCATCGGCGATGCGCCGTTGCTCGCGGTCGCCTTGATCGCCGCGTCGAAGAACTTCGCGCCGCGATCGCGATCCTTGAACCGCTGCACCCACTCGAGCGCGAACGTACGAAGCGCCTCGACCTTCTCCTTGTGGTCGGGCGCGCGCTCCGCGCGGCGGTTGTGATGCGCTTCGAGCTCGTCCCAGCGTTGCTCGTTCGCGAGCAGCGTCTCGTACATGAAGTTCGCCGACGGCTCGTTGATGTCCTTCGCGAGCACGCGCTTCAGGAGCTCTTCGAGCCGCGGATCTTCGGGCTTCTCGATCTTCAGGATACGCGCGGCGCGCACGAGCATGCGGACGCCGGTGCCTTCGTCGAATCGCTCCGCTTCGTCCGCCAAGCGCTCGACCTCGTCGGTCCAGAACTCGGGATCGTAGTTGAGCGCCGCGAGTGCATCCTTCACGCGAATCGAGTCGGGAGTCCGCTCGAGCGCGCGTTGCAGGACGGGCAGCGCCTTGTCCTTCTGCCCGTTGTCGAGCATCGCTTCGCCGACGATCTGCGCGAGGTTCATCGGCGCGAGTGGAGACCGCAGCTCCATCTCGCCGAGCTTCGCGACCATCTCGAAGCGCCCGATCTCGCCGTACACTTCGCGCGCACGCGAGAGTGCCTTCAGATTATCGGGATGAAGTTTCCACGCGCGTTGGTACAAACCCAACGCGCGCTCTCGCTCGGGAATGACATCCTCGACGAGCGTAGCGAGCTCGAAGAGGCGTTCGGATTGCTCGGGCTTGCTTCCCGATGCCTCCAATTCCTTCTCGAGCTCATCAATTGTGACGGCCCAATCACGCGACCGACGAAGGCGTTCCCGGAGCAAAGTACGCGTATCCATCTGCGGTCTATCCTCCCGCAAACTCAGAAGAAACCACGCCCAACCCTCTTCAGCCTTATATCACGGCTAGTTCGTCGCATGGGGAACGCCCCGGCCCCTATTTTCCGAGCGCCGTTTCCCCACACCGGGAGAGACACACTCCACCGGCGTTTCCTGGTTACCACGACGTCACACGCTTCGAGCGCGCGACGCGCGACTTTGGTGAACTTTATCCAGTGAGGCCCATCCTCGCCGAGAAAGCACTAGGAAAAGCTCTCGACGAAGCTGCAGATCAAGACGCGATCATGCACGCTCATGCGCGATCGTGTCGGCATGCGCGGCACACGCGCCGACCGGTCATCTCGGTCATCGCCCTCTGGCGTGACGCGGGAGATCATCGCGTGTGTCGAACCACGAGATCCGCTTATCGGTCCAGATATGGAAGCTCGGCGCGATCGCGTCCGGATCGTCGAGCGTCGCGACCGTGAAGTCGATCGCGTCGGGATCGTCGACGAGCATCGCGAGCTGCGTGCCGCAGCGATCGCAAAACCAGCGCTCGCCGAGATGCGACGAGATCCGTCGTCGAGGTTGACCCTTCGTGACGACGAAGCTCGCGCGCTTCACGCTCGCGAACACGAGCACCGGCGCGCCGCTCGAGCGCTGACACAGCCGGCAGTGGCAATACCCGCAGTCGTACGGCGCATCGTCGAGGCGGTAGCGGATCTCGCCGCACGCGCACCCGCCTTCGAGCGCGGCCATCGTCGTCGACCTCGGCGGGCTACTTGCCCTTCTTGCCGTCCTTGCCGTCCTTGCCCGCCTTGTCTTCCTTGTTCTTCTTCACGAGATCCTCGGGCGACATCCGCTCGCCGCTCGGCGTCGTCGAGCTGCCGCCGGTGCCGCCGGTCGCCGACTTCGCGGCGATGTCCATCAGCATGCGCGACGCCTGCTGCTTGAAGAACTCGACCGATGCGCCGCCCGACTTCGAGAAGTCCTCGAGGTCGCGCTTCGCCTTCACGTAGTCACCCTTGCGGTAGTAGGCCTGACCGCGCGCGAACTTCGCCTTGTGGTTGTCCTTGCGGCTCTCGAGCGACTTGTCGAACGCCTCGATCGCCTTGTCGTCGAGCCGCTTGTCGTCGTAGCCCATCCCAACCTCGAACCAGATCTCGCTCTTCTCGTTCTCGCCGGGGATCACGAGCGTGCCTTGCTGCGCGACCTGGATCGCCTGATCGGTGTAGTCCCACTGGCGGTACAGCTCGGCGAGCGCGATCCACGGCGCCGGCTCCGTCGGTCCGGACTCGAGCGCCTTCGAGAAGTGCTCGGCCGCTTCCTTCACCTTGCCGCCGTGACGATCGATCGCGCCGAGCAGGTAGTGCGCGCGCCACAGATCGTTGTTGAGCTTGACCGCTTGCTGGAGATGCTCGCGCGCCTTCTCGAAGTTGACGCTCGTGAGATCGGGCTCGACCTCCTCGGGCTTCTTGTTCTCCTTGCGAGCCTGGTCCTCGCGCGCCTGCTGGATCGCCTTCTCGTACAGCGTGCGGCCGTACATCAGGTGATACATCGCGACGTCGGGCTCGAGCGTGACGGCTTCCTTCGCTGCGTCCGCTGCCTTGCCCCAGTCCTTGCGCTGCGCGTACGCGGCCGACAGCCCGTACCACGCGGAGTGATTCTCGCGCCACCGCTCGACCGCCTTCGTGTAGCGCTCGATCGCAGTCTCCCACTGCTTCGCGCCGTACGCCTTCGTGCCTTCGTTGGCGGCCTTGACCGAGTCGTTGCGCTGAGAGCTCGGACAGCCGGTCAGGGCAATGAGCAGAGCAATGCTCGCGATCGTCCCCAGGATCTTCATACCGAAACGGTAAATCGCTTCGGAGTTTGCCTCAAGCATTCACGCCGACATCGTCGACGAGAATTGTCGTCGAGCGCTGACGATCGGCGGAACGCAAAGCCGCGGTCGATCGGAACGCAAAGCGACCGTCTCGACACCCGTCGGAACGCAGTGGCGCCGGTCGGAACGCAAAGGCGTGCCGCCCGCCCGACCCAAAGGTCGCCCCCGTCGGAACGCAAAGCCGCAAAGCCCGGACTATCGCAAAGAGGCAAAGCCGCAAAGCCCGCAAAGGATCCATCAAACCCTCGAGCACACACCGGCCGAGATCTCGAACGCCCTGCCTCGAACGTTTGAATGCCCTGCCTCGAACCTTTGAATGCCCTGCCTCGAGCCTTTGAAGCCCTGCCTCTGAATGCCCTGCCTCGACTTTTGACTGCCCGGCCTCGAAAGCCACAAGCTCCTGCCGGGCCAAGAGGGGGCTAAGAGCTGAAGCTCGACGAAGACGGTGCCTGTGAATCACGTACTGGGTGAGGTGTTGTTCGGTGTGAGGGTGCGCGTTCTCGTCGAGCCTGCGCGCGTGGGTTTCAAAGATCCTTTGCGTGCTTTGCGGCTTTGCCTCTTTGCGATAGTCCGGGCTTTGCGCCTTTGCGTTCCGACGGCGGCGCGCCTTTGCGTTCCGACGGCGGCGCGCCTTTGCGTTCCGGCGGCGGCGCGCCTTTGCGTTCCGCCGACGGGTGTCGTCGACGGGTGGCGGCTTTGCGTTCCGGCGCCGAAAACGAAAACGCCGTCGACCGAGGCCGACGGCGTTGGTCCGCTTGGCGGACGCGCTAGGTCACGAGCCCGCGGGGCGGAACGTGAACGGGTAGTTCACCTGGACACCGCCGCCACCCTTCGGCTTCGGGAACTCGATGCCCTTGATGACGTTCGCGACGCAGTTCGCGACCTCGGGATCGACGCCCGAGCCGCTCGCCGTGGCGACGTTGCCGTTCGGCGTGATGAAGAACTGCGTCTGGACCGTGCCGGCGAGGTTCGACTTCGCGAGCAGCTCCTTCTCGTAGCAGTACTGGATCTTCTGGATGTTGCGCTTGATGTAGCGACGGATGATCGCCTTATCGAGGTCACCCTGTGCGTTCGGCTGGCCGATCGACACCGTCGGAACCGCCGAGCTGCGGCCGCGCATACCACCGCGACCACCGCCGACGCCGTAGCCCGAGCCGGTGCCCGAGCCGTGGCCGATCGTGCCGTAGCGACCCGTACCGATCGTGCCCCAGCCCGTGCCACCACCGCCCGGACCGAAGCCCGACCGGCCGTAGCCGAAGCCGCCGTTCATCTCGCCGGCCTCGTTACCGAGCAGACCGCCGTAGATGTTCGTGTCGTCGAAGCCGCTGGAGATGTCGCCCGTACCGGTCAGCGAGGCGAACGCGCCACCCTGGGTCAGTGCGGTCGAGCCGAGGATACCGGCGGTCCGCGCCTGCTCGATCGCCTGCTGGCGCGCGAGCTGCGGGTCCTCCTGGTTCTTCTGCATCTTGTACTGGCCCTCGGCGCGATCCGAGTCCTTCTTGCCCATCTTGCCTTCTTCGAGGGCCATCGCCGTGCCGGTACCACCCGACTCGTCGGCGCCGTCGTCCGGCTTGTCCTCTTCCTCGGGCGGCGGCGGGTCGTCTTGCGACGCGCTCGCCGAGCGCAGCGAGTTGTCCTCGAGCGACGCGAGGTCGACGTTGACGCCGCTATCGTCGATGTACGCCTGCTTGACGATGAACAGCAGGATGAGGTGCGCGGCGAGCGAGCCGCCGAAGTACGCGAGCACGCGCGCCTCGAACGAGGCGAACAGCGCACCCGTGGTCGAGCGCGGCCGCGGCACCGCGGACACGAGGAACGTGGTCTTGCCGATGCGAACCCGGATCTTCGAGTTCGGCGGGATCGGCATGATCGACGTCCGACCCTGCGACGCGAGCTCGGCGAGCGACGTCGACTGGCCGTTCGTGATCATCTCGCCTTCCATGCCGGGCGAGAAGTTGAACGCGAAGTCATCGCCACGCGGCTCGACGAGCGGGAACACCGGACCGGCGCCCTCCGTCGCGAACTCGACGCCCGGCGCGTTGCCGATGCGGAACCACGGGCTGCGACGCTCGGAGCGCATGCGCGCGAGCGACCACGCGAAGAAGCTGATCGAGAACGCGAGGCCACCGAACGCGATCCAGTCGAGCGCCTGCGGCAGGATCACCGGGCGCACCGCGTAGCCCGGCTTGCCGAGCTTCTGGGTCTCGTAGTCGTAGCGGCCCTTGTTGTACGCGGCCGTCTTCACGCCGAGCGTGAACGCACCGGCCGACAGCAGGAACGCGATGATCGCGGCCGCGAAGATGAGCCACGTGCCGGTCTTGATGCTGCCGCCACGGGGGTCCATGCAGTGCTTCACGCCGACGACGGAGTCGCCGAGCATCGCGGCGACCTCGACGGCGCGCGCGCCGGTGAGATCGTCGGCCGACTCGGCCATCGACGCCTGGAAGCCCTGCGGCACCGCCATCGGCGCGCCGTAGATCGACGGACCACCCGGCATGCCCGGCGGCGGACGCAGGCTTGGAGCCGACGGCGCGGGCGCGCTCGCGGCGGCCATCGGCGCGGCCGGCGCGGGGCCGGGCGCGAACGCTTGCGGAGCTGGCGGCGCCACTGCGGTCGACGTCGCAAACGACGGCGGCGCGGGCGGACGCGGCGGCGCCGGCGGCGGGACCGACGACTGCATCGTCGGCGCCGGAACCGCCGGACGCGGCGTCGAGCTGATCACCTCGGGCGCGGCCTGCGTGCTGACCTTGGTGACCTCTTCCTCTTCGCTCGCGCCGATCGCGAGCTCGATCCGCGTCTCGCCGACGACGATCGTGTCGCCGGACTGCAGCTTCGCCTTGTTGACCTTCTGGCCGTTGACGAAGGTGCCCTTGGTCGAGCCGAGGTCGATGATGCTGACGTCACCGGGGCCATTGACCTCGATGATCGCGTGCATGCGGCTCACGGTCTCGTCGTCGAGCTTGAGGTGAGCCGAGGGCACCTTGCCGAGCTTGATGACGCTCAGGCTCAGCCGCTCCTCGCGAAGCAGCTGGTCACCCTTGAAGATGCGGAATGTAAGAGGAACCTTGGCACCGGCCATGTGTTTTCTCCAAGTGGAGAGCGACTACGGAAACTGGCCGGGGATGAGTAGCAACGCGTGGTCTTGCGACGACGCGCCCTGCTCTACAGGTCCTCGGCCGACTTGAGGATCTCGGGGATGAAGTTCGTGCGGATCTTGATCAGAGACGAGTGCTTCGCAAAATCGCGCGCGTCGACCGTCGAGCCCTCGGGCTTGATCAGATCACCTTCGATGGTGTCGCCGGAGAAGTCATAGACCTTCACCTTGCCGTTGCCGGCATTGGCGTTACCGCCACCCTTGGCCGGCTGTGCAGCCGCCACCCCACCGACGAGAACGAGCGCGAACAGTGCAATAGACAGATTCCGCATGGTCGCCTTCCTGGCTGAGCCCCTGCAGAGATCCGTACGCACGGAGGCTCTGACAGTGGGCTCGGTTTCCGGGTTCCAATTTCTTTCCAAAAAGTTCCGCAGAGAAGACACAAAAAAACGGGGCAGGTTGCCACGGTGCGTGACGACCTGCCCCGTAAACATATCAGCTACTTCTTCGCGGGGGGAGTTCCACCGGCAGGTGGGTTACCACCGGCAGGTGTAGCCGCGGGTGCGGGCGTCGGAGCGGGCGGCGGCTGGTTCGCCATCGCCTTCAAGAAGTTGTTCGTCTGCGTGACCGTCTTGTCGATCAGCGCGATCTGCTCCTTCGCTTCCTTCTTGTCCTCGTCGGAGGCCTGCTTGTTCAGGAAGTCCTGGAAGTAGCCCTTCGCCCTGCCGTAGGTCGCGAGCGACTCCTTCGGCTCCTGCTTCGTCGCGCGGAAGTCCTTGTAGAGGACCGCGAGGTTGTAATAGGCCTCGCCGCGCTGCGGGTTGAGCTTCGCGGCCGCGTTGTACTGCGCCTCCGCACCCTCGAAGTCCTTGAGGCCACGCAGCGCGATCCCCAGGCCGATGTACGCGTCGTAGGTCTTCGGCGCGACCTCGAGGACCTTCGTGAACATCTCCTTCGCGGTGTCGTACTTGCGGAAGCCGAGCGTCGTCAGGCCGACATTCATGCGCGCCTCGACGAACTTCGGATCGAGCTCGACCGCGGCCTGGAAGTGCTGGAGCGCTTCCGACAGCGCGTTGCGACGCATGTAGTACAGGCCGTACGCGTTCTCGAGCGGCGCGTATTTCGCGTTGCGCTTCTTCGCCTCGTCCATCAGCAGCTTCGCGAGGTCGAGCCGGTTCTTGTTCTTCTGGTAGCCCTCCATGTAGACGAGGCCGTACAGCGTGTACGCCTTGACGTTCTCGGAGTCGACGCCGAGCACGTTGGAGAGGTTGAACCGCGCATCTTCCTCGAGCTTCTTCCACTCGGCCGAGCTCGGCGGCAGCTTGCGCATCTGCTCGAGCTCCATCGACGCGACGTTGTTACGCGCGGCGATCAGCTTGCCGTTCGCCTTGATCGCGCTGTCCCAGTACTGGCGCGCGCCATCGACCTTGCCGGCGCGATAGTAGATCTCGCCGAGGTTCGACAGCGACTGGCCGTGGTTCGGCTTGACCCCGATCGCCGTCTGGTACGCCTTCTCGGCGTCGCCGAGCAGGTTGCAGCGGTGATACGAGAGGCCGACCATGAACTGGGCCTCGATCATCTTCGGATGCTCGCGGAACACGGCCGCGAAGCGCTCCGCCGACTGACGGCACGAGGACTCGTCCCACTTGCCGCTCTTGTCGATCTGCGCGAACGTCGACACCGCGCTCTCGTAGTCCTTGCGCTCGTCGGTCGAGATCTCGCGCTTGGGCTCGGGCTTGGCGGCGTCATCCGCCTTCACGACGGGAGGCGGCGGTGGAACGTCCTTGCCCTTGCCGAGCCCGGAGGTCTTCGCCGGTCCGCCACATGCTGCGATCGCGAGCGCACCCGCGACTGAAATCCAGAGTTGGTTCTTCATGGCTTTGACTTCCTCCCCTTACTCGAGCTTTCCGATCGCGGGTTCGACGTCGACGATCGGCGCCACGAGCTCGGGATCACCACGGAGCTCGGAGGCCGTCGGGAACTCTTCCGGCTTGATCTGTCCGAGCTCGCGCTCGCACATCTTCGACCACTCGCTGAACCAGCCGAGCTCGGTCGACTTCGTGAGACACACGCTGTAGCCCTGGAGCGCGCGCGCGTCGAGCGGCTCGGCGACCTCGGTCATCTTGTCGCAGAACGCCTCGACCTTCTCGTCGGCGAACTCGCCGGTGCGCACGTCCTGCGGAATCTCCGCCGAGAACAGCGCGTCCGACAGGTTCTGCGAGATCTGCGCGAGGCGAGCCGCGGCCGCGATCGACGTCGCGTTGTCCTTGATGCCGAGGATCGACTCGTACTGCGACGTCGCCTTGCCGCCGACCTTCTGGCGCTCGGCGATCCAGTCGTTGAACCGCTTGAGGCTCTTCTCCTTGATCGCCTTCTTCTTCGGATCGGGGTCGAAGTTCAGGTTCGCGGGGAACTTGAGCGCGAGGTACGCCTCGAAGTCGCGGTCGGCGAGCGCGAACTTCGACTGCGCGTAGTAGTAACGCGCGCCCTGCTCGTCACCACCAGTGTTGCCCTTCGAGCCCTCGAACGCGCGCGCCGCCGCGGTGAACGCCGCGACTGCCTCGCGGACGCGCTTCTCGTCGCGCGGGATCACGGTCAGCTTGATCTTCGACTCGGGACCGCACTGCTTCGGCTGGTCACTCGCGCCCTTCTTCTTGCCCTTGATCTTCTTGGTCGAGATCGCGCGCTCGCGGACGATCTTGACGCACGAGCCGTCGACCATCGGCACCGGGCAGCTCTGCTTCCAGCGCGTCAGACCGATCTTGGCGTTCGCGATCACGATGCGATCCGCGCCGCCCTTGCTCGCCGGGTACTCGCGCATGTAGCGCTGCAGGTGCTTGACGAGCTCGTCCGCGTTGCCCTGCTTCTCGTAGACCGACGTCAGCGAGAACAGCGCGTCCGCGCCCTCCTTCGGGTTCTGCTTGCCGAACTTCGCGATGTACGTGTTCGTGTCCTCGATCGCCTTGGCGTCGTCACCGATGCCCTTGCGGAAGAACACCGCGTCGCTCATCGCGTCGTGCGCGTCCTTCTCGCCGGCGTACTTCGTCGCGTACTCCTCGAGCATCGTGGACGCCTTGTCGTAGAACGCGACGTCACCGTACGCGCGACCGATGCGGCCGACCGCGCGCGGCATCAGCTTGCTCTTCGGGTAGTACTGCTTCAGCAGCAGGTACATCTGGATCGCGGCGCCGATCGACTTGCCTTCCTGGTAACAGGTCAGCGCGTTGTAGAGCACCTCGTCGTTCTCGGTCGCTTCCGGGTTGCGGTTGTAGATGTCGAGGTATGCCTGGCCGCAGGCCACGTACTTCGAGAAGTCCTTCGAGTCCTTCGCGTCCTTCTCGAGCTTCTCGGCACGCTTGCGCAGCGACTGCGCCTTGATCTTCGACAGCGTCGCGTTGAGGTCGTCCTTGCCCTCGAGGAACTTCTTGTCGCCGTCGAGCTTGTCGACGAGCTTCAGCATGTCCTCGTAGTTCTGCATCCGGTTGTACGTATCGAGCAGCAGGTTCGCCGAGAACTCGGCGGTCTCGTGCTGGCGATGGTGATCGAGGATGTCGAGGAAGATCGGGATCGCCTTGTCGAAGTGGTTGTAGCGGCGATAGATGTTCGCCTTCAGGAACTTCATCCCGACGAGCTCGTCGTCCTTCGGATCCTTGATGTAGTTGATGTAGATGTCGAACGCCGCGAGCATCTTCTCCTCGCGCGGCGGGATCGGCTTCGGCTGCGGGACCTTCTCGTACTCCTTGTCGATGTTCTCGACCTTGTCCGCCTGGTTGCGGATGCGAGGATCGACGTTGAGCGCGTTCTTCCAGCCGAGCACCGCGGCGTACGCGGCTTCCTTCATCAGCTTCGGCTCGACCTTGCCGCCCTTGACGACGTCGGTGAACGCGACCGCCGCGTTCTCCCACATCTCGGTCTGCACGCGCGGGTTCTTCTCGTTCTCGGCGCGCGACCAGATCAGCTCGGCGTAGAAGTACTGCGTCTGCGCGTAGTCCTGCGCGTCGGTGAACACGTCGAGATAGACCTTGTAGAGCTTCTCGGCGTACGCGAGCGTCTCGGGGTTCTTCGTCTTCGCAGACTCCGAGTGATACGCGCGCGCGAGCTCGCCACTCATCGCGGCGGCGTTGTCATGGCACTCCTGCGACTCCGACGACGGCAGGACCTTCTTGCCCTTGAGCGCGCCCCACAGCTTGACGAGGTTCTCGATCTCCTTGACCTTGTCGTTGTTGTTCGCGCCGGGCATCGACAGCATCGCGTGCGCGACGTTGTACTGCCACAGGCAGACGTTCTTGTTCGTCGGCGCGAGCTTCATCAGCTCCTGGTACGTGTAGATCGCCTTGTCGCTCTTGCCTTGCTCGAGGTAGAGGTCGGCGAGGATCGTCAGCATGTCGAACGCGTACTTGTTGTCGACGCGCTGGAACGCGGCGTACGCCTTGTCCGCCTTGCCGATCTCGGCGTAAGCGCGCACGAAGTCCTTCTTCGCGGCGCGGTTCAGGATCTCCTGCTTCTTGTCGTTCTTCGTGGCCTGCGCGACCTGGAAGAACGTCTCGAGCGCCTCCTGGAAGCGCTGCAGGTTGAGATGGATCCAGCCCATCTTGTACATCGCGTACCAGTACGCCGACGACTTCGGGAACTTGAGGACCTGCCTGTAGCGGGCCTCGGCGTCGGCGAGCTGGCCGGCTTCGAAGTAGTACTCGGCGAACGCGAGGTGCGCCTCGGGCACGTACTTCGAGTTCGGATAGTTCTTGAGCAGCTTGTCGTAGACCGCGCGCGCTTCCTTCAGGTACTTGCCGCCCTGCAGCGTGTACCCGTAGTAGAAGAGCGCCATATCCATTTTGGGATAGTTGCGGAACGCCTCGTTATCGGTGAGGCCCTTGTAGGTCTTCACTGCCTTCAGCAGGTAGTCCTTGGCCTTGTTCGCGGCGACCGCCGAGTCGTTCTTCAGCTTGTTCTTCTGCTGAGGATTGCGCGCGTTGTCCGACTGGATCTGCGCTTCGACCGACTTCAGGCGCCAGAACCGCTGTTGCTTCGCGTAGAGCTCGCCGAGGCGGAAGTAGTACTCGCTCTTCTCCTCGACCTCGGAGTCCGGTGTGTTCTGGATCAGCTCCGAGAGGATCTGCTCCTGCTCGCTTCGAATGTTGCCGACGAGGCCTTCGATCGAGAGCACCATGTCCGCGCTCAGCGCCGGCTGGTTCTCCTTCGCATCTTTGGGCTTCGCCTGGATCGGTTTGACGCGATCCGAGAGCTTCACATCGACTTTGACATCCGTATTTCGCGTGTATTTGGCCTTCTGAGCCAACGCGTGCGGACTGCCGATCGCACTTGCGACGACCAGTCCTGCGATCGCTAGCGAGACTCTCTTCATGGCATTTCCTTCCCCAGGGAAACGAGCAACAGACCTCGAGACTGCGACACGGTAGCCAAAACCGAAACTCGGGTCGTCACGGCTTTGTCACTGCCGGTGTCTATTTAAGTGAAGCGAGTGCGGGGCGAGATGCCCCGAAAGCACCGCGAGCCCGACGTCCCCCCGGACATCGAGCTCGCGTATCGATCAGAGTGAGGCCGACCTTTGCATCACTGCTTGGGGCAGCGATTACGAATCTTGAAGCGGTAGTAACCCAGCTCGTCCTTCCAGTACTCGCCGTTGAAGCGCCACTGGAAGTGCTCGTCATCGATCACGATCGGCTCTTCGCGCGCGCTCTTGTTCTCCTTCTGGAGCTTGAGCGCGTCTGCGGACAGCTTCTCGGCCTTCGCGTTCAGGATCTCGAACTTGATCTTCGAGCCATCGCGGGCGAGCGCGCCGAGCTCGCGGGCGAGGCGATCGACGCGGTTACGCGCGACCTTGCCCGCATCGCCGGCGGCGACCGACTGCGTCACCGTGAGCTCCTGCAGGACCTCGGCGGCGACCTGCGTGGTCTGCCACGCCTTGTCGCTCTTCTGGAGACGCGCGAGCTCGCTGTTGATCTCGTCGACCCACGCGAACGTCTTCAGCACCTCTTTGTCGTTGAGCACGCTCATGACGAGGCGCTGCGTCGTCGGATCGAGGCCCGCCTTGTTCTGCTTGACCTTCTTCACGTACTCGTAGAACTCGGCGTTGTCGTCGTACTTCTTGACCATGTCCTCCAGGTTCTTCTGGAGCGGCTTGTACTTGTCGTTGTAGTCCTGGATCGCTTCTTCCGCCTGATCGTAGAGGCAATAGCGGAAGTAGATGACGCTCTTCAGGAGCAGCGACTCCGGGAAGAACTGGTTCTCGAAGTACGGCGCGTTCAGCGTGTGGATGTTGCCGAGCGCCTTGGAGTTGAGCGTCTTCATGAAGTACGCCCACGACGCCTCGAACAGCGACTCGGCCCAGTCGTACGAGTTCTGGTCGAGCTTCTCGAAGTACTTGATCGACGTGTCGAACTGCTGCGTCGAGTAGAACACGCGCGCCATCTGCAGCTGCGCGAGCTCGTTGTAGTTCGCGATGTCGTCGGCCTTGTACTGCGCGGGCCGCTCCTGGCCGATGATCAAGATCTCCTTGAACGCGTCGACCGCGGGCTTGCCTTCATACTTGCGGACGTACGTCACGCCCTCGAAGAACTTCGCCTTGATGTAGAACTCGCTCTGGCGCGAGACCTTCTGGAACAGGCCGATCGCCTTGTCGAAGTCACCATCGCCGCCGTGGCGGTAGTAGTGACGGCCGAGCAGGAAGTAGAGCTCGTCCTTGACCGACGCGAGCGACGGATCCTCGAGCCGCGAGGGATCGTACGTACCGATCTTCTCGAGGATGCCCGACGTCTCCGGCAGCACGCGCGACAGCGCCGCGAGCCACTTCAGCGTCGCTGCATGATAGGTGTGCTGATCGCCGGCCTGGACGATCTTGTCGAAGTACGCGAGCGACGCGGCGTAGAAGCCCCAGGGCGGCTTCGCGTTCTTGCCCATGTTGAACAGCGTCTTGCCCATGTAGAACTCGGCGCGCTGCTTGTTCTTCGCGTCGTCGCCGCTCTCGCCGTCGAGCACCTTCTTGAGCTCGATCGACGCCGAGAAGAAGTCCTCCTTCTCGTAGAGCTTGATCGCGCGCTCGAGCGTCTTGGAAGGCGGCGAGGTCGCGCCCGGCTCGTCAGACTCGAGCGACTTCTTTCCTGCCTTCGCCGGCGCCTTCTGTGCCTGCGCATCGTGGCAGAGCCCGCCGAGTACCAGCGCGGCGACGGGAATGAGTTTCGTGAGCAACCGCATCAAGTTCCTCCAAGGTTAGAGCGAGCCCTCGTGTGCACTCGCCCCAAGTGACGCGTCGGAATCATCGGCAACCCCGATACATGTTGTCAAGGCGAGCACGGTCCGCTGCGCGGACAGAAGGGCCGGACACGTCTTCGCGCATCCGGTTGCACACGGACGAATGCAGCCGCGCTTACTTGATCGAAGCGTGTAGGTCTGCGTGCTCGATCATTTTTTGCTTTTCGCGCACGTCATCATCGAAATCCGATGATGGACAACGATACGATCGTGCACCAACAGGCCATGGGGGCACCTGTGCACCGATCTCGATCCTTGCCGATGCACGAGCGAAACGCGGATGCCGTTCGCTTGACTCTCCTATCCGTCCACTTATCATCGGCCGCGATGAGTCGACGCCGTCAGCTGGTGGTGCTGGGCATTGTGTTCGCTATGGCCTGCTTCGTGAGCGGGTGCGGTGGCGAACCGGTGGGCCGCATCTGCGATCTTGGAGCCGCGACCCCCGAGGCGAGCGAGGTCGTCGTCGCATCGCCCTCGCTCGACTGCGTCACTCGCACGTGTCTGCGCGTTCCGCTCGGTCGCGAGTTGCCGCCGGGCAGCGCGTTCCCGTCGGGCAACAACGGTCTCTGCACGTCGGAGTGCGAGAGCGAAGATGACTGCGAGCGCGTCCCGGAGTCGCCGTGCGTCGGTGGGTTCGCGTGCGGCGTCGCCGTGACGGTCGGCCCGTTCTGCTGCCGGAAGTTCTGCGTCTGCAAGGACTACATCGTGGTGCCCGAGAGCGGCGACATCCCGACGCCGAAGGCGTGCGATCCTGGCAACCCGGACAACGCGTGCTGCAACCTCGATGGCCGCGTGAACAACCCGACGTATCCGCTCTGCAAGGCCTGATCGGATCTCGTCGCGCCGCGCTTCGCGAAGCGGTTCTATAAGCGCCACGCATCCTGCACGAGCAGGATCTCGTCGCCGGTGATCGCGACGACGTCGAACCGGATCTCGTCGTAGGCCGGTCGGCGCAGCTGCAAGTAGAAGCCGGCGATCCGCGCGACCTGGCGCTGCTTCGCCGGCGTGATCATCTCGACCGCGTGGCCGTGGTCGGCGTTCGCGCGACTGCGCACCTCGACGAACACGAGGATCGCGCCATCGCGGGCGATGATGTCGAGCTCGCCGGCTTTGATCTCGAAGTTGCGCTCGACGATCGTGTAGCCGCGATCGATCAGGTACGCGGTCGCTCGGTCTTCCGCGTTCGCACCGACCTCGATCGTCGTGGTCGGGCTCGCAGATGTCGGGAGGATCTCCATCACACACACTCCTCGGCGAGGCCGTCCTCCCAGACCAGCCTCGCGCCTGCTTCGAACCAGGACTAGTTCTTCTTCTTGTCCTTCGTGCGCGGCTTGCGGGGCTTCTTCGCCTTCTGCGGAGCCGCTTCCTTCACCGGCGTCTCGGCCGACGCGGCCGCGGCCTCTTCGGCCGACTGGGTCGCCTCGGGCAGCGCCTCGGCCACCTCGTTCGTGCCCTCGCGCTCCTTGATACGAGCCGCCTTGCCGCTCAGATCGCGCAGGTAGTAGAGGCGCGACTGGTGGACGCGGCCACGCGCGAGCACCTCGATCTTGTCGATGTTCGGCGAGTTGTCCGGGAAGATTCTCTCGACGCCGACGCCGTACGAGATCTTGCGGACGGTGAACGTCGACCGCGCGCCCTTCGAGGCGCGACGGATGCAGACGCCCTCGAACGCCTGGAGGCGCGTCTTCTCGCCCTCGCGGATCTTTGCCCAGACCTTGATCGAGTCACCGGGGCGGAACTCGGGCAGGTTGGTGGGGCGACGTTGAGACTTGTCGATCGATTCGAAGATCCGCTGCGCGCTCATGAGACTCACCCCGGGTAAAAAGCCGGTAGGGACGCAGGGTTCTGCCAGAGATCGGCAGTGGTCGTCAAGTCGGGCGTCAGGGCATCCGGGCGAACAGTCGATCCAGCAGGATCGCCGCCGCGCTGCGCACGCTGAGGTGGTTCCAGTCCGAACTGCCCTCGATCGGCGCAAGCATCCGAGATACCGACGGAATCATGTGATCCGCCAGGCCCCAGCCGGTCCCGAGCAGGAGCAGCAGCGGCGCGGGATCGATCGACGCCTCGGCAAACAGCTGGGCCGGGGTGACGCGCGGGATCCCCGGGAATGACTCCTGACGGGCCGAGGTCGCGACGAGCTTCGGAGCACGGCCGTACTCGGTGGTCAGCTCGGCGATCACGGATTCGATCGCGTCCGCGGTGCGCACGAGCGCCATCGCGCCTGCCCGGCTCCCCGATCTCGGCGGCGTGCGCGCCTCCTCGAGCCAGAGGTCCGCGATGTGCTGCGCCTTCTCGCGCTGCGACGTGATCGGCGTGACGATGTGATACGCGGCGAGCCCGTAGGTCAGCGTCGAGCGCGCGATGTCGTGGATGTCGAAGTTCGTGAGCGACGTCGTGACGATCTTGCCGGTGCGATCGAAGACCGGATGGTGGACGAGCGCGACGTGCGTCCGCGCGGCGAGCGGCGGGACCAGCTTCGCATCCGCCTTCGTCGGACGGAACCGCGCGAACAGATCGGGGCGCCGCCGCGCGGTGCGCTCGATCGATTCACGGCGCCGCCACGCCGCGATCGCCGCGTGGTTGCCCGACGTCAGGACCGGCGGGATCGCGAGCTCGCGATCGCCGTGCGTCAGCACCGGCGGCCGCGTGTACTGCGGATACTCGAGCAGCCCCGCGGCGTGCGATTCGTCGTCGGTGCTCGTCGCCTCGCCGAGCACGCCCGGAACGAACCGCGACACCGCGTCGACGATCACGAGCGCGCCGAGCTCGCCGCCGGACAGCACGTAGTCGCCGATCGAGAGCTGCTCGTCGATCGCGAGCTCGATGACGCGCTCGTCGATCCCCTCGTAGCGCCCGCACACGAGCGCGAGGTGCGGCAGCTGCGCGAGCTCGCGGATCCGCTGCTGGGTCAGCGGTGCACCGGTCGGCGTCAGCAGGATCGTGTGCGCACCGGCGTCGCCGCGCGCCTTCGCGATCGCCGCGAGCAGCGGCTCGGGCTTCATCACCATGCCCGGGCCGCCGCCGTACGGCGTGTCATCGACGGTGCGATGACGATCGTGCGTGAAGTCGCGCGGGTTCACGGTCTCGACCCGAATCACGCCCGCCTCGCGCGCCCGACCGACGACACCGGCGCCGAGCGCGGGCTCGATCAGCTCGGGCAAGATCGTCACGACGGTGAACCTCATCGTCGCCCTTCCGGCAGATCCTCCGGCGGATCGACCGTCACGATGCCGGCCTCGAGATCGATCCCGGTGACGAATTGATCGACGATCGGCAACAGCCTCTCGATCTCGCCATCGTGAATCACGAGCACGTCCTGGTGCTCGCCCACCATGATCTCGGCGACCTTGCCCCACGGCGTGCCATCGGCGCGCCGCACCTCGAGCCCGACCAGATCCGCGAGCAGCACATCTTCGTCGGAGAGCTCGAGCACGCTGCGGTCGACCTCGACAGGCTGGCCTTGCAGCGCCTCGGCGTCGTTTCGCGTCGCGATGCCTTCGAGCGCCACGAGCCAGCCGCGCTGCGTATCGCGCACGTTCGTGATCGTTCGCTCCGTGCCACCGATCCAGATCGTTTGCACGCGACCGAGCGTGTCGGAGTCGGGATCATGCGTCACGATCACGATCTCGCCGCGGATGCCATGTGCCCGCGCGACGCCTCCGATTTCGATACGCCCGTTCGGCACTCGCGATCGGCGACGTTTACTCGAGAATTTCGACGAGCGTGCGCTTGCGCGACCGGGGCGCCAC
>DASTLB010000057.1:0-34668 GCA_035715365.1 Kofleriaceae bacterium | reverse complement strand
CGCGGTGATGATGTGCTTCGTCGTCTCGCTGATCTCCCTGCTGGTGCACGTCTACAGCACCGCATACCTCAAGGACGACGTCCGCTACACGCACTACTACGCGATGCTCAGCCTGTTCACCGCGGCGATGCTCACGCTCGTCGTCGCCGACAACACGCTGCAGATCCTGCTCGGGTGGGAAGGCGTCGGTCTCTGCTCGTTCGCCCTCATCGGTCACTGGTGGGAGGAGGGCGCGAACAGTCGCGCCGCGCTCAAGGCCTTCCTCACCACCCGCACCGGCGACATCGGGCTGCTGATCGGCATCATCATCCTGTTCTTCACGGTCGGCAGCTTCGACATCGGCGCCAGCAACGCCTACGCGCTGAGCCCGGGGGCCGACCACGCCGCGCTGCTCGCCGCCGCGGTGTGCCTCTTCATCGGCGTCATCGGCAAGAGCGGCCAGTTCCCGCTCCACACCTGGCTCCCCGACGCCATGGCCGGTCCCACGCCGGTGTCGGCGCTGATCCACGCCGCCACCATGGTCGTCGCCGGCGTGTACCTCGTCGCCCGGCTCTACCCGGTGTTCTTCAACGGGTTCTCGATCGCCGCCGGTGGTGTGAACCTCATGGTGCTGATCGGCGGCATCACGATCATCATCGGTGCGCTGCTCGCGTTCGTGCAGGACGACATCAAGAAGGTCCTCGCGTACTCCACGATCTCGCAGCTCGGCTACATGGTGATGGCACTCGGGGTCGGGGCATGGACCGCCGGCGTGTTCCACCTCTTCACCCACGCGTTCTTCAAGGCGTTGCTGTTCCTCGGCGCCGGCTCGATCAGCCACGCCGGCACGCACCACTCCTTCGACATGAAGAAGGACATGGGCGGGCTCAAGCGCTACATGCCGATCACGTTCTGGACGTTCACGATCGCGTCCCTCGCGCTCGCCGGCATCTTCCCGTTCGCCGGGTTCTTCTCGAAGGACGAGATCCTCGCCGGCGCGTGGCACGTGCATCCGCCGGGCTGGCCGGTCTGGTACGGCAAGCTGCTGTGGGGTGGCCTGCTGATCGCGGCGCTCGGCACCGCGTTCTACATGTGGCGGCTCTACTTCCTGGTGTTCTCGGGCGACGAGCGCTCCGAGGAAGCCAAGCACGCGCACGAGTCGCCGCGCTCGATGACGATCCCGCTCGTCGTGCTCGCCGCGCTCGCGACGATCGCCGGCTTCATCGGCCTGCCGCACCTCACCGGCATTCACCTGCCCGAGGTCACGCACGGCCTCGCGAGCTGGCTGTCGCGCAGCACCGTGCCGAACTGGTACGACCCGCCGCACGGCAACCCGGCGATCGCGGGCCACACGACCGACACGACGACCTTCGTGCTGATGGGCATCGCGCTGTCGATCGGCGTGATCGGCATCGCGCTCGCGTACCGGCTGTACGGCAAGGGCCCGGCGCCGATCGTCGACAAGCTGACGAGCGGACCGCTACAGCCCGCCTACGAGGCGTCGAAGGCAAAGCTGTGGTTCGACGAGATCTACGACGCGACGATCGTGCGGCCGTTCAAGTGGGTCGCGCGCGGGCTGTTCGAGATCGTCGACCGCTTCGTGATCGACACGGTCGCGGTCACCGGCGTCGCATTTGTCGTCGGACTGTTCGGCCGGATCTCACGGTGGTTCCAGAACGGTCAGGTCCAGCGCTACCTTGCCGGGCTCGTGATCGGCGCCGCGGCGGTGTTCCTCGTGACCGACTGCCGCAGCAAGGCGTCGTTCACGTACGAGCGGCTGCCCGGTGACATGATCGCGCTGCATGCCGCGCCCGGCGCCGGCGTCGCCGGTGCGAACGCGCGGCTCACGTGGGACATCACCGGCGACGGTGTCGCCGATCTCGATCCCAAGACCGAGCGCGTGCTCGAGGGCCGCGACGTCACGGTGTGGCGCGGCAACATCCGAGCGTCCAACGTCACGCTGATCATCGAAGATCCGGTGACGCGCAAGATCCAGACGGTGACCCGCAAGCTCGAGCTGGCGGCGCCCGCGAAGGAGGGCAAGTAGTCATGCCCGGCTCGTTCATTTTGCCGCTGATCCTCGCGCTGCCGCTGATCGGCGCGATCTTCGTCATGTGCACGCCAAAGGCGGAGGCCACGCTCCACCGCGGCATCGGCCTGCTGTTCACGACGCTGACGTTCCTCGTGTCGCTGCTCGTGCTGCGCTACTTCGATCCGAAGAGCGATCTGCCGTACCAGCTCGTGTTCGACACCGAGTGGATCCCCGGCCTCAACGCCCACTTCAAGACCGGGCTCGACGGCATCTCGATCTTCCTCGTGCTGCTGACGACATTCCTGATGCCGCTCACGCTGCTCGGGACCGGCAAGGCGATCGAGCGTCACGTCCGAGAGTTCACGGCGGCGATGCTCGTGCTCGAGGCCGGCATGCTCGGCGCGTTCATCGCGATCGACGTGTTCCTGTTCTACGTCTCGTGGGAAGTGATGCTGATCCCGATGTACCTGTTGATCGGCATCTGGGGCGGCCAGCGCCGGCTCTACGCGTCGATCAAGTTCGTCATCTACACGATGGTCGGCTCGCTGCTGATGCTCGTCGCGATCTTCTACGTCTACGTGCAGGCGGGCAGCGTGCTCGGCACGTACACGACGGATCTCGAGCAGCTGACGAAGGTCGCGCTGCCGTACGACGCGCAGATCTGGTGCTTCGCGGCGTTCGCGCTCGCGTTCGCGATCAAGGTGCCGCTGTTCCCGCTCCATACGTGGTTGCCAGACGCGCACGTCGAGGCGCCGACCGCGGGCTCGGTGATCCTGGCCGGCGTGCTGCTGAAGTTCGGCATCTTCGGGTTCCTGCGCTACGCGATCCCGCTGTTTCCCCATGGCGCGGAGGTCTGGACGCCCGCGATCGCCGTGCTCGCGGTGATCGGCATCATCTACGGTGCTTTCGTCGCGTTCGCGCAGGATGACGTCAAGAAGCTCGTCGCGTACTCGTCGGTGAGCCACCTCGGGTTCTGCGCGCTCGGCATCTTCACGCTCACCGCGTACGGCGTGTCCGGTTCGATCTACGCGATGCTGTCGCACGGCCTGACCACGGGCGGGCTGTTCCTCGGCATCGGCGTGCTGTACGAGCGTCGCCACACCCGGCGGCTCGCCGAGTACGGCGGGATCTGGAAGCAGATGCCGACGTTCGCGGGCCTGTTCCTGATCATCGTGATGGGCTCTGCGGGCCTGCCCGCGCTGTCCGGCTTCATCGGCGAGTTCCTGACGCTGCTCGGCACGTGGGGCGCGCCGGCCGAGTCGAACCTGCCGATGCCGCGCCTGATGACGGCGCTCGCCACCACCGGCGTGATCCTCGGCGCGGTGTACCTGCTGTACATGTTCCACCGGGTGTTCTTCGGAAAGCTCGACAAGGCGAAGAACGGCGCGCTGCCCGACCTCAACGGCCGCGAGCTCGCGACGTTCATCCCGCTCGCGATCGGCATCCTGCTGATGGGGCTGTTTCCGCGTCCGTTCCTGACGACGATGGAGAAGTCGGTGCAGCGGTTTGTCGCGAGTCATCAGGCGCGCCTCGGCGAGCCCGACGGTCCGGCGCACAAGTTCGGCGAGGTGCCGAACACGCCGGCGAGCGCCCAGGTCAAGCAGAACCTCGACGACCTGGCGCGGGGCGCCGATAACGTACGGCGCGCGATGGGCGAGGGAGGTACGCCGTGAGCTTCGAACCCACTCATCTCGGCTGGATGCTGCCGTACCTGGTCCTCGCGATCGTCGGCATGCTGCTCGTGCTCGGCGAGGCGTTCTATCACGGTCGTGATCGCACGGCGCTCGCCGGTCTGGCCGTGGCCGGCTCGCTGGCGTCCGCGATCGCCTCGGTCGTGCTCTACCGCCAGGTGCCCGCCACGCAGACCGAGCCGATCCAGCTGCTCGGCGGCATGCTGCTCGCAGATCGCACCGCGTACGTGCTGTCCGCACTGTTCGGCGTCACGACCGCGCTCACCGCGATGATGTCGCCCGCGCACCAGCGCGAGCACGGCTGGCAGATCGGCGAGTACTACGGGATCCTGCTGCTGTCGGCGTCGGGCATGGTGATGCTCGCGCAGGCGGGCAACATGGTCACCGTGTTCCTCGGCATCGAGACGATGTCGATCGGCGTCTACGTGATGACCGCGATGCGCCGCAAGTCGCGCCGCGGCAATGAGGCGGCGATGAAGTACTTCCTGATCGGCGCGTTCGCGACCGGCTTCTTGATGTACGGCATCGCGCTGCTCTACGGCGCGGTCGGCACGACCGACCTCAAGCAGATGGGCGCGTCGCTGCAGACCACGACGAACCCGGGTCTCGTGATCGCCGGCGCGTTCCTGCTCGTCGTCGCGTTCGGCTTCAAGGTCGCGGCGGTGCCGTTCCACATGTGGGCTCCGGACGCGTACGAGGGCGCACCGACGCCGGTCACCGCGTTCATGGCCGCCGCGGTCAAGGCCGCGGCCGTGGCCGCGATGATCCGCGTGTTCGGGACCGCGCTTGGCGGCGACGTGCTGCCGTTCGGCTCGCTCGGCTGGGCGAGCCCGATGGTCGTGATCGCGGCGATCACGATCACGATCGGCAATATCAGCGCGGTCCGGCAGGACAACATCAAGCGGATGCTCGCGTACTCGTCGATCTCGCACGCCGGCGTGCTGCTCGTCGGGATCTGCGCGCAGGGCCTCGGGTCGGCGTCGGCGAACCCCGGCATCGTCTACTACCTGATCGCGTACAGCATCACGACGATGGGCGCGTTCGCGATCCTCGCGTACGTCGGGTCGCGCGGCCGCGAGCGCCTGCTGATCGATGACTGGGCCGGCTTTGGGACCCAGCATCCGGCGGCTGCGCTCGCGATGACCGTGTGCCTGCTGTCCCTCGGTGGCATGCCGCCGACGAACGGGTTCTTCGCGAAGTTCTACCTGTTCAAGGCGGCGATGGAGGTCAGCGACAACCAGCTGGTCTGGCTCGTGCTGATCGGCGTCGTCAATTCGGCGATCAGCATCTACTACTATTTGCGCATCGTCACCGCGATGTACTTCCGCGAAGCCAACCAGCCGTTCGTGACCACCCGGTCGCCCGGCCTGCTGTTCGTGATCGCGATCTGTCCGATCCTCGTCATCGAGATGGGCGTGATGCCGGGCTGGTGGCTCCGGCTCGTCGGCGGATGACGTGAACACGCTGCGCGAGCTCGCGAAGCTTGCCGGGCTCGATCCGGACTACACGAGCTGGAAGGGCGAACCGACGACCTCGAGCGACGAGAGCCTGCTCGCCGCACTGCAGGCGCTCGCACCGGATCTCGGCATCGAGATCGCGCGGCCCGACGATGCCGCCAGCCAGATGGCGCATCTCGAGCGCGCGCGCTGGCAAGAGCGTGTCCCGCCGGTCGTGATCGGCTGGGACGGAGCCCTCGTGGTGCCGTTCGCGGTGCCCGCCGAGATCGACCAGCCGTGGGAAGTCGAGGTGACCACCGAGACCGGCCACACCGTGCGTGGACACGGCCGGCTGTTCGACCTGCCCGCGGACTCGCATGCCTGGCCTGGGGGCGCCGTACACTGCATCCGGCGAGCGACCCTCGCGGTGGGAGAGCTCGGGTATCACCGCGTGCAATGGCGCGTCGGTGGCGAGCATGGTGAGGCATTCGCGATCGCGGCCCCCACCAAAGCGTTCGGCGCGCCAGGCAGTGGTCCCAAGCGCTGGGGCGTGTTCGCGCCGGTGTACGGCCTCGCGAGCCCACGTAGTGGCGAGGCCGGCGACCTGGCGAGCTTGCGCGAGCTCTTCGATGCCGTCGAACGCCGTGGCGGCCGCTATGTCGCGACCCTCCCGATCCTCGCAGCATTCCTCGACGAGCCATGCGCGTTCTCGCCGTACTCGCCGGCGAGCCGGCTGTACTGGAACGAGCTCTATCTGGATCTGGGAGCGCTCGCGTCCGCGGTCGGGGTCGCGCCGCCGGTCGCCCCGCCGATCGTTCCGGGCACGCAGATCGACTACAAGGCGCAGTATCACTGGCGACGTCACGCCCTCGATCCGATCGCAGAACAGCTGCTCGCCTCGCACGGGCCCGAAATCGACGCGTGGGCCGTCGCCGACGACGCCTACGACTACGCAGCATTTCGCGCACTCGGCGAGACCACGCGCAGCGGCTGGCGCGACTGGCCCGGCCCGTGGCGCGACGAGACACCGGTCGTGCAGAGCCGCGCCGATGCCATTGCGATGGGTGCGGATGCCCGCAAGCTCGATACCCATGTCGTAGCGCAGTGGGCCATGCAGCTCCAGCTCGAGGAGCTCGCGAAGCACTCGGTGCACCTGTATCTCGATCTTCCCGTCGGTGTGAACTGCGACGCGTACGAGGTCTGGCGACATCGTCATCTGTTCATGACAACGCTCGCGGCAGGTGCACCGCCGGATCCGCTGTTCCTCGGTGGCCAAAACTGGGGCTTGCCGCCGCTGTCTCCGATCGCAGTCCGGCGTGACCACTACCGGTACCTCATCCGCAGCATCCGCCATCACATGAAGGTCGCGGGGATGCTGCGGATCGATCACGTCATGGGATTGTTCCGCCTCTACTGCGTACCGAACGGCAGGTCCGCGACAGACGGGGTCTACGTCCGGTACCACGCAGACGAGTTGCTGGCGATCCTGACACTCGAATCCCAACGTGCGAAGTGCGCGCTCGTCGGCGAAGATCTCGGGACGGTACCCGACCAGGTGCGACCGGCGATGGCGCGCCACGGGCTGTTCCGGATCCACGTGGGACAGTGGTTCTTGCCAGCCAAGGTCGGAGAGCGCCCTGGAGACTCGCCGCCGGAATCGGTCGCGACGCTCAACACGCACGACACCGCCACGTTCGCCGGGTGGTGGCTCGGCGCGGACATCGACGATCGCCGCGATCTGGGTCTGATCACGGACGAGCAAGACGCGCGTGAGCGGATCGAGCGGGCGACGGCTCGCGAAGCATTGCTCGCGTTCGTCAAGCCCACCCCGACCGACCATCTCACCGAGGTCGAGCGCGCGATGGTCGGCGCGACCGACGATCTCGCGCGCGGAGCTGCCGAGGTCGTGCTCGTCGCGCTCGACGATCTGGTCCTCGAGCACACGCCGCACAACGTCCCCGGCACGATCTCGGAGCGCCCGAACTGGCAGCGCCGTGTCGATCGCTGGTCGCAATCGCTGGATCCGCAACGCGCCACCCCCGCGGCCGCGGCTGCGATCGAGGCGGTCGCGACCCTCCGTCGCGGGTAGTCTTCGTGTATGCGGAGCCTTCATGTCGCGGCACTCCTGGCTGCCGTCAGCGGTCGCGCGATTGCAGATGAAGGTGCACGCAAGCTCGTCGTCGCCGTCGACGAGACCGTGGAGCTCGAAGTCGGGTACGCGATCGGCTTTGTGTGTGACGACACCACGATCGTCCGGGGCGAGATGAAGTCGCGATCGAGCACGCAGAACGTGTTTGTGGCCACCGGTCTCAAGACCGGGACCACGCAATGTCGCATCGGTACGGATCCGAATCGCCCGAGCACGCTCTACCAGGTCATCGTCACGCCGCCTCGGCGTCGCTAGCCTCGATCGGTTCGCAGCGCGCCAACGCATCACGGAGTAGCGCGCCGAATGAAGCGTCCGTGCCCACGTGGGTCAGAGCAGCCTCGACGGCGTCGTCGATACCTTCGGGTTTCACGCCGAGCGCGAGCAGCGTCTCTCGCAGCTCACCGCGAGCCCGTTCTGCCTGGACTGCGAGCCACGTGAACACGAGCGCTGGCGCCGCGCCCGTGATCTTGAGTAGTCCTCGATGCAACGCCAGGTGACATGACGAGCACAGCACGACCAGATTCGAGGGATCGTGATCCCCGCCATCGGCACGGGCGCACACGTGGTGGATGTCCAGGTTGCGGCCGGAACGACATCCCGGCGCCTGGCACCGACCATGCGCTCGGCGCCACACGAACCTGCGAACCCGCGGCGTGATGTCCTGCGTCGCTCGCATCGGAACCTTTGCCTGCAACGAACCGATCCGCTGGGCATCGCACTCGGCCATCTCGATCGCTGCTCGGTCGAGCTCGACGACGGCACCCGCTCCATCCTGCCAACCTCGATCGCACTTCTCGCAGATCGTGACAGCGATCTGATAGTTCGCCTTGGAACCATTCCCGTTGGCAGGCTCGAGCGCGCGCCGGCACAGGGCAATCAGAAAGTCCGAGTCATCGAGCTGCTTGCCGGTCTCCTTGCAGAGCGCAGCGCGCGTCTCGCGATACAGCGCATACGCCGCTGGCGACACCTCGAGCATGATCGGTCGCAGCCGGACATCCGGTTTCGGCGGCGTTTCCGGCAAGTCGCCCTTCTCGCGACCACTCACCATCTCCTCGACCTGGCGCAGGTTCTTCCCCCGCGCCGCGTCGATCCACGCTTGTTCGGTCATGGCAGTGGCGACGCGCGTCAGCTCGCGCACCGCCGAATGCTTCAGCTCGCCATGCGCGAGCGCCTTCTCGAGACGTGGCAGCTCTCCGAGCTCTCGCGCGACGCGCAACCGCTCCTTCGCCGTCCTCGGACCGTACCCGAGCCGCAGCTCCATGTACGCGATGATCGATGGCAGCCCGAGGCACTTCCACACCTGCTGGCGCTCGGCCGCGCGTAGAAAGCGCGCCTCGCTCACATCGAGCTCGGATCGTCGCTTCGCGATGTTTTGCAGCTCGCGATCGATCACCCGCCAGTCGTCGGGCGCCCGGTAGCGCTCCTCGCGCGCACTCCACACCTGCTGCAGCACGACACCGCCAACGTCATAGACAAATTCCGACCGCCATTCCGAACGCATGACACACTCCTGGAGCAACCTCGCGCCTCCTAGCACGGTGGTCTGATCATCCGCCCAACGGCTAACCGCATGGTGATGGAACACTTGCAACGCGCACAGTGGCCGGAGACCTCTCCAGACGAGGTGCGCGCATGTCTCGAAGCCGCCTTCCGCGCGGCGAACGAGCGCATGTGGGTCCATCGCAACGTCGCTCGCATCTATCGCGTGGTGCTGGGCGATCAAGCCGCCGCATCGCGAGTTCTCGACGAGCTGACACCGCTGACCTGCACCGAATGGCGCCTCGCGGCCGCGGCATGGCACGAGCTCGACGATCGCGCCCGCGCAATACGTTGCCTGGAGCGCGCCGCCGCGAACGCGCGCACTGCCGCTGATCTCTGCATCGTCGCGCTTGGCTATCGCGACATCGGCTATGCCGATGAAGGCAGCCTGCTCGTCGATGGCGCCGCATCAATTGCAAGCCTGGCGATCGATCAGTGGATCGTCGCGAACACGTTCACCAACTTTGGCGCGCGCGAACGTGCAGTCTCGTTGCTGGTTCGCTCCGTCGAAGAAGCATTCACCGTCGGTGAGCTCGTGACGCTCGCACACGCGCTCGCGACCTATGGTGTCGCTCGTGCGCAGCTCGTCGAATGCCTGGCGAGCGCCGAGCGTCGCGCTTCGACCGTTCGCGACTGGCTACAGGTCGCGGTCGCTCACCATCGCTTGCTGCTTGATGTCGACGCGCTGGATCATTACGTCGTCCGCGCGTCCAATCTCGCTCTCAATCCGCAGGACGAGCGCGATATCGCGATGACACGGTCGCGAGCGCGGTTACAGCTGTTCGAAGAAGAGCGCGCGCATCTGCGTCCCGACCAGCTGTTGCCGCGCGGTGCGCGTACGTTCGGCTTCGAGCGCGACCCGGCGCGTCTGCTCGGTTGGTTGCGCGCTCGCGTGCCGCGCACGACGATCGACGTCCTCGCCGGAACGGACTTTCTGGCGAACGACGCGACCATCGCGTTGCTCGGCATCCTGAAGAGTGGCGAGCTGCCTCATCCACTGCCCGCGTATCTCGATGCCGTGCGTGAGCAGCGCTGGCAGATCGGGCCCGACGTCGATCACGTCAGTCGCGCATTCGTGACCACCTTGCTGTGTATCGACGACGCGGCCTCGATCGCGCCGGATGGTATCGAGCCGACGCTTGCCGTGCTGCTGGACAGCTGCCTCGAGCTGGGCCCCGACGCCGTCAGCGGCGCAGCCGCCCTGTTTGCCGCGCTCGCCGACGCCTACGACGTCACCCAAGCGACGACGAACCGCGCGCATGTCGTGCTGTTCGCCGAGCTCGGCCTCGTGCTCGCGACCGCATGGCTCGATCCCACGGATCCCCGGCTGGATGCGGTGATCGATCGACTGTTCGAAGAAGAGCCGCGCCATCCACGTGTCGGTCCGGCATTCTTGCTCGGACTGAGCCCACACGGGCAGCGCGATGCACTCTGGAGATCACTCGCAGAGCGCGTGCTCGTTCATCCGAGACACGCCACGTTGCGGGCGCGGCTCATTGCGACGGCGCGCTGAGATCCGGTGCCATCGCGCAACCGGTATCCGGCTGGCAGATACCGTTCACGCAGAACAATCCCGGGCAGCAATTACAGCCTTCGAGCAGCGGCTGACAGTGCTCGCCGCTCTTGATGCAACACACGCCGGCGGGATGGCACGTCCAGCGACTGTCCGGACAGCTGCCGCAACTGCCACCACACATGTCATCGCCGCATGCGAGCTCGCCGTCGACACACTCGGGTGTGCACGGGACACACGTGCCACTCGAGCACTTCATACCCGCCGGACAATCGGGACACGTCGCGGGGTTCCCGCACGTATCTGTGATCGGCCCGCATTGATCGGCCTGGCACGCCTCGGGGACGCAGCTCGCCGGATCGCCGCAGACGTTCGGCGTGCCGCCGCCACCGCACTCGAGCGGCGCCGTGCACCCGCCACAGCTCACGGTACCGCCACACAGATCCGGGAGGTCGCCACAGGCGCCCGGCACGTCATCGCACTGCCGGGGCACGCACGGACACATCTCCTCGTCCGCGCTCGCGTGACAGTACGCGTCGTCGAGGCATTGGAACCCCGGCGGACACGCACCACTCGAGCAACGCACGGTGCATGACTGCACGCGATACGGGTACGAACACGCGACCCACGCGACCGTCATCAGCATCAGCGACACGAACGCGCAGCGCAGCACGGGCCGAGCTTATCGACGACGCGCGCGATCTCAACGGACAGTTTTGGCCAGCTGTAAGCCGGCTCGCAGCGGTTTCAGTCCGCGAGCTCGGACGGCTTCTTCTCGAGGCGCTTGCGCAGGTTGTGATCGAGGATCGCCTTCCGCAGTCGGATCGATTGTGGCGTGACCTCGACGAGCTCGTCGTCATTGATGAACTCGAGCGCATATTCGAGCGTGATCTGCCGCGGCGGGGCGAGCACCAGTTTCTCGTCCGCGGCGGTGGTCCGGATATTCGTCAGCTTCTTCGCCTTGCTGGGATTCACGACGAGATCGTTATCGCGCTGGTGAATGCCGACGATCATGCCGGGATAGACGCGCACGTTCGGGCCGATGAACATCTGCCCGCGCTCCTGCAGGTAGAACAGCCCGTACGCGTTGGACGTGCCTTCTTCGTTCGCGATCAGCACGCCGTTCTGGCGACTGCGGATCGTCCCGCCGACCGGCCCGTACTCGGCGAACTGCGTGTACAGCACGCCGGTCCCGCGAGTATCGGTCATGAACTGCGAGCGGTAGCCGATCAGGCCACGCGCGGGGATCCGATACTCGAGGCGCGTCCGGCCCGGTGCCGAGGGACGCATCTCGCGCATCTGGCCGAGCCGCCGACCGAGCTCCTCGACGACAGCGCCGACATACGCCTCGTCGAGATCGATCACGGCGTCCTCGTACGGCTCGAGCATCTGGCCGTCGGGACCCTCTTGCAGGATCACGCGCGGCTGGCTGACGCAGAGCTCGTAGCCCTCGCGCCGCATCGTCTCGATCAGCACGGAGAGATGCAGCTCGCCGCGACCGGACACCTTGAACACGCCTGCATCCGAGGTCTCCTCGACGCGCAGCGCGACGTTGCTCTTGATCTCGCGGAACAGGCGCTCGCGCAGGTTGCGCGAGGTCACGTACTTGCCTTCCTTGCCGGCGAAGGGGCCATCGTTGACCCGGAAGTTCATCGTGATCGTCGGCGCGTCGACCTTCAGCAGCGGCAAGATCGACGGCTGCTGGATCGACGTGATCGTCTCGCCGACGTTGAGCTCCTGCATGCCGGTGAACGCGACGATGTCCCCCGCGAGTGCCTCGGCGAGCTCGAACCGTTTGAGCCCTTGAAACCCGAGCACCTTCTGGACGCGAAACTCTTCCTTGCTGCCGTCGCGATGCGCGAGCAGGACGCGATCGCCAACCTTCGCCCGACCCGCACGCATGCGGCCGATCGCCATGTAGCCCAGGTAGTCGTCGTAATCGAGCGTCGCGACCTGCATGCACAGCGGCGCGTCGGGATCGCCGACCGCGGCGGGCACCTTCTCGACGATGAGGTCGAGCAATGGTGCGAGATCCTTGCGCTCGTCGTCGAGCTCGCGGATCGCGAAGCCCTGGCGGCCGGAGGCGTAGATAACGGGGAAGTCGAGCTGCTGATCGGTGGCGCCGAGCGAGATGAACAGCTCGAACACCTGATCCATCACGTCGTGCGGATCGACACCCGTGCGATCGATCTTGTTGACGACGACGATCGGCTTGAGGCCCATCTCGAACGCCTTCTGCGTCACGAAGCGCGTCTGTGGCATCGCGCCTTCGTAGGCATCGACGAGCAGGAGCACCGAGTCGACCATGCCCAGCACGCGCTCGACCTCTCCGCCGAAGTCGGCGTGTCCGGGCGTGTCGACGATGTTGATCCGGACCCCTTTCCAGGTCACGGCGGTGCACTTCGAGAGGATCGTGATCCCGCGCTCGCGCTCGAGGTCGTTCGAGTCCATCGCACGTTCGGCGACGACCTCACCAGTGCGGAACGTCCCGGCTTGCTTGAGCAGGCCGTCGACAAGCGTGGTCTTGCCGTGGTCGACGTGCGCGATGATCGCCACGTTGCGGATGCTGGGCGCGGACATCTAGCCCTTCGTTTCGTCGTGCAGGAGGTAGTGACAGGCGGCCAGGGCACGGACTTCCGGGCTGGCTTCGTGAGCAGTGAGCATCGCGGCGAGCGCGATATCGTCGGGAGTACTCGGCATGCCCGAGACCGTGAGTGTGTCGCCACCCGCTTCGTTGGGGACGATCGAGAGCGATCCGTCCGGCGTCCGGACGATCTTGCGCACGATCCGACCGGCCCCACTGGCGACATCGCCGTTGTCCATGACGCGCAGTAGCGGCACGCCTTCGGCATCGAACAGCTGTTTTGCGTGAATGCGCGCGACGGGTTGGTCGTTCTTCGCGAGCGTGACTCCGTTGGCAGCGTCTTGGCCCGTCCAGCGCGCGGAGCCGTACTGCGCGACCAGCGGCCGGCCACCGACGATCAGCTCGTGGCCTTCGATCGTCGCGCGGCAAGGATGTCCGCCGACCACGCGGGCGACGACGACTCCCGCTGGATCGCGCACTTCGATCGCCGGCCGCACGGGCACCTTGGACGAGGTGCTCTCGCCCTGGCAGGCCACCAGCAACAGGAGGAACGAACGACCCAACACGGGTCGCGGTTCATATCAGGTGCCCGGGAGCGCGGCAATCCCGCTTGAAGAGGCTTCGTGTGCCCACGTGGGCACGCGGTTGAGCGATCTTCGCGATTCCGGGCTGGCTATGCTACGTGGGCGACGATGAGGATCGGGCCTTTTGCCCTCGCGGTGGCCGTCGTGTCGGCGTCCGCGTGCGGCAGCACGAAGCCCGCACCGCCTCCGGACAAGCGTGACGCCGGTCCGCCAGACGCCCAGGTGGTCGACGTGGCGCCTCGTCGGCTGGGCATGTCGGATCTGGCGTCCTATGCCTGGCGCAAGCGCGGCGGCCATCCCGCGTTCCGCACCGCCCGTGCCGCCGAAGCGCGGGAGGACTGGCAGACGGTGGTCACGACCTGTCAGCAAGCGCTCGCTGCCGATCCCGGTCACCTCGAAGCCGCCTGGCTGCTGGCTGCAGGTCTCGGCAAGCTCGGCAAGCTCGACAGCGTGCTGCCACCACTCCAGCTCGCCGCCGCGGGAGATTTTGGCAAGTGGGGGCTCGCCTCGCTCGAGCTCCCCGAGCTCCAGCCGTTTCTCGCGACACCGCTCGGTCAGGCCTGGCAGCGTCGAGTCGAGCAGGATCGCACGCTTTACGTCGCCGCACTCGCGCGGTCAGCGATCGTGATGTCCGAAGGCGATCTCTACGCGTACGACGCGACGGAGCCGCGCTGGTACCGACTGACGCGGACATTCGGAACCGTGATCGGTGCGATCCGCGTCGCGCCGACGAAGATCGCATACGTCGCTCGTCAGCGCTCGCGAGACAAGAAAGGCACGACGCTGGCGATCGGGCTGGTCGATCTGGCACGCGGCAAGAGCTCGCGTCCGGTCCCGCTGGATACGCGCGGCCCGATCACGATCGCATATTCGCAGAAGCTCCTGCCCGGCGTGTGGATCGGTAGCGGCGCCGCGCGTGCGACCAGCTGGCGTCGCTTCGACGACGACTTCAAGCTGACGGTGCTGCCTCCAAAGACGACGCGTCCGGGCGGGCCGCGCCTCGAGGTGAAAGGCAAGACCGTGCGCCTGATCGCGCTGCCGGTCGCCGGCATCGCAGCGGACTGGGACGATAAGGGCCTCGCGAGCGCCGCCCGGATCGTGAAGTCGAACCGGATCGTCACGGTGCCGAGCCCCGGGTTGATCGACGGCAACACGGTGACGTGGTCGCCCGACCGATCGCGGCTTGCATTCGTCGCGCAGCTCGATGACACGTGTGCACCGGGCGCGGTCAACGCGGCTGCCTTCGTGGCAGACGCGACGACAGGTGCCGTGCACGAGCTCGAGCGCGCTGCCGACGGCCTCGCGGTCGATTGGGTCAGCGACGACAAGCTGCTCGTGGCCGGTGACAAGGGCGTGATGCTCGTCGACCTCGGAGGCAAACCAACGGTCGCGCTCTCGGGGGCAGATGGGCTCGTGCCGTCGCGCCACCATCCGAGCTGCACGCCACCCGAGCCCGACGAGCCGGACGCGCCGGATGTCCTACCTTCCGACGAGCTGGACGTGCCCGAGTCGACGACCGGTGAACCGGTGGATGCTGGTGTTGGTAGCGGCCACTGAGCTGGTGAACCCCTGACACCTGAAGCACGCGAATTCGCGGACTTGATGCGTGGCATGTCGGCTGCTCATCCCGCCGAGCGTGAAGAATCCACGAGAGATGCTCGGCGCCGCACTTGGCGGCATCGTCGCGACGGCGTGCGACGTGGGAACACTCATCCTCCTGGTTGAGTACCTCCACGTCGTGATCCCGCTCGCGGCGTTCGTGGCATCCGGCGTGGGTGCGGCGGCGTGCTTCCTGATGAACAAGCACGTCGCGTTTCGTGACCGCTCCCCGGTCACGATCGTCCAGATCGCTCGCTTCGGCCTGGTGGCCGTGTCGACCGCGGTCTTGATGGCGTTGATGATGAAGCTCGTCGCGGTCGATCTCCACGTGCCGTACCTCATCGCGAAGGCGCTGTGCGCAGCCGCGGTGTTCGTCGTGTGGACGTATCCCGCGCAGCGCAGGCTCGTGTTCGCACGCGCCTGAAATCGCTCGGCTCTTGCTGACCGTGCGCACCCACGTGGGTGCGAAGGAGATTCGTATGTCCTCGCTCGTTCCGTTCGTCGACCTCTCGATCATCGTCCCCGCGTACAACGAAGAGCATCGCCTGCCGCCGACGCTCGCACGCCTCGACGCGTTCCTGTCGCGACAGCCGCTGCGCTATGAGGTGATCGTGGTCGATGACGGCTCGCGTGATCAGACATGCGCAGTAGTCGAGCAGACGATGCGCACGATGCCCGGCCTGCGGCTCGTCCGTCAGCTGCCGAATCGCGGCAAGGGTGCAGCCGTCCGGCGCGGGATGCTCGCCGCGCGCGGCCAGATCCGCGTGATGTGCGACGCCGACTGCTCGATGCCGCCGGAGCAGCTGCCGCGTCTGCTCGCTCCGATCACCGCGTGCAAAGCGGAGATCGCGATCGGTTCGCGCTACGCCGAGGGTGCAAAGACGGACATCAAGCAGCCGATGTATCGCGTGTTGTGGAGTCGACTCTGCAACAAGGTGATCCAGCGCTCGCTCGTGCCCGGTGTTCGGGACACGCAGTGCGGCTTCAAGGCATTCACGGCCGAGGCGGCACGCGATCTGTTCCGGGTCGCGCGGATCGATGGCTGGGCGTTCGATCTCGAGATCCTCGCGCTCGCGCGCCGCCGTGGATTCTTGATCGAGGAGGTTGGGGTCGAGTGGCTGGACGACCGCCGCTCTCGCATCAACCCGATCAAGGACATGTGGAAGGTGATCAGCGAGGCGATGACGATCCGCAAGAACCTACGCAACGGCGTGTACAACCGCCCTCTGGTCGAGGCCGTCTGATCGACCCACGTGGGTAACTTTGTTACGATGGGGTGATGTCTCGTGTTTCGACGGTTTGTGGAGCGTTGCTCGTTGTCATTGGTTGCGGCAACGTGGAGAGCACACCAGCGGATGCACCCGCTGCATCAAACGACGCGCCGGGCGCGAGCGACGCACCGCCGAGCGACGCGCCAGTGACTCCCGACGCGCCCGGTGTTTCACACCGGATCTTCATCACCCGCGCGAGCTTCAACGGCAATCTCGGCGGGATCGCGGGCGCGGACGCGAAATGCCAGGCGGTGGCGGAAGCGCGCGGATTCGGCGGTCTGTGGCGCGCCTTTTTGTCGACAACCAACGTGTTCGCTCGCGACCGACTTCCGGCGATCGGACGCTTCGTCCGCGTCACCGGCGAAGTCGTCGCGAACAGCCGTGAGGACATGCTGGACGGTTCGCTGATCGTGCCAGTGCTCTATGACGAGACCGGGCTCGAGATCACACCGAACCGCGCATGGACGGGTAGTGCAGCGAACGGCACTGTGATCGCCGGAAACAACTGCGACGACTGGACCCTCGGGACGACGACGACGACGCCTGGACTCATCGGCGACGCGACGTCGGCAAGCGGACAGTGGATCAATCTTCAGAATTCAGGCTGTGGGGGTATGCAGCGGCTGTACTGCTACGAGGAATAGCGGTCATGATCGTGCACGACGGTCCGCTCGCCGCGTGGTATCAAGATCGAGCCCCATCGGCGGAGAGGTCGAGGCGATCGCTGGTCACGGTGCGCGAGCATCGTGACGGGAGGAAAGTCCGAGCTTCGAAGGGCAGGGTGCTGGTTAACGACCAGTCGAGGTGACTCGCAGGACAGTGCAACAGAAAGCAAACCGCCTGCGCGAGCAGGTAAGGGTGAAATGGTGCGGTAAGAGCGCACCGCCTCGCTGGTGACAGCGAGGGCACGGTAAACCCCACCCGAAGCAAGACCAGACAGGGGTCGCGTGGCCCGCGCGATGACCCCGGGTTGGTTGCTCGAGCCCGTCGGCAACGGCGGGCCTAGAGGAATGATCGCTCCACACAGAACTCGGCTTATTGCCCTCTCCGCCGGTGGGGCCTTCGTTCTGTCTCGATCTGGTGGTTCGATTCGGTGTAGCCAAGGCGGGTGCAGCTGCACTGCTCTGAAATTCACGTCGCGACCGATCGTGCGCGCGTGCTCGTCGACATCACGGCGATGGTCCGCGCCGAGGTCGCGCGCGCCGGCGTTCGGGACGGGCTGTGCGCGCTCTACGCGCAGGGCGCGACCGCCGCGCTGATGATCCAGGAAAACGACGACCCGAATATCACGCTCGACGTGCTCGATTGCCTCGATGCGATCGCCCCGCAGGGCAAGTGGCGTCACGATCGCGTCGACAACAACGGTGCCGCGCACATCCAGGCCGGGATCGTCGGTCCGAGCGAGTCGATTCCGGTCCGCGACAGCAAGCTCGCGCTGTCGACGTGGCAGAACATCTTTCTGTGTGACTTCGACGGGCCGCGCGCACGCCGCACGATCGTCGTCACCATCATCGGCGCATGACGGTCGCGACGCGCTTGTTCGGATGCGTCGTCCTCGTGGCGTGCGGCGCGCCGGTCGAACGGACGACTCCGATCACAAATATTCAGCCACCCCCGCGCGTCGTCCCGGACACGCCATGCTCACCACAATGGCTCGACGAGGCCGAGCGGATCGAGATCACCGAGATCGCGAGCGGGCACTTCGGCCTCTGGGAGCTCCACGTCGTGCTCCGGCGCGATGCCGATCTGCGGCACCCGGATCACTTCATCGGTCAGGCGATCGGCGTGTACCGGCGGTGGTACGGCGAGGCGCCGCATACCGAGATCCGGCCGCTCGAGCTCCCGGTCGGCGACGTCGCGGCGACGTTGCGCGCAATGCGCGACGCGATCGCGATGCCCGAGCCCGCGAATGCCGGCCGTCACCTCGTCGTCGACGACTCGAGCCGGTCGCTCGCGATCACGATCGATGTCCTCGCGGCCGCTCCCGAACGCGGACTGCCACGTCACGTGCAGTTCTTCTCGGACGCGGGTCACTCGGAGCCGCAGCTGTGGCGGATCCGGGATTGCGCCCGAGACGTCACGTTCGCGTCTCGCCGTCCGGCCACGCAGGCGTACGCGCGACTGGCCCGCATGTGGAAGGGCGACGCGATCTACGACGCGGCGTACGCGAGATCGCAAAAGCCCTGAGTGCGTGCGGACGTCGTGATACCGTGGTCCGGGGACATGGCGCAAAGCTCACCGGTGCACGAGATCGTCAACGGACTGTGGCGAGCGCTGCACGAGGTTGGCTCGAACGCCAAGCTGGCCGACATCGAGCGGTGGGGCTTCGCGATCCACATGGCGCTGTCGTCGCCCGGGCGCGAGTATCACAACCACGATCACGTGTGCAGCCTGATCGACGAGGCACGCCAGGATCCACTCGAGGTGATCGCGGCGCTGTACCACGACGCGGTCTACATCCAGGTCGATCAGGGCCTGCCGTACTCGATGCGCGCCGAGCTCGCCACCGTGCTCGCGCATGAAGACGATGGTTGGCGCGTGCTCCCCGCTGCCGCCGGGCCGACCACGGGCGACACGCTGCACGTCTTCGATCGCAAGGTCGGGGACATCGTCACCGGAACGAGTGGGCTCAACGAGCTCGCGTCTGCGCTCGTCGCGTCGATTCACCTCGCGAATGCGTTGACGCGCGAGCAGCGGATCGCGGTCTCGGCGTGCATCGAGCAGACGATCCCGTTTCGCGTCGATCCGGTGACGCCGTTGCACGACCGGCTCGTGCTGCTCGGGCTCACTGGCGATGCGCTCGAGGACACGATGAAACGTGCCGTCCGGCTCGGTAACCGCGACGTCGAGAACTTCGCGGATAACGATCCGGGGCAGTTTCTCGACAACACGTGGAAGCTGTTGCCGGAGAGCAACCCGGCGCTGCACTCGCCCCTCGTCTACACGGTGCACGATTACCGCGTCGCACTGCAGAAGATGGAGGCGTTCCTCGCCTGGCTGCCGGCCGAGCGCGTGTTTCACGCGTGGCACGACGAGCCGAAGGCCGAGGTCCACGCGCGGCGCGTCGCGCGGACGACCGGCAACCTCGAGCTCGCGGTCCGCTATCTGCGCGCGAAGCTGTACTCGATCGGCGTCGTCGAGGCGATCGCCGAGGTGACCGGCGGTGATGTGCCGCTCGACTACTTCATGGGCGCGCCGAAGTCGCGACAGGAGCAGGCGTACCTGAAGCGCATCGAGCAGTTTCTGCCGACCGCCCAGCCACAGGATGCCGACCACGATAGCTCGCTGCACAAGCTGCTCGCGCAAGGTCGCGCGTCCGAGTCGAGCTTCGATACCGGACCGTCACCGCTCGGAGCGTTCCTGCACGCGATGGTCGGCGAGACCCAGGTGATGAAGGGCGTCGAGATGGCGCGCACGTGCTGGGCGGGTGGTTGCGATGCGGCCACGTTTCTCGCGAGCCAGCCGGCGCGGCCCGTCGCCGCGATCGCGCGTGCGGCCGGGAACATCATCGATACCCGCCGCGATCGGTTGTTCGCGCTCGCCGAGCGACTCGAGCGCTGAGGCACGAACGACTCGCAACCCTCCGAGATCGTTCAGCCCCACGAACCCACGTGGGTCAGGGGTGTCGCCCGCCGGGGCGCCCGCCGAGCTCGCTCGCGAGCGGCGCGACGCGGTCGTGGCGCTGCACGAGCACGAGGCCCACGATCGCGAGCGCGCCGATCACGAGGCAGCACCACTGCGCGAACGTGAGCCCGGCGAGCCGCGGATCGGTCGTGGCGGGGCGCAGGAAGTCGAGCGCGAACCGCGCGACCGCGTACGCGATGGCAGCGATCGCCGCCGTCATGCCGCTGCGCAAGCGGCGGTGCAGCAGCACGAACGCGATCACGGTGAGCGGGATCAGCACCAGCAGCTCCTCGAACCCGAGATCGTGGACGCGCACGGTCGATCCATCACCGGTCAGCTCGGGCAGCACCCATCGGGCGCGCGCGAGTGGCATGTCGATCCCGATCGGTGACGTGGTCGGAAGCCCGACGTGATCGTGCACGATCGCGCAGCCGAGCCGACCGATCGTCATCGCGACCAGCGTGCCGAGCGCGACGACGTCCGCATACAGCGCGAGATCGCGGCGCCGCGGCACGGTGACCAGCAGCGTGACGAGCGCGATCGCGAGCAGCGCACCCATCACGCAATGGCCGGACATCAGGTTGGCCATCAGCGACGCGGTCACCGGTTCGTGCTGATAGAACAGCACGTCCACGATGTGACCGAGAAACGCCGCCGCGACCGGCGCGGCGAGCAGCAGCGCGAAGTCCTCGCCCGGAATCCCGAACCGCCGGGACACCCGCCAGCTCGTCAGCGTGCCGGCCGTGATCCCGCCGAGTAGCAGCAGGCCATACGGCTGTAGTGGGCCGGGGAAGCTAACCTGCACGAACGGGAGCGCCATCGCGCCGACGGTAAATGAAAACGCAAGCTTGTGCTGCGATTTCTGCCCACGTGGGTCAGCCTTCGGGCTTGGGCTCGGTCGCCGGCTCGACCGGCTTGGGCTCGAGCAGCTCCTTGCGATACACGAGGCGACCGCAGCGCGGGCAGGTCTCGATGCTCTCCATGCGCGCGAGGATGTTGTTGAGCTGCGGCGGCAGCGCCATGTGGCAGCCCTGGCACACGCCCTTGATCACCGGGGCGACGCCGTAGCCCTTCTTGCTCGCGAGCGAGTCGTAGATCTTGAGCCACTGCGGCTGGACGTTCGCGCGTGCGGCGTCGCGGGCAGCGCGGGCCGCGGCGAGCTCGGTCTCGATCGCCTTCAGCTGGTCCGCCATGCCGGCTTCGTTCTGCGCGAGCTCGGTGCGCACGCCCTCGACGTCCTTGTCGCGCTGCGCGAGCGACGCGGTCGACGCGGCGGACGCCTCGCTCACCTTCTTGAGCTCGGATTCGCGATCGCTGATCGACTTGCGCTTGTTCTCGACCTCGCGACTGGCGGCGCCGAACTCCTTGCTGTTCTTCGACTGCTGGAGCTTGCTCTGCGCGGTCTTGAGCGCCTCGCGCTCGCGATCGATCAGCTCCTGCTGGTTCTTTCGCCACGCCTCGGTCTCGGCGAGCTTCGCGCGCTCGCCATCGAGCATGCCCTGCAGCTTCGCGAGATCGCGCCGCAGCGGATCGAGCTTCGCTGGGAGTTGCTTCGCAGCCGTCTCGAGCTCGCGCACCTTGACGTCCGATTGCTGGAGCTGGAGGAGGAACTGAAGCTGTTCGCGCACTACGTACCCTTTCGACTGCGGACTCTACTCAAATCGTATTGTCAGTGTGGGCCCACCTGGGCTCGAACCAGGGACCCACCGGTTATGAGCCGGCCGCTCTAACCGACTGAGCTATGGGCCCGCGTCCCGTGGATGCCACGTCCTGTGGAACACCGCACGGATCGCCGAGGCAGACTATCAGGTTGCCAGGAAGGAACAACACCCCACCACGATCAGTCGCTGCGGCAGGATGGCACGGCGGTATACTCGTCGCCGATGACGCTGGCGAATGTTGCGCGCGTGGGAGCGGTCCTGGTCGCCGTCGCGGCGGCGGTCGGATCGGCCTCGTCGAATCAGAGCAGCTCGGCTCAAACTCCGACGGCGGCGTATGGCCAGCAGCCGGGAACGAGCCCACCACCGCCGCAGGAGATGGATGCGGCGCGTGCGCTCGGACTGTGGCGCTCGACGTTCGGCGCCGTGAAGATCGAGGCCGACAACAGCCGCGGTGGGCTCACCGCCGGCGCGGTGCACGGGATCTGGACGTACCAGCGCCAGGGTCAGTGGATCGATGGGTACTTCGCCGGCACGCTGCGCGGCAACGTCCTGCAGTTCAAGTGGCAGGAGCCGAACAACCCGCCGCTGACCGGCGAGGGCTACCTCGTGTTCGATCAGCAGGGCCGGCAGTACTCCGGCCGGTGGTGGAGCGATCGTCGCGATCGCGTCGGTGACTGGAACGGCTGGCGCAGCGGCGCCGGACGCGAGGCGCCGGATCCGCGCTACGCGGACCCGAACGAGACGCGCGACGTGCAGCCGCCCGCGCCCGGGACGTACGGCCCTCAGCCGCCGCCCGCGTCGTCACCGTCGCCGACGTATTACTGACAGCGCGCATCCGCTCGCCGCGCGCGCTGCGTGCATCGCGCTCGCGATCCGCGCGAACCATCTCGCGCACTTCTCCTGCCGGCACGCCGGATGCTCGACGTCTGGGCATGCCCAGAGGAGACAAGTCGAAATACACCGACAAGCAGAAGCGCAAAGCCGAGCACATCGCGGAGGGCTACGAAGATCGTGGAGTCTCGGCGCGCGAGGCGAAGCGGCGCGCGTGGGCGACGGTCAACGCGATCCACGGCGGCGGCGAGAAGTCCGGTAGTGGACGCGGCAAGCCGGAGAACAAAGCGCCCTATCGCAAGGGCGGACGCAAGGCCGGCGCGGCTCGTCGCGGCAAGACCCGTCAGGCCGGACGGCGCACGAGCTGATCGAGCGCGACGTCGCCGTCGAACACGTGAACGGCCGGGCCCTTCATCGCGACGTTCGCGAGGCCCGGCAGCACCGTGATCTCGAGTGGACCGCCGGGCAGGTTGACCTGCACCGGCACGCCTTCGTCGGCACGCCCGGTCAACACCGCCGCGACCGTCGTCGCGCACGCGCCGGTGCCGCACGCGAGTGTGATCCCGCAGCCGCGCTCCCAGACGACGAGGTCGATCTCGCGCCGGCTCTTGGCGTGCGCGTACTCGACGTTCGTCCGGTTCGGGAACCACGCGTGATGCTCGACGGTCGGCCCGAGCGAGCGCGCGAGCCGCCATGCGTCGTCGCGACTGTCGACGAACGTGATCGCGTGCGGGTTGCCCATCGACACGCACGTCACGACGCGCGCCGGCTCGCCCGGCAGCTCGAGCGGCTGCTCGATGCAGCGCTCGCCCGGCGGGCCGGCGACCGGAATGTCACCGCGCGACAGCCGCGGCGCGCCCATCTGGACGGTGACCGATCGCGCGAGCCCGTCGCGCTCCTCGATCGTGCACGTCAGCACGCCGGCGCCGGTGTCGATCGCGATGTCCGGCTTGCGGACACCACCGCGATCGAACAGCTCCTTGGCGACGCAGCGGATGCCGTTGCCGCACATCTCGGCCTCGCTGCCGTCGCTGTTGAGCACGCGCATGCGCGCATCCACCGTCGTCGACGGCAACACGGCGAGCACGCCGTCGCCGCCGACGCCGAACTGGCGATCGCAGACCGCGATCACCGTCGCGGGATCCTGCCAGGCCGCTGCGAGCGCGCGATCGCTGCGGCGCAGATCGACGACGAGGAAGTCGTTCCCGAGGCCGTGATACTTCGCGAACCGCGCGCTCACTTGGGCGCGTTTGGCGACGAGTTGTTCGGCGCGGCGCTGCCCTTGGCGTCGTTGCTGCCGGTGCCGGTGCTCTCGACCTTGATCGCGCTGCCGCTGCCGGTCGACTTCACGGGATCCGGCTGCTCGGCCGCCGCCGACCCCGGCGCGTTCGAGCCGACGCCCGGCAGCGACGCCGAACCGGCCGAGCCCGAGCCCGGGTGCTGCGGCGGCGTCTGCTGCTGCTGCTTCTTCGCCTTCGCCGCGGCCTTGCGTGCGTTCTCCGCCGCCTGCTCCTTGGAGACCGCTTCCTTCTCCTGCTCGCGGCCGAACGACTCGAGCGCATCGCCCGCGTTCCGGCTCGACAGGAACGCGAGCACCATCGACGTGATCATGAACAGCGTGCCGGCGATCGCGGTCAGCCGCTTGAGGAAGCCGGACGCGCCGGAACCGCCGAACACCGTCGCGGCGTTGCCACCGCCGAACGCGGCACCCATGCCGCCGCCTTTGCCGCTCTGCAGGAGCACCGTGAGCATGAGGAACAGGCACACGATGACGTGCACGGCAGTGACGAGGGTCGACATGAGCGGACCTAGCTTCTAGCCCAACGCCTACGCGGTTTCAAGCTGCTAGCTCGGGCGGGCTGCCTTGACGATGGCAATGAAATCAGCGGCTTCGAGCGAGGCGCCGCCGACGAGCGCACCGTCGATGTCCTTCTCGGCGATCAGGGCCTCGGCGTTGCTTGGCTTGACCGAGCCGCCGTACTGGATGCGGATCGCGTCGGCCGCGGGCGTCCCGAACCGCTCGGCGAGCCGCATGCGGATGTGCGCGTGGACTTCCTGGGCCTGGGCGGGCGTCGCCGTGCGGCCGGTGCCGATCGCCCACACCGGCTCGTAGGCGATCACGAGCCGCTCGGTCTGCGCCGGCTCGATGCCCGCGAGGCCGAGCGCGATCTGCTCGTCGACGACCGACAGCGTCCGGCCACCGTCACGCTCGGCGAGCGTCTCGCCGACGCACACGATCGCGCCGAGCCCGGCCGCGAGCACGGCGCGCGCCTTCTTGCCGACGTTCTCGCTCGTGTCGCCGAAGTGCTCGCGGCGCTCGCTGTGGCCGACGATCACCCACGATGCGCCGGCGTCGGCGAGCAGCGGCGGCGAGACCTCGCCGGTCCACGCGCCCTTGGTCTCCCAGTGACAGTCCTGCCCGCAGGTCGCGATGTTCGAGCCCTCGAGGCGCTTCGCGACCGCCGCGACCGAGACGAACGTCGGGGCGACGCCGATCTGCACGCCCTTGACCGCGCCGAGCTGGTTCTTGAGCTCGGTCACGAGCGCGAGCGACTCGGCGATCGTCTTGTGCAGCTTCCAGTTGCCGACCACGAAGGGGGTGCGCATGCAGGCGGAACATTACACGCCCCGGGCCGCCGACTCACGTCACGACGTCGTCCACGTGAGCCGGAACCGGCACTGGCTCGCGCCGTTGCACGCGCACGCCGCGTGGACCGCGTGGACGCCGCGCGCGCCGGTGAGCTCGACGATGCGTTCGAGCTGCGCGCCGACGACCGTGCACACGTCGGGCGATCCCGGATAGCCGCGCAGCGCGACGTGGCCGACGCCGGGCTCGACGAGCACCTCGACGTCGCCCCAGTCGTGATAGCGCGGCCAGAACGTGGGCAGCGCGGCGAGGACGGTCTCCGCGGGCACCGAGGTCGGATCGGCGCCGAACAGCCGCGCGAACGTCGCGTCCATCGTGCCGCGGCCGATCTTGCGCGGCACGAGCTGGCTCGGGATGCTGGCGCGCGCGCGCTCGAGCGCCGCGACGAAGTCGCCGAGCTCGACCCACGCGAGCGGCGCGAGCGTCGACGAGAACGCGGTCGCGAGATGCGGCGCCTCGTTGACGATCTTCGCGACGCCGGACTCGCCGACGTGATGCTGGACGAGCTTCGATAGCACGCGCAGGTGGGTCGCGCGGACCCTGCCGGTGACGCTGCGCGCGGCCGGGACTTCCTTGAGGTGCTGCGCCTCGAGGCCGGACGTCGGCGCGAGCACCTCCTCGGCGGCCTTGACCGGATCGTCGACGATCCGCGGCGGCACCGGCACCTTCGCGAGCCGCTCGAGCGCGCGGCCGAGTGCGATCGCGAACGTCGATGCCTTCGCCCACCGCTTCTTCGGCTGCGGCGACAGTGCCTTCGCGAGCACGGCGTCGACCGCCTCGGACAGCTCGGGCCGCAGCTTCGACGGCGGCACGAGCGCGTCGCTGAGCTGGCGCTGGACGACCTGCGGCGCGGGCCCGGAGCCAAACGGCGGCTTGCCGGTCAGCATGCAGTACACGGTCGCCGCGAGCCCGTAGACATCGGTCGTCGCGGCGTCGGAGTGCTCGAGGAACGACTCGGGCGCGGCGAACCCCGGCGTGCCGGCGGCATCGCGTTGATCGCCGGCCTTCACGGCGACGCCGACGTCGACGAGCACCGCGCGATCGCGTTCGCGGTCGAGCAGGATGTTCGCCGGCTTGACGTCGCGATGGATCACCTTGAGCGCGTGCATCGCGTCGAGCGCGTCGCTGATCTCGAGCGCGATCTGCGCGACCGCGGCGGTCGGGAACCACTCCTTGTGCTCGAGCTGCGCGCGCATCACCTCGGACACCGGCTCGCCCTCGACGAGCTCCATCACGAAGTACACGTCGCCGGCGTGCTCGCCGAGCGCGTACACCTGCACGAGGTTCGGGTGGTGGAGCGACGCGAGGATCGCGGCCTCGGCGCGGAACCGCGACACCAGATCGCGGTCCGATGCGAGGTCCGAGCGCAGGACCTTGATCGCGACCTGGCGGCCGAGCCCGAGGTCCTCGCCGCGATACACGACGCCCATCGCGCCGCGCGACAGCTCGTGGACGACGCGATACGTGCCGCCGACGATCGTGCCCGCCGACAGTGCGGTGTCTGCGCCGACATCGGTCTCGGTGCTGCGTTCGTTCGAGCCGACGATCCGGACCTCGCCGCCGGCGACCTCGCGCAGCCCGGCGTAGCAGCGGGCGAAGGCGGCCTCACCGCTGCGCTCGCCGGGCGCGATCTCGCTCGCGATCGCGCGCACCTTGACCGCGATCTCGAGCGCGTCGTCGATCTTGAGCGGCTCGTTCTCGATGTGCTCGATCAGCTTCTTGACGACGACCGCGGCCTGTTCCTTCGTGGCGCCGACGAGCAGCACCGCGAGCTCGTCGCCGCCGAGCCGGCCGATCGGATCGTTGCCGCGCACGGTCGCGCGCAGCCGGCTCGCGACCTGCGCGAGCACCTCGTCGCCGGCCTTGTGACCGTGCGCGAGGTTGATGCGGCGCAGCCCGCAGATGTCGATCACCGCGAGCGTCACGCGCTCCTTGCGCCGCGTCGCCGCATCGACCTCGTGCGCGATCGTCTGCTCGTACGCGCCGCGCGTCATCGCGCCGGTCAGCGGATCGTGGAGGCTCGCCGCGAGCAGCCGCTCGCCCTCGGCGACGAGCCGGCGATGGCTCGTCAACCACGACAGCTCGCGCGTCAGCCGTGCCGCGATCGCCTTGAGGTCGGTGCGCTCGGACGCGGTGAACCGGCGTGGCGTGTCGGCGACGATCGCGACGAGCCCCGCGACCTCGGTCGGCGTCGAGCGCAGCGCGTCCGCGATCACCGCGCGCGGCGTGGGCCCGCTCGTGATCACCGTCCCCGACGCGGCGGCGGCGATCCGCGCGGCGCCGGCGATCTGCGTGCGATACGCGTCGCTCGGCGACGGCCGTGCCGCGGTCGGCACCATCTGGCTGCCATCGCGCCACCACGCGATGCAGTCGTGGGCCGAGAACCCCTCGGCGACCGCCATCAGCGTCTCGGCCGCGGCGCCCGTCAGATCGACGAGCGAGGTCGCGATCAGCTTGCGCGCGCGGGCGAGGTCGAGCTCGTCGGATCGCGCGGCGCCGCCGGCGACGAGCATCGCGAGCGCGGCGCCGCTCGCCGGCAGCAGCACCACACCGGCCGCACCGGCCTGCGCCGCGGCCCCGGCAACGCGCGCGGCCTGCGCGCCATCGCCGGCGATCCAGCGCGCGGGCGCGCCGTCGGCGGCAGGCGGCAGCTCGGCAGCGACGAGCGGCGCGACGAGCAACACGTCGTGCGCGGGTGCGGGCTTGCCGACCGCGAACGGCACGAGCGCGACGCGCGCCTCGTCGGCCGCTCCGGCGAGGTCCGCGAGCAGCCGTCCCGACGGATCGAAGACCGCCACGCGCGCAGGCCCCACCTGCACATCCTATCGGATGGACGAGGTGGGATTCCAGAACACCACGGATGCGGGAATCACGGACGCAGCGCGGCGATGCCGGGCAGATCGAGGCCCTGCACGAACTCGAGGCTCGCGCCGCCGCCCGTCGAGACGTGGCTCATCTGATCGGCAAGCCCGGCCTGCGCGACCGCCGCCGCGGAGTCACCGCCACCGACGACCGTGAGCGCGAGCTTGCCGTGCAGATCGGCGAGCGCGCGCGCGATCGCGACGGTGCCGGCCGCGAACTTCGGCTTCTCGAACACACCCATCGGGCCGTTCCAGAACACGGTGCGCGCCGCGCCGAGCACCTTGCGATAGATCTCGACGGTGCCGGGCCCGATGTCGAGTGCCATCGCCTCGGCGGGGATCGCATCGACCGACACCGGCTTCGCACCCTCGGACTCGCCGATGCTGGTCGCGACGACGACGTCGGTCGGCAGGTGCACGGTGATCCGCTTCTCCTGCGCGCGGCGCAGGAAGTTGCGCGCCTGCGCGAGCTTGTCCTGCTCGACCTTGCTCTTGCCGACGGACTTGCCCTGCGCGACGAGGAACGTGTTCGCCATCGCGCCACCGATCACGATGCCGTTGACGCGCTCGAGCAGCGCATCGAGCACCTCGATCTTGTCCGAGACCTTCGCGCCGCCGAGCACCGCGACGTACGGCCGATCGACCTCGCCGAGCAGGCGCGACAGGAAGTCGATCTCCTTCGCCATCACGAAGCCCGCGGCCTTCTCGGACACGAACTTCACCATGCCCGCCGTCGAGGCGTGCGCGCGGTGCGCGGTGCCGAACGCGTCGTTGATGTAGACGTCGCAGTACGACGCGAGCGTGCGCGCGAGCTGCTCGTCGTTCGCCTCCTCGCCGGGGTGGAACCGGAGGTTCTCGAGCATCGCGACCTGGCCGTCGCGCAGATCCGAGACGACCTTGCGCGCGCCGTCGCCGACGGTCTCGTCGGCGAGCACGACGTCGGTGCCGATCAGCGCGGCGAGCCGCGACGCGACCGGCTCGAGCGAGAGCTCCGGCTTGACCTGGCCATCGGGTCGGCCGAGGTGGCTGCCGAGCACGATGCGCGCGCCGCGCTCGATCAGGTGCTTGATCGTCGGCAGCGTCGCGGTGATGCGCGAGTCGTCGGTGATCTGGCGCGTCTTCTTGTCGAGCGGGACGTTGAAGTCGACGCGCACGAACACGCGCTTGCCGCCGACCTGGAGGTCCTCGACGTGCGTGATGCCACCCGGCAGCTTGCTCATAGCTTCTCCGCGACGAACTTCGCGAGATCGAACAGTCGCTGCGAGTAGCCCATCTCGTTGTCGTACCAGGCGAGCACCTTGACCTGATCCGCGATCGCGGTCGTCAGCGCGGCGTCGACGAGCGAGCTGTGACGATCGCCGATGAAGTCGCACGACACGAGCGGCTCGTCGACGACCGTGAGGATGCCCTTGAGCGGGCCGGCCGCAGCGGCGCGGAACGCCTCGTTGACGGTCTTCGCATCCGCGGCCTTCTCGAGCCGCGCCGTCAGGTCGACGAGCGAGACGTCCGGCGTCGGCACGCGGATCGCCATGCCGTCGAGCTTGCCGGCCATCGCGGGCAGCACTTCCTTGAGTGCCTTCGCCGCACCGGTCGTCGTCGGGATCATCGACAGCGCCGCGGCGCGCGCCCGGCGCAGGTCCTTGTGCGGCAGATCTAGGATCTGCTGGTCGTTCGTGTACGAGTGGATCGTGGTCATGATGCCGGACACGATCCCGAACTGCTCGTGCAGCACCTTCGCGACCGGCGCGAGGCAATTCGTCGTGCACGACGCGTTCGAGATGATGTGGTGCTCGGCCGGCTTGTACATCTCGAGGTTGATCCCCATGCACAGCGTCACGTCCGGGCCCTTCGCCGGCGCCGAGATCAGCACCTTCTTGGCGCCACCGGCGAGGTGCTTGCTCGCGCCCTCCTTGTCGGTGAACACGCCCGTGCACTCGATGACGATGTCGACACCCAGCTCCTTCCACTTGATCGTGGACGGGTCCTTGACCGCGCTGATCTCGACCTTGTCGCCGTTGATGACGAGCGACTTGTCCTTGACCTCGACGTCGCCGGGGAACCGCTTGTGGATCGAGTCCCACTTGAGCAGGTGACCGAGCGTCTTGACGTCCGTCAGGTCATTGATGAGCACGAGGTCGAACACGTCGCGCTGCTCCGCCATGCAGCGAACGAAGCCGCGACCGATGCGACCGAAGCCGTTGATGCCGATACGAACCTTCGCCATGGCGCGCACCCTAGATCGGATCGCGCGGCGTTGGTAGGTGAGCGCAGCGTGAAGCCGCGCGCACGAAACGTTGCGTTCAGCGACGCGATCGAATCAGGCGAGCTGCTGCTTCTCGGTCGTGCGCGACATCTTCGTCGTGACCTCGCTGATGAGCTCGGTCGCGAGCGCCACGATCTGCTTCTCGTCAAAGCCCTGGGACTCGAGGTCGCGGAAGATCGACTTCGCGAGGATCTTCACTGCACGAGACTTGGCTTCGCGATCGGTCATGACGTTAGGCGGACCTCAGCAGGCTTCGTGCCAGCGCAGTGCACGCAGTAAGTGCGCGAATTGCCGGATCGCGATGCGCAGCGAAGTCGCGATGACACCGCGTTCTGGTGTGTAACACCGCACCAGGTGCGTAGCGCGATACGCACTCGGTCGGACCAATCGAAGATCGTTGCGATCTTCGGCTGTCAGCATCGCTACCTCACCGCGAGTCGGTGATGCCGAAGAACCCGCGGATCCGACCGAGCAGGTCCTGCTTCGCGGTCTCGACGCGCTTGCGCTTCACCTCGTCGCGCTCGTCGCGCACCGCGGTCAGCGCGGTCCGCCGCATCACGAGCACCTCGGCGACCTGGTCCGCGATCGACGGCGTGTCTCGCAGGATCTGCTGGAACGCGTGCTTGTCCATCCGGTAGCAGACGAGATCGGTCGCCGCGACCACGCTCGCGGTGCGCGCCTCGCCGGTCATCAGCGACATCTCGCCGAAGAACTGACCCGCGACGAGCCGCGCGACCTCGCGCTCGTCGTGGCCCGCGCCGATCCGCACGGCGGCCTCGCCGTCGACGATCATGTACAGCCCCTCGTCGTGCTCGCCTTCGCGCGTCACCGACTCGCCGCGCGTGAACGGTGCGTACGCGAGCTTCGATGCGAGGTCGCGGCGCGTCGGCTCCGGCAAGCTGCGGAACAGATCGACGGTCTCGAGCGCGGCGATCCGGCGCGCGAGCTCGTCGGCGGCCTTGCGCGCCTCGCGCTCCGGCGTGTCGTGGGTGAGAAACACGGTGCTCGCCGGGATCGACATCGGGATGTTCGCGCGCCGCAGCGCGAACCACACGCGCACGCGCACCGCACTGTCCGGCGGATCGTCGACCGCGAGGTCCGTCAGCCAGTAGCGGACCGCGTAGTGCGCGTAGCTGTCGCGGACGCCCATGAACAGCACGTGCGGCAACGGCTCGACCGCGACCCGCGGGATCGCGTCCTTGCGCAGCGCGTTCTCGACCGCGTCGATCACGTCGGTCGGCGGCGTCCGGAAGTCGACGAAGAAGTCGATCTGGCGCCGGGTCTGGACCGGCTGCCCGGCGCGCCGCCCGAGGATCGTGATCTGGCTCTTCACGAGCATGCCGTTCGGGATGATCAGCGTGTCCCAGTTGCGGGTCTCGATCGCGGTGTAGCGCCACCGGATCTCGGCGATCCGCCCGGTCGGCTGGTTCGGACCGAGCGACACCCAGTCGCCGACCTTGATCGACTTGTCGAGCTGCACGCTGAGCCCGCCCATCACGTTGCCGAGCGTGTCCTGCAGCGAGAAACCGATCACCGCGGTCAGCACCGCGCTCGTCGTGATCAGGCCCGCGACCGAGAACCCGGCGCGCTTACCGACGACGATGAACACGACGAGCACGCCGACGAACGTGAGCAGGTCGATCAGGATCCGCGGCATCATCAGGCCGACGCGCGGCAGCAGGACGCGGAAGATGATCGTCAGCCCGAGGGTGACGAACGCGAGCAGCGAGAACGCGAGCTGCGTGATGTCCGCGATCTGCGCCTCGTAGCCCTGCCAGCTCTGCGCCGCGCCGATCGTCGCCGCGACGAGGTGGCCGACGACGAGCGTCGTCGCGGCGCGGATGTGATAGCGCTCGACCCACGGCGAGCGCCGGATCAGCGCGGCGGTCGCGAAGTACAACAGGACGAGGAACGGCGTCCGCGCGTACCACAGGTCAGAGACCAGCGTGGACCAGAATCCCACGATGCGATCCTAACGGGTCGCGCCGCCAACACGTGCGAGCGCGGGCGCGAAAAAGCCCAGGGGAGGGCCCGCGGTGACGCCGGACCTCGTTGTGGAGAGGGATCAGGTCCCAGACCTTGCCGGTCGTTCGCGGGCTCCCACCTGGGTGTGCGGGTGCACGACCGGCGTAACCACGCGCGTGGCGACGCGCAAGGGAGGGGCTTGCGTGCGTCCGGGTCCGGACTTAACGCGCGATCAGGTTCGCTCGATCCGCGGAGGATCGGGTCAGAAGAGCTCCGAGCGAGAAAGGAGGGACCTTGAGGACCGCTGGCAGGAACGAGTCGACCGAGCACTGGCGGCCGGTCGGATATGTGGTCGTCGACGATCGAGGCTGCCGCGCCGAGATCGTCGAGACCTTGCAACGTCAGGGATGGGCGGTGGTCGAGCTGCCCACGGGCTTCCACCTCGTGCAGGCCCTGGCCGGGCTGATCGATGGCGATCAGCCGTGGCTGACGCCAGGGCTTGTCGTCGTCGACGCGATCGCGCGCGGCTGTGCCGGCACGACGATCGCGCGCGGGCTACGCGAGCTCGGGCTCGCGATCCCGACGGTGCTGATCACGCGCGAGCAGACGCCGCTGCTCGATCGCGAGCAGCTCGCGGCGCATCCCGAGATCGCGGCGCGCGTCGTGGCCGAGGTCGCGAGGCCGTGGTCACCGGCCAAGCACCTCGATCCGCCCGCGTATCAAGAGCGCGCGATCGCGTAGCGATCAGTTCTCGACGAACGCCTTGAGCCGCTTGCTGCGCGACGGGTGCCGCAGCTTGCGGAGCGCCTTCGCCTCGATCTGGCGGATGCGCTCGCGCGTGACCTCGAAGTCCTGGCCGACTTCCTCGAGCGTGTGATCGCTCTTCTCGCCGATGCCGAACCGCATGCGGAGCACCTTCTCCTCGCGCGGCGTCAGCGTGGCGAGCACCTTGCGGGTCTGGTCGGCGAGGTTGACCGAGATGACGCTCTCGCTCGGCGAGATGATCGACTTGTCCTCGATGAAGTCGCCGAGGTGGCTGTCTTCCTCCTCACCGATCGGCGTCTCGAGCGAGATCGGCTCCTTCGCGATCTTGAGGACCTTGCGGACCTTGTCGAGCGGCAGCTCCATGCGCTCGGCGATCTCCTCGGGCGTCGGCTCGCGGCCGAGCTCCTGGACGAGGTAGCGCGTCGTGCGGACGAGCTTGTTGATCGTCTCGATCATGTGGACCGGGATGCGGATCGTGCGCGCCTGGTCGGCGATCGCGCGGGTGATCGCCTGGCGGATCCACCACGTCGCGTAGGTCGAGAACTTGTAGCCGCGCTTGTACTCGAACTTGTCGACCGCCTTCATGAGGCCGATGTTCCCCTCCTGGATCAGGTCGAGGAACTGCAGGCCGCGGTTGGTGTACTTCTTCGCGATCGAGACCACCAGGCGCAGGTTGGCCTCCACCAGCTCGGTCTTGGCGTTCTCCGCCTTCAGCTCGCCCTCGGCGATGGCGCGGTAGCTGCGGCGCAGCTCCTCCACCGGGAGCGCCGCCTCCTCCTGCACCCGCAGGATCTTCCGCAGGCAGTCGCGCACCTTGAAGTCGAGCTCGTCCACCGCCTCCTGGCTGCCCAGCTTCTTGAGCAGCTTCTTCATGGTGGGCTCGTCGGTGCGGGCGTCCTTCAGCATGCGCTTCAGCTCGCGCATGGGGATGTCCACCTGCCGCTCGATGTCGAGCAGCTCGCGCTCGGCCTCCTCGACGCGGCGGATGAGCCCCGTGAGCTTCTGGGCGATGCGGTCGATCTGCTTCTTGTTGATCTGGATGGCCTCGAGGTTCTCGACCATCTCGCCCTCGACGCCCTTGATCTCGGTCTTCAGCTCCTTCCGCTTCACGTCCGAGACCTTCTTGGTGGCCAGCAGCTCGCGGATCTTGGCCACCTTCTCGTCCAGCGCGCGGATGCGGTCGATGTGCTTCAGCACGTGCTCGACCTTGCGCTCCTCCTCCTTCGGGAGCTTCAGCGCGACGGGAGCCTCGGCGCCCTCCGGAAGCCCGTCGACCGGCACCTCGGCGGCGGCCTCGAGGTCGAGCTCGTCGCTCTCCTCGGACTCCTCCTCGCGCTCGTTCTGCTGGTCGTCGCCCGAGTCCTTGATGATCTCGCGGACGCGGATCTTGCCCTTCCGGAGCCGCTCGCCCAGGTCGAGGATCTCGCGGATGGCCAGGGAGCTGGAGAGCACGGAGGCGAGGATCTCCTTCTCGCCCTCCTCGATGCGCTTGGCGATCTCCACCTCGCCCTCGCGGGTGAGCAGGGAGACCGAGCCCATCTTGCGGAGGTACATGCGCACCGGATCGCTGGTGCGCGAGTACGCGGCGTCCTCCTCGGTGGTCTCGCCCTCCTCGAGCTCTTCCTGGTCCGTGCCGAGGTCGATCGCCTTGGGCGCGTCGGCGTCGGCGGTGCG
>DASTLB010000056.1:0-103021 GCA_035715365.1 Kofleriaceae bacterium | reverse complement strand
GAACGCATCGTTACGGCGTGGCGCGCTCGCGTGTCCACGGCGAACCCTGTCGCGCGCCAAGAGTTCAACAACCGGCTTCGCATCTCGCTGATCCATCACGACGCCGCGCTCGAAGGCGAAGTGCTGTCGTACAGCGAGATCAAGGCGGCGGTTGATCCGAGCATCATCAGCGACCCGTCGTTGATCCCCTCGTACGAGGAGATCCGGCGCTTCGATGACTCGTGCAACTTCGCGGCGGAACAAGCCGCGAACAAGAAGAAGCCGTTCAAGCTCGATACCGTTCGCGAGATCTATTCGATCCTCGCGCCGGACGAGAAGGCGAAGGGGCTGCCGTTCCGCAAGGAGAACCCCCTCCACCGGCTCTACTATCACGACATCCAGCCGCCCGAAAAGATCGTCCCCGCGATGCGCAAGCTCGCGGAATGGATCGACGAGCCGGCGAACAAGCACCTCCACGTGATCGAGAAGGTCGCGACCCTGCACTCGAAGTTCATGGGGATCTTCCCGTGGGCCAAGGAGAGCGGCCGCACGATCCGCATCGCGTCGAACCTCCTCCTCCAGGAGGGCGGCTACCCGATCGCGATCGTCCACTCGATCGATCGCCAGCGCTACTACGAGTCGCTGCGCGGCGATCACCTCGGCCTGACGTCGCTGTACCTCGAAGCGGTGCAGACCACGGCAGAGACCGAGATGCGCGTCTACGACGAGGCCAACAAGGGCCCGACGAAGCGTCGCACCAAGAAGTCGACGACCGCGTCGTAGTCGAAACGACGGAGACGGAGATCGTGTCGTGCACGACCTGGTGGTCACACCGCGGCTGACCATTCCGGTCGGCGAGCTCGAGATCGCGTTCGCGCGCTCCGGCGGGCCCGGCGGCCAGAACGTCAACAAGGTGTCGAGCAAGGTCGACCTGCGGTGGAACCCGACGACGTCGACCGCGCTGACCGAGGACGATCGCGCGCTGCTGCTGCAGCGGCTCGCGAGCCGCCTGACGACCGACGGCGTCCTGATCGTCACGTCGACGCTGACGCGCGATCAGATCAAGAACCGCGAGGATGCGCTGTCGAAGCTGACGCTGATCGTGCGCACCGCGCTCGAGCGCCAGAAGCCGCGCAAGCCGACGAAGCCGTCGAAGGGCGCGAAGCGCCGGCGCGTCGCTGACAAGCGCCACCACGCCGAGATCAAGCGCAATCGTCGAGGCGGCCGCGACGACTGAGCCCCCACAGGATCAGCAGTGCCGAGCCGACGAGCGGCGGCACCGACGAGCGCAGCCCGATCGCGATCACGAGCTCCTGCGCCGCCGAGCCCGCGTGCGACTCGAGCGGTAGCGTCGCGCCGCCGGCCGCCCACGCCGCGGCGAGCAGGTTCGCGAGCCACGCCGCGAGGCAGCCGTAGACGACGAGGCCCGCCGCGATCGCCGCCTGCCGGCGCGACAGCGCGAGCCGCGGCCAGACGAGGCCGGTCGCGACGAGCCACAGCGACTGCACGATCCCGAGCACGTGCGCCGATGTCGCGCGCCGCGGCGACGGAAACACCGGGACGAGCAGCCCGAGCACGAGCGACGCGACGAACAGCCCGCAGCCGAGCTGCAGCAACCGATGACCCGGAGCACGCGGTGCGACCATGCCGGCACGCTAGCGACCGCGGGCCGCGTCCGGAACCCGGGAAAGCTGCACGCCCCCGGTGCCATGATGCACACGTGGACTGGGACGACCTCCGCTACTTCCTCGCCGCGTACCGGCACGGCTCGCTCGCCGGCGCCGCGCGCGAGCTCAGGTGCGAGCACACCACGGTCGGCCGCCGGATCGCGGCGCTCGAGGCCGCGCTCGCGGTCACGCTGTTCACGCGCACGCCCGAGGGCCTCGCACCGACGCGGGCCGCGACCGAGCTCGTGCCGCTCGCCGAGGCAGCGGCGCGCTCGATCGACGCGATCGCGCAGGTCGCGTCCGGCCGCGACGATCGCCTCACCGGCACGGTCCGCGTGACGCTGCCCGAGGCGTTCGCGGGGTTTCTGATCGGTCGGCTCGTCGAGCTCAAGACCCGGCTGCCCGACGTCACGCTCGAGCTGATCTCGGACAATCGCGTGCTCGACCTCGCGCGCGGCGAGTGCGATGTCGCGCTGCGGTTCGCGCCGACGACGCAGCCGACATTGATCGTCACGAAGCTGTCCGAGGTCAACGGCGCGGTGTACGCGGCGCCGGCATACGTCGCGCGCCGCGGCGTGCCCGAGCCGATCGAGCGGCTCGCCGGCCACGAGCTCGTCGGCTACGACGACTCGCTCGCGAATGTCCCGGCCGCGCGCTGGCTCGCGGCGCACGGCACCGGCGCGACGGTCACGTTCCGCGGCAACAACCTGCTGTCGGTCCGCGCAGCCGCGGCCGCCGGCGGTGGGTTGACCGTGCTGCCGTGCTGGCTCGGCGATCGCGAGCCGGCGCTGCAGCGACTGTCCGGCGTCGTGTGCAGCGGCGCGCTGTACCTCGTCGCGAATCCCGACGCGGCGAAGCTCGCCCGCGTCCGTGCCGTGATCGACTTCTTGACCGACGCGGTCGCTCGCGATCGCGCGCAGCTCGCCGGCTAATCGCGTGGCACGAGGCGGATCTCGCGCTCCATCCAGCCCGCGCTGTCCGCGGCGAGCTGCGTCCACAGCTCGGTCACCGAGAGCTGGCCGAACAGCTCGCGGACCCGCGTCGCGTAGCCGCTGATCAGCTTGCACGCCGGTGGCAACGCGTCGGTCGCGTGGCGATGCACCGTGGTCTCGAGCGCGCGCACCTCGCCAGCGTGCGGCTCGCCGAGCCGGCGCGCGAGCTCGCGTGCGATGTCGTGGCGCGCCTCGAGCGGCGCGACCATCGCGCAGCCGTGGTCGGCGAGCTCGCGCTCGATCGCAGTCGCGTTCGCCGACTTCGCGCGGCCGCCGATCAGCTCGACCATGCGCAGCGCGCGCAGCGACGGCACGAACGCATACGGGCGGTCCTCGTAGAACCGTGGCTGGTCGAACACGTCACGCGTCGCGAACACCGCGCGGTGGTCGACGTCACCGCCGATCGCGAGCGGCAGCCAGACCTCGTCGGGCTGGACGCGCGCGATCACGGTCGCGAGCGTCTTGCGCAGCTCGTCGGCGAGCGCATCGTCGACCGCCGCCTCGAGCGACGTCAGGTAACCCGGCTCGGGAAGTCGCGCAGGCGCCGCGGTGAAGTCGAGCGTCAGGGTGTCGATGCCGTAGGCGTGCAGCGTGTCGTCCTCGTCGGCACAGCTGCGATCGAGGTCGTCATCGCCGGTGCGCGCGAACACGGTGCACACGACGACCCGCGTGTTGCTGCCGCGGCGCGCGCAGATGCCACCGGCACAGGACAGCACGGCGTCGCCCCAGCGCGGCGAGAGATAGAGCGTCGTGGTCACGGCCACCGCAGTATCGCGCGGCTCGCGGCCCGTGCGCGATCCTCCGAACCGAGGTTCCCGCAGCACGCCGGGAACGAACCACGTGTGCGGCGCGAGCACGCTTCAAGCCATGGCGCGCGCGCGTACACCCGCCGCCGTCGCGGCACGGACGCTGCACCACGGAAGGCATGCGAATTTTCGGAATGGGCGCCGCGCTGCTCGTGTCGGTCGTCCTCTTGCTGGCGGTCTGGCTCGTCGGCCGGGTCGCCGGGTTTCACGTCTCGCTGATCGGCTCGCTCGGGATGACCGTGCTGCTCACGATCATCCTGAACCTCGTGCTCGCCGGGATCCGGCGCAACCGGCGAAGCTGGCAATGACCGATTGCCGCGATCACAGCGAGACTTTGCGGATCACGCCGACGAGATCGTCGCCATCGCGCACGCTCATCGACTGAAAGATCGCGCCGCACGCATCCGCGGCGATCCCGTGACCTTCGCCTTCCTCCTGGATGCCCTGGCTGAACAGCACGCCGCCGATCGGCGAGAGCTTGATCAGCATCGGGCCGCGCTCGGACGCCGCCGACGCGTCGTGTTGCGCGCCGCTGACGAGCACGTTGCCGCGTGCATCGACGGCGATGTCGTCGAGATCCTCGACGGGATTCATCGGTACGACCCATTGCGGAGCGCCCGCATCGAGCTTGACGACGAACGCACTCTCGAGCAGTCCGACCCCGTCGACGACCGGTGACAGGATGACGCGCCCGAGGACGTCGGCAGCGCTGTCGAGCTCACCGCCGACGATGACGTGGTCATCGCGATCGACCGCGACCGCACGTACCGCCTGCCGGGTGCGCACGTCGAGCGCGACGCCACCGGGCAGGGTCACCGGAAGCTGCGGGTCGCCGATCTGCACGGACCACAGATACTCGCCCGCCGGTCCGAGCGCGACGACGAAGCCATCCTCGTCGCCGGGCGTCGTGTAGGTCGTCCCGCCGCCGAGGTACAGCGAGCCCGAGAAGCTGCCGCCGACGATCAGGTTGCCTCGCGAATCGAACGCGACGTCACCCGAGAGCTGCTTTTGATCGAGCAGCCGCCCGCCGGCATCGAGTACGACCGTGCCGAGCGCGCTGCCAGAGATCGCGATCCGACCATCGGCCGCGACCGCGATCGACGACACGCCGTCCCCGCACAGGCGAAGTGCACGCGCGAACACGATCCCGCCGCGTGCATCGAGCTTGATCAGAAACGTGTCGATGTTGCCCTCGGCGGTCATCGGCCCGGTGCCAACGTCGAGCGTGCCGCGAAACCCACCCGCGACGTACGCGTTGCCTTCGGCATCGAGCGCGAGCACGCCGCCGAATGGCTTGCCCCAGACCGGCGCACTCGCTCCGGTGAGCTTCGCGATCAGCGCGTGGCGCTCGAGGGGCATCGCCACCACGGGATCTCCGGTCGCGTCGACCGCGACGTCGCTGTTCAACCCGAACGCACCCGGCCCGAGCTCGCGCCGCCACAGCTCGCTGCCGATCGGTGCGATCGTGCAGCCTGCGCCGCCACCGTCGCTCGGTGGTGAGGTCGCGGGGGGAATTGGCTCCGTCACCTCCGGGTCGCGGGTCCACGCTTCGGTGCATGCGCTCGACACGACGAGCGCGAGCACGAGCCAACGGCTGCTCGACATGACGCCTCCAAACTAAAGTCGTTTGGCTGGCGCGAGTTCATCGCACGTGCCAGGGCTCGTCGGAGCTGTAAGCGCTGGCACAGACCGGGGAACACCAGAAGGCGCGCATCACGACTGCAAGGCCGCGACGCGCGCCCTCGTCGCACGTCACGCGTTCGCCACGAGGACGCGTCTCACCGTGCTCAGTGCTCGCACTCTGCCGGGCACGCGAGGGTGGGATTGAACTGCGCGAACAGCCCGGCGGGGTTGTGCGCGTAGAGCCAGACATGCTGGTCGTAGTGCCACGGCATGCCCGGCTCGTGGCCGGCCATCGGGCCATTGAACGCGACGTTGCCGAACAGCACCGGCGCGTCGCCGGGGTCGCTCGGCGGACACGAATTGTTCTCGACGCCGCACCCCATGTACGGCGCGCCGTTCTCGAGGATCACCGAGACGAACTCGACCGCGACGAGCCGGAAGTGGTCGCCCTGCTTCATGTACAGCAGCACCTCTGGATGCTCGATATCGAGCGGATCCATCAGCCGCGCGAAGTTGACGAAGTGATAGCCCATCGCGCCGACCCCGGGCAGCTCGACACACCTGTCCGTCGGCGCGAAGCCATCCGCGATCGCGAGCTCGACGTCGTGATACTTCGCCGTCGCGGCACGTAGCCGCGCCAGCTTGGACTGCGCGACGGCGCTCTCGGTATATCCGTCCGCCAGACTCGCGCCGGGATCGATCACCGCGGTCGCCGGCGCGATCCGCTCGCTGGCATCCCCGTCCTCGAGCCCGTCCTGCGCGCACGCGACGAGCATCGCGACCCACACGATTCCACAACTCCCGATCCTCACCATGGTCCACCTCGTTGCAGTTGCCCGGCGCGACTGCATCGGCCACGCCAGGCCCTCGGTGAATCATGGCGAACAGATCGGCGAGCGGCGTCCTCGGCGCACGTCGCCGAGGCGCACGGCTCGAACCACGCGCACGCTCAGTAGCGGTAGTGGTCGGGCTTGAACGGGCCGTCGACGTTCACGCCGAGGTACTCGGCCTGCTCCTTCGACAGCTGCGTCAGCTTGACGCCGACTTTACCGAGGTGGAGGCGCGCGACCTTCTCGTCGAGCTTCTTCGGCAGCACGTAGACCTTGCCGGCCTCGAACGCCATGCCGGTCATGTCGTCCTTGCCCGTCGTCGCGTTCGCCCACAGCGCCATCTGCGCGATCGTCTGGTTCGTGAACGAGTTCGACATCACGAACGACGGGTGACCGGTCGCGCAGCCGAGGTTGACGAGCCGGCCGCGCGCGAGCAGCGTGATCCGCTTGCCGTTCGGGAAGATGAACTGGTCGACCTGCGGCTTGATGTTCTCCTCGCGGATCTCCTGGTTGCGCTCGAGCCACGCGACCTGGATCTCGCTGTCGAAGTGGCCGATGTTGGCGAGGATCGCCTCGTCCTTCATCGCGAGCATGTGCTCGCCGCGGATCACGTCCATGCAGCCGGTCGCGGTGACGAAGATGTCGGCCATCGGCGCGGCGTCCTCCATCGTCACGACCTCGTAGCCTTCCATCGCGGCCTGCAGCGCGCAGATCGGATCGATCTCGGTGATCAGCACGCGCGCTCCGAGCCCGCGCGCGGCATGCGCGCACCCCTTGCCGACGTCGCCGTAGCCCGCGATCACGACGACCTTGCCCGCGACCATGACGTCGGTCGCGCGCTTGATGCCGTCGAACAGCGACTCGCGGCAGCCGTACAGGTTGTCGAACTTCGACTTCGTGACCGAGTCGTTGACGTTGATGCACGGGAACAGCAGCGAGCCGTTCTTCGCCATGTCGTAGAGGCGATGGACGCCGGTCGTGGTCTCCTCCGAGACGCCCTTGATCTCGCCGGCGATCTTCGTGAACCGCTGCTTGTCGTTGCGCAGGCTCGCGGCGAGCACGCTGTAGATCACGCGCATCTCGTCGTTCGTCGCGGCCGCCGGATCCGGCGCCTTGCCCGACTTCTCCATCTCGGCGCCCTTGTGGACGAGCAGCGTCAGATCACCGCCGTCGTCGAGGATCAAGTTCGGACCCTTGCCGCCCTTGAACGCCGTGAGCTGCGACTCGATGTTCTGCCAGTACTCCTCGAGGTTCTCGCCCTTCCACGCGAACACCGGGATCCCGGCCTTCGCGATCGCCGCGGCGGCCTCGTCCTGCGTCGAGTAGATGTTGCACGACGTCCACGTGACCTCGGCGCCGAGCGCGGCGAGCGTCTCGATCAGCACGGCGGTCTCGATCGTCATGTGCAGGCAGCCGGCGATCCGCGCGCCCTTGAGCGGGGCCTTGCCCTTGAACTCTTCGCGCAGCGACATCAGGCCGGGCATCTCCTTCTCGGCCATGCGGATCTTCTTGCGGCCGAGCTCGGCCAGCGTGAGGTCCTTGATCTTGAAAGCGGGGAACTCGGTACGGGTATCCATGGTGATCTCCTCGAGAGTGGCGAACGCAGACGTCAACGGGTTCGAGCCGGCCGTCGACCGACGGCGAGCTGCAAGGCGGGGTGGTGATGGGCGGGGAGTGGATGGCTGGCGACGAGCTCGAGCTTCGCGGTCTCGAGCCAGCTGCGCAGCTTGCCCGGATCGAAGCCGAGCCAGACATCGCCCTGCTCGCGCATGGCTTCGTCGTCGTGCGGCAGGTAGTCGGCGATCACGAGGTGACCGCCCGCGCGCAATAGCCGGGTCGCCGCCGCGATCGCGTCCTGCGGCCGCGCGGCGTGGTGGAGCACGCGCGCCATCACGACGAGATCGGCGCCGCCGCGCTGATCATCCCCGGCGGAGCGGGCGGTGAGACGATCGACATCCTCGGCGAGGCTCGGATCGTCGACGTCGCCCTCGCGCAGCCGGACGTTCGGCAGACCCCACGCCGCGAGTCGCGCGCTGCACCGGGCGAGCCGCGACGCGCTGCGGTCGAGCGCGACGACGCGATCGTAGAGCGGTGACAGCAGCGGCAGCAGCGTGCCTTCGCCGGTGCCGACGTCGATCGCGAGCCGGCGACCGGGCAAGAGCGGCGCGACGAGCGGCAGCCACGCCACGAGCTCGCTCGGCTCGGTCCGCGGCGCGGCCGACTCGGTCGCCTCGTCGAAGAACTTGCGCGACAGCTCCTCGCGCGCGGCGACGATCGCAGCGACCCGTGCGAGGCTGCCGTCCTTGCTGCACAGCATCCGGCCCTCTTCGAGCGCGGCGGTCAGCACGACGTCATCGTCGGTCGACGTCTGCGAGCGCAGCAGCGTGCGCGTGCCGTCGCGGCGTGCGACGAGCAGCCCCGCTTCTCGCAGCGGCTGTGACTTCTTGGTGATCTGCGGCTGGCTCTCGGCGAGCAGCGTCGCGAGCTCGCCGACGGTCAGCTCCTCCTCGGCGCACAGCGCGAGCAGACGCAGCCGGTCCTCGTCTCCGAGGAGACGGAACAGATCGACGCGCGAAGCGGCAGGCACGAGACCGTATATATTCCACGATGCGAATGTTTGCAAGTTAAGAAATACGTGTGCGAGAACGAGCTTCTGCAGCCCTGCCGGAGGTGCGCCAAGGCGAGGAGCCGTTTGACTTGCCCCGCCAGCGACCCCTACCATCCTCAAGGAAGGCGCGATGACGACGGGTTCTGGCGGCAAGCCCCCGAGTGGTAGCCAGCCTGGGAGGGCTGCGTCCGAGACCCCGCAGCGCCTCGTCGTCCGCTCGCTCGATCCAGGCAACGATGCCGCGGTTCTCGGAGCCAATGATACGGCGGTCGCCGTGGCAGAAGAGAAGAAGCGCGTGCTGAGCCCGACGGCGGCGGGACCGACCCCGCTGCACGGGATGACGCCGCTCACCGGCGAGATCGTTGGCGCGACGCTGTCGGGCCGCTACCTCGTCACGCGCAAGGTCGGGCAGGGCGGGATGGGCGCGGTCTACGAGGCGACGCACACGCTGATCGGCAAGCGCGTCGCGGTCAAGGTCCTGCTCGAGAAGTACGCGCAGCGCGAGGCGATCGTCGCGCGGCTCAAGCAGGAGGCGCAGCTCGCGTCGTCGATCGGCAACGAGCACATCATCGACATCACCGACTTCGGCACGACCGACGACGGCCGCACGTTCGTCGTGATGGAGTTCCTCGAAGGCGAGTCGCTCGCGGAGTGCCTCGCGCGCGAGACCCGGCTGCCCGAGCAGCGGATCCTCAAGGTGATCGGCCAGGCGTGCTCCGCGCTCGCCGCCGCCCATGCGAAGGGCATCGTCCACCGCGACATCAAGCCGGAGAACCTGTTCCTGCTGAAGCGCAAGGAGCAGGACTTCGTGAAGGTCGTCGACTTCGGGATCTCGAAGTCGCTGCGCGCGAGCGGCGAGGAAGAAGAGCAGCCGCGGCTGACGCAGACCGGCATGGTGCTCGGCACGCCGCTCTACATGTCGCCCGAGCAGGCGCGCGGAGACGACGAGCTCGACGCGCGCGTCGACATCTACGCGCTCGGCGTGATCATGTACGAGTCGGCGACCGGTCGCGTGCCGTTCACCGGCAACAACTACCTCTCGGTGATCTCGCAGGTGCTGAACGAGACGCCGAAGTCGATGCGCGAGATCCGGCCCGAGCTGTCCGAGGAGTTCGAGGCGGTCGTCCTGAAGGCGATGGCCAAGGATCGCAGCGATCGTTACGCGACGGCGAACGAGATGCTCGCCGACATCTCGGCGCTCCTCGACGATCCGACGCACTCGACCGAGCGCGCGCGGATCACCGGGCCGCGGCGGCGATTCCCGAAGAAGAGCAGCTCGCGCTACGTCGTGTGGCTCGCCGGGATCGCGACGATCATCGCCGCGATCTCGGTCAGCGTCGTCGTGATGATGAGCGGCACATCGACGAAGGCCGCGAACCCGCCGGTCAGCGATGCCGGCGCCGCGACGGTCGCGACCGATGCGGTGCTGTCGATCGGCGCGGATGCCGGCGAGCCGCAGCACAAGTACGTCGAGATGCGGATCGTGACGGTGCCGCCGGGCGCGACGATCCTGCAGGAAGGCGTGATCGTCACCGGCGTCAACGGCGAGACGGTCACACCGATGACGATCAAGGTGCTCGAGCAGAACGAGAAGATCGAGTTCATCGCGCAGCTCGCCGGTTACAACGAGTCCAAGTTCAAGAAGAACCCGCTCGAGTACGATCCGAAGACGCCGATCAAGGTCACGCTCGAGAAGCCGAAGGCCGGGCGGCCGATCCAGCACACCGTGCCGAAGCAGGGCAGCGGGGCGGGCTCGGCGCGGTCGAATCCGACCGGTGGCGAGTTCGGTGGCTATCCGGGCGCGACCGGCGGTACCGTTCCCAAGAAGTGAGGCTGCTCGGGATCGTGGTCCTGATCGTGCTCGCCGCGGGTGCGGCGCGTGCGCAATCTCCGACGAGACAGGGCGGCTTCATCGGCCGTGGCCCCCCGCGCCTCGTGATCGACGACTGCCCGGTGCGCGATCGCGCGCTGACCGAAGATCAGCTACGCGCGCTCGGCCAGGAGCACTACCAGCGCGGTGAGACGCTGTACCTCCAGGGCGATTACAAGGGCGCGGTCTCCGAGCTCGTCGCGAGCTACTGCCTGATCCCGTACTACTCGATCCTCAAGGACATCGGCCAGGCGTACGAGCGCGACCTCGACTACGAGCAGGCGATCGCGTACCTCGAGCGCTACATCCGCGAGATCCCGCCCGACGCGAAGCGCGCGAACGCGTGTGCCGCCGATCCGCAGGAGGACAAGGAGAACGTCTCGCGCCGTGTCCAGGTGCTCCGCCGGTTGCGCGCGCACATCTCGGTGCAGACCCAGCCGCCGGGCGGCCGGATCACGATCGAGAACGACGCGACCGTCGCGCAGCGCGCCACCGCCGGCGACGACATCCAGGTGCCCGGCGACACGTACACGATGAAGATCGAGCTGCCGGGCTACGAGACCGAGACCCGCACGATCGACGTCCAGATCGGCAAGCCGTACACCTACTTCGTCGAGCTGACGCCGCTCAAGGGCACGGTCAGCGTGCAGGTCACGCCGGCGGATGCGCGGATCTTCATCGACAACAAGCTCGTCGGCATCGGCCGCTTCGAGGGCAAGCTCGACGCGAAGCCATACATCGTGATGAGCGAGCGCCAGGGCCGGCTGACCGATCAGCGCACGATCGAGGTGCTGCCGAACCAGGTCAAGCGCGTGCAGATCGAGCTGACGCCGCAGCCGCAGTTCGGCCGCCGCCAGCTGATCGCGTTCACGACGGTCGGCAGCGGGTTCGCGACCGGCGCGCTGCTGTACGCGTTCTCGAACACCGGGATCGCGGGGGCGGGCTCGATCGGCGGCGCCGCGGCGGGGTTCGCCGGCAGCTACTTCTACCTGCCGGACACGGTGACGCTCGGGACGAGCAACCTGACGATCACGTCGACGCTCGCCGGCGGGATCATCGGCGGCGCCGGCACGCTGCTGTTCACCGACGAGCCGCGGATCGTGCAGCCGGCGATCGGCGCGACGATGATCGCAGGCGCCGGCATCGGCTACTACGTCGGCGACCGCACGAAGATCCGACCCGGCGACGCCGCGCTCGTCAACAGCAGCATGACGTGGGGCACGGTCGCCGGCGGGCTGTTCGCGCTGTCGTTCGCGCCGCCGCGCGACGTCGCCGCGGGCCTCGTGCTGAGCGGGCTCGGCGTCGGCGGGATCAGCGGCGTCATCATGACGCGCTACTTCGACATCAGCCGCACGCACGCGCTGCTGATCGACATCGGCGGCGTGGTCGGCATCCTCGGCGGGCTCGCGGTCGAGAGCCTCGCGTACCCGACGACGCAGGCGCAGGGCGACGAGCTGGACGAGCAGACGCGCGAGCACCTCGCGAACTTCTCGCTCGGCGGCATGGTCGTCGGGCTGATCGGCGCCGGGATCCTGACGCGCAACCTCGACGCGCCGAAGCTCGCGGTCCAGCCGACGATCGGCAACGCGGTCGCGTCCGATGGCGCGGTGATCCCGACGTACGGACTTTCCGGATCGTGGTGATCGGCGGCGCGGCCGCACGTCTGATCGCGGGCCGGCGCGCGGGCGGTGTACGCTTGGCGCGATGGAACAGCGCCACAGCGCGTGCCCGCTCGATTGTCCCGATCTGTGCGGCCTGACCGTCGATGTCGAGGACGGCCGCGTCGTCCGCGTCGACGGCGATCGCCGCGGTCCGCTGACCGATGGCTTCATCTGCGGCAAGGTCCGCAAGGTCGTCGATCACCTGTACGGCGACGATCGCGTGCTGCGTCCGCGGCTGCGCACCGGCCCCAAGGGCAGCGGGCAGTGGCGCGAGCTGTCGTGGGACGACGCGCTCGGCTGGCTCGTCGACCGGATCGGCTCGATCCAGGCGCGGTCCGGCGGCGAGGCGATCTTGCCGTACCACTACGGCGGCTCGAACGGCTGGCTCACCGAGGGCGCGCTCGCGACGCGGTTCTTTCGCCGGCTCGGCGCGTCGACGCTCGACCGCACGTTCTGTGCGGCGGCGACGACCGCGGCGGTGCGCGGCCTCTACGGCACGATGCCGGGAGTCGCGCTCGAGGACTACGAGCACGCGCGGCTGATCGTGCTGTGGGGCGTCAACCCGTCGGCGACGAGCATCCACCTCGTGCCGGTGATCGAGCGCGCGCGCGCGGCCGGCGCGAAGCTGGTCGTCGTCGATCCGCGGCGCACGCCGCTCGCCCGCCGCGCCGACCTCCACCTCGCGATCCGGCCGGGCACCGATCTGCCGGTCGCGCTCGCGGTGATCCACGCACTGATCGAGCGCGGCCACGCCGATCGCGCGTTCCTCGACGAGCGCACGACCGGCGCGACCGAGCTCGCGATCCGCGCCGCGCGGTGGTCGATCGGTGACGCTGCCGCCGAGGCCGGGATCGCGCCCGGGGATCTCGATCGGTTCGTCGAGCTCTACGCGCGCAGCTCGCCGGCCGTGATCCGCGTCGGCTGGGGCATGGAGCGCAACCGCAACGGCGGCAGCGGCGCGGCGGCCGTGCTCGCGCTGCCCGCGATCGCGAACAAGTTCGGCGTCCGCGGCGGCGGCTACACGATGAGCAATGGCGACGCCCGGTGGACGATGTCCGCGGAGACCGCGATCGGCGAGCCACCGGCCGCGACGCGCGTCGTCAACATGAGCGAGCTCGCGCGCGCGCTGTCGACGCTGACCGACCCGCGCGTCGAGCTGCTGTTCGTCTACAACTGCAACCCGGCGGTGACCGCGCCGGATCAGCGCGCGGTGATCGATCACCTGCGGCGCGACGACTTGCTCGTGGTCGTCCACGAGCAGGTGATGACCGACACCGCTCAGCTCGCGGATCTCGTGCTACCGGCGACGCACTTCCTCGAGCACCGCGAGCTGCGCCGCGGCTACGGCACGATGCGGCTGTTCGACAGCCCCGCGGTCGCGACGCCGCCCGGCGAGGCGCGCAGCAACAACCAGCTGTTCGGCGCGCTGCTCGAGCGGTTCGACCTCGTGCGCGATGGCGACGCGATGACCGACGACGACCTGGTCGCGCGCACGCTCGCGGCGAGCCCGCACGGCGACGAGCTGCGCGCACAGCTGCGCGTCCACGCGATCGCCTCGCCGCCCGGTGACGCGCGGCCGCTGCCGTTCGTCGACGTGTTCCCGGACACCGTCGACGCGAAGATCCACCTCGTGCCACCCGCGCTCGATCGCGAGGCCGACGGGCTGTATCGCTACCGGCCGGATCCGGCGACCGTCGAGTATCCGCTCGCGCTGATCTCGCCGGCGCTCTCGACCCAGGTCAGCTCGACGTTCGGCCAGCTGCGCACCGCGCCGGCGACGCTCGAGCTCGCAACCGACGACGCCGCGGCGCGCGGGATCCGCACCGGCGATCCGGTGCGCGTGTTCAACGCGCAGGGCGAGGTGCGGTGCACCGCGAAGGTGTCGACCGATGTCCGGCCCGGCGTCTGCGTGCTGCCGAAGGGCCTGTGGCGCAAGCACACCGCGAACGGGTTCACCGCGAACGTGCTGATCCCGCAGGGCCTCGCCGACCTCGGCGGTCAGGCCGCGTACAACGACGCGCGCGTTCAGGTCGAGCGCGGCTAGATCAACCGACGAGCGCGATCGCGAGCCCGACGCCGGCCGCGATCGCGACGAGCGCGCCGACGATCAGCACGATGCGGTTGACCGGCTTCGCCGCCGGCGTCGCCGGGACGAGCTCGCGCTTCGCGCTCGGCGGCCCGATGCCGAGCGCGGTCCCGACATACGCCGGTCGCGAGGTGTTCGCGGGGACGAGCGCGCTCGCCGCCGGCGCCGTCGTCGCCGGCGCGTGATCGCCGGTGTCGTGCGCGGATCGCACGTTGTGGCGTGCGCCGTGCGTCGATGGCGAGGGCGGATGCGCGGACACCGGCGACACGCCGATCGAGTCGTGGCCCGATCCCGACGCGTACGCGGGATACATCGACGCGTTCGTCGACGGATGCGCGCTCGGCGGCGGCTCGAACGACGGCTCGAACGACGGTAGCGGTGCGCCCGAGCTCGACGGCAGCGGCGACGGCCGCACCGGCGCGCCGTGCGAGACCGGCGGCACCGACGTCTTGCGCGTGGTCATGATCGGCTGCGGCGGCAGCGACGGCTCGCCGGGCAACACCGCCTGGGCACCGACGCGGGACGGCGTCAGCCCGAGCGACGTTCCGAGCGATGGCCCGGCCGGCGCGCCGAGTCCGTGGCCCGAGTGCAGCGACGCGAGCTCGAGCCCGGCCGCGGTGCGCGTCGGCAGCTGCGTCGTGCGCAGGCGCTTGATCACGGTGCGCACCGCTGCGAGCGACGGCCGCGCCGCGGACTCCTTCGCGAGCATCGCGTCGACGAGCTGGATCATCTCGAGCGGCAGATCGGGCGCGAGATCCGACAGCGACGGCGGCGGCTCCTCGGCGTGCGCCATCATCGTCGCGACCGGATCGCCCATCGTCGGGAACGGCCGCTGGCCGGTCAGGATCTCGAACGTCACGATGCCGAGCGCGTAGACATCGGTGCGGTAGTCGACGCCGGCGCCGCGCGCCTGCTCGGGCGACATGTACTCGGGCGTGCCGAGCATGACGCCGGCTTTCGTCTGGAACGGTGCGATGCCGGCCTCGGGCATCAGCTTCGCGAGCCCGAAGTCGAGCAGCTTGACCTCGGGCCAGCGATCGTCGCGCGTCACGAGGAAGATGTTGTCCGGCTTGAGGTCGCGATGGACGAAGCCCTTGTCGTGCGCGGCCGCGAGCGCCTGCGCGGTCTCGTCGATCACCGACGCGGCCTCGCTCGGATGCAGCGGCCCGCGCTTGAGCCGCTTGCGCAACGACTCGCCGACGAGCAGATCCATGACGTGATACGCGCGGCCGTCGTCGAGCGCGCCGAAGTCGAAGATGTCGACGATGTTCGGGTGGCCGATCTGGTTGACCGCGCGCGCCTCCTGGATGAACCGCTCGACGACGATCGGCGACTTCGACACCTCGGGCTTCAGCACCTTGATCGCGGCGCGCTTGCCGATCACCGGATGCGTCGCGCTGTACACGAAGCCCATCCCGCCCTTGCCGATCTCGCCATCGATCACGTAGCCGGCGATGATCGTGCCGGGCCCGAGCCGCGCATCATCGATCCGCGTCGGCGCGTCCTCGGGACACGGCGGCGAGTCGAGCGGCCGGTCGTCCTCGAACGCGTTCGTCGGCCTGTCGTCGTCGTCGACCACCAGTTCCCGAGTGTACGCTCAGAGCGTTCCGAGAAACGCGAGGAGTGCGTCGCGTTCCGTGACCGACGCTGACCGGAACGCCTCGCGCGCCGGTGCGGCCTCTCCACCGTGCCAGAGGATCGCTTCGGCGAGCGTGCGCGCACGCCCGTCGTGGAGGAACGTCGCGTCGGGGTTGACGACCTGCGCGAGCCCGACGCCCCACAGCGGCGGCGTTCGCCATTCGCTGCCGGTCGCGAGAAAGTCCGGCCGGCCGTCGGCGAGCCCATCGCCCAGGTCGTGAAGTAGGAGATCGGTGTACGGGTGGATCCGCTGGCCGGCGAGCTGCGGGATGTCGGTGTCCGACCGCGTCACGTACGTCGACACGTGGCAGCTCGCGCAGCCGAGCTCGTCGAACAGCTCGCGCCCGCGCGCGGCCGCTGCATCGCGGTTCGCCGCCGCCGGCACGCCGAGCGTCGCGACGTGAAACCGCGTGTCCCCGAGCTGCTGGTCGTTGACGTCGCGGGTCACGCCGTCGGCCTCGGGAAAGATCAGGTTCGTCAGGCCCATGTCGTTCGCGAACGCGCCGGCGACCTGCTCGACGAGCCTCGTCACGTTCGCCTTGTGACCGAACCGCCCGAGCTGCGGGCTCGCCGACTGCGTATCCCACGCCAGGTTCGCGCGCCCCGAGATCCCGTCGCCGTCAGCGTCGTCCGGATCCTCGCGCGCCCGGATGTCGTCGTCGGGGATCGCCTCGAGCAGCGCCATCCCGACGAGCGGCGGCGCCTGGCGATACGACAGCTGGACGCCGACCGGCAGCGGATCGCCGTTCGCGCGCGTCACGACGAGCGTCGGCGAGCGCACCATCACGATCGTTCCGTCCGCGAGGTCGACCGGCACATCGGTCCACGACACCCGCGCGTTGACCTCGCCGAGCCCGGTCACCGCGTGATCTTGCAGCTGCAGCCCGAGCTCGGGCACCGGCACCTGGCCGCCGGGCACCGCCGGCTCGCCGGTCGGCATGCTCGCGCGGACGAGCGCCTGCGAGCCGAACACGTCGAACCCGATCTGCGACAGCCCTCGCCCGTTCTTCGCGTGGCACGCGAGGCACGCGTCGTGGTTGAACAGCGGCCCGAGCTGCGGCGGCGTCCAGTGAAACGCGAACGGCCCGCGCCCGAGGTTGTGGAGCTCGAGCTGCGTGTCGTCGAGCGTCGGCATCGGATGGGTGAACGCAAACTCGCTGCGATCGACGACGGTCGCATCGCCGCCCTGGCGCAGCTCGTCCGGCTCGGTGTTATCGCCGCACGCCGTGATCGCGCCGAGCGCGCTCAGCGCAGCAAGCACGAAGCCGTGCCGGGTCCCCACGCCCCGAGGATATCAACGCCGGGACGCCGGACACACGAACTTTGCTACGCGAGCCGCTCGCCCTGCAGCAGCTGCTCGTAGGTTTCCCGATCGCGGATCACGGTGTAGCGATCGCCACGGACCAGGATCTCCGGCGCGCGCGGCCGCGTGTTGTAGTTCGACGACATCGCCGCGCTGTACGCCCCGGCCGCGCCGATCCACACGAGCTCGCCGGGCATCATCTCCGGCAGCTCGCGGTCGCGCGCGAAGAAGTCCGTCGTCTCGCACACCGGCCCGACGACGTCGGTCAGGATCACCGGGCGATCCGGGTTCTTGACCGGCCGGATCGGGTGATACGACCCGTACAGCGCCGGCCGCATCAGATCGTTCATCGCGGCGTCGACGATCGTGAAGTGCTTGTCCTCGTTGCGCTTGCGAAACACCACGCTCGTCACGAGCGCGCCCGCCTGACCGACGATCACGCGCCCCGGCTCGGTGTACACGGTCAGCCCGAGCTTCGTCAGCGGCGCGAGCGCGCTGCGCACGGCGTGGCCGTACTCCGCCGGCGACGGCGGCGCCGCATCGCCCTTGCCGTAGTCGATCCCGAGCCCGCCGCCGATGTCGACGTGGTCGAGCTTGATGCCGTCGCTCGCGAGCTCCTCGACGAGCGCCACGAGCCGCGCGATCGCGTCGGTGAACGGCGACGTCTTCGTCAGCTGCGAGCCGATGTGAAAGTCGACGCCGACCGGCCGTACGCCCTCGAGCTTCGCCGCCTTCTTCATCAGGTGGCGCGCCTCGGCCATCGGCACGCCGAACTTGTTCTGCTTGAGCCCGGTCGAGATGTACGGATGCGTCTGCGCATCGACATCGGGATTCACGCGCAGCGCGATGTTCACGGTCGCGTTCATCGATCGCGCGACGCGCGCGAGCACGCCCATCTCCTCGGCGCTCTCGACATTGAAGCACCCGATCCCCGCGGTGATCGCCGCGCGCATCTCGGCCTCGGTCTTGCCAACGCCCGAGAACACGACCTTCGCCGGATCGCCACCCGCCTGCTGCCAGCGATGCAGCTCGCCCGCGCTCACGATGTCCGCACCGGCGCCGAGCCCGACGAGGACGCCGAGGATGCCGAGCGTCGAGTTCGCCTTCACCGCGTAGCACACGCGATGCGGGATGCCCTCGAGCGCGGCGTCGAACGCGCGGTACGCACGCTCGAGCTCGCCCCGGCTGTAGACGTAGAACGGCGTGCCGACCTCGGCCGCGAGCTTCGAGAGCGGAACATCTTCGCAGCACAGCTCGCCGGACTTCATTTCGAACGGAGCGGACATGGGCGGTAGTTCTATCAGGTCCGTCCGACGACGGGAGCGCGAAGCTCGCGGGTCCGGCGATCACCGCGGCCGCCGGCATCATCGTGGCCAGCGCGTTCACCGCGGAGGCACGGGCGTTCATCGTCGGGCGGTGCGTTCACCGCAGAGGCACTGAGCCCAGACCAGCACGGAGGCCCGGAGATCACGGTGTACGCGAAGGATCCTTGGGAACCTAGCGCCCGCCACCGACGAGAACGCGAATTGCTGCTTGGCGCGACGTTTCACGTCTGCCGCAAATCAAGTGCCCGAAATACGTCGAGCATGTCTTTGTCGTACGCGCTCTCGCGAGACTCGTTTGCACGTTCTTCTGGAAAGGATCCTCTGCGGCCACCGTGACCTCGGAGCCTCCGTGCTGTTCAGGGCTCCGAGTGCTCTGCGGTTGGCGAACCGAACCCGACGGCAAGCAGCTCCGCGGTTGGCGAACGCGGCCCGGCGGTCACGCCAGCTCGCGCTCGAGCCGCTCGATCTCGGCGAGCACCCGCGCGCGCGCCGGTCCACCGACGACATCTCTGCGGTCGACCGCGCGCACCGGATCGAGCCACGCCGCGACATCGGCGTCGAACGCCGGGTGCGCGGCCTGCAGCTCGGCGAGCGACAGTGCGGGCAGCTCGACGCCGCGGTCGGACGCGACGCGCACGAGGTGGCCGGCGATGTCGTGCGCCTCGCGGAACGCGACGCCCTTCGTGACGAGGTAGTCGGCGAGCTCGGTCGCGACGAGGTAGCCGGCGTCGATCGCGGCGCGCATGCGCGCGGCGTCGGGGACGAGCGTGTCGATCATGCCGCGCGCGACCGCGAGGCTCGCGTCGAGCGTCTCGACCGCGTCGTAGAGCGGCTCCTGCGTCTCCTGCAGATCCTTGTTGTAGGCGAGCGGCAGGCCCTTGACGACGGTGACGAGCGTGACCCACGCGCCGACGACGCGGCCGGCCTTGCCGCGCAAGAGCTCGGCGAGGTCGGGGTTCATCTTCTGCGGCATGAGGCTCGAGCCCGAGCAGTAGGCCTCGCCGATCCGCGCGAAGCCGAACTCGGACGAGGTCCAGAGCACGAGCTCCTCGCCGAGCCGCGACAGGTGGACCTGGGCGAGCGCGCAGGCGGCGACGAGCTCGATCGCGAAGTCGCGATCGCCGACGGCGTCGAGCGAGTTGTGCGTGATGCCGGCGAAGCCGAGCGTGCGCGCGGTGTGGTCGCGATCGATCGGGAGCGTCGTCGCGGCGAGTGCGCCCGAGCCGAGCGGGAGCTCGTCGGCACGGCGCGCGGCATCGGTGATGCGGCCGCGATCGCGCGCGAGCATCTCGGCGTAGGCGAGCAGGTGGTGGGCGAGGCGGACCGGCTGCGCGCGCTGGAGGTGCGTGTAGCCGGGCATCAGGGTGTCGACGTGCTCGCGGGCCTTCGCGACGAGCGAGCGGCGGAGGTGATCGATCGCGGCGACGAGGTGCGTGGCGGCGGTGCGCGCGTACAGCCGGAGGTCGGTCGCGACCTGATCGTTGCGGCTGCGCGCCGTGTGGAGGCGGCGGCCGGCGTCGCCGATCTCGTCGATCAGGCGCGCCTCGACGTTCATGTGGACGTCCTCGAGCGCGTCGTCCCACGCGAGCTCGCCGGACGCGAGCCGCGCCTCGACCGAGCGCAGGCCGGTCGTGATCGCGGCGAGATCGTCGGCGGAGATCAGGCCCTGCGCGGCCAGCATCTCGGCGTGCGCGAGCGAGCCGGCGACGTCGTGCGGGAGCAGGCGGTGATCGAAGCCGACGGATGCATTCAGCTGTGCCGCGATCGGATCGAGCGCACCCTCGAACCTGCGGCCGCGGGCGCCTTTCGGACCGGACATTCGCGGCAGTATAAACACGCCCGGAGGACTTCCATGACGATCGAGCGAGTGACGATTCCGTCGAGCCTGGGCGAGCTCTCTGCCGCGGTCGCGCTGCCTAAGGGCGCGGCGAAGGGGCCCGCAGTCGTGATCATTCACGAGTGGTGGGGCGTCAACGAACAGATCCAGACGGTCGCGCAGCGCTGGGCGGAGGAAGGGTTCGTCGCGATCGTGCCCGACCTCTACGACGGCAAGACGGCGAAGGACGCCGACGAGGCGGGCAAGATGATGAAGGCGCTCGACTTCGGCAAGGCGGTGCAGCAGATCGGCGCCGCGGTCGAGTGGGGGCGTGGCCACGAGCGATCGACGGGCAAGGTCGCCGTCACCGGCTACTGCATGGGCGGCGCGCTGACGCTCGCGACCGCGGTCAACGTGCGCGGGCTGTCGGCGACGGTCGCGTTCTATGGCCTGCCCGGCGATCTCGACTGGTCGAAGGTCGACGCGCCGATCCAGGCGCACTTCGCGCAGCACGACGACTGGGCGACCGTCGCCGGTGCCGAGAAGATCAAGGCCGCGGTGAAGGTGCCGATGGAGCTCCACGTCTACGACGCGCAGCACGCGTTCTGTAACGACCGCCGGCCCGAGGTCTACAACGCCGATGCCGCGCAGCAGGCATGGGGCCGCACGGTCGCGTTCGTTCGCAAGCACACCACCTGAGCATCCGCTTCGGCGGATATTTGGATCCGGTGTCCGCTCGATCGCGGCACGTGTCCGTCACAGCAGAGGCGATCGTCGTCGGCGCGAGACACTCCTCCGCATCGGCGGAGGAAAGTGATCCGTGCTCGGCACGCTACCCGACCGCGACTTGCGTCGATCGGCACGGGGCATAGGATGCGGCCATCCAAGGGGGAGCCATGATGAACGCGATGCCGATGCCGATGAACGGAATGCCGATGAACCAGATGCCGATGGGTGGTCAGATGCCGATGGGCGGGATGATGAACCCGATGATGGGCGGGATGATGAACCCGATGATGGGCATGATGCCCATGGGGATGATGAATCCGATGATGAACCCGATGATGGGAATGATGGGAATGATGAACCCGATGATGGGTCACATGCCGATGCCGATGATGATGCCGATGATGGGCATGGGCATGGGCATGAACATGATGCCGATGATGTGCAAGATGACCTGCGAGATGACCAAGGACGGCATGATGTGCAAGATGATGCCGATGGACGCGTCTCAGATGGACATGATGAAGGACCGCATGAACATGATGATGTCCATGATGCAGGCGGGGATGCCGTGCATGATGATGTGCGGCGGCATGCCGATGATGATGGGCTCGATGTAATCGTCGACGATTCGAGATGACGATGAGGGACCGCGCTGGCTCGTGCAGCGCGGTTTTTGTTTGTCAGCAGGGCGGCGTGCGGCCGGCCGCGATGCAGACTTCGTCGGCGGTGCGCGCGACCGAGAACACGCGGACCTGATCGATCGCGCCGACGAACGGATCGCCGCTCGGGCTGTTGCCGCCGAGCACGCTGCCGCTCGTGTCACCGGTGCCGAGCGCGGTGCCACCGCCGGCGACCGCGACCTCGGCGCCGTCGACGTAGAGCCGCGCGGTCGTGCCGTCGTACGTGCACGCGACGTACGTCCACGCGCCGAGCTGCGTGATCACCGGCGTCGCCTCGACGGCAACGTTGACCGTGCAGCGCACGCCGCCGGTGCTGAGCACGAAGAAGCCGTACGAGTTGTTGTTGTCGAAGATGCCCATGCGGGACGCCGGCAGCTGGGTCGGCTGGATCCACGCCTCGACGGTGATCGCGCTCGGCGACAGCGTGGGTGCATCGGGGATCGCGACGAGGCTCGTCGCATCGAGCACGACCGCGTTGCCGACCTTGCCGCTTCCGAACGTCACGTTCGTGCCGACGCCGCTGTTGTTCAGACCGGAGCCGTCGGCGAGCGTGTCCTCGAGCTCCCAGCAGAGGGATACCCCCCTAGCGCGGCCGGCAGCCGACGAGCGTGCCGCCGGCCGGGTCGCAGAACGTGCCGATCGTCGCGGTGCCGTCGAACGTGCCGGCATCGCTGCCGGGCGCGCCGTCGGCCGCCGCACCGCCGGCGCACGCGCCGGACTCGCACGCCGGGGACGGCTCGAACGAGCACGCCGCCGGCAAAAGCCCGACGACGACGAGGTACGACCACCCCCACATCGCCATCGATTCATTGTACTGCAGCGCACCCGGAATTCGTCTATCGTTATCTGGCGTGGGCTTCGCTCTTCAACGTGCGCGCCATCTCGCACCGGGCGATCGACTCGGCAAGTACGACCTGATCCGTCAGATCGCCGTGGGTGGGATGGCCGAGCTGTACCTCGCACGCACCGTCGGGCTTGAGGGGTTCGAGAAGCTCGTCGTCGTGAAGCGCATCCTGCCGCAGTTCGCGAACAACGCGACGTTCGTGAACATGTTCCTCAACGAGGCGCGGCTCGCGGCGACCCTACATCACCCGAACATCGCGCAGGTCTACGACATCGGGCAGGAGCAGGGCGACTACTTCTTCTCGATGGAGTACGTGCACGGCGAGGACCTCGGGCGGTTCCTCGCGACCGCGGCCGAGCAGGGCGTGCCGGTGTCGGTCGACGCCGCGCTGACGCTCGTGTCCGGCCTGTGCGCCGGGCTGCATCACGCGCACGAGAAGGCGGGACCGGACGGCCGCCCGCTCGGCGTCGTGCATCGCGACGTCTCGCCGTCGAACGTGCTCGTCGGCTACGACGGCACGGTGAAGCTCGTCGACTTCGGGATCGCGCGCGTCAGCCAGTCGACGCCGACCTCGCAAGGGTTTCGCGGCAAGGTCGCGTACATGTCGCCCGAGCAAGGGCAGGGCCGCGTCGCGCTCGATCGCCGCAGCGACATCTTCTCGATCGGCACGATCCTCTACGAGCTCACGACCGGTCAGGTGCCGTTCGTCGACGAGACCGAGTACGGCGTGCTCAGCCAGATCGTCAATCGCGATGCCGATCCGCCGAGCACGATCGTGCCGGGCTATCCGCCCGCGCTCGAGGCGATCGTGATGCGCGCGCTCGCTCGCGATCCGAACCAGCGGTTCGCGACCGCGCTCGAGCTGCAGACCCAGCTCGAGGACTTCGCGCACGACAGCCGGCTCCGCGTGTCGCCGCTCGTGATCGGCCGGCTGATGTCGACCCTGTTCCCGGCGCGGCTCGAGGAGTGGGATCACGCGCGCGCGCAGGGCGCGTTCTTCGTCGAGCAACACGTCGTGCGCACGCTGATCGAGAGCGGCAAGACCGGCGAGCCGCCGACGATCCCGCAGCCGCGCGTGCAGGCACCGACGACGGAAGAGGAGCTGACCGCGATCGCCGGCGCGCCGACGCCCGACGACGCGGTCACCCACACGCGCGTCCCGACTCCGATCCCGATCGGCGGCAGCGCCGCGAACACGATCCCGGTCGAGCAGATGTCGGGCGTGCCGGTGCACGTGGGGGCCGCCGCGTCGCGCGGCACGCTCGTCTCGAACGCGCGCCACCCGGTGTTCGGCACGACGGTCCCGCCGCAGCACGAGGTCACCGAGCGCGTGCGCGTGCCCGACGCGACCGTGCTCGTCAACGCGCCGCGCTCGAGCACGCCGACGATCCTGCTCGCGATGCTCGGCGCATCTGCCGCCGCCGCGGTCACGTACTTCGCGCTCGTCGCGAAGGACGCGCCGTCGTCGAGCGTGCAGCCCGCGGCCGCCCCGACCGAGGCCGTGAAGCCGCTCGTGACGACGCCACCGCCGCCACCCGCGCCGGCGCCGAAGCCCGCCCCGGTCGAGACCGCGCCAGCCGCGGTCGTCGAGGATGTCGAGCCGCCGCCGCCCGCGACGACGACGGCGACGCCGAGCAAGCCCGACGCACCGCCGAAGAAGCGGTCGCGCAAGTCGCGCGCGGTGAAGCCGAAGCTCGACGCGAAGCCCGCCGACGCGAAGAAGCCGCCCGCGAAGAAGGACTGGACCGACGACTCGCCGTTCATGCCGGTGCGGCCCGACAAGGCGCCATGAGGACATCGCTGCTGCTCGCGCTCGTCGCGGTCACCTCGACCGCGGTCGCCGCGCCGAAGCGCGGACCGGCGAAGGCGCACTTCGATCGCGGCGTCGCGGCGTACCAGAAGAAGGACTACGCAGCCGCAGCGGCGGCACTCCAGCGATCGTACGAGCTCGATCCCGATGTCGAGACGCTGTTCGCGTGGGCGCAGGCAGAGCGCCAGCAGGATCACTGCGAGAAGGCGATCGAGCTCTACGAGAAGCTGCTCGCCTCCGACCTGCGCGACACGAAGAACAAGCAGGCGATCCAGACGAAGCTCGCCGAGTGCAAGGTGCTGCTCGCGACGAAGCCGCAGCCGGATCCCGCGCCCGATGTCCGCAAGGATCCGGAGCCCGACACGCCTCGCGCGACGCCGCCGCCCGAGGACCCCCCCGTCGACCGCCCGGACGACCGCGTCGTCGACCGCGCGAAGCCCGCGCACCGCGCGTGGTGGAAAGATCCGATCGGGCTGACGCTCGTCGGCACCGGCGCGATCGGCCTGGCCGGCGGCACGTACTTCCTGCTGTCCGCGAGCAAGGCGAACTCCGACGCACCGAACGCGGCGAACTACTTCGAGTTCGAGCGGCTGCACGATCGCGCGGAGCTCCACGGCAAGCTCGGCGTCAGCGGGATGGTCGCCGGCGGCGTGCTGCTCGTCGGCGGCGTGATCTGGTACGCGACGCGGCCCGACGGCGATCGCGGCAACGTCAGCGCGTTCGTGTCGCGGCACGCGAGCGGGTTCGCGGTCCGGTTCTGATCACGGGATCGTGACCACGATCTTGCCGCGCGCGCGTCCGCGCTCGAGCTCGGCGAACGCCTCGCGAAACTCGGCGACCGGATACGTGCGATGGACGATCGGCTTCAGCGTGCCGTCGTCGATCCAGCGCGCGAGCTCCTCGAGCTGCGTGCCATCCGGCCGCATGAACAGGTAGACGAACCGCGCGCCGTGCTGCTTCGCGACGCGCCGCCGCTTCGCGGTCATGAGCCACAGCGCCGGCCGCACCATCGCCGGCAGCCACTGCTTCGCGAACGCCGCGTCGGGCATGCCGCCGACCCCGACGACGACACCGCCCGGCTTGACCGCGGCAAGCGATGCGAGCTCGGAGTCGCCGCCGAGCGTGTCGAACACCGCGTCGAGCCCGTGCGGCAGCGGCTCGGACTTCGTGTAGTCGATCACCTCGTCGGCGCCGAGCTCGCGCACGAAGCCGGCGTTCTTGCCGCTCGTCGTCGTCGCGACGTGGAGGCCGAGCCGCTTGCCGATCTGGATCGCGAGGCTGCCGACGCCGCCCGAGCCGGCGTGGATCAGCACGCGCTGGCCGGCGACCAGACCGGCCGATTCGCGCAGCGCCTGCAGCGCGGTCAGCCCGGCGAGCGGGATCGCGGCGGCCTCGACGAACGACGCGCGCGCCGGCTTCTTCGCCACGACACGCTCGTCGGCGGCGACGAGCTCGGCGAGCCCGCCCATCCGGTTCTTCTCGAGCCGCGCGTAGACCTCGTCGCCGACCGCGAACCGCGTGACCTCGGATCCGATCTGATCGACGACGCCGGCGACATCGCAGCCGAGCGCGATCGGCGGTGACACGTCGAGCACGAGCTTGACCTTGCCGTCGCGGATCTTGAAGTCGAGCGGGTTCAGGCTCGCCGCGCGGACGGCGATCCGGACATCGCGCGGGCCGACCTCGGGCGCCGGTCGCTCGGCGAGCGCGAGTACGTCGGGTCCACCGTAGCGCTGGGCGATCACGGCCTGCATGGGCCGCGACGATACCTTCAGACGGCGGCTTGCGACTGCGCGCGACGCGCACCGAGATGGTGGAACGCACGCTCGACCGCGCCGCACAGCGCGGCCATCCGCACGGGCTTCGCGACGAAGTCGAACGCTCCCGCCTTGCAGGCCGCGGCCGCGGTGTCGACAGTGACCGCCGCGGTCATCACGATCACGATCAGGTCGCGACGATCGCGCAGCCGCTCGCAGAGCTGAATGCCGTCCATCCCGACCATGTGGACGTCGGAGATCACGAGGTCGACGCGATGGGTCTCGAGCCACTCGAGGCAGCCGCGCGCCGAGTCGACGGACGACACCTCGTAGCCACGCTTGCGCAGGACCTCGCGCAGCAGCACTGCGGTGTCCGCGTCATCTTCGACGATGAGGATCGAGCCCGGCACGTGGGCGTAGCTCGTGCGAGGCTCGTGCCTGCGGACGTACGTGGGTTTCGCGCAGATCCCGCGAGGATCTGCGACAGCGGCGCTCACCGTGCCCGAATCCGACGATCAGCCGATCTCTTCGGCGTACGTCATGACGAGGTACATCACGGCCTCGACCTTGCCGGCATTGCGATACGCGTGCGGCGTGTCGGCCTCGAACAGGATCGAGTCGCCGGTCTCGAGCCGGTGCGTGTCCCCGGCGACGTCGATCTCGACGCTGCCCGCGGTCACGACGAGGTTCTCCGAGGTGCCGGGCGGATGCGCGTCCGCGGCCTCGACGCTCCCGGCCGACAGCCGGAGCTCGTAGAACTCGACCCGGCGCGGCTCGTCGAACGGGAACAGCGCGCGCGAGCTGAAGCTGCGGTCCTTGCTCGTCAGGATCTTCGATTCCGCGGCGCGCAGCACGAGCGCACCGGATTGCGTGCGCGCGCTGATCAGCGCCGAGAACGTGACCTCGAGTGCACGCGCGATCTTCCACAGCACGTTGATCGTCGGCGCGCTCTGGCCGAGCTCGATCTGGCCGAGCATGGCGCGCGAGACTCCGGAGATCTGCGCGAGCCGCTCGAGCGACAGGCCTCGCCGCGTTCGCAGCCGGCGCAGGTTCGATCCGACCACCGGCGCGAGGTCGGTCGCCTCCTCGGCCTTCGCGGCCGCCGTCGTCGGAGCAGGCGCATCGCCCTCGCCGGCACGTGCCGTCGGACCACCACCCCGCGTCTGTGTCGCCACCGGCTTCTCGTTGTTTGCGAGCGTTGTATCTGAGGGCTTTTTCTTCACCAGACCCAAACCGGGACCCAATATACCCAGACCGCTGGAGCGGTAGGGACGCCGGGCACGGTTTGCATCCGCTGCGTCGCGTGGCTGCTTCGCTCCGAGGAGCGGGCGCGACGGTACTCGTCGAGGCTCACGACCTTGGCAGTGGCAGCAGAGCTACTCATGAACAGAAGGCTATCCGTTTTGGCGGACGCCATCAATCTGTTTTGACGGACAAACTGCCAACACCTACATATCGCTCACGTTCCGTGGGCGGTCGAGCTCGGGCTGCCGTACGCGGACTCGCCGTGAAGCGCGTTATCGAGGCCATCGTGCTCGGCCTCGGCGTCGACCCGGAGGCCGATCAGGAGGTCGATGCCCTTCAGCAGGACGAACGTGACGACCGCGGCCCACGCCGCCGCGGCGCCGATCGCGATCGCCTGCTTGCTGAACAGGTCGAGGCCACCGCCGAGGCCCTTGTTGTCCGCGGCACGCGCGAACAGGCCGGTCAGCAGCGCGCCGGTCGCGCCGCCGACGCCGTGGACGCCGAACGCATCGAGCGCGTCGTCGTAGCCGAACTTCGACTTCAGCAGCACCGCGCCGTAGCAGATCGCGCCCGCGATCGCGCCGATCAGGAGCGCGGTCATCGGCTCGACGTAGCCCGCGGCGGGCGTGATCGCGACGAGCCCGGCGACCAGGCCGGACGCGAGCCCGAGCATCGTCACCTTCTGGATCCGCATGCCCTCGAATACGACCCACGCAAGCGCGCCGGCGGCCGCGGCGACGTGCGTGTTGACGAGCGCGCGCGCCGCGAGCCCGTTCGCGCCGAGCGCCGAGCCGGCGTTGAACCCGAACCAGCCGAACCACAGCAGGCCGGCGCCGATGACCGTCATCGTCAGATCGTGCGGTGGATGGCGCGTCGCCGGATAGCCGCGGCGCTTGCCGATCACGAGCGCGCACACGAGCGCCGAGATGCCGGACGACAGGTGGACGACCGTGCCGCCGGCGAAGTCGATCGCGCCGAGCTTGCCGAGCCAGCCGCCCGGACCCCACGACCAGTGCGCGATCGGATCGTAGACCAGCGTCGACCAGCCGAGCGTGAACAGCGCGTACGCGCCGAACTTCATCCGCTCGGCGTACGCACCGGAGATCAGCGCCGGCGCGATCACCGCGAACATGCACTGGTACGCCATGTACGCGAGGTGCGGGACCTTGACGTCGGCGGACAGCGCGCTCGCGTCGACGCCCGACAGCCCGACGAAGTCGAACCCGCCGATGATGCCGTGCCAGCTCGTCCCGAAGCACAGGCTGTAGCCGACGACGACGAACTGCACGGTGACGAGCGCGAGCGCGAAGAAGCTGTGCATGAACGTCGACAGCACGTTCTTGCCTTGCACCATGCCGCCGTAGAACAGCGCGAGCGCGGGGGTCATCAGCATGACGAGCCCCGCAGACAGCAGGAGCCATGCAGTATCGCCAGGATCGGTCATGCCTCGTAGCCTGGTCGATCGCGTGTTTCCGGCGCGTAAACGGCCGGCAAATACTCCGGCGCAGCGCGTGAGGAGATGCCGTTGTGAGGCAGAATCGCTCGGTGCTCGATCGACCGTGGCTGCAACGTGCCTTCGATGTCGCGCGCGCCGCCGCCGAGGCGGGCGGATCGATCGCGCTCGGTCATTACCGCGCGGGCGTCGCGGTCGAGCGCAAGGGCGACGGCTCGCCGGTGACGATCGCGGATCGCGAGGCCGAGGCCGCGATCGTTGCCGTGATCCGCGACGCGTTTCCGGATCACGGCATCCTCGGCGAGGAAGGCGGCGAGCTCGCGACCGGCAGCGCGCGCTGGATCATCGATCCGATCGACGGCACGCACGGGTTCGCGAACGGCGGGCTGTTCTGGGGGCCGCTCGTCGCGCTCGAGGCGGGTGGCGAGATCGTCGCGGGTGCGCTCGCGCTGCCGGTGCTCGGCGAGCTCTACGTCGCCGCGAAGGGCCTCGGGTGCTGGCGCGATCGCGAGCGCGTGACGCTGTCGACGACGAGCCGGTGGGAGGACGCGACCGTGTCGTTCGGCCAGCTGCGCCGGATCGCGACGCGGATCGGCTGGGACCGGCTGCAGCGGATCATCGACACCGCCGGGTCGGCGCGCAGCTACGGCGATGTCGGCGCCGCGGTGATGCTGCTGTCGGGGCGCGCCGAGGTCTGGCTCGAGGCCGGCGTCGCGCCGTGGGACATCGCGCCGCAGCAGATCCTCGTCACCGAGGCGGGCGGGCGGTTCGTCGATCTGTCGACCGAGAAGAGCGCGCTGCTCGCGGCGAACGCGCCGCTGTTCGAGCACGTGCGCGCGCTGTGTGGCGCGTAGTCACTTCGTGCCGAACAGCCGATCGCCGGCGTCGCCGAGCCCGGGCACGATGTAGCTCTTCTCGTTGAGCCGCTCGTCGATCGCCGCGGTGTAGATCGGGATGTCGGGGTGCTTCGCGTGGAACACGCGGATGCCCTCGGGGCACGTCAGCAGGCAGACGTAGCGGATCGAGCGCGGGTGCGTCTCCTTCAGGCGATCGATCGCGGCGACCGCCGAGTTGCCGGTCGCGAGCATCGGATCGACGACGATCGCGTCGCGATCGCCCATCGCATCGGGCACCTTGAAGAAGTACTCGACCGCCTGCATCGTCTTCGGATCGCGATACAGGCCGATGTGGCCGACGCGCGCCGACGGCAGGATCTGCAGCATGCCGTCGAGGATCCCGTTGCCGGCGCGCAGGATCGACACGATCACGGTCTTCTTGCCGTCGAGCATCGTGCCCTTCGTCGGCGCGACCGGCGTCTCGATGTCGACCTGCGTCGTCGGGAATTCGCGGCACACCTCGTACGCGAGCAGCATGCTGATCTCGCGCAGCAGGTTGCGGAACGTGCTGGTGCTCGTCTCCCTCGAGCGCATCAGCGTCAGCTTGTGTTGGACCAGCGGGTGGTCGATGACGTGCACCTTGCCTGCCATGGCGGCGGAAGGTACCAAAGCGGGTCAACGTTGGGCGACGTGCGTGGTGCTGGAACCGAGGCACGTGGTGCTGACGGTGGTCGCGCCCATCACGGCGAGCAGCGCGACGAACGCGGCGAACATCAGATCCCGGACGCGGTAGTTGCGCTGGCGAGCCTCGATGCTCTGGAGCTTGGTCATGGCGAGGCATTCTTCAACCGCCGCGCCAGATCGTGGTCGACGACAATCGAGCAAGCGCGCCCAGTTGCCGCGTTCCCGATCGACGATCGCCGGGTCGCACCGAGGTCGCAGCCCTGCCGCTGTCGCAGCTGCCTCAAAGCCGCTTCAGTGCGGGATCGTCGCTGATCACGAGCGGATACTTCGACGAGCCGGAGAACCGGATCGTCGTCGTGCGCTCGGCGCGATAGCCCTCGGGCGGCGGCGCGAGCGGATCGCGCTCGCCGGTCGCCGAGCCCATCACCGCGATCTGCTCGCCGACGGAGATCCGCATCTCGCGGATCCGCAGCCGGTGCTTCATGAACAGGCCGTGGCGCGCGAGGTACGGATCGAGGATCGGATCGCGGCGCAGCGCCGGCAGGAACCGGAGGTGGCGTGTCGTGATCTCGGCCGCGAGCGGATCGATGATCGCGCGCCCGCTCTCGTCCTCGAGCCAGAACGGAGCGCCGGCCGCGTCGGTGATCATCGTGCGCCAGCCCTCGCGGTAGCGCTGCTCGACGATGACCTTGTAGTACACGCACGGCGCGCCGCTCACGGGCGCGCGCACCGGCGGCTCGAGCTGCTTCACGGTGCCGACGATCCGCACGAGCTCGGTCTCGACCGCCTGTGCGATCGGCGTGCGCGGCAGCTTGCGCAGCTTGCGAAAGATCACCGAGCGCGAGCTCCAGTAGTACGACGCGTAGATCACGCCGCTGGCGCCAGCGACGATCACGCCTTCGACGAGCAGTCCGAGCAACGTCCCGTTCATGGTCCGCAGCGCTCGCGCATCCAGAGCAGACGCTACCCTCGCGGCCGGCGGTCGGCAAACCGCTCAGCCATCGTGCACGATCATCGGCACACGCCGCGGCGTGCCGATCAACAAGGGGAGCTGCTCGCCGTGTGCGACGAGTCGCATGCCGCCGTCCTCGACGAGCAGCAGGCCGCGGACCGAGACCAGCGAATCGGGGTCGATCGAGATCTCCTCGAACTGCGCGGTCTCGGCGAGCTCGGGCGCGCGGTCGTGGTCGCGCAGGAACGCGGCCTCGCGCTCGGGGCGGCGCGGCAGCACCGGCGTCGGCAGCAGCTCGAGGTCGGCCTCGACGCCGTCGACGACGATCGTGCCGGCCGCGCTCTCGAGCACGAACGGCACCATCGCGCGGCGGGCGAGCTGGGCGACGAGCACGCGCGGCGCCTCGGCGTCGCCCGGCTTCGTGTCGTAGAGGTTCGCGTAGGCCTCGAACAGCACGCAGCGGCGCGCGGACAGCGGGGTGATCAGCGGCTCGCCGCGCAGCTGGACGGTGCCGGTGACGGTGACGAGCTGGCGATGCGCGAGCACCGGCTGCGATGCGCGCGGCGCGGGGAGTGCGCGATCGGGGCGGCGGGCGAGCAGGTAGGCGATGCCGAGCCCGACGACGATCGTCGCCGCGAGCCACACGATCGTCATCGTCGCCGCGGCTCGCCGATCGTGAGCGGATGGTCGTCGTGCGGGACGAGCCGGATCGCGACCGCGGTGTCACGAAACCCGCGCTCGCCGCCGACCGGGCTCGCCTCGATCATGACCATGCCCTGCACCGAGATCCGGTCGCCGGGCGCGATCAAGATCTCCTCGAACCCGGCGCGCTGCATGAATTCGACCGACTGCCCGTGCATCGCGAGGAACCGCGCCTGACGCTCGAGCTTGCACGGAACCACCGCGGCGGGGCGGATCGCGAAGTCGAGCGCACCGTCGACGATCACCGGGCCCTCGTCGGTCACCAGCTCGAACGGCTGCGCGTCGGTGTGGGCGAGCGCGCCGCCCCGATCGCCGCCGACCCGGCGATCCGGCACCCAGCTCGCGAACGACCGACACGCGACGCACGGCTTGCCGGACAGCGGCGCGACGAGCGGCTCGCCGAGCGCGCGCACGACGCCGGTCAGCGTCACGATCGCGCGATCCTCGAGCCGCGTGCTGCCCGCGTGCAGCCGGCGCCTGGCCTTCGTGTACGGGCCCCAGATCACCGCGCCGACGCCGCCAACTGCGGTGACGACCCCGCCGATCAGCAGGAGCACGAGCTTTGCCGTCAGCACGGCTGGATCTTCACCGGCTGCTTCGCCGAGCCGACGAGCCGGTAGCGATGCGGCGCGGCCTCGCGATATCCGCGCTCGCCCGGATTCGCGGGATCGACGTCGAACGCGACAACGCCCTGCACGCGCGCGACATCGCCGACGCGCACGACGAGCTCGTGGAAGTACGCCGCATCGTGACGATCCGCGGGGATCCGGTGCTGCGCGAGGAACGCGACCTCGCGCGGCGTCGAGCGCGAGATCCCGGGGATCCGCGCCGGTGCGCCGTCGAGGATCGCGGCCTCGGCCGTGACGACGATCGTGCCATCGCTCGTCGCGAGCTCGAACGCCGCGAGCTCGCGCGCCGAGGGTTCCGCGATCAGATCCGTGCTGCTGCGGCCGGCAAACACCTGGGCGCGCGACTCGTGCGCGACGCACGCGGCGCCCGACAGCGGGGCGACGAGCGGCGCGCCGATCGCGCGCACGGTGCCGGTGACCGTCACGAGCTCGCCCTCGACCAGCGGCGTGCGCCGGCCGAGCTCGCGGCGCGCGCGGCCGGCGCGGCCGAGCACGCGCTTCAGGACCGCCCCGAGGATGCAGACCACGAGGATCGCCGCGACGGTGCCGGCGAAGATCCGAGCGATGCTGGCCTCGTCGGCCTTCGGAGGAATCACCTCGCGGTCCGGCTCGAGCGTCTGCGTCATGCCGCGCAACCTGTCAAAAAACGACCACCTGGTAAAGCCCTCGTCGTCGGGGTGTGCCGAAGTTTCCGGGGTGTCACGCCGCGGCGGTCGCGTGTTTCTCGATCATGTCCATCGTCCGCACCTGCCTCCTCGTCGTCCTCGCGAGCGCCTGCACCACGCTCGGCCCGATGCCCGCCACGACCGGCGTGTCCGCGGTCCCGGCGGCGCGGCCGAGCGCCGAGGTCCAGGCCGGCGTCATGCCCGCGTTCTTTCTGAGCTCGACCGCGGTGAAGCGGACGAGCGAGGACGAGATGGGCACGCAGCAGCTGTCCGGCGTGTTCGAGCCCGATCGCCTGCTCGGCGTGTCCGGCCTGATCGTCGGCGCGCGCAGCTGGGGTGAGGACAGCCCGTTCGAGCCGATGATCGGGCTGCGCCGCAAGCTCGACGACTCGTTCTCGCTCGCCGGCATCGTGTACGGCACGCACGTCGCCGGCGAGGATCAGGGCGCGAGCTACCGCGCGAGCCGCCTCGGTGGCGAGCTCTCGATCGACGCCGCGCTGATCCCCGGCCGGTGGGTCGCGCTGCACGGCCAGGCGAGCATCGCGGCGACCGCGCTGTCGGCACGCGGCCGCTACTGCGTGACCGACACCGGCGAAGGCACCGACTGCGACTTCGACAAGTACGATCGGTTCGCCGACGGCGAGCTGTCCGGGATCTATCCGAGCGCGACGACGCAGCTGTCGCTAGACATCGCGCGCCGGCCGACCGGCTACCTGCACGGCATCCGGATCGCGCTGCTCGGCTCGGTCGGCGCGATGCCGCGCGTGCGCGGTGGCGAGCAGCAGGCGGACGTCGACCGCTACTACTCGATCGGCATGTCGCTCACGCTCGGCTTCGGCAGCGCGGAGTGAGTCCGGCGATCGCGCCGGTGCTACGCTCGAACGCGTGAGCTCGCGAGAGTCGCTCGCCGATCGACCGGGGCTCCGGCTGTTCCTGCTGTGCACGATGTACGTCGCGCAGGGCATCCCGTGGGGCTTCACCGCGACGACGATCCCGGCGTATCTGTCCGCGGGCCGGCTCGACCCGGCGCTCGTCGGCACGACACTCGCGATGACGACGCTGCCGTACACGTTCAAGTGGGCGTGGGGCCCGATCATCGACGCGTTCACGCTGCCGCGGTTCGGGCGCCGCCGGCCATGGATCATCTTCGCGCAGCTGATGATGGCGCTGACGATCGGCACGATGATCGCGCTGCCGGATCTCGCCGAGAGCGTGCAGACGCTCGCGTGGATCATCCTGATCCACACCGTGTTCAACGCGCTGCAGGACGTCGCGGTCGACGCGCTCGCGGTCGATCTGCTCGCCGAGGCCGAGCGCGGCCGCGCGAACGGCCTGATGTACGCGTCGAAGTACGTCGGCGGCTTCATCGGCGGGTTCTGCATCGCGACCGCGATCGAGTACATCGGCATGCGCACCGCGCTCGTGCTCCAGGTCGGCACGCTGCTCGCGATCATGATCGTCCCGCTCGTGGTCCGCGAGCGCCCACCGGCGGCGGATACCGAGGCGCGGCCGCCGGTCGGTGACGTCGTGCGCGGGCTCGCCGAGGCGTTCAGCGTGCGCTCGGCGCTCGTGTGCGCCGTGCTGATGCTGTGCATTCACTTCGCGACCGGCGTGCTGTCGGCGAACGCGTTCTCGCTCTACACCGGGCCGCTCGGCTGGTCGGCGGCGTCGTACACGCGGCTCACCGGCGGCTACGTGCTGCTCGCCGGCTTCGTCGGCTCGATCGCTGGCGGGTTCCTCGCCGACGTCGTCGGCCGGCGCGCGATGATCGCGATCGCATCGATCGCGATGGCGGCCGGCTGGCTCGCGTTCGGGCTCGCGAAGCCGTGGTGGAACGAGCTCGCCGTGATCTATCCGCTCGCGATCTACGAGTCCGCGACGCTGTCGATCATGACCGTCTCGCTGTTCGCGATCTGCATGGACCTGTCGTGGCCGAAGGTCGCGGCGAGCCAGTTCGCGGCGTACATGGCGCTGTCGAACTTCTCGACGACGCTCGGCTTCCTCGTCGCCGGGCCCGCGAAGTCGATCCTCGACTACGACCAGCTGTACCTCGTCGCCGCCGGCGTCCAGCTCGCGGTGACCGCGCTGCTCCTCGCGATCGATCCGACCGAGACCCGCCGCACGCTGCCGCGACCGCCCGGCGCGCGCGTCAATCCGATCGGCGTGCTCGGGCTCGTCGCGCTGCTCGCGTTCCTGGTCGCGATGACGATCTACAAGACGATCACGACGCTCAGCTAGCCGCGATACCGCACGGCTTCTTGCACGACGCTCGGCGCCGGCAGGCTCGCGTCGCGAAACGCGCGGCCCATCGCGTCGAGGCTGCCGTAGCCGACCGCGCGCGCGACCTCGCTCGGCGTCGCCTGCGGCGCGGACAGCAGCAGCGATGCGGCGCGCAGCCGCAGCACGCGCATCGCGTCGCGAAACCCGCCGCCGAACAGCCCGAACGTGCGCGACAGATCACCGAGATCGCGGCCGAGCTGGCGCAGCGACAGTCCGGCGAGCGTCGCGATCTGCTTGAGCGACGCGCTCGTCGCGAGATCGCCGTAGAGCGGCTCCATCACCGCCCACAGCCGGACGAACCGATCCGGCTCGTGCTCGACGACGCTCGCGGTCAGATCGCGCGACAGCACGCCGGCCTCGCCGAGCTGCTGCACGAGCTGGAACAGCGCCGATGCAGTCGGCGTTGCCTCGAGCGCGTCGTACGCGTCCCACACGAACGCCGGCAGCTCGATCGGGCCATGATCGATCCCGATCGGCCGCCGGATGTCCGCCGCCGGCACGCGCAGCTCGACGATCACGCCCGGGGTGCCGTACGACCGGAACGTGCGCGACGTCGGCAGCACGCGATCGAACTCGGTCTCGGCGAGCACGTACGCCTGCCTGCCGTCGAGCGGCGGCTTGCCGTCGACCACGAACGTCCCGCGCAGCGTCGTGTAGAGGTGGACGAACGAGCTCGGCTTGCGCGCCGGCGACGCGTACCGGCTGTCGTAGACGAGGCGATCGCGATGCACGAGGTGCGCGCGCATCCGGCGCTCGAGGAACACGGTCGAGCGCAGCGTGCTGCCGGCGAACTCGCGATGGCTCGTCGCGGACAGCACTACTTGCACTCGAGGACGGCGGCGCAGCTGGTCTGGCGGCGCACGCAGTCGACGTGGCGCTGGACCTTCGCGCCGTTATTCTCGGCATCGTGCTCGAGCGCGGCGCACGCGGCGACGCACTCCTTCTCCTCGAACGGCATCTTGCTGCCGGTCTCCTCGATGCACTCCGCCTCCCGCTTGCAGACCTCGCGGCACGTCGCGCTCCGCGGCTCGGTACAGCCGGCGAGCAAGACGGCGAACAGCAAGAGCCGCATCGCCCGCAGTATATCTACAAGCGCGGGGCGCGTGCGGCCGCCGCGCGTCGGTTACAGGTCCTCGGCGGACTTGAGGATCTCCGGGATGAAGTCGTGCCGGATGTGAATCAGCGACGCCGCCTTGTCGGTGCCCGGGATCGAGATGATGCCTTCGCCCGCCGTCGGGACCCGACCGTCGAGCGACTCGCCTTCGCCGATCGTGATGACGCACGTCTTGCCCGCCTTGCGAGCACGCGCGCAGTCATCGGTCGCCATCTTGCGCGCGTCCGGTAGCGGATCGGCGGCGGCGAGCGTGGTCAGGGTGAGCGGGGCAAACACGACGAGACAGAGCACGATGCGCATGGCGGGATGACACGGGCTCGTCGAGGCAGTTGCGCGTGTTGGCGTCGTAGCGAGCGCTACCAATCCCGCCGGTCGCAAAAGCGGCCGGGATTTTTTCGCTACATCGTCGCTAGGTGCGCATCCAGAAGCCGACCCGAACACATTTTGCAGTCGATCACGCGACACGCGTCGACGGCGGGCATCGATGGGTGACCCCTTCCGCAGGAGATGGATGATGAAGAAGCTTTTTGGTCTTGGTGCAGCTCTCGGTCTGGCTCTGTTTGCAGCGTGCGGTGGCGCGCCGGTCGCGACGTCGACCCCGGGCGGTGGTACCACCGGCCAGGGTGGCGCGAACGTCGGCACGATCGCGCTCAAGAACACGTCGCATTACGACATCTACTCGATCCAGCTGTCGGCGGCGAACGCGCACTCGTGGGGCGCGAACCTGATCGAGGGTGATGCGCTGCTGCACGGCGAGAGCGCGCAGCTCGCGGTGTTCGACTGCCAGAAGTACGACCTCCGCATGGTCGACGACGAGAACGTCGAGTGCGTGATCCCGAACATCGACCTGTGCTTCGAGGACAAGGCGTGGGATCTCGACGACAGCGATCTCGCGATGTGCGCGACCGGCTGGGCGGACTAGCTGCCGCCTAGTCTTCGCGCCGCTCGGCGAGCTTGCGCTGGGTCTCGCGCCAGCGCTCGAAGTGGCGCTCGATCACCTCGCGCTCGGCGCGGGCACGCACGAGCTCGGCGCGCGCGGCGTCGATCTGCTCGAGCCGTCCGGCGTGCGCGGCCTGCGCGCGGAGCTGCTCGGCGACCGCGGTCGCGAGCTCCTTGCGGCGACGCTCGACGAACCGCTCGGCGAGCACGACCGCGTGCGCCGCGCCCGCGGGTGCGGCGAGCACACGGCGCGCGTCGTCGAGTGCGGCGCGCGCGGCGGCGACCCGCGCCTCGGCGGCCTCCACCGCGTGCTCGGTCGCGCGGGCCTCGCCGACCGCGGCTGCGAGATCTCCTCGCTTGACGCGCTCGGCACGCGACCGCGCATCGCGCACGGGCTCGAGCCGGTAGCGGTCGGCCATCATGGCGATGGTACACTGCCGCTCTCATGGTCGATGTCGGGGGCGCACCCATCGATCGCTATGTCGTCCTGGAGCATCTCTCCGAGGGCGGCATGGGTGCGATCTACGTCGGCAAGAAGCTCGGCGCCGGCGGCTTCGAGATGGAGGTCGTGCTCAAGCAGCTGCTGCCCGAGTTCACGCAGCAGGAAGAGTTCATCGATCTGTTCCTGCGCGAGGCCAAGCTGTCGGCGACGCTCGACCACGCGAACATCGTCCACACGATCGACCTCGTCACCGCGGGCGGCGAGTACTTCATCGTCATGGAGTACCTGCCGGGCGGCGATCTGCGGACGCTGCTCAAGCGGGCGAAGCGGCGCGGCAGGCGGTTCTCGCCGGCGGCCGCGATCTACATCTCGCGCGAGCTGCTGTCGGCGCTCGCGTACGCGCACGTCAAGCGCGACTTCGACGGCAAGCCGCTCAAGCTGATCCATCGCGACGTGTCGCCGTCGAACATCCTCGTGTCGTACGCGGGCGAGGTGAAGCTGACCGACTTCGGCATCGCGAAGGCCGCGACGCACAACTCGCTGTTCTACAAGGTCAAGGGAAAGATCGGCTACATGTCGCCCGAGCAGGCGAAGAGCGAGCCGCTCGATCACCGCTCGGATCTGTACTCGCTCGCGGTCTGTCTCTACGAGGTGCTCACGGGCGAGCGGCTGTTCGTCCACGCCGGCATCACGACGTCCGCCGACGAGATCTACTCGCAGCCGGTGCCGCAGGTCTCGCGCAAGATCCCCGGGCTCACGACCGATCTCGACAAGATCATGGCGAAGGCGCTCGCGCTCGATCCCGACCAGCGCTACCAGACCGCCGGCGAGCTCAACGAGGCGCTGACCCGGTGCGCACACCGCAATGGCCTGTTGATGTCGGCGCCCGAGCTCGCGCGCGAGCTGCTCGACGCGTGCGGCCCGATCGATCAGTGGCGAGCCGACGACGACGACGACGATTACGGCGTCCCGCCGCGCGCCGGCACCGAGGTTTACGACGCCGGCGGCGACGACGAGGACGAGGGCTCGCTCGGGCCGATGTCGATCCACAACATCGCGGCGCGGCTGTCGAGCGATCCGCGGACGTCGCGGCCGAAGACCGAGGTCGGGCGCTACAAGGGCGTCGAGCTGACCTCGATCATCAACATGATCGATCTCGAGACGAAGCAGTCGGTCATGGCGTCCGGCGCGCAGCCGCTCGTCGATCTCAACGTCGGGCCCAAGATCATGGACTCGGGCCCGCGCGGGCTGTTCGACTCCGCGCCCGAGCTCGCCTCCCAACTCGCACCGTCCGGCGGGAGGCCGGCTCCGGACGTCAATGTCGGGATGCCGATGAACCTCGAGGGGCCCACGATCCTCGGCCATCCCGGGTCGGTGTCGCCGATGCCGCCCGCGATGCAGGCCCCGCGCGCCGACACGCCTCCGCCGTTATCGCAGCACGAGATGCTTCACGCGCCGCGTCGGCTGCCGAGCACGAACCCACCGGCCGCGCCGCGGATCGCCGAGCCGCGCGCCGGATCGTCGATGCGGCGCAAGCGGCCGTCGCGGGGAAAGATCAAGCCCTGGATGGTGATCCTCGCGATCCTGCTGGCCGCCGCGATCGCCACGATGATCATCGCGATGTCGGGACCGCACGTCGCCGTGCAAGGCAAGTAGCCCGACGTATTTACAGTCAGTTGCGCTACGGCTACGATGGCGTGCCGGGTAGAGATGTCGCGCGATCGTTCCAACGTCACGGCACTGCTCGACGATGTGCCGTCCTACTCGCGCCAGACTCAGGGCGGGATCTTCGTCGTCATCAAGGGGCCCGACCGCGGCGAGACGGTCCGCCTCACGAAGGAACCGGTCAGCTTCGGCTCCGGCCCGCAGTGCAGCCTCGTGCTCACCGACAAGACGGTGTCGCGCAAGCACCTCGAGGCGCAGCTCGTCGGCGACGAGGTCGTGATGATCGACTGCGGGTCGACGAACGGCACGTTCATCCAGGGCTCGCGGTTCGAGAAGATCGCGATCGGCTTCGGCGCCGAGGTCAAGCTCGGCCGCACCGTGATCAAGTTCCTGCCCGACGAGGAGATCGTCGAGCCCGAGCCGTCGGCGCAGATGTCGTTCGGCACGATCGTCGGCGGTGACACCAAGATGCGGCAGATGTTCACGCTGCTCGAGGACGTCGCCGCGACGAACGCGACCGTGCTGATCGAGGGCGAGACCGGCACCGGCAAGGAGCTGATCGCCGAGGAGATCCACAACCACTCGCCGCGCCGCGACGGCCCGTTCGTCGTGTTCGACTGCGGCAGCGTCCCGCGCGAGCTGATCGAGTCGATGCTGTTCGGCCACGTCAAGGGCAGCTTCACCGGCGCGATCACCGACCGCCGCGGCGCGTTCGCCGAGGCGCACGGCGGCACGATCTTCCTCGACGAGATCGGCGAGATGGCGCTCGATCTCCAGCCGTCGCTGCTGCGCGTGCTCGACAAGCGCGCGGTCCGTAAGGTCGGCTCGAACACCTACGAGAAGATCGACGTCCGCGTCGTCGCCGCGACGAACCGCGACCTGCGCGCCGAGGTCGCGAAGAAGACGTTCCGCGAGGACCTCTACTACCGCCTCGCCGTCATCCGCGTCAGCGTCCCGCCGCTGCGCGAGCGCGGCAGCGACATCCCGCTGCTGATCCAGCACTTCGTCAACAACTTCGGTCCAGGCCTCTCGGTCTCGACCGAGGACATGGCGCGCCTTGTCCGCCACAGCTGGCCGGGCAACGTTCGCGAGCTGCGCAACGTCATGGAGCGCGCGTGCCTGCTCGCGCGCGGCACGACGATCAACCTCGAGGACGCGCTCGTCAGCGAGGCCGCGCCGAGCCTCGGCATCCGCACCGACCTGCCGTTCAAGGAAGCGAAGGGTCAGCTCGTCGAGATGTTCGAGCGCGAGTACATCGAGGACCTGATGCGCCGCCACAAGATGAACCTGTCGGCGGCGGCGCGCGAGGCGCAGATCGATCGCAAGCACCTGCGCGAGCTGATCCGCAAGTACGGCCTCGATCCGCGGCACAAGCTCGACGGCGACGCCGAAGTCACCGACGACGATTAGCTCGGGTGCCAGAGATCGCAGTCGGCGTCGTCGAGCACGGCCTCGATCGATGCGCCATCGAACGCGATCAGATAGCCGGTCGGCAGCGCGAGCGCGGGCAGCAGCGCGGGGCGGCGGTGCAGCAGCTCGTACGCGCGAATCCGCTCGCACTCGACCTCGAGCTTGCTCGGATCGCTCGGGCCGATGTACCAGCCCGAGTCATCCGGATCGTCGGTGTGCTGGCGCTCCGCGTAGCAGCGCGGCTGATCGAGCGCGCCGACCGCGACCGTGATCCACTGGTCGTAGGCGGTCGGCTGGCTCGCGACGCCGAGGTGCGAGACGAGCGAGCTCTGCTCGACGAGGATCGCGAGCGAGCGCGTGATGTCGTCGCGGGTCTCGACGAGCGCGTTGCCGTCGAACCGCGGCTCGCAGACCACGAGCTGGCCGGCCTCGGCGCGGAGTGACAGCCGCGACCAGCCGAGCGTGATGTGCGTGCCGTCGTCGAGCCGGCAGCCGGCGGCGTCGAGCTCGTCGAGCAGGCGCAGCACCGACTCGGCGTGATAGTGGAGCGCCGGATCGCACTTCGCGACGAGCAGGCGAGCACCGACTTGCCACTTCAAGCTGTGCACGGGGCCGGAAGACTCGCGCGCGACGGCGCTTCACGCAAGCGCGAATGCGTCGTGCAATGTCACGCGGTTACGGCGCTACGGATCGATACGAACGCGAACCGAGAGCCGCGTGTCCTTGACGTCGATCTCCCACTTGCGCCGGGTCTCCGAGACCACGTCGTAGACCTCGACGGTGTGCGGGCCGACCTCGGTGTCGATGCGCTCGGTCGGACAGGTCTGGCCCGTCGGCTTGCCGTCGACGAACACGTAGTAGCGCTCCTTGTCCTTGCACTTGGTGACCTTGATGCCGGCGTCGCCGCCGGTCGGCGTCACTTCCTTGAGCGGGATCGCGAACGTGCCGCGGCCATCGACCTGCGCGACGTACAGCTCGTGCCCCGGCAGGAGCAGCGCGATCGTGTGGCGATCCGAGGAGCCCGGCAACGTCAGCGGCGTCAGGCCGGCGTCCGAGCCGTCGATGAACACGCGCGCGCGCTTCGGCGTCGACGTGATCGTGAGCTCGCCCGAGGCGGGCGGCGGCGCGCTCGCATCGGCGGGTGCGGTCGCGACCTCCGCGTCCGCCGGTGCCTTGGTGGCCGCGGCATCGATCGCGGCGACGACCGGTGCGGCGGCATCGATCGCGGTGGCGACGGCACCGGCGTCGATCGCGATCCGCGGCGTCGACGAGGCGCCCGCGTCGCGCGAGCTGCTCGCGACCTTCGCGGGTGGCGTGCTCTCGCCGCGGTCGAGCAGGAAGAACGCGCCGGTCCCGAGACCGAGCGCACCGATCGTGCCGAGCACGATCCACGGCGCGCGGCTCTTCGCCGGCGGCGGCGTCGTCGCTTGCGGACGCGCGGGCAGCGGCGTGCGATCGCCGCGCGCGATCCGGCCGGAGTCCGAGGGCTGCGCCTCGCGCTCGCCGGTGAAGCTCTTCACCGTGCTCGCGGGCACCGGCGAGAACGGCTCGCCGGGCAGCGGCGGCGCGAACGGCGAGCGCTCCGGCGCGGGCGGCGGGCTCTGCGTGACGGTGTGACCCTCGAGTCCCTCGAGGACGTGCGGCGCCGGCGTGATGCGCTGCGCACCGGGCGGACGCCACGCGTCGACGTTCGCGTTCGCGTCCTGGATCGGCGCGAGCTCCGACGTTGGCTTCGACGCGCGCTCGCTCAGCTGCTCGGCGAGCAGCGGCGGCATCTCGTTCGTCTTCTGATCGCGCGACGCGAACTCGTCGCGCGGATGCGGCTCGACGTCTGCCGGCCTCGCGAGCGCGGTCTCGGCGTCCTGGGCGAGCGCGAGCGCGGTCTCGGCGTCCTCCTCGTCGTGCGCGAGCGTCGACGGATCGAAGAGATCGCTGATCTCCTTCGGCGGCTCCGGCGTCGTCGGTGCGCGCGCGTCGTCGTTGCTCGTCACGGTGCGCGGCAGCGCCGGCATCGAGCCGGTCGTGCGCGGCGGCGGCGTCGGCGGCGGCACCGCGGTGCTCGCGCGCCCGAGCGACGGCATCGGCGCCGTCGAACCGGCGTCGGTCATGCGCACCGCAGGCATCGGGGGAGGCGTGACGGTACGGCCGACGACCGGCAGCGGCGGCGGCGTCGCGGTCGGGCTCTGCGCCGGGATCGCGGGCGGCGTGTTGCGGCTCTTCAGCGACGGCAGCGGCGTCGTGCGCGCCGGGCTCTGCGCGTTCTGGATCCCGATCAGCGTGTTTGGCTGCGTCGGCTTCGCGGGCGGCGGTGGGCTCGACGGCGGCGACGCGACGCCCTGCGGGACCGGGATCGGCGGCGGCGGCAGGCCGGCAACCGTCGTGAACGGGCTCTTCGGCAGATCCGGGACCGTGTTGCCGGCGGCGCCGAGCAGCTTGTCGAGCTCGCCGCGATCGGGCTGGATGCTCGGCCCGACGAGCGGCGACGGGCCGGCGACCGGCGTGTCCGGACGTACGAACTCGGTCGTCGCGAATTCCCCGCCGGGCTCCGAGTCGCGATGGCCGAGCGACGGCGGCACCGCGGCGGCGTTGCCGAGGTGCGCGGCCGCCGGAAGATCGAGCGCGACCATGCCCGACAGCTCGCCGCTGTGCATGTCGGCGATCCGGTCGAGCGTGTGCTTGACGAGCGCGCCGATGTCCTTGCGCGTGCCGGGGACCGGCGCGACGCGCAGCGCGGCGTCGAGCGCGTCGGCGAACGCGCGCGCGTCGGGGAACCGCTCGAACGGCGAGCGCGCGAGGCAGCGCTGCAGCACGCGCACGATCGGCCGCGGCAGCGGCGGCTCGCCCGGCGGCCCCGCCATCACCGACTGCGCGACCTGCTGGGGCGTATCGCCCTTGAACGTGCGCTGTCCGGTGACGAGCTCGTAGGCGAGGACGCCGAGTGCGAAGACGTCGGTCGCAGCAGAAGTTGCCTCGTTCGCGAGCTGCTCGGGCGCGAGGTACTGGATCCGCTGCGCGAGCCGCTGGACCTCGATCGGACGCGGCGGCAGCGTCGCCGACAGGATGCCGAAGTCGGTGATCTTGACGTCGCCCTCGGCGTTGACGAGCACGTTCGTCGGCGACAGCCCGAGGTGCGTCAGGCCGCGGCCGTGCGCGTAGCCGATCGCGCGCGCCGCCTGCGACACGAGCGCGAGCGCGCCGCCGGCGGCGACCGACGTGCCGGCGATCTTCGCCTCGCTGATCAGGCGCAGCGCATCGAGCCCGGTCACGAGCTCGACCGCGGTGAACGTCACGCCCTGCGCGACGCCGAACTCGGACATCCGTGCGATCCGCGGATGCTCGAGGCCACCGTACGCGCGCGCCGCCGCGGACAGCGCCTGCGCGAGCTGCGCCGTCGACGTCAGCTCGGTGTGAAATCGTTTGACCGCGAACTGTCGCTCGAAGCCGGCGACGCCGAACACCTTCGCACGCGACACCGTTCCGCACGGGCCGATGCCGATCGGCTCGAGCAGTTGATAACGCCCCACGCGCTCCGTCGTCGGAGTGGTCACCTGATCACGAATGTATACGAAGTCAGGGTGATGACGCGATGCATCAGCCGGTGCAAACTTGCGTGTGGCTTCGAACGCTGGCACGACCGAGGGCATGCCTCCTCGCAAGCGCCCTCCTGACCTCTCGACGCTCGCGCGCAAGACGCTCATCGCGTTCGCGCGCAAACAAAAAGCCGAGGGAGCGGGCGATGACGACGGCAAGTCCGACGCCGAGCCGAGATCTTCCGACGTCCAGGTGAAGGACACCAAGGACGTCGGCGATACGCACGACGTCACCGACGCGCGCTCCGAGATCAAGGACGGCACCGACGCGGTGAAGGACGCCGCCGTGCACGTGCCGCAGGACGAGCTGCCGCCGATCCCCGCGCCGGGCGATCCCGAGCGCGCGCGCGCCGACACCGTCGCGATGCCCGCGATCGCGATCGGGACGCCGCCCGAGGTCCCGGTCTCGCCGCCGGCACCGGTCTCGCCCGGCGACGTCGAGGAACCGACCTTCATGCCCGGACCGCGCGATGTCCCGAGCGGCAACCCGGACGATCCGGCGGCGGCACCGGGTCGCGTGCCGGCGGGTGATTCGCGCTCGCTGCGCAAGCGAGGGGACCGCTACGAGTTCGCGCTGATCTACCGGCTCGGCAACGCGGTGATCTCGCGGTTCGGCGTCGTCGGGACGCGCGGCATCTGGCGGGTGGTCGAATACCCTACAACCGGCGCCGCCGGTCACGCGTATGCGAAGGAGTGCAGTCGCTTCGTCTCGGAGGGGTTCTCGGACTATCGTGAGTGAGGTGTCAGATCACTCGCGCAAGCGTGGCAGTGGCTCGTCGTGGCTCGTCCGCTGGGCCCTCGATGCGCCGCGCCGCTGGCTCGGCAAGCGCAGCACGATCAACCAGGACATCGTCGGCGGTGCCGACGGGCTGTCGTATCTGCGGCACCTCGCGCGCGGCAACCGGATCCGGCGCGGCGCCGCGTTCGATCAGGTCACGCCGGAAGCGCCGCCGGTCCTGATCATCCACGGCTTCCTCGGCACGCGCGGCTCGATGTACATGCTCGAGCGCCGGCTCGTCGCCGACGGGTTTGTCGTCGTATCGTTCAACCTCGGCACGCTGAACGTGCGCGACATCCGGCGCTCGGCGTTTCTGATCCATCGCAAGATCGAGCGGATCCTGGCGCAGACCCCGTCGCAGCGGATCGACATCATCGGCCACTCGATGGGCGGGCTGATCGGCCTCTACTACGTCAAGAAGCTCGGCGGCCACGCCCGGGTCCGAAAGCTGCTGATGATGGGGACGCCGGTGCGCGGGACGTGGGCGGCGCTCGCCGGTGTCGTGACGCTCGGCCTGTGGTCGACCTCGTCGTGGCAGCTGCTGCCGCGGAGCCGGTTCCTCGACGAGCTCGCCCAGGGCTCGCTGCCACCCGGCGTCGAGGTCCACACGATCGCCGCGGCCCGCGACTGGGTCGTACCCCTCGGCACCACGCGGCTGCCCGGCGCCAACGCGATGACCGTTCCGCTGGGCCATTCGAGCCTCGTGGTGTCGGAAGAGGTGTACCGGCGGATCGTCAATACGCTCCGCCCGCCTCACGAGCAGCTGAACGAACAGGTGCCCGCGACCGATTGACGGGCGTTTGCTTGCGAAGGTCGGCATATGCGCACTAGAATTTTCGAGTTATTCCGTCGATGACCGCCAGATGGTGACCGGCGTCGCTTCCATGAACGATCGTCCCCGCTTCGCGCTGCGCTTCATCTCGGGCAAGTACCAGGGAGGCGAGTTCCCGCTTCGGATGAACCGGGAGATCATCATCGGTCGTTCGAGCGACCTCGACATGGTGCTCGTCGAGGACATGGTGTCGCGTCGCCACGCGAAGATCTCGTCGACCGACGCCGAGGTCTACATCCAGGACATGGGCTCGACGAACGGCACGTTCGTCAACGGCGAGAAGATCGCCGGCCGCGCGCTGCTGCACGAGGGCGATCGCATCCTCGTCGGCACGTCGATCATCAAGGTCGTTGCCGTCGAAGGCACGATGGCGAACCAGAGCGAGGCCGAGGCGCGGCGTCGCCTCGAGGCCGGCGCGCAGCAGCGCCAGGCGACGCAGGGTCGCCCGATGTCCGGCGTCATCGAGGAGATCCCGCTGCCGGACCTCCTGCAGCTATTGTCGACGAGCCGCAAGAGCGGCGTGCTGACGATCAACAACGGCGTCAGCATCGGCAAGATCTACCTCCGCAAGGGCGCGATCTACTTCGCGACGATCAACGACGACTACGCCGTCAGCCCGCAGAAGGCGATCTATCGCATGCTGACGTGGGCGACCGGCACGTTCGAGCTCGAGCCCAGCGTCGAGCTCCAGGTGATGGAAGAGATCCAGGAGTCGACCGAGGGCCTCCTCATGGAGGGCGTCCGCCAGCTCGACGAGTTCCGCAACCTCCAGAAGCAGCTGCCGCCGCTCGGCTCGCCGCTCGCCGTGCCGACCCCGCTCGCCGGCAAGCTGCGCGAGCTGACGCCGAGCGAGCTCGACACGTTCCAGCTCGTGCTCGATCACGGCCAGCTCCAAAAAGTTCTCGATAACTTCCCGGGCACCGACCTCGACGCGGCGCAGAACATCATCAGCCTGATGAAGCGCGAGTTCGTCGTCGTCCCGTGACCGCGCGCGGCGCTACTATCTAGGTATTCCGGCGCGCGCTCTCTACCGCACCATTCCGGATCACGTGTCGACCGAGACCGTGAATCCCGAGATGCGTCTGCGGACTCCGTACCGCGGGATCGAGACCGGCAAGGACACGCTGCGGATCAAGGTCGTCGTCGCGCCGCGCGGCCAGTGTCCGCAGGAGGTCGTGATCGACGTCGACGATCTCGCGCTCGAGGTCCACGACTGCTCGCGCGGCGACGGCGGCTTCGTGCTCGGCGCGGGAGCGATCGACGCGCTGTTCGTCGTCGAGCGCCAGCCGCGCTGCGGGTTCCTGACGTGGTTCGGCGTGTTCGCGCGCCGTCGCGGGCGTGCCGACGCGCTCGTGTTCGAGACCAACGAGTCGCGGGTCGCGCGCTACGTCGAGCGCACGATCGAGGACTGGCTCGGGCTCGACGACGAACCGGTGCGCGGCGAGCTTCGCGTCGACTGAGCGCGCGGCTTTCGTGGTACGAACGCGCTCGTGAGCGTGCAGCTGCGAGAGGCGTCCTCGGTGATCCTGCTGCGCCGGGCCGAGGCCGCACCGGGATTCGAGGTGTTCCTGCTGCGCCGTCGCAAGGGCGCGTCGTTCATGGCGTCGGCGTTCGTGTTCCCGGGCGGCGGTGCGGAGCCCGGCGAGGACGCGCGGACCGCCGCGGCGCGCGAGCTGTTCGAGGAGGCGGGCGTGCTGCTCGCGCGCTCGCTCGGCGCAACCGCGGAGACGCTCGAGATGCCGAGCCTCGGCCTGCTGCGCAAGCAGGTGCTCGATGGCGGGGACGCGATCGCCGCGCTCGCGAAGGTCGGCCTGCAGTGGTCGACCGACATGCTCGTGCCGTGGTCGCACTGGATCACACCGTCGATCGAGCCGAAGCGATTCAGCGCGCGGTTCTTCGTCTGCGAGTTGCCGCCCGGCCAGGAGCCGCGGTTCGACGACGTCGAGACCGTCGATCAGGTCTGGGTGCGGCCGGCCGATGCGATCGCGCAGGCGAAGGAGCTGCGCCTGCCGCCGCCGCAGATCCGCACGTGCTGGGAGCTCGCCGAGCTCGGCACGATCGAGGAGGTGCTCGCCGCCGGGCGCGCGCGCGCCGAGGAGCCGCACCCGATCTTGCCGCGGCTGCGCTCGATGGAAGCCGGCGGCGCATCGCCGTGCCTGCTGCTGCCGTGGGATCCCGAGTACACGGTGACCGGCACTGGAGACAGCGCGCCGCTCGCGTACACCCCGAGGTGGGCGAAGGGACCGAGTCGCTTCATCCTGGAGGACCAGACGTGGAAGCACGTCCACGCACCGCGCTCGACGAGCGCGGGCTCGTCGTAGGCGACCGCCGGATCCCGTTCTACGCCGGCGCGATGCACTACTGGCGCGTCGAGCCGGCGCACTGGGCCGCGTGCCTGCGCCAGCTCCATGGCCTCGGGCTGTCCGTCGTCGAGACCTACGTGCCGTGGCGCGTCCACGAGCCGACGCGCGGCACGTACGCGTGGACCGGCGAGCGCGATCTGGCGCGGTTCCTCGACGAGGCGCACGCGGCCGGCCTCGCGGTCGTGATCCGTCCGGGGCCGCACGTCAATGCCGAGCTGACATGCTTCGGGTTTCCGGATCACGTCGTCGGCGACCCGGCGATCCAGGCGCGGACCGCACGCGACACGCCGGTGTGGATGCCGTCGCCGCCGCGCGCGTGGCCGGTGCCGTCGTACGCGAGCACCGCGTTCCACGACCGCGTGCGCGGCTGGTACGCCGAGGTCGCGCGCGTCGTCGCGCCGCAGCTCGCGCCCGACGGGCCGGTCGTCGCGATCGGCGTCGACAACGAGAGCCAGATGTTCTTCCGGCTCGGCGCGTACGATCACGACTACCACCCGGATGCGATCGCGTGGTGGCGCGAGCATCACGACGGCGAGCCGCCGCGGGCGTTCGATCCGGCGGATCCGGCGCGCAGCGTCGCGTGGGTCGCGTTCAAGGACGAGTACCAGGCGCGTGCGCTCGGCGCGTTCGCGCGGATGCTCGACGACGTCGGGCTCGGCGGGCTCGCGCGGTTTCACAACCTGCCGCCCGGTCATCACGGGCTCTACGATGTGCGCCGGCTCCAGACCGCGATCGGCGGCCCGGTCGGGATCGATGCGTACACGCCGCGCGCCGAGTTTCGCGAGCTGCGCCGGCGCGCGACCGCGCTCGTCGGCAACGCGCAGCCGATCCCGCTCGCGCTCGAGGTCGGCGTCGGGTTCTTCCCGTGGTTTCCACCGCTCGACGCCGGCGACGATCCACAGCGCGAGCGCGATCAGCTGCTGGCGCTGCTCGCCGCCGGTGTCCGCGGCTTCAACCTGTTCATGGCGGTCGAGCGCGACCGCTACTACGGCGCGGCGATCGCGGCGAGCGGTGCGGTCGAGCCACACGCGACCTGGATCCGCTCGCTTGTCGCCGCGCTCCGCGAGGTCGAGTGGCCGGCGCTGCGCCGGCACGCACAGATCGCGCTCGTCGCGGCGAAGGCGGACGCCCGGTTCGGGCTCGCGACGTCGACGCTCGATCCGATGACGCCGGTCGTCGCCGAGATCCTCGGGCTCGGGCCGGGCGGCAGCGCCGAGCTCGGCAGCGATGCCGGCGCGATCGCGGCGCGGCGCTGGCAGACCGCGATCGCGAGCGCGCTCGAGCTCGCGCAGATCCCGTACGCGATCGTCGACGAGGCCGCGACCGAGGACGAGCTCGCCGGCTATCGCGCGGTCGTCGTGCCGACGCTCGAGCGGGTCGACCGCGCGCTGTGGGCGCGACTGCGCGCGCTCGCCGAGGCCAGGCGCACCGTCGTCGTGATCGGGCCGGGCGCGCCGGTGCGCGACGAATTCGACCGCGCGCTCGACGCCCCGCCGAAGCGCATGGGCCGGCTCAAGGCCGGCTCGCTCGACGATCTGCCCGGGCTCGCGGCGGACCTCGCGGCGCTCGCCGAGCCTCCCGAGACGTGGGTGGTCGAGCGCCCCGACGACGTGCGCGCGTTCGCGTTCGCCGATGCCGCCGGCCGCGTGCGCGTCGTGTTCGTGTGCAGCGACAGCGCGAAGCCGGCTTCCGCGGTGCTGATCGCACAGGGCCGCGGCCTGCGCGATCCGTTCACCCAGGAGCGGATCCGGATCCTGACCGGCTCGGCGACGATCGCGCTGCCCGCGCGCGGCGTGCGCATGCTGATCGTCGAGCCGTGATCACTGCGGCCGGTGCGCCTCCCACAGATCGAAGCCGCCGAGCCCACCGGAGCGCGTGCTCGCGAGGTACAGCACGCAGCCATCGCGCGTCAGCCACACCGGCATGTCCTGGGCCGCGCTGTTGACGTTCTCGACGGGAATGCCGATGCCGAACGCGTCGGTCTTCGTCGCGCGGGTCGACACGAGGATGTCGGTCGCGTTGCCCTGCGTGTAGAACATCGTCAGCTCGTCGCTCGTCAGCACCGGCGCCGCGCCCATGTCGACCGTCGACGCGAGGGTCGGCGGGTTGAAGATCGTCGGCGTCCCGCCGCGCGTCGCCGAGCGCAGCTTGAAGTCGCCGAAGTCGAGCCAGTACAGCGTCTGGCCGTCGTCGGAGATCGTCGGCGACAGCGCGTTGACGATCCCCGAGGTCCCGGCGGTCACCACGCTGTCGACGGCGAACGTCGCCGTGGCATCGGTGCGACTCGCCGCGTGGATCGCGATCTGCGCGGTGTCCTGGCGGTGGAAGTACAGCGTCAGCCCGTCGGCGACCGGCGACGGCGAGTACTCGTCGCCCCCGGTGCCGTTGAGGCTGCTGGTCTCGTCCATCGTCGGCGCGGCGAACTTGCCGTCGTTGCCGCGATGGCTGACGAAGATCTGTGCGGTCGAGATCGGCGGCTGGAACACGCGGCCGACGAACGCGGTCTGCTCGTCGCGGGTCAGCGAGAACGCGGTCTCGTCGTTCGAGCTGTTGACCGCCTCGACGAGCGTCGGCGTGCCGAACGTCTTCGTCGGATCGCAGCGCGCGCCCGGCGGGCCATCGCTGCCGCTGCCGCTGCCATCGCCGCCGGCCGGCGCATCTCTGGGTGTGTCATCGGTGACCGAGCCACAGCCGACGAGCACGAGACAGCAGATCACTCCACGCAACCCCATGGCGTGGAGCATACCGCGGGTCAGATGAAGTCGTCCGGCCGCATCGCCGCGCCGAACCCGCCGAGCATGCCGAGCACGCCCGCGGCGAGCAGGCAATACATTCCAGGCCCGGCGCTACCGCCGAGCGTCAGCGACACGGTGCGCTCCTTGATGTCCAGATCACCGACCAGCATCAGCACGAGCACGAACGCCGCGATCGACGCGAGCCCGAGCGCGATCGCCAGGACGCCGCCGAACCGCCCGATGCCGTGGCGCACGAGCGCGACGAAGCCGAGCAGGAACAGCAGCGCGGCCGGCGCGAACAGCGCGAGCATCGTGAGCCGGTACTCGTAGAGGCCCTTGTCGAGCGCCTTCGTGAGCTTGGCCGCATCTTGCTCGGACAGCCCGAGCTTCTTCGCCTGCTCGACGATGCCTTGCGTGTCACCACCGCCCCCGCGCGCGATCTGGAACGCGCTCGCCTGTGCGAAAACCGCACTGTCGGTGCTCGCGTACTTGCGCAGCGGCAGGAAGAATCCGATCAGGCCGGCGAGCCCGGCGAGCAGCACGAGCGTCCGGAACATCTAATCGTCTCCTCGATCCTTCTTGTCAGGTTCGGTCTCGGGTTCCATCACGGCGCCTTCGACCGGAGGGTCTGCAGGAAGCGTGCTCGACAGCTCCGCCACGATCGCCGGCAGCTCGGACGTGATCGTCGTGCCGGTCTTCTCGGTCTCCTTGATCTTGTGGGCGAGCTCGGCCGCGATCACGGCGGCATCCGCCGCGGTCGCGCCTTCGGTCAGCTGCTCGTAGACCTCGAGCGCCTTCTCGTCGCGCTCGCGCACCTGCTCGTCCGGCGGCGCCTCGCCGGGCAGATCGACGCGGAGCTCGCGCACGAGCATCTGCAGGCCGGCCGCGATCGGGAGCGCGAGCAGCGCCCCGACGATGCCCGCGAGCTTGCCGCCGACGAGCAGCGCGACGAGCACGACCGCCGGCGTCAGCCGCAGCACGCGGCCGTAGACGCGCGGCACGAGGATCCGGCTCTCGAACTCCTGGTACACGAACATGATGATCGCGACGATCACCATCGCGGTCGGCCCCGAGCCCGCGACCGCCGCGACGACCGGCGCGCTCGCGATCAGCCCACCGACGAACGGGATCACGTCGGTCAGGCCGGCGAAGATCGCGAGCGCGAGCGCGTTCTCGACGCGGAAGATCGTCAGCAGGATGAACACGAACACCGTGATCGCCGCCGACGTGATCAGCTGGCCGCGCATGTAGCCGCCGACGATCACCTTGAGCTCGAACAGGATGCTCGCGAGCTTGACGTGCTGGTTGCGCGGGATCACCGCGAACAGCAGCGCGCGCGACCGCACCGGATCGGCGAGCAGGTACACCGCGAGGAACATCGTCGTGACCGCGTAGCCGATCGTCGTCAGGATGTCCTCGGAGTAGTCGAGCAGCCGGTTGCCACCCTCGGTCGTGAGGTCGTTGAGCGGCACCGACTTGATCGACTTCGCGAGCGAGCGCGACCAGTCGTACTGCTGCAGCCACGCGACGAGCTTGTCGCGATGCTTCGGCGCGTGCTGGAGCATGTCGAGCACCTGCGACATCAGCGGCGGGATCGTGAACAGCATCAGCGCCGCGAACGCGACGATGAAGCCGAAGAACACGAGCGCGAGCGCGCGGCCACGCTTGAGCCCGCGCCGCTCGAGCCACGACACGAGTGGATCGAACGTGCCGACGAGCACGAGCGCGACGACGATGACGATCAGGACCGTCGTCAGCTTGAACGCGATCCACACGCCGGCGATCGCGAGCAGCACGTACCACAGCGTGCGCGGCGCGATCTCGATCCGCAGCACCCGGCGCGGAGGCTCCGTGGGTTCGTCGTTCAACCCGCGGACTGTATCAGCCGTACTGTCGCGTCGGCCCGGTCGGCTCGTCCTCGAACGTGCGGATCGGCCGAATCTCGCCGATCAGCCGATCGACGACACTGACGATCTCCTCGGCCTCGCACGGCTTCGGCAGGAACGTCGACGCACCGATGCGCGCCGAGATCTCCGGCGCCTCGGGCGAGCCCGAGATCAGGATCAGCGGCGGCGCGTCCGGCAGCGCGTGGATGTTGCGCGCGAGCTCGATCACCCCCGCGCGCGGATCGTAGGCGTCGATCAGTACGACGTCGATCCCGCCCTCGCGGATCAGCGGCAGCGCTTCTCGCATCGACGACGCCGCGAGCACGGCGTGCCCAGCGGCACCCAGTGCCGTCGACCACCGTTCGCAGGTGTCGGGATCGGACTCGACGAGAAGAATACTGCCCACTGAAAACATGTACCCTGAATCACGCGCCGAACGCGAGGAGATCCCGCCGCCACCCCCATCGAATCACCATGACCCTACGCTGAAGAGAAATCAACCGTCCTTGGCCTTGACCTGCGATTCCGTGTCCGATGGCGGCGAGGTCGAGCGCTTCGCTCGCTCGTGGCCTTCCATCCAGCCGATCTCTTTCGTCAGTGCGATCGCGTCGTTGGCGCGCGCGCCCTTGACCAGCGCGGCCCGTGTCGGGAGGTCTCCGAGCAACAGCTCGGCGGTCGCGCGGCGGTCACCGAGGCTGCGCATCTCGTCGATCGCCTGCTGGCGATAACGCTCCGCCTTCGTCGCGAGGCCGGCCTTGTCGCACAGCTGGGCGAGCAGCTGGCGCACGCGCGCGGCGCCGAGCCGCGACCGCACGCGCTGGGCATGGAACAGCGCTGCTTCGGCGAGCCGCAGCGCGCGATACGAGTCGCCGGCGTTGTCGACGATCTGCGCCTGCGCGCGCAGGATCCGCCAGAACGGATCGGGCCCGTCGATCGCGGTGTAGCCCTCGCCGAGCGTCACGACGTCGACGCACTCGCCGAGCTCGTGGAGCGCGTTGTCCGGATCGCCGCCGCGCAGCAGTGCGGTCGATAGATCGAGGTAGAGCTCGCACAGCAGCGTCATGTCACCGCTCGAGATCGCGCGGCCGACGCCTCGCCGCAGCGTCGCGATCGCGACGTCGATGTCGCCCTCGGACAGCGCGATCGCCGCGCTCGCGCGATCGATCGTCGCCTTCTGCATCGACGAGGTCGACCAGCCCTGCGCCTCGGCGAGCACGCCGCGCGCGAGCACGATCTCGCCGCGCGCGCGCAGCACATCCGCGAGCCGGACGCTGAGCTGCACGAACTGACCTTCCGCCGCGTCGTCCTCGCCGGACTGCAGGGCCTGGCGCACCGCGAGCAGCGCGCGGTGATAGAGCTGACCGGCGCCGAGCTCGTCGAGCTGCTCCGCCGCGTGATCACCGGCGCGCCGCAGCATCGGGATCGCGTCCTTCGCGTGACCGGCGAGATCGTGGTGGTGGCCGAGCAGCGCGGGATCGGGCGATAGCGTCTGCACCGCCTTCGCCGCGCTCGCGTGCAGCGACCGGCGCACGTCGGCAGGCGTCGCGTCGTACACGATGTCGCGCACGAGCCGGCTCGCGAACGTCAGCTCGCCCGACGGATCGTGGCACAGCAGCCCGCTGCGCTCCGCATCGGCGAGCGCGGCCTCGAACGCATCCGACGGCAGCATCTGGCGGAGCAGATCGAGCGGCGGCTCGATGCCGAGCACGGCGGCGGCCTGCAGCGCGTCGCGCGTCGACTGCTTGAGCAGCGACAGCCGCGCCGCGATCAGGTCGGGCAGCGAGATGTTCGTGTCCTCGGCCTTGCCGCCCTCGAGCAAGTAGCGAACGACGTGCTCGATGTGGCCTGGCGATGCGTGCGTGATCTCGAACAGCACCTGCGGCTGCGGCAGCCCGCGCACGCCGACCTTCTCGAGGTGCGCGAGGATCGACGTCACGTCCTCGGCGTCGAGCGCACCGACCTCGAGCCGCGGCACGTGACCTGGCCACTGCGCCGCGAACTGCGTGGTCGAGCTCATCACGAGCGCGGGGAGTGCGAGCTCGGTGATCTCGGTCGCGCGTCGCAGGATCTCGAGGCTCGGATGATCGAAGCGATCGATGTCCTCGCAGACGATCGTGACCGGCGACTGCTGCGTCACGCGCTCGAGCGCACGCAGCGCCGACCACACCATCTCGCGGCGACGCACGGTCGGCTCGAGCTCGAGCAGCGTCGTCGGGTGACCGAACAGCTGCGCGATCCCGGGAACGTCGCGCTCGTTGAGCCCGATCCGGAGCACGGCGTCGCGCAGCTCGCGCTCGCTCGACACCGCCGGCAGCTCGAGCACCGCGGCGAGCAGCGACCGGATCGGATAGAACGGCGTCGCGAGCCCGCTCGGGTCCGGGCCGGTGATGTAGATCGTGCGCGTGTCCTGCGTGATCGTCTCGTACGCCTTGCGCAGCAGCGCGGACCGGCCGGCGCCCTCGAAGCCGGTGACGAGCAGGCCGACCTGGCTCCCGGACGCAGGCGCCGAGCGCATGTGCTCGAGCAGCGTCGCGAGCTCCTGCGTGCGGCCGAAGAACGGCAGCGGCCAGATCGTCTCGACCGGGGTCGGCGGAGGCACCTGCGGCGTCGGGCGACGGCGCGGCGTGCCGCACTCGGGACAGAACTTGAACGTCGGCGCGCACGCGGTGCCGCACAGCATGCACTTGTCGGCGACCGGCTCGACCTTCGCGCGCCGCTGCTGGATGCTCGCGAGCGCCTCGCGCATCTCCGCGGCCGACGCGAACCGATCCGTCGGATGTTTTGCGAGCGCCTTGCCGACGATCGCGTCGAGCTCCTTCGGCACCGACTCGCGCTTGCTGCGCAGCGACGGGATCAGCGCCTTCAGGTGGTTCGTGAGGATCTCGGTCGTCGAGCTCGCGTAGAATGGCGTGCGATACGCGAGCAGCTCGTAGAGGATGATGCCGACCGCGTAGATGTCCGACGCGAACGACGCGTCCTTGCCCTCGATCACCTCCGGCGCCATGTACTCGGGCGTGCCGCTGATCGAGCGGTCCTTCGTGTCGCGCACGTCGGTGATCAAGCGCGCGATGCCGAAGTCGACGATCTTCACGATGTCGACGCCGGCGCGCCGCTGGTCGAGGATGATGTTGTCGCTCTTGAGATCGGCGTGAACGACGCCGGCGAGGTGCGCTTCCTCGATTCCGGCCAGCGCCTGCATCACGATGTCGATCACGCGATCGACCGGCAGCGGATTCTCGTGCGTCAAGAGCTGCGTCAGCGTCGGGCCCTTGACGTACTCCATCGCGAGATAGAGCAACCCGTCGGGCGCCTGGCCGTAGTCGATGATCGACACGCAGTTCGGATGATTGAGCCGCGACGCGCTGAGCGCCTCGTCGCGGAATCGCCGGATCATGCGGTCTTCGCGCGACAGCTCCTCGTTGAGGATCTTCACCGCGATCGTGCGACCGAGCGCGATCTGATCGGCCTTGTAGACGGCGCCACTGCCGCCGATGCCGATGCACGCGGTCAGCTTGAACTTGTCGCCGAGCACGCGGCCGACGAGCTTCAACGATTTGCTGACCTGTTCCTGCACGTGATTACGCCGACCGCTTCGCCAACCCACCCAGGTCGAGGAACGATCGTTGTCTCATGAAGTCTGCGGGATTGCAGCGCAAAACGCGCACCGATAGTTCAGGCCATCCTCACACACGCTCGACGATCACGGCAATCCCCTGACCGACACCGATACACATCGATGCCAGGCCGTGACGGAGCGACGTCGCGTGCAGCTCGTGCATCAGCGTCAGGACGAGTCGCGCGCCGGATGCGCCGAGCGGGTGACCCCACGCGATCGCACCGCCGTTGACGTTCACGCGCTCGGGGTCGAGGCCGAGCTGCTCGACGCACGGGATCGCCTGCGCGGCGAACGCCTCGTTGAGCTCGGCAAGATCGATCTGGCTCGCGGTCAGACCGGCGCGCGCGAGCGCCTTCTTCGACGCCGGTACCGGGCCGAGGCCCATGTAGCTCGGCTCCACACCCGCTGCGGCGCTGGTGACGTAGCGCGCCTTCGGCGACAGGCCGAGCTCCTTGATCGCCTGCTCGCTCGCGACGAGCACCGCGGCGGCACCGTCGTTGAGCCCGCTCGCGTTACCCGCGGTCACCGTGCCGTTCTGCTTGACGAACGCCGGCCGCAGCTTCGCGAGCTGCTCGATCGTCGTGTCCGGACGCGGATGCTCGTCGGCGGAGACGCGCAGCTCGGCGCCGGTCTTCTTGTCGACGCCGGTGACGATCGGCGTGAGCTCCTGCGCGATCCGGCCCGAGGCGATCGCCTTGCCGGCGCGCTGCTGCGAGCGGATCGCGAACCGATCCTGCGCCTCGCGCGACACGTTGCAGCGCTCGGCGACCTTCTCTGCCGTCTCGCCCATCGCGAGCACGCCGTGCAGCTGCTCCATCTTCGGGTTGACGAACCGCCAGCCGAGCGTCGTGTCGTAGATCGTCTGATTGCCGCGCGGGAACGCGTCGGTCGGCTTGCCCATGACGAGCGGTGCGCGCGACATCTGCTCGACACCGCCCGCGATCACGAGCTCGGCCTCGCCGGTCGCGACGAGCCGCGCCGCATCCGCGATCGCCTGCATGCCGGAGCCGCACAGCCGGTTCACCGTCACGCCGGGCACGCCGACCGGCAAGCCGGCGAGCAGCGCGGCCATGCGCGCGACGTTGCGGTTGTCCTCGCCGGCCTGGTTCGCGCAGCCGAAGATCACGTCGTCGATCCGCTCCGCGGGGATCGCGGTCCGCGCGACCAGCGCCGCGATCACCTGCGCGGCGAGATCGTCGGCACGCACGCCGGCGAGCCCACCGCCGTAGCGCCCGAAGGGAGACCGAAGTCCGTCGACCAGATACGCGCTCCGCATCGCCGGACCATAGCCGAAAACTGGCGCGGTCGAGGGAGCGGGGCGAGGGTGCAACCATGTTCATGGAGCAAGCTCACGAGCACGAAGTCAGCTGGCTGGCGATCCGCCATCCCGCGGTGATCCGTCTCCTCGAGCGCGAGCTCGCGACGCCCGACAACGATGCGTTCGCGGCCGGGCTCGAGCTCGCGTGTCGCGTGCTGGGCGGGACGCCGCTGCACCAGCTGCGACTCGACCACAACACGCTGTCGTCCGGGCTCGTCGCGGTGCGCAGCGGCCATTGCGACCGCGCGATGGTGCGCTCGATCCGCGATCAGATCGAGGAGCTGCCGGTCGTGCTGACGCCGCTCGAGCAGGACATGGTCGCGACCGTGACCGCCGCGATCATCTGGGCGGTGCTCGACGCCAGCATGCGCGACCTCGAGGACGACCAGCTCGTGGCCTGAGTTACGAAGTGTTACGAGACGTCCCTGGCCGAACGCTCACCTTGACGCACATCACGGGGGCACTACGGTTCCCCCATGGTCCGAACCTCCAAGCTGCTCGCCGCGATCCTGTCCACCGCCCTGCTCGCAGGCGCGGGTGCTGGGTGTAACTCGGAGCCCGGCGGCGTCGAGCGCTGGGCGACGACCGAGAACACGAACGTCAAGATCGACTGGGACAAGGTCAACGAGGCCTACAAGCAGGCCGACGGCCCCGAGGATCTCGAGCGCCGGATCAACGAGATCTACGAAGGCGACGAGCTGATCTCGATCTCGGTCCAGGACACCGACGCGAAGACCCAGGTCGTCACCGGGTTCTTCGACAAGAACAAGTCCGGCAACATCGACGAGGGCGAGAAGATCTTCACGATCAAGCGCGACGTCACCGGCGAGGGCACCGCGCAGGTCCAGACCACCGGCTACGGCCCGTACTACGGCTACACGTCGCCGCTGATGTCGATCGCGACCGGCATGCTGATCGGATCGATGATGTCGCACGCGTTCTCGCCGGCCTACGTCCCGGTGTACTCGCGGCCGTACACGACGAGCGCGGCGCGGATGTCGTCGCTCGAGAGCCACCGCAGCGGCTATCGCGCGGCGAACCCGACGCGGTTCAGCAAGCCGTCGCGCACGACCGGCCGGTCGTACGGCGGTAGCCCGAGCCGCGGCCGCACCGGCGGCAGCTTCCGCGGCGGTGGCCGGTTTGGCCTCGCGCGTGCGGGCCGCACCGAGAAGCCCGTGCGGCTCGACGGCTAAGTGAAGATCGCCGACCTGCCGTTTCGCGAGCGCCCGCTGCTCGAGCTGCTCCACCTCGACGTCGATCGCGACGACGTCGACACCGAGTATGCCGGCTACGGCTGGGCGCGTGCCGAGCGGATCTGGCTCGCGTCGCGCAGCGAGCTGGTGCCGGTCGACGACGCGCTCGTGCTCGGTCTGCACTCCGCCGACGACGGCGAGGCGCTCGCCGACGACGTCGAGCTCGAGTTCGAGCTGCCTGGCGGCAAGCCGGTCAGCGTGTTGCTCTCGAAGTTCCTGCGCCAGTGGCTGCCGAAGCTGCCCGGCGCGCCGGCGATCGTGCTCGCGATGTGCAACCCGCATCGCGCGGAGGTCCGGGCCGGCGCTCCGGTGCGCTACGCGGACGGCGATGTCGAGTCGTGGCTCGAGCGGCGAGACGACGGCGATCGGATCCAGCTCGTCGCCGACTTCTGGTACACGGTGACGCCGTGACCGAGCTCGTTCGCCGCCCCGTGATCACCGAGGAGCAGAAGCACACGTACGCCGGGCTGTACGTCATGAAGAAGCTCGATCTCGATCCCAAAGATGGCGGGATGGAGCTTCCGGTCGTGCTGCCGTCCGAGCTGTCACCGCTCGACGAGACGCTGCAGCAGCTCGCGGTCGACGACTACCTGTCGATCAACGGCAAGAAGGGCCGCTACGAGCTGACGAAGAAAGGCAGCGAGTACCTCGCGCGCGCGATCGACGAGGCGCGAGATCTGATCGACGAGTTCGACGACTGGGAGACCGAGGACATGGTCGAGGAGCTGCGGCGGCGCAACCTCGATCCGATGCGTGCGCGCTTCCTGTGGGGCTGGTACGAGGGCGAGCTCGACGATCTCGCGATCTGGCAGGAGCAGCGCGGGGTCGCGCCGGTCGAGCGCATGTGGGCGTTCTACTTGATGAGCGACGAGTTTTACGCCGAGCTTGCCAAGGAGCTCGCGTAAGCGCGCCAGCAGCTCGCGAGCGCGGCGTCGAGATCGCCGGCGAGCGGGCACGTCACGTCGAGCACGCCGCCGTCGGGGTGCGGCACCGCGAGGCGCGCGGCGTGGAGCGCGAGCCGGTGCAGGCCGTGCTCGGTGCGAAAGATCCGGTTGTGCTCGCCCTTGCCGTAGCGGACATCGCCGATCAGCGGACACGACAGGTGCTTGAGGTGGCGGCGGATCTGGTGGAGCCGCCCGGTGCGCGGCTTCGCCTCGACGAGCGCGTACCGACCGAACGTCTCGAGCGTGCGGATCGCGGTGACGGCAGGCACGCGCTCCTCTCCCGGCGCCCGCGGGATCGCGTGATCGAGCACGATCGTCGGGGGATGACCGCGCGTGATCGCGAGGTACGTCTTGTCGGCCTGGTCCCAGGCGTCGGAGAACGCGCGCGCGGCATCCTTGTCGAGCGCGAACAGCACGATGCCAGACGCGCCGCGATCGAGCCGGTGCACCGGATAGACGTACGCGTTGACCGCATCGCGCGCGAGCTGCAGCAGTGCGTCGTCGTCGTCGGCCCAGCCGCGATGCGTGGCGATGCCGGACGGCTTGTCGACGACCACGCAGCGCGCGTCGCGATGCAGGATCACAGGTGCTCGCGGAAGAAGCGCACCTGCACGAGCTCGCGCGCGAGGTTCAGCTTCGGATCGGGGACCATGTGCGTCGCGGACAACGTGATCACCTCGGCGCGCTTGCCGGCGACGTAGAGCGACTCGATCAGCGCGAGCGTGTGCGCGAAGTGCACGTTGTCGTCGGTGATGCCGTGGATCAGCAGCAGCGGCCGCTCGAGCTTCGCCGCGTGGGTCAGCGCGCTCGTCGCCTTGTAGCCGTCCGGGTTTGCCTGCGGCGTCTTCATGTAGCGCTCGGTATACGCGGTGTCGTAGAGCGCCCAGTCGGTGACCGGCGCGCCGGCGACCGCGGCCTTGAACACGTCGGGCCGCAGCAGCACGGCCATCGCCGCCATGTAGCCGCCGAACGACCAGCCGAAGATCCCGACGCGCGACAGATCGAGCTCGGGGTGCTTCGCGCCCATCGCCTGCAGCGCGCCGACCTGATCCTCCATCGGCACGGTCACGAGATCGCGCAGCAGCGCGCGCTCCCAGGTCCGGCCGCGGTTCGGCGTGCCGCGGTTGTCGCTGCGCACGACGATGAAGCCGGCGTCGGCGTACCACTGGTCCATGACGTAGTTGTCGCGCGGTGCCTGCACGAACATCGCGTGCGGCCCGCCGTAGACCTTGAGCAGCACGGGATAGCGCGTCTTCGGATCGAAGTCGCGCGGCCGCGTGATCGCGACGTGGTGCGTGCGGCCGTGCAGCTCCACCGTCTCGAGCACCGTCGTCGGGACGAGGCTCGGGCGCTCGGCGACCGACGGGATCTCGTGCCGGTGGTCGCCGTGGATCGCGACGATCTGACGGCCGCCCTTTGTCAGCGCGGTGTCGATGCTGATCACGCCGTGCTCGGACTTCGCGTCGGCGACGCCGCTGCCATCGGTGAGCCGCACCGGCGCCGAGCCGTCGAGCGGCACGCGATAGACGTCCTGCAGCGTCGGATCGACGTGCGCCTCGACGATCGCCGAGCTCGCATCGACCCCGACGACGTGGCGCAGCCCGAACGCCGGCGCGGTCAGCTCGCGCACGAGCTTGCCGTCGGGGCCGCGCAGCTCGAGCGTCCACGCGCCCTTGGATTCGGTCATCCACAGAAACCCCGAGCCGTCCTCGAGCCAGCGCGGCGCACCGGTGTCGACGTTGATCCACGCGTCGTCGCGCTCGCTGACGAGCGTCGTCGCGCGGCCGCTCGCGACGTCGAACGCGAGCACCGCGACCTCGTTCTGATCGCGATCGAGCACGACCGCGGTCGGCGGCGCGTGGCGCGACCACGTGAACGCCGCGAGGTACACGAACTTGCCGAGCTCCCACGTCAGCCATTTCGGATCGCCGCCGGCGATCGACACGACGCCGAGGTCGACCTTCGCGTTGGCCGTCCCGGCGCGCGGGTACTTGAACGGCACCGGCGGCTTGTCGGGATGCCGGGCATCCGCGACGTAGATCGTGTCGACGGAGCGCGGGTCGCTGCGCTGGAACGCGATCGACTTGCTGTCCGGCGCCCACCAGAAGCCACGCCTGCGGCCGAGCTCCTCCTGCGCGGCGAAGTCGGCGACGCCGTACTCGAGGCCCTCGGGGTGTTTCGTGAGCTGCTTCGCACGTCCGCCGGGGGCGATCAGCCACAGATCGCCGCCGCGGACGAACGCGATCGCGCTGCCGTCGGGCGCGAGGTGCGGATCGTATGCGTCGCCGCCGGGATCGACGACGCGCCGCTTCCCGGTCGTGCGATCGATCAGATGGAACACGCCACCGAGCGGCACCATCACGAGCTTGCCGTCGTCGGAGACGTCGGCGTCGACGACGCCGCGCGTCGCGGTGCGCGAGCGCTCGCGGCGCGCCTTCTCGGCGTCGGAGAGCTTCTCGTCGGCGGCGCCGAGCAGGTCGTCGACCTTCGCGAGCGTGCGCACGCTGCCGTCGGCCGCGAGCTCGTAGAGGTCGGACGCGAACGCGCGCGCGGGAGTGCGACGAAACAGCACGCTGCCGTCGCGCGTGAACGCGAGCACCGCCGGTGCGCCGAGCCGGAAGTTGAACGTCGCCGCCGAGTCGGCGAGCAGCTTGTCGTCGAGAGCGGGCCAGGACGTCATCGTCGGTTTCCTTGCAGGGGCCGCGTGACACGCCGCGCACGTACCGAGCGCGGCGATCGCGAGCCAGGGGCGAACAGCGGGTCGCACGCCGCGCAGCATAGTCGACGAACCGACGACAGGTATCGGTTGACGCCCCCGGGCGCGCCGTCCAAGCTCCGGATCGTGACCGGGCTTTGGCGCGCCCTCGCCGCGACGGCGATCCTGATCGCGATCCTGTCCGGCGTCGCGCAGCCCCGGATGTCGCGCCGCTTCGACACCGACTCGGCGATCGCGACCGCGTTCGACGATGACCTGGACGACGCGGCCTGCCTGCCGACCCGCGTCACCGTCGTGGTCGCGTGGCGCGAGTGCGGCGAACCGCTCGCACCCGCTCCGTATCACGTGATCGCGCGCTCGACGCGCGTGCTCGTCGACGCTCCGAAGACCTCTCCGCCGCTCGCTGCCTGACGACTCGCTGATTTCACGGTCTGTCTCGCAACGACTGGCTTCGTCTCTCGGAGGTGTTTCGTGACCGAGCTCCATCCTCGCACGCGTGGCGTGCTCGAGCGGTTACCGTTCGTCGGCAAGCGTCGCGGTGCCGACCCGGATGTCGTCGACGATCTGGTCGAGATCGTGCGCGCGACCGACGATCCGGTGCTCGCCGCGCATCGCGTCGCGATCGTGCTCGACCAGTGCTCGGCGTTCGACGCGACGCAGGCGGCGTCCAGCTGCGCGCTGTCCGACGATCCGAAGGTGCGGCGCGCGCTCGCCGAGGCGCTGGTCTGGGTGTTTCCGCTGCTCGGCGCAGGCTCGATCCTCGAGCTGCTCGCGAGCGATCCGCTGCCGGAGGTCCGGTTCGCGGTCGCGCGCGCCGCGCATGCGCGCCGGCTGTCGATCGGCGACCACGTGCTGCAGCGCCTGATGACCGATCCGGACTCGCTCGTGTCCGGCGCCGCCGCGTTCGCGCTCGCGACCCGGCCGTGATCGCCGAAATCTTGCCCCGGTCGCGCCCGCCCGGGACGATGACAGGCATGCGCACCCTGGAACGCCGGCGCAAGCGCGCCAACACGGCCACGCAGGCCCTCCAATACCAGCTCGCGTCGTGCTGCGAGGACGGACGGATCGAAGCGATGGTGGTCGCGGACGGGGATGGCTTGCCGCTCGCCTCGTCGGGGGACACGTTCGCGTGCGACGAGGTGGCGGCAAGGATGGTGCTCGTCGGATCTCGCATCAAGGAGTTCAACGGCACGCTCCTCGGCTCCGGACACAAGTGGGACGTCCAGATGGTGAAGGTCGAGGTCGATGGCAGCGAGCTGCTCGTGTGCGCGGTCGGGGGGACCGCCGAGGCACGCCGCCGTCAGATCACGCGTGGCGCCGAGGGTGCGCTGCGCATCCTGGCCGCCTGACCCGATCACCGCTACGGTGTGGCTCATGCGCACCGTACTGCTGCTCGCGATCGCGGCGACCGCCTGCTCGTCGTCGACCACGAAATCGAACCAGATCACCGGCGACGAGGCCAAGCAGCTGCTGCTCGATCGCAACTGGATGGATCGCATGCCGGAGACCGAGCGCGATCACCTGTTCGTGTATCGGTTCGTGCCGTCGATGGGCGGCGGCGTGTTCCAGGACCGCACGCTCTACAAGGGCATCTTCGAGCTGTTCCAGTTCGAGGCGACCGGCGACGAGATCCGGTTCAACCTGCTCGAGACCCACGACAAGATCACGAGCAAGTACACGATCGAATCGGTGAACCAGCCGCCGTTCGACCTGAAGCTGACGATCCCCGACGATCCGCGCGGCCCGAAGACGTACTTCGGCATGCGCAGCGAGACCGATCGCAGCGGCCTGCTGCTCGAGCAGCGGCTGCACCAGATCCATCAGTAGATGACGAACGGCGCGCAGGTCGACACGCCCGCGCCGACGATCACCCACGGGAGCTCCTCGAGCCGGACCTGGTACGCGCCGGCCGGATCGATCGTGCGCAGCGTCGAGCTCGGCGGGAACGGATCGCCGGGCGTCGTCGTCACGAAGATGTAGAACGTACCGTCCCACTGCGCGAACGCCCACGCGACGACGCTCGGCGTCGCGCCGAGGCCGCCGAGCCCGCCCGGGATGTCCTTGCGCGGACCCTTCGGGGCGCCCGACGCGCGATCGATCTGCTGGACCCACGCCTCGTCGATCCCGGGGTAGAACCCCCACAGCTCGCCGCCGCCGGTGCCGGTGAGCTCGGGCGAGTGCTCGCCGTCGTTCGTCATCCGGCCGAGCTTCGTCGCGGTCGGCGGCGCGCCGCGCGGATCGATCACGGCGAGGTCGCCGCCGGGCACCGACGTGATGTCGCCGCCCGCGATGTAGAGGTGCTCGTCGCTCGCGTTCGGGTCGGTCACGAAGCCCATGCCGAACAGATCCATCCCGGCCTGGCCCGGCTGGTAGCCGGTCTGCACGCACTGATCGAGGTGATCGATCGGGACGCGAAAGATCTCGCCGCTCGTGTAGTGGACCCACGCGTTGCCGTCGCGATCGACCGACATCGACATCGGCGTCACGTCGTCGGTGCTGCCGTCGATCGGCCACCGCGAGTGCGGGCAGTCGAGCTCGCCGAGATCGGTGAACGCGCCCGTACCCTGCGCGAGCAGGCGCGGATCGAAGCTGTGCAGGTGGTTCTGGTTGTCGAGCACGTAGACGAGGTCCTTGCTGCCCTCGCCACAGTCCTGCGCGCACGAGCCGCCGTCGCACGTGACGACGCCACCGTCCGGCGATGGCCCATCGTCGTCGTCGCCCTCGTGAGGACGGCCAGCGGGCCCACACGCGACGAGCCACACGAGTGCGATGCCGATCCTGCTGCGCATCGAGAACCTCCGCGCGAAGCATCGCGGGCAACCGGCCCGCCGCACGTAACGCCTCGGTTACGCCGACCGGCGGCGGCGGCGCAGCGTCAGCCCGATCACACCGAGTGCGAGCACGGCCGGTCCGCGGGGGTCGCCCCCGGTCGAGCAGCAGCCGGGGTCGTCCGGTGGTGGCGCGGGATCGAGGCCGACGACGCAGACGTCGTCGAGGTTCCAGCCCGCGAGCTCGTGCAGGCCGTTGCTCGCGAGCGCCCACCGGATCGTGAACGGCTCGGCGGCGAGGTCGGTGATGTCGACATCGACGAACCGCCACTCCTTGTCGACGTGATCGAGATCGAGCGCGGGCGACGCGGCGTTGCGCCAGACCTCGGTCCCGGCGACGTCGATCGTCGCGGTGTCGGCGTTGCCATCCTCGACGCCGAGCCAGCGCCGGAACTGCAGGTGGACGCGGCTGTAGCCGCGCGCGTCGATCGGTGGCGTCTCGATCGCGGTGTCGTCGTTCGGCTGATAGAGGCCGTTCGTGACGAGATCGGTGCCGAGGACGAGGCTGCCGCTGAACGCGGCGGCCGGATCGCCGCCGAACCCGGCGGGCGCCGCGACCTCCCACTCGGGCTTGCCGGTCACGGTCCAGCCCGGATCGCCGTCGAAGTGCTCGCACGCGATCGGCGTCGCGGCGCCGACGAACAGCTGGTAGCGCGGATCGGCGCGGTTGTCGGGCAGTACGCGCGTCGAGGCGTCGTCGAGCGTCGCCGTGATCCGGTAGGTCACGACCGTGCCGGCGGGCTGATCGGGCAGCTCCGCGCTCCACGCCGCACCCTGCGCGGCCATCGCGAGCGTCGACGCCGGGCCGTCGCCGACCTGCCAGTCGATCGCGATCGAGGTCACCGCCGGCGGCGGGCACGTGCCGCCGGTCGGCGTCGCGACATCGACGGTGATCGTGCGGCCGTCCGCGCGCGCCGCGAGCTCGGTCGTGACGAACCCCGGGCCGGCGAGGCCGTGGCGGCCGAACGCGGCCTCGATCGCGCAGCCGTGCGGCGTGCCGTTGCCGAGATCGCCATCGTCGTCGTCGGCGACGAGCGCGGCGGTGTACGTCGACGGCAGATCGACGGCGCGCTCGAGGATGCCGATGTAGATCCGCTCGATCGCGGTCTGTCCGGCCGCCGGACCGAGCTCGGCGTACAGCCGCCCGCGCAGATCCCACAGCGCGCCGCCGATGATGAGGCCGGTCGCGTGCGGGCTGCCGGAGACATCGCCGGGGTACACGCGATCCGGATCGAGATCGCGGATCGGCGTGTCGTCGAAGTGCATGCCGCGGCCGACGCCCGGATCGCCGGTCAGGTGCGCGGCGTAGAAGTCGGCGATGCCCTCGGACATCGCGGCATCGAACGCGCCCGCGCCGGCGATGATCGACTGACGATGCAGCGCGTGCGCGAACTCGTGCAGCACGACGTCGACGAGCCGGCCGGTGTTCTCGCACGCGGCGCTCGCGCGCACGAAGTGCAGCTCGTCCGCGGTCGAGCTCGCGTTGCAGTCGCCTGGATCGTTGACGAAGATCGGCAGCGGCTGATCGAGCCACGCGAGCGTCGGGTGCATCTGGCGCGCGCGCGCCTTCGCGACCATGCCGTAGACGAACGCGGTGAGCTGCGCGTCGCCGAGCTCGTCGGTCGCGAGGCTCCAGTCGACGGGCTGTGCGTCCTGCGCGGTCAGCTGCGCGGTCGCCGGCGGTCCCGCGGCGTTCGTGACGACGACGAGCGGCCCGCTCGCGGTCGGCTGGACCATGGCCGGCGCGCGGCCGGTCCACGTGAAGTCGCCCGCGTCGCTCGTGACGACCGGCTTGCCGTTCGCGGTGAGGTTCGCGCGCGGCGCCGGCGCGAGCACGCGATCCGCGGTCGGCCGGCGGACCGGGACGTCGAACCGCAGCGTGCTCGTCGCGTACGACACGCGGCTGTCGCGCCGCAGCTCGCGGCCGGCGTCGTCGACGTAGATGTCGCTGTCGCCGCGCGTGGCCTTCGTCGCGAGCCGGTACGCGCGCGCTGCCGGATCTCGCACGATCACGGCGCCGGCGCGCACGCGATCGACGTGGACGTGCGGCAGCGCCTGCGACGCGGCGAAGAACAGCCGATCGTGCGCGAACACGACGTGAAGCTGACCGCCGACGACGCGCAGTCCGCGCCACGTCTGCGCGAACGCGACGGTCCGCAGGCCGCCGTCGATCCGGTTCCCGGCGACGACGAAGTCACTGACCGCCGCGCCCGGTGCGAGATCGGCGAGGTGTGCCGCGAGGAAGTCGCGCGCGGCGCGCTCCGCGATCGCGGGATCGAGCATCGCCCCCGGCGCGTCGACGTGGCGACCCCACATCCGGGCGACGACCCCGGTGTCGCGATCGCGCTCGACGTGCCAGCCGCTGATCACGCCGACATCGAACGTGCGCGGGGCGGCCGGCGCGCGCGCAGGCGCACCGACGAATCCCGCGTTGGTCAGCAGGACCGCGAGCGCCAGTGCGGGCCCGGCCCGGAACATCGGACCAACCATGTCACGAACCTTGCCTCGTCGAAGCAAGATCCGTCACGCCGGATGCGCTTACGCGCGGGCGAGGGCGGCGGACTTCGAGGCCTTGCCGCCGCCGGCCTTCTTCGCCGACTTCGCCGAGCCGTTCGCGACCGCGTGGCCGTTGCCGGCGTGCGCCGCTTCCTTGAGCTTCTCGACGAGCGGCGTCTTCTCCCACGTGAACCCGGCGTCCTCGCGGCCGAAGTGACCGTAGGCGGCCGTCTTGCGGTAGATCGGGCGGCGCAGGTCGAGCTCCTTGATCAGCATGCCCGGGCGCGCGTCGAACGTGGCGAGCACGGCCTTCGTCAGCTTCTCGTCGGCGACGACGCCGGTGCCGAACGTGTCGACGAGCATCGACACCGGCTCGGCAACGCCGATCGCGTACGCGAACTGGACCTCGCAGCGGCGGGCGAGGCCCGCGGCGACGACGTGCTTCGCGATGTAGCGCGCGTAGTACGCGGCCGAGCGGTCGACCTTGCTCGGATCCTTGCCCGAGAACGCGCCGCCGCCGTGGCGAGCGTAGCCGCCGTACGTGTCGACGATGATCTTGCGGCCGGTGAGGCCGGCGTCGCCGTGCGGCCCACCGATCACAAACCGGCCGGTCGGGTTGACGTGGATCTTCGTCTTGTTCGTGATCAGCTTCGCCGGGACGATCGGCTTGATCACGTACTCGCGGATCGCTTCCTCGATCGTCTTCTGCTTGACCTTGTCGTCGTGCTGGGTCGACACGACGATCGCCTCGACGCCGGTGACCTCGCCGTCCTCGTAGCGGACCGAGACCTGGGTCTTGCCGTCCGGGCGAAGCCAGTCGATGCCCTTGTGCTTCTTCTTGCGGACCTCGGCGAGCTTCGCCGCGAGCTGGTGCGCCATCTGGATCGGCAGCGGCATCAGCTCCTTGGTCTCGTCGCACGCGTAGCCGAACATCAGGCCCTGGTCGCCGGCGCCCTGCTTCGAGGCATCGCCGCGATCGACGCCCTGCGCGATGTCGGGCGACTGCTGCTCGACCGCGACCATGACGGCGCAGGTGTCGGCGTCGAAGCCCGTCTGCGAGCCGACGAAGCCGATGTCACGGACGACGCCGCGCACGAGCTTGGGATAATCGAGCTGCGCCTTGGTGGTGATCTCACCGGCCAGCAGGACGAACCCTGTCTTCGTCACGGTCTCGCACGCGATGCGGCTGTTCGGATCGGCGGTGAGGCACGCATCGACGATCGCGTCGCTGACCTGATCGCACAGCTTGTCGGGGTGACCTTCGGTGACGGACTCGGAAGAGAACAGGTAACTGGCCATGGTGTGGCGCGACTATTGAGCCACGGATGTCTGCTGTCAACGATGGAACGCGCTACGATGCTCGTCGATGCGGGGACTGCCATCGTGCCGTGTCGCGATCGCGGTGGCCTGCGTGGTTGCCTGCATGTCGGTGGCATGCGGCGGCAAGCCGCCGGTCCCGAAGCGACTCGTCGTCGAGAGTGACGTGGGCAGCTGGAAGTTCCGTCGGTTCCAGGGCCCGCTGCTCGACATCGAGGTGTGGGTGGATGGGAACAAAGGCGAGGCGTACTCGGCGAGTTACATCACCGCATCATCGGAGAAGACCGGTCACATCGAGGACAAGGATCTCGTCAACGTCACCGTCACTCGCTACGAGCGACCCGACGGTGTCCTGCGCGAGACCGTGAAGCTCGTCCGCCGGCTCGCCGCCGAGAAGGGCTACCAGGTCAACGAGAAGAAGATCGAGGGCGTCCGCGCGCTCGCGATCACGGGGCCGAGCGAGACCTGGGTGATGTGGCCGTCCGGCAAGTACGTCGTGAAGGTCGGCGGACAGGGCCGCGATGGTGTCCCGGACAGCGTCGTCGAGAGCTACGGCGACCGCTATCCGTCCCAGCTGCCCGGTGGCGCGCTCGAGGGTCCGCTGCCGCCCGGCCCGGACAACGTCAGCCCCGAGCAGCGAAAGCCGGACGAGAAAGATTCGTACGACCCGAAGAATCCCAAGCCGGACATCGAGAAGTACGACCCGGACAAGGTCAAGCTACCGGACAAGAAGTCCGCCGACCCGGACAGCGACGAGCCGGACAAGCCGGACAGCGACAAGCCGGACAAGCCGGACAAGAAGAAGAGTCACAAGAAGGCGAAGTGATGCTGAAGCTGCTGCGGCGAACCGATGCCGACGCGATCGCGATCCTCGAGCGATCGACGCGCATGGCCGGCGGGATCGATGATCAGGTCGCGGCGATCCTCGCCGACATCCGTGCGCGTCGCGATGCCGCGGTGATCGATTACACGCGGCGGTTCGACGCGCGCGAGCCAGTCGACGGCAGCTACGAGGTCTCGCGTGCGCGGTGGGATGCGCTCGCCGATCAGGTCGCGCCCGCGATCCGCGATGCACTCGCGCTTGCCGCGCACCGGATCCGGACGTTCCACGAGCGCCAGCTCGAGCCCGAGGTCGACATCGTGCTCGACGGCGTGCGGCTCGAGCTCCGCGTCACGCCGCTCGCGCGCGTCGGGCTGTACGTGCCGGGCGGGACCGCGCGCTATCCGTCGAGCGTGCTGATGACCGCGATCCCGGCGAAGGTCGCCGGCGTCGCCGAGGTGATCATGGTGACGCCGGGCGCGTCGGCCGAGGCGATGCTCGCGGCGCGGCTCGCGAACGTCGATCGCGTGTTCGAGATCGGCGGTGCGCAGGCGGTCGGCGCGCTCGCGTACGGCACCGAGAGCGTGCCGCGCGTCGACAAGATCGTTGGCCCGGGCAACGCGTGGGTCGCGTCCGCGAAGCGCCAGGTCTACGGCGAGGTCGACATCGACTCGATCGCGGGCCCGTCCGAGGTGCTCGTGATCGCCGACGGCGACGCGCGCGCCGCGTGGGTCGCGGCCGATCTGATCGCGCAGGCCGAGCACGACAAGGAGGCGCGCGCCGTGCTCGTCACGACCTCCGCCGAGCTCGCGGCGGCCGTCGACGCCGAGCTCGTGCGCCAGCTCGCGGACCTGCCGCGGCGCGCGATCGCCGAGCACGCGATCACCGAGCACGGCGCGGCGGTGATCGTCGACTCGATCGACGACGCGATCGACTACGCGAACGCGTTCGCGCCCGAGCACCTCGAGCTGCAGTGCGGCGATGCGCGCGCGGTCGCGTCGCGCTGCACGACCGCGGGCGCGATCTTCGTCGGCGCGTACTCGTCGGAAGCCGCGGGCGACTACGTCGCGGGTGGCAACCACGTGCTGCCGACCGGCGGGGCCGCGCGCTACGCGTCGCCGCTCGGCGTCCACGACTTTCGCAAGCGGACGTCGATCATCGAGTACGAGGCAGAGGCCGCCGCCGAGCACGCGGACACGATCGCCGCGCTCGCGGCGTGCGAGGGCCTCGACGGCCACGGCCGCTCGGCGCTGCTGCGAGGCAAGCGTGGCTAGCGAGCTGGGTCCGCTCGCGGATCGCGTCGCGCCGATGCTGCGCGGCTCGTCCGCGTATCACGTGCCGGTGCCGCCGAAGCTCGTCGCGAAGCTCGACGCGAACGAGCTGCCGTACGGTCTGCCGCGCGAGCTCCGCCGCAAGCTCGGCGAGGCGCTCGCCGACGTCGCGCTCGAGCGCTATCCCGATCCGGCGGCACGCCGGCTGCGCGAGGTCGTCGCGCGCCAGCACGCGATCGCCGGCGATCAGCTCGTGTTCGGCAACGGCTCCGACGAGCTGATCGCGATGCTCGCGGCCGCGTTCGCTGGACCGATCCTGTATCCGACGCCGACGTTCGTCTATTACAAGCTCGCCGCGATCGCGCGCGGGGTGCCGGTCGTCGAGGTCCCGCTCGGCCCGCGGTTCGCGCTCGACGAGCGCGCGGTGCTCGCCGCGATCGACGAGCAGCGTCCGAGCCTCGTGTTCCTCGCGCTGCCGAACAACCCGACCGGCACGCTGTGGAGGCCGGCGTTCGCGCTCGAGCTCGCCGCGCGCCATCGCGACACCGTGATCGTGTCCGACGAGGCGTACGTCGCGTACAGCGGCGTCACGAACCTGCCGGCGCTCGAGGACCACCCGAACCTCGTCGTGATGCGCACGCTATCGAAGATCGGGATGGCCGGTCTGCGCGTCGGCTACACGATCAGCGCGCCGGCGATCGCCGCCGTGCTCGAGAAGGTGCGGCCGCCGTACAACGTCAGCGCGCTCGACCAGTGCGCGGCCGAGCTGCTGCTCGACGAGGCCGCGGCGTGGTGTGCCGAGCGTGCCGCGGAGGTCGTCCGCGAGCGCGGTCGGCTGGCGCACGCGCTGACCGAGCGCGGCCTCGAGGTGTTCGACAGCGCCGCGAACCTCGTGCTCGTCCGGTGTCCCGACGCGCTCGCGCTGTGGCAGCGCCTCGCGAACGCCGGGATCTCGGTCCGCGCGTTCGGCCAGGGCCCGCTCGCCGACTGCCTGCGGATCACCGTCGGCACCGCGGCCGAGACCGACGCGCTGCTCGCCGCGCTGTGAGGGTCGTCGCGGCCCTCGCGATCGCGGCGGTCGCGGCGTGCACGCCGTCGCCGCAGGTCGAGTACGACGATCGCAGCGACGCGATCCTCGGTCAGGTCCGCGCGCTCGCCGACCGCGGTCCGCGCCCCGGCGACACCGCACAGTCCGAGGCGGCGCTCGCGTACATCGAGCACCAGCTCGACGCCGCGGGCATCGCGCACGTCCGCGAGCCGGTCGGCACGGTCGAGCTGCCCGCGATCGACGCGATGGGCACGCACGTCCGCTCCGCGTCGCGAGTGACGTCGCGCGATCCGAACCTCGTCGTCCGGCTCGGACCCGCGGGCGGTCACGCGCTGCTCGTGATGGCGCACTACGACTCGGTGCCGGCGTCGCCGGGCGCGGTCGACAACGCGGCCGCGGTCGGTGTGCTGATCGAGCTCGCGCGCGTGCTCGCGGCATCGCCGCCGCCGCAGCCGGTGATCCTCGTGTTCACCGCGAACGAGGAGCGTGGCCTCGTCGGTGCGGAGGCGCTCGCCGACCACCACGCGGGCGAGATCGGGTTCGCGATCGCGCTCGACCTCGTCGGTGGCACCGGCGCGCTGACGCTGAACGGCGCGAGCGAGCTCGTCGGCCGCGCGGAGCTGGCGTGGATCGCCGCGGCCGCGGATCGCGCCGGTGTGATCGTGCGAGCGCCGCCACCGCATCGCGTGATCAGCCGCCGGTGGCCCCAGCTCGAGCGCTCGGATCACGGCGCGTTCACCCGGCGCGGCGTGCGCGCGGTGCACTTCTACCACCGCGGTCAGGACGGCGACTGGATCGATCTCGCGTACCACAGCGAGCGCGACACCACCGCGCGCGTCGATCGTCGTGCGGTCGCGGACCAGCTGAACCTGCTGCGCGCGCTCGCGTCGTCGCCGATCCCGCCGCACGCCGGAGACGGCTTCTGGCTGCCGGTCGTCGCGAACACGGTCGTGCCGCGGTGGACGCTCGTGCTCGCGTGCCTCGTGCTCGCGGCCGGCGCGCTCGCGCTGCTGCGCCGGCTCCCGACCCGCACGATCGCGCGCGATCGACCGCGGCTCGGGCTCGCCGCCGGCCTCGGCTGCTTCGTCGTCGCGGCGCTCGCGACCTACGCGATCGAGCGCGGCGTGTCGGGCGATCATCCCGCGCCGTGGCTGCACGCGCCGTCATCGTGGCTCGCCGGCGAGACGCTCGTGCTCGCGGGCGTGCTCGGCCTCGTCACGCGCCTCGTCGCGCGGTGGTGGCCGTGGACCGGCGAGCGCCGCTACACCGTCGTCGCGACGCTCGTGCCGCTCGCGATCGGCCTCCTGCTGCTCGCGGCCGGCGCCGCCGAGCTCGCGTGGATCTGGATCGTGCCCGCGGTGTTCGGCGCGCTCGCGCCGCGGCTCGGTCGCTTCGGCTTGCCGTGCGTACTCGCGCTCGCGGCGCCCGCGATCCTCGTGCTGTGGCCGGCACAGCTCCGCGAGGCCGCGTGGAACGGATTTCTGCCCGGCGCGCTGCCGCTGATCGCGTGGATCGCGGTGCTCGGGGCTCCCGCATTCGCCGGCCTGGCCGCGTACTTGCGCGCACACCCGTACGCCGGACCGCTGGGTACACTCGTTCTCCCTCTGGGGTGTGCCCTCGCCATTGTCGTCGGGATCGGCGTGCTCGCGAATGCCCCTCGCCCGTGTAGCCGCTCGCAATTCCAGCAGTTTCAGCTCGCGTGCGAAGCTCGCCCGGGAGTGCACTAGCCCTTGCATGGGCTAGCGGTCTACAAATGGCTCTATTGCGGGGTTTCATGTCGCGTTCCCTGGTCCTCGTATTCGGACTGGCTTTCGCGGGCTGTAGCGTCGGCGAGGTCCCCATCGGTGGTGGTGGCGGCCCGGACGGCGGCAGCAACGGAGGCGGCGACGGCGGCCAGACTGCATGCGTCAACCGTGTGAGCCCACCCAACACCGCGCACCAGCACGGCGCGGGCATCGGCGGCGGGACGAAGGCCGGGCAAGGCTGCGTCGTCGCCGGCTGCCACCTCGCCGGCAATACCGGCGCGGGCGCGCCGCCGTTCACGATGGCCGGCACGCTGTACAAGCCCGACGGCTCGACGCCGAGCGCGGGCGCCGAGATCCGGCTTGCCTCGGACGCCGGCGGCACGCCGCTCGTCGCGAAGACCGACGACGCCGGCAACTTCTACACCGGCGGCACCGTCGCGTTCCCGGCGCACACGCTGGCGAGCGGCTGCCCGACGCAGGACGCGCACATGAGCGGCTCGATCGCGAACGCGGGCAACGGCAACTGCAACGGCGGCACCGCGTGCCACCAGGTCCCGGGCGGCCTGCCGATGACGCTCGCGGATCAGTAGCGGAACGCAAAGCGCTGTCGCTTCGTCAGCGAAGTCGGGGAACGCAAAGCGGGCGTCACTTCGTGAGCGGCGTCGCGGGAACGCAAAGCCGTTTGTACTTCGTCAGCGAAATCGCGGGAACGCAAAGCCACTCGCACTTCGTCAGCGACGTCGCGGGAACGCAAAGCCGCTGAGCCCGGACTATCGCAAAGAGGCAAAGTCGCAAAGCCCGCCAAGGATTCTTTGGACCCTCGTAGTGGCCTCGACGAGAACGCGCACGCCGCGCCCTCGAATGCGATGCGAGCGTGCGCGTGACCCTTAACCAACCGATTCAGCCGTGACAAACAATCGTTTTGGATCGAGGGGCACGGTGTTTGTTCTCGTCGGTGTTGGTTCGAGATCGGGAGGGTTTCCAAGGATCCTTTGCGTGCTCAGCGGCTTTGCCTCTTTGCGATAGTCCGGGCTCAGCGGCTTTGCGTTCCTCTCGTAACGGCATCGTCTTCCGTAGACGGGCGCCGCTTTGCGTTCCGCAACCTTCGCGTTCGTGCGCGCCTTAGCGTTTCTGCTTCGACGAGGCGATCAACCGCGCGTACGCCTCGGCCGCCGACACGCACAGCTGCTGGAGCACGCCGACCTGGATCGCGGACAGCTCCTGCGGATGGCCGTACAGCAGGTTCACCGGGCGGCGGCCGATCACGATCGCCGCGGCGGTGACGAGCGGCGGCTCGTGGCAGCCGAGCACCTTGTACATGTACGAGTTCACCGTCGACGGCGCGAGCGGACCGTGGAACACGCCGGCCTCGGACGCGATCGCGGCCTGCAGCACCGACGGTGCCTCGAGAGGGATCAGCAGGTGCTCGACGTTGCCGTGACCCGGTAGCTGGCCGATCGCCTTCCAGCCGAACGCGAAGTTGTCGCGCACGGTGAAGATCACGGCGGCATCGAACATCGACGCAGCGACGCCGAGCAGGATCTCGACGATCCGGTTGCGATCGTGTGCGGTCGCGAGCTCGCGCATCCCGACGTCCGCCGGGATCGGGATCGGCATCGCCGGCGACGTCGGCGGCCGCAGGATGTGCGGCGCGGACAGCGGGATCGGTGTCTCGGTGATCGGCGCGGCCTCGGCCGGCGCCTCGGCGTCGGCATCGAGCGTATCGATCAAGTCCTCGGCCTCGAGCTCGAGTGCCTCGGACTCGTCGAACAGCTTGTGCATCTTGATGCTGCCGCTCTGCGTGGTCGAGGCGCTGCGCAGCCGCGGCTTCGGGCCGGGCGCGGACACCGGCGCGCTCGGCACCGGCGGCAGGCCGGGCAGCGGCGGCGCGGGCAGTCCGGCGTCGCCGGCGCCTTCGTCGCCGCGCGGCGTGTCGCCGAACTTCACGAACCGCGCGGGGCGGGGCACGCCGAAGTAACGCTCGATGTAGTAGTAGATCCGCAGCTCGGGCGCGACGCGCGGCAGCACGCGGTAGCCGGTGATGTGCGCGAGCGCCTCGAGCGTCGCGAAGTCATGCGGATCCTCGATCGCGGCGATCAGCTGGCGATCCTGGACGACGAGCGGCACGCACTTGTGCTTGAACGCCTGCGCCGGCTGGAGCAGCCGCACGGCCGCGCGCTTCGCTCGCTCGAGCATGGCGCCGGTCGCGATCGGAATGCCGAGCTCGAGCCCGAGATACACGGTCAGCGCCTCGAGATCGACGAACCCATGCTCGACGAGCACGGTCCCGAAGCGGCCACCGTCGCGCGCCTGGTACTTGAGCGCCTGCTCCAGCTGCGACTCGGTCAACCGACCGTCGCGGACGAGCATCTCGCCGAGCTTCATGTGCCTGAAAAGGTATCACGGACATGCTATTGGCAAAGAATGCGTGCCTGGGTGCCCGCGGCCGTCGCCGGGCTCGTCGTCGGGGTCAGCGTCGGGGTCGTCGCGTCGGGTTGCGGCGGCGGGAAGCAGTCCGAGCCCGACAAGGCGCCGGCGAAGCAAGCCGGCAGGCCGCGGGTCGCCGTGCCGGAGCCCGGCGAGCCCGAGCCGGAAACCGTGCCGGATTTTCCCGACGGCACGCGGTCGCTCGAGCTGATCCGCACAGTCGGCGTGCGGCTGGAGCCCGGCGACGACGCGAAGCGGATCGGCACGGTCGCGATCGACACGCGCGTCGGCTGGGTGCGGACCCAGAAGGCGAAGGGCTGCCAGAAGCCCTGGGTCGAGATCAAGCCGCGCGGCTGGATCTGCAGCGACTACGTCAAGCCGAGCACGCGCATGCCGTTCGGCCGCGAGGTCCCGATGCTCGACCGCGGCGAGCTCGTGCCCGGCATCTACGGCAAGGTCACGGCGCCCGCGTCGGTGACGTACACGTTCGAGAAGCCGAAGAAGCCGGACCGCGAGAAGAAGCCGAAGGACAAGAAGACCAAGCCGGACAAGCCGGACGGCCCGATCACGTCGACCGCGCAGGTCACGACCACGGATCCCGCCGCGAAGCCCGAGCCCAAGCTCGTCGAGAGCCGGCCGCTCGTCGGCTCGGTCAACGTCCGGCAGTACGAGGAGCTGACGATCGCGAACAAGGTGTACTGGCGGATCAGCCAGAAGGATCCCGAGTACGTGCTGCGCCAGGCGATCACGCCGCACAAGCCGTCGGTCTACGGCGGCACGCGGATGTCCGACGACACCGGGCTGACGCTGCCGATCGCGTTCGTGTGGCCGCGCGTGCCGGCGTGGGGCATGGCGGTCACGACGTACAAGCCGAACGCGGGCGGGATCGCGCGCAAGCTGCCGTCGCGCACGCCGCTCGCGTTGCTGGAGACCGCGGCCGACAAGGCCGGCAAGCCGACCGCATACCGGATCGCCGACGAGGAATGGATCGCCGCGGCGGACGTCCGGATCTTCGCGCCCGCGCCGCCGCCGCCGCTGCTCGACAAGGACGAGCGCTGGATCGACATCGACGTCGACAACCAGATCCTCGTCGCGTACGAGGGGGACCTGCCGGTGTACGCGACGATGGTCTCGACCGGCGGCAAGGAGACGCCGACCGAGCTCGGCATCTACCGCATGTGGCTCAAGGAATCCGAGGCCGACATGAAGGGCCTCAACGGCGAGGACCCGTACTCGGTCGCGACCGTGCCGTGGACGCAGTTCTTCAGCCCCGAGAAGGGACTCGCGCTGCACACCGCGTACTGGCACGACCAGTTCGGTGTCCGGCGCAGCCACGGCTGCGTCAACCTCGCGCCGCGCGACGCGCGCTGGCTGTACTTCTGGAGCGAGCCGCAGGTACCGCCGGGCTGGACGATGACCGCTGGCGTCGTCGAATCGCCGGGCTCGATCGTGCGCGTCCGCAGCAAGGACAACCCGCAGCCCGAGATCAAGGGCTACGCGAAGAAGGTCCAGGAAGCGCGCCAGGCAAACGCGCCGGTCCAGTAGCCCGGCGCCACCATCAAGCTGTTACAAGCCGTCGCGAGCACCGGTACGTCACAGGCCGCATGAGCCTGACCACTCGCCTTGCTTCGCTCCTGTTCGTCACCGTCGCCGCATGCGGTTCGTCGCCGCGCGCTGCAGGACCTCCACGTAACGCCAGCTCCCCCACAGCCGGTGTCGGACCGACCGCGCAGGCATGCGGCGTCACCGCGAACGACAACGGCAAGCTCGGCACTCGGGTGCGGCGTGCACTGCAGGACGGCGAGCCCGAGCGGGTCTCCGTCGAGGTGCACTTCACGTCGGTCACCGATGACGAGCTGCAAGCCTTCGGGCTGTCCTCCGCCGGGTATGGCGACGCGGTGGGCTCGGTCGATCGTGCAACGCTGTTGCGGTTGTGCGCCGACTCGCGCGTCACACGCGTCGAGAAATCGCCGGAGCTGCGGCCGTCCTGAATGCGATCGGCGGTTGGTTTATCATCGACCGCGTGACCGACGATCTCGCGAAGCGGCTCGTGATGACGCCGCAGCTGCAGATGGCGATCCGGATGCTGCAGACGCCCGCGTCGGAGCTCGGGGCCTTCGTCGACGAGCTGCGCGCGACCGCGCCGGACTCGTTCGTCGAGCTGCCGGTCGGCGAGCCCGATCCGTACGACGAGCTCGAGCGCGCGGCCGCGATCGACGAGGAGCGCGAGCCGTACTTCCTCCTCGATGACTCGCCGCTGCCCGCGGTCGCGACCGGGACCCCGGATGTCTGGGTGTTCGGCAATCCGCCGCAGGCGCGCGCGAACGGCCGCGCGTTTCCGCGCTTCCAGGTCGTCGACGGCAACCGCGACGCCCGCTGGCTCGTGCGCGCGTTTCGCCAGCGCGCGAAGACGTACGAGCGCGTGGTCTCGGCGATGCTCGCGCTACGTCCGGCGATCGCGATCGCGATGCAGCCCGAGCAGATCGAGCCGGTGAAGATCCGCGACGTCGCCGAGGCGGTCGGCATGCACGAATCGACGATCGATCGCGTCGCGCGGGCCTGCCGGTTCCAGACGATCCACGGCCTCGTCGCGTTCGCGGTGACGCGCGGCCGGCTCGGGTTTCGCGGCGTCTAAAAGTTGTCCCGCAATTCGATCTGAAGGTTGTGGAGGTAGGTGACCGCACGCAACGTATCGTCGAGATGGCGGCCACGTTGTCGGTGGTCACGGAGAACACGCCAGACCTTGAGCCGGGCGATCACGTGCTCGACGCGGGCCCGCCGCAATCGATGTTGTCGCCACCAGCGATTGCGGATGATCCGGTTCTTACGAACCGCGGCGTCACCAGCTCGCGGACGCCTGGGTAGCCGCCGTCGGCAAGCACACGCGTATGAAGCCTGCATAGCTGTTCGATCACCGACCCGCGGTAGTGGATCGGATCGTTGCGATTGCCAGGACCGGCAGCGCTCGTTGCTACGACGAACAGATCGCGATGTCGCACGAGGAGCTGCGCGTTGCAGGACCAACGGTAGTTCTTCGAGCGCGCGGCAGCTCTGTGATCGCGCGTGGGGATCAAGGTGCCATCCACGATCCACGCAAAGCGACGATCGTACCGATCATGCCCGGTCGCGAGCGCTGCAAGCTTCGGGGTCATCGCCGCGACGACTCGGTGTGCCGCAGATTTGGAGATCTGAAACACGGCCGCGAGCTCGCGAAACGTCAGGTTGGTGCGCAACGCGACGCATACGAGGAGCACCCGCTGCCGCAGCGAACGCGCCCACGGACGGCCGAAGCGCTGCTGGGTCGAGAGCTTGTCGACCAAGATGTCGAGCCGCCCGTCGTCGAGCGCCGCGAGCACCTGCAGCTGTTGGAGCATCATTGTCAGAGCATGGAAGTAGGATCGATCTGTGGTGGAGGCGGCGACGAAACGAACCCGTGGTCCGAACCAAGGCACGCCATGGTCGCGCGACCCGGACGGTCCCGTTTCGGTGTTGCGGCTCGCGCTCGACGCCAGTGATCCGCGGCAGCGCGCGCGCATCGAGGCAATGTTCGAGGGTGCGTACGCGCTTCGGCGTGCGCTGCAGCGCGATGCTAGGCATCGCTGCAAGGCGTACTGGAGGGCGCACCACGAGCGAGCGCGTGACGCCGCTGCGGTGCGGGAGCGGTTGGGCCTGTCAAAGCGGGCACTCGAGTACCAGGCATACGCGCATCTCAATGCGGCGCCTCATCTCCGGCGCTCGGTCACCAAGGCGCTCGCGATGCACCTGGCGGATACGGTCTGGAGCGCGACCGAGCGCCACCTGTTCCGCGACGCGCGCGGCGGGCGCCACGGCATGCCGCGCATCGGTCGCTGGTACGACTTCACGCGGCTGCCCGGCCGTGCGCGCTCGCATACGACCGAGCGCAAGTGGGAGACATTTCGGCTGCACGGGTCACTCGCCGGGCATCGCGCGGCGTACACCGATGGCGACGGTGACTTCGTGCAACCCCGGCGCATGCGCGCGGTCACCAGCGATGCGTGGTGGCGCTACGACGGGCCTCTCGCGGTCGTGTTCAGCGGGCTCGCCGACGGCACGCTCGTGCTGCCGGTGCGGCTGCCGACCGCACCGTGCAATCAGCCGATGCTCGACCACCACCTCGGCGATCCGAGCCGCTGGCACAAGATCGATCTGGTTCGCCATCGCGATCCGCACGTGCCGGGTGGCTGGCGCTACGAGGCGCATCTGCTCGTGCTCACCGCGCCGTACGTCGCGCCCGCCGCCGCCGTGCGACGCGCATCAGTCGCCGTGGCCGCGATGGATCGTACCGCGGGCATCGACGTCAACGTCTCGAACATCACGATCGCTTCGCACGAGCGCGGCGAGGCGATGCGCTTGACGCGCGTCGAGCGCGACGAGCCCGAGCAGCAGCGCGACCGCGGGCGCGCTCGCCGCGAACGGCGGCGGCAACGCGCGCTCGATCGCTCGCGGCGGGCCGCGAATCGCGCGCAGTACCAGCTGTCCAAGCGCCAGGACAAGCGTGCCCGACGGCGCGCGCAGGCTGGGCTGCCGCCCGTGGACGTCATTCCGACGGGACCGCGCCAGGCGCGCGCCGACGGCGTGCCGCTCCAGAGCTATCGCCGCGACACGCTGTCGGCAAGCTATCGGCGACAGCGCGCGATGCAGACCGTCGACGCGGCGGCGACGGCCCGCGCCCGGCGGGACCGCGCGCGCCAGGTCGCGGCGGAGGTCGTCGCGACGCATGGCTACCAGCTCGTCGTGGAGGACTGCAACATCGCCGGGTGGTCCGCGTCGTGGGGCCGCGCGGTTGCAGCATTCTCTCCGGCCACGCTGATCCAGGCGATCGATCGCGAGGCACGCGCGGTCGGAGCGCTCGCCGGGGCTCGCGACGCAGGCGTGCGCCGCGCCTCGACGCGGACGACAGCACTGTCCCAGCACTGTCCCTGCGGTGCGCGCGTCGACAAGCGGCTCGCTGACCGCGTCCACCACTGCCCGGCGTGCGCGCTGCACGGCGATCGCGATGCGGTCGCTGCGGTGCTGGCGTCGTTCGTCATGGTCACCCCTGATGACCCTGGGTCCGCGATCGTCGATTACGAGGCGGCGACCGCGTCGCTGTCGGCAATCCGCGCGCTGTTTGGATGTTCGAGCAACGGGTGGCAAGACACCCGGTCCGAGTCAACCGACCTCTCGGCCCGCGACGGATCTTTCGTCGCCTGGCGGACGTCGACACCCGATCTGATCGTGGTGGCTCGGCAAAACGTTGGCATGGCACCGTGGTCAACCCTGAATGAGATCGGCCTCGGCCGAACCACGTCAGACCGCCCACGCGTGCGAACCAACATGTCCCATAGGCACGTCCCCCGGTGGACGCACTTACGGGACACCTCTTAGAACGCCTTGTCGAGCGCCGGCAGCAGCAGCGGCAGGTCGGACTCGGCGATCGTCGCGTCGACCGTCACGTCCGCGCCCTTGCCGCCGATCTTGACGAGCTTCAAGATCTTCGCGAGCTGCGGCAGCTTCTGCTGGTTCGCGCGCTTCGTCGCCTCGACGATGTCGTGGCGGCCGTCCTTGACCATCGCGGCGCCATCCTTCGGGGTCACCGCGGTCATCCGCACCGCGAGCGTCGCCTTCGTCTTCGCGAAGCTGATCGCGCCGTAGCCGCTCTTGATCAGATCCTTGTCCGGCGCGAACGCGGTCCACGCGAGTGCGTTGACGTCGACCTTGCCGAGCTGCGTCGCGAGCTCGCCGGTCGCGGGCTTGCCGGCGAGCATGCCGTCGAGCTGCGTGCGGTCGCCGGGCTTCGCGCCGACGACGACGATGTCGCTGGCGAGCCACGTCGCGTAGACCTTGTCGGGCTCGTTCGGCATCCCGTACTCGGTGACGTTGCCGGCCGTCTGCTTCGTGATCTGCCGCTTCGGATCGGTCTGCACGAGCAGCTTGTTCGCGCACGCGAGCAGCTTCGCCTCGGTGAGGCCGTCGAACGCGATCGCGGCGAGCACCTTCTCCTTCGGATCGAGGACGATCGTGACGTCGGCGATCGCCGCGACCGGATCGATGCCGCACGTGCTCTTCACCGCGCCGACGAGCTGCGGGAAGTCCTTGTCGACCGCGAGCAGCGAGTCGAAGAACTTCGGGAACGAGGGCAGCTTGCGGATCGCGGCGACGTCGACGCCGAACACCGCCATCGATCCCGCCGGCAGCTTCGCCTTCACGGCGGTCCACGACCTCGGCTCCGCCGACGCGGTCGCCGACGACAGCGCGACCGCGACGAGGCAAACGACAACCCATCGATGCTTCATGGCCGCGCACCATACGCCGGCCGGTCGCGTGCCCCGAGATGATTTTTTGGTGCCCTGCCATCCCGATTCGGTGGCAACGTGGCGGCGATGAGGCAGAAGCGCCTGCTCGCAATCGTCGTGATCGCATCCGCGTGTGGTGGCAGCTCGGGCGCGGGCCCCGGCGACGACGACCAGCCGCCCGGCGACGGCGCATCCGTCGACACGAGCCTGCCCGATGGCTGGCTGAGCTTGCTCGAGGGCGACTGGTCGCTGCCGCCGGGCGGCGAGGGTTACTTCTGCGTGTACGCGACGGTGCCGCGCGAGCTCTACATCAAGGCGTTCCGTCCGCTGACACCGGCGGGCACGCATCACACGGTGCTGACGCGCTACACCGGCGCGACGCCGGCGGACGGCACCGTGCCGTGCAACGTCGGCACGAACGGTCAGAGCATGATCTACGGCTCGGGCGTCGGCGCGCCGGACTTCGTGTTTCCCGACGGCGTCGGGCTGCACCTCCAGGCCGGCGATCGCCTGCTGCTGAACCTCCACCTCTACAACGCGACCGACAGCACGCTGACCGGCCGCTCGGGCACGCTGTTCCAGGAGGCGACCGCGGCCGAGGTCCAGAACGTCGCCGAGCTCGTGCTCGCCGGGCCGACGATCGGCCTCACCGTACCGACGGGCGTCAGCACGCAGCAGGGCAGCTGCCAGCTGTCGAACGTGACGAGCCAGCCGATCCAGGTGTTCGCGCTGTCGCAGCACATGCACAAGCTCGGCACGCACATGAAGTCGGTGATCTCGCGCTCCGGCCAGCAGATCACGCTGCAGGACGTGCCGTACAACTTCGAGCAGCAGTCGTTCCAGCTCGTCGAGCCGCACGTCGAGCTCCAGCCCGGCGATACGCTGACGACGTTCTGCACCTACGACAACACGACCGGTCAGATCGTGCGGTTCGGCGAGTCGTCCGACGACGAGATGTGCTTCACCGATCTGTTCTATTACCCGGCGCAGGGCGCGAGCTACATCTGCAGCGGGTTCTGATCAGCGGATGTGGCCGTAGTCGTAGATGTAGTTCTCGGTGATGTTGCCGTTGTCGAGCGTGATGCGGCGCTTGCCCCACACCGCGATCGAGCTCGGGCTCGGATCGAACGTCATCGCGTTCGCCGTCTTGTGCATGCACTCGAGCAGATCCTGATTCTGGATCGTCGTGCCGTCGTCATCGATTCCGGTCGACTCGACCTCGATCTTGTCGACGCCGTTGACCTTGTGCTTGCCGACGATGAACGTCAGCACGGCCTTGCCGGTCGTCGTCTTGCCGTACTTGTTGATGCAGTCGACGATCATCGAGTCGGTGACCGCGCCCTTCGCGCGCAGCACCGACAGCGACGCGATCGGGATCGGCCGGCCGTTCGAGCCGATCATCACACCGTCGTCGGCGGAGCCTGGCGCGGAGGGCGCGAGCGTCGGCGCGGTCGCGGCGCCGACGCTGCCGGTCGCGGCCGGTGCGCCCGGGATCGCGGCGGTGCGCGGTGGTGGCGTGCCGGTCGGCGTGACCGTGGGCGAGGGCGCCGGCGCCTCGTCGACGACCGGCTTCATCGGCTCGCTCGCGATCGCGACCGGGCGGTCATCGCCGCCGCCGACGAACTTCAGCAGCAGGACGCCGGCCGCGAGCACGATCGCGAATCCGACGAGCAGCAGCTTGCCTCCGGCGCTCACCCGGCAAGAGTGACCCAATCTCGCGCCGAAGGCCATCGCGTGACGCCGACCACGAGTTGCTCGCGCGAAGCTCTCCGAGTAGCGTCGGCCCCGCGTTGACCGCACGACGCTTGGACAGGCTGCTCGGCACGGCCGCGCTGATCGTGTGGCTCGTCACGGCGGCGATCCAGCTCGCGTTCGCGCTGCCGCTGAAACACGACGAGGCCGCGTACCTGATCGGCGCCGAGCGCCTGCTCGCCGGCGAGCCCGCGGTGTGGCTGTATCGATCGATCGGCACCGAGCTGCTCGCGGTGCCGGGCATCGCGCTCGGCGGCTCGATCACGACGATCCGGATCCTGCCCGCGCTCGTGACGCTGCTCGTGCCGATCGGCGCGTGGCGGCTCGCGCGCGCGGTGTACCCGGACCGCGCGCTCGGAGGCTGGGCCGCCGCGGTGCTCGCCGGCGCGCACCCGATGATCCTGCAGAACGCGAGCGTGCTCGGCGATCTGCCGGCGGCCGGCCTCGTCGTCGTCGGCTGCGCCGTGCTCGTCCGCGAGCTGTCGCGACCGGACGGCGCGTCGTGGCGGATCGCCGGCGCGGCGCCGCTGCTCGTCGCGGCGTTCTACGTCCGTTACGGCAGCGTGCCTGCGCTGCTCGCGATCGCGGTCGCGTCGGTGATCGTCTACGGCCGCGCGATCGTCCGCCGACCGCTGCCGGTGATCGCGACCGTCGCGCTCGCGCTGATCCTCGTCGTGCCGCACGTGGTCGCGTCGCTCGATCGCACCGGATCGGTGCTCGGCATCCTGCGCACGAGCGCCGCGTCGACGCGGTTCGTGTACGCCGGCGAGGGCCTCGTCACGTACCTGACCGAGAACCCGTTCGCGTACTACGGCTACCTCGCCGCGCCGGTCGTCGCGATCGGCATCGTCGCCGGGATCGCGCTGCGCGATCGCCGCGCCGGGTTCGTCGCGCTCGTCGGCATCGCGACGCTCGCGATCCTCGGCTGGAAGAGCCACGCGCAGCCGCGCTACGCGTTCGCGGTCGTCGCGCTGCTCGTCGTCGTCGGCGTCGGCGGCGTCGCGCGCGCGCTCGAGCTCGCCGCGCGGCCGCGTCCGCTGGTGATCGCGAGCGTCGCCGCGATCGCCGTGTGCTGGATCGCCGCGCTCGGCTGGACGATCTCGACCGCGCGGGCGCGGGATGCCCGCGAGCCGTTCCGCGAGCTCGCCCAGCAGATCGCGCACGACGCCGCCGGCCGGCCCTGCATGATCGTCGCCGCGCGCGAGCCGCAGCTCGCGTACTACAGCGGCTGCGAGGGCGAGGCCTGGCCGTCGCGAGACGTGGGCCGGCGTCGCGTCTACGTCGTGTCGCTACCGGGTCGGCCGCAGGAACCCGCGTTCATCGCCGCCGGCGCGCCGTATCACCCGCTGCCGGGAGCGGATGGCGTGGTCGTGATCGACCAGCCGCGGTGAGGTGATCGCGCACGACCTCGGGCATGCTTCGCGGCATGAAGACGAGAGCCGCCGTCGCGTTCGAGCCGAACCGTCCCCTCGTGATCGAAGAAGTCGACCTCGAAGGCCCGCGCGCCGGCGAGGTCCTCGTCGAGATCAAGGCGACCGGCATCTGTCACACCGACGAGTTCACGCGCTCGGGCGCCGATCCCGAGGGCCTGTTCCCGGTGATCTTCGGCCACGAAGGCGCCGGCATCGTGCGCGAGGTCGGGCCCGGCGTGACGTCGCTCGCCGTCGGCGATCACGTGATCCCGCTGTACACGCCGGAGTGCCGCGCGTGCAAGTCGTGCCTGTCGCGCAAGACGAACCTGTGCACGGCGATCCGCGCGACCCAGGGCAAGGGCCTCATGCCGGACGGCACGAGCCGGTTCTCGCTGCGCGGCCAGAAGATCCATCACTACATGGGCTGCTCGACGTTCGCGAACCACACGGTGCTGCCAGAGATCGCGCTCGCGAAGGTGCGCGCCGACGCGCCGTTCGACAAGATCTGTTACATCGGCTGCGGCGTCACGACCGGCATCGGCGCGGTGCTGTGGACCGCGAAGGTCGAGCCGGGCGCGAACGTCGTCGTGTTCGGGCTCGGCGGCATCGGCCTCAACGTCGTCCAGGCAGCGCGCATGGTCGGCGCGGACAAGATCATCGGCGTCGACATCAACCCGGCGCGCGAGGCGATGGCGCGGCCGTTCGGGCTCACGCACTTCGTGAACCCGAAGGACATCAAGGGCGATCTCGTCGCGCACCTCGTCGAGCTCACCGGTGGCGGCGCGGACTACAGCTTCGAGTGCGTCGGCAACGTCCAGCTGATGCGGCATGCGCTCGAGTGCTGCCATCGCGGCTGGGGCACGAGCGTGATCATCGGCGTCGCCGGTGCCGGCCAGGAGATCGCGACGCGGCCCTTCCAGCTCGTCACCGGCCGGGTCTGGAAGGGCTCGGCGTTCGGCGGCGCGCGCGGCCGCACCGACGTGCCGCGGATCGTCGACTGGTACATGGACGGCAAGATCGAGATCGACTCGATGATCACGCACAAGCTGCCGCTCGAGCGCATCAACGAGGCGTTCGACCTGATGCACGAGGGCGTGTCGATCCGGACCGTCGTCGAGTTCTAGAAACGGCGATGCCCCCGCGTGGGCCAACACGCGAGGGCATCCATGCGTACCAACGTCGATCAGATCGTGATGTCGACGTCGAACGTGCCGTCGCCGCTCGTCGCGGTGCCGGTCACGTGGGTCATGCCCGGCGTGCGGACCGTCTTGCCGGTACCGTCGTCGCTGATGTCACCGGTGAAGATCAGGTTGAGCGTCGCGGTGCCCTCGATGTCGCCGGTCATCGAGTAGTCGCCGATCAGCGTGCCGTCGTACGTTCCACCGGGGAAGCTGTGCAGGCTGAGGTCGAGCTCGGGCTGCAGCAGCGGATCGGCGCTCGTATCGTACGTGATGTCGATGTCCTGATCAGAGCCATCGACGCGGAACACGCCGTCGTTGTAGTCGACCATGCCGATGCGCAGGCGCATCTGCTTGTTGTCGGACGTTCCGGCGTCGACCTGACCCGTGATCACGAGCGTGCCGCTGACGATGCCAACATCGTTGCAGCAGTTCGCGGGAAGGTTCGCGTTCGTCGCCGCGTTGAAGCCCACGAAGCCGAGCGTCAGCGACTTGCCGATCGATTCGTCGAGCCCGAAGTACGCGCGACGCGCCTCTTCGTCGGAGTCCAGGTCATCACTGCTGCACCCGACCGCACCCACCATCACCACGACCATCGCAAAGCTCAAGAGTCTCGTCATACGCATATCCTTTCACGATACTCGTGTGGGACCGACAGCGCCGGGTCGCACGTTTTTGACGAGCACAGCGGCACCGATGTCGATCGAGGTAGGAGTCACACCGCGCGACACCTCTCGGCACCTCGCTGACACGAGAGAGCATGATCACCGACGCGCGCTGGCGTGCCTCTTCGTGTTGCTGCTCGCGCGATCGCCGAACAGATCGTGAGCTGCGCTCGCACGTCGGACCCGGCATGCGCATCTGGATCGCTCTCCTCGTCATCGCGGCGCTCGCGCGTCCGGGTGATGCCTGTCAGTGCCAGGAATTCTCGAAGCAGCTCGACGCCGCGCAGCTCGTGTTCACCGGCACGATCACGAAGGTCGACAAGCGGATCGTCCAGGGCGTCGTGTGCAGCGAGCCGAGGAACGGCTGCGGCGCCGAGTACACGTATCGCGTGCGCGTCGACGGGATCTGGAAGGGCAAGCCGGGCGCGGTCGTGTCGATCACGGAGCAGTTCGACGACTGCTCGCACCAGCTCCCGTACAAGACGTCGGAGCGGCTCGTGTTCGTGCTGCGCGAGCCGGGCCAGCTCCACGGCTGCGACGGCACGCAGCCGGCGAAGTCGGCGGCGCTCGCCGCGGTGACAAAACGGCTCGGCTCCGCGCACAAACCGTAGCCAGCGAGGCACCACCGTCGCCGCGGCGGTCAGGCGAGTCGCGTCGATTCGCGCCTTTGCGCGGTGATGGAATCCGGCATGCCCGCTGCTCGTTGCCCTGCGAGTGCGCAAGCTCGTCGGAGGCCTCACCCTCGTCGTCGCGTTCATCGTCAACCCGCTGTTCGCCTGCCACCCGTTCGAGCCGTCGTTCTCCTACGGCGAGGCCGAGATGAAGGCGGCCGTCGAGGGCACGTGGAAGCTGGCGTTCCGCGGCCGCGAGCTGACGATCCGGATCGCGCAGGCGAAGGCGGTCGAGCAGCACTCGATGCGACGCGCGCTCGTGAAGTCGGCCGCCGCGTGTGGTCACCGCACGTTCGTGAAGAGCGCCGAGGCGTGCAAGGATCTCAGCGAGCTGCCGCTGACGCTGGTCGCGGTGAACGAGCCGACGACGAAGACCGAAGGCCGCTTCGTCGTCGAGAGCACCACGTTCGACGCTGGCGAGCTGCTGATCACGGTCGACGGCAAGCGCCTCGCGGCCGTCATCTCGCCGCAGGGCAAGGTGCTTCGCGTCGATGACGGCGTGACGCTGGAGCGTCTGCCCCGAGGATGAAGCGCGACGCTCGAAGATTAGCGGGTGAGCACCGGCAGGCGGCGCGGCTCGGCCGCGAGCGCGATCGCCTCGGCGGCATCGAGCTGGACGACGAGGTCTTGCCCGAACAGCTCGCCGAGCGTGTCGCGCGTGATGCGATACAGCGTCGGGCCGTCGACATGCGCGCACGAGTACTCCGGGTACTCGTCGGCGATCACGATCACATCCTCCTCGTACGACAGCGGGAACAGCCGGCAGATCGCGGGCTTGACGCCGCGGAAGTCCCAGCCCTGCTCCAGCGACGCGCGGTGGATCGCGCAGCCGCGCTGGTCGTGCGCGAGGAAGATGCAGCGGTCCTCGAACACCTCGGTGCGGACGACGCGGCCGGACGGATAGTCGGCGTCGACTTCCTCCTCGGGATCGAACCACCGCGCGTGCTTCACCTCGGCGCGCAGCAGCGGCCGGATCGCGTCGGTGCGCGCGAGGATCGCCTCGCGCTCGGCGAGGTCGACGTCGCAGCCGTACTGGCAGCACGCGTCGAGCTTCTCGTTCACCGGCTGCGCGTGCGCGTCCATCATCGTGCAGCGATGGGTCATGCAGTCGGCGACGAGGCGGCGCGTGAAGATCGACGCCCAGACGTGACGGAAGCGCGGATGGTCGAGCGGCAGGACTACTTCGTCCATGGGGCCGCGGAATCTAGCTCGTCGCGAGCGAGCCGACCAGCTCCGCGAGCGCGATGCGCGAGCCGTCGTGGCCGGCCTCGCGGTCGACCGCCAGGACCAGCGTCGACAGCGTGGTCTGGTCGAGCACGCAGTCGGCGTCGGGCTCGGTGTGCGTGAAGTTGCGCGGGCAGGCCGTGATGACCGGCAGGCTGCGCTCGCGCATGCGGATCGGCGCGCCATGCGACCGGCAGACGAGCGGGCGGGCCTCGTAGATCCGGCACCTGCCGGCGTCGTCGAGCGCGGCGCAGCCCGGTCCGCGGATCGCAAGTGCGCGCCGACGCTCGGCCGGCCAGCTGGCGGCGAGCGCCCGGATCGCGTCCGCCTCGACGCCGGAGATCGTCAGCTCGACCTGGCAGCAGTCCGAGCAGCCGGTGCCGCACTGCATGTCCGCGCCATGCCGCGCCTGGACACGCGTAAAGAACGCGTCGACCTTCGCCTGCAATTCGGCCAGCCGGCTCACGGCCAGACGGATAGCACGCGGCTACTATCTGCGGGTGGATCTCAACGACATCGTCGTGTTCACCAAGGTCGTCGAGACGCGCAGCTTCACCGGCGCGGCGGAGCAGCTCGGACTTCCGAAATCCACCGTGAGCCGCAAGCTCGCGCAACTCGAGGAGCGGCTCGGCGTCCGGCTCGTCCAGCGCACGACGCGCAAGCTCGCGCTGACCGACATCGGCCAGGCCTATTACGAGCGGTGCGCGCGGATCGTCGCCGACCTCGCGGCCGCCGAGCAGCTCGTCACCGACATGCAGTCGACGCCGCGCGGCCGGCTCAAGGTGACCGCCGCGATCGATCTGTCGACGACGCACCTCGGCCGGATCGTCGCCCAGTTCATCGCCGCGCATCCCGACATCAACGTCGAGCTCGAGGCGACCGATCGCGTCGTCGATCTGATCGAGGAGGGCTTCGACGTCGCGATCCGGTTCGGCACGCTGCCCGAGTCGACGCTGATCGCGCGCCGGCTGTGCCAGATCGAGTCGACGCTGTGCGCGACGCCGGATTACCTCGCGCGGCGCGGCACCCCGGCGACCGTCGAGGATCTCGACGAGCACGACCGCGTGCTGTTCACGCCGAACTCGCGCACCCAGAGCTGGACGCTGACCCAGGACGGCTCGAGCTACGAGTTCGGCCGGCCGGCACGGTTCGCGAGCAACAACGTCGGCGCGGTGCGCGCGGCGGCGCTCGCCGGTGCGGGCATCGCCCTCTTGACCGACTTCATCATCTCGAGCGACATCGCGGCCGGCACGCTCGTGCCGGTGCTCCCGGAGTGGCACGCGAAGCCGGTCGAGGTCCACGCCGTGTACCCGGCGCGCCAGAACATTCCGCCGCGGCTGTCGCTGTTCCTCGAGCACATGACGAAGGCGCTGAACCCGCCACCCTGGGCGCAGCCGTAGCATCGGCGCGCGGAGATCCGGCATGTTCCCGCCATGTCGAGAATCTCCGAGTACGCCGAGCTGATCGCCGACCGGTACTTGCTGCCGCTCGGACTGCGCATCCTCGTCGCGATCTTGATCTTCTACGTCGGGCGGCTGATCGCGAAGGCGCTGATCCGCACGTTCGATCGCGTGATGGAGACGAGCAAGCTCGACGTCTCGCTGCGGCGGTTCCTGCACGATCTGCTGTACGCGGTGATGCTCGTCGCCGTCGTGATCGCCGCGCTCGATGCGGTCGGCGTCGAGACCACGGCGGTGATCGCGGTGCTCGGTGCGGCCGGCCTCGCGGTCGGGCTCGCGCTGCAAGGCTCGCTGTCGAACTTCGCGGCCGGCGTGATGCTCGTCGTGCTGCGGCCGTACAAGGTCGGCGACCTCGTCGTGATCGCGAAGTACAACGGTCGCGTCGACGCGATCAAGATCTTCAACACCGTGATCATCACCGATGACAATCGCGAGATCACGATCCCGAACGGCCAGATCATCACCGCGCCGATCGAGAACCTGACCGTGCTCGGCCGGCGCCGCGTCGATCTCGTCATCACGGTCACCGACCCGAAGGAGCTGTCACGCGTCAAGCAGCTGCTCGAGGAGACCGTGCGCGCCGACCCGCGCGTCCACGTGTCGCCGGCACCGTCGATCGAGGTGCTCGAGGTCACCGAGTGGGCGGTCAAGCTCGTGCTCAGGCCGTGGACCGATGTCACGAGCTACACGCTGGTCGCCGCGGAATCGATGGAGCGGCTGCGCGATGCGCTCGCCGGCGCCGGCCTCAAGTTCTCGGTGCGGATCGCGCCCGGTGCGGCGGGCTAGCCGCGCCAGGCGGTGTACGCCAGCCAGATCCAGCCGACGAGGAACGCGAGCCCGCCGAGCGGCGTGATCGCACCGAGCGCCTTCGTATCGGTGAGCGCCAGCGCGTAGAGCGAGCCCGAGAAGATCACGATCCCGGCGAGCAAGATCCAGCCGGCGGTCGTCGCGCCGCGGGTCGCGATCACGCCGCACAGCACGATCGCGACCGCGTGGATCAGGTGATAGCGCGCGGCGGTCTCGAAGATCTCGAGCGCGCGCGGCGCCAGACGTTCTCTGAGCGCGTGCGCGCCGAACGCACCGGCGGCGACGGCGAGCGCGGCATTGAGCGCACCGAGGGCGATCAGCGGAGACCGGACCGACATGCCGGCATCCTACCTGCAAGTGATCGGCCCATGAACCAGCGGACTCTCGGCATCGCAGCGGCAGTCGGCGCCCTCGCCGGTGCGCGCGCGCTCGCGCGCCGGGCGCGAGCGTACGAGCTGCGCGACAAGGTCGTGCTCGTCACCGGCGGCTCGCGCGGCCTCGGGCTCGTGATCGCGCGCGAGCTCGCGAGGCACGGCGCGCGGATCGCGATCTGCGCGCGCGACGAGGACGAGCTCGGGCGCGCGAAGCTCGACCTGATCGAACGCGGCGCGCACGTGATCGCGGTGCCGTGCGACCTCACCGACCGCACGCAGATCGCCAGGCTCGTCACGACGGTCCGCGATCAGCTCGGGCCGATCGAGGTCCTCGTCAACAACGCGGGCGTGATCCAGGTCGGGCCGATGGAGCTGATGACGCTCGGCGACTACGAGCAGGCGATGCACACGCACTTCTGGGGCCCGCTGCAGCTGACGCTCGCGGTGCTGCCGGACATGCGCGCGCGGCAGGCCGGCCGGATCGTCAACATCACGTCGATCGGCGGCAAGATCGCGGTGCCGCACATGCTGCCGTACACCGCGAGCAAGTTCGCGCTCGTCGGGCTGTCCGAGGGGTTGCGCGAGGAGCTCGCGAAGGACGGCATCCGCGTGACGACGGTCGTGCCCGGCCTGATGCGCACCGGCAGCCCGCCGAACGCGCTGTTCAAGGGCCAGCATCGCGCCGAGTACACGTGGTTCGCGATCGGTGACAGCTTGCCGATCACGTCGATGTCCGCCGACCGCGCGGCGCGCCAGATCATCGACGCGCTCGTCCACGGCGATCCCGAGGTCACGCTGTCGATCCAGGCGAAGCTCGCGACCCGGCTGCACGGCCTCGTGCCCGGCGCGGTGCAGCGCCTGCTCGGGCTCGTCAACCGCGTGTTGCCGAAGCCCGGTGGGATCGGGCCGGCGTCCGCCGCCGGTCGCGACAGCAGGACGCCGCTCGCGTCGTCGGTGCTGACCGCGTCGACCGAGCGCGCGGCCGCCCGCAACAACGAGCTCTGAGCGCTGATCGCTCAGGCCGGCTCGACGCGCTCGCAGTACGCGGCGAACGTCTGCTTCCACGCCGGGCGATCGGTGCAGCGCGCGCGGTACGCGAGCAGGTTCGGGTACGGCGCGAGCATCTCGCCGCGCGTACCCGCGTCGAGCACGTGGGTCATCGCGATGTCGGCGACCGTGAACTCGTCGGTCGCGACGTACGGGCGAGTCGCGAGCCAGCCATCGAGCTGTCCGAGGCGCATGTCGCCCCAGCCCTGCAGCGCCTCGCTCGGCGGCGTGCCCTTGCCGCCGCTCAGGTTCACGAACCACAGCGAGAGCAGCGGCAGCTCGAGCGTGTTGAGGGCCGCGAACGTCCACCGGATCACCTGCGCTTCGCCGGCGAGATCGCGCGGGATCAGCTTGCCGGTCTTGCGCGCGAGGTAGAGCAGGATCGCGCCGGATTCGGAGACCACGACCCCGTCGTCGTCGATCACCGGGATCTGACCGAACGGATTGAGCGCGCGATACGCCGCGGAATCGAGATCGTGATTTGGATGATCGATGCCGACGATCTCGTACGGCAGTCCGATCTCCTCGAGCGCCCACAGCACGCGCAGGTCCCGCGTCTTGCCACGAGCTCCTTTGTTGACGCGCGCGAAGCCGTACAGCTTGAGCATGCGCGCAGCGTACCGCGGTCGCGTCACCGACAGTGCAGCCGCGCCAGTGCACTCGCGAGGTCGTCCGCGGCGACGCGACACTCGACCTCGTCGGGCTCGGTCCCGAGATCGCGCTCGATCCGGCGCAGCTCGACGTCGAGGTACTTCGCGTCGGTCTCCTGCCCGCACGGATGTGGGCGCGTGAGCTGATCGCGCGCGCGCTCGCACGCCGATGGCGTGGTCGCCGGCCGCGCCACCGGTGCCGGATCGGCCTCGCTCAGCTCGATCGCGACCGCCGCGGCACCGGCGAGCCCGACGACGATCGCGGTGACGGTGAGCGCGGATGGCCGGCGCTGCTTCGCTCGCGGGCGCGAGGTCGGTCGCCGGCGCTGCACCGGCTCGCGCGGTGCTGCATCGAACACGAGGCCGCACCGCGTGCACGCGGTCAGCCGCTGGATGCCATCGGACGGCGGCGCCACGAGCTCGCATCGCGGACAGACGATCGAAGGTGCCGGACCCCGCACGGCCTTACCTTAGCGCGGCGAAACGGTGCATCCCACAACGCTGGCTTGTGGCCGCGCGAGCCCGCAGCTACCGAAGAGCCATGGCGACCATTGCAGAGCTCGACAAGAAGCTGAACGACGCGATCCTCTCCGGCAAGGCCCTCGAGGCCTTCGACGAGCTGTACGCGGACAACGTGGTGATGCAGGAGAACACCGACCCGCCGTACGAGGGCAAGGATTTCAATCGCAAGCGCGAGATCGAGTTCTTCTCGTCGGTCGAAGCCTGGCACAGCGGCGCCGTGCTCGCGTCCGCGGTCAACGAGGCCGATGGCGTCTCGTTCGGCGAGTGGGAGATGGACGTCACGATCAAGGGGATGGGCCGCGTGAAGATGACCCAGGCCGCCGTCCGCCGCTGGAAGAACGGCAAGATCGTGCACGAGCGCTTCTATCACAAGTAGGGCTCGGCTCGACGACGCCGCTGGAGTCCGACCGCCGCTTCGTCCACCATGGAGGTGGTGACGGCGTCAGACCCGGTCGTGGAGCATCACGCAGACTTCGCAGCAGCGCGCGAGCAGCTGCTGCATCCGCCACGGTTTCAGAACAAGACGCTGTGGCTCGTCGGTAGCGTGCTGCTGTTCGTGCTCGCGACGTCGGGTGGTCGCGAGTCGTGGATCGACATCGCGATGCTCGTCGGCGTGATCCTGGCGCACGAGCTCGGTCACGCGATCGCGATGCTGCTCGTCGGCTATCGCGATGTCCGGATCTTCTTCCTGCCATTCTTCGGCGGGGCCGCCGCGGGTCGCCGTACCGGCGTCGCGACGTGGAAGGAAGCCGTCGTGCTGCTCGCCGGTCCGATCCCCGGGATCGTGGCCGGCTGCGTGCTCGCGTTCGTGGTCGGCCCCGACGTGCGGACGCTCGTGCTGATGCTCGTCGGTGTGAACGCGCTCAACCTGCTGCCGGTGTTTCCGCTCGACGGCGGCCAGCTGTTCCAGGTGCTCGTGTTCTCGCGCCACCGCACGCTCGAGCTCGTGTTCCTGTGGATCGCGGGCGCGCTCGGCGTCGTCGCTGCGGTGATGCTGCGGAGCTGGATGTTCGGGCTCATCGCGGTGTCGGTGCTGTTCGGCATGTCGCATCGCAAGCGAATCCTCGACGCCGCGCATGCATTGCGCGATGCCCGGCTGCCCGCCGATCCGGCGCAGCTCGACGACACGCAGCTGCGCGCGCTGCACGACGCGATGTGGAGCTCGCTGCCGCCACCGTGGCAGGCGCAGTGGCGAGGCAAGCCGCGTCTCCAGGCGGAGGCGATGCAGCAGATCCTCGATCGCACGCGGAGACCGCCGTCCGCGGGCGCGACCACGGCGCTGCTGCTCGTGTGGTTCGCCGGGCTCGCGCTCGCGTTCGTCGGCGCGATCGCCGCGGTGCCGGTGGACAAGCCGACCCGCGCCGAGATCGCACGAAGCCATGGAGCGATCGCGGGCTTCACGCTCGACATGACGCGCGACCAGGCGACCACGACGTGCCGCAAGATGGGAGGCGTCGCCGTCGAGCTGTCGGGCGGCGCACTCGCCTGCGAGGGTCCGCACACGCCCGATGTCGGTCCGGTCGTTCGCATCGAGCTGCGAGCGTGGGACGCGCAGCCGTCCGCGACGATCGTCTGGATCGGCGATCACGCCGTGATCCAGCACGGGATCGCGGCGGAGCGAGGCGCGCCCGAGGAGCGCTCGCGCGCCGGCCAGTGCGGGTTGCACGCGAAGTACGCGGCCGAATGCGCGCACATCGACGACGCGTACGTGCGCTGGACGCAACGCCTGCCGGGCGGCGCGCTGGCCACGCTCGATCTCCTGCACGGCAAGACGGCGCTCGACCCGACCTACCTGGTGTTCACGATCTCGAACCTACCGTGACGATCACACCGGGGCCCTCGGCCTCGACGGTGATCGGCACGTCGAGGAACTGCTGGATCGTGTCGATGTTCGTCGTCGCGTGCAGCGACAGCGGCGCGCAGCGAAACCGCCCGCCGCCGGCGACCGCCATCGGCAGCAGCAGCTGATCCGCGAGGTGATCACCGACCGGAACGTCGGCATCGAGGTAGCGCTGCATCTCGGCGCACGCGCGGTCGCCGACGATCTCCGCCGGCAGGCCCTTCTCGCCGAACACGCTGACGAGCTCGCCGCCGATCGCGCGCTGGACCTCGAGCATCAGCAGATTTGCCGGCCCGCCGTCGCGCACGTTGCGGACCTCGCACTCGCCGGCGAGCCAGCCGAGCCGCTCCTGCACGACCGCGAGCTCGCGATCCGCGACGTGCGTCGGCAGCTTCGCGATCACGCTCGTCGCGTGACGCGACGCGATCGGTGTCGTGTCGACGAGCTCGATCGGCCGTAGCGATCCAGGCCCGACCTCGAGCACGAGCTGACCGCGATGCGGCGTCTCGTCGTCGTAGAAGTCGCGCCGGCCGCTCGCCGCCCCCGCGCCGGTCGCGAACCCGTGGCGATCGAGGACGATCCGCACGTCGGCGCCCATCTGGCGCAGGATCGGCAGGAACACGCGATCGAGAAAGTCGAACGGCGGCGCCATCGGGTTGTGGGTGCCGCCGACGATCGTCGCCCTGAGGGCGTGACCTGCCACGATCGCGGGCACGAGGATCGTCTGCACGACGAGCGACGTCGAGCCCGCGGTGCCGATGTCGATCGCGAGCTCGACCGGGCCTCGCGCGAGCGGACCCGGCCGGAACGCGAGCGTCTGCGAGCCGACCTCGGCGCCCTCGACCTCGGCGTTGCACAGCTCGGCCGCGGCGAGCACGCACGTCAGGTGCTGGCGGCGCAGCCCGGGCTTCGCGCGCCCGGCGCGCACGCGCCGCATCGCGAGCGGCTTGCCCGTGATCATCGACAGCGCGAGCGAGGTGCGCAGGATCTGCCCGCCGCCCTCGCCGCGACTGCCGTCGATCTCGATCAGCCCTTCACGCACACGACCTGCCGCAACGTGTGGACGACATCGACGAGCTCGGACTGCGCGGCCATGACCGCATCGATGTCCTTGTACGCCATCGGCGTCTCGTCGATCACGCCCTCGTCCTTGCGGCACTCGATGCCGGCGGTCGCCTTGACGTGATCGTCGACGGAGAACCGCCGCTTCGCCTCGTTGCGCGACATCGTGCGTCCCGCGCCGTGGCTGCACGAGTGGAACGACTGCGCCTCGCCCTTGCCGCGCACGATGAAGCTCTTCGCGCCCATCGAGCCCGGGATGATGCCGAGCTCGCCGAGCTTCGCGCTGACCGCGCCCTTGCGGGTCACGAACACGTCCTTGCCGAAGTGGTGCTCCTGCTGGACGTAGTTGTGGTGGCAGTTGACCGCGATCTGACCGAGCTCGAAGGGGGGCAGACGGCTCGCCTCCGACTTCGCCGCGTCGATCACGGCCTCCATCATCAGCTTGCGGTTCGTCTTCGCGTAGCGCTGCGCCCAGCTGACCGCCTGCACGTAGTCGTCGAAGTGCGCGGTGCCTTCCTTCAGGTACGCGAGGTCCTTGTCCGGCAGGTTCGCGACGTGCCGGCGCATGTCCTCCTTCGCGAGCGCGATGAAGTAGCTGCCGATCCGGTTGCCGACGCCACGCGAGCCCGAGTGCAGCATGAACCACACGTGATCGCGCTCGTCGAGGCAGACCTCGATGAAGTGGTTGCCGGTGCCGAGCGTGCCGAGGTGGTTGAGGTCGTTGCCCTGGCCGAGCTTCGGGTGCTTGTCGACGAGCTGCTTGTAGTCATTCGACAGGTGCTTCCACGCCTCGGTCGGCGCGTGCGGGACCTTGTGCCACGCGCCGCGATCGCCGCGCCGGCCATCGTTCGTGCGGCCGTGCGGCACCGCCTTCTCGATCGCGGTGCGCAGCGGCTTCAGCGTGTCCGGCAGATCGCTCGCGGTCAGCGTGGTCTCGAGCGCCATCATGCCGCAGCCGATGTCGACGCCGACGGCGGCCGGGATGATCGCGCCCTCGGTCGGCACGACGCTACCGACGGTCGCACCGATGCCGTAGTGGACGTCGGGCATCACCGCGACGTGACGGAACACGATCGGCAGCTTCGCGACGTTCTCGAGCTGGCGCTTTGCCGCCTCCTCGATCGTCACGCCACGCGTCCATGCCTTGATCGGCACACCTTCGGTCTCGAACAGGTCGTAGTCAGCCATGGTCGTAGGTCACTGGCGCTGGGCCAGGGCAGGGTCGCGATCGACCGGGATCGATCGATCGCGAGGAGCCATTACGTAAGGTGTCGCCGGCCCGGGTGCAAGCGCGAAGTTCTCGCGCTCGCCAAGGTCTCACGGACACTCGACGATCTTCTGCGCGCACGCCTCGTCGCGGACGCGTCGCGCACCCTCGCGGAGCTCGGGCGTCGCGCCATTGTTCGGATCGTTCACCATGTCGAACAGCGCGTTGCAGGCCGCCGCGTTCTTGCCGCGACACGCCTTCTCGACGAGCGCGAATGCCTTCGCCGGATCGGGAACGAGCTGACCGTAGCCTTGCGAGTATTCCTTGCCGAGCCGGCGGCACGCATCGAAGTCGTCGCGGTCGCACGCCTGCTGCATCAGCCGCTCGGCCTCGCGCAGCCGCGCGATCCGCCGCGGATCACCGGCCGGCAGATCGAGCTTCTTCGTCGTCGCGAAGTGCGAGATCGCGGCGTTGCGGCAGCCCGCGGCCTTGCCGAGCCGGCACGCCTTCGTGTCGGCGGCGCGCGCGGCCTCGTGATCGATCGGGATCCCGAGGTTGTTGTCGTGCAGCGTCTCGGCGAGCCGCAGGCACGCATCGGCGTCGTCGCGATCGCACGCGGCGCGACAGCCCGCGCGCACGGCATCGGTGCACGCATCGTCGGCAGGCTCGCGGCGCAGCATCGAGATCACCGTGACGAGCACCGCGACGAGCGCGAGCACGCCCGCGATCGCGGCGATCGTGATCGCGGTGCGCGTGCGCTGGTACGCGGATCGACCGCGCGGGGTCGCGACGAACGTGTCGAGATCGTGCGGCGGCGGCGTCGGCACCTCGGACGGCAGGTGGCCGAGCGCGCGGGCGTCGCGCGCCACAAGTGCCTCACCGATCGCGACGAGCTCGTCGCGCGCGATCGCCGCATCGCCGAGCCGGCTCGCCGGATCCTTCGCGAGCAGCGAGCCGATCAGGTGTGCGAGGCGCGGCGGGACGTCCGGCACGAGCTCGGTGATCGCCGGCGGATGCTCGAGCAGCAGGCGCGCGAGCACCTCCATGACCTCGGCACCCTCGAACGGCGCGCGACCGGCGAGCGCGCGATACAGCACGCAGCCGAGCGCGAACAGATCGGCGCGCCGATCGACCGTCTTCTCGCCACGCACCTGCTCGGGCGCCATGTAGCCGGGTGTGCCGATCATCTGGCCGGTGTTCGTGAGGTCGCGATCCGCAAGCTTCGCGACGCCGAAGTCGATCAGGTGCGCCTGCTCCGGCTTGCCGTCGACGAGGAAGATGTTCGACGGCTTGAGATCGCGATGCACGATCCCGTGCGCGTGCGCGTGCGCGAGCGCGTCCGCGATCCGCTCGGCCATGACGACGGCCTCGGCGACCGGCAGCGCGCCGTGCGCGAGCCGCATCTGCAGGCTCTCGCCGACGAGCCACTCCATCGCGATGTACGGCTCGCCGCGCGAGGTCTCGCCGTGCGTGACGTAGTCGACGATCGCCGGGTGATCGAGCCGCTCGAGCGCCTCGGCCTCGGACGCGAACCGCGCGTGGTCGTCGGGCGACGGCAATCCGGTGATCACCTTGATCGCGACGCGCCGCCCGGAGTCGCGATCGATCGCCTCGTAGACGAGGCCCATCCCGCCGCTGCCGGCCTGGCCCTGCAGATCGAACCGGCCGCCGAACGTCGCCTCGTCGGGGACGGCCTGGATGCTCGACCGCAGCCGCGCGACGTCGCTGTCGCCGAGCCCCGCACGCTGGGTCTCCGCCTCCCCGAGATCAGGTCCCTCGCGCTTCGTCTTCACCCCGGCCGATCATAGCGGATCGACGTCGCCGTCGAACACGTGCACGCATGGGCCGCGCATCGCGACGTTCGCGAGCCCGGGCCACACGGTGATCTCGAGCGTCCCGCCGGGCAGCCGGACCGCGATCGGCGCACCGGCATCGGCGCGATCGGTCAGCACCGCCGCGACCGCGACCGCGCTCGCACCGGTCCCGCACGCGAGCGTCAGGCCGCACGCGCGTTCCCACACGAAGACGTCGATCGAGTGGCGTGACGTCATGTACGCGAACTCGACGTTCGCCTTTTCGGGAAACCACGGGTGGCGCTCGAGCGCCGGCCCGATCGCGGATGCCAGCCGGCGCGCCTCGTCGGAGGACTCGACGAACGTCACGGCGTGCGGGTTGCCGGTCGCGACGCCGGTCAGCCGCCGCTCGGGCTCGCCGGCGACCGTGTACGGCTGCTCGATGCACGTCGCGTCCGCGGGCCCGGTCATCGGGATGTCGCCGCGCAAGAGGCGTGGCCGCCCGAGCCGCACGCTGATCTGTCCGTCGTGATCGACGGTGCACGGTAGCGGTCCGGCGTTCGTGTCGATCACGAGCTCGCGCTCGCGCGTGCCGAGCGCCGCCACGAAGCAGCGCAGGCCGTTGCCGCACATCTCGGCGATGCTGCCGTCGCTGTTCCACACGTGCATCCGCGCGTGCGCACCCGGCGTGACCGGCGGGTACGCGACGAGCACGCCGTCGGCACCGATGCCGCGCCGGCGATCGCACAGCGCGACCGCCTGCGCCGGCGACAGCGCGAGCCCGTCGCGGCCGTCGACGAAGATGAAGTCGTTGCCGAGACCGTGGTACTTGGCAAACTTCACGTCGCGAACCTAGCAGATGCGGCCCCGCGCTCGTCCGAAACACATCCTCGTCATCGATCCGGCGATGCACACGCCGGAGCTCGACTGCTTCAACCGCATGGCGGTCGCGGCGCCATTGCCGCTCACGTACCACCTGCCGGGGCTGCACGGCATGGCGAGCATCCACCACGACGAGGCCAACGTCGCCGGCGTGATCGTGCTCGGCAGCGCGAGCTCGGTGCACGACCGGCTGCCGTGGCAGCACGAGCTCGGCGCGTGGCTGCGCGCGCGCATGCACGACGGGCTACCGACGCTCGGGCTGTGCTTCGGCCACCAGCTGATCGGCGAGCTGTTCGGCGCGACGATCGCGTTCCTGTTCGACGATCGCCGCAAGCGCCAGGGCTTCGAGCCGACCGAGCTCGCCGCGACCGCGCTGTGGGGCGACGGCGGGTGCGTGCAGCTCTACGCGTCGCACCGCGAGGTCGTGACGTCGTGTCCGTCGGCGCTCGCGGTGATCGCGTCGCGGCCCGGCGTGCCGTTCGACGGCTTCGCGCATCGCGAGCTGCCGGTGTGGACGCTGCAGACGCATCCCGAGGCGACGCCCGCGTTCCTCGCGAATCGCGGCATCACCGACGACGGCGATCCGGCGCGCTACGCCGACGGCCACGGCCTCGTCGATGCGTTCCTGCGGTTCGCCGCTCAGCGATAGCCCTGCGCCTGCAGGTTGAACAGCGTCGCGTAGCGGCCGCCCTGGCTCACGAGCTCGTCGTGGCTGCCGCGCTCGATGATCCGGCCGCGATCGAGCACGATGATCTGATCCGCCATCCGTACCGTCGAGAACCGGTGCGAGATCACGATCGCGATCTTGTCGTCGGTGAGCTCGCGGAAGCGCTCGAAGATCTTGACCTCGGCCTCGGCGTCCATCGATGCCGTCGGCTCGTCGAGCACGAGGATGTCGGCATCCTTGCGCATGAACGAGCGCGCAAGCGCGACCTTCTGCCACTGACCGAGCGACAGCTCGCGGCCGGACTTGAACCAGCGGCCGAGCTGCGTGTCGTAATTTTCGGGCAGCGTCTCGATGAACGGCTTCGCGAGCCCACGCTCGGCGGCGTCTTCCCAGCGAGTGCGATCGTCGTAGGCGAAGTCGTCGCCGGCACCGATGTTCTCGCCGACCTTGAGCTGATAGCGGACGAAGTCTTGGAAGATGACGCCGATG
>DASTLB010000055.1:0-32980 GCA_035715365.1 Kofleriaceae bacterium | reverse complement strand
CGCGCTCGCCCGCGATCGCGCGCGCCGCCCGCGCCAGCTCGCGATCGTCGCGCTCGTCGCGCTCGCGATCGTCGGCGTCGGCCTCGGCGCCGACTGGATCCTGCGCGACCGCGCGCGCGCCGTGACGCGCACGAGCTTCGCCGCCGCGCGCACCCAGCTCGGCAAGCTGCTCGCGCTTCGCACCGAGGCGTTCGTCGCCCAGGCCGACGCGCTGTACCGCGTCCCCGCGGTGCAAGAAGTCGCCGCGACGCGCGACCTCGCCGACTTCGGGCTCGGCGACGAGGCGAGCGATCGTGCGCGGCGCCAGCAGATCCACGACAAGCTGTCGAGCGCGAGCTGGATCGGGCTCGCCCGCGTGCGCGGCGGCGACGTGCTCGCGATCGCCGACGACAAGGGCCGCCTGCTGTTCGACAGCGTCAACCCGGCGCTGTGGGACACCGATCTGCTCGCGATCCCGCCGATCGCGCGCGCGTACGCGTCTTCGACCGACACGTACATCGGCGTCACGAAGGGCGACGACCCCGCGATCGGTCCGTCCGGGCTGTTCGGCGGCGCCGCGCGTCCTGGCCTCTACGTCGTGTTCGCGCGCATCCAGCGGATCGGCGGCCAGCCGCGCGCCGTGTTCCTCCAGGTCGTCGAGGCGGCGCGCCTGCTCGACGAGGTCTCGACCGGCGACGACACCCGACTCTCGGTCACCGCGCTCGACGGTGCCGCCGAAGGCAGCGTGCCGCGCGACGTGATCGACCAGGTCCACGGCACCGGCATCGTCGAGCTGACCCACGATCGCCACGAGTGGCTCGCCGAGACCACGCCGCTGCGCGCCGGCGATCAGGGCGACGCGATCGCGCAGATCGTGCTCGCGCGCACCTCGGACGTCGGCCTGTCCGGACTGTTCCCCTACGCGCGCCAGCTGCTCGCGCTCACCGCCGCGCTGCTCGCCGCGCTCGCCGCCGCCGGCTTCGCGATCGCGCACCGCCGCCGCTGACTCAGAACGCGACGCCCCACGCGACGCGCGGCGCGGTCGCGATGTTCGCGACGCCGATCCCGACCGTCGCGACGAGCCAGAACCGACCGTGCGTCCACGCGAGCGTCGGACCGAGCGCGAGCCAGCGCTCGCCTGCCGAATCGAGCGAGAGCTCGCCGTACAGCTCGCCGCCGAGCCGCAGCTCGTCGCCCGCCGCCGCCGTCGCGCCGATGCCGCCGCGCAGCTCGGCGTGCGTGCCGCCGAGGTTGACCTCGCCGAGGCCGCCGATCTGACCGACCAGCTCGAGCCGACCCGCGCCCAGCGCTGCGACGACATCGGCGTCGACGCGCACGAGATCGCGGATCCGGACATCGCGCACGAGCCCGACGCGCACGAGCACGTGATCGCCCGCGCGATACCGCAGCTCGCCGCCGTAGCGCGCCAGCGTGAAGCTCGGCGCCACGCCGTTCGCGGTCGCACGCGTCGCCTCGACGATCGCCGCGACCTCGAGCCGCTCGCTCGCACCAACCGCCGCGCCCATCCACAGCGCGGTCTCGCGCAGGTGGTCCTCGCCGAGGTCGTTGCGCTCGGACACCCGGGTCTCGAGCTCGACGCCGTGATCCGGCAGCGTGTCGGTGCCGAGCAGCCAGCCCTGATGACGCGGACCGGCGGCTGCCACGCCGGTGAGCGCGACGACGATGACGAGCGCGCGCATCGCGGTCAGTTCGTCGCCGGAAAGGGATCGGTGATGCGGATCAGCCCGCCCGTCGTCGCGTCCGCGACCCAGACGTGCCCGCGATCGTCGGCGGTCGCGCCGTGCCCGCTGTCGGAGATCGGCACGCGCGCGAGCACGCTCGTCCCGCCGCCGCTGCACACCGCGAGGACGTCGAGCGTCGGTCCGGGATCGCCGCGCACGTACAGATGATGGCGGACCGGATCGTAGGCGAGGATCGCCTCGCCGCCGCCGGCCTCGAACCCGGCAACCGCATCGCCGTTCGCGATCACGCCGACGCCGCCGTTCGATCGGCAACCCGCGATCGCCAGCCCGTAGTCGTCGTCGAACTGCGGAAACCCGTGCGATGCGCCGCAGCCGCTGTCCCACTCGTCGACGACCACGCGTCGCGCGACGTCGATCGCGATCACGCGTCCACCGTTCTGCACGTAGGCGCGGCCACCCCGATCGAACGTCAGCCCTTCGGGCGCACCGGACACGTCGACGCTGCCGAGCGGCTGGAGGCTCGCACCGTCGAGCACGTCGACGCGATCGCGTCCCGGCAGCGTCACCCACACCTCGCCGGTCGTCGGCGCGACGCGCACGTAGTCCGGGTTCGCGCCGAGATCGCGCGTCGGCCCGGCCGCGCCACTCGCCGCATCGAACGCGACGATCCGATCGTTGCCGCGATCGGCCGCGTACACCGTCGTCGCGCTCGCATCCGCCGATGCGACGCCGCCGGGCACCGCGATCTGCGTCGTCGCCATCGAGTCCGGCTCGACGAGAAACACCCGCCCCGTCCCCTCCGGCGCCGCGACCACCTTGCCGAGCTGCGGCGAGTACCGCACGTCATCGAATCCCGCCGCGCGTCCGACGAGCGGCACGTTCACCGCGGTCGCCTCGCCATCGCCGGTCGCGACCACGCACTCACCGGGCGGCGGCAGATCGTTCCCGCACGCAGCGGCGACCAGCAGCAGACACGACACAACACGCATGGCCCATGGAGGTGCCACCTCCGATCGGTCGCACAGAAATCGGGGTCAGGCTCCACTTGATCAACCTGGTGGCGCGCAACCCCGCGAAACCCCGTCGCCCGCCGCGAACGGACTACGCGAGCAGCGCATGGTGCCCGCACATCGGGCACGGGTACGTCGGCACGCCGCGCCGCTGGTTCGCGAGCACCGCCTGCTCACCCGCAGGCGTGAGCTGCCATGGATGCCGCGGCGGCTTGCACCGGACCACCTCGTCCGCGCTGAAGTAACCCCGGCAGTTCGCGCACTGGATGGCCATCGCGACGGTATGACACGTTTTCACGCGGCGCGCGCGTGACCTGTCGCGAACACCACGACGAGCGCGATGCCGAGCGCGACGACCACGATCGCGATGATGTACAGCGCGCGCTTGAGCCGGAAGTAGCCGCCGAGCTGATCGAGCGCGCGCATCAGGTGCAACACATCGGCGCCACGCGTGTCGACGACGGCGCGAAACGAGGACGCCGCGCTCGACAGCATCGTCGCGAGGATCATCGTCAGGCAGGCGGTGATCGCGTAGACGAGCGTGTGCGCGAACGACGAGCGCAGCGCCGCGAACACCGCCGCGACGCCGTACAGCAGGCCGACGATCAGCTCGATGATCGCGACGAACCGCATCGCGCCTGCGAGCGAACGGATCGTGGTGTTCTGGACCGGATCGAACTCGTAGCTAGCAGAGAGCTGTTGCATGCCGGTGTGTACGCGGTCCGCCTACCGCCCCTTTCGTCGCAAAAATGACCATGCCCGGGCGATCGAACGCGTGGTAGAGGTCGTGCATGGGTGGGCTGGGGTGGCGGATGCGCGTCGGCGGACAGCTGGACACGGTGTGCGAGTGGATCGCGCGGCTCGAGCCCGCGCCTCACGAGCCGACGCTCGACGAGCTCGCACCGATCGCGAAGAAGCTCGAGCTGATCGATAGCCTGTTCCGCGAGGTGGCGACCGAGGTCGCCCCGTCGGAGCCCGCGGAGCTCGAGGAGCGGTTCGCGGTCGCGTGCGCGCGGTTTGCGGCGCTCGCGATCGCCGCGGGGACGCACGCGGATGCGCAGCGCTGGCTCGCCGAGGCGGAGCGCTACGCGCGCAGCGAGACCACGCGTGATCTCGCGACCGCGGGACGCGCGACGCCGGAGCGGTTCCGCGTGCTCGTGCATGGCGAGTACATGTTTCCGTACGATCGCGCGGCCGAAGCGCGGACCGGCTGGCAGCGCATCGTCGACGAGAATCCCGACGACGTGATCGCCCGACGCGCGCGCGCCCACCTCGCGAGACCGATCCCGATGAAGCGCTCCGACGCGCCGTCGATCGGCACCGCGCGCTGGCTCGCGATGCGGCTGCTCGGCCGGCGCGACGAGCGTGCGGACGGCTCGTGGCTGACGACGCACTGGCTGTGTATCGGCATGCCGCTCGTCCCGCTCGGGTTCTATCGCGTCTGCGAGGGCGACAAGCCCGGCGCGCTCGTCGTGCTGTCGCGCGAGAAGATGCCGCTCGTGCTCCAGCTGTTGAAGCCGCTGCTGCTCGTCGCCGTCACGATCGGCGCGATGGCCGCGTTCGTCTACCTCGTGTCGCTACAGCACTGAGCTCAGCGCGCGAGCTGGCGCATCCGCAGCATCGTGGCGAGCGCGAGCGCCAGCGCGACGAGCGCGGTGATCGCGAACACCGTGCGCGCCCCGGGAAACAGTCCGGACAGCACGCCGCCGAGCTCGCGCGCCATCACGACCTGGCCGACCGGCTCGCGATCGAAGCCCTTCAGCTCCTGGGTCTTCACCTGGTAGAGGCGCCCGGCGTGCTCGACCTCGGCGATCTCGCCGCTCGTCTTCGGCGCGGCGGCGATCAGCTGCGGCGGGAAGTTCGCGTCGGATGCGGGCACGCCTTCGGGCGAGACGATCGCGAGCAGCATCTCGTCGTCGAGCTTGATGTCGTTGATGAGGCCGGTCGCATCGATCGCCTGGAGGACGGTGCCGTTGTTCTCCTTGGTCTCGCCGTTGCCGAGCCACAGCGTGCGCGCGAACACGATCGCGAGCCGAAACGGCGGGTTCTTGCCGAGCAGGCCGGTCTTGACGAGCTGGGGATCGTTCGTCGGCTGGAGGACGAGCGCCTTGTCCTTGCCCTCGGCGAACGCGCGCTTGATCCACGGCAGCTGCTGGAGGTCGGCCTGCCACTGTTCGGGGTTCGCGCTCGTGTACGAGAGGCGGCCCTTGTAGTCGGCGACCGCGATCTCGAGCTGGTACTCGTCGCTCTGATCGGTCTTCTGGCGGAACAGGCTCCAGTCCTGCGACACGAGGCCCTGGTGGATCAGCCGGCGGTTCTGGAGATCGGTCTCCTCGTCGCCGAGGCCGAAGTCCGCCTGATCGCGATAGCTCGTGAGGTCGCGGACCGACTGCTGGTAGTAGATCTGGTTCGCGCTCGCGTTGAAGCGATCCGCGAGCAGGCGGAACGCGCGGCCGATCTGCACGCCGGTCGCGGCGAACGACTGGTTGTTCTCCTGCGACACGCGATCGCGGACGACGAAGTCCGCGGCGAGGCCGATCGCGAGCGTGCCGGCGAGGATCGCCGACGCGAACGCGAGCCGCCGCCACGGCCGCGCGCGATCGCGACCAAGATCGTCGAGCAGGTGGTCCATCGTCGGGTAGCGATCGCCGGGACGGACCGATAGCCCGCGCAGCAGGATCGCGCGCAGCGCGCCGGACACTCGACTGCGCGCCGGCGCCGGCTTGATCTTGCCGTCGCACACGTTGTCGCCGAGCTCGTCGAACGACTTGCCCTTGAACGGGCGCTCGCCGTACAGCGCCTCGTACAGCGCGACGCAGTAGTTGAACTGATCGGTGCGCGGATCGACGTTGCCGCCCGTGAACTGCTCGGGCGACATGTACGCGGGCGTGCCGAGCACCATCCCCGAGTGCGTCAGCTCGATCTCGGGCACGCTCGACGCGAGCTCCTCGTTCGGCCGCGCCGACGCCAGACCGAAGTCGGTGACGCGCACGCGCCCGTCGCTGCCGATCATCACGTTGTCCGGCTTGAAGTCGCGGTGGACGATGCCGGCGGCGTGCGCGGCGGCGAGGCCGCGGCCGGCCGCGAGGTACGTCTCGACGAGGTCCTTGATCGAGTGCTTCTCCTGCTGCCACGTCCGCAGGCTCTGGCCCTCGACGAGCTCCATCGCGATGTACGTCGAGCCCTCGGACACGCCGGCGTCGTAGACCGCGACGACGTTCGGGTGGTTGACCTGCGCCATCGACCGCGCCTCGCGGATCAGCCGATCGGTCAGCGCGGCGTCGGGCTTGTGCAGGAGCTTGAGCGCGACGCGGCGATTGAGGCCGGGGTCGAGCGCCTTGTAGACGACGCCCATCGCGCCGGCGCCGATGCGCTCGGTCAGCGTGTAGCGGCCGAACGTCTTGCCGATCTGGCGCGCTCCGCTCATCCGCATCAGCGACATCTCGGCGGTGACGCCCATCGGATCGGCCGGCTCCTGATAGCCACCGGCGTGCGACTGCACCGTCGCGACGAGCTTGCGCTTATCGACGGGCGCACCGTCTGCGGCGGGCGCCTCCTTCGTCGAGGCGAGGCCGGGATCGGTGTGCGCCGGTGACAGGGTCGCGAGCGCCGCGATCCGCGTCGCGTCCTTCGCGAGCAGGCTCAGCAGGCCTCGGCAGTCATCGCACTGATCGAGATGCTGGACCGCCTGCGTCCGCGCGCCGGTATCGAGCGCCCCCGACATCAGGTCCTGCACCGCGTTCGCGTCGAGACACTCCATCGTCCGGCCAGCCTCGTGATTGTATACGCCCGCGCTCGCCTCGCGGCGATCCGCGGCCACCACTGCCGGGATGTGACGCGATCGTCACGCCCGCGGGTGGGCGACCGGACGCCCCGCATGTGCCAACATAGCGGCGATGACCGAGGCGGTGGCAGAGCTGGCGCGCGCGGCCGGGCTATCGATCCCGGCCGCGGACGCCGCGCTCGAGCTGGCCTGGAAGAGCGTGCTCGCGACCGCGCACGCGGAGTGGCCCGAGGTCCGGTTCGACGAGCCCCAGCTCGCCGGCTTCATCGGCGCGCGGCTCGCCGGCACCACGGATCTCACCGCGGCGCTCGCGACGATCCCCGCTGCGGATCTCGCGCTCGCGGCGGCATGCGCCGCGCAGGAGCCATCGGCGCATGCCGCGTTCGACGCGATCCTCGGCGAGGTCGATGCCGCCGGCGCCACGACGCGCGCGCCGAAGGACATCGTCGACGAGGTCAAGCAGGTGCTGCGCATGCAGCTGCTCGTCGCGCGCGACGACAAGCCGCCCGGCATCACCGGCTACAAGGGCAAGGGGCCGCTGCGCGGCTGGGTCCGGATCACCGCGACGCGCGAGCTGATCCGTCACCTCAAGAAGGCCGCGCGCCAGCAGCCGACCGACCAGCCGCTCGACGAGGCGCTCGGCGCGGTCGACGATCCCGTGCTCGAGCAGCTCAAGGGCGAGTACCGCACCGAGTTCGCGACTTCGTTGCGCGAGGCGATCGCGGCACTCGGCGCCGAGGATCGCGCGCTGCTGCGCCAGCAGATCGTCGACGGGCTGTCGATCGACGAGCTCGGCGCCGCGTACGGCGTGCATCGCGCGACCGCCGCGCGGTGGGCGAACCGCGCGCGCGGGGCCCTCGTCGCCGCGACGCGTGCCCGGCTCGCCGCCCGCCTCGCGGTCCCGGTCGAGGAGATCGACAGCGTGATCCGGCTCGTCCAGAGCCGGCTCGACGCGAGCGTCGTGCGCTACCTGCGCGAGAGCTGATCAGCCCAGGTACGGCTCGTGGCAGACCGCCTCGATGTTGTGGCCGTCGGGATCGAGCACGAACGCGCCGTAATAATGCTCGTGGTACTCGCTGCGCACGCCGGGCGCGCCGTTGTCCTTGCCGCCGGCGGCGAGCGCGGCCTCGTGGAACGCGCGGACGTCGGCGCGGCCCTTCGCGCGCAGCGCGACGTGGACGCGATCGGTCGGCGCGCGATTGCCCTCGATCCAGATGTCCGGCTTGCCACCGACACCGAAGCCCGCCCACTGCTCGTACTTCATGATCAACGTGTAGCCGAGCGGTGCGAGAGCACGCTCGTAGAACGCGATGCTACGGCCCAGGTCGCTGACCGCGATCCCGATGTGATCGATCATGGCCGGACCATACCAGCGCGGCGAAACAGAGTAAGCTGGCCCCGTGGTGCGCGTAGCCCTGGTCTGTCTCGTTTCCGTGGCGATCGTCGGCACCTCGACCACGGCGGACGCAGGGCGGTCACAGTACGGCTGGCTGTACGGCACCGAGGTGATTCCGGAGCGCGGCGCCGAGATCCAGACGTGGGTCGCCGAGAAGAATGGCCGGACCGACGATGATCTCAAGGAGACCTCGCTGTGGTGGGGCGCGCTCGTCGGCGTGACCGATCAGCTCGAGCTCGCGTTCCCCGTCGAGTTCGTGTGGCTGCGCCCCGACGGCGTGTCGCCGCGGCCGCCCGCGACGTTCTCGCTCGAGAAGTTCGGCGTCGAGGCCCGCTACCGCTTCGTGTCGCAGGACCCCGAGGACGCCCCGCCGTTCGCGCCGCTGTTGCGCGTCGGGGTCAAGCGCGACATCTCGGTCCGCGACGCGGTGCGCGCCGAGGCCGACCTCGTGATGTCCTATGAAGCCGGCAGGTTCCACGGCCTGGTCGACCTCGGGGCGATCGCGGACATCGGCAAGGATGAGACCCACGTTGAATTACGGCCGGGCGCCGGCGTCAGCATCAAGGTGACCGACGAGCTCCGCGTGGGCGGCGAGGTCTACTCGGAGATCAGCATGGACGACGAATACGAGAGCTGGGCCGCGGTCGGTCCGAACCTCGCCTGGACGCACGGCCGGTTCTGGCTGTCGGCGTCGTACCTCGTCGGCGTGTATCAGATCGACAACGCACCGCGGATCGTCTGGGGAGTGCTGTTCTGATGCGCCACCTGCTCGCACTCGTCGTCGTCCTTGCCGTGCCGGCGCTCGCCCATGCCGGCGGCAGCGTCACCGGCAAGGTCACCGTCACCGAGACCGACGGCAAGGCCGCGCAGGGCGCCGAGGTGATCGTCTACGTCGTCGGCCCGCCCGCGGACGCACCCGGCGCACCGGCGGCGCCGTCGAAGAAGGTCCAGATCGAGCAGAAGGGCCGGCGGTTCGTCCCCGATCTCGTCGCGATCACGATCAACGACGAGGTCGAGTTCCCGAACCGCGACTCGTTCCTCCACAACGTGTTCTCGCAGTCTCCCGGCCGCAAGTTCGACCTCGGCTCGTACAAGAAGGGCGAGTCGAAGTCGCGCGCGTTCTCGCAGGCCGGCGTGATCGACGTCTACTGCAACATCCACCCCGAGATGGCCGCGACGATCCTCGTGCTGCCGAATCGCTGGCACACGCGCGCGAAGGCCGACGGCACGTTCACGCTCGACAACATCCCGGCCGGCAACTGGACCGTGTTCGCGTACACGCGCCGCGCGACGAAGCCGGCGAGCGCGAAGGTGACCGTCGCCGACAAGAGCGCGACCACCGTGAACCTGTCGGTCACGCGCGGCGCCGAGGCCGAGCACCTCAACAAGTACGGCAGCAAGTACTCCGGCGACGGCGGCACGTACCGCTAATCGACGAGCTCGATCCGCCCGGTCTCGGTGACCTCGCCGACCTGCGCGGCCGGTAAGCCCGCGGCGCGCAGCTCGTCGACGCAGCCCTGTGCGCGGTCGGCGGGCAGGCACAGCAGCAGGCCGCCGCTCGTCTGCGCATCGCACGCGAGCGACGCGCGCAGCTCGCGCTCGGAGTCATCGCCCTCGACGGCGAACGCGCTGCCGTCGGACCACCGCACGAGGTCGGCGACGAACGCGCGGTTCGCCTTGCTGCCCGCGGGGCACAGCTTCGCGCGCAACAGCTCGAGCGCGTCGGGCAGGAGCGGCAGCGTCGCGAGCGCGATCCGCGCACCGACATCCGAGCCGCGCACGATGTTGCGAAGATGGCCGAGCAGGCCAAAGCCGGTGATGTCGGTCGCCGCCGTGACGCCGTGCGCGTGACCGATCCGCGCCGCGCGCTGGTTCAGGGTCGTCATCGACGCGATCGCGGCCGCCGCGGCGGCCTCGCTCGCGGCAGCCTTCTTGATCGCCTGGCCGATCACGCCGGTGCCGAGCGCCTTCGTCAGCACGAGCGCCTGGCCCGGGCACGCGGTGCGGTTGGTCCACAGCTCGTCGGGCGCGACGTCGCCGGTGACCGAGAGACCGTACTTGACCTCGGCGTCGCGGACGGTGTGGCCGCCGACGATCGCGACGCCGGCCTCGGCGCACACGCGCGCGCCGCCCGCGAGGATGCGATCGAGGATCTCGAGCGGCAGCACGTCGTCGGGAAAGAACACGAGGTTCAACGCCCATCGCGGCTCGCCGCCCATCGCCCACACGTCGGACAGCGAGTTCGCGGCCGCGATCGCGCCGAACGTCTCGGCATCGTCGACGAGCGGCGCGATCACGTCGGCGGTGAGGATCACGTCGCGCGCGGCGCCGGGCACGCGCACGACCGCGGCGTCGTCGGAGTACGCGTGATCGACGACGATGTCCGGACGCACCGCCCCCGTCCCGCCATGCGGCAGGTGATCGAGGACGTGGGCCAGCTCACCGAGCCGGAGCTTGGCGGCTCAACCACCGCCGCGCGCGTACTGCGTCAGACGGATGGCGGCCTTTGCTTCGGGCGTCATCCGCGAACGCTAGCACCAACGCGCGCGATCCGGACGCGGTCACTGCTTGAGCTGGCCGAGCACCTTCATGAGCTCGGCGGCCGGCATCCCGGCCTTGACGACGCACTCGCCGATCCGGCGACCCGACGCCTCCGCGCGCACCTGATCGACGCCGACCGCGTGCTCGTTCGCGCGCACGAGCACGACGAGGTCGTTGACGACCTTGCGCGCGCACGTCGCGTTGCGGCACTTGCACGCGCGATCCGCGAGCGCATCGATCTGCTCGTTCGGCGTGCCGGACTCGGCGGTCGTCGGTGCGGGCACCGGCGCCGGCGGTGGCGTCACGCTGCTTGCACCGAGGCCGAACGCGCGCGTCGCGCAGTCGGTGAACTGCTTCATCTCCTCGGTGAACTGCTGCGCGCCGTCGACGCCGAGCGCGGTCATCGCCGACGGGTTCGTCGACAGCTCGGTGCTCCACTTCTGCATGTCGTTCGTGACGCGCTCGGCACACGTGCGGTCCTTGCATGCGCACATCACGGCACGGAACGACTTCATCTTCGCGATCGGCGAGCCGCCGGTGTCGGTGGTGTCGGTTGTCCCGCCGGCCGTCGGCGGCGTGCCGCTGCCGCCGCTCCACGGATCGCTCGGGTTGCTCGGCGTCGGCGGCGTGTCCGGCTTGTCGTCGTTGTCGTCGGTGTCGCTGTCGTCGGCGTCGTTCGAGCCGTCGCTGCCGAGGTGCTGCGGATCGTCCGGCTTCGGCTTGTCGGTCTTGCGCACGCCGAAGTAGATCGCGATGCCGGCCGCGGCCGCGATCCCGGCAGCGATCAGGATGATCGCGAGCAGCTTGCCGCCGGATCCCGACGACGCGGGTCGCGGCGGGGCCGGATACGCGGCCGGCGGTGGCGTCGGGGCGGCGCCGGCAAATGGCGAGTACGCCTGGTACGGCGACGGCCCCTGCGGCGGTGTGTGCGGGCGGCCGGCCGGCGGCGGCGTCGGCGCGTGGCCGAAGCTGCCGGGCGGTGGCCCCGGCGGTGGCGGCGTCGGCGGCGCGAACCCGGGCTGACCGTACGGCGTCGGCGACGGCACGTTCGGCACGCCGACGACCGCGGACTGCTGCGCGGTGCTCGCTGACGTGTCGACCGGCAGCGACGCGAGCACGGCGCCGATGCGCTCGCCGTAGAGCTCCATCGTCGGCGGGCGCGCGTTCGCGTCCTTGTGCATCGCGGTCATGATCAGCTCGTCGACCGCGGGCGGAATCAGCAGATCGGGACGGCGCTGCGACGGCGCCGGCGGCTGCTCGAGCAGGTGCTTCGACAGCAGCGCCATCACCGTCGGTGCCTCGAACGGCATCCGGCCGGTCACCATCTCGTAGAGCATGCAGCCGAGCGCGTAGACGTCGGTGCGGCCGTCGATCCGCTCGCCGCGGATCTGCTCGGGCGCCATGTACTGCGGCGTGCCGAGCATGTCGCCGGCCTGGGTCATCGCGGCCTGGGTCGCGCGGCCCTCGTCGCGCAGCTTCGCGATGCCGAAGTCGAGCACGCGCACGACGTCGCGCTGGCGGCCGCGCGTCTGCAGCATGACGTTGTCCGGCTTGAGGTCGCGGTGGACGATGTTCGCGGCGTGCGCGTCGGTCAGCGACGCGGCGACCTGCGCGGCGATCGCCAGCGCGCGGCGCGGCGGGAACGGCGCCTCGGCGTGGATCGTCTCGCGCAGCGAGCGCCCCTCGACGAACTCCATCGCGATGAAGAACGTGCCGTCGGTGTCCTGCCCGAAGTCGTAGATGTTGACGGTGTTCGGGTGCGAGAGCTTCGCGACCGCCTCGGCCTCGGCGTTGAACCGGCGCAGCATCATCTGCTGCATGCCGGCGCCGGAGACGTCCGGGCGCAGCAGCTTGATCGCGCACGTGCGCTTGAGCGAGATCTGCTCGGCCTTGTAGACCGCGCCCATGCCGCCCTCGCCGAGCTTGGACACGACGCGGTAGCGCCCCGCGATCTCGCGGCCGATCATGGAAGGAAGCTCGGGCAATGCGCCGCCTGGATTCGACACGGGCTCGGTCGACTGAGTGGCTTTACCGCACGAGAAGCAGAAACGTGCCTCGTCCGGGTTCGCTGAGTTGCAGTGCGGGCAGTTCACGAGAGTTGGATCACGGCAGAGGGCAAAGTCGAGGCTCGAACGTACACCGAGGACACGGTCAGGTGCTCGTCATCGCGAAGATCGCGTACACCGGCTGGGTGCCGCTGCGGAGGACTCGCAGCTCGACGCGCGCATCGTCGAACAGCGCGACGAGCACGAGCGCGTCACCGCCGCCGTCCGGCATCGGCACGAACGCGAGGTACACGCGCAGCGGACCACCCGAGAACGTCATGTTCGCGAGCGCGTCCGCTTCCGCGCCCGGCACCGGGACGAGCGCGGCGTCGGGGACGAGGCCGGGGATGGCGAGGTGACCCTGAATGCCATGGCTGTCGATCTCGTCGATCGAGAGTGTCGCGGACTCGCCCGCGCCGACGCGCAGGACCTCCGCTTCCCCGACGCGCGGCCCCTGCCACGTGCCCCGGAAGTCGCGCAGGTCGTTACACGCCGGGCCGGTCGCGAGCAGCGTCAGCATCACGAGCGTGGCCCAGCGCACGCCTCGACGGTAGCACCCGCCCCACGGCGCGCGCTACGGTAAGCCGGAAGATGGGGCGCATGCAGCGGGTGACCGTCGTCGCGGTCGTGGCGATCGCGGCACAGGCGCGCGCGCAGCCTCCGGACACGCCGGCACCGGCACCACCGCCGGATGGCGCGCCGGCCGAACCGCCACCGCCCGACGAGGAACCGGCGGCCCCGCAGGACGAAGAGCTCGGGCCGATCCTGGTGATCGAGCGGATCGACGTCCTCGGCAACACCGCGACGCGCGACGAGGTGATCCGCCGCGTGCTGCCGATCGCGCCCGGTGACGCGATGCGCGCGAGCGACAAGCGGCTGACGAGCGCGAAGTTCAAGGTGCTCGCGCTCGGGTTCTTCCGCGACGTCAAGATCGAGCTCAAGAAGGGCACCGCGCGCGGGCAGGTCGTGCTCGTCGTGACCGTCGCCGAGCGCGGGACGATGGTGCTGAACCGGCTGTGGTTCGGCACGAACGAGCTGTCGCCGTACTGGCTCGGTGCCGACGTCACCGAGCGCAACCTGCTCGGCTGGGGCATCGCGTTCGGCGGCGGCTTCATCTACGCCGATCACGGCGACGTCGACGGCGCGCGCGATCAGTACGCCGGCGAGGTCCGGATCGCGGTGCCGTCGCTGCGCGGCACGCGGTTCGGCGCGAACGCGTCGCTGACGCTCGTGCACGGCAGCGAGACCTATCGCGTGCTCGGCTCGAGCGGCTCGCCGGAGCTCGACGAGCAGCGCGCGTTTCCGTACCGCCGGTTCGGCGCGCGCGTCGGCGTGACGTACGACGTCACCGCGCTGACGCGGCTCGCGGTCGGGCTGCGCACCGAGGAGATCTCGACGCAGCTGCCGGTCGCGCCGACGCTGACGCTCGACGACGGCCGGCTCGCGCCGATCGATCTGCACCTCGAGCCCGGCAAGAGCTACGTCACGACCGGCAGCTTCGTCTACGACCGCGATACCCGGCCGGATCCGATCCTGTCGCACTCCGGCGGTCACCTCGCGCTCGGCGTCGAGCTCGGCGCGGCGTTCTCCGACTACCAGTTCGCGACGATCTTCGGACGCTACGAGCACTACTGGCCGCTCAAGAACGAGAAGCACGCGATCGCGATCAAGCTCGCCGGTGGCGTCGTCGTCGGCGACGCACCACGCTTCGATCGCATCCACATCGCCGACGTCAACCACATGCTGACGCCGCGCGCGCTCGGCCTCGTGCTATCGACCGCGTCGCCGCTCGACATCCTCGGCACGCGCGCCGACAAGCCGACCTACGGCGACCTCGGCGGCAGCGCGACCGTCGAGTACGCGATGGAGCTGTGGCGCGGCAAGGGCAAGAAGCGCGTCTACGGCAGCGATCTGTTCGTCGGCCTCGGGCTGTGGGGGCTCGCCGAGACCGCGGACCTGCGCGCACGCGACACGTCGCTCGGCGATGCGATGCCGATCGACATCTATGCCGACGCCGGCGTCCGGCTCGACACCGACATCGGCATCTTCGAGCTCACGGTCGCGAACGGCCTGGGGCGACTGCGGTGAAGCTCGTCGGGGCGCTGCTCGTGCTCGCGCTCGTCTCGGTGCCGGCCCGCGCGGACAACGACGACAGGCCCGAGATCCAGCGCATGCGGTTCGTCGAGCGCGGCGACGTGCTGACGGTGTCGACGACCGCGCTGACGAAGCTGTTCGACAGCGCCGCGTACGACGCGCTCGACAGCGGCGTGTCGTCGACGGTCGTGATCCGGATCTGGATCTACCCGCAGGGCAGCAACGATCCGGTCGCGTTCGTGCTCGTCCAGCGCCAGGTCTCGTACGAGCCGTGGGACGAGATCTTCTACCTCAACCTCGACGAGCCGACCGGCCGCAAGAAGCTCAAGGAGAAGCGCCAGGCCGACGCGCTCAAGCGATTGACCACGATCGAGGACATGCCGGTCGCGAAGCTCGCGGCTCTGCCCTACGATCAGATCTTCTTGCTGGCGATGCAGGTCGAGCTCAACCCGGTCTCCAAGGAGACGCTCGCCGAGGTCCGGCGCTGGCTCAGCCAGGGTACCGGCGGCGGGCTCGATCGCGGCGGCGCGTTCTTCGGATCGTTCGTGTCGGTGTTCGTCAACCCGAAGATCGCCGAGGCCGATCGCGTGCTGCGGATCCGTTCCCAACCGTTCTTCCGACCGAGGCCGAGCAAGTGAAGCCGAGTGCGATCCCGCTGCAACTGAAGCTCACGGTCGTGCTCGTGCTGATCGTGCTCGTCCCGCTCGGCGTCGCCGCGTACTTCCTCGGCGACATCGGCACGACCGCGGCGAACGTCAACGCGGCGGAGGCGCAGCAGCGGATCGCGGTCCTCGAGAAGTCGATGGACACGTACCAGGAGATGATCAACACGACGAAGCGGCTGCACGGCGAGATCGCATCGCGGCTCGCGAAGCGGCCCGACCTCGTGTCGCTCGATCCCGAGCTCGCGGTCGCCCAGCTCGCCGAGGCGTTCGGGCTCGATCTCGATGCCGAGCTCGCGTCGGTGCTGTCCGAGCCCGCGCAGGCCGGCGTCGTCGCGCTCGCGATCGTGCGCGCCGATGGCAGCGAGCTCGCGCAGGCGACGCGCGCGCTGTCCGGGCCGCGGTGGCGCGGCAAGGTCGTCGACGAGCCGCTCGGCGAGCGCGGCGCGGTGCTGCGCCTCACGTTCGAGGTGCCGGCGACCGTCAACGAGGAGCTCGACGCGCTGAAGCGCGCGATCGACTCGACGAAGCTGATCGTGCAGATCAAGTCATCGCTGCCCGACAGCTACCGGATCACGTTCCTCGTGCTGATGGGGATCAGCGCGCTCGTCGCGGTCGCGTTCGGCGTGTGGGCGTCGACGTTCGTGACGCGCCGGATCGCCGCGCTCGTCGGCACCGCGCGCCGCGTCTCCGAGGGTCATCACGACGCGCGCGTCGCGCTGCGCGGCCGCGACGAGATGGCCGAGCTCGGCAGCGCCTTCAACACGATGCTCGACGACCTCGATGCGACGCGCCACCAGGTCGAGTACCTGCAGCGCATGGGCGTCTGGCAGGACGTCGCGCGCCGGCTCGCGCACGAGATCAAGAACCCGCTGACGCCGATCCAGCTCGCGGTCCAGCAGTGCGTGTCGGCGTACAAGGGCGACGACGCGCGGTTCAAGAAGCTGCTCGTCGACACCGGCGAGATCGTCGAGGAGGAGATCGCGGCGCTGCGCCGGCTCGTCGACACGTTCCGCACGCTCGGCGCGCTGCCGAAGGTCGAGCCCGCCCCGCTCGCGCTCGCCGACGTGATCGAGGACCTCAAGCTCGATCCGGTCGTCGCGACGCGGCTCACGCTGCGCCCGCCCGCGACGCCGGTCACCGTGCGCGCGGACAAGCTGCTGCTGAAGCGCGTGCTCGCGAACCTCGTCGAGAACGGCATCCACGCCGGCCAGGAGGCGGGCAACGCCGGCAACGTGATCGTCGGCTGGTCGGCGGACCCGAGCGGCGAGACCGTGCGGATCACCGTCGACGATCACGGCAAGGGCGTCGGCGAGCACGACCGCGACCGGATCTTCGAGCCGTACGTGACGACGAAGACGACCGGCACCGGGCTCGGCCTCGCGATCGCGCGCAAGATCGCGATCGAGCATGGCGGCGAGCTCGCGATCGCGCCCGAGCGTGCGCCGACCGGTGGCGCCCGGTTCGTCGTCTCGCTGCCGCTGCGCAGCCCCGACACGTCGCTCGCGTAGCTGCTGCACCTCGAGGTGCACCGCGATCGCACCGGTGCAGTCGTGCCGGCGCGCGTGACATTTCGCGCGGTTCCGCGTGGTCCGGTGCTTGCTGACCGACCGGCGTCCACCCACGAGGAACACGATGAAGAGGCTCGTTTCGATTGGTTTCGTGCTCGCCGCCGGCTGCACCGTGATGGTCAACGGCAAACCCCGCAAGATCGGTGGCGGATCCGATCCGCAGCCCACCGCGACGACGACCGGATCGTCGTCGTCATCATCATCCGGCGCCGCCGCGCAGACCCAGGCCCCGGCGAAGCGACCCGCCGTCGCCGCCGCGACGAAGATCGTGATCCAGCAGACGCTGACGAGCGCCCCGCTGATCACGAAGGTCGATGGCGTCGCGTTCGACACGACGTACAGCAAGCTGTTCGGCAGCTACAACTCGCCGGACTGCGGCAGCGAGATGCCGTCGGCGCCGATCGCGTCGTTCGAGCTCAAGCAGGCGATGCCGTCGCTGAACGTCACGCTCGTCGGCGGCAGCAACGATGGCTTCGTGCTGCGCAGGGGCGACGCGATGTGGTTCGCGTGCTCGCACACGACGAACAGCCTGCCCGAGATCAGCGCGCTCAAGGAGGGCTGGCAGCCCGGTCGCTACGACATCTATCCGGTGTCGCGCTACGCGAAGAGCGCATCGCCGACGTTCGAGATCGAGATCAGCGATCCGACGAAGCCGGTGCCGTGGAGCGAGAGCCTCAAGAAGATCACGATCGCGCAGAAGCTCGCGACGCCGATGTTCGTCGAGGTCACGACGCGCCCCGACCGCCGCAAGCTGCGCGCCGACGTCGGCGGCTGGGGCTGCGAGAAGGCCGCGTTCGCCGTCGAGCCGGACCTCGCGCTCGTGCTCGAGCGCCCGATCCCGGGCCTGATCGTCCGCCCGCTCCCGACGACGACGCCGGTCGTGCTGCGCCGCGAGCTGCGCGACGCCAAGCGGCCGGACCGCGGCTGCCCGCATCACGAGCAGCGCACGATCACGAGCAACTACACGCCGAGCTATTCCGCCGACTACGAGATCCACTTCGACCAGGACGACGAGGGCACGTACGGCATCTCGGTCGGCACCGCCGATCCGGCGCGGCCGACCACCGTCACGCTGATGATCTACGACAAGGACACCAAGCTCGAGCCGCTCGCGCCGCACACGTTCGGCGGTGACGCACTCGCCCTCGAGCGGCGCTGGCTCGGCCTCTACTTCCCGCAGCTCGATCTGCGCGAGCCCGACGGCGACCGCGACTACGCGCACGCCGAGCTCGCGGCGAAGCTGTTCGCGATCGCGCCGAAGCAGACCTTCGTCTACGCGAAGCTCGACATGGACAAGGACCTCGCGCAGGGCTCGAGCGATGCGTTCCCGAAGAAGAACGAGCCGCTGCTGCTCGTCGGCCTCAACTCGTCGCAAGCCGAGGTGCTCGCCGCCGACGGCCTGCGCTGGTGGGTCAAGCCGCAGCACCTCGTGCTCGAGCCCGACGGCCCGGCCGCGCTGCCGACCGCGCCGCGCTCGCTCGGCAAGCTCGACATCGGCCGCGTGATCGCGCTGCTGCCGCCGTCCGCGAAGCCGCTCGTCACCGCCCACGAGAAGCGGCTCGCCGCGTGGGACAAGTGCACCGAGCGCGCGTGGGCGCCATACGGCCGCCAGCTGCCGACCTACACCCATCCCGCAGGCGTCGACGTCGTGTACTACGAGTCCGCGCGCACCAAGCAGATCCGCGCCGCCGGTCAGGCCGCGATGGACCGCCAGTGCGGCAGCGACGACGCGGTCAAGAAGAAGACCGAGGCCGAACGCGTGAAGATGATGGTCGAGGTCGACAAGGCGCGCGCGAAGCTGCTCGCGCAGGCGACCGCGTCGGTGAAGTGATGCTCAGCCCGGCGGCGGCAGCAGCCGGAACAGCAGCGCGTCGTGGTTCTTCGCCGCCGCACCAACGCACTGCTTGAGATCGGCGAGCGCGCGCACCGCCGTCTCGGCGAGCATGCGGCCGTCGTCGCGGCGGTTCGGCGCGTCCGGGACCGAGCGCAGGTACTTCACGAACTCGTCGTACTTGTCGAGCAGCTTCTGCGGGTCGAGCTCCTGCAGCATCGGGATGAAGTGCTCGGGATTGACGACGACCCAGTCGCCCTTGCCGATCTCGAGCACGTTGCGGTCCGCGTACGGCGTCGTCAGCTGGTCGTGCGGGATCGTGCCGAGGAAGCCCTCGTCGTCGGCCTGGAACTTGTGCGGGATGACGTCGACGAAGAACGCGAACAGCTCGATGCCCTTGCGCAGGTTGCCGAGATCGTCGTCGTCGAGCGGCGGGAACTTGTCGGGCATCCCGACATGCATCGCCGGCATCACGACGCGCTCGAGGATGTCGATCGCGACCGGCTGCGTGGCGTGACGGAGCGAGACGATCTGCGCGATCGCCTCGAACAGGCCGCGGTCGTTCGTCTGCTTCGCGATCGGCTCGTCCTGCTTCGCGCGGCTGATCGCGGCGACGACCTGCTGGACGACCGGCGCGTTCTGCGGGCCGAGCCGCGGACCGCTCTCCTGGATCGCCTCGATCAGCTTCGCGACCGGCTCCTCGTTCCACAGCTTCGCGAGCCGGTTAAAGTCCATCGACATCCACTGCCCGAGCGGCGTGGTGTGCATCCGGATGTAGTGGACGGCGGCGAACCGATCGAGGGACTTGCCGTCATCGCGCTCCTGCTGATCCTCGTGGAGCTGCCGGATGCGCTCGATCTCGGTGACCATCTTGCGCGTCGCGCCCGAGCCCATGCGCAGCAGCTGCTCGGCGAACACGAACGGCGCGATCTCGAGCAATAGCTTCGAGAACCCGATCCGCCAGGTGTGCGGATCATCGCCCATCAGCAGCCAGTGGCCGCCGTGGCGTCGCCGCATCGTCTCGCCGATCCATGCGCCGAACGTGAACCACAGCTCCCAGTGATCCTCGGACTTGAGATCGAGCTCTTCCTTGTCGCCGATCTGGCCGAACAGCCAGGTGTCGAACGTGATCAGCTCGAGCGACTGCGCGAGCGCGAGCGCGCCGGTGTCGCCCTCGACCTCGGCGAGCGACGCCACGGTGTCGCCTTCCGGGTCGATCAGCTCCTCGATGATCAGCTCCGACTGCCCGCGCGCGCGCGACGAGAACCGATAGGCCCCTTCGCGCAGCTCCTCCATCGCCTTCTCGAACCGCGCCTTGGCCTGCTGCTCGGCTTCGGCCAGCTGCTTCTGGCTATCGGACTGCTTTGCTTCTGACTTGCCGGACTCCGACACGGGCTGGAGAGTATACGCGCGACGGAGAACGGCAAGCCCACCGACGAGCTAACGACGCGCTACCCTCGCTCCGTGGCAGGCTCCGTGGCAGGCGCGGCAGGCAATCGTGCCTTCGAGGCCGTGCGCCGCGCATTGCGTGGCGACGATCGCGACGACCGCCCCGCGTTGCCGATCGGAGAGGCGATGCACCCCGTGACGCTCGTCATGGTGCTCCTGCTGATCGTCAACGACTGGCTGCTGAAGCCGCGGTTCGGGCCGAGCCTTGTCACCGGCAAGCTGTCCGACCTCGCGGGCCTCGCGTTCGCGCCGGTCGTGCTGTCGTCGGCGATCGGGCTCGTGCTGCACGTCGCGGCACGGCTCGGCGCCCGCATCGATCCGAGTTTGTCGCGCCGCCGGCTCGTCGCGTGCATCGTCGCGACCGGCGCCGGGTTCGCCGCGGTCAAGCTGTCACCGGCGCTCGCCGCGCACGTCGCGGACGCGCTGTCGCTGCTCGGCCGCCGCGCCGCGTTCTACGACGATCCGACCGACCTGCTCGCGCTCCCGGCGCTCGCGATCGCGTGGTGGATCGGCCGCGACGAGCTGCGCCGCGTCCCGCTCGGCCGGCGCCACGCGATCCGCCGGCTCGGCAAGCCAATGCCCGATGCGATGGTCGATGTCGTGTGGGCCGGCGGCGATCCGGGAATGTCCGACGCCCGCAGCCGGTAACCCGAGCCATGCGCGCCCTCCTCGCCCTTACCGTGGTCGCCGCATGCGCCCACCCACGGGCACCGGTCCCGCCGAGCAGCGCCGATCTGATCGAGCACAGCCATCGCGTGATCGCGGCGTTCGACACCGCCGATCGCACGACCCTCGACGCGGCGCTGCACCCGACGTTCGTCCAGCTCGAGGGCGGCGAGCCGGTCGCGCGCGCCGAGTTCCTGAAGAAGCTCGACGACCGCAAGCCGGGCGATCCGACCATCGCGCGCCGCACCTGGGACAAGGAGCGCATCGTCGTGCAAGGCGACAGCGTGCTGTTCATCGGCCGCGCAACGGAGGTGCCGAGCGGCAACACGGTGCACGGCGGCGGCTACCGGATCGTCGGCTGGTACACGTTGCACTGGATTCCCGACGGCGACGCGTGGCGCGTCCGGCTGTGGACATGGCAGGCGGGCGGCGAGCTGGCGATGCGCGGGACGTGGAACGAGATCTTTCGAGGTGGCGCCGGCTTCAACCACGAGCCGAACCGGTTGCTCGTCGACACCGTGCGCGACGTATCGCCGGGCACGGCGCTCGACGTCGCGATGGGTCAGGGCCGCAACGCGCTCTATCTCGCGTCGCAGGGCTGGAAGGTCACTGGCGTCGATCTCTCCGACGAGGGACTGCGTCAGGCGCGCGCCGAAGCGCAGCGTCGCAAGCTCGCGCTCGACACGATCCAAGCGAACCTCGATCGCTTCGACTTCGGCGTCGCGAAGTGGGATCTCGTGACGATGATCTACGCCGGTGACGACGTCGGCTGGATCGAGAAGATCCAGAAGAGCCTTAGGCCGGGTGGGCTGTTCGTCGTCGAGTATTTCGCAAACGACGCCTCGGTGAACCAGGCGGACGGCGGATTCGAGCGCGGTCAGCTCGCTAAGCTGTTCGCGACCGGATTCACGATCGTACGCGACGAGATCGTCGACGACACCCCGGACTGGGCGATGGATCGCGCACGGCTCGTTCGGTTCGTCGCGCGGAAGAACTAGCGAGCGAGGCCGCCGAGCAGCTGGCACACCGCCGCGTGCTTGCCGGGCTCGTGCGCCGCGGCGAACACGCGGATGTGCTCCCAGTCGTCGAACCACACGAGATCGTCGCGCACGCAGCGATCGAGCTCGAGGCTGCCGGCGCACAGCTGCTCCATGCGATCGTCGCACGCCGGGCAGCGCATGCTCGTCGGGTGCGGCGGCTTCGGCGTCGCGCCCGGCTTGCCGCGCAGGTCCGGCGCGATCGCCTGGATCCCGCGCACGACCTCGCCGGACGTCATCGCGACGCCACGGCACGACGGGCACCGCCAGCGCTCGGCCGATTTCGGCACGAGCTCGACCTGACAGCGAGGACAGCGCAGCGGCGCGTCGCGATAGGCCATGACGAAAGCGTCGAGCGCGGATCGCGGACCGTCAAGCCGCGAAGGCCCGGCTCACGTCGAGCGGGAGTCCCAGAGCGGCTCGTCCTTGCCGTCCTTCAGCACGCACCACCGACCCCACACGAACAGCGCGTCGGACAGCCGGTTCAGGTACTGCACGGCGAGCTCTCCGACATCTTCGTGCGCCGCCAGCCCGACGACGATCCGCTCCGCCCGCCGGCACACCGTGCGCGCGAGGTGGAGATACGCGGACGGCCACCCGCCACCCGGCAGCACGAACGACTTGAGCGCCGGCAGGTCGTCGTTGACCGCGTCGATGTCGCGCTCGAGCGCGTCGACGTGGCGCTGCTCGATCCGCGGCAGCTTCGCGCGCGTCTCGGCATCCTGGGTCGCGAGCTCGGCGCCGAGGTTGAACAGCTCGTTCTGGACGCGGCGCAAGATCGGCGTCAGGTGCGCGCCGGCCGCGGAGCTCGTCAGCGCCTCGAGCGCGAGGCCGAGCGTCGCGTTGAGCTCGTCGACGGTGCCGTACGCCTCGATCCGGTGCGAAGCCTTCGAGACGCGCTCGCCGCCGATCAGCGACGTCTCGCCCTGATCACCGGCGCGCGTGTAGACGCGATCGATCCGCATGGCCGTGACGTAGCACGCTCACGTCACGGAGAGCGCTTCCCAGGCACGGCGGCGGTGCGAGATCGCCGACTTCTCGGCATCGGTCATCTCGCCGAACGTGCGCGCGTGGCCCTCGGGGATGAAGATCGCGTCCCAGCCGAAGCCCGCGGTGCCGCGTGGCTCGCGGGCGACCGTGCCGGCGACGCGGCCCTCGACGACGCGCGCGCCATCGCTGTCGCAGACGCCGAGCACGCACACCGCGATCGCGTCGCGCGCGGCAAACCCGTCGAGCGCGCGGCAGATCGAGACCAGCCCGCCGAGCTGCTCCCAGTACTTGATGAACGGCCCGGGAAACCCGCCGAGCGCGGGCAGCTCGAAGCCGGCGTCCTCGACGATCACCGGCTTGCCGAGCTTCACGTACGCGACCTTCGCCTTCTCGAGCGCGACCTCGCGCGTCGTCGCGGCCTGGATCTCGGGCAGGTCGAGCTTCACGCGATCGAGCGGCCGGCCGAGGATCGCCTGCGCCTCGCGGTACTTGCTCTCGTTGCCGGTGACGAACGTCCAGATCACTCGAGCCAGCCGTTGTCGAGCGCGCGGTTGGTGTCGAAGCAGATGTACTCGGCGATCGTCTTCTTGACGACGAGGTCGAGCGCTCCGATCGCGCCGACGACCTCGTCGACCGATTGCTGCGCCTCGGCGAGCCCGACGCCGCGCGCGCGCAGGTTCAAGAACCGCTGCGCCGGCTTGAGCGCGTTGTAGCTGAGCGGCACCGGGCGCGCGAACCGTGCCGCGAGCGACTCGGAGAGCCCGCGCAGCGCGACCATGTCGGCCTCGGACAGCGCGCGCTCCTTGCCGTCGATCAGCACGTGAAATTCGAAGTAGCGATCCGCCGGCGAGCGCGCCGCCTCGCCCGCCTCGCGCGGCACGCCGGGATCGCTGACGAGCGCCTCGACCTTCTCGCGAACCACGGTCAACCCGGCGGCGCGCAGGAGCTCGGCGTCGCGGTGCGCGGCCTCGCGTGCGAGCGCGACATCGCCCTCGACGTAGCGCGACGACTGCATCACCTCGACGAAGCCCTTGCCGGTGTAGTCGAGCGCGAGCAGCAGCGCCTTCATCGGCGGCCGTGCGGCCAGGCACGCGGCGCGAAACCGCTCCACGACGTCCGCGGGCGGGTCCAGGGGCTCGACGAAGATGTGGATCTCGAAGAGCCCGGTCACGTGCTCGTCGTCTGCCATGGAATCCATGATGCCACGAGCTATCATCGGTGCCGATGCGGCGGTTCGACGTCGTGGTGGTCGGGGCCGGTCCCGCGGGCTTGTCCGCGGCCGCGGAGCTATCCGCCTCCGGCACGTGTCTGCTGCTCGAGCAAGGGCCGCACGCGTCGGTCCGCGATCGCGGCTCGGCGCAGGACGTGCTGACCGGCGTCGGCGGCGCGGGGCTGTTCTCCGACGGTAAGCACTCGTTCTTTCCATCGGCGACCGCGCTCTGGCAGCTGCCGGACCGCGACGCGCTCGGCGGCGCCTACGACGCGACGGTGCAGCTGCTGCGCGCGCATGGCATCGACGGCGGCCCGCTGCCCGACGCTGCCCCGCCGCCGAGCACGAACGGCGGCTGGCAGGCGAAGCACTATCCCTCGCTGTACGTGCCGTTCGCGGAGCGGCTCGCGTGCATCGAGCAGCTGTGGACGGCATGCGGTGATCGGTGGTCGAACGCGCGGGTGATCCGCGCGGAGCGCGTGCGCGGCGGGCTCGTGCTGCAGATCGAGTACAACGGTCGGTTCGAGGAGATCGCGACCGATCAGCTCGTGATCGCGACCGGCCGGTGGTCGCCGCGCTGGATCCGGACATGGCTCGAGCCGCTCGGCGTCGCGTTCGCGTATCGCCGCGCCGAGCTCGGCGTGCGGATCGAGCTCGATGCTACGCACCCGATGTTCGAGCGGCTGCCCGGCGTCGACGGCAAGCTCGTGCTCGAGGACGGCGAGCTCGAGGTCCGCACGTTCTGCACGTGCCGCGGTGGCGAGGTCGTGCTCGGCAAGGCCGGCGGCGTGCGCGCGTACTCGGGGCGCGCCGATGGCCCGACGACGCGCAAGAGCAACGTCGGCATCGTCGTGCGCAGCGCGGATCCGGCGTTCGGCCACGCGGTCGCGCCGGTGTACTCGGCGGCGCCGGTGCAGCTCGCGCTCGCCGAGTGGATCGGCACCGGGCCGACGCGGCTCGACGGCGTGTTCGGCCCGGTCGGCGCACGCGCGGTGTGGCGCGGCCTGCAGCACTTCCTGCGCTGGGCGCCCGAGCTCGGCAGCGCGCGCGCGACGGTCTACGCACCGGCGATCGAAGGCGTCGGCGACTATCCCGTCGACGACGGAGGCCTCGCGATCGCGCCGCGAGTGTGGATCGCCGGTGATGCCGGCGGCCGGTTCCGCGGCATCGTCGCGAGCATGGTGAGCGGCCGCTACATCGCGCGCCGGATCAGGTCACGAGCCGGCTGACGATCGACGCCGCCTGCGCGGACAGCTCGGCGAGCGAACCCGAGTTGTCGACGACCTCGTCCCACAGCGCGCGCTCGTCGAGCTCGGTCTCGGTGTGGTGGCGATCCTTCGCCTCGTCGAACACCCACCCCGCCGCGGCACGCGCCGGATCGGGCCGCACGACGCGCACGACGTACGGAGCAAACCGCGTCCGCAGGTGGTCGAGCTCGAGCCGCAGCCGGAGGTCGGTGATCAGCGCCGGCCCGGCGGACGCCGCGATCCGGTCCGCGACCGCGCGGCAGAACACGAGCGGATCGGCGGCGATGCTGTCGACGGTGAACTGGGTCAGCGCCGGCCGCCAGCGCTCCTTGTAGTCACGATCCGAGAGCAGCCGCGCCAGATCGACGTCATCGCGCGACTCCGCGAACAGCCGCTTGCTCTCGGCCGCGAACGCGTAGGTCGCGAGCGCGATCCCGGCGGACCGCGCGTGGTCGACGAGCAGGCCAGCGAGCGTGTCCTTGCCGGAGAATCGCTTGCCCGAGATGCACAGCACGCGGCGCATGCCGCGACTGTATCAGTTGATCGTGACGGTGCCGTGGACCGTGATGCTGTTCGCCCACGACTGCGCGGTCGTCTTCAGCAGCGAGCTGTTGCCCGTGATCGTGAGGTCGCCGCCGATCTCGGAGAACTGACCGAGGCCCTCGAAGCTCGAGAGCGCGGTGTTGTTCTGGATCGTGACGCTGCCCGACACGAGCTGCAGCGCGCCGAGGCCGCCGAAGCTCGGCAGCGCGGTGTTGCCGGTGAACGTCATCGTGCCGCCGACCGAGCCGAGCGCCGAGAACCCGGTGAGCGTGCCGAGCTGGTTGCAGTTGCGGACGAGGAAGTTGTTGCCGATCGAGAGCAGCCCGGTGAAGTCGATCCCGGTCAGCCGCGGCAGGTTCACGAGCTCGATGTTCGAGGTCGCGAACACGAGCTGCGGCGCGCTCAGCGACGTCAGCGACGTGTTGTTCTTGACGAGCACGCTGTTGACCGTGAGCAGCGACGGCGCCGAGAACGAGCCGAGCGCGGCATCGCCGTCGAGCGAGATGAAGTCGCCGACCGTGTGCAGCAGCGGAATCTGCAGGTCGGTCAGCACCGAGTTCGTCTCGATCAGCAGGCGGACGTCGACCTTCTCGAGGCTCGGCAGCTGGATCGCGGTCAGGTTCGTGTGGCCGCTGATCTCGAGCAGCTGCACCGACCGCATGTTCGCGAGCGCGGACAGATCGGTCAGGTTGCGGTTCGCACGGATCGAGATCGTCTTCGTCGTGGTCGTCAGGTTCTCGAGGCCGTGCAGGCTGGCGAGCGAGCCGTTGTTCGCGATCGTCAGGTTGATGTTCGTCTCGCCGAGGCCCTCGAGCCCGGTGAGATCGACGAGCCCGTCGTTGCCGATCACGATGATCGCGTCCGTGCGCGACAGCGCGCCGAGGTTGCCGAGATCGAGCAGCGCGTCGTTGCCCTGGACGAGCACGCGCCGGCCGACCGCGCGCAGCCCCGACAGCCCGTCGAGCGAGACGAGGTTCGGGTTGCCGGCGATCACGACGTCACCGGTCACGATCTCGAGGTTCGGCAGCGCGATCGTGTCGACATCGGCGCCCGCGATCAGCAGATCGCCGTCGACGCAGTTCACGGTGTCGAGATCCGACATCTCGGACGCGTTCGTGACGACGGTCGTGCCCTCGTGGACGACGCCGCCGGCGCACTGCACCGGGCTGACGCCGTTGCACACGTACTGCACCGACGTGACCTCGTCCTCGTCGAGGTACGTGTCGCCGTCGGTGTCGAGGCCGGTCTTGACGGCGATGCCGCCCTGTTCGCAGTTGATGCCGGCCGGCTCGCTGTCGACGCGAACCAGCGTGTTGGGACCACCGAGCGTGACGTCGCTACCGCACGCGACGAGCGACGGAGCGAGGATGCAGAGAGCAAGCAGCACTCGAGAGGCACGGACGTTCATGGCGTCTCCTTCAACCGATCGAGCAGCGATCGGACGCGCCGAGCCAGCGGCGACTGAGGGAACCGAGACAGAAACGAAGCAGCGCGTTCGCGGGCAGCCGCGGACTGGCGATTGTGGATCAAGGTCTCGATGCGAACCACTTCTGCCTCTGCGACAAGAGCGCCGTCGGAAAACTCACGAGCGTGCTCGTCGAGCGCGGCGAGTGCGGCGGTGCCATCACCGGCGCGCAGCGCGGCGCGTGCGCGATCGAGCACCGCGACCTCGGCGGCGAGCCGGCGCGTGTCGATCTGCACGGGCGGCGGCGCGGGCGGCGCGGGCGGCGCGGGCTCGACGGTCTCGACGGGCGCGGGCTCGGCCGGCTTCACGACGTCGTGCTTCGGCTCGTGCTTCTGCTTCGACGCGACGACCGGCGGCGGCTCCGGCGCGACGACGGGCGCGGGCGGCGTCGTGATCGCCGCCTCGACGGTGTCCGGCGCGACGTGCGTCACCGGCGGCGGTGGTGGCGGCTCGACGGCGCTCGTGATCTGCGGTGCGGGCACCGCGAGCGGCGGCTCCGGCGCGTCGGGCCAGCGCGCGATCCCGATGCCGATGGCGCCGCCGATCACGGTGACAAGCAGGCCGAGCTTCCACCACGCGATCGTGCCGGCGACGCTCGCGCCGCTGACCTCGCCACCGGCGAGCAGTGCGGTCGCCGCGATCCCGAGACGTCGGGCGGCGGCGGCGCGGCGGCTCGCGTCCGGTCCATCGCCCGCGGCCGACGACAGCACGGTACGACCGAGTGGAGACGCGTCGCCGTCGTCGAGGATGCGCGGAGGTCCGAGCGTTGGATCATCCATGGCGGATCCCCTTTCGTGCCGCCTCGAGGCGGGCGATCGCGGCGGCAAATTGCTCGCGCGCGCGCCGCAGCCGCGAGGCGACGGTACCAGCAGGCAGCTCGAGCGCCGACGAGATCTCGGACATCGTCAAGCCTTCGAGCTCGTAGAGCACGAACACGTCGCGCGCGTCTTCGGGCATGCGCGCGACGATGTCGTCGAGCAGCTTGCGCGCACGCTTCTGATCCACGAGCTGCTCGGCGCTCGGCGTGACATCGGGCAGCGTGTCGAGCTCGCCGTCGCCCGCGTTCGGCCGCCGACCGTGCGCGCGCCGCGCATCGGCGGCGACGCGGATCGCGGTCCCGTAGAGAAACGACTTCTCCTTGCCGGGCTCGATCACGTCGAGCTTGCGCGAGGCGATGATGAAGACCTCCTGCGCGGCGTCGTCGATCGCGGCCGGCGGAACACCGAGCCGGCGAATCGTGCGCCACACGAGGTCGAAGTGATCACGAAACAGCGTCGCCAGATCGCACGGCACCGATGCGCGCGCCTCCACCGTGGCCACGGCCGCGAAGTCCATTCGCTTCGCGTGACTCACCATCTATGTTCCCCGAGGAAATGCACGGGTCGGTCCCCGCAGACAGGATGGCCGGGGATCCCGTGTTTGATCACGGAAAACGCAGGCCGACGCCGAGGCCGAGCCAGCCGGTCACGACCGCGGTCTCGTGAACGACGATGCCCGGATTGAACCGGTAGCGGTCACGGACGAGCGGCACCGACATCCCGAGCTGCAATTCCGCGAAACCACGGGAGCTTGCGGGCCAGCGAGCGACGCCGTGAACTCCCGCCGACCACCACAGCCGACTCAGATCACGGCCGTTGACGATCGACTCGCCGCCCGCGCGCACGACACCGACCTCGGTGTGACCGCACGCACCGAGCTCGACGCGGAACCGCCGCATCCAGCACGCCGCGGGACGCGCACTGATCCAGGTGAAGTTCGCAGATGCGTCGCCGTTCGTCGTCGAGTCGCGGCCCGCGAGCAGCCCGAGCTCGATCGCGAGCCGTGACCATCGCATCCGGCCCGACAGCTCGCCCGCGACGAGTGGATCCGGCGTGATGCCGCCGTCGACGATCACGCCGGCGCCGGCCTCGAGCGTCGTCGTGCGATGACGGGGCGGCGGCGGTGGAGGTGGTGGATCGACGTGCGGTGGCGGCGGCGGCGGCGGCTTGCGCTCGATCGGCGCGACCGACGCCGCGGGATCGATCGCGAGCGCGGTCACGAGCGCGAGCGCGGTGACGAGATCGTCGCAGCGCTCGGCCGCGAGCTGCTTGTCGGCCGCGCGATCGACGACGAGCGTGCCGGTGAATCCCGCATCGCTCGGCTTGATCTCGATCGCGAACACGCGCGACGCGCCGGTCTCGAACCGGACCATCGACGTGCGCTCCTGGATCTGCTGGATCAGCTCGTCGCGCTGCGGGCACGTCGCCGGTGCGCTGTAGTCGAGCTGCACGACCTCGACATCTGCGCGGGCGGACGGCACGGGCATCAGGGCGAGCACCCCGACGACCGCCAACAACCTGCCGACCATGTCGGCACCATGCCGCGCTCACCACGCCGCGGTCAATGCGAGGTCGGCGCTACGTGCCGCATCGTGAGCCGGTGATCACGCGCCGATGCGTGCGAGCACCGCGCGCGCGGTCGTCGATAGCCCGTCGGGATCGAGCGCGGCCTCGACGGTGCGCAGCGCACGCGCACGCTCGTACGCGCGGCGACGGCCGGCGTCGTCGAGATCGTGCCACGCCGGATGAAACCGCAGCTCGTCGCGCGCGGCCGGCCGGAACGCGCCTGCGACTTCTTCGATCAGCTCGTCGTCGGTCATGCGCGATCTCCGAATCCCGCGATCACGATGCCGCGCTTGCCGAGGCAGTCGGCGAGCAGCTGCCGCGCACGCGTGAAGTTCTGGAGGAACGTGTTCAGCCGCATGCCGAGCTGGCTCGCGAGCTCGTCGTCGCCGCGCCCACCCGCCGCCGCGATCCGTGCGTCGAGCACCTGGCGCGGCTTCGCCGGCAGCTTGTCGCGACAGTCGGCGATCGCGCGGCGGAGCATCGGATCTGGCGCCGCGATCGTGGTGTCCACGGCATCGTCGACGAGCTCCGGCTCCGGATCGACCGGACGCGCGCGCCGCCGGCGCAGCTCGCTGATCGCGAGGTTGCGCGCGATCCGCACCGCGAACCGCACGAGGCTGTTCGGCTCGCCGTCCGGTGCGAAGCGCGGCGCGACCTGCCACACCCGGACGAGCGCCTCCTGCAGCACCGCCTCGACGTCGACCGCTGTCGCGAACGACGCGAGGCTGTCGCGGACGCGCGCCTCCGCACCGGCGAGCCAGTGGCCGAACGCGCGCTTGTCGCCGGCGACGATCTGCGACAGGTGGACGTCGAGATCGATCACAGCACGAGCCACCACAGCAGCGCGGCGAGCGCGAGCACCCCGATCAGCACGAGCAGCCACGGAGCGAGCCGCGGTCCGCGCTTCGTGAACGGCACCTTCGCCGGCGAGCCTTGCTCGAGACGCGCCGCCGCATGCGGCGCCGACAGCATCGCCGGCATATCGGCCGCGAACGCCATCGTCTTCATCGGCGTGCCACCGAGGCGCAGCGACGTCTTCTCGACCGCGCCGCGCAGGCCGAAGCTCGCCGCGGTCGTGCCGTACGGCAGCGCCTGGGGGATCGACGCGTGCCGTGCCGTGCCGTCGACGGTGCGCAGGTGATCGATCGCGAGCCACGACGTCATCCGCGTCGCGATCTGGTGCGCGATGCCGAGCGCCTCGATCTCGCGATCGATCGCGTCACTCGCCGCGAACGTCGCCCGCATCTCGAGATCGGCGACGCGCTCGCGCCCGTACAGCGCCGCGATCGCCGGCTGGTACCGCGCGTTCGGCGTGACGCGCAGGCGCTGCTCCCAGCGCTCGGACCCGGCGAGCTCGCCGCGCACGATCAGCTCGCCACCACCGGGCGCCAGCTCGACCGCGACGACGATCGGCGCGCCCTCGAACACATCGGGCACGTGCTCCGGTGCACAGCGCACGAGCGCGGAGCCGGACAGCTCCACGTTCGTCAGCACCGGAAGCCGCGTCCGATCGAGCAGCCGCTTCGCGCCGCGCTCGATGTCCTCGTCGAGCCCGACGAGCACCTCGGCACCGCGGCCGGCGCGCGCGAGCGCGATCGCGATCGAGCGATTGACCGCGGACCCGATGCCGACGACGTGCAGCCGGCACGATGCGGGCAGGCTGTCGTGCAGCTGCTTCACGATCTGCTGCTCGCCGCCGACGTAGCCATCGGTCACCAGCACGACCTGACGCTGCGCGCCCTCGCGAATCGCGTGCAGCGCCTCGCGCACCGCCGCGCCCATCTCGGTGCTGCCGCCCGCGGACAGCGCGCGCAGCCACGCGAGCGCGGCGCGCTTCGCATCGGGCGTCGCGGCGATCGGATCGCGCCGGTAACGCCGCGGGCTCGACGAGAACTCGATCAGCTCGAGCCGGTCGCGCTCGTCGAGCGACTCGATCAACAGGCCGACGACGTGCTTCGCCTGCGCGAGCGGCTCGCCGGACATCGAGCCCGACGTGTCGAGCAGCACGATCAGATCGCGCGGCACGGCCGTCGGTGCCGTGCGATACGGTGCGTCGCCGCGCACCGGCCGCGCGGGCGGCACGATCGTCACGAGCCCGTAGCTCCGCTCGCGATGCGTGCCCGTGTCGAGCGAGATCCCGACGTCGCGGCCCGCGACCGGCCACCGGACGACGATGTCGCGGTCGAGCGCGGCCGGCGCGCCGAGCACGACGACTCCATCGGCCTGCTTCGCGATCGCGTGCGACGGCGAGCTCGGCCGGCGGCCCGCGACCACCGCATCGGCGATCGCGATCTCGATCGAGATCCGCGCCGCGATGCCCTCGGGCGCGACGTCGATCGCGGTATCGCGCGCGTCCGCCGCGGTCGCGTCGGCGTCGAGGAACCGCGGTCCGATCACGGTCGGAAACCGCAGCTCCCACTCGCCCTCGGGCAGCCACGCGAGCTTCTGATCGACCGTGATCCGCGCGATCAGCCGCTCGTGCGGCGGCAGGTTGCCGATCTGCTGCGTGAAGATGTCGGCGCGCTGCTGCTCGAGCAGCGCCGCGGTCTTGCCGTCGACGATCGCCTGCTCGAACTGCTCGCGCGCCTTCGCCTTCGGCTCGACGACGCCGCTGATCGTGCGCCCCGCGATCTCGAACGCGAACCCGCTGACCGCACCGTCCGCCGGCAGCGGCATCCGGTACGTGACGTGCAGCGGCTCGTCGTGACGATTCTCGAACGTCTGCTCGAGCACGAGCCGCGCGATGCCACCGCGCGCCTCGCCGCGCAGCTTCGCCGCGAGCAGCGGCAAGGCCCGGCCTTCGCTGGTCACGAGCGAGGGTCCGATGTCGGGGCGGTCGGGAGCAGGCACGAGCGAGAGCGCAGAGAGTAGCGAGAGCGGCATGGTGGATCGTCCTTTCAGCCGACCAACGCGGCCCACGCTCTCCTGGTGACAAACTTTGTTCGGCTGCAGTTTCGCGGGCTTTGGGCCCGCAACTGAGTCCCAGCTCAGGTTCCGCTTCACCGTTCCCTATTCGCCGGCGACCCTCGCGGCTGTCCGACGGCGGGACGCTGTCCGACCGCGGGACGCTGTCCGACCGCGGGCCGCTGTCCGACCGCGGGACGCTGTCCGACCGCCGGACGCTGTCCGACCGCCGGACGCTGTCCGACCGCCGGACGCTGTTCGACCGCGGGACGCTGTCCGACCGCGGGACGCTGTCCGACGGCGGGACGCTGTCCGACGGCGGGACGCTGTCCGACGGCGGGACGCTGTCCGACCGCCGGACGCTGTCCGACGGCGGGACGCTGTCCGACGGCGGGACGCTGTCCGACGGCGGGACGCTGTCCGACGGCGGGACGCTGTCCGACGGCGGGACGCTGTCCGACGGCGGGAC
>DASTLB010000054.1:0-52147 GCA_035715365.1 Kofleriaceae bacterium | reverse complement strand
TGCGCGCAGCGCCGGGTGATGAGGTAGAAGCGGCCGGGGACGACTTCGCGGGGGCGTGTCATGGTGCGCCGCTCATCGGCCGCACCCGATCCCGGTTGCGGGAAAAACGATACCCCGGACCGATCCGGAGTAGCCTGGGATCCTGCGGCGTTACGGCTACTGGCGCTTGAGGAAGGCCACCACTCCGGGCGTCTGGGCCTTGCGCGCGGCGGAGCACAGGCTGAGGGACTCGAGGGCCTGGGCCATGATGCGCGGGCCGCCATCGAGCTTGTCGATGCGCGGCTTGAAGAAGGCCTCGATCTCGGGTTTGCGCGAGTCGTCGCAGAGCGAGACGAAGGTGAAGGCCATGTATGGGCGGAACGGCTCGGGCAGCTTCTTCTCGATCGCGTCGTAGTTGTCCTTGACGAACTTGTACGCGGCTTCGCGCGTGGCGCGCTCGGCGAAGCCGCCCTGGAGGAGGCCCATCGACTCGCGCAGCTCGAAGTCGTCGGAGAGCGAGAGCTGCATGGCGCGCGCGGAGAGCTTGGGGTCGGCGAACGAGCCGAGGGCGCGCAGCAGGCGGCCGCGGTCGGCGCGGTCGGTGGCCTTCTTCGCGTCGGCGTAGAGGCGGTCGAACAGCTTCTGGTCACCGTCGTGCGCGGCGATCGAGAGGACCAGGCCCACGAGCTCCGGGTCGACGGCCTTGTGATCGTCGAGCCACTTCCAGGCGAGGGCGGTGGCTTGCTTGATGAGCTCCTTGTCGCGGCCGTTCTCGGCGACGAGCGAGAGCAGGTCGGGACGCATCTGCTTGGTGTTGTCGTCCTCGCCCTTCTTGGCCTGCCAGCCGAGCTCGAGGGCGCGCGCGCGGTAGAGCTTCTTGATCATGCGCTCGTAGTTCGGGCGCAGGTTGTCGGGGACCATCTCGTCGATGCCGGCGACGATGCCGATCGAGGCGTCGACGATGTGGCGGCTCTTCTCCTTCGACAGGGTCTCGACGAGCGCGAGCGCCACGCCGTTCTTGACGTCGCCGCTGCCGACGAGGGCGTTGACGTCGCCGAGCAGGCCGACGCGCTCGGGCAGCGTGAGCGGCTTCGTCTTCTTGAGGAGCCTGTCGAGCAGGTCACCCTTCGGCAGCATGCGGTAGTAGCCGAGCTCGCCCTCGTTCGGCAGCACCCAGTCGGGGCAGGTCTTCGCGGTGAGCGCGAGCTCGCCGGTCTCGGTTGCGAGGGTCATGCAGTCCTTGCCGGTCGCGGCGCCGGCGCCCCACCGCACGCAGATCGGGATCTGCCACGTGCGCTTCGGATCGATCTGCGATCCGGTGGGGACGTAGCGGCGCTGCGACATCGCGAGCGTCGGCGGGCCGCCCTTCTTGCACGACAGCTCGAACGAGACGAGCGGCACGCCGGACTGCAGCACGAACGCGTCGAACATCGGCTTGAGGTCCTTGCCGGCCGCGGCGGAGATCGACGCCACGAAGTCGTCGTAGGTCGCGTTGCCCCACGCGTGCTTCGCGAGGTAGTCGCGCACGCCCTTCTGGAACGCGTCGGCACCGATGTGGCGTTCGACCATCGTCAGCACCGCCTCGCCCTTCTGGTACGTGATGCCGTCGAAGGCGTTGTTGATGTCACCGGCGGTCGTGATCGGCTGGCGGACCGCGCGCGCCGAGTCGAGGCTGTCCTGCCCCATCACGCCGCTCTTGCTCGAGACCATCGAGACCGCGCCTTCCCACTCGGGCTTCCACTGGTCGACGATCTTCGACTCCATCCACGACGCGAACGACTCGTTGAGCCACGTGTCGTCCCACCACGCGAGCGTGACGAAGTCGCCGAACCACATGTGCGCGAGCTCGTGCGCGATCGTGACCGCGAGGCCCTTCTGCTTGCCGAGCGTCATCTCTGCCGGCCGGGTGACGAGCAGCCGCTGGTGGAACGTGATCAGGCCGGGGTTCTCCATCGCCCCGGCGTTGAACACCGGCACCGCGATCAGATCGATCTTCTCGTACGGATACGGTGTGCCGAAGTAGTCCTCGAGCAGCTCGACGATCGGCTTCGTGTTCGTGACCGCGAAGCCGACATCACCGGTGCGGCCACGCGGCACGATCACGCGGATCGGCGCGCCGTGCTTCGTCTTGCCGGCGTCGACCATCTCGAACGGCCCGATCGCGAACGCGACGAGGTAGCTCGGCAGCGGCTTGGTCTCGGCGAAACTGACGAGCTTCATGCCATTGGCCTCGGGCTGCTCGCCGACCGCCGGCGTGTTCGCGACGACGGTCAGGTTCTGCTTCGTCCGGATCGCGAGCTTCCACGGCGCCTTGAACGATGGCTCGTCGAAGCACGGGAACGCCTCGCGCGCGTCGGTCGACTCGAACTGCGTGAACGCGTACCACTCGTTGTTCTCGAGGACGGTGTAGATGCCGGTGCCGTCGTCCTTGTGCTGCTTGCCGCGGTAGTCGAGCGCGAGCGTCGCACGGCCCGCCGGCACGGGCGCCGCGAACACGAGGCCGAGCCAGTCCTTGCCCGCCGTGATCACGCGCGGGGTCTGCGCGCCGAGCGTCGCCTTCGTCACCGTCAGCTCGTGGCCGTGCATCCAGATCACCGGCGTCGCCGCCGCGATGTCGAGCTCGATCGTGATCCGCCCGCTGAAGTCCTCGGTCGCCGGATCGATCGTCAGCTCGACCTCGTGCCGCAGGGGCTTCACCGTCGTCGGCAGCCGCAGCTCGGGCGGCGTCGGATCCGCGACCGGCGTCGTCTCGGCGGGCGCGGGCTTCGCCGGCGGCTGCACCGGTGGCGGCGAGCTCGCGACAGGGGCGTTATGTCCAGGTCCACACGCGACGACGATGCAAACAGCCCACGGGGCAACACGCATGGCGCGCAGCATGGCACGCCGGGTCGTCGCGCACGGCGCTGCGCCCTGACCGTTGCTGAGCGATCGGGCGACCGCGCGCCGCAGGTCACGCCGGCGACGGCTTCGGATCGCCCCACAGCCGGATGCCGCCGAGCAGCCCGGCGACGTTCGGCACGATCGTCACGTTCGGCGGCAGCTCGATCGTCAGCTTCTTCGAGTTGCCGCCGCCGATGTACAGCTTGCGCGGGTTCCAGATCGGCAGCACCTGCTCGATCACGCGGCGCACGCGCTTGTTCCACTTCTTCTTGCCGATCTTGTCGAGCGCCTTCGCACCGACGTACTCCTCGTACGTCTTGCCGGTGCCGTGACCGAACGGATGATGCGCGAGCTCGAGGTTCGGGACGTAGCGGCCATCGCAGTACACGCCGCACCCCATGCCGGTGCCGAGCGTCAGGATCATCTCGACGCCGACGCCTTCGATCACGCCGTAGCCCTGGACGCCGGCGTCGTTGCACACGCGCACCGGACGGCCGGTCCGCTCGGCGAGCGCCTTCGCGAGATCGAACCCCTGCCAGTCCGCGTGCAGGTTGACGCCGGTCATCGTCACACCGTCGACGACGACGCCCGGAAACCCGACGCTCACGCGGTCGAACTCGCCGAGGCTCTCGAGCAGAGAGCCGATCGTGTCGAGCACGGCGTCGGGCGTCGCCGGCTTCGGCGTCTCGAGGCGCGCGCGCTCGGTCAGCGGCGTCCCCGATGGATCGAGGATCAGCGCCTTCACGCCGGTGCCGCCGATGTCGATCGCGAGCGTGCGCAAGGCAGGTGCAGGTGCAGTCGCCGCCATGCTGCGATCGTACCGCAGCCCTACACCGTGTCGGAGCCGGTCGGCACGCCTTCGAACAGCACCGTCGACAGGTAGCGCTCGCCGGTGTCCGGCAGCATCGCGAGGATCACGCTACCCGCCGGCGCGCGCTTCGCGATCTCGAGCGCTCCCGCGAACGTCGCGCCCGACGAGATGCCGCAGAAGATGCCCTCCTGCTCACCGAGCGAGCGCGCTGTCGCGATCGCGGCGGCGTCGGTCACCGCGATCACCTCGTCGTACACGGTCTTGTCGACGACGCTCGGCACGAAGTCCGGCGTCCAGCCCTGGATCTTGTGCGGCTTCCACTCGGCGCCCGACAGCATCGCGGCGTCCGACGGCTCGCATGCGATGATCTTCGTCTCCGGCCGCGCGCGCTTCAGGATCTGACCCGCGCCGGTCATCGTCCCGCCGGTGCCCCAGCCGGTGACCCAGTAGTCGAGCCGGCTGCTCGCGAAGTCCGCGAGGATCTCCGGGCCGGTCGTCTGCCGGTGGTATGCCGGGTTCGCCGGGTTCTCGAACTGACGCGCGAGGAACCAGCCGCGCTCCTTCGACAGCTGCTCGGCGAGCCGCACCGCGCCCGATGCGCGCTCGGCCGCCGGCGTCAGCACGACCTTCGCGCCGTACGCGCGCATGATCTGGCGGCGCTCGACGGAGAATGACTCCGGCATGATCGCGACGAACGGATAGCCGCGCGACGCGCACACCATCGCGAGCGCGATCCCGGTGTTACCGGAGGTCGCCTCGACGACGGTCTGCCCCGGGCTCAGCACGCCGCGGCGTTCCGCGTCCTCGATGATGCCGAGCGCGAGCCGGTCCTTGACCGAGCCGCCCGGGTTCGCGGCCTCGAGCTTCACGTACATCGTGACGTTCGCGGGCGCGAGCCGATTGATCCGTACGACCGGGGTCCTGCCGATCGTCTGCGAGATGTCATCGTAGATCATCGCCGCACACTAACGCGTTCCTACGCGCGTGCGAACACCAGGATGCGGCTCCCGGTGGTCCCGACGTACAGCCGCGTGCCGTCCGGTGACGCACGCAGGCTGCGCGCGCGATCGTAGAGCGGCGTCAGATCGGCCGAGCCGACGACGCGGCGCTGCACCACGCTCCACAGCTCGACGACCGCCGACTCGAAGTCGGCGGCGCGGCGCAGCAGCGCGAAGTGCTCGTCGTCGACGGGACACATCCGCAAGATCTCGGGACCGCCGGGCCGCAGCCGCGCGATCGGCGTGCCGCGGTTCGCGTCGAACACCGCGAGCTGGCCCTCGGTCGTGCCGCCGGCGAGCACGTCACCGACGAGCGCGAGCGCGCTGACGAACCCGGTGCACGTCGCCGTCCACACGCGATGACCATCGGGATAGCGAGCGGCGACGATCGTGCCGTCGGTCGAGCCCGCGACCACGACGTCCTCGCCGACGAACGTGACCGCGCGCAGCTGACCGCCCTGGAGCTTCGGCAGCGTCGTGCGCGTCGCCGCGACGAGATCGAACACCTGGGCCTGACCGTGATCCGGGGCGAACGCGAGCAGCGCTCCGGTGCGCGAGAACGCGACTGCTGCGCTCGCCTGACCTTCGACCGCGAGCGAACGACTGTCCGGTCCCCGGACATCCCACACGAGCAGCTCGCCGGCATTCGAAGCGGTCGCGAGCCTGCCCTCGCTGCACGCGATCGCGACGCCACTGCCGGTCACGCTACCGAGCCGCTCGACCGCGGTGCCGGTCTCGAGATCCCACAGCACGACGAGCCCGTCGGCGCCGAGCGAGTACAGCACGTTCGGCGTCGCGACGAGGTCCTCGATCGCGAGCGCGTGCCCGGGGCCCGGCGGCAGCACGCGGCGCTCGCTCGCGAGCTCGTACACGCCGATGCCTTCGGTCGCGCTACCGACGACGAGTCGCTGATCATCGGGCGTGAACGCGAGTGACTGCACCGCCGACACCGCAAGGCGCGCGACGATCTTGCCGCCGGGAAGCGCGCACACGACGACCTCGTGCTCGAACCCGACCGCGAATCGCGAGCCGTCGGGCGACATCGCCGCGATCCGCAGCTCGGGCATGCGCACGCGGTCGAGCCGGTCGGCGGAGAACGTGATGCGACCGCTCGCACTGCCGCGCACGATCGCGTGGTCGAACCCGGCGGACCACGCGAGCGAGCCATCCGGCGAGAACCCGCAGCTCTTCGCCGATCCCGGCCACGACGCGATCACCTCCGGCCGCGGCCCGGCGACCGACTGGATCTTGACCTTGCGGTCGCCTCCGCACGTGATCGCGAGCTTGCCATCGCGCGACACCGCGATCGCCTCGATGCGACTGGCGTGCGGCACGAGCGCCGGCAGCTCGAGCCCGTACGGATCGAACCGCCGCACCGTGCGGTCGTCTCCGACGAGGATCGAGTTATCGGGGCCGAACGCCGCCGCGACGACGAGCGGCGAGTGAACGCGCAGCGAGTGCAGTCGCTTGCGCGTCGCGACCTCGAACACCTGGGCCTCGTGACCTCCCGCGAACACGCGCCGGCCGTCCGGTGACACCGCGAGCGCGTACAGTCCCTGATCGGTGCCGGCGAGGTCGGTGACGTGCTCGCCGGTCTCGGCGTCCCACACGTGCACGCACTTGCCGTCGCCGAGCGTCAGGATCCGACGACCGTCCGGGGTGACGCGCACGGCGCGAATCGGTCCCGCGTGCTTGAGCGCGCTCGATCCGAGCGTCTGCACGAGCGCGAGCCCGCTCAGCTTCGGCGCGATGGGACTCGCCATCAACCGAGTATAGGCCGCGCGGTGCTGAGCGGGATCAGTGCCCGCGCGCGAGGCTGTCGGCGCGCTTGATCAGCGTCGGGATCCGGAACTCGCCGTGCATCGCGCGCACGTGCTCGGCCGCGTGCTGCGCGTCGATCCCGATCGCCGTGATGTACAGCGGCTTCGCGCTGTCGCCGCGCGTGACCTCGAGAGCGGGCGCGCCTTCGAACCGCGTCTTCGCGACGCCGATCACCGGCTCGCGTCGACGATCGTGGAGATGCGCGCCGAGCCCGGGTCGACCGCCGTCGAGCACGACGTAGCCGTCGATGACGATCGCGTCGATCGGCGATGGCATGCGGTCGAGCGCGGCGAGCAGGTACGGCAGCTCGCGCTCGAAGAAGGCGCCCGGCTGGTACGCGGCGGCCGCGGTCCGCGAGCGCACCACGAGCTCGATCGCGGCGAGCTCGTCGGTCCACGCCTCGAACCCGACGCAGCCGGTCGTGACGAGGGCCGGCTGATAGTCGACGTCGAGGCAGACGAACATCGCGTACGATTGAAGCGATGAGCGAGGTGGAAGGCAATGGCAACGGCGATGTCCCCGGCCCCGGTCCGACGAAGAAGCGCAAGCTGCGACCATTGCCCGGGCTGTCGATCGAGGAGCTCCGGCACCCGAACGACGCACGCGCGACCGATGCGCTGAAGAAGGTGCCCGGCCTCGACACCGTGATCAAGAAGGTGCTCGAGTACGGGCTCGAGCGGCTGTACTACGTCGACAACGTCGCCTCGAACCTGCGCGTGACGCCGAAGATGTTCGGGCGGCTGCACCGCAGCCTGACGTGGGCCTGCAAGATCCTCGAGGTCCCCGAGCCCGAGCTGTACGTCACCGTCGATCCGGTACCGAACGCGTTCACGTTCGGCCACACGAAACCGTTCGTCACGCTGACGTCCGGGCTCGTCGACATGATGACGGACGAGGAGCTGTTCTACGTGATCGGTCACGAGGTCGGCCACATCAAGGCTGGCCACGTGCTGTACGGAACGATGGCTCGCAACATCGCCGCGATCGTCGCGCTGCTCGGTCAGATGACGCTCGGGCTCGGCGCGATCCTCGGCCAGGGCCTCATCATCGCGCTCTACGAGTGGTATCGCTGCGCCGAGCTCACCGCGGATCGCGCGGCGCTGCTGTGCGTGCAGGACATCGAGCCCGCGCGCTCGACGCTGATGAAGCTCGCGGGCGGCACGACGCGGCTTTCCGCCGAGATGGATCGGGACGAGTTCTTGCGTCAGGTGCGCGAGTACGAGGACGTCGACCGCTCGACGCTCGACAAGGCATACAAGATCCTGCTCACGCTGTACCGCACGCATCCGTTCGCGATGCAGCGAGCGAAGGAGCTCGATGTCTGGCACATCGAGGGCTACGAGGAGTTGATGGCGCGGCGAGCGTCTCGATCGCTGTGATCGGGGCTGGGGTTGCAATGTGAGCGAAGTCCGGTCAACCCGCTCGTCGCGCGTGGGGGAGATGACAGTCTGCGTGGGTGAGCACGCGCGGAGGCGCTCGTCGTGCGATCACGCCCGGTCGTCGGTGTTTCCCGTGGATTCCACCCCCGACCCGCTATCTCCCTGCGATCGCACGGACCGCCCAGACTCGATGTCCGTCCCGTACGGGCGTGTCTGCTCCTGCTCGGGGCGGACATCCCGCGGGTTGTTCATCGGCTGCGCGGTGGTCTCTTGCTGCTGCTCGACCGGCTTCGGCTTGCGTGATGGTTTGAATCGTTGCTTGCGTGGCATGTGTCCCTCTCGACGGGGGACCACGAGCAAAGTCCATGCGCGATCGCTCTCGCACCTGACGGCACATCAAGAACGTATTTGGTTACGATGCGACGATGGCGACCGTCGCAGTGCCGCTGCCGGACAAAGATTTCGACGTCACTGAAGTCGCGGTTCCATGGAAGCTGCTCGTCGAGGCGGGCCACGAGGTCGTGTTCGCGACCGAGCACGGCACGACGCCGAGCTGCGATCCATTGCTGATCACCGGCGTCGTGTTCGGCGCTCTCGGCGCGCGCGAGGAGCCGATCGCGTTCTATCGCGAGCTCGAGACCGCGAGCACGTTCACGTCGCCGCGGCGCTGGAGCGATCTCGATCCCGCGGCGTTCGACGCGCTGCTGCTCGCCGGCGGTCACGCGCCCGGCATGAAGCAGTATCTCGGCGGCGAGGCGGTGCATCGCCTGACCGCGGCGTTCTTCGCGACCGCCAAGCCGATCGCCGCGATCTGTCATGGCGTGCTCGTCGCGGCGCGATCGAAGCGCGCGAGCGATGGCCAGTCGGTGCTGCATGGCACGCGCACGACGTGCTTGCCGAAGTACATGGAGCGCAGCGCGTATCTCGCGACGTTCTGGCGGCGCGGCCGCTACTACCGGACCTACCCGGCGTACGTCGAGGACGAGGTCCGCGCCGCGCTCGCGAAGCCCGACGACTTCGAGCGTGGCCCGCGCACGCTGTCGAAGCGCGGCACGCGCGACGATGACAGCGCGGCGTTCGTCGTCGAGGACGGTCGGTACGTCTCGGGTCGCTGGCCGGGCGACGCGTACCTGTTCGCGAAGCGACTGATCGCGCGCCTTGCTTGATCGTGCTCGTGCTCGAGACCCCGCCTGCCGGCCGGGGCCGCCCCTGACCCGGACAACGCGGACGATGATGTCCCGGACATCGTCCGACGCGCGTGCCGGACACGCTCGGTCGTCTGTCCCGGACATCATTCGCCGCGTACCGCGGACCGTGCCAGCGCGTGTCCGAGCACGAGCACGAGCACGGATCAGATGCCCGACGGGAACGTCTCCGGCACGTCTTCCATCGTCATCGTCGCGGCGGCCTCGTCCTCGCGCAGCAGCGGCTTGACCGCGGTCGTCTGATCGACGTGGACGATCACGTCGAACTGATCGGCGAGCCGCGCATGGTAGTAGTGGCTGCGTCGCTCGGTGTCCGGTCGATAGACGACGCCGATCGCGCGATGCAGGCGCTCGGACGCCTCGCCGACCGCGCGCCGCAGCGCCGACGACGTGATGAAGAAGCGCTCGAGGCCGGAGGCGTGGAACAGCTCCTCCCAGCTGCCGGGCAGCGATGGCCGGACGCGCTCCTTGTAGCCGGGCTCGTCCCAGTCCTGCGCGCACTCGACGGTGCCTTCGTGCGTCGTGAACCCGATCAGCGCGACCTCGTCGGGGTGGCGCTCGCGCACGAGCTGACCGAGCGTGATCTGACCGTCCTCGCCCATCTCGGTCGCGCGCGCGTCGCCGACGTGCGAGTTGTGCGCCCACACGACGAGCTTCGCGGGCTCGCCATCCTTGCCGAGCTGGGTCGCAAGCATGTCGAGCGTGTCGGCCATGTGCGTGTCGCGCAGGTTCCACGACTCGCTGCGACCGGCGAACATCGTGCGGTAGTAGGCCTCGGCCTCGCGGACGACGCGCGCGTTCTGCATCGCGTGGAACCACGCGTCGCCCGACGGCGATCGCCCCGAGCGCGCGGCGTGGCGGCGCTGGGCCTCGACGAGCTGCTCGACGACGTCGTCGACCTGCTCCTCGCAGTCGTGCTTGAGGCCGAAGTGCGCCTGCATGCCGTACTGCTGCGGATCGCCGCCCGCGTGATCGAAGCAGGCGTAGTGGGCGCGAGCGCGAGCCGCGGCCTCCGGATCGACGTCCTTGAGGAACGACAGCACGGCGCGGATCGAGGCGTGCAGCGAGTACAGGTCGAGGCCGTAGAAGCCGGCGTGCGCGTCGCTCGACCGGCGCAGGTTGTGCCGGCGCAGCCACTCGACGAACGTCGCGACCTCGTCGTTGCGCCACATCCACATCGGGAACCGCTCGAACGCCGCGAGCGCCTCCTCGGCGGAGTCGTCGTCGCCGATACCGCGGATGTAGCGATCGACACGCAGCGCATCCGGCCAGTCACCCTCGACCGCGACGGCAGCAAAGCCGCGATCGTCGATCAGCTTGCGCGTCAGCGAAGCGCGCAAATCGTAGAACTCGTGCGTGCCGTGCGTCGCCTCGCCGAGTAGCACGATGCGCGCATGACCGACGAGGTCGAGGAGTTGCTCGAGCTCGTCCTCACCTTGGATCGGACGGGCGATGCGAGCGATCGCGTCGGGACCTTCACCAGCGGGAGCCGAGACCATGATCGAACCGTGGCCGTGCGATCGAGGCTGTCAACGTGCGCGACGACGACGTAGACACTGCGCGCAGCGAGCGATCGCGCTCGTCAGTCCGCTACGAAATTCTTCCAGCGCGCGAGGTACTGCTGGAACACCGGCGACACCGCGCGTTCGAGCAGCGCGGCGCGCGTGATCGGCGGGCGCACGGGCTCCCAGCCGGGAGTCGTCGCGAGCCGCGGCCAGTCCGGGTTCAGGATCGCGGAGCGACCGAGCGCGACGAGATCGGCGCCGCGTTCGCGCTGCGCGATCGCGTCGGCCGCCGTCCAGATCGAGCCGGCCGAGATCACCGCGACGCGAGGGGGCAGCACCTCACGGACGAGCGGGATCGGATGCTGGTCGGGACGTTTCGCGGTGGTCTTCGAGGCATCCCACAGCGAGATGTGGATGAAGTCGGCGCCGTCCTCGGCGAGCCAGCGGGCGACCTGCAGGTTGTCGTCGAGATCCATGCCGCGCGCGTGGCCGCGATCCTCGAGCGAGAGCCGGACGCCGATCGTGAACCGGCTGCTCGTGCGCGCGCGGCAAGCGCGCAGGACCTCGCGGACGAGCCGAGCGCGCCCTGCGAGGTCGCCGCCCCAGCCATCGGTGCGCGGGTTCATGGTCCGCGACAGGAACTGCGAGAGCAGATAGCCGTGCGCGCCGTGCAGCTCGACGCCGTCGAACCCGGCGACGCGCGCGCGCTCGGCAGCGGCGGCGAACTGCTCGATCACGCGCTCGAGATCGTCGCGGGTCGCGACCCGCGGCACCTCGAACGTCGGCTCCGGCTCCTGCCACGTGCTCGCGCTCCAGACCTGCTCGCCGGTGAGCCGTGACGTCGCGCGCACGCCGCCGTGAAACAGCTGCACGATCGCGAGCGCACCGCCGCGCTTGATCCGCGCCGCGAGTCGCGACAGCCCGGGCAGCAGCTCGTCGCGATCGATCGCGAGCTCGCCGTCCCACGCCTTGCCGTCGCGCGCGACGTAGGCGGCGCACGTCGACACGAGCCCGAAGCCACCGTCGGCGCGGCGCGCGAGAAACGCGAGCTCGTCGTCGCCGAGCCGCCCGTCGGGGAGCGACTGCAGATTCGTCATCGGAGCGAGCGCGATGCGATTCGGGATCACCGCACCGGAGGACAGCGTGAACGGCTCGTGTAACACGCGCCAAAGCTAGCTCATCGCGGCTGTAAGGCGTGTGTAAGGCGCCGTCGAACCACAGCGCCACTGCGGTCGGTCGTCCGTTTGATTCTCCAGAAAGGACACGTGACCGATGTTGAAGAAGACCCTCGCTAGCCTCGCTCTGACCTCTGCCCTGTTCACCATGCCCGCCTGCAAGGATCCGCAGGTGATCGCGGTCCACGCCGCCGACGTCGCGAAGCCGGGACAGCTCACCGTGACCGGCAGCGCGACGATCGACGTGACGCCGGACTGCGTCGACCTCACGCTCACCGTCAGCGCGAACGACCTGTCGGCCGGCAAGGCCGCGGCCGCCGTGCAGGCGAAGCAGCGCGCGCTCGTCGACGCGCTCGTGAAGCTCGGCCTGCAGACCGGCGATCTCAAGCTGTCGCAGATGAACCTGTACCCGCGGTGGGACGGCATCAACTCCGACGATCGGCCGCAGGGCTTCCAGGCCTCGATCACGATCGTCGCGACGACGAAGCGGTTCGATCAGATCGCGTCGATCATGGAGACCGGCGCGAATGCCGGCGCGACGTCGATGACGACACAGTTCCGGCGCTCGGACCTCGCGGTGTTGAAGAAGCAGGTTCGTGACCAGGCGCTCGCCGCGGCGAAGGAGAAGGCGGCGCAGATGGCGAAGACCCTCGGGATCGAGACCGGGCGGATCGTCAACGTCACCGAGGCGCCGGCCGGCGCGATGTGGACGTCGCCGTATATCTTGACCGAGACCGCGCTGACCTCGCGTGGCGCGGGCGTCACGCTCGGTGCGACGTCGCAGCCTCTGACGCTGGATGTCACGATCGGGTTCGAGCTCGTCGCCTCGGCCTGACGCAGCGGCCCGAGATCTGCAGTGCTATCGTGCCGCACGCATGACCAGGCTGGCACTGCTGCTCGTCGCTGTGAGTTGTTCGGGCGGTGCCAAGCCGCCCGCACCGACCCCGATCGTCGTCGATCGTCCCGCTGCGCCGGCGGATGTGGCCGTCAAGCCGCCGGCGATGACGCTCGCGGAGACCGGCATCGTGCCGGAGTGGCTCGATCGCGGCGTCGACCCGTGCACCGACTTCTATCAGTTCTCGTGCGGCGGCTTTCTGAAGACCGCGCAGATCCCGCCCGATCGCTCGAGCTGGGGCGCGATTCAGATCGTCAACAAGGCGAACGAGGAGATGCTGCGCGACGTGCTCGAGACGGCGGCGAAGCAGCCGGGTAACGATCCGACGCTGAAGAAGCTCGGCACGTACTACGCCGCGTGCATGGACGAGGCGGCGATCGAGGCAGCGGGCACGACGCCGATCCAGCCGCTGCTCGACGCCGCCGCCGCCGTCAAGGACGCGAAGTCCGCGGCGCAGGCGGTGATCACGCTGCATGCCGGTGCGGTGTTCCCGCTGTTCGGGCTCGGCCCGCAGCAGGACTTCGCCGATGCGACGAAGATGATCGCGGCACTCGATCAGGGCGGCATCGGCCTGCCCGATCGCAAGTACTACCTCGAGAGCGCGGGCACGATGCCGCGCACACGCACGGTCTACGTCGCGCACATCGAGCGGATGTTCAAGCTGCTCGGCGGCGCGTGGGCGAAGGACGCGCGTGCCGCGGCGGCCGACGCGATGCGGATCGAGACCGCGCTCGCGAAGCTGCAGCAGACCGACGTCGTGCGCCGTGATCCGCACGCCGTCTATCACAAGATCGATCGAGACGGCCTCGAGAAGGTCGCGCCGGGATTTCCGTGGCGGGACTACTTCGCCAAGCTCGGGATCGGTCAGGTCACCGACGTCACGGTGAACGATCCGGCGTACTACAAGGCGATCGTCAAGCTGCTGTCGACGGAGAAGCCGGTCGCGCTGCGCCGCTACCTGACGTGGACCGTGCTGCGCGACTCCGCGAACGATCTCGGCCGCGCGTGGGTCGAGGAAGCGCACTCGATGGCGAAGGAGCTCGCGGGCGTCAAGGAGATCCCGCCGCGGTGGCGGCGCTGCGTCCAGCGCGTCGACAACGATCTCGGCGAGCTGCTCGGCCAGGCGTACGTCGTCAAGCGATTCGCCGGCGACTCGAAGGCGCGCGCGGTCGAGCTGACGAAGGCGGTGTTCAGCGCGATGCGCAGCGAGCTCGACGAGCTGCCGTGGATGGACGCGCAGACGCGCGATGCGGCGAAGCAGAAGCTCGATCGCATGGCGTACCTCGTCGGGTTCCCCGACAAGTGGCGCAGCTACGACTTCGAGATCGGCCCACAGTTCGCCGCGAACGTGCGCGCGGCATCGCGCTGGGAGCTCGCGCGCCAGCTCGCGAAGATCGGCAAGCCGGTCGATCGCGACGAGTGGCAGATGTCGCCGCCGACGGTGAACGCCTACTACGATCCGACGCTGAACGAGATCGCGCTGCCCGCGGGTCAGCTGCAGCCGCCGTTCTTCGGCTCGAGCTTTCATCCGGCGGTCAACTTCGGCTCGACCGGCGGCGGCACGATCGGCCACGAGATCACGCACGGCTTCGACGACGAAGGCAGCCAGTTCGACGGCGCCGGGAACCTGCGCGACTGGTGGACGCCGGCGACGAAGCAAAAGTTCGCAGCGGCGACGAAGTGTGTCGTCGACCAGTACAGCAAGTACGAGGCGGTCCCGAACGTCCGGCTCGACGGCAAGCTGACCGCCGGCGAGAACATCGCGGACAACGGCGGGGTCAAGATCGCGTTCGCGGCGTATCGCGCCTGGCGTGCGCAGCAAACGACGCCGCCGCCGGCGAACGTCGACGGCTTTACCGATGACCAGCTGTACTTTTTGGCCTACGCCCAGTCGTGGTGCGACAAGGCGACGCCGGAACGCCTCGAAACCATGGCGCACTCGAACCCGCACTCGCCGCCGATGTGGCGAGTCAACGGCGTCATCGTGAACCAGCCCGGCTTCGCGACCGCGTTCTCGTGCGCGGCGGCGACCCCGATGAATCCGGGGAAACCGTGCTCGGTGTGGTGATCGAGGACTGATCGACGAGCCGTCTCACCACTGGCTCACCGAACGAAGCGCTATACGGTGAACATGCCATCCCGGCTCGCCATGCTGCGCGCTACGCCCGGGCTGGCAGTCGCGCTCGCCGTCGGTGCGGTCGTGGTCGCGGTCGGGATGCGTGCGATGACCGAGCCGCTGCTCGGCGATCGCGTGCCGTTCATCTTTCTGTTTCCGGCGGTGCTGTTCGCGGCGTGGTTCGGCGGCCGGCTGTCCGGGTTCACGACCGTCGTGCTCGGCGCGATCGGCACGTGGTGGATCTTTCCGCTGCAGCGTCACGACTCGCTGCTCGCCTACGTCGCCGGGTTGATCCTGTTCGTCATGGTCTCGGTCACGATGATCGAGCTCGTGCTCGCGATGCGGCGCGCCGAGACCCGCGCGCTGCGGACGCAGCTCCGGCTCGATGCGGTGCTCGAGTACGCGCCGCTCGTCGTGTTCCTGAAGGATCTCGACGGCCGCTACCTGCTCGTCAACCACACGTTCGCGGAGCTCGCCGGCAAACGGGTCGATCAGATCGTCGGCAAGGACGATCGCGCGCTGTTCGGCGACGCCGTCGCGAAGCAGTTCGCCGACGAGGATCGGCGGCTACTCGAGCGCGGCCAGCCCGAGCAGTTCGAGGAGGCGTTCGAGTACGAGGGCAAGCCGATGACGTTCCTGACGAGCAAGTTCCTGCTGCGCGACGTCGACGGCACACCGATCGCGCTGTGCGGGATCGCGAACGACATCACGGATCGCAAGCATGCGGAGGCCGAGCTCAAGGATGCCGATCGCCGCAAGGACGAGTTCCTCGCGGTGCTCGCGCACGAGCTGCGCAATCCGCTCGCGCCGATCCGGCTCGGGCTCGAGATGTTGCGCGGCAAGCCCGACGAGCTATCGGCGACGCGCGCGATGGACATCATGGGCCGCCAGCTCGCGCACCTCGTCCGGCTGATCGACGACCTGCTCGACGTCAGCCGGATCAGCCGCGGCAAGCTCGAGCTGCGTCGCGAGCCGGTCCTGCTCGACGACGTGCTGCGGTCGGCGATCGAGACCGCGAAGCCACTCGTCGATCAGGCCGGCCACACGCTCGACGTCCACCTCGAGGCCGAGCCGGTGTTGCTGGACGCAGATCTGACGCGCCTCGCGCAGGTCCTCTCGAACCTCGTCGCGAACGCGTCGAAGTACACGCCGCGCGGCGGCCGGATCGAGGTCCGCACCGAGCGCACCGCGGACGAGGTCGCGATCGCGGTGCACGATACCGGCGTCGGCATCGATCCCGAGCACCTGCAGCACGTGTTCGAGATGTTCGCGCAGCTGCCGTCGGACAAGACCGATAGCGGCCTCGGCATCGGGCTCGCGCTCGCGCGCAGGCTCGTCGAGCTGCACGGCGGACGGATCGAGGCGCGCAGCCCGGGCAAGGGCCGCGGCAGCACGTTCGTCGTCCATCTCCCGATCGCCGCGACGTCGCTCGACGTCCCGCAGGCGCGCCCGCTGCCGGTCGCGACCCACGAGGGAGCGGTGCGCGTGCTCGTCGCCGACGACAACGTCGACGCGCGCGACACGCTCGCGATGTACCTCGAGGGCCTTGGCCACGACGTGCGGCTCGCGGCGGATGGCGTCGAGGCGCTGCGTGTCGCCGGCGAGCACGACCCCGACGTCGCCGTGATCGACATCGGCATGCCGGGCCTCGACGGCTACCAGGTCGCAGCCGAGCTGCGGGCACGCGGGTCGCGAGCGCTGCTGATCGCGCTGACCGGCTGGGGCCAGCCCGAGGATCGCCGGCGCTCGCGCGAGGCCGGCTTCGATCACCACCTCGTCAAGCCGGTGCAGCCGGCGACGCTCGTCAAGCTGCTCGAGACGCGCGGCCACGCCGCGTGATCAGCGCGTCGCGGTGCGCTCGGCGGCGAGTTGCTGCGCGCGCGACATCGCGAGCTGCGCTTGCGCCGGATCGTCGCTCACCACGAGCACCTCGACGTGGTCGCCATTGCGCGTGACGCGGATCTCCGCATCGTCGACGAGCGTCGGATCGTCGGCCATGTAATCCGCCGGCTTGCCGAGGACTTCCCAGCGCGCGCGATGACACGCGATCGCCTGCTCCATCCACGGCGCGGTCAGTCCCGGCACGGGGCGGAGCACGATGCGAACGCCGCGCACCTGGCCGCCCCGACGATGCGGCACGATCTCCGCGATCGCGCGGCGATGCTCGAGCGGCGAGTGCGTGAGCTCCTGCTCCGGGATGCCCTTGCACTGCACGAGCTCGGCGCTCGCGAGCGCATCGCGCGCCTCCGATGCCGGGCGCACGGTCACCCGGCGCGTCGGCGTGATCGCGGCCTCCTCCTCGACATCCCAGCAGGGAACGGTCGTCATCAGCCGTTCGCCTCCGCTCGTCGACTGATCGCTCAGCACCGTGTCGCCGCACGTGTACGCGAGCGGTCCGCGCGCGCCCGGACGCTCCGGCGCGACCGTCGCCGTCGTCGCGGTCTCGCGGACGTGCGCCGCGGGATTTCCCGACGCCGGCCGGTCACGGCTCTGAGGACCGGCACAGGCTGCGAATACGAACGCGATCGACCACGTTGTCATCGTCCGCATGCGCGACGATCGTGCATGCGCAAGGCCACCGGCTCACGCGCAGTCCGCGCTATCGACCTGATGGCAGGGCCGGTCGAAGCTCGTGCGCGCACGCTCGAACGGCCGGCGCGCGACCTGCCAGTCGCCGTCGAACGCATCGTCGAGATCGTGGATGAGATACAGGATGTGCGCGACGGCACCGGCGAGCGCGGCGGTCACGAGCGAGTGCAGCCACAGCTGCGGGATCGCGATCAGGTACATCGAGCCGGTCACGATGATCGCGCCGGAATAGAGGAGGATCTTCATCGTGAGAGGAATCCGGAACCGCGCCGAGGTCAGCCGGTTCGTACGAAGATCGGTGAGCTCGTTGAACCGCGACAGCACCTCTCCATAGATCATCTGCTGGATCGGATCCGAGGGCCGGCAGCTGTGGATCGCGAGCCACACCGCGTCGAGCTTGCCCGAGACGCGCTCGATCGCGGACTCGTCGTGCTTCGCCATCGCGACCCACTCGTCGCGCAGTACCGCGTCGACGTAGTCGCGCAGCCCGGACTGGATCGCGAGCCGGCTCCCGTTCGGCAGCCCGCTCGCGGTGCGATGCAGATCCTCGAGCGCCGTCGCCTCGCGCTCGACCAGCCCGCGCGCGTCGTTGAACTGACCCCACACGACGTAGACGACGAACGCGAGCAGCACCGCGTAGATCCCGCCGACCGTCTGCAGGTAGTTCCCGAGCTCGCCGCTCGAGCCGCGAATGCTGTCGAGCGGCACGAGCGCGCGAAACCCGATCAGGCCGACCACCGCCGCGGCACTCGCCGCGAACACGATCGGGGTCAGCCGGAGCACCGTCCGCAGCCAGAGCGGCATGCGGATCGGGGTAACACGATCGCGGGTCACTCGGGAAGCGCGTCGACTCCGGCGCCGAGCGATTCGGTCGCGCCGCCGATCGACAGCGTCGCACCGGCGGTGTCGCGCGCGAACGAGATCGTCGCGGTCCGGCCATCGGCGAGCGTCAACGTCACGCCGCTCGAGCCCGAGGCGACCGCGGAGCTCACCGCGCCGTCGACCGCGAGCACGTGCAGGAACCGGTTGTCGCCGCCGGCGAGCTGCTCGTCAAGCCGGAACCCGCCCGTGAAGTCGGAGTCCGCGCGGTAGTCGTAGGCCGACATCGTCGCCGTCGTCGGCGCGATCCGCGTGATGCGCAGCGTGTGGCCCGCGTTCGCCACCGTCGCCGTGTTGCCGCTGATCGATGGCTGCGTCGGGACGGCGAGCTGCCAGGTCTGCGACGTGCCGCTCGCGCTCTGCACGCGATCGAACACGACGACGACGTCCGGCATCAGGTACACCATCTCGCGGTGCACCTTCGCGACCGCGGCGTTGCCGTCGTACGCGGGGGTCAGATCCGCCGACGCGTAGACCCAGTCGGTCCCGCGATGCAGCGCGCTCAGGGTCGACGTCGTCGACGCGATCTGGCGCACCGGCGAGCCGCCGCTGTCGATCCGGACGAGGCTGTGCGACGTCGTCGCCTGGTTGAGGCCCGACCGCGAGTGCACGACCGGGTCATAGGCGAGCCAGCCGTCCTTGTAGATCATCAGCGAGCCCTGATCCTGGTGCGCGTGCGACTCGGTGTACGGGCCGGCGATCAGGTTGATCCACGTCGCGTGGCGATCCCAGCCCGAGCGCGCGTAGAGCTCGCCGATGCCGGTCGCGTAGTACGCCGAGCCCATGCCGTCGAGCGCGCGATGCGTGACGTCGGTGTCGTAGAGGAAGTCGTAGCCGTACATGAACGACGACGTCATCGCCGGCACGCTCGACGCGGCGAGCAGCGCCTGCGCGCGGCCTGCGAGCGGATCACTCGGGAACAGCGCGACGAGCTCCTGCAGATAGTTGCGGTGGTAGTCGAAGAACGCCGCGGTCGAGTCGCGCGACTGGTCGCCGGTCGGCGCGACGCGATCGAGCGTCGGCAGCGTCTGGTGGATGAACGACACCATCGAGGCGCGCGTGTGCGGCGTCTTCGTCGCGAGGTTCTCGCCGGTCGTCGCCTTCCACAGGTCGTAGAGCTCGAACAGCCGGCGCATCGCGACGCCGTAGCCGGTGCCCTCGCGCGAGCCGCCGCCGACCAGATCGGCATCGAACGTCGGCACGAGCTCGCCGTAGATCTTCGCGTCTCGGAACTCCGCGATCCAGCCGTCGGCCTCCGGCGCCTCGCCCTTGGTCGCGAGGCCGAGCAGCATCGTCGCGCGGAGGAACGAGTAGTAGTAGTTGTTCGACGGGTTCTCGACCGACCACCCGCTCCACGCCATCGTCTTGCCGCCCCACTTCGCCTCGGTGTGATGCCAGACGTTCCACACCGCCTGGTTCGCGTACGCGAGCCACCGCGTGCGCTGCGCATCGGTGACCTGGTCGAAGCACCAGTCGTAGACCAGCGCGAGGTCGCCGACCATCTCGCCGATCCCGAGGTAGCTATCGCTCGCGACCGCCGGCGCGCCGCCGCTCGCGATCGCGGCCTCCGCGGCCGTCACCTGATCCTCGACCGCGCGAATCGCGGCGGTGCAGTACTTCGCATCGCCGGTGAGCTGGCCGAGCAGCGCCGCGTTCCACGCCTGGAAGCCCCAGAGGTCCGCGCCGCCGACCCACTGGTCGACCTTGTCGCGAAACTTTTGCGCGGCCGGCGTGCCTGCGGCGAGTGCCGCCTCGAGCCTCGCCCGGTTCGGCGTCAGATAGATTCTGGGATGGTCCGTGGGGTACGTCGGCAGGACGCCGTCGTCCGATCCTCCACCAGAGCCGCTGTCGTCCCCGCTGCCGCCGTTTTGGTCATCCCCAGGGTCGCTGCCGATCGTCCCGGCCCCGTCACAGGCGGCGAGCACGACCATCAGCAGCGCGACGAGATCGATCTTGCGCAGAGCCATGGCGCACGGAGGTAGCAAAGCCGCGCGCGCCCTGTCGTTGTGGTTATTGTCTTACTTGCAAGCACACTTACGATGATCAGCAAACGTCGGAGTGCGGTTTCTCGTCGAGAACGACGAAGGCGCAGACGAGAATTCGCAATCTCGATTACGACTGCGACACAGAGATACCCATCAACAATTTCATAGACTCGATTGTCATTCATGCTTTGAACGCTGGACAGAACGCCGCGAATGCGCCTCGTGAACGATTGCAGATCGCTCCGAAAACACCCGAGCCACGACCACCACCGCATCGCGGGGCAGTCGTGGCTCGTCGACGGTCAGCGCAGGCTTTGCGTCAGTTCGGAAGCGCGTCGACCGCCGCCGTCAGCGTCGTCGTGACGCCGGCGAGCGTGAGCACGCCGCCGACGGAGTCGCGGTTGAACTTGACGGTCGCGGTGCCGCCGGACGCGAGGTTGATCGTGACGCCCGGCTGCGAGGTCGTCCCGGTCGACGTGATCGACGACGCGGCGCCGTCGATCGACATCACGTGGAGGAACCGGTTGTCCGCGCCGGAGACCTTCTCGTTGAGCCGGTAGCCGCCGGTGAAGTCCGAGCTCGACGAGAACGCGTACGTCGACGTCGTCGCCGACGACGGCTGCATGCGCGTGACCTTCAGCGTGTGGCCCGCGTTCGAGAACGTCGCCGCGTTGCCGCTGATGCTCGGCGCGACCGGGCTCGCGAGCTGCCAGGTCTGGTACGTGCCGCTCGACGTCGCGACGCGGTCGTAGACGACGACGATGTTCGGCTGGATGTAGACGATCTCGCGCTGGACCTTCTGGACGAGCGAGTTCCCTCCGTACGCCGCGGTGACGTCCGCCGAGATGTGGACCCAACCCGGGCCCTGGTGGAGCGCGGTGACCTTCGAGATCGTGTTCGCGATCTGGCGCAGCGGCGTGCTGCCGCTGTCGATCCGGACGAGGCTGTGCGAGCCGGTGTCCTGGTTGAGGCCCGACCGCGAGTTGATCACCGAGTCGTACGCGAGCCAGCCGCCCTTGTAGATCATGAGCGAGCCCTGGTCCTGGTGCGCGTGCGACTCGGTGTACGGGCCGGCGATCAGGTTGACCCACGTCGCGGTCTTGCCCCAGTCCGAGCGCGCATAGACCTCACCGATGCCCTTCGCGTAGTACGCCGTGTTGAGCCCGGAGAGCGAGCGCGTCGTGACGTCGGGGCGGTCGTACAGGAAGTCGTACGCGACCATGAACCCGCTCGACATCTGCTTGATGCTCGACTGCGCGAGCATCGTCTTCGCGCGGCCGGACACGGTGTCGGTCGGCATGAGGCCGATCAGCTCCTGCAGGTAGTTGCGGTGGTAGTCGAAGAACGCCGCGGTCGAGTCGCGCGACTGGTCACCGGTCGGTGCGACCTTGTCGAGCGTCGGCACGACCTGGTGCATGAACGCGAGCATCGAGTTGCGCGTGTGGCTCGTCAGCTTCGAGATCTGCTCGCCGGTCGTCGCGTACCAGAGGTCGTAGAGCTCGAACAGCCGGCGCATCGCGACGCCGTACCCGGTGCCCTCGCGCGACGCACCGCCGACGAGGTCGGTGTTGAACGTCGGGACGAGCTGGTTGCCGATCTTCGCGTTGCGGAACGTGCTGATCCAGGTGTCGGCCTTCGCGCTCTCGCCCTTCGTCGCGAGACCCATCAGCATCGTCGCCCGCAGGAACGAGTAGTAGTAGTTGTTCGAAGGGTTGTTGATCGACCACCCGCTCCACGGGAACGACCGGCCACCCCACGTCGCGCTCGACGGGTTCCAGACGTTGTAGATCGCCTGGTTCGCGTAGTTGATCCAGCGCGTGCGCTGCGAGCTCGAGACGCTCGCGTAACACCAGTCGTAGACGAGCGCGAGATCGCCGATCATCTCGCCGATGCCGAGGTAGCTGTCGTTCGCGACCTCGGGTGCGGCACCGCCCGCGATCTTCTGCTCGGCGGTGGCGACCTGTGCCTCGACGGTCGCGATCGCCTTCGAGCAGTACTTCGAGTTGCCGGTCAGCTGCCCCATGAGCGCCGCGTTCCATGCCTGGAAGCCCCAGATGTCGGAGCCGGCGACCCACTGGTCGACCTTCGTGCGGAATGCCGACGCGGCGGCGGTGTTGTTGTCGAGCGCGGTCTTCAGGCGGGTGCGGTTCGGCGTCAGATAGATGCGCGGATGTGCCGTCGGATACACCGGCGAGGTGAGCGCCGACGTGTCTTCCCCGAGCGAGTCGTCGGCGCCCACCTCATCCTCGCCACCCGTGTCAACAGCACCGTCTACGCATCCCCCCATCAGGGCGAAGACGAGTGCCGTGGTCGTGATCGTTTGGATTCGTGCCATGGCGCGCGATGTAGCGAATCTGTGTTTCGCTGTCGCTGTGCCGCAATGTCGTATAGCTATGCAGGGTTATGACGTAAGACGTTTTCGGCGAGCGGTTTCTCGACGAGCGGAACTGTCGCGAGACCCGTTTTCTCGCGATCGCGATTACATATTCGAGAGCCAATTACCCCTCGAATAATTTTCGCGATCAGTTGCACTCACGCATGACTGACGCGTCAGTCAGCTCAGCACGATTCTCAATGACCGGGTCGACCGCCCTTGGAAGGGCGCGCATTCCAGATCTTCAACGTCAGCAGGAAGCCGAGCAGCGCGATCGGGATCATGCCGTACGGCCAGATGCTCCAGTTGTCGATCTTCGCGGCTTCGGGATTTGGCACGAGGCAGTCGTTCGCGTCGCGGATCTTCGACGCCGGCAGCATCGTGCCGTAGAGGAACGACTGGATCGTCGAGCCGATGTAGACGAAGCCGTCGATGATGCCGACCGCCATGCCGGTGTTGCGCTTGCCGGCGAAGTCGGCGGACGCGGTCGCGGTCAGCATGCCGTGGACCCCGATGATCGCCATCGACATCGTCGCGACGACCCAGCCGATCGCCTCGGGGGCCGCGAACAGCGGGACGATCGCGATCGCGCCCGACAGCATGATCGCGTAGAGCACCGCCGAGACCGGGCTGCGCCGCGACTGGAACAGGTGATCGCTGATCGCGCCGGCGAACATGCCGCCGGTGATTCCCGCGATGCACGACACCATGCCCCAGTTCTGGAACACGAAGCTCTTGCCGAGCCCAACGCCATTCCCGAAGTCGACGCCCCACTGCAAGATCGCCTGGCGCAGGAACCCCGAGCACAGCTCGATCACCGAGATCACGACGATCACCGGGTGGGTCATCAGCTTGATGAACACCTGGCCGACGGTCAGCCGCTCGCCTTCGTTCGTCGCGTCACCGAGATCGAAGTCGGGATGCCCGGCGTCCGATGGCGTGTCGCGCACGAACAGGTACGACAGCAGGAAGAACACGAACAGGATGATCGCCGGGATGAAGAACAGCCACTCGACGTCGAAGTGCTGCACGATCCGCTTGCCGACGTCGTACGCGAAGTACAGGCCGAGCGAGATCAGGATCCCGAAGATGCCGCCGAACGTGCCGCGCTCGCGGAGGTGGAACCACGCGGCGTTGACCTTGACGATCGACACCGCGCCGAAGCTCTGGAAGTACATGTTGACCGCGAACACGAGCGCGAACGCCGTGACCGGCGCGAGCCCGAACGTCGTCCCGGTCATCGCCATGAAGCCCATCAGCGCGTTCGCACCACCCGCGCCGGCGGCGGCGATCAGGATCGTCGTGCGCCCGCCCCAGCGATCCGTGAGCGGGCCGTTGAGCAGGAACGACAGCCCGTAGACCGCCGAGCCGACGCCGAATACCGTGCCGTACTCGACCTCGGTCAGGCCGATACCCTGGAACTGCTTGATGTTGTATCGGGCGAAGTAGAGGAACGAGTACGTCAGGCCGAGCGGCAGCCAGTTGAGCAGCCGGCGATGCCGGAACGCGTCGGAGTGACCGAGCTCGACGCGCGGCAGCCGCCAGATCACGAGCGCGATCACCGCGATCAGGATTCCGATCGGCAGCAGATCGTCGGTCAGCGGCTTCGGCGGCGACGACTTCTTCTTCGGACACTCGAGCTTCGCGGGCGGCTTCGGCGCCGGCTTGAGCGACGACGGCAGCTCCGGTGATGCGACCGTCGCCGCCGGCGTCGCGCCCTGGCTCTCGGCCGTCGCCGGCTGCGCGGACGCCGTGCTCGGCATGTTGCCAAACCAGATCCACGCGCCGACCAGCAGCTCGAGCACGACGACGATGGCGAGCGTGCGTCCGACCGATCTGCGATTCGACATCGGGGCGCACGTTACTGGGCGGCTCGTCGCGGAAGCAAGGCCCGCGTGATACCGTCGCGGCGATGCGCACGTGGCTGTGTTGCCTGCTCGCGATCGCGCTCGGCTGCGGCGGCAAGAAGGAGGACCGGCCCGCGGTCGCGTCGGGCAGTGCTCCGGCCGCGATCGGCGACGCGGTCCCCGCCGGGCCGCCGGCCGCGCTCGAGATCTTCGTCGACGACAAGAGCGTCGCGAAGGTGACGTCCGAGCAGCTCGCGAAGTGGCCACGGCTCGACACGCTCGTCCCCGAGGACGATCGCCGGCTCGGCACGTGGCAGATGGTGCGCTTGCGCAGCAGCGAGCCGGCGCCGATCGAGGTCGCGCGACCGTCCGCGAGCTACCCGCAGATGGTGCCCGCGATCTTTCCCGGCGACGGCGGCGTGCCCGCGTTCGGCATGTTCGATCCGGTCGCGCTCGCGAAGCACGGCAAGCCGGCGCTGCGCCACGACGCGATCAAGGAGATCCGCATCGAGGTCGCGCGCGAAGGCCGCGGCGGCGAGCACCAGGGCGGCGCCGGTGGCACCGACGATCCGCTGAAGCTCGTGCTGACGTTCAAGCTGAAGACCGGCGACAAGCAGCTCACCGGCGAGCAGATCGTGGCCCTGCCGCGCGAGTCGCAGCCCGGCAGCGAGGACACGAAGGGCTGGCGGCTGGCGCAGCTGCTCGCCGCAGCCGGCGTGACGAAGTATTCAAAGCTCGCGCTGATCGATGCCGGCGGGACCAGCCTGATCCTCGACAAGGCCGAGCTCGACGACAAGAACGTCGTGCCGTTCGTGAAGCTGAACCGCCAGGGCTCGCTGCGGTTCCGCCTGCTGAAGAAGCAGGGCACGGGATGGCAGGCCGCCGGCGATCTGCGCGCGCTCGCGACGATCAAGGTCGATTAGCGACAGAATTCGCGCGCCGAGCTGACGGTCGCGGCCGATCCCCGTCGAGCTTTCATCAGATCCGCACTCGATTTGCCACGTGCTGCCGGCGGCTGTGGCGGCACGTGCATTGCGAGCTTTGCCGGCCCATGCGTTCGCGACAGGCTCGTTATGTCGACTGGCTGACCCGGCACGCGCGCGGCGTGTTGCTCGGCGGGCTCGTCGCGGTCGCGGTGGCCGCGTACCTCGCCGCGTTCCACCTGCCGCTGCGCTCGGACTTCTCGCACCTGCTGCCGGCCGACGCCCCCGCGGTGCGCGACGCCGAACGCCTCGCGCAGCGGATGCCGGCCCAGGACACGATGATCGCGATCGTCAGCTCGCCGGACGCGACCGCGCGCGAGGCCGCCGGCGCCGAGGCAGTCGCCGCGATCCAGCGGCTCGCGGCGTCGCAGCCGGATCTCGTGACGCGCGTCGAGGCCGACGATCGCGAGCTCCGCGCGTTCGTCCACGCGCATCGCCACCTGTTCATCCCGCTCGCCGATCTGATCACCGCACGCGATGCGCTGCGCGATCGGATCGCCGACGCGCGGCGGCGCGCGAACCCGATGTTCATCGACCTCGACGATCCGGAGCCGGACCACCGGCTCGACGAGCTGCGCGCGAAGCAGCGCGCGGCCGAGGCGCGTCTCGATCGCTCGCGGTTCGTCGGCGCCGGCGGTCACCTGCAGGTGATCGTGATCCGCACCGCGTTTCGTGGCACCGATGTCGAGCGCGACGTCCGGCTGATGAAGCAGCTCGACGCGCTCGCGCTCGACCTTCACGCGAAGTACCCGCTCGTCACGATCGGCTACGCCGGCGGACCGCCGGTGACGATCGCCGAGCAGCGTGCGCTGACCCGCGGCATGGTGCTGTCGAGCGTGATCACGATGCTGCTCGTCGCGCTCGTGCTGTTCGTGCACCTGCGCAGCGTGCGCATGCTGATCCTGCTGAGCGCGAACCTCGTCGCGGCAACCGTGATCGCGTTCGGCGTCGCCGCGCTCACCGTCGGTCAGCTCAACGCGGCGACCGCGTTCCTCGGCGCGATCATCGCCGGCAACGGCGTCAACTACGGCATCCTGCTCGTCGCGCGCTACCTCGAGGAGCGCCGCAGGCAGGCGCCCGGCGACGCGCTCGCGGCCGCGATCGCGGGCACGCTGCGGCCGACGCTCGTCGCGTCGCTCGGTGCGGCGGTCGCGTACGGCGCGCTGCTCGCGACGCAGTTCCGCGGGTTCGCCGACTTCGCACTGATCGGCGGCCTCGGCATGCTCGTGTGCTGGGCGTGCTCGTTCACGCTCCTGCCCGCGCTGATCGTGCGGTTCGCCCGCGGCGAGCTGCGCGAGCCTTCGCCGTGGGCGGGCCGGCTCGTCACGCGGATATTCGGGTTCCGGCGCCCCGCGGTCGTGTGCACGGTCGCCGCGGTCGCGATGCTCGTCGCCGGCACCGTCACGTGGCGCTACCTCGCCGACGATCCGTACGAGTACGACATGACCCAGCTGCGCTCGAAGGCGCCGGACGCGATGACCGCGCGGCGCTGGCTGCACGTGTCGGACGAGGCCTTCGGGCGCGGGCTCGCCGGGCTCGCCGGCCAGACGTTCATCGCGGTCGACCGCGCCGATCAGGTGCCGCAGGTCGTCGACGCGCTGCACGCGCTCGCCGCGCGCGAGCCGATCGTCGGCAACGCGTCGTCGATCCTCGACGTCGTGCCCGCCGACCAGGACGCCAAGCTCGCGGTGCTCGGCCAGCTGCGCACGTTGATCGACAGCGCGGCCGCGCTCGACGATCGCGGCGAGCTCGCGGCGCAACGGCCGCCCGACGGGCTCGCGAAGATCACGCCGGCGACGCTGCCACCGGCGCTCGCCGCGAAGCTGACCGAGCGCGACGGCCGCATCGGCTACATCGTCGCGGTCAAGCCGAGCGACCGGTTCGACGAGCGCGACGGCCGCGACCTGATCCGGTTCGCCGAGGCGGTGCGCGACGTCCGGCTCGACGATGGCGAGACCGTGTCGACCGCGGGCGCATCGGTGCTGTTCGCCGACGTGCTGACGCAGATCCAGAGCGATGGCCCGCTGATCACCGGCATCGCGGTGCTCGGGCTGGTCGCCGTGGTCGTGCTCGTCGTCGGCCGCTCGCGGCGCTCGGTCGCCGTGCTCGTCGCGACCGCATCCGGCAGCCTCGCGATGGTCGCGGTCTGCGCGGTGCTCGGCCTCAAGATCAACTTCCTGGACTTCGTGTCATTGCCGATCACGCTCGGCCTCGGCGTCGACTACGCGATCAACGTCGCCGATCGCGCGGCGTCCGACGATCCGATGGTCGCGCTGCGCTCGACCGGCGGCACCGTGCTCGTGTGCTCGCTGACGACCGTGATCGGCTACGCCTCGCTGCTCGTCAGCGACAACCTCGCGATCCGCGGGTTCGGCCTCGCGTCCCTGATCGGCGAGCTGACGTGCGTCGTCGCCGCGCTCGTGATCGTGCCGGCGATCATCGCGCTCCCCGCCTTCGTCGCCGCGCCGCGCGAGCTGCGAATCACGGTGGAGTCCTGACGCTTGCCGGCGGTTCTCCGACGGAGATCGCCGGCAACGTCGCGAACCGTGGACCGGCACGAGCCTGGCAGTGGTCCAACCACATGCACGAGACGACTCCCTTGCTGCCGAAGCTGCGCCGCAAGCGCCAGGTGCTGCGCGACGCGAAGATCGTGTTCGACGTGATCGCCGCCGCGGCCGACCGCGACCGCCCGCTGATCACGCACCTCGTGATCACGCGGCGCTGCAACCTGTCGTGCGGCTACTGCTTCGAGTACGACAAGGTCAGCCAGCCCGTGCCACTCGGCGTGCTGAAGCAGCGGATCGACGAGCTCGCGCGGCTGCGCTCGGTGTTCGTGACGTTGACCGGCGGCGAGTCGCTGCTGCATCCCGACGTGATCGAGCTCGTGCGCTACGTCCGCGCCCGCGGCATGGAGCCGTTTCTCAACACGAACGGCTACCTCCTGACGCGCGAGCTCGTCGAGGGCCTGAACGACGCCGGGCTCTACGGCCTGCAGCTGTCGATCGACAACGCGAAGCCGAACGCGATCAGCAAGAAGTCGCTGAAGCCGCTGATGCCGAAGCTGCGGCTGCTCGCGCGGCACGCGCGGTTTCACGTCCGGATCAACACCGTGCTCGGTTCGAGCCCGCCGGCCGAGGCGCTCGAGGTCGCGCGCACCGTCGTCGCGTTCGGGTTCGACAGCAACTGCTCGCTCGTCCGCGACGAGACCGGCGCCCTCGTGACGCCGGATGCCGCGACGCGCGCCGCGTACGACGAGATCCGGGCGCTCGGCCGCCGGCTGCCCGCGTTCCTCGACGACGACTACACGCAGAAGCTGCTCGACCACGGCGCGATGCAGTGGAAGTGCCGCGCCGGCGCGCGCACGTTCCTCGTCTGCGAGCGCGGCCGCGTCCACCTCTGTCAGCCGCGCATGGGGAATCCCGGCACGCCGCTCGCGGAGTACACCGTCGACGACATCCGGCGCGCGTTCGATGCGCCGAAGCCGTGCGCGGCGACCTGTCCGATCGCGTTCGCGCACCACGCGAGCAAGCTCGACGGCTGGCGCTCGCAGCGCGGCATGCCGATGCTACCGGCGAGCGGCAGGCGCAGCCCGCGGCTCGTCGTGGTCGGCTGATCGCGTGGCGCCGATCGGCGCTGATATCGCACCTCGCGCGTGGGGCCTCGCTCACGCGCGCGAACAAACCGGGACGAATGTTTGCGTTTGGACCCCAAAACCCTGTCGAATAGAGGGTGGGGAGACTCCAAATGAAGCACGCACTCTGCGCCATGCTGCTCCTGGTATTCGTCGCTTGCGGCGATGATCCCAAACCGACCGCACCCGATTGCACGATCACCGGGACGACATGCACCACGAACGAGGAGTGCTGTACCGGTAATTGCGATCCGACGATGGGCATCTGCACCCACGTCCCGGGCGTGTGCAACGCGGCCGGCGAGGATTGCTCCGGCGGCCCGGACTGCTGCTCGTTCTCGTGTATCGATTTCAAGTGCTCGGGCAACCAGTGCACGTCGGACAACGAGGCGTGCTCGTCCGATGGTCAGTGCTGCAGTGGCGTGTGCTCCGGCGGAGCGTGCGCGCCGCTCAATCCCGAGTGCCGCACGTCGGGCAACTCGTGCGCGGGCAACGCGGAGTGCTGCTCCGGCTACTGCCTCGACGGCACGTGCTCGCCGGCGCCGTCGTTCTGCACGCAGACCGGTGACGTCTGCGCGAACGACAGCGAGTGCTGCGGCGGCATGTGCGGCCGTGCCGAGGGGGCCGCGCTCGGCACCTGCATCCTGGTGCCGAGCAACGGCGCCACGCAGTGTGCGAGCGCCGGCGAGGTCTGCGGCTCGGGCGCCGACTACATGGGCGGCGCGCTGCCGACGTGCGGTGGCGAGTGCTGCAGCCGCGCGTGCTTCCCGTACGGCCCGACCGGCGTGCTCGTGTGTCAGCCGCCGAGTGGCTGCAAGCCGACCGGCGAGCTGTGCGCGCAGGACAGCGACTGCTGCGGTGGTCCCGGCCAGCCGGATCACGACCTCGCGCTCGTGACCTGCGAGAAGGTCGGCTCGAACCCGATCGGCCGCTGCAACAACGGTAACTCGTGCTCGCCGGCCGGCGCGATCTGCCGCCTGCAATCGATCGAGTGCAACGCGAACGCGAACTGCTGCGCCGGCAACGTGCTGCAGTTCAACACGTGCGCGCAGGATAACCTCGGTATCCCGCGCTGCCTCGGCGCCGAGCTCGACTGCACCGCGAACCCGCCGCCGCCCGGCACGCCGTGCGCGACGAGCGCCGACTGCTGCGGCCTGCCGTGCGTGCCCGGCGAAGGCGAGACCGGCTCGCTCGTGTGCGGTGGCTCGTGCGTCCCGCAGGGCGGCGCGTGCACCACGTCGGCCGACTGCTGCTCGGGTCTGCCGTGCACCGTCGAGCCCGGCCAGACCGCCGGCGTGTGCGGCGCGCCGCAGGGCTGCGCGGACTACGGCCAGGCCTGCACGACGGCCGCGGACTGCTGCAACATGCAGCCGTGCAACGACGGCAAGTGCGGCACGATCATCTTCTGATCGCACCACACCGAAACGGACGAACGGCCAGGGCATCGCTGCTCTGGCCGTTCGTGTTTGTGAGTCGCCGACTCGTTGATTCCGCGCAGACCGAATTCACCTGTCGGTCATACGCGATGTGGAGTTAGTTCTCCTTCGTACCGTTGGCGAGCGGTACGAGGTGACGAAGGCTCTCGGTGCCCATGACCAGCTTGATCTCGTCGATCTTCTCGGCGATCTCCTTCATGGTCTCGAGCTCCTTGAGGCGCATCAGCACCGGGTTCTCCGCGATTACCTTCGCGGTGTTTGCCATGTTGCGCGTCGCCGCCGCATCCTCGCGACGCAGGATGACGTTCGCGGCCGCTGCCTTCTCGGCCTCGATGACCTTGTTGAGCAGCGTCTTCATCTCGCCGGGCAGGATCACGTCCTTGACGCCGACGCGATGCACGCGAACACCGAACGCCTCGGCGCGCGGCACGACCTGGGCCTCGAGGTAGCGCGTGAGCGCGTCGCGACCCTCGAGCAGCTCGTCGAGCGTGATGCCGGCGATGTACTCGCGCGCCGCGAGCTGCACCGCGAGGTACAGCGCGTCCTTGACGTCGGCGACCGCGTGGATCGTCGTCGGCGCGTCCGCAGGTGCGTACTCGGCGGTCAGGGTCAGACGCAGCGTGACCTTGTCACGCGTCATCAGCTCCTGGCCCTCGATCTTCAGCTGCTGGACACGCGTGTCGACGATCTGCACGACCGTCCGCGCACCGGGGTGGTTCCAGTACGCGTAGCGTCCCGGCTCGAGCACACCGTCGAACTTGCCCTGCGTGTACTTGAGGCCGCGCTCGTACTGCTTGACCTGCGCCTCGACCAGCTCCGTCGCCGGGATGATCGCGCGCAGCTCGTCGGTCAGCTCCGGCGCCGGCTCGGTGACGTCGAAGACCTTGACCGCCACGCTCGGGTGGAGAGTCCAGATCCGATGGACACCGGGACGCAGGAACTTGACCGGCCGCTCGTCGCGGTACACGACACCACGCTGCAGCGCCTCGAGCACGACGGTCGTGAACCAGTCGGCCGGCAGCATCGCGACCACGCCCGGCTGGGCGACGAACACGATGTCGTCGAGGTTCCAGATCGCCAGCTTGTTGTGCTTGCCCCAGAACGCGTAGTGACCCGGCGCGAGCACGGTCTCCGGCTTGCCGTCGTGCATGAGCACCGCGCGCTGGTTCAGCTCGATCGTCGCCTCGACGAGCTCGCTCGCCGGGATGACCTTGCGCAGCTCGTCGGTGAGCTCCGGCAGCGGCTGGGCCTCGGCGTAGACGTTCGGCTCGATGTTCGGCTCGACCGTCCACACGCGGTGAATACCCGGACGCAGCAACGCGACCGCGCGCTTGTCACGCGTGACGATGCCGTAGTGACCCGGCGTGACCTCGACGGTCTCGTACCAGGTCTGCGGCAGGACCTCGAGCACCGCGGCCGGTGCGTCGAACGTGAGCTCGCTCGTCTTGAAGCGGATCACGTCATAGCGCTTCCAGAAGTGGTAGCGACCCGGTCCGAGCGCACGGACCGGCTTGCCATCGCGCACCAGGACGGCACGCTCGTCGAGCTTGAGATGCAGGTGAGTCATACAGATGTCCTCTCGTGGAGGTGAAAACCAAGATGGCCGGCGGCGGTGACCGCCAACGCGTCGTGGCGCGCGTGCCGTGGCACGAGCGCGGTGGCGCGGGGGCTCCGTCGCGACGAGGTGCGTGGCGCGGCGATCGCGGGGGGACGATCGCGGACCCGTGCGGGCTGGCGAACGTCGAAGCCGCGATCGATCGGGCTACGAGCTCGACGAGACGTGGTCCGGTGTTGCCCGGACCGGGCGATCACCGACGACGACCGCCAACAGGGTTTTACCGTTTATCAGACGGTTGAGTCGTTGGGGTGTTGGAGCCCAATGCGTTTACCCTTACGCCTCCCCTCCATAACGGTGGAGGAGGAAGGAGTCGAACCTTCATGACCCGGCCCCATCGAGACCCGCTCTTCCCCGGAACGTCGTGACGAACCATCACGTTCTTTGCGGACACACTCCATCGCGAGGGCGATGCTCGACGATCTGATGGGATCGACCGAGTGTGCGGACCGACGCCGGTTTGGCCTGGACGCGCGAGCGCCCGACGAGGCCGAGAGAAATAGAGCACGATCGCGAGATCGTCAATCAACAAAATCGATTTCTCGATAAGCCATCAAACTCACAAGCACGTCGCGCGTGTGTCGCGGTGATGTCCCGCATGTCGCAATTGACGTGAGCACGCGGATCGCCGGTGGTGGCCGGTACGCCGAAGGCATCGGCTGGGCGATCGGCCTCGACCGCCTGCTGCTCGCGGTGACGTAACACGCGTAGCGCCGCTTACGATCGACCGTTGGAGCTGCAACCGTCCGTGGGCACTCACGCGCGGACGGCCGGCAAAACGCCCGCCTCACTCCGACGGTGTTGACTCTATCGAACAAAGTTTAATAGAACCTGTCGCGCTGCGTTCCTGAAGATGAGGCAGGGCCGCGGCCGAGGGGAGTGCTCCGTCATGGGCCATCGCATCTATCTCTGTGCGGGCATCGCGCTGCTGGCCACGGGCTGCGCGAACGTCGATCTCGATGACCGACCGCCGATCATCCACGCGCGCTTCGATCCGGACGGCAAGTCGATCCCGATGCCGAACGATGCGGTGCGCGACGCGACCGCCGGCAAGCTCGACCTGCCGAACGACACCGAGGAGGAACGCGCCCGGCTGACGCCCGCCGAGCTCGAGTTCTACGCGTACCTCGAGACCCTCGACGCGTGGTCGTCGCTGATGCCGGCGTCGGTCGAGCTCACCGGCGCGATCGACATGGCAACCGTGACGCCGGACAACCTCCAGGTCTGGCACCTCGGCACGACGCCGGAGCGGGTCGACGACGTTCGCATCGAGCTCGCCGCGGACGGCAAGAAGCTCACGATCGATCCACCGCGTGTCGGCTGGGTGCGTGGCGATCGCTACTACGTCGTCCTGCGCGGCGGGCCGCAGGGCGTCGTCGGCGCGCAGGGCGAGCGCGTCGAGTGCGATGCCGCGTTCTACTTCCTGCGCCAGACCCAGCCGCTCGACGCCCCGGAGCACGAGTGGGCGTTCCCCGGCGACACGCACGAGGAGCGCGTCGCGAACGCGACGAAGCTCGAGACGATCCGCAAGGACCTCGCACCGATGTTCGATCAGCTCGCCGCGCGCGGCATCCCGCGCGAGGAGGTCGCGTCGCTGTGGGCGTTCACGGTCACGACGCGCACCGAGCTCGCGATGGACAAGGCGTCGCAGCGCATGCCGCTGCCGATCAACCTGATGCTCGATCCGAAGACCGGCCACGTCGACGTCCCGCTCGCGCCGTGGGACTCCGCGCTCGAGGCCGAGGCGAAGCAGCGGCTGCGCGAATTCACCGGGTTCGCGCTGTCGTCCGATCTGCTGTTCGAGCTCACCGCGCCGGTCGACACGACGACGCTGAACACGACGACCGTGCGGCTCTACCAGCTCGGCGGCGGCGCGCCGACGCAGATCGAGGCCGACGTCACGCTGATGCCCGATCACATGCACGTGCTCGTCACGCCGCGCGCGGGCCGGCTCGTCGAGGCCACGCTGCACGTCGTGATCGTCGACAACGGCGTCCGCGACATCGAGGGCCGTCCGGTCGTCGCGATGCCCGCCGGTCACTTCCTGAAGTCGCAGTCGACCGTGTACGACGGCACCGCGAGCCAGGTCGCGGGCGTCGACGCCGCGGATGCCGAGAAGCTCGAGGCCGGGCGCGTCCAGATCGCGGCCGCGCTCGATCAGATCGGGCGCGACCGCATCCTCGCGGCGTGGCCGTTCACGACGATGGAGGTCAAGCGCCCGCTCGCCGAGGCGCGGCAGTCCGCCGAGCGCCTCGGGCTGTCGCCCGAGCCCGCCGATGTCACGCGCAAGTCCGCGCTCGACGCCGTGCTCGACTTCCCGCTCGGCATCACGTCGATGTTCGATGTCGGCGATGTCTACTACGGCACGATCGAGTCGCCGTACTTCCTCGACGAGACCACGCGCGCGCTGCGCAGCGATGGAGGTCACAAGGTCGAGCACGTCGCGTTCACGATGACCGTGCCGAGGAACCCGAGGCCCGGCCCGATGCCGGTCGTGATCTTCGGCCACGGCCTCGTCACCGAGCGGCGGTTCGTGCTCGCGGTCGGCAACGCGCTCGCCGCGAAGGGCTTCGCCGCGATCTCGATCGACTTTCCGTTCCACGGCACGCGCACGTACTGCGCGACCGGCGGCCCGATCTCGGTCGTCAACCCGACGACGGGCCAGCTGCAATCGCTGAATCCCTGCCAGTCCGGCACGACGTGCAACACCGTCGGCAAGTGCGTCGACTCGGCGGGCCAGGGCAACTACCTCGCGAAGTTCCCGATCCTCGATCTGCCGGTCGCCTCGGGGGCGGTGTTCAACGAGGTCGATCACATCGCGTCGAGCAAGGATCACTTCTGGCAGGCGCTCGTCGATCTCGGCTCGCTCGATCGCGCGCTGCGCAAGGGCAACTGGGAGCCGCTCCTCGGCCGCCCCGTCGACACCACGCGCATCTACTACACCGGCCAGTCGCTCGGCGGGATCATGGGCGCGGTCTTCCTCGGCACCGATCCGGACATCTCGCGCGCCGTGCTCAACGTCCCGGGCGCCGACCTGATCCGGATGTTCGACGGCTCGACGTTCTTCCACTCGCAGATGAACGCGCTGTTCACGCGCGAGCACATCGATCGCGACAGCTTCGAGGGCAAGCGCCTGCTCGCGGTCGCGGGCTGGTTCATGGACGCCGTCGATCCGCAGCACCTCGGAGACATCACCGGCGCGCGCGACCTGCTGATCCAGATGGCGACGCTCGACTTCATCATCCCGAACGCGTCGACGCTCGAGCTGCAGAGCGTCACCGGGGCCGCGCGCCGCGACTATGTCGCCGAGCACGGCTTCATCACGATCCCGCTCGAGCCGGAGTACGGCCGCGGCTGCAGTGACCTCGCCAAGTTTCTGAACGGAGAGTCGCTATGAACCGCCTCGCCTTCGCGATCTGCCTCGTTCCCTCGGCCGCGCTCGCCGGTGGCTTCGCCGTCTCCGAGCAGACCGCGGTGTCATCGGGCACCGCCGGGGCCGGCGTCGCGCGCGCCGACGATCCGGGCGCCGCCTGGCACGATCCCGCCGCGCTCGCCGACGGCGGCGGCTGGCGATTCGATCTGTCGATGATCTTCGCGCGGCCCTCGATCGAGGCGCGCGCGCTCGACGGCTCGTGGTCGGAGTCGAACGAGGCCGCGTGGGTCACGCCACCGCACCTCGACGTCAGCTTCGCGCGCGACCGCTGGGCCGCCGGCCTCTCGCTCGGCGTGCCGTTCGGCAGCGGCGTCACCTGGCCGGCGGACTGGATGGGCCGCCACGAGATCGTTTCGACCGAGCTCCAGGTGTTCCGCGTCGCACCGTTCTTCGCGTACCGGTTCGGCAAGCTGCGCGTCGCCGGCGGCGTGCATGCCGACTTCGGCCGGCTCCAGATCGCGCGCAACCTCGACTTCATCGACACCGAGGGGGACGTCGCGATCGACATGGACGGCCGCGGCTTCGGCGTCGACGCGTCCGCGTACTACCAGGCCTCGGCCGCGCTCTCGCTCGGCGCGATCTATCGCAGCCGCACGTCGCTGCCGGTCGACGGTGGCGCGAACTTCACCGCGCCGGACGCGTTCAGCGAGAAGCTCGCCGACGGCGGCGCCTCGAGCAAGCTCACCCTGCCCGACCAGCTCGCGGTCGGCGGCCGCTACCAGCTCGGCCGCTACGCGGTGCTCGCCGACGTCGAGCTCGCGCTGTGGTCGACGAGCGATCGCCTCGTGATCGACTTCGCGAACGAGATGACGCCGGACGTCGCGCAGGCCCAGGCGTGGAGCAACACGCTGTCGCTGCGCACCGGCGGCGAGTGGACCCGCGACCAGCTGACGCTGCGCCACGGCCTGTACTTCGAGCAGTCGCCGGCACCGACCGACACGCTCGCGCCGTCGTCGCCGGACTCGTCGCGCCTCGGGCTGTCCGCGGGCGCGAGCTGGCGCTTCGATCGCGCGTGGAGCGTCGACGCGTTCTTCGAGACGATGTGGCTGTTGCGCCGCGACTCGACGAACATGGACGCGCTCGCGGCGAGCTACGGCGGTCACGCGCTGTTCGGCGGCCTCGGCGTGCGCTGGACGCCGAACTAAGCGCCGCAGCCGAGCTTCTTGCGTGCGGCGAGCAGATCGACGTCGCTGTCGCCGAGCGCCGCGGTCAGATCGCCGGCGAGCGATGCGATGTCGACCATGCGCGCGACGTCGATCTTGTCGACGGTGTCGCACGCCTCGTGGTAGCAGCGTGCGTCGGGCGTCCAGAAGAACACGTACGGAATGCCGAGCTTGCAGAACGGCTCGAAGTCCGAACCGCGCGCGCGCCCGCCGGCGGAGACGTGCAGCTTGGGATACTTGTCATCGAGCTTGTCGAGCAGCTTGCGCGAGGTGTGCTTCGGAAACGCGCCCATCGCCGCGACGAGCCCGCGCGATGCGTGACTGCCGACCATGTCGAGGTTGATCACCTGGACGACCTGGTCGAGCGCGATCGGCGCGTGCTTCGCGAAGTAGTACGAGCCGATCATGCCGTCCTCCTCGGCACCGAACGTCGCGAACACGATCGTGCGCTTCGGGGCGGTATCGCGCTGGGCGAGCGCCTGCGCGACCGCGAGCAGCGCGACGACGCCGGACGCGTTGTCGTTCGCGCCGAGGTGGCCATGGCCGAGATGATCGTGGTGCGCGGCGACGAGCACGATCTGGTCGCGCAGGTCCGGATCGCTGCCGCGCACGAGCCCGACGAGGTTCGCGGTCTTCGCGGTGCCGTCGACGAACGGCTGCTCGAACCCGGCATCGAGCGCGGGCTGCAGGCCGAGGCAGCGAAACCGTTCGGCGATGAACGCGCGCGCCGCGAGATCGCCGGCGGTGCCGGGCACACGGCCGTCGAGCTTCGGCGACGCGAGCAGCGCGATCCGATCGCGCAGCGTCTTCGGATCGTAGGGCTTGCCGTCGTCGACGCAGCTCGGGCTCGCGGGCGCTGGCTCGGTGACGTGATCGGCTGCGAACACCTGGCGCGTCGGCTCCGGCGCGGCCGGGCGCGGGTTGCTACAGGCGCCGGTCGAGGTCAACGCGGCGAGCACGACGAGACGCATGTCGGAAGGACGCCTCGTCGACGACGATGTTTCGCAGAAACCGAGCATCCAAGGACGGTGTGGCGGTCGGTGTTACCAGCGCGCGAAGTAGACGCCGGCGACCGCGAGCGCGAGCGTCACGACGAGCCAGCGTAGCACCGCCGCGGGGATCTTCGACGCGATCATCCCGCCGAGCGCGCCGCCGGCGAGCGACGCGACGAGCATCACGCCCGCGATCGGCCAGTCGACGCGCCCCGAGCCGAGGAACACGGCCGCCGCCGAGACGTTCACGACGAGCGAGACCGACTGCTTGATCGCGTTGATCCGGGTCAGCGTGTCCGCGAGCACGACCGCAAGCGCGGCGAGCACGATCACGCCGAGTCCGGCGCCGAAGTAACCGCCGTAGACCGCGGCGAGCAGGACCGCGAGCGCCGCGAGCGCGATGCCATGCTGCGCGTGGCGCCGGCCACCGAGCCACGCCTGCAGCCGCTTCTGGACCGCGAGCAGGATCGCCGCGAACAGGATCAGGAACGGCACGACGACGTCGAACGCGCGCTCGTCGGTCGTGAGCAGCAGGACCGCGCCGGCGACGCCACCGAGCGCGGCGAACGGCAGGATCCGGACGAGGCGGCCGCGCTGGCCGGCGAGATCCTTGCGCTGCGCGATCGTCGCGCCGAGGTAGCCCGGGCACAGCGCGACGGTGTTCGTCAGGCTCGCGACGACCGACGACAGCCCGACCGCGACGAGCGCGGGGAACGTGATCAGGCTGCCGCCGCCCGCGATCGCGTTGACGAGCCCGGCGGCGAACGCGGCCGCCGCGACGAGCGCGAGATCGAGCGCGGAGTGCACTCAGCCTTTGAACGTCGAGGGGCCGGCGTCGCCGAACGGGTCGTCGCGCTCCTTGACCGCGGTGCGGAAGCCGGCCTCGGCGGCGCGACGCGCGAACGCGTAGCCCTCCGGGGTGTGGCGCGCGATGCCATCGAACACGGTGCCGAGCAGCTGGCTCTGGGCGAGGCCCTGCGCGTACGCGGCCTGGTTCAGCATCAGCTTCATCATCACGAGCTGGTTGATCGGCATCCGCGCGACCCGGCCGAGCAGCGTCTCGAACCGCGCATCGAGCTCGGCCTTCGGCGCGCACTCGGTCGCGAGCCCCCACGCGACGGCCTCGGTGCCGGACAGGCAGTCGCCGGTGAACAGCAACCGCTTCGCCTTCTCGAGGCCGATGCGATGGACCCACAGCGCGGTCGTCGGCACGCCCCACACGCGCGCCGGCGGATAACCGATCTTGGCGGTGTCCTCGATGATCAATAGATCGCTGCACAGCGCGAGATCCGTCCCGCCCGCGACGCAGAACCCGTGCACCTTGCAGACGACCGGCTTGTCACTGTGGAACAGACTCATGAAGCCGCGAACGTTGCGACTCATCATCTGATAATCGATCATCGGATCCCACGTATTCGCGGGATCGTGATTGTCGGCCTGGACCTGCGGATCGAGCGGTGAACCCTTCGGGCCGACGTCCGGCTCGCCGCGCATGCCCTGCTCGGCGCTCGCGTGGAGGTCGTAGCCGCCGCAGAAGCCCTTGCCGTTGCCGGCGAGCGCGATCACGTGGACGCGCGGATCGAGGTTCGCGTCCTCGACGCACGCGGCGAGCTCGCGCGGGGTCTGCAGCGTCAGGCCATTGCCGCGCTCCGGTCGGTTCAGCGTGATCCGGGCAACGCGGCCATCGACCGCGTAGGTCATCGTGGTGAGCGAGTCCATGGTTCTCCTCGCCACTCGCAGGTGGCTACTTCGTCTTCGACTTTGCCACCGAATTCTTGGTGCCGTTGTTCTGCACGCCCGGCTTCTTGCCGGTCGCGGGCTTCTTGTAGATCACCGTGTTGTTGTTGCCGTTGATCGTGACCTCGCCGAGCGTCCCGATCGTCGCCTTGTTCTTGTGGCCGTTGACCACGATCTCCTTGACGTTGTCGATCGTCAGCGTGAGCGCGTCACCGCTGACCGTGATCGACTCGCACGCGCCGGTGATCGTGAACGTGGCCTTGGACGACGAGATCGAGACCTCGGCGTCGTTCGCGCAATCCCACGTCGCGCCGGTGTCACCGGTGAACGACTTCTCGGCGAGCGCGGACCCGGCAGGAATCGATGCGAAGACGAACGCGAGCACCAGCTGCTTCATGGCCACCCCTCTGGCGATGTAGAGCGCTCACGATAGCCTGGTTTCGCGTGTGGCAAGCTGATGTCGCCACGACTACTTGGTCGGCTGCTCGACATCGACGAGCGAGGGCGTCCCACGCGCCGGCATCCGGATCTCCTGGCCGAGGTCGGGACGGCGCGGCCGCGGCACCGGATCGATCGGCACCGCGCGGCCGAACCGAGCCGACGCCAGCGTCGCCTGCAGGATGCGGACGTCGGCGAGGCCTTCCCAGCCGCTCGGCTCGGGATCGATGTTGTCGCGAATGCAGCGCGCGAAGTACTCGATCTCGGCGGCGATCTGGTCGCGCTTCGTGAACGTGCGCGTCTTCTGGCCGTGCTTGCCCGAGACGAACAGCGTCATCTCGGCCGCGTACTCGTACGCGTTCTCGAGCATCAGGTAGCCCTCGGTGCCGATCACCTGGTAGTGCGCGCGGTCGTGCGCGCCGAAGCTGCACGTGAACTGCGCGACGCGCTCCTCGGGGAACCGCATCGTCACCGCCATCGCCTCCTCGACCGACGCGAACCGCGGATCGCGGCCGGCGAGCTTCATCGCCGAGACCTCGAGCGGCTCGCTGCGGAACAGGTAGCGCGCGGCGTTCACGCAGTAGATCCCGATGTCGTAGATCGGACCGGCGCCCCGTCGCGGCTGCGTGCGGATGTTGCCGTCGCGCACCTGCATCGAGAACACCGAGCTGAACATCCGCGGCCGCCCGATCTCGCCACCGCGCGCGATCTCGACGGCGATCAGGTTCGCGGCCTCGAAGTGCAGCCGGTACGCGACCATCAGCTTGACCCGCCGCTGCTCGCACGCGCGGATCATCTGCATGCACTCGGCCTCGGTCGGCGCCATCGGCTTCTCGCACATGACGTGGACGCCGTGGCGCGCCGCGGTCACCGTCATCTGCGCGTGCAGATCGTTCGGCACCGCGATGTACACCGCGTCGACGGTGCCGCGCTCGAGGAACTCGTCGAGCTCGTCGTAGGTGAGACGGTGGCGTACCCCGTAGCGATCGCCGAGCTCGTCGAGCTTGTGCTGCGATCCCGAGACGAGTGCGGTCAGCTCGACGTCCTCGAGCTGCTCGATCGCGGGCAGCACGGCGGCCTGCGCGAAGTAGCCCTGGCCGATCACCGCGATGCGGATCCGGTTCGATACACGGCTCATGTGCGATCGGGCAGCAACTGGCGTTCCACGACGCAGATTCCGCGCGGGCCTGGCCATTGCAATGTGTCCGCAAGATGAAGAACTGCGAGTGCTGCGGCAATACCTACGACAAGGCGTTCGAGATCTCGATCGGCGGGACCACGCACACGTTCGATTCGTTCGCGTGTGCGATCCACGTGCTCGCACCGCGGTGTGCGCACTGCAAGGTGCCGATCATCGGTCACGGCATGGAAGCGCGCGGCCAGTACTTCTGCTGCGCGCACTGCGCCCGCATGGTCGGCGTGCAAGAAGTGGCCGATCGCGCTCCCGACGGCGGCGCTGCCCATCCCTGATCGACGCGCGGACACCTGATCGCGACAACCCGACGCGCGTCAGCGCGCATCGCCCGGTCGCGCGTGCGTGTGCGCTCGCAGATCCGCCTCACGCCGACAGGCGCGCGCAGCTCAGGTCCAGTACGGCGTCGCGCCCCACTGGCGATACACGCCGGTCGCGTACTCGAGATCATTCAGATCCGGCCAGTGGTCCTTGTCGAAGCCCGGCATCTTCTCGAGCGCCTCGCGCGTCACGTTGACGACGAAGCGCTTCTTCGCCTCGTCGACGGTGATCGCGGACCACGGCAGTGCGAATAGCTTGTTGCCGATGCCCATGAATCCGCCGAACGACAGCACCGCGTAGGCGACGCGGCCGGTCGTCACGTCGATCATCAGCTCTTCGATGCGTCCGACGTCTTGCCCCGACAGATTGACGACCTTGTCGTGGATCAGCGTGGACGCTCCCAGGGTCCGGCGAAATTTGTTCACGGTCCTCTCCTCGGTACGGTGGCGCGGTGGCGACGACGGTCAACCCGCAGCAAGTCGCATTCCATCGGACATCCGATCACCCGATGCGAGACGGCATGTCATCTGCAGGCTCGTCGGGGCAACACGGAGGAAACCATGCCCAGAGGCAGCAAGAAGAGCTACACGAGCAAGCAGCGCCGTCAGGCCGAGCACATCGAGGAGAGCGGGAAGTCTCGCGGCATGTCCTCGAAGCGGGCGAAGGCGATGGCCTACGCGACCGTCAACAAGCAGGACGGTGGCGGCAAGAAGAGCGGCTCGGGCCGCGGCAAGAAGCGCAGCACCGCGTCGAGCCGCAAGGGTGGACGCAAGGGCGGCGCGGCCTCGCGCGGTGGTCGCAAGACGTCGTCGCGCGGCGGTCGCAAGTCGTCGTCGCGCAGCCGCTGATCACTTGCGCCAGCGCGGCGCGACGAGCCGGCGCTTGCCGTCGGTCGCGAGCGTGACGTCCGGCGCGTCGAGCGCGTCTCGATCCCACAGCTTGCAGGTCACCTGCTTGTGCTGCTGGTCGAGCGCCTCGCAGTAGTTCGTGAACTCGCAGCGCCGGATCTCGGCGCCGCGGCCCTGCCGGATCTTCAGGTACCAGTCCGGATCCGCGAGGCTCTGGCGCGCCGACGCGATCAGGTCGGCCTCGCCGCGCGCGAGGATTCCCTCGGCCTGCGCGAACTCGCAGATCCCGCCGGCGGCCACGACCGGCGTGGTCAGCCCCGCGTCGCGGACCTGGCGGCGGATGAACGCGGCGAGCGGCGCGTTGCGCGAGAACGGGCCGCGCGCGTCCGAGTAGATCGTCGGCATGCACTCGTAGCCCGACTGTCCGGTGTACGGATAGACGGCCCATCCGACCTTCGGCTGCCGCGCATCCTCGAACTTGCCGCCCTTGGAGATCGACAGGAAGTCGAGGCCGGCCTTCGCGAGCTCGACGCCGAACCACGCCGCATCGGCGAGGTGCGAGCCGCCCTCGATCACGTCGTCGCCGAGGTAGCGACAGCCGACGACGCCGCGCGCGCCGGTCCGGCCGCGCACCGCCGCGATCACCTCGAGCGGCAGCCGGATCCGGTTCTCGCGCGGACCGCCGTAGCCGTCGCTGCGCGTGTTGAGCGCGGACAGAAACGACGCCATCGTGTACGCGTGCGCGAAGTGCAGCTCGACGCCGTCGAACCCGGCCGCGAGCGCGCGCTCGGCGGCATCCGCGAACAGCGGCGGTAGCACCTGTGGCAGCTCGGCGATGTGCGGCAGCTGCGTGTCGGTCACGCGCTCGCGATAGCCGCGCTCGAGATCCTCGAGCTCGCGCGGCGACAGCACCTGGCGCAGCTCGGCATCGGACAGCCCCGCGAGCCGCGCGCGCAGCTCGTCGTCGGACTCGACCGCGGGCTGGCCGCGCAGCGCGAACAGGGCCTCGCGGTGGCGCTCGGTGAGCTGGAGAAACCGCGCGAAGTACTTGTCGCGCGGCGGCCGCCGCCGGATCGACAGGAAGTCGATCAGCTGGATGAACAGCAGCGTCTCGCCGCCGCTCGCCTCGCGCACGGCGCCGACGAGCTCGCGCAACCCGCCGAGGAACCGGTCGTGGCCGATCCGCAGCAGCGGCCCCGACGGGATGTCGCGGATGCCGGTCGCCTCGACGACGAGCACGCCGGGCTTGCCCTCGGCGAACCGCGCGTACCAGTCGATCACGTCCTTCGTGACGAAGCCGTCCTCGGTCGCGCGCCACGGCACCATCGCCGGGATCCAGGTCCGCGATGTCGCCGTGCGCGGCCCGAGCGCGATTGGCTCGAACAGCCGCGACCCCGCCGCCTCGTCCGCGGTGGGCCAGCTCGGCTCGGGGAGCTCGTGCTTGATCCGCTCGGGAGGCTGCCACATCGCGTGTTTCGTACCATGCCGCGCTTGCGAGGGTTTCGGTGACCGCTCACGATCGGCCGGATGGAGCCATACGAGAACCACCTCTCGCTCGCCACGGCGATCGCGGTGGGACTCCTGATCGGCCTCGAGCGCGAGCAGACCAAGCAGGATCGCGGCTCGACGCTCGCCGGCGTCCGCACGTACCCGATCTTCGCGCTCGTCGGCGGGCTCGCGACGCTGCTCGAGTCGGCATCGATGTGGCTGCCGCTCGTCGCGCTCGCCGGCGTGATCGCGCTCGTCGCGCTGTCCTACGCGGCCGACCTCCGGCGCGACAACCACGACGATCACGGCGTGACGACCGAGGCGTCGGTGATCGCGACGTACCTGCTCGGCGCGCTCGCGACGAGTCGCGGCGTCGTCGAGCCGATGGCCGACCGGCTCGTGCTCGTCGCCGGCCTCGGCGTCGCGATCACGTTCCTGCTGTCCTCGAAGCAGTTCTTCCACAACTTCGCGGCCCGGGTGTCGCGCGACGACCTGTTCGCGACGGTGAAGTTCCTGATCGTCGCGGTGATCGTGCTGCCGATGCTGCCGGACCGCGATCTCGGCCCGCTCGGCGCGATCAACCCGCGGCACCTCGGGCTGCTCGTCGTCATGATTTCTGGGTTGTCGTTCATCGGCTACGTCGCGATGCGCCTGCTCGGCGCGCGCCGCGGCTTGCTGCTCGGGGCGGCGCTCGGCGCGCTCGTGTCGTCGACCGCGGTGACGCTGTCGTTCGCGACCCGCACGAAGGCCGAGCCGAAGCTCGCGCCGGTCGCCGCCGGTGCGATCGCCGTCGCGTGGACGATCATGCTGATCCGCGTCGGCGTGCTCGTCGCGCTCGTCGACCTCGCGCTGCTGCGCACGCTCGCGATGCCGCTCGGCGCGATGATCGTCGCGGCGCTGCTCGGGCTGCTGCTGACGTTCCGGCGCACGAACGGCGACGAGGGCGAGATCACGCTGCAGAACCCGTTCGAGCTCGGCAGCGCGATCAAGGTGACGCTCGTGTTCGCCGTCGTGCTGCTCGCGACGAAGGCCGCGACCGTCTACCTCGGCTCCCAGGGCCTCTACCTCGCGTCCGCGCTCGGCGGCACGACCGACGTCGACGCGGTGACGCTGTCGACCGCGCGGCTGTCGCACGGCGCCACGGTCTCCGCGCTCGTCGCGACCGTCGCGATCGTGATCGCGATCGCCGTCAACACGGTCGTCAAGCTCGGGCTCGCGCTCGGGATCGGCGGCGCCGGTCTTGGCAAGCGGGTCGCGCTCGTCGCCGCGCTCGTCATCATCGCGGCCGGCGTGACGCTCGCGCTCGCGGCCGGGTTCGCGTAATGATGCCGCCGTGCCCGACCTCAAGCCCGGCGATCCGATGCCCGACACGACGCTGCAAGGCAGCGATGGCCCGGTCCAGCTCCGAGACAAGATCGGCAAGCCGCTCGTCGTCTACTTCTATCCGAAGGACGAGACCTACGGCTGCACGAAGGAAGCGTGCGCGTTTCGCGATTCGTACGAGGACTTCGTCGCCGCGGGCGCCGAGGTGATCGGCATCTCGCGTGACGACGCGAAGGCGCACGACAGCTTCAAGCAGCACCATCGACTTCCGTTCACGCTGCTCTCCGATCCCGGCGGCGCGGTCGCGCAGGCGTGGGGCGTGCGCGGCCCGCTCGGCATGCCCGGGCGCGTGACATACGTGTTCGACCGCGGCGGTGTCGTCAAGCACCGCTTCGAATCGAACATCCGGTTCGGCAAGCACGTCGACGAGGCACTCGAGGTCGTGAAGCAGCTCGCACGCTGACCGGCACGTGGTTCGCAACCTGTCCTCGGCAACGACAATCACCGAGGACCATCATGGGAACCGCGAACAATCGACCCTTCGCCGTGATCACCGGCGCTTCCAGCGGCATCGGCTTCGAGCTCGCGCGCGAGTGTATCGAGCATGACTTCGACATCCTCATCTGTGCCGAGGATGAGGGAATCCATCAGGCCGCGGAGCACCTCTCCGCCTCGGGCGCTGCCGTCGAAGCCGTGCGCGCCGATCTCACCACGTACGAAGGTGTCGAGCACGTCGTGCGCGCGATCAACCAGACCGCACGCCACGTCGACGCGCTGATCCTCAACGCCGGCGTCGGCGTCGGAGGTGCGTTCCTCCTCACGGATCTCGAGGACGAGCTCCGCATGATCGCGCTCAACATCACCTCGGTGGTTCACCTGGCCAAGCGCGTGATCCCGCGGATGGTCAATCGCGGTCAGGGCCGCGTGCTGATCACGGCGTCGGTCGCCGCGACGTCGCCGGCCCCGTACCTCGCGGTGTACGGCGGCACGAAGGCCTTCGACCTGTCGTTCGCCGAGGCGCTGCGCAACGAGCTCGCGGACACCGGCGTCACCGTGACCGCGCTGCAGCCGGGCGCGACCGACACCGAGTTCTTCGAGCGCGCCGACATGGAGAACACGAAGGTCGCGCAGGGCAAGAAGGACGATCCGGCCGACGTCGCGAAGAAGGGCTTCGACGCGATGATGGCGGGCAAGGACAAGGTGATCGCGGCGTCGCTCAAGAGCAAGCTCGAGGGCATCGCCGGCGAGATCCTGCCCGAGCCGATGAAGGCGAAGATGCAGGCGAAGCAGACGAAGCCGGGCTCGGCGAAGGACTAACCGCCCGCGAGCTCGTGCGCGCGCACGAACGCGTCGCCGCCATCGTCTTCGTCATCCTCGCGATCGTAGAGCTCCCAGCCCGGGCCGAGCGGTCGCAGATCGACACCGCCATCGGCGGTCACGCCGCGGACGCGACCGTCGACAACTCCGCTACGGATCGCGATCGTGAAGCGGCCGGTGTGGAACGCGAACACGCGACCGCTCTGTTCGTGAACGAGCAGGTTCGTCGTGCCGAGCGTGCAGCGGCAGGCATCGGGGATCGCGCGCGACCACCGGGCGAAGATCGTGCCGCCCTCGTCGAACGGGCTCGGATCGCCGACGACAAACCGGTCACCGGGCGTCGCGCCGAGGTATGCGAGCACCGGCGCGTTGTCCGGCTGCGCGAACACGGCAGCCCGCGTCGCGGACACGCGCTACGCCGCCGTCGCCTTGACCGCCGCGACGAGCTTCTCGACCGCGTCCTTCGCGTCGCCGAACAGCATCCGCGTGTTCTGCTTGTAGAACAGCGGATTGTCGATGCCGGCGTAGCCCGCCGCGCGGCTGCGCTTGTTGACGATCACGAGCTTGCTCTTCCAGACCTGGAGCACCGGCATGCCGGCGATCGGCGAGTCCGGATCGTCCTCGGCCGCCGGGTTCACGATGTCGTTCGCGCCGATCACCATCACGACGTCGGTGGTCGGGAAGTCGCTGTTGATCTCGTCCATCTCGAGGACGATGTCGTACGGCACGTTCGCCTCGGCGAGCAGCACGTTCATGTGGCCCGGGAGGCGGCCGGCGACCGGATGGATCGCGAACCGCACCGTGACGCCGCGGCCGCGCAGCACCTCGGTCAGCTCGCGCACGGCGTGCTGCGCGCGACCGACCGCCATGCCATAGCCGGGGACGATGATCACCGAGCGCGCGTCCTTGAGCTTGTCGGCGAGCCCGGCGGCGTCGATCTCCTGGACGTCGCCCGCGGGCTGCGCGGCGGCACTCGACGACTTCGGTGGCGTGGCGCCGAAGCCGCCGAAGATCACGTTCCAGATCGAGCGATTCATCGCCCGGCACATGATGTACGAGAGGATCGCACCGCTCGAGCCGACGAGCGCGCCGGTGATGATCAGCAGATCGTTGCCGAGCATGAAGCCGGCCGCGGCGGCGGTCCATCCCGAATAGCTGTTCAGCATCGAGACGACGACCGGCATGTCGGCGCCGCCGATCGCGGCGACGAGGTGGACACCGAGCACGCACGCGATCGCGGTGCCGATCTGGAGGCCGAGCTGGTTGCCGTCCTTCGCGTAGATGTACGCGCAGGCGAGCGAGCCGAGCAGCATGAGGATGTTGAGGATGTGGCGCGCGGGGAGCAGCAGCGGCTTGCCGCTGACCGAGCCGCGCAGCTTGAGGAACGCGAGCACCGAGCCGGTCGTCGTGATCGCGCCGATCCAGACGTCGATGAAGATCTCGATCCGGTGCGACAGGTTCGGCAGGTGGTGCAGATCGAGCGCGTAGCCGACGAGCACGGCGGCGAGACCGACGAAGCTGTGGAGTAGCGCGACGAGCTCGGGCATCTGCGTCATGCCGACGCGCGCGGCCATGATCGCGCCGACGACCGCGCCGACGCCGATCGCCGCGAACAGCAGCATGTGGAAGTGACCCCGCAGGATCACCTCGCCGTTCTCGAGCTGCTCCGCGATCGCCTCGGGATTGCTCGCGAGCGTCGCGCCGATCGCGATCGCCATGCCGATGATGCCGTAGAGGTTGCCGCGCCGCGCGGTCTCCTGGCTCGACAGGCCGCGCAAGCTCAGGATGAACAGCACCGCCGCGACGAGGTACGCGGCCGTGATCAGGACGTCTGAGTTGTACGTCATCGCTATTTCCTGAACATCGCGAGCATGCGCCGCGTGACGAGGAAGCCACCGGCGATGTTGATGGTCGCGAAGAACGTCGCGACGATCGCGACGAGCACCGAGTTCGGCAACGCGCCTCCGCTGCGCGCGTTGAGCAGGCCGCCGATCACGATGATGCCGCTGATCGCGTTCGTCACCGACATCAGCGGCGTGTGCAGCGCCGGCGTCACGTTCCACACGACCTGGAACCCGACGAACACCGCCATCACGAACACGGTCAGGTGCTGGAGGAACGCGACGGTCGCGCCGCCGGCCTCGACATCGGCGTAGTTGAGGCGCAGGAACGTGAACACGCCGGCGGCCGCGAGGCCGATCAGCGCCATCACGACGCCAACCGCGCGCGACGGTGGGCGCGGTGCGGGTGCGTGGCCGCCGTGCGACGTCTTCGCGGCAGCGGCGGCCGGTGCCGGGGTCGGGGCGGGAGGCGCGGCGACCGCGGCGGGCTTGAGCGCCTCGGCCTTGGGCGGCTCGGCCTTCTTCGCCGTCGGCGGGGGCGGCCACATCTTCTGGCCGCGTTCGAGCACGAGCGCCGGCCGGACCGCGTCGTTGTCGTGATCGACCTTGTAGCCCTTCGCGCCGCCCATCTCGTCGAGGAAGTGCAGCAGGTTCGTGCCGTAGAGGTCGCTCGCGACGTGCGCCATCCGGCTCGCGAGGTCGGTGTAGCCGACGACGGTGACGCCGTGGTGCTCGATCACCTCGCCGGGCTTCGTGACCTCGCAGTTGCCGCCCTTCTCGGCGGCGAGATCGACGATCACCGAGCCGGGCTTCATCAGCTCGACCATGTCCTTGAACCACAGCTTCGGCGCCGGACGGCCCGGGATCAGCGCGGTCGTGATGACGATGTCGACCTCTTTGGCCTGCGCGCGGAACAGCGCGTACTCGGCGTCGAGGAACTCCTTGCTCATCTCCTTCGCGTAGCCGCCCTGGCCCTCGCCGGACTCCTTGATCGAGACGGTCAGGAACTCGCCGCCGAGCGACTTCACCTGATCCTCGACCGACGGTCGGACGTCGAACGCGCGGACGATCGCGCCGAGGCCCTTCGCGGCGCCGAGCGCGGCGAGACCGGCGACGCCGGCGCCGATGATCAGCACCTTCGCCGGCGGGACCTTGCCGGCCGCGGTGAACTGGCCGGTGAAGAAGCTGCCGAACCGGTTCGCGGCCTCGATCACCGCGCGATAGCCGGCGATGTTCGCCATCGACGACAGCGCGTCCATCTTCTGGGCGCGGCTGATCCGCGGCACCTGATCCATCGCGAGCACGGTGAGCTGCTTCTTCGCGAGCCGCTCGACGAGCTCGGGGTTCTCCGCCGGCTGGATGTACGAGATCAGCGTCGCGCCGTCGCGCATCTGATCGGTCTCGACGCCACCGTCGGTGATCCGCGGCGGACGCAGCTTGAGCACGATGTCGCTCTGCCACGCTGTCTGACGATCGACGATCGTCGCACCGGCGGCCTCGTACTGTGCGTCGGGGTAGCTCGCAGCCGCGCCGGCACCGCGCTCGACCGCGACCTCCCAGCCGCCCTTGACCCACTTCGCCACGACCTGCGGCGAGGCGGCCACCCGGCGCTCTTCGGGCCAGGTCTCCGTGACAATGCCCAACTTCATCGGAGCGCGAACGATGCCAAACTCTCGACCCTCGCGAAAGGTGCAGGCGGGCGAAACCGCGACGGTTTCGGCGGACGCTCGCGGCCGGGTAGCGTACGGTTCTCTCCGATGCGCGACGAGGTGCTCGCCGATCGCGACGGCCACGCGTGGGCGACCCTGCGGTGGGACGGCGACGAGCTACACGAGCTCGCGGTCGACGGCGCCATCGTCCACGGCGCGATCGTCGAGGACGCGCTGCTCGGTCCGGCGCACGAGATCACCGCGTCCGGCGCCGCGGTCACGCGGATGTCGCGTGTCGCGTGGGCACGGCCGACCGAGATCCCGGTGATCGCCGCGCCCGGGCGGCTGCCAGCGGGCAGCGGCGCCGCGATCCTGAACGTGATCGCGATGCGCGCCGAGCGCGCGGGAGTCGCGGCGCTCCACTATGCCGGCCCGTATCCGACGCCCGCGCTGTGGAAGGCCCTCGCGCGGTCGTTCCGCACCGACGCGACCGAGGCCGAGCTGACGCGCGATCTCGTCACGCGGATGGCGACGCTCGCGCGCGATCCGATCCCGGTCGCGTTTCGCCCCGCGCCGCACGAGCGGATCGCGATCGCGGGCGGTCACGTCGAGCGCCGCGACGGCATCGAGCGCGTCGTGCTCGACGGCATCGCGTACGAGCCCGACGGCTCGCCCGCACGGCTCGTGCGCGATGGCGATGCGGCGCGCGCCGAGCTGTGGTTTGGCGACACGCTGTGGTCGCACGTCGCGACCGTCGACGGGGACGGCCGGCTCGTCGAGGGGCCGCACGCGATCCGGACGTGCACGAGCGATGTCGTCGGGAAAGTCTTTCCGCCGCCGCTCGTCAGCGCGATCGCCGAGCTCGTCGCCGAGATCGTCCCGGTGCCGCTCGGCGATGCCGCGCGCGGCTGGCTCGAGGCGCGCACGATCCGGTGGGCAGATCTCGGCGGCCGCGCGGCGCGCCGTCACGGCGACGAGGTCGAGGTCCACGCCGCGATCTGGCAGCGCGTCGGTGCGCACGGCGCCGCGCGGCTCGCACTCGCGCTCGCCGAAGCGATCGCGCCGGTCGTGACGAGTGGCGTCATCGCGTCGCTCGCGGCGACGTGAACATTTTCGGGGCGGTCCCGTCGAAGTGCTACGGTGTCAGTCATGCGCACGATGTCCTGCAGCCTGCTGGCGCTCGCCGCGATCGCCGCCACGGCGCATGCCGATGCGACGGTGATCGAGAACTCGAAGACGCTCACGATCGACTGTGCGAAGGACAAGGAAGTCAATCTGATCGGCAATCACCTCAAGGTGACGCTGACCGGCACGTGCACGAAGGTGATGGTGACCGGCAACCACGAGCAGGTGCGCGGCGCCGCGACGCTGTTCTACGTCGCCGGCAACAACAACACCGTGACCGCCGACGCGACCGACGAGATCTATCTCGCCGGCAACAAGAACACCGTGACGTGGAAGAAGGGGCTGACGAAGGCCTCGCCGAAGATCAGCAATCCGGGCAAGGACAACGCGGTCAGTCAGGCCCGGTAGGGTTGCCGGCCTCGTCGGTGCGCGTGGTGCCGCCACCGGTCGCCGCGAACGCGTCGAGATCGAGCTCGAACTGCCAGCGCCCGCGCCGGGTCTGCTCGTCGAGCGCGGCCTCGAGCATCTCGAGGTAGTCCGCGCGCGGGATCTCGTACGCGCCGAAGCGCTCGAGGTGCTCGGTGTGGACCTGGCAGTCGATCAGCCGGATGCCCCAGGCATCGAGCTGGCGGACGCACGCGACGAACGCGATCTTCGACGCGTCCGGCGCGCGCGCGAACATCGACTCGCCGAAGAACGCCGCGCCGAGTGACACGCCGTACAGGCCGCCGACGAGCTCGTCACCGCGCCACGCCTCGATCGAGTGCGCGAACCCGAGATCGTGCAGCCGGTGATAGGCGTCGACCATCTCGGGGATCAGCCACGTCCCGGTCTGGCCCGGGCGCGGCACGCTCGCGCAGCCCTCGAGCACCTGGCTGAACGCGGTGTCCATCTTCAGCGCGTACGGCTTGCGCCGGATTGCCTTGCGCAGGCTCTTCTGGACGACGAGATCCGCGGTCGTCATCACCATCCGCGGATCCGGCGAGTGCCACAGGATCGGCAGGTTCTCGGCGTACCAGGGAAAGATGCCCTTCGTGTAGCCGAGCAGCAGGCGCTCGGGTCGCAGATCGCCGCCGAGCGCCAGCAATCCATCCTCGGCGAGGTGGACCGGCGGAAACACGAGGCGATCATCGAGCCGGAACACCGGCATGGGCTCGAACAGTGTAGTGGTTCGCCG
>DASTLB010000053.1:0-18532 GCA_035715365.1 Kofleriaceae bacterium | reverse complement strand
CGTTCGTGATCGGCCGGCCGCTGCTCGGCCTCGCGCACCTGATGCGGCCGCTGGTGTGGCTGGTGACGACCTGCTCGAACCTGGTGCTGCGCCTGTTCGGCGACAAGACCACGTTCACCGAGGCACGCCTGTCGAAGGACGAGCTGCAGCAGCTCGTCGAGGAGGCGGCGAAGACCGGCTCGGTCGATCCGCGCGCCAGCGAGATCGCCTCGCGCGCGCTCGGCTTTGGCGAGGTCACGGTCGCCGAGGTCATGGTGCCGCGGACGCGCGTCGTCGCGATCCGGCTCGACGCCCCGCCGGACGAGGTGCAGCGGATGATCCTCGAGGAGGGTCACAGCCGCATGCCGGTCTACCAGTCGAGCATCGACAACATCGTCGGCTACGTCGTCGCCCGCGACGTGCTCGCGCTCGCCTGGGAGAAGGGGCTCGTCGTGCTGCACGACATCCTGCGGCCGCCGCACAAGGTGCCGGAGTCGACGCGCGCGCTCGACCTGCTGCGCGAGATGCAGCGCCGGCGCACCCAGATGGCGGTGGTCGTCGACGATCACGGCGGGCTGTCCGGCCTGGTCACGACCGAGGACCTGATCGAGGAGCTCGTCGGCGACATCATGAGCGAGGATGATGTTCCGGAGCAGTTCTTCACCCGGGAGCCCGCAGGTACGATCCTGGTGCAGGGCTGGGCGTCGGTGCGCAAGGTGAACCGAGACCTCCACCTGGACCTGCCGGTCGGGAAGGACCGCACCACCATCGCCGGGCTGTGCATGTCGCTGGCGCAGGCGATCCCGCAGGCCGGCGAGCGGCTGACCACCGATAATGGCACGGTCCTCGAAGTGATCGAAGCGTCGCCACGTCGAGTTCGGCGCGTACGAATCCATCCCGTCGCGCACCACGACGACGAATCCGACCTCGAGGCCGAAGAAAGCTAACGTTCTACGCAGCCAAAGGACCAACCTTCCTCGCTGCGACGCGCCCCGACCGCATCGCTGATCCTGTAGTATCGGCGAGATGACGGTCATCGCACGCGACGCTGTCGCGTCCGACCATCTCGTGTACGCCTGGCCGTTTCCGATCGGCCCGGAGTGCGAGGTGTCGTGTGGCGATGACGAGCAGGTCGTGATGTGTCCGGCCTGGATGGTCGGTGATCGGCTTGGGCCCGGACGCCATCGCTACCGGACACCGGATCCGATGCGTCCGGTCGCGGCGTTCTTCGTGCTGACCGCGCCGGTCGAGGTCTCGTTCGACATGATGACGATGTTCGTCATCCCGACGACCGGACAGCATGTCCGGTTGCGCGCGGCGGGATCGCTGCAGGTGCGGTGCGCGGATCCCGGCCTGATGATCGCGCAGTTCGTCGGCCTGCCGTTCGACACCGTCAACGACGGCATCCTGCGCAGCGTGTCGCGCAGCATCGAGCGCATGCTCGCGCGGCTGCTCACGCGTCGCGTGGTGATGAGCGCGTCGCCGCTCGCGGTCACCGATCCGCAGATGCTGCCGAACATCGTCGAGGAGCTCGTCGCGTACAACCCGACGGCCGGCGCGGTGTTCGGCGTCGAGCTGATCCGCATGGGCCACGTGACGATCGTCGCCGACGACGGCAACGCGGCGTATCTGCCGCTGCCGACGCAGGTCGACTACTCCGGCTCGGTCCCGCGCGTCACGCCGGAGAACGGCCACCGCCGGATCTCGCAGCCGGACATCTCGCTCACCGAGACGGCGCGCGGTCGGCCGCCGCCGGAGCACAAGCCGTCCGCTCCGATGACGGCGGCCGCGTCCGGCGAGATCCTGTCCGGCGAGATCGATCCGAAGGCGCGCGCGAAGTCCGGCGAGCTGCCGGCCGTCCGCGAGCCGGACAGCGCACGTCCGGTGTCGCAACCCGGACACGCGCCGGACACCGCGAAGCCGGACGCCGCGGCGAAGCCGGACGGCGAGGCGCGCAAGCACAAGGCGACGCAGCGTCACGCGAGCGTGCCGCCCGCGAGCGATCGCAGCGACAAGCTCGCGGCGTCGTCCGGCGAGATCCTCGTGCGTCCGAAGCAGCCGGTGCCGCCGCCACCGCCGACGTCGGCACTTGGAACCTCGCCGCCGGGCGCGGTCGTCGACGTGCCACGTGCTGCGGACGACATCACGCAGCCTGGCATTCGCACGCCGGTGCCGGGCGCCGTGCGGAGCCCGCTCGCGAGCTCGCCGGGCACGTCGCCGCGCGCCGGTTCCGAGCCGAGCCACGAGTCGCGCGGCGCGATCATGGGCATCGGCGTGTCGCACATCGGCGCGGGCACCGTCGCGGGCGAGATCCCGTCGAAGGTCGCGCCCGGCGGCCGCGTGCTCGTGCCGGGACCGAACGGACTGATGCAATCGGCGACCGTTCGCCAGCTGCTGCAGGGCTACTACGAGCTCGAGGTCGGCAGCTCCGGCGAGACGATCTGGGTGCCGATGAACAACGTCGTGCCAGAATAGCTCGGGTGCGACGGGCAACCCTGGTGGTGGTGCTGCTCGCGGGCCGCGTCGCGAGCGCGGCTCCCGAGGCGAGGGTCCCGGTCGATCGCGTCTCGGCGATCGTCGAGGATTCGGTGATCTGGCAGAGCGACGTCGACGATCACGCGGTTCCGAACGTGCCGGTCTCGCAGGTGCTCGATGGCCTGATCGACGAGACCCTGTACCTGCGACGCGCGCGCGAGCTGCAGATCCGCGTCGACGCCGCCGAGGTCGACGCCGCGATCCACGAGATCGAGCAGCAGAACGGGCTCGATCCGGCCGCGTTCGATGCCGCGCTCGCGGCGCAGGGCTACACGCGCGCGCGCTATCGAGTCGAGGTCGAGCACCAGCTGATCCGGCTGCGCACGCAGTCGGTCGACATCCAGGCGAAGGTGCAGATCACCGATCGCGAGGTCGATGCCGAGGTCGCGCGCCGCAAGCTGAAGCCCGACGCGAAGGAGACCGTACGCCGCGAGCTGCGCCAGAAGGAGATCGATCGCCGCACCGCGGACTGGCTCGTCGCGCAGCGCAAGCACGCGCGGATCGAGCGCTACGCCGCGACCGGCTCGACAGCGGCGTGGAAGAACCTGCGCGGCGCGATCGCGAAGCTCGAGGTCGCGAGCAAGGACGCGCGGCTCGGCAAGACCGTCGAGCCGGTGTTTGCCGGCGAGGTCGGCCAGCCGCTCGATCGCGCCCGGCTGCGCACGAAGCTCGCCGCGGCGATGGCGATCCGCGGCGTGTCCGAGGTCAGCGCGCGCGCCGTGCAGACCGGCAAGGCGGTGAAGCTCGTCGTCGATGTCATGCCGCAGCCGATAATCAGGACGCTGACCGCGCGCGAGGCGAGCGGCACCGCGATCGCGCTGACCGGCGCGGGCCCCACCGTCGCGATCGGCGGCGCGCTCGATCCGACCGCGCTCGATACGATCACGCACGCGCTCGCGGATCGGTTCTACGCGCGCGGCTTCCTCGATGCGTCCGCGCGCTGGACCGCGGTCCCGGTCTCGCCCGGCGTCGTCGACGTCGTCGTCGAGGTGACGCCCGGCCAGGCGAGCACGATCGCCGCGATCGAGCTCGTCGGAAACCGCGCGGTGGCGGCGAAGGATCTGGGCGCGATCGTCGATCCGCTGATCAAGCCCGGCGACCCGTATCGCGACGACGTCGTCGAGCAGGTCGCGCTGCGGATCCAGCAGCTCTACTACGAGCGCGGCTACATCAACGTCAAGGTCGTGACCTCGCCCGCGGCCGCTGGACCGCAGCGGCTCGTCGTCACGATCGAGGAGGGCCCGCAGTTCCGGCTCGGCGCGCTGTCGATCAAGGGCCCGAAGCCGGACGATGCCGCGCGCTACCGCAAGCTGATCACGGTGAAGACCGGCGCCGTGTTCAAGCGCAGCGAGATCGCCGACATCGTCGACAAGCTGTCGCGCGCGGTCGAGGCCGATGGCGGCAAGGACGTCTCGGTCTCGCCGATCACGAAGATCGATCTGCCGAAGCGCACGATCGACATCGCGTTCGAGATCGCTAGAAGTCCGTGAGCCCGACCTGAAAGTAGATCTCGGGCGCGCGTCCCTCGATGCCGTACGCGAAGTCGAGCCCGAGCAGCGGCAGCACGATCGCCTTGACGTAGATCCGCAGCCCGGCGCCGACGTCGTTGCGCCACCAGTGCGCGTCGTCGACCTGCGTCGGCAGGTAGTGGCGCGTACCGTCGGGCTCGCGGAACTGGTAGCCGATGTAGCCGCTGTCCCAGAACCCGATCGCGCGAAACGCGAAGAACTTCCACTTGCCGATCGGCAACGAGTACTCGGTGCGAAACATCGTCCGCAGGTCGCCGCGGAACTGATCGACCGCGTAGCCGCGCAGATCGATCACGCCGCCGAGCGTCAGCTCCTCCTGCATCGGCAGGTGGCGGCCGGCATTGAGGTGCGTGCGCAGCTCGAGCTGGTGCTCGCCCCAGAACCGCCAGCTGTAGTACGCGCGCACGAGCACGTCGGAGTAGTCGTACTCGTCGATGCCCGGGATGCTCTGCTCGAGCAGCAGCTGCAGGTACGGGCCCCACGTGACACCGAAGTAGTGCTGGCGCGCGTCGAGCGTCAGCCGCGCCTGCGCGGTGATGTCCCAGCCATCGATCGACGGCGCGGGCAGCGGCGTTCCGTCGGGCGCCTGTGGATCGCGGAAGTAGACGTACGCGCCGCGCAGCCGGAAGTCGGCGATCGCCCACCACGCGAAGTTCCAGCCGACGAGCAGGCCGCCGCCGAGGTAGTTCGACTCGGTCGTCCGCACGATCTCGGTCGAGGTCGGATCGTCGGCCGGGTTCGCGTACTCGTCGACGAACCGGCGATACAGGTAGACGTCGAACCGCGTCGTCAGCTTCGAGCCGCGCACGTTCTGATCGAGGAATGTCCCGAAGAACAGCGAGTCGCGCTCGCCGAGCTGACCGTAGAGCAGCAGCTTCTGGTTGAGCCCGAGGAAGTTGTTCTCCGCGTAGCCGACGCCGATCGACCGCTTGCCGGACAGCACGTACACCGTCGGCGCGACGACCCACGAGTGCTTGTCGTCGAGTGTCGCGACGACGATCACGCCGTCGGTCGTGTCCTCGAACCGCACCGAGACCTTCTCGAACAGCTCGCTCGAGATCAGGCTCTGCTCGATCACCGGCAGATCGCTGTCGCGCACGTAGTCGCCCTCGCGGACGTGCGCGAGGTACGCGAGCGCGCGCGTCCGCAGCTTCGACGGCCCCTCGACGCGAAACCCGACGACCTTCTTCGCCGGGATCACGACGTCGAGCGTCGTGCCGACGGGATCGGCGTGCGCGACGCCGACCCCGAGCGCGATCACGAAGACGACAGCCGCGCGCAACGACCTATTGTAACGCGGCGCTATTTCTTCTGCTTGCGCGGCAGGATGCCCATCAGCTTGCTGATGATGCCGAGCATGATCTCGTCGGCCCCGCCGCCGATCGAGAGCAGGCGCGAGTCACGGTACGACTGCGAGGCCGGGTTGTCCCACGTGAACCCCATGCCACCCCAGTACTGCAGGCAGGCGTCGGAGACCTCGCGCGCGAGCCGGCCGGCCTTGAGCTTCGCCATCGATGCGAGCAGCGTCACGTCCGAGCCAGCGACGTACTCCTCGACGGCGCGATACACGAGCGAGCGCAGCGCCTCGACCTCGGTCTTCAGCTCGGCGAGCCGGAAGTGGACGACCTGGTTCGCGATCAGCGGCTGACCGAACGTGTGGCGCTCCTTGCAGTACTCGATCGTCGCGTCGATCAGCTTGTCCATGCCGCGGATCGAGCCGACCGCGCCGCACAGCCGCTCCTCCTGGAACTGCACCATCTGCATCATGAAGCCCATGCCTTCTTCACCGATGCGATGACGCTGCGGCACGCGGACGTTCTCGAAGAACACCGGGCACGTGTCCGATGCGCGCATGCCGAGCTTGTCGATCTTCGGCCCGATCTCGACGCCCTTGGTCTTCGTCGGCACGATCACGAGGGTCTTGTTCGCGTGCACCGCGCCCTCGCTCGTGTTGACGAGCAGGCACAGCCAGTCGGCCTGCGCCGCGTTCGTGATCCACATCTTCGAGCCGTTGATCACGTAGTCGCTGCCGTCCTTGCGCGCGGTCGTCTTGATCGCCGCGACGTCCGAGCCGCCGGACGCCTCGCTGACCGCGATCGACGTGACGACCTCTCCGGCGATCGCGGGCGCAAGGAACTCCTTCTTCAGCTCGTCGCTGCCCCACCGCGCGAGCGCGGGCGTCGCCATGTCGGTCTGGACGCCGAGCGCCATCGGGATCGCTCCGCACCGGCAGTTGCCGAGCTCCTCGGTGACGCACATCTGGTAGCTGTAATCGAGGCCCATGCCGCCATACGCCTCGGGCTTGTTGACGCCGAGCAGCCCGAGCCGGCCCGCCTTCTTGAACACCTCGTGCGCCGGGAACGCGCCGTCTCGCTCCCACGCATCGACGTGCGGATTGAGCTCCTTCTCGACAAAATCGCGCACGGTGCGGCGCAGCTGCTGGTGTTCCTCGGTGAAGCGCATGGTCCGCGGAACGTACCGCGCCGAGCGGGCTCGACAAAGCCGTGTTACGCGTAGTGAGTGGTAGTCGCTCGGACCGGCCGGTTCGCACCGTCGACGACCGGCGAGGCCCATCCGGGCACGCTGCTGTCGGCGTTGCTCGTCTGGCTCGACATGCGGTCCCGCGACGGGCGCGTGCTGCTGCGGCTCGAAGATCTCGACATCACGCGGGTCAAGCCGGCGTGGTCGAAGCAGCTCGTCGAGGCCTGCGCGTTCCTCGGGCTCGACTGGGACGCGGTCGTCACCCAGAGCGACCGCCGTGCCGCGCACGAGGCCGCGCTCGATCGGCTCGCCGATGCCGGGCGGCTCTACGCGTGCACGTGCAGCCGCGCGCGGCGCAGTGGCGGCCGACCGGCGGCGACAGCGGCCGGCGGGCCGGCACCTCCGGACAATCGTCGGCGCGCGCCCGACGGCGGCTGGGCGTACGACAACACGTGCCGCGCGCAGGTCGTGGCCGAGTGGCGCACCGCCGCCGGCGCGATCCGCTGCCGGCTGCCGGACGAGCGCGTCGTGCTCGTCGACGATGGCGGCCTCGAGCTCTCGCAGACGCCGGCCTACGAGATGGGCGATCCAGTGGTCCGCCGGCGCGATGGCGTGATCGCGTACCAGCTCGCGGTCGTCGTCGACGACGCGGACGCCGCGATCACCGACATCGTGCGCGGCCGCGACATCGCGCCGTCGACGGCGACCCAGGTCTTGCTGCAGCGCCTGCTCGGCCTGCCGACGCCGCACTACCGCCACCACTTCCTGATCCTGGAGCGCGCCGAAGGCGACAAGCTCGCGAAGCTGCACGGCTCGATGCCGTTCTCGAAGCTGCGGGTCGATTATCCCGATGGCGCCGCGCTGTGCGGCAAGCTCGCGCAACTCGCCGGTCTACGCGACACCGCGGCGCCGTGCACGCCGCGCGAGCTCGTGGCCGACTTCGATTGGGCGCGCGTGACGGCGACCGATGTCGTCTGGCGCTAACGCCAGTCGACGCCGACCTCGAGGAGCACCGCGCGATCGCGGGTGTCGGGCACGACGGTCGTCAGGCCTTGCTCGAACCGCAGCCCCGCGGTGAACGGCGTCGACGGCAGCGCGAGCTCGGCGCCGATCGCGGCCGCGAGGCCGGCGCGCGACACCGGCAGCTCCATGCGCGAGCTCGCGAGCCGGAGCTCGCCGCGCAGCTGGCCGATCACGGCGATCGCGCTCGTCACCGAGTAGCCGACGCCCGCGCTCGCGCCGATCGCGTCGATCGCGAGCGCATCGCCGCCGCGCCGCGAGTAGTCGAGCCGCGCGGCCCCGAACAGCGGGCTGTCGACGAACGTGTAGCGCGCGGCGGCCGCGATCGAGACGCCGGCGCGCGCCGCCGTGGCGCCATCGTCGAACATCCCGCCGCCGAGCCGCAGGCCGAGCCACAGGTCGCGCGTGCGGTACGGCGCCGACGACCGCACCGCCATCGGATCTTCGATCGCGTCCGGGTTCGGCGCGGCGGTCTGCTCGCCGCTCGCCTGCATGCCCTTGAGGTACTTGTCGCGCATCATGTTCTTGTGCTTCACCGCCGCGGGCGAGCCGGACTGCGGCGCGGCGACCGACGGATCGTCGGTGAAGTCGGCGTTGCGCGTGCGCGGTGGCGGCGGTGCCTTGTTCGGATCGGCCTCGATCATCGCGATGCCGCGCGATCGCTTGACCGCGTTGACCGGCGTCGCGACGGTCGTGCCGTTCGCGGTCGCGCGCAGCGTGTAGTGGCCGGGTTTCAGGTACAGCGTCGTCGGGATCGCGAACCGCTCGCCGGGCAGCGCGTCGATCTCGCCGACGAACCCCGGATGCTTGCTGTCGACCTCGATCACCGCGTAGTCCTCGAGCTGCTTGCGAACGTCGCGGTAGATCTGGCGGATGTCCTTGCCGATGTCGTCGGGGAGCTCGGCGTCGTCGCAGCCCGCGAGGTAGAGCGCCGCGCGCGACAGATCGCTGCGCCGCGCGTACACCGCGCCGAGCGTGCAGCGCGCCGCCACGTCGTCCTTGCGATCGCGCAGCGCGCTGACGTCTTGCTCGGAGTGTCGCTTCAGCGCGTCGGCGAACCCGCCCGCGTGGGCCGGCGCGGCGGCAAGGCCGACGGCGAGAACGACGAGCAGCAAGCCAGCGGTCTTCACGTCTCCCTCAAGATGACACGCGAGCGCTACGATGGTTGCGAGATGCTCGAGGCGACCAAGTCCGCGGAAGTCCGGCGCATCCTCGAGCGCTATCTCGTCGAGGTCGTCGAGCGCTACGACCTGTGTCCGTGGGCTCGCTCGGCAAGACTCGCAGGGCAGCTCGAGGTCCGCGTGCTCGGCGGCGTGCCGGCGTTCGAGGACTGGCTCGCGGCGTGTCGCGGTGCGCTTGCCCGCGCCGGCACGCGCGTCGCGATGGTGGTCGCGCCCGAGCTCGCGATCGCACCGGCGGAGCTGCGCGCGCTGCGCGACCGGGTCGCAACCGCGATCCCCGAGGCCGGCATCGCCGAGTTTCATCCCGGTGCGCCACTCGACCTCGCATCGCCGGCGCGGCTCGTACCGTTCCTGCGGCGATCGCCGGATCCGCTGCTGCAGCTCGTGCCGATCGCGATCCTCGACGGCGTGCGCGGCGTGCCGCCGGCGGCGGATCGCGCGCACCAGGCCGCGATGCTCGGCGGCACGGCAGCGCCCGGGCGTGGCGACGTCGCGGACTCGATCGCCGCGGTCAACCACGCGACGGTGGCGCGCCAGGCGGCGGAGATCGAGGCCGTGCTCGCCGCGATCACCGACGATCGCCGAGCGGCCTACGCGCGCGTCGGGATCAGTGCGTCCCGGTCAGGTTGATGTTGAGGTTCGACGCCGGAAACCCGATCGATGCGGTCGAGCGCGGCGTCGTGATCGGCGTGCCGCCGGAATCGTTGCAGCTCGGGCCGCGCACGTAGCCGGGCTTCGTCTCGCCCGCGTTGCTCGCGCCGATGAAGAAGAACTTCGTCGACGTGTTGCTCGGATTGAAGATCTCGACGATCACGTTGCTGCCGGCCGGCGCGGTCGCCGTGATCGGCACGACGACGTTGTTGCCCGGATCGTTCGTGTTCGGGATCGTCATCGTCGCCGAGTTGAGGTTCGTGACCTTCGAGAGATCGATCGTCGTGCCGCCGAGCGCGCCGGTATACGTGCCGACCTTGATCTGCAGCACCGGCGAGCCACCGGCCTCCTGCGCGCCGAACGTCACCTGGTTGATGAAGAACGGCCCGGTGATGCCGTGATCGGCGAGCGAGAACACGCGATACCAGCTGTTCTCGCCGTTGGGGCACGTCACCGAGTTCGACGCGGTGTTCGTGCTCGACGTCGTCTGCGTCAGCGTGACGCTGACCGCGGCGTCGATCAGCGGGGGCGCATCGATGTCCGGACCCCCGTCGCCGGGATCACTGCCGTCCGTCCCGGGATTGCCGTCCTGCTGTGGGTTGTTGCCGCCACCGCCCGCGGACGCGCACCCCGAAACAACCAGAGCGAGCAGCAGCAACCGCCTCATACGGCGCATCGTAGCCAAGCCGGAAAGGTCATGACAACGGGAACCTCGTGTGGTCGTGTCGTCGACGACACGGTCGCGGCACAGGTCACGGTCTGGCGCGACCTGGCACGGGCGACGCCTGCGCGCGAGGTCAACCGACCCCAGCACGCGTCGGTTTGTTACAAGCTCAGACGGCGAGCCGCAGCGCGTCGGCGCGGATGTCGAACGCCGGCCGGTTCGCGAGCCGCTCGTTCGCGGCCATCAGGTCCTCGATCGTGTCGATCTCGCTCGCGTACATCGATCCGATGTCGACGCCGTAGAGCGTGGTGCCCTCGTCGAGGATCTGCTGGAACGACGCCTCGTAGTACTCGTTGACGAGGCCCTGGACGGTGACCCGCTGGTGCAGCGCCTCGAACAGCTTCTTCGACGACGCCGACGAGAACAGCTCGATGCCGACCGACTCGCCCATCGCGGAGCGCACGGGGACGTGCTTGCCGATCGCGAGCACGCGGTCCTCGTTGTCCGCAGTGACCTTCACTTCTTCCAGACCAATCTCGCCGACCGAACGAACCGCGAGGCAATCGGGGCCGCGGATCACGAGCTCCTCGATGACGCCGACGTCGAACACGACATCGCCGTCGAGCAGGATGAAGCCGTCGTTCTCGACGTGCTCGCGCGTCAGCAGCAGCGAGTACGCGTTGTTCGTGGTGCGGAAGTCCGGGTTCGTCACGAACGTGACGTCGAGGTTCTTCGGGAACCAGCTCGCGACCGCATCGCGAACCATGTGCTCGAGGTACCCGGTCCCGATCACGAACTGATCGAAGCCGACCCGGAGCAGGCTCAGCATCGTCCGCCGCAGGATCGGGATCCCGCCGACGGGCAGCAGCGTCTTCGGGGTGTCATCGGAATACGGACGCAGCCGCGTCGCACAACCCGCGGCAAGGATAACGGCCTTCACGGCGGGGCCTGTATGCAAAGCGGGTGCTTGCGCGGTTCCAAGTACTTGTAAGCACGATGTGTGCAACTTTCACCACCCCGGCCACGGGAGCGCCTCGGATCCGACCAAATCCTGTCACCGCTCCGCCATTCGGGGCGCGAAGCTGACGGGCAGATCGCCCGGACGGCTCGCAGTCGTGTAGAAGGTTCGACCGTGGATCTGGATGCGGTCGTGCTCGCCGAGAGTCCGCTCGCGGCCGTCCGGATCGCCGGCCTCACCGCGCGCGACCGCGGCGTCCGGGTCGCACGCCGCGCCGGGGCCTCGCGGGTCGTCGTCGTCGAGGGCGATCGCGCGGTGCTGTCCGAGCTCGACGGCGATCGCCCGCTGCTCGTGATCCGCGCTGACCAGCTCGTCCACACGCCGCTCGTCGCACCGCTCGTCGCCAGCGCCGGCGAGGAGCTCGCGATCGCGGTCGGCCCCGACGGCAGCTACGCGGGCGCGCTGCTCGCGCTCGACGGCGCCAGCGTGCTGGCGCGGCTCCGTGCGGGCGAGTCCGACGATCAGATCGCGCGCGACGCGACCGCGCGCGTTCCCCACGGCAGCGTCGCGCGCCACGCGATCGCGACCGACGCCGATCGCGCCGGCGCGCACCGGCTGCTGTTCAGCCTGCTCGTCAAGCCGCAGGACAACGTGATCACGCGCTACCTGTTCCGGCCGCTGTCGTCGCGGCTGACGCGCGTGCTCGTCCACACGCCGGTCACCGCGACGCAGGTCTCGCTCGTCGTCGCGGTGATGGTCGCGCTCGGCTGCTGGATGACGACGTTCGCGAGCACCGCGATGATGATCGGCGGCGCGCTCGTGATCCTCGCGGCGTCGTACCTCGATTGCTGCGACGGCGAGATCGCGCGCGTCAAGCTGCAGGCATCGACGTTCGGGGCGTGGCTCGACACGATCGTCGACGAGCTGTCGTCGGTCGGCTACATGATCGCGCTCGGCTGGCACTGCCACCTCGTGTACGGCCGGAGCTACTTCGGCGACCTCGGCTTCGATCCGTGGATCGCCGCGATCTGGCTCGGCGTCGTCACCTACGGCTGGTCGCTGTACTGCATCTACTTCAACATCATCGTCGGCGTCGGCTCGGCGAACAGCCAGGACTACGCGAGCCGGTTCGACGTCGTGCCCGGCGCCTCCGAGGGCAGCGTCGCGCTCGTGCCGCGCGCGCCGAAGCCGCGCGAGCGTCCCCTGCCGCCGTGGCTCGACGCGATCGCGCGGTTCGTGCCGAACATCGTGCGCCGCGACTTCATCGTGTGGCTCGCCGCGGTCTACGCGGTGTTGCGCGTGCCACACATCTCGTTCGCGACGCACATCCTCGGCGGCGTCGTCAGCAGCATCGTCGTCACGATCGATCACATCCACTTGCGCCAGGTGCGACGATCGATCGCGCGTGCCGGTCAGCGGCTCGTGCGCAGATAGTCACCGTGTGTTGTTTTGTTTCAGCCAACACACGGGGCGGCTCGTATACGAGAATCGCGGCCTAACGCAGGAGTCTTCATGCGCTCGTGGTTGTTCATGCTCGGAATCGCGCTCGCCGGCTGCGGCGATGACGGCGGCGAAGGCGCGCCGACAGGCGCCCAGTGTCCGAACCCGGATCCGGGAACGCTGACGTACGACAACTTCGGCATGCAGTTCATGTCGAGCTACTGCACGATGTGCCACGACAGCGCGCTGACCGGTGCGGAGCGCAATGGCGCGCCCGCGTTCCACGACTTCGACACGCTGCTCGGCATCCTCGACGTCGAGGATCACATCGACGAGCAGGCGGGGTTCGGGCCGGATGCGCAGAACACGCTCATGCCGCCGACCCGCTGCCCGAGCTCGATCGGCGGTCCGCTCGACACGAACTGCGCGAAGCCGTCCGACGACGAACGCCGCAAGCTCGCCGAGTGGCTCGCGTGCGAGCGCGGCCGCCCGCACTGATCCGCGTCACTCGAGCCGCTTGATGATGTGAAAGCCGAACTGTGACTGCACGACGCCGATCTCGTTGACGTTGAGCCGCAGCGACAGCTGGCGAAACTCGATCACGAGCTGCGCGTCCGGCGTCACGGTGAACGCCCGGCCACTCGCGGCGCTGCCGAGATCCTCGGAGTGCGCCTTCATCAGCTTGTCGAAGTCCTCGCCGGCCTTGAGGCGATCCATCAGCTGCTTGACCTCGGCCTCGGCGTCGGCCTTCGTCCGCTTCTGGGCGCGCGCGTCCTGATGGCCCTGGAACTCGTCCTCGAGATCCTTCCACGAGATCAGGATGTGCTTGACCTGCGCGGTGTTCGCGACCGGCTCGCGCGACAGGATGTCCGCGGACACGACCGACGACGTCACCGGCTGCATCGTGCTGCTGCCGATCTTGTTGCTCATCGTCGGGCCGCCCTTGACGCCAGGCCCGCAGGCGACGAGCAGCGCACACACCAAACCTAGGCGAATCATGGCGGGACGCTAACACGCGGGGTCGTATCCGGCACGATGTCGTCGAACTTGCGCAGGTCGATGACGAACGTGCCGTCGGGCAGCGGGGTCATCGTGTCGACGAAGCGATAGCCGATGCGGATGTCCGGGGTGTCGTAGCGATGGATCGTGTGCACGGTCTGCGCCGTGGTGTCGTCGATCCCGGTGAGCGCGACGTAGAGCTCGAGCTCGGCGCGCTCGACCCCGGCCTGATCCATGCCGTGCAGCGGGCTCGACTCGTCGATGATGTGCATCACGGTCCAGCCGCGCGTCATCCCGACCTGGCGATCGCGCACGAGCTGGAGGTCATGCGCGCGATAGAACGTCTCGCCCTCGGCGGTCACCGTCGTGACGTACGCGACGACGTGGAGCTGCGCCTCGACGATCACGTTGCTGCGCCGGTTGCCGATCCGGAAGATCAGCGTGCGCTGGCCCTCGTGCGACGTGATCACCGCGTGCTTCGACAGCGCGACGCGTGTCGTCGGCCGCGAGAACTTCGCGAACACGAGCCCGGTCGCGAGCGCGGTCACGATGATCCCGAACATCGACTCGACGATCATGACCTCGTTCGCGGTGCGGCTGACCGGGTGCATGACGCCGTAGCCGATCGTCGCGAGCGTCTGGACGCTGAACGACAGGGCGTCGAAGAACGATCCGTCCGTGCTCTCGATGCCGCCGACGAGCCAGTAGATCACCGCGAACACGACGTTCACGAGGAAGAACCCGATCGCGATCATCGCGAGCGACACCCACCAGCTCGCGTGCAGGAAGTTGTGGTACGCGTCGCGCAGCGGCTGCCGGTCGTCGCCGACGACGTAGAACGTCGTGCCTTGCTGGTGAACCCGACGCGCCCCCGCGGGCAGCTCGCTCGGCGGCATGCGCGGATTCTCGTCCGCGCCGCGCATCGCGGACCACTTTATGGCAGGGTGCCGCCATGTCCGAGGACGTCACGCTGCAGAACCTGGTCGAGCTGCTGCCGCCGCGCATCTGGTACCTGACGTCGAACGGCACGGACATGTGGTGCCGCCGGCCGTACGGGTTTCTGTTCTCCGACGGTACGCGCGCCGAGTCGTTCGCGAAGGCGATGGGCAATGGCGAGTCGCTGTTCGCGATCGGCGTCGATGCCGGCGCGATGATCTCCGACGAGATGCTCGGCGGGCTGCGCCAGACCGCGGTGACCCGGCTGTTCATCGATCCGGAGATCGATCCCGAGAGCGGCGACGTGTTCGGCAAGATCCTGCGGCTGTCGCCGCTGACCTGATCAGGACAGCAGCGCGAGCAGATCGTCGCGCGTGATGCTCGCGGCGCCACCGGCCTCGGCGAGCGCGGCGTCGGCGAGCGCGCGCTTGCGCGCCTGCAGCTCGAGGATGCGCTCCTCGACGGTGTCGCGCGCGACCATCCGGTAGACCATCACCGGCTTGTCCTGGCCGATCCGGTGCGCGCGATCGGCGGCCTGGTCCTCGACCGCGGGATTCCACCACGGATCGACGAGGAACACGTGATCGGCCGCGGTCAGGTTCAGGCCGGTGCCGCCGGCCTTGAGCGACAGCAGCATGATGTGCGGGCCGTCGTCGCGCTGGAACTCGTTGACGACGCCGGCACGGTCGACCGTCGAGCCGTCGAGCCGGACGAACGACAGGCTCGCCTTCTCGAGGTGCGGCTCGATCAGATCGAGCAGCGACGTCCACTGCGAGAACACGAGCGCGCGGTGACCGTCGGCGACCGCGTCCTCGAGTGCCTCGATCAGCCGCTCGAGCTTCGACGACGATTGCGGCGCCTCGCCGGTCCGGATCCCGCTCGGCAGCAGGGCAGGGTGGCACGCGGCCTGGCGCAGCCGGAGCAGCGCCTCGAGCGCGGCCATCACGCCGCCGCCGGCCTCGAGCAGCGCGACGATCTCGCGCTGGGTCGCGGCGCGGATCGCGTCGTAGGTGACGCGCTCGCCGTCGTCGAGCTCGACGTACATGATCGCGTCGGTGCGCGGCGGTAGCTCGCGCGCGACCTCGGTCTTCATCCGGCGCAGCACGAACGGCCGGATCCGCTCGCGCAGCCGCGCCGCCGCAGCGGCATCGCCGGTCTGGATCGGCTCGGCCCACCGGTCCTGGAAGTCGGCGCGGCCGCCGAGCAGACCGGGGTTCGTGAAGTGGAGCTGGCTCCACAGCTCGTCGAGCCGGTTCTCGATCGGCGTGCCCGACAGCGTCAGCCGCCACTTCGCCTTGAGCCGGTACGCGGCGCGCGCGACCTGGCTGTCCGGGTTCTTGATCGTCTGACTCTCGTCGAGGATCACGGTGTCCCACGCGACCTGTGCGAGCACATCGGTGTCGTTGCGCAGGATCGGATACGAGGTCAGGACGACATCGCTCGTCGGATCGAGCGCGCGCCGCGTGCCGTGGTAGGTCGACACGCTGAGGTCGGGGCGGAACCGCTTCGTCTCGACGAGCCAGTTGAACAGCACGCTCGTCGGCGACACGACCAGCGTCTTCGTCTTCGCGCTCGCGGGCGGCAGTGCGGCGAGCGCCTGGATCGTCTTGCCGAGCCCCATGTCGTCGGCGAGCACGCAGCCGAGGCCGGCGTCGCGGCAGAACGCGAGCCAGTCGACGCCGCGCGCCTGGTACGGCCGCAGCTCGCCGACGAACCCGGCCGGCTGCTCGGTGTGCGGGATGCCGGTGAAGCCGTCGAGCAGCGGGCGCAGCCGCTCGAGCTCGGGCGGCGGCGGCTCGTCGAGATCGCTGCACAGCCGCGCGAGATCGGGCAGCGCGTAGATCGGGACCTTGTGGTCGTCGCCGCGCGTCGCAAGCAGATCCGCGAGCCGCGCGCCGTGCTCGTCGAACCAGCTCATCGGCACGCGGCCCCAGCCGCCGCCGCCGAGCGGCACGAGATCGACGCCGGCCTGCCACGCGCGGAGCGCCGCCCCGATCGAGGCGGTGCGGCCGTCGGAGCCTTTCAGCTCGACGTCGAGCCGCGCACCGTCGAGGTGGATCTTCGCCTCGAGCTCGACCGCGCGCGCGGCGCCCGCGGCCTTCGCGTCGGTGCGCAGCCAGCGCGCGAGCCCGTTCTGCATCGCGAACGCGTCGCGGCCGGTCAGCTCGACGCGGCGGCCGGGCACGAGGTTCAGCTCGTCGCGCAGCCGGTGCGTCAGCTTGCGCTCGGCATCGTGGTCGCGGATCGGCAGCGCGCCGCCGAGGTGGACGAGCCGGCCGCCGTCGACGCGCGCGCGCGGGGGCTCGCCGTAGACAAGCGTCGGCAGCACGAGCAGCCGGTCGCCGTCCTGCTCGACGTCGAAGGCCATCCGCGGCTCCTCGCGCGTGCCGACCTTCGGCAGCGAGTGCGCCTTGATCGTGACCTCGATCCGCTGCGCGAGCGCCGGGATCGTCTTGCCGATCAGCTCGGGGAACGCGTTGCGCGGGACATCGAACGTCTGCGGCAGCTTCTCCATCCGCGGCCCGGCGAGATCGATGACGCCGATCGGCCGCAGCATGCTGTCCGAGGTCCGGACGACACCGATCGCGACGACCTCGCGGACGATCGGATCGGCCGCGATCCGGACGCGCACGCCGGTCGGGATGTCCTCGATCACCGCGTGCGGCAGCACCGGCTCCGCGCTCGTCGTGATCGGCTGGCCGTTCCACCGCACGTCGCGCGCGTCCGCGAGCACCGCGAGCACGCGATCGAGCCGCTCGCCCTGGATCGCGCCGGCGCGCGCGGTCAGCAGCGGATCGACGGTGAGGTCGGCCTCGATCGTCGCGATGTGGCTCGCCTTGCCCTGCGCGACGAGCGACAGCAGCGAGCCCGTGAGCGGCGTGATCTCCTCGCTGCTCGCCTCGCCCTTGACGAGCACGCGCTCGACCGCGATCCCGCCGGACTGTGGCGTCAGCAGATATCGGATCCGCGCCGGCACGACAGCCGGCTTCGGCAGCTCGCCGCCCGCCTGCTCGGCCGCGATCACCGCGGCGACCGCATGGCTGCACGCGGCCTCGCGGCCGGGGCAATCGCACTCCCACTCGCCGTGCGTCGGGTTCAGGATCACCTCGAACGGCGTCGGCCGGCCGGGCACCCGGACCTCGAACGTGATCTCCTCGCCCGCCGCGCTGCGACCGGTCACGCGACCATCGCGAGCGAGCGTCACGCCCTGCGACCACGTCCGATCGGTGGCCTCCTCCCGGATCGCCTCGCGCAATGCCGAGAAGGACTGCAGTACCACCCGCGGCTGATTACCCCGCGCCTCCAGCGAGCGCAAGCGCGTGAGACCAAAGGCGTGATACGGTGACTCCCGCGATGGCCGAGCGAGATCGACCGAGCGACGACGCGGAGCTCGATGCCGCGCTCGTCGCTGCGATGGCGCAAGGCGATCGTGCCGCGCTGGCGACCTTGTACGAGCGCCACGCAGGGGTGCTCCTGGGCCTCGCCATGCGGATCGTCCGGAGCCGGCTCGAGGCCGAAGATCTGTTACACGACGTGTTCTTGGAGGCGTGGCGCAGCGCGAAAGACTTCGATCCGAAGCGCGGTCGCGTTCGTACCTGGTTGGCTATCCGCATGCGCTCTCGAGCCCTCGATCTCCAGAAGTCCGCCCGCGTGTCCCGCAATGCCGGGGATGCCGGGCTCGACGTGCTCGTCGATGACTCCGAGGCCGCGAGCCCCGATCACGCCCGCGTGCGCAGCGCGCTCGCCGAGCTCTCGGCGGACCAGCGTCGCGTGCTCGAGCTCGCGTACTTCGAGGGCCTGTCGTGCACCGAGATCGCGGCGCGGGTCGCGATCCCGGTCGGCACCGTGAAGTCACGGATCGCCGCGGGGCTGGAACGCCTGCGCGCCGGCATGGGCTCGGCACCCCCGAACGAACCCCGACGAGGCAAGCAGTCATGACGTCCGACGTGCGCGAGCTCCTGCCCCTGTACGCGCTCGGGATCCTCGATCCCGACGAGGCGCAGGCGGTCGAGCGCGCCGTCGCCGCCGATCCGGGCCTCGCTGCCGAGCTCGACGCCTACCAGGCCTCGACCGACGCGCTCGTGGCGCCGGTCGAGCCATCGCCGGACGTCAAGCTGCGGCTGCTCGCGTCGGTCGGCGGGGGGCGCTTCGAGAGGTT